>MESA01000001.1:0-9945 GCA_001770775.1 Burkholderiales bacterium RIFCSPHIGHO2_12_FULL_63_20
CTGCGACTTGCCCACATGCCCACACGGCGCTACGACCACCACCGATTGTCGCCGTTGGTTTCCACACGAAACGACGAGGGGCCTTGTATAGCCGTTCGAACTTGGGACGGTCTTTCGCATAAGACCAGCTCCAGGCGAGCTTATATGGATTCTTTTCGCTGACGCTCCGTTCGAGCAGAGTACGGAACATGTAATTGTTCATCACCTTAGCAAACGACATCAACCACGACGCCATGTCCTCAAGTTTCTTCTTATCAAGTGATAACGGCTTCTCTAGCGCAGCGCTGTGCAGCTCAAGACCCAATACGATGCCGTTCTGAGTCCCCAGTTTACCGAACCGATGAACACAACAATGCCTAAGTTGACAGACCTTCTCATATTCGACGAGCATTGTCTTGATACTTTCGGGCAAGTTTGGGGTATCAAGAAACTTCGCGAATGCCGCCCTGACGTCTTTCTCACCGGCGAACGAATAGCCCTCAAGAAGTGCCTCAGCTACGGTCAGCTTGTCGTGATACAGCACAGCCCCAAAGGGGACGACATAGCTATGTGCATCCGACTTCGCTTTCGCGTCCGTGTTGATGATGGACCTAAGCACAGTTCTGAAAAAACTCTCCACTGCTGAAACATATCCAAGGAGAAGCAATCGACCGAACTCGGGTGAAATGGTTGCGGAGGCTGTCCAAAGCTTATTTATTTCTTTGCAATTTTCGATAAATGCGTCGATGGCAGACGCCGAGTCCTCGACATAAGCGCAATTGAAGAGCTCTACCGTACTGGCACAAGGACTACTAGGAACACCTATCGTCGTGATAGCGGAGTAGTCCGCGGAAATTGGAGCAGTAGTCATGTCTTAAGACAGGAAGTCATCAACAAAACCATGCAGTACGTCAGCAATGCGAGTGCTGCGTCTGAGCCCGATTCCATAGACAGTGCGAAGTTCAGCGGCTGGGTCTTGCATTGCCAAATAGTCCCGAATCGTCCTGAGACGAGGCAACTCGCTCCGAATCGTTTGAATCTGCCACTGCGTCAGTCCTGGCACCTCTTCAATCGGCACACTAAGGCAGTTGTCAAAGGTGGAGACTGCAACCAGTTGTGCACCACAGTTCACACAAAATCTTTGCTCGTCACTCACACGCGGCGCCGCGCAAGAAGGACATGCAGGTAGTGCAAAATCAAGCTGCTGAATAAGGCGAGGGTCGTCAACGTACTTCTCAAGCTTTCGTCGCACCGGATGTTTTGCGCGTTTTCGACGCAAAGCCTCAGCGGTACTTTTCAACGTTCCTCCTAAATCACCGCTAGTCAACGCACGGCTCTGAAGGAGCGCCGCGCCATGCGGGATGTACCGCTGATAGATTCGTTCGGGAGTTCCATGCTTCACCTCCTTGGCGTCAAAAATGAGGCCAGCCTCGATGAGTAGTTGAAACATGCGCTTGACTATGGCCGTCAAGTCTTCTTTGGGAACCCCAACCAACAGTTGCACCACTGATGAATCGGTGTTCGATGTCTTAATCGCTCGGACCATCCCATTCAGCACAGCCTCTCCGACCGAGATGAGTTCTCCGAGCTTCGGGACTTTCTTGGCAATCGAACGAAACTCTGCGAGGCGTGCGTTCAAATGCGCCTCAACGACCTGATTCAGAGTCTGTTGAGAAGTCTTGGCTCGGTGCTCTTTATAGTCCTGCAACATCGTCAGGTACGCGCGGGGGATGCCGAAAGCTGCAAAGCGAAGAAGGTCAACAACATCCTGCGGAATCTGCTCAAAGTCCGCAAAGCGACAGCGAGCAATCTGATCCATGTCTGACTGATACTCATCCGCCTCGACAGATAGCCAGACAAACACCGCTGTACTGTCTTGGCCAGCGTGGAAACGCGCGCTGTACTCTGTAGTTCCTGGATACACCGATGCCTTCGGCGCGATGGTCGACGACTTCAATGCGCGCACAATATCCAAGAACTCGATGAGATACGTCGGAGTCAGCGTAAGCGCCGCATCGTCGAGAAGGAGGACGGTTCGCTTCCTTTGTGTCAGCGTGCAGGCAAGGTCCAGCAACTGCTGGACTCGACGCACAGAAATCTCGCGAGACAGCGCCGCCTGCTCTGACGATAAAGGTTGGTTGCGCTCCAGTGCCGATACAAGCGACTCAAGACCTGCTCGAGGCAGTCCAGCTTTAAGCTCCAAATCTGACACTAAAGCAGCATGCTCTGGCTTGTACGAAAGGCTCCCGTATGTGGCTAAGACGATCAACCCAAGCGCCCAAGCATGGAATTCGTCAGGCGGAGATGCGCGAGAGACGAGGAGAGGCTCAAGGCGATAGTACTTGTTGAACGAAACGTAAACTGCGAAAGGCTTTGATCCATCGTCCTGACAAGTCAGCCAGGCGTACCGCATCATGTGGGTCTTGCCGCAGCCCCTGGGACCGACGAGAGTCTTAAGACCGGAGCTCAGTAGCGCCTTGCGAACACTCTCGAAGAGCACACTGGTTGTAGCCGTCTCCTCTACGAGCTTCTCGGTCGGTATGTAGTCCGCACGCTGTTCAAGTGACGCATCCAGGTCGTCCTTGTCGTAAACCGGATTCTGTGCCAATTTCAATCCCTCGATTTCTCAGTCAGGTAAAACGATGTTCAGCACGTCGGACCGAGACAAGTACTTTGCACCCACACCATGTGATGTGGCTTTTAATGCTGCCTTGCCGTCTTCGCTGAGAAGGTATGCCAATAGCGTCTTGCGATGTTCTGGTGCGGCGCGAATCGCATAGATGCAATCGCTGATAACACATATTCCTCGTGGCAAAAAGCAAACCTTTTCCTGCAGATTACGCCCGATTCGCGCGATCAAGATGTCGCCGGCCTTCGCGACCTTGTAGGACTGTTGAAGAACCACGGCTTGACTGACTGGCTGAATGAACTTCTCAGGTACCGTAGGAATAGCTGCTGATTCATGCGCCCTAGGGAAGTCCCCCAAGTGAAACACCGGCACGGGACTCGAGGAAATCTGGCTAGAGCTTATGGCGCCTCGAAGCAGGTCATGAGCAGCCGCTCCCAGGGTCTTCTTCACCTGCCCCACGTCACGTTGCTGTCCCATAGGCGCACTTGACGTATGGAATGCGTAGTCAAGTCTTAGCATTGCAACATCGGCCGGAATGGAGATGGGAGCAGAAACTTCTCCCATGTCGCTCATTTGGCTAAGTTGAACCTGCTGAGTCTCACCATCGCGCTTTGATAGGACAACCAAGTAAGTTTGCGCCTCTGTTTTAGCGAATGTGCGCCTTGGGAGTTGCACAACGTGCTCAACGCGATGTTCGCGCAGAAGCACCTGTCGCACGCCTCGATATTTCTGTCCGGCAATGAGTCCGTCGGGAAGTATTAGCCCCAACTTCCCTCGTGGCCTTAAAAGCCGTAGGTTTTGTGCAATGAACAGCAGGTCTGCGCCTGCATCGTGGACAGATTGCAAGGCCCCAGATAACCCTGCTTCCTCAAGAATGCGACCGAAGCTTGACCTCCAGCGAGGACGTACATACGGCGGGTTGCAAAGCCCGACGTCTACGCTACCTAGCGCAATACCAATCCTGTCAGCGAGCTCTTCATCCAGCGCATCGTGAGCATGGTGGATGTGTGACGCGTTAAAAGTAAGTGCGCTTAGAGTTGACGCAGCCGCCAAGTCTGCATCAACAGTCACATAGTTAGCACTTCTCCACTTTCTGTGAGCCGCGCTTGCGAGCGCGCCCTGTCCGGCGCCGAGCTCAAGCACGAGTCTCGGACGTATGCCCCTCATAGTATCGATCAGTGCTTGGCTGACCTGAGAGGGCGTGTAGTACCGGCCCAATGCGTCAGCATTCGTACTTGGCCGCCTCAGGTCCATCTCACGCGGCAGTAACATTTTTCATTTCCAACTAAGTTCCTTCTCGCCCGGATCGATCTGAAGTGCTCCTTGGAGAATGTGTATCTAGTGTAGTGGGTTGGCGCTGCAATCCACCCCTGGCAGTGAGGGTCACACGACCGGTGTCTATGATCGACCGTTCAGTAGCGTTGGCGACTATTGTGTGACCGGCGATGGCAATCGCAGTCACTTGAGCTTCACGCCGGGAGGCCCCCATCCAGCCTTGATCGGACATGAGCCGTAAGCCATGCGATGCCCGTTTTGGACCGAGTGATGCCGGATTACTGGAACCGAACGAACTACGACGAGTGGCGGCTTTGACTCGGAGTGGGTGGGCGAGTACGTGATGCCAGTACTCACTCAACGAGATGCCGCCGCACTGCGCCGATCCTGCCCAGCAAGCGCCTCAGCCTTACGGAGGTTGGCCTCAATCGAAGCACGCACCTCGTCATCCGGCGGCACCAGGCTCAACAATTGACCCCACGTGGCAATCGCACGTTGGTAGTCACGCTTCTCGAACGACGCACTGCCCGCCAAGGCCAGCGCCTGCACATGCCGCGGGTTCAAGCTCAGCGCCTGCTGGATCACGGCCTCGGGCGCCCCCACCAACGTGCGCCCCTGGCTCATGCCCAGCGTCACCGCGTAGTCGGTCAAGAGGTCGGCATCGGGTGGCTGTAGGGCCAGCACGCGCTGGTAGGCCTGCACGGCCTCGTCAAAGCGGCCCAGCGTTTCATACGAGCGCGCCAGCATGCGCCAGCCAGCGGCGTCATCGGGCTGAGTCTGCAAGCGCGTGGCCAGGCGGTTCACCATGCCTTCGATCTGGGCTTGCGTGGGCGCGGCGGCCTCGCCGGGGGCTGGTGCCTCGGGCGCCGCTGGGGCCTCTGCCTCGCTGGCCACAGGCTCTTCCCACTGCGCCACCGGGATGGGGCCGTTCAGCGCCTGGGGCGTGCCCACCCACACATAGGTGCCCGCGGTGAAGGCGGCCAGCGCCGCCGTCAAGCCCGCGGCCCAGATGCGTCCGCTGGCGGGCTGCGGCTCGGCTGTCTGTGTGGCTGTACGGGCGCGCCACAGCGGCCGGGTCACACACGCACCGGCGCTCAGCACCAGGGCGCCACTCAGTACCGCAAACGCGCTCATGCCTGCTCCTTCGGGGTGGGTTCTTCGGGCCAGACCGAGTCCAGCGTCGATGTCGAGGTGGCCTCCAGGCGCTGGCGTGCGCGGATGTGCTGCACCAGCAGCCCCAGTCCGATCAGCAGCAGCACAGCCGGGCCCGCCCACAGCAGCGCCGTCGCGGTGGTCACCGGGGGGCGGTACAGCACGAAGTCGCCATAGCGCGCCACCATGAAGTCGCGCACCTCGTCATCGCTGCGGCCTTGGGCCAGCTGGGTGCGCACTTCGTTTTTCAGCTGCACGGCCAGCTCGGCGTGCGAGTCGGCAATCGTCTGGTTCTGGCACACCAGGCAGCGCAGCTCGGAGGCCAGTTGGTTGACGCGCAGTTCCAGCGCCGCGTTGCCGCTGTCTTGCGGGCTGACCACGGGTTGGGCGTGCGCGCAGGTGGCGGCCAACACCCACAGGCTGGCCGTGAGCCCTTGCCTGGCCCAGCGCAGAAGCTCAGCCACGTTGCAGCTCCTTGAGCAGGGGCAGCAAGGTTTGCTGCACCCACTCGGCGGTAACGGGCCCGGCGTGCTTGTGGCGAATCACGCCCTGCTTGTCGATGACGAAGGTCTCGGGCACGCCGATGATGCCCAGGTCCATGCCGACGCGGCCATCCTCGTCGAACACGGTGAGCTGGTAGGGGTTGCCGTGCTTTTGCAGCCACTGCTTGCCGGGCTCACGCTGGTCCTGGTAGTTGAAGCCGACCAGCGGCACCACGCCCTTGCGCGCCAGGTCCAGCAGCACCGGGTGCTCCTTGCGGCACGACACGCACCACGAGGCCCAGGCGTTGAGCACCCAGACCTGGCCTTTGAACTGCGCCGGGGTGATGCGGGTTTGCGGGGCGTCCAGCTGCGTGAGGTTGAAGGCGGGCACGGGCCGGCCCACCAGGGGCGACGGCAGGGCCTGCGGGTCCACGCGTTTGAGGCCCAGGGCCAGGGTGGAAGCCAGGGCCAGGAACAGGCCCAGAGGGAGCAGATAGCGTTTCATGGTCATCTCACAGCGTGGTCGGCGCCACGTTCAGGTCGGCGGCGGTCGGGGTGACCGAGGTGGGGGTGTGCTCAGGGGCAGCGGCGCGGGCGCGTTGGCGGTAGCGTCCGTCGGTAGCGGCCAGCACACCGCCCAGCGCCATCAAGAGCGTGCCGCCCCAGACCCAGCCCATGAAGGGCTTGACCTGCACGCGTACGCCCCAGGCGCCGCTCGGCGCGGTGTCGCCCAGCGACACGTACAGGTCCCGCGTGAGGCCGCGGTCGATGGCGGCCTCGGTCATGGGCATGCGCTGCACGACGTAAAAGCGCTTTTCGGGGTGCAGGGTGGCGAGGAGGCGTCCGTGGTGGAAGACCTCGAAGGTGGCGCGGCCGGCCAGGTAGTTCGCGCCCTTGTGCTTGTCCAGGGTCTTGAAGTCGAAACGGTAGTCGCCCAGGGTGAGGCTTTGGCCCACCTGCAGGCTGGCGTCGCGCACCTGGTCCAGCCCCTTGACGAGGGTGACGCCCAGCACGAACACGCCCACGCCGATGTGGGCCACGACCATGCCCCAGAAGGCCAGCGGCACGGCGCGCCAGCGTTGCGCGAACGACCGTTGTTCAGACCCGGCACGCAGGCGCTGCACCGCGTGCTGGACGCTGCCCAGCAGCACCCAGAAGGCCAGCAGCAGGCCGGTTGTGACGCCCACCGAGGTGCGCTGCGACAGGGCGATGCCGCCGGCCAGCAACACCGACACCAGCGCCACACCGCGCAGCTCGTGCCAGGCACGCGCCACCGAGCCTTGCTTCCACACCACATAGGGGCCGACCGAGATCAGCAGCAAGAGTGGCAGCATCAGCGGCGCGAAGACCGCATCGAAGTAGGGCGGGCCCACCGAGATCTTGCCCAGGCCGAAGGCGTCGAGCGCCAACGGGTAGAGCGTGCCCAGCAGCACGGTGCCCATGCTCACGACCAGGAAGACGTTGTTGAGCAGCAGCAGGGACTCGCGCGAGAAGGCCGCGAAGCGCCCGCCCAGGCCCACCTGCGAGGCGCGCCAGGCATACAGGGCCAGCGAGCCGCCGATGACGATGAGCAGGAAGACGAGGATGTAGAGGCCGCGTTGCGGGTCGGACGCAAAAGCGTGCACCGACGTCAGCACGCCCGAGCGCACGAGGAAGGTGCCCAGCAGCGACAGCGAGAAGGCCAGGATGGCCAGCAGCACCGTCCAGTTCTTGAAGCTGCCGCGCTTCTCAGAAACGGACAGCGAGTGGATCAGCGCGGTGCCCACCAGCCAGGGCATGAAGGAGGCGTTTTCTACCGCATCCCAGAACCACCAGCCACCCCAGCCCAGCTCGTAATACGCCCAGAAGCTGCCCAGCAAGATGCCCAGGGTGAGGAAGACCCAGGCGGCCAGCGTCCACGGCCGGGTCCACTTGGCCCAGGCGGCGTCCAGCTTGCCTTCGAGCAAGGCGGCAATGGCAAAGGCAAAGGCCACTGAGAAACCCACATAGCCCATGTAGAGCAGGGGCGGGTGGAAGATCATGCCGGGGTCTTGCAGCAGCGGGTTCAGGTCTTGCCCATCGGGTGCCGACGGGATCAGGCGCGCGAAGGGGTTGGACGTGAACAGCGTGAAGCTGAGGATGCCCACGCTGATGAGGCCCAGCACGGCCAGCACGCGCGCCACGGTGGCGGGCGGCAACTGGCGGCTGAACAGCGCCACGGCCAGCGTCCAGCCCGACAACATCAGTTGCCACAGCAAGAGCGAGCCTTCATGCCCGCCCCAGGCGGCGGCCACGCGGAACTGCACCGGCAGCAGCGAGTTGGCGTTGTCGGCCACATAGGCCACCGAAAAATCCATGACCACGAAGGCATGGATCAGGATGCCAAAGGCCAACGCGGCAAAGGCGAACTGACCGGCGGCCAGTGGGCGCGCCAGGCTCATCAAATGCGCCTGTTGCCGGTAGGCGCCCCACAGCGGCAGGCTGCCCAGCAGCAGCGACAGGCCCAGGGCCACGATCAGGGCGGTCTGCCCGAGTTCGGGGATCATGGTCGGGCTCCTTGTGGCACCAGGTCGGCCGGTGTGGGGTTACTGGGGCCACTCTGGCGGGCCGCTTTGCCTTGTTCGAGCGCGTAGGCGGCTTCGGGCGGCATGTAGTTCTCGTCGTGCTTGGCCAGCACCTCGTCGGCCACGAACAGCGGGCCGCCGGTCGCATTGGCCTGCAAACGGCCCTGGGCGACCACGCCCTTGCCTTCCTGGAACAGGTCGGGCAACAGGCCCTGGTAGCTCACGCGCACGCGCTGCGCCGTGTCGGTCACCACAAAGCTGTGGGTGATGCCATCGGCCTCGCGGCGGTGGCTGCCGGCCTCGACCATGCCACCCACGCGGAAGCTGCGCTGCGCGGGGGCCTCACCGGCCTGGATCTGTGTGGGGGTGAAGAAGAACACCAGGTTTTGCTGAAAGGCGGACAGCACGAACCAGGCCGCCAGGCCCAGGCCGGAGAGTCCCAGCAGCACCAGGGTCAAACGTTTGTGGCGGGGCTTCATGGGGTGCGGTGGCTTTCGCTTCGTATGTCGTGTCGGATGTCGTCGAGCAGGGCGCGGCGGCTCAGCGCCAGGCCCACCAGTTCGGCAACGATGAAGAGCAGCACGGCCCCCACCGATCCCCACACATACAGGCCGTAGCCCCCCATGGCCCAGAAGGCCTCCCAGTTGGGCCAGTTCATGCGTGTGCCTCCTGTGTTTGCAGCTCGGGCAGATGCGCCACCCACTGCGCGTCGCGCTCACGCTCCAGCACCAGCGTGCGCAGGCGCCACAGCGACACGGCGATGGCGTAGGCCCACAGGCCCAGCGCGCACAGCAACATGCCCCACAGCATCGTGCTGGCCATGGTGGGCGCGGCCTTGAAGCTGATGGACGCGCCCTGGTGGAGCGTGTTCCACCACTTCACCGAGAAGTAGATGATGGGGATGTTGACCACGCCCACCAGGGCCAGCAGGGCGCCGGCCTTGTCGCCGCGGCGCGGGTCGTCGATGGCCGATTGCAGCGCCATGAAGCCGATGTAGAGGAAGAGCAGGATCAGCTCCGAGGTCAGGCGCGCATCCCACACCCACCAGGTGCCCCAGGTCGGCTTGCCCCACAGGGCGCCGGTCCACAGGGCCAGGAAGGTGAAGGCGGCACCCGTGGGGGCCAGGGCGCGGGCCATCAAGGACGACAGGCGGGTGTTGAACACCCAGCCCAGCACGGCCCAGAAGGCCATGGCCAGGTAGATGAGCATGGACAGCCACGCGGCGGGCACGTGCACGAAGATGATGCGGTAGGCCTCGCCTTGCTGGTGGTCGGTGGGCGCGATGAAGAAGCCCACGTACAGGCCCGCCACCGTGAGCACCAAGGCCACGGCAAACAAGAGGGGCAGCAGGCGCGCGCTCAGCGCATAGGCGCGCTGCGGCGAGGCGTATTGCCAGAATGTCGATCCGATCACAGACACGGTCACGTTTCCTTCTTCAGCCCATCAGTCCACAGAGATCCGCAGCGCGGCGGCCGCAGCCCAGGGCGCCAGCACGAGCGAGCCGGCCAGCAGCCCGGCCAGCAGGTAGAGGTGGGCGCTGGCGCCCAGGCCACTGGTGTGCGCACCCACCGCGCCCGATCCAAAAATCAACACCGGGATGGAGAGCGGCAAGACCAGCAGCGACACCAGCACCCCGCCGCCGCGCAGCCCCAGCGTCAGGGCGGCCCCGATGGCGCCGACCAGGCTCAGCACCGGGGTGCCCAGCAGCAGGCTGGCTGTCAGCACGGCGATGGCCTCGCCAGTGAGGTCGAACTGCAGGGCCAGCAGCGGGGCCAAGGCCACCAGGGGCAGGCCCGAGACCAGCCAGTGCGCCAGCACCTTGGCCGCCACGATCACGCTCAGCGGCTCGGGAGACAGCAGCATCTGCTCCAGCGTGCCGTCGGCA
>MESA01000001.1:9957-22623 GCA_001770775.1 Burkholderiales bacterium RIFCSPHIGHO2_12_FULL_63_20
AACAGGCGACCCAGCGACACGGTGCTGGCCAGCAGGGCAGCCACCCACAGCACGCCGGGGGCCAGGGTGCGCAAGAGCTCGCGCTCCGGCCCCACGCCCAGCGGGAACAGGCTGACCACCATGATGAAAAAGAAGACCGTGGTCAGCACATCGGCACGGCGCCTGAACGCCAGCCGCACATCACGTTGGATGACCGCGGTGAAGACAGCCCACATCAGCCCCCCTCACCCGCGAGATCCTGACCCAGCACGATCTCGTGGTGTCGGCGCGCCTGCAGGCGCTGCGGCTGGTGGGTGGTGTAGACCACGCTGGCCCCTTCGGCCAGTTGCTGTTCGAGCCAGCTGGAGAGCACGTCCACCGATTCGGTGTCGAGTGCGGTGAAGGGTTCGTCCAGGATCAACAAGGGAGCCACCGGCGGGATGGCCAGACGCGCCAGCAGCACACGGCGTCGCTGGCCTTGCGAAAGCGAGCGCACCGGCAACTGCGCGCGCGCGCCCAGGCCCATCTGCTGCAAGGCGCTCAGCGCCTGCGCGGTGGTGCAGGCCCGGCCGGCCAGGGCGGCGCTGGTGCGCACGTTCTCCAGCGCGGTCAGGTCATCTTTGAGACCCTGACGGTGGCCGATGTAGAGCAGGTCGCGGTGGAACACATCGCGCTGGCGGCGGATGGCGCGGCCTTGCCAGCGCACCTCGCCGTGCTGCGGGTCGGCCAGGCCGCACAGCAGGCCCAGCAGACTCGTCTTGCCACTGCCATTGCGGCCGGCCACGCGCAACGCCTCGCCCGCACCGACCTCGAAATCGAGGCCCGTGAAGAGCTGGCGTCGCCCTCGGGCGTAGCTGAGGCCGCAGGCCTGCAAGGTCATGGTGGTGTGCCCTCAATGAATGGGTATGGGGGCACTCTATCGACCGGGGTGGGGGGCCACAAGGAATGAAAATGCAGATCCATATGCGGGCTGGCGCCATGGGCGCGGGGGGAAGGGGCAGCGAGTTCGCCGCCGCTCAGCTCGTGACCGCATTTCACTCATAATGCAAAAATGCACGCGCTGCGCACCTCCTCCATGCTTGCCCGCCTGATCTTGGCGTGGTTCGTGTTGATGCTGGGCGTTGCGGTCGCGTCACCCATCGTCCACCCCAAGACGATGGAAGTGCTGTGCTCCGCCGATGGCGGTGGCATGAAGATCGTCTATACCGACGTCGATGGCGAGCCCGTGCAGGCCAGCCAGCACACGCTTGACTGCTCCCTGTGCCTGCCTGTTGGTGCACCCGTGCCAATGGTCAGTGTTGCGCTGGACATGCCCCAGCCCCTGGCACACGCCCTGACGCCCATCGTGGCGGCGCACATCGCCGCGCTGGTGGGCGCGCCACTGCCCCCACGCGGGCCTCCTTCCACGACTTCTGCCTGAACCGCCCGGCCTGCGCGTGAACGCGCAGCGCCGTCCCATGTGCTGCCCATTTCGCAGGCAGCGACAGGAGTCGTCCATGAAGTTTGTCTGTATTCAGGCGCGCCCGAGCGCGTCCCTCTCGTCTTTCTCTCCCGGCTTCGCATTCCGCCACGGGCTTTTCGTCCAAGGCCTGTGGGCTGCACTGGGCGCCGTGCCTGCGGCAGTGCATGCGCAGGCTGAGCCGGCCACACTGCCCGCCGTCGTGGTCACGGACTCCACACCCAAGGCCAACGGCAAGCTGAACCTTGACACGCCTTCCGGCACGGCCAGTCGCCTGGGCCTCACCCCGCGCGAAACACCGGCCACGGTCACGGTCGTGGACCGAACCACCATCGAGGCCCGTGGGGCGCAAGATACCCAGGAGGCCCTGCGTGCGATCCCCGGCGTCACCGCCCACAACGCGCCCGGCAGCATTGGCGTGAGCTACCGGGGCTTCAGCGGCGCATCGCTGAGCCAGCTTTTCAACGGCATCAATGTGCAGTACGCCATCGCGGCCCGTCCGGTGGACAGCTGGATCTACGACCGCATTGAGGCCATCGGTGGCGCGTCCAGCTTTTTGTATGGCGCCGGCGGTGTGGGTGGCACGATCAACTACATCACCAAGCTCGCCGAACGCGACGACCTGTCCGAGGCTCAGGTGCGCCTGGGCACCCATGGCCTGAAGGAAGCCTCCGTCGGGCTGAACCGGCACATTGCCGGCGACGGCACGGGCAGTGCGAGCCACCATGCCCGCATCGACCTGAACCACCGCGATGCCGACAGCTGGACAGAGGGGACCGGCACGCAGTCGACCCAGCTCGCAGCCTCCCTGCTGTCCGTCCTGGAGAGCGGTTTCACCCACACGCTGGCCTATGAATTCCAGGATGAAAAGGTGGACCGTCCCTACTGGGGCACGCCCTTGCTCAACCCCATTGCGGGGACGCTGCGCATCGACGACGCGACGCGCTTCAAGAACTACAACAGCGCCGATGGCCTCTATGCCCAGCGCGTGCAGTGGCTGCGATCGATCGCCGAATGGCGCGTGTCCGACGCGCTGCACATGAAGAACACCTTCTATGTCTACGACGCCTTGCGCGACTATCGCAACGTCGAGAGCTACCGCTTCAACACCACCAACACGGCCGTCATCCGTGCCAGCACCTTGTTGCAGCGACACGATCAGCGCCTCGTTGGCAACCGCATCGAGGGCACGTACCAGGGACAGCTCGCCGGGCGCCGCAGCGACTGGGCGTTCGGGCTGGACGTGAGCGTCAACAAGCAGACCCGCTTCCCCAACAGCCTGTCAGGCACGGTCAGCACGGTCGATCCGTACCACTTTGAGACCGAGCACTTCTTCGACATTCCGGGCATGGTGCCGGGCTTCCGCCCTGACCGCGACAACAAGGTCACCACCACCGCGCTGTACCTGGAGAACCGCACGGCGCTCGTGCACACGCTGAACTTGGTCACGGCATGGCGTCATGAGCGCATCGAGCTGGACCTGACCAACCGGCGTGAAGTCACGGTCGCCAACCCTGCAACCTTCCAGCGTCGCTACCACCCCAGCACCGGCCGCATCGGCCTGGTCTGGGACATGGCACCGGGGGCCAATGTCTATGCTCAATACTCTACGGCGGCCGATCCTCCGTCCGGCATCTTGTCGACGGCCTCGTTTGCGGATGTGCGCAACAACAGTGAGCTGACGACGGGCCAGCAGGTCGAGGTCGGCACCAAGCTGGACTTCTGGCAAGGCAAGGGCACGGCGACGCTGGCGGCTTACGGCATCACCCGCAAGAACATCGCCACCCAGGACCCGAACAACAGCGCGCTCACGGTGCTGGTGGGCGAGCAGTCATCCCAAGGCGTGGAGTTGTCCGTTGGCCTGCAGCCCACCCGGCAGTGGGCGATCCAGGGCAATGTGACCTATGTCGATGCCCGCTACGAGAGCTTCCGGCAGGGCGGCGTATCGCTGGCCGGCAAGACGCCAACCAACACACCCACCACGGTGGCGAATCTCTGGGTGTCCCATGCGTTCACACCCGCGTTGCAGGCCAGCGTGGGCGTGCGCCATGTGGGCAAGGTCTATGCCAATGCGGCCAATACGCTGAGCTGGCCCGACTATGCGCTGGTCGATCTTGGCCTGAGCTACCGCGTCAACCACAACGTATCCGTTGTTGGCCGCATCCGCAACGCCACGGACAAGCGCTACGCGGCCAACGTCGGCAGCACGATGGCCTACCTGGGCGCGCCGCGCACGGCGGACGTCAGCGTGCGCGTGGCCTTCTAGGAGCGATGCGATGCGGACGCACATGAAACGCTGGCTGTTCCTGATCCACCGCTGGCTGGGCATCGTGGCCTGCGCCTTCTTTGCGATGTGGTTCATCTCGGGTGTGGTCATGATGTACGTGGGCTACCCCAAGCTCACAGAGGCAGAGCGCCTGCAGCACCTGCCGTCGCTGGGCACGGGCAGGGGGCTCATGGCCCCCCACGAGGCGCTGGACGCGGCCGGTCTTGCAGGGCCCCTCAAGGAGTTGCGGCTGTCCGCAGCCAGTGGCGGCCGCGTGGTCTACCTCGCGGTGCCGCTGGCGGCCAACACAGCCCCGGGCACGCGCAAGGCACCGCCGCCAGGCAGCGGCGTGATCACGATCGATGCCCGCAGCGGGGCCCGCCTGCAAGCCGTTGACGAGCGTCTCGCGCTGGCGAGCGCCGCGAGCTATGCCGGCCCCGGCGTGGGCTTGGCCTACCGAGGCACGGTTGGCGAGGACGCCTTCACCCACTCCCGCGGCCTCGATGCACACCGGCCGCTGCACCGCGTGCAACTGGCCGATGCGGAGGCCATGCTGCTCTATGTCTCGGGTCGTACCGGCGAGGTGGTGCGTGACGCGTCCCGCACCGAGCGCATGTGGAACTACGCCGGGGCTTGGATTCACTGGCTGTACCCATTCCGAGGCAATGCCTTCGATCGCTACTGGACCGATATCGTGAACTGGCTGTCGATCGTCGGCATCGCGGTGGCGCTGATCGGCACCATCGTTGGCGTGCTGCGCTGGCGCTTCACCCGGCCTTACCGGAGTGGTTCGCGCTCCCCCTACCAGGGGCGCATGATGCGCTGGCATCACATCTCGGGGCTGCTGTTCGCGCTGGCGACCATCACCTGGATTTTCAGTGGGCTGATGTCGATGAACCCCTGGCGCGTTTTCGACAACGGGGCGCCGCCACTGCGCACAGAGGCGCTACAAGGCGGCCCGCTGGTGATCACGGCGCAGGACGTCGCGCCGCAGGTGCTGCTGGCCGCTGCGGGCGGCGCGGTACGCGAACTGCGCTGGGTGCGCACGCTGGGTCAGACCACGGTGCTCGCCCAGGGTGCCACCGGCAGGCCCACACTGATCGACAGCCCCACTGCGCAGGCCCGCGTGCTCGACCCCGAGAAGCTGTGGGCGGCCGTGGCGCGTCTGCTGCCCGATCCGGTTGCGCGTATCGACGTGCTGACAGCCTACGATCTCTACTATTACGCACGTGAAGCGCACACGATGAGCGGGGGCGCCGACAAGCCGCTGCCTATCCTGCGTGTGGCTTTCGATGACGTCCGTGCCACCTGGGTCCACGTCGATCCCCATACGGGCGCCGTGCTGGGCCGTACCGACAGCAGCCGGCGCACCAGCCGCTGGCTGTTCGCCATGCTGCACAGTTGGGACTGGCTGCCCTTGCTGGAGCGTCGTCCGCTCTGGGACATCGTGCTGATCGTCTTGAGCCTGGGGGGCGCGATCCTCAGCCTGACTGGTGTCGTGATCGGCTGGCGCAGACTGGGCTTGAAGCTGCGAGCCGTGCGACACACTCGGCACCAGGGTCTGCCAGCGTCTGCCCCGTAGCCAGGGTGAAATGAAAAAAGGCCCCCGAAGGGGCCTGGTGGTGACACGTGAGGGCGTGTCGTGGCTCACTTGGCTGCGAAGCAGTACAGGTAACCCGCACCGCCTGAGCTGTTGAGCTTGGGCAGGCTGCAGCCGCGGCTCGGGTGGGCCGAGTTCCACGACAAGGCGGTGGCCACGCCGCCGGTACGGTCGAAGTGGCCCACCTGCACGGCACCGTCTTCGGCGCTGCTCGTGTAGTTCTTGCAGGTGCGGTCGCCCGCGTCCAGCGGGAAGGCGCGGCCATCCGGCGTGGAGCCGGTGAGGATGTCGTGCTCGTTGGGCGTGTCGCCGCTGCGTTTGACGAAAGCGCCGGTTTCGGTGAGGGCGCTGCGCCAGTTCAGGGCGTTGCCGATGCGGGCCTCTTCGTGCACGTCACCATGCAGGTGGCTCACATTGCGCGCCACCAGGCCGCCTTGCACGTTGTACCAGGGGCCGGTGCCGATGCGGTCGCGAGCGTTGATGGCGGGCTGCCCGTTCACCGCCTGGGTGCTCAGGTAGGCGCGCCAGGTCTTGTCCCCGGCGCCCACGGCAGCGGCCAGCTTCTGACAGTGCGCATCGGCCCCGGCGAGGCCACCGAAGTCAGCGCCCTTGCCTGAGCCCACGCTGGTCACGAAGAAGCTGAACGGACCTTTTTCCTGCGGTGGCGGGGTCTGGGCTTGCGCCATGCCAGCCAGGGTCAACAGGCTCACGGCCAGGGCCGAGCTCACAAAGCGGTGCGTGCGGTTCATGGTGTCAGTCCTTCTTGCGGTAGTCGTCGTGGCAGGCCTTGCAGGTGCCTTGCAGCTTGCCCAGTTGCGTCTTGATGGTGGCCACGTCGCCGAGGGCGGCCACGCGGGCCAGCTCGTTGGCCTCCTTGTTGAAGCGGCCGGCCACTTCGCCGGCCTTCGGGTCGGTGAAGAGCTCGGGCTTGACGGTGGTTTCCTTCCAACCCTTGCCGGTTTCGGTGCCAGGCGCAAACAGTGAGCCCAGGCCCGAGTTGGCGATGGCGGCGATGGTGTTGGCGGCCTTGACGACCTCGTCCTTGTGGAAGGTGCCGTCCACATTGGCTTTGACGCGGCCGGTGTTCCAGGCAATGACCTGGTAGGCCGATTGGCGCCATTTGATGAGCTGTTCGGGCTTGGGGGCCTGCTGGGCCACCGCCGAGGCCGAGGCGGCCAAGGCGGCAATGGCCAGCACCGGTGCAACGATGCGGTTCACACGCTGGTTCATGGGTGTTCCTTCACGGAGTTGGGGATGAAAGGGCTGCGCTCAGGTACGCAGGTGTTGCTGGAAGAAGGCCACGGTGCGTTGCCAGGCCAGCGCGGCAGCGGCCTGGTCGTAACGCGGTGTGGTGTCGTTGTGAAAGCCGTGCTGCGTGTCTGGATAGACGTAGGCCTGGTAGGCGCGCTGATGGCGCTTGAGGGCGGCTTCGTAGCGCGGCCAGTCGGCGTTGATGCGCTCGTCGTTGGACGCGAGCTGCACCAGCAAGGGCGCCTGGATGCGGGCCACATCGGCGTCAGGCGGGTGCGCGCCGTAGAAGGGCACGGCGGCGGCCAGATCCGGCAGCTGGGTGGCCAGGAAGTTGGCCATGCCCCCGCCGTAGCAAAAGCCCACGACCCCGACCTTGCCGTTGCCCCGTGGCAGCTGCTTCAGGTAGGCGGCCGAGGCCAGGAAGTCGGCGCGGGTGCGCGTCTGGTCCAGCTGCGGGAACAGGGCGCGGGCCTTGTCCTCGTCGCCGGGGTAGCCACCCAGGGGGTAGAGCGCGTCGGGGGCAAAGGCGATGAAGCCTTCCAATGCCAGGCGGCGGGCCACGTCTTCAATGTGCGGGTTGAGGCCACGGTTCTCGTGCACCACCAGCACGGTGGGCAAGCGCCCCGGGCGGCCGACGGGCTGCACGAGGTAGCCGCGCACGGTCTCGTAGCCTTGCGGGGAGGGGATCTCGACATAGGTGGCGCGGATGCGCTCATCGGTGTGGGACACCTGCTGCGCATGAGCAAAGTTGGGGCTCAGCTCGGCCAGCACGGCCTCGGCGGCGACGATGCCGGCGGTGTACTTGGCCGCACCTTGCACAAAGCCACGGCGGCTCAGCAGGCCGTGCACGTACTGATCGAACAGCTTGAGCACTTCCGGGGCGAAATCCTGGGCGGTCTTGCGGGTCATGTCGTGGGCTCCTGGGTGAAAGGGACTGGTGAATCAGTGGGGCCGGCCGGAGGCGGGCGTGCTCAGACCTTGCACCACTTCCAGCGTCTTTTCAACGTTGGCCACAGGGGGCAAGCCCCCCACGGTGGCGGCGACCTTGCCGTCGGGGGTGAGGATGAAAGTGGTGCGCTCCACAAAGGCGTGGTCGATGTCTTCGCCACGGGTGTCCTTGCGCCCGGCCCGCTCGGCCACGTTCAGCGCGAACGCGCGTGAGACCTCGCCCTGGGCGTCGGAGGCCACGGCCACCTTGCCGGCGCAGTACTCGGGGTCGGCCGAGAACTTGTTGAGGCGCTCGATGCTGTCGAGCGACACCCCGATCACCGAGGCGCCGGCGGCGGCGAACTTGTCAGCGTTGAGCGCAAAGGTGCGGGCCTGGATGTTGCAGCCGCCTGTGTAGGCGGACGGGTAGAAATAGACGACCACCGGGCCCTTTTGCAACTGGGCTTTGAGCGAGTAGGCAAAGGCCTTGCCATTGAGCGAGGCTTGCAGGGTGAAGTCCGGGGCCACATCGCCGGCTTGCAGGGCCGCCCAGGCGGGCAGGCTCATCAAGGCTGACACGAGGCCACTCACGATCCATCTTTTCATCGGGTTCTCCAAAAGGTTGTTCAAGGGGCTCACACGCCCGACAGGTACAGCGCCAGGCTTTCCACCTCGGCATCGGTCAGGGGTTTGAGCACCTGGTTCATCACGCCGTCGGCGCTGTTGCGGCGCTCGCCCGAGCGCCAGTCGCGCAGTTGCTGGTCCAGGTAGCGCCACTCCTGGCCACCGATCACTGGCACCAGGGGCAGTCCGGCCACGCCTTTGCCTTGTGCGCCGTGGCATTGCACGCAGGCCAGCACGCCGCGTGTGGCATCGCCCTGCTCGTAGAGCCGACGGCCCACCGTGTGCGCGTCACCGCCTTCACCCTTCATGCCGGGCTGACTGGCGAAGTAGGCGGCGATGTCACGCACGTCTTCGTCGGACACGCTGCGGGCCATGATGGCCATCTGGTCGTGCTTGCGTGCGCCGGAGCGGAAGTCGCGGATCTGCTTGAGGATGTAGTCGGGATGCTGGCCAGCCAGCTTCGCGAACTTGCCCTCGGGTCCGTTGGCGTGGCCAGCGCCATGGCCGTCCACACCGTGGCATTCGATGCAGCGCTCGGCATCGGCTTTGTCTTTGCCCAGCACCGGGTCACCCGGGGGCGATGCCACCTGGGCGGGCGGTGCCTTGCGCTTGGCGTTGGCCGCTTGGGCCGACCAGACCAAGCCCAGGGACAGCGAGAGCAGCACGGGGTACAACCATGACTTCACAGGCGATCCTTCATGTCAGGATTGCTTGTAGAAGGTGTGGCAGGCGCGGCAGGTGCGCGACAGGTCGGTGGCCGACTCGGACGCGCCCGTGAAATCCTTGCCGCCCACCTGCTCGATGATCTTCTTCGTCAACTGCAGGCTTTTGCGCGACAGCTCCACACCATCGACGGCATCGCCTTTGCCCACGTAATGGGCTTCGACCGCGCCAAACAGTTCGTGCAGCTCCTGGGCATCTTTCAGGCTGCCTGCGGCATCGCTGCCGGCGATGTGCGAGGCCATGCTCTTGTTGGTGTCCTCGATGGTTTGCATCAGGTCCATGTCCAGCGCAGGCAGCGCGGCATGCACGGCGCTGGCCACGGCCAGCAGGGCACTGATCAACAGGGTGGGCTTGCGCATACGGATTAACAGCTTCATGTCAGGTGCTTTGTTCAAAGGCTGGTGCCGCGGCCACGCCCATGTGGCGGCGGCACCAGGTTCCAGGCGTCAAGCCAGGATGTCGGTCACGACCTTGCCGTAGACCACCGTGGGCCGCTCGGTGCGGCCGTTGGTCAGATAGGTCGTCTTCAGGTGGTTCAGGCCCAGCAACTGCAGCACGGTGGCGTGCAGGTCGTAGGTGTCCACGGCCTTGTCCTTGTCGGCGGTCTGCAGGCCGATCTCGTCGGTGGCGCCGTAGGTGTAGCCCGCCTTCAGGCCGCCACCGGCCAGCCACTGGGTGTAGCCCCAGGGGTTGTGGTCGCGGCCGGTGCCGCTTTCGCCCCAGGAGGTGCGGCCGAACTCGGAGGTCCAGACCACCAGCGTGCTCTCCAGCAGGCCGCGCGACTTCAGGTCGGCCAGCAAGCCGGCGATCGGCTTGTCCACCATGCGGGCCATCGTGCCGTGGTTGGTCTCCAGGTCGTCGTGGGCGTCCCAGTCGCGGCGTTCAGACTCGACGCTGTTGGGCAGGCCGGAGACCACCTGGATGAAGCGCACACCGTTCTCGACCAGGCGACGGGCGCGCAGCAGCACCTCGCCATAGCTTTGGCTGACTTTGTCGTTGATGCCGTACAGCTCGCGGGTGGCGGCCGTTTCCTTGCTGATGTCCACGGCCACCGGAGCCGCGGCCTGCATGCGGTCGGCCAGCTCGTAGGACTGAAGACGGGCGCGCAGTTCCGAGTCATTCGGGTAACGCTCGGCGCCCAGGTTGTTCAGGCGCTTGAGCAGGTCCAGGGACTTGCGCTGTTGCGTGGCGGTGCGGGCGTCCGGGCGGTCCAGGTACAGGATGGGCGAGTTGCCGGGGCGGAAAGGCGTGCCCTGGTACACCGCCGGCAGGAAGCCCGCGTTCCAGTTGGCCGAGCCAGCGCGCGGCTCCCGGTCGCCGTTGTAGAGCACCACGTAAGCCGGCAGATCCTTGTTGCGCGAGCCCAGGGCGTAGGTGATCCAGGCACCCAGCGACGGGCGACCCGGATTCAGGTCGCCGGTGTTGAGCTTGAGGATGGAGATGTCATGGGTGGCCCCCACCGTCACGCTCGACTTGATGAAGGTCATCTTGTCGCCATGCTTGGCCAGGTTGGGCAGCAGGTCCGAAAACCAGGCGCCGCTCTCGCCATGCTGTTTCCAGGTGCGCTTGGACGCGTACAGCTTGCCCAGGCCACCCTGGGTGCTGGTCTTGATGCCCTTGAGGAAGGAGGCGGGCACGTGCTGGCCGGCCAGCTTGATCAGATCGGGCTTGTAGTCGTACAGGTCCAGCGTGCTGGGCGCGCCTTCCTGATGCAACCAGATCACCGACTGGACCTTGGCGGGGAAGTGCGGGTCCTTGGGGGCCAGCGGGTCGGCCAGCTCGGCGGCGCTGGCGGCCGAGATCGTGCCCACACCGGGGATGAAGCCGCCCAGGGCTGCCCCACCGACGCCCAGGCCGGACTTGAAGAGGAATTGACGACGTGAATCGTGGCTCATGTGAATGTCCTTGTGTGTTCGTGAAGAGGTGAGGCTCAGAAGCGGTAGGCGAAGTCGTTGGAGTTGGCGACCGTGTGGACCAGGTCCACGAAGGCGGCCGATTTCACCGGGTCGAACTGCGCGTGGGTCTTGATGCCCGAGGGCACGGCGACTTCGAACTTGCCGTTGGCGGCGCGTTGGCGGATGGCGATCTGCTGTTCAGCCAGGAAGCGCTTGAGCGTGGCCAGCTCTTGCTTGTTGGCCGGGCGTGCAAACAGGATCTGGTAGAGGCGGTTGAGCTGCGCGGTCTCGTTCGCACCGGCTTCGTTCACCACCCGTCCGGCCAGGGCCTGCGACCAGTCGAACACCACCTCGCTGTTGAACAGCGTCAGTGCTTGCAGCGGGGTGGTGGTCACATCGCGCTTGTGGTGGGGCGCGTTGGGGTTGGGCAGGTCGAAGTTCGAGGTGACGGGGTAAGGGAAGCTGCGACGTGAGAACACGTACAGGCTGCGGCGGTACCAGTCTTCCTTGTTCTCCGAGACGGCCCAGGTGCTGTCACCCGCAAAGTCCACCGAGTTGCCCAGGCCCGCCCCACCCTTGACGATGGGAGGCAGGACGGAGGGCCCGCCCACCTTGTCGACCAGCAGGCCCGATGCGTACAGCAGTGAGTCGCGGATGACTTCGGCGTCCAGACGCTTGCGCGGATAGACGGCCAGCAGCTTGTTGTACGGATCGGCCTTCAGCACGTCGGCGCGCTCATCCGAGGCCTGACGGTAGGTGCTCGACAGCAGGATCTCGCGGTGCAGCTTCTTGACGCTCCAACCGTTGCGCACGAACTGGCTCGCCAGGTGATCCAGCAACTCGGGGTGGGTGGGCTTGGCACCGGCACGACCGAAGTCCTGCACGGTTTCGATGATGCCCTTGTCAAAGTACTGGGCCCAGACGCGGTTGGCGTAGACGCGGGCGGTCAGCGGGTTGCTGTCGCTGCTCAGCCAGTTGGCCAGGGCCGCGCGGCGGCCGGACGAGGTGGCCGTGGGCTTGATGTCCAGTTGCACCTTGCCACCCCACAGGGCGGGGATGCCCGGCTCTACCGCTTCGAGCGGACGCTCGTGGATGCCACCGAAGCGCACATGGGTGGGCGGGACCTCCTTGTTGCTCAGCTCGAGCGCAGTGGTGTACTGACCCAGCACGCGGGTGGGCTTGAGCTTGTCGAACTTCTTGAGCTCGGCCGACAGGCGCTTGTATTCCTTGAGCTTGTCGATGTTCTCCGGGTTGTAGGCCGGGAAGCCGGGCTTGGTGGTGTCCTCCAGGTAGCCGGCGATGTCGTTCTCGCTGGCCACGGCGTCCTTGCGCCAATTCACCCAGCGGTCGAGCGCGGTCCACTCGCTTTGCGGCTTGAAGATGGCGTCGCGGCTGTCGGTCAGGTAGCGCTCGTTGTGGAACTTGCGGCCGGCCTCTCGCACGGTGTCCAGGATGGCCTTTTGTTGCGCGCGGATGTCCTTGGTGGCCTCCTGGTAGGTGGCCAGCGCCTGCTGATATTCCTTGTCGTAGACGGTCTCGGAGCCCTTGGCCAACGGGGTTTTCTCGTTGAAGGCGGTGTTGGCAAAGAAGGCCTGCAGCTGGAAGTATTCCTTCTGGCTGACGCGGTCGGCCTTGTGGTTGTGGCAGCGGGCGCAACCGATGGTGCTCGACAGGAACACCTCACCGACCATGTCGGTCAGGTCGGTCTCGATTTGGTACTTGCGCTGCACCAGATCGCGTGAGTTGTAGTTGTCGGGGTAGCCGGCCAGGAAGCCCGTGGCGATGCGTGCCGTCTGGTTGTCGGGCCACAGCTCGTCGCCGGCAATCTGCTCCTGGATGAAGCGGTTGAAGGGCTTGTCGGCGTTGAAGGCGTCGATCACGTAGTCGCGGTAGCGCCAGTTGTTGTGGCGGGTGCGGTCTTGCTGGAAGCCCGTGCTGTCGG
>MESA01000001.1:22640-217400 GCA_001770775.1 Burkholderiales bacterium RIFCSPHIGHO2_12_FULL_63_20
GAAGCGGGGCGAGGCCAGCAGGCGGTCCACCAGCTTGTCGTGGGCGTCGGGTAACTTGTCCGCCACGAAGGCCTTGATTTCCTCTGGTGTAGGCAGCAGGCCCCAGGCATCCAAGGTGGCGCGGCGGATGAAGGTCGCGCGGTCCGCGTCCTTGGAGGGCTTCAGCCCCTTGGCCTCCAACGCTGACAGCACGAAGGCGTCGGCCGGCGTGCGCACCCAGCCTTTTTGCCTGACCGCAGGTGTGACCACCTCCTTGACCGGTTGATAGGCCGACCAGGCCTTGGGTGCGGCCGCCGCACTGGCGGGAACGTCTGCAGCCCACACCGAGGTGGTGGCAGCGCCCATGACCAAAGACAGATATATCGCCTTATTCATATTCGATGTCCTCTTAGCCTTCATGCGTTTTGCGCATGAACTTGACCGGATTGCACATAAACCTTCTTCGTCGCGAAAGAACAAAGAGAGAAACCCTCCCGAGGCGTTTCACGCTGTGTTCTGTGGCGCGTTCAGGTCGCTTCATTGCAACTATCGAGCCAGATTGATGGACTCAATTGAATTACCTCAACATGACATCTAAGTCATTGTTTTTAATGATTATTTGTAGATTGAATATGGTCATGAAGTTCAGTTATGCGGTGCCACCTTGATGGCCTTCATGTCGCAGGCATGGTGAATACGCAGCACCCCTGTTGAAAAACAAACACCTCCCATTGATAAATAAGCAGAAACCCTGAAAAAACACCTCAAATAGCTGGCATGGCTTATGCATTAATGGGCTCAAGTTGATTTCAAACCCATTCAATCTGGCATATACAGGAGTAACTCAAGGTGCATTCGTTCAAAACAACAGCGCTGGCGGGTGCCGTGGTACTGGCGCTCTCCGGCGGGGCCGTCCAGGCGCAGCCGACCAGTGAGATCCGGGCCCTCAAGGGCACCGTAGAAGACCTGCGCAAACAGGTGCAAGAGCTCAAGAAGAGCAGCCCACGCGCTTCGACCAGCTCCTTGGAGCAGGCGCGCATCGATGAATTGACCAAGCAGGTCAACGAGTTGCGTGCGCTGCTGACGCAGCAACAGGCTGCCGCGCAGGCCACCACGCAAGCCGCGGTTGCCGCCGGTGGGGAAGAAACCAAGGAAGCCATCGAGGCACGCACGCCGGCGACGCAGGCTGACATCACCGGGCTGCGCGCCGACATCGAGAACTACAAGTACGACCAGTCCCGCCTGCAGGAGCGCAACATCCCCAGCGTGACCCGCAACACGCGCATTGGCGGCTCCCTCACGCTGCGGCATGACTTCAGCAACCCCGGTGCAGCGAGGTCTGCGTCTTCCAGTGGCAATGGCCCGACCGACATCCGCCAAAGTGGCTTCAATGCGGCCGCCTTCGGCCTGAACTTCTCTGGCAACCTGTTTCGCGATTACGCCGAAGGCCGCAACCTCACGTATCGCCTGGCGCTGACCAGCCAGAACACCGCCACCAGTTCATCGACGACCGTCAACCTGACGGACGCCTACCTGCGCTACAGCTTCCATCCGTCCACCGGCAACCCGGAAGATCCACTGGGGACCCTCACCCTGGGTCAGCAGACCGTCGCCTTCGGCCTGGACGCGCAGGCCATCGACCCCGAAGTCAAGGCCGTGATCGGCAATGCCGGGTTCGTTTCGGGTCTGGGTCTGGGGACCCGCCAGGTGGGGCTCGTGGTGGCCGGTGACTATGCGCCATACGTCGACTTCACCAACAACTATCGCGCGCCGCTGTTGTCCTACTCCCTGGGGCTGCTCAACGGCAACGGCCCCAACAAGGCGGACAACAACGACTACCGCGACATTGCCGCTCGCCTGGTCTACACCTTGCCGGTGGACTACAACAGCTGGTTCCGCCAACTGCAGATCGGGGCGTCTTACTACCGTGGCGCCTTGTCCTTGGGGCCTGCCAGCACCACGGGCGTGACCACGGCCACCGCCAAGGGCAGCAATGACATCTATGGCTTCGATGTCAACTGGACGCACCTGCCGTTCTCCGTCTCCTATGAGTGGGCGTATGGCAAGCAGGAGCTGTACAAGCAGGACACGCTCGTCACCTCCGGCAAGAACGCCGACGGCTACAAGCGCGGCGTGGGCCAGTACATCAACCTGGGCTACACCTGGGGCGAGCAGTTCCTGGCCAGCTCACGCCAGCAGGGCAAGTTCGACGACTACTGGCCCAAGTCCTACCAGGCCTTCGTGCGCTTTGACACCTGGGACCCCAACCGCAGCGCCCTGGTCAACGACGACAAGAAGGTCGCCACCACGCTGGGCCTGAACGTGTTCTTCGCCGAGACCACCAAGCTCCAGGTGAACTACGTGCGCACCCGCAACCAGCTCAACGGTGCAGCGTCCACCGAGGCCAAGCCCGAAACCCACAACCTGTGGCAAGTGCAGCTCAACGCCACGTTCTGATCCCCATTTGATTCCGGAGAGATACCCATGAAACGTCGTTCCTTCAACTCGGCCGTGGTCGCAGGCCTCGGTGCCCCCGCCCTGATCGGCCTGAGCAGCCCGGCCCGCAGCCAGGCCCGCAAGCCCACCACCATCCGCATCGCTTTTTCCAACGCGGGCACCGGCGGCCGCCCCATGTCTGCGGGCACGTATGCGGCCAACGCTGCGCTGCTCGGTGACATCGAGAAGGAGTTCGCTGCCGATGGCATCAAGATCGAATACAAGTACTTCATCGGCGCCGGCCCGGCCACCAACGAGAACTTCGCCAACGGCCTGATCGACTTTGCCTTCAGTCACGGCGACCTGCCCGTGCTGGTGGGCCGCTCCACCGGCCTCAAGCACAAGGTGATCCTGTCCGCCTACCGCGGGGGTGACGTCTATCTGGTCGGTCCGGCCAGCTCCACCGCCAAGAGCGTGTCCGACCTCAAGGGCAAGACCCTGTCGGTTCAGAAGGGGACATCCACGCAGTTGCAGCTGTACCGCGTGCTCAACAAGTTCGGCTCCAGCGAACCGGAGAAGGACTTCCGCATCATCAGCCAGATCCGCGACGACCAGCGCGCGTCGCTGGCCACAGGCAACATCGCCGGCTGCCTTGACACGCCCTTTGGTCTGGAGGCGCGTGGCGTGGCCAAGCGCATCGTCGAGGTCTTCGACGACCCGCTGATCACCTCGCCGGGCACCATCTGGGTGGGCGAAGCCTTCGAGCAGGCTTACCCCGACATCGTGCAGCGCGTCGTCACCGCCCTGGTCAAGCGCGCCCATTGGAGCACGCTGGAGAGCAACCGCGAAACCCAGTACCAGCTGTGGACCCGTTCCGGTCGAGACACCTACATCGACAACAAGCAGAGCTGGGGGCGCGTGAAGGACCTGCGCACCCGCATCAACCCGCTGCTGGACGACTACTACTTGGGCGGGCTGGTCAAGGCCATTGAAGAGGCCAAGAAGTACCGCCTGCTGCGCCGCGAGGTCAAGCTGGACGGCTGGATCGAGCGCAAGTACCTCAACCACGCCCTCGCCGAGCTGAAGCTGGAGACCTACTGGCCCACGCAAGACGCCAACGGCAAGTTCATCCGCACGTGATGCGCCGCATCTGACCATTCCCAGGAGATCCCCGCATGAGTGCCTCCACTGACGACCGTTCGGTCTTTCCCGCCCTGGCGGCGCCGCCGCAGGCCAGCCGGTGGCCCGAGGTCGGCGCTCACCTGAGCGCGGTCTCGGCCCGCGCAGCCCGTCTGCTGCTGCGCAGTGCGCTGGCACTCGCCCTGCCACTGGCGATCTTCGGGCTGTGGTGGCTGGCGACCGCGCGTCAGTGGCTGCCGGAGCAGATCCTGCCGACTCCGGCGTTCGTGTGGGAGTCCTTCGAGATCGTCTGGGACAGTGGGGAGCTGCGGGTCCAGGTGCAGCACAGCGCACGGCGGGTGGCCTGGAGCCTGCTGCTCGGCGGCGGCAGTGGCCTGGTGCTGGGCTTCGCCCTGGGTCTGTCCGCGACCTTGCGTGCCTACCTCCTGCCCACCTTCCGCGCGCTCACCCAGATCCCGGTGCTGGGCTGGATTCCGCTGCTGATCATCTTCGTGGGCATCGAAGAGGCGCTCAAGCTGTGGGCCATCTCCCTGGCGGTGCTGCTGCCGGTCACGCTCACGACGCTGGACAGCATCGCGGCCATCCCCCGCTCGCTCATGGAGGTGGGCCGTGTGTTCGCCTTCTCGCGCTGGCAAACGGTCACGCGCATCGTGTTGCCGGCCACGGTGCCGGGGCTGTTCAGCGCCGTGCGCCAGGGCGTCATGCAGGCCTGGCTGACCGTGATCTTCGTCGAACTGCTGGCCTCCAGCGAGGGCCTGGGATTTTTCATGGCCTACAGCCGGGCCCTGGGCCAGATCGACCTGGTCATCGTGTCCATGTTCGTCATTGGCGCCATCGGCCTGGGCATCGACGCCGTGCTGCGCCTGATCGAAAGCCGCTTGTTGGGCTGGCGCCGTTCTGCTTACTGAGCCACTGCACCCATCCCCACCCACGGAGCCTTCCCATGTCGACGTCTTCTGATTCTCTGCAGGTCGCCCGCAAGTGGCCTGACTGGCGCCCCCTGGCCCTGCCTCTGGCCCTCATCGCCCTGTGGGCGCTGGCCACCTCGCGCGGCTGGGTCGACACCAAGGTGGTCGTGCCACCCGCGCAGGTGCTGGCGACCGCCTGGCAAGAGTTGTTCAACCCCACGTTCTACCAAGGCGTCGCGCTGAGCCTGTGGCGCGACCTGTCGGGCTTTGCCCTGGGCAGCACAGCCGGGGTCTTGCTCGGGGTGCTGCTGGGCGTCTCCCCCCTGGCCCGCTGGATGATCGGGCCCACCTTCCACAGTCTGCGCCAGGTGTCCCTGTTCGCCTGGTTGCCCTTGCTGGCGGCTGTGGCCGGCTCAGGTGACCTGTCCAAGATCGTGTTCGTGGCCTTCTCGGCGTTCTACCCCATGGTGCTGGCCACCCTTGAAGGGGTTCAGGGCGTGAGCGCCGCGCATGCCGAGGTCGCCCGCGTCTACGGCTTCAGCGGGCCGCAGCGCCTGTTCCGGCTGATCCTGCCGTCGGCTGCGCCGCAGATTTTGTCGGGCATCCAGCTGGCCCTCATCTACGCCTGGCTGGGCACGATTGGCGCGGAGTTTCTGCTCTACGACTTCTCCAATGGCCTGGGCCAGATCGTCATCAAGGGGCGCTCGGCGTTTCGGGTTGACGTGATCCTCTTCGGCCTCTTCGTCATCGGGCTCATTGGCTACGGCTTTGCCCGCCTGACCGCGCGGCTCGAGCGCCGTCTGCTGCGCTGGCGCCCGCCGGCATTGCACTGAGCCACCGCGTCATCCCTTGTTTTTCGTTCACCGCATCTCATCCACAGAAAGGAGCCTTGCCATGTCCCATGCAGGCACCATCGACATCCGTCAACTCCACAAGCAGTACGACGTCAAAGGCCAGCCCCTGAAGGTGCTGGAAGACATCAACCTGTCCATCCGACCCGGTGAGTTCATCAGCATCGTGGGCTCCAGCGGCTGCGGCAAGTCCACGCTGTTGCGGCTGATCATCGGCCTCGAAGGGGACTACCAGGGTCAGTTGCTGCTCGACGGCCAGCGCATCCAAGGCACCAGCCTCGACCGCGGCATCGTGTTCCAGGAGCACCGCCTCTTTCCGTGGCTCACCGTCGATCAGAACGTCGCACTCGGGCTGCTCAACGCCCCCGGCACGCAAGCGTCCAAAGACAAGAGCGTGCAGGAGCACATTCACCTGGTGGGCCTCAAGGGCTTCGAGAAGGCCTATCCCTACCAGCTCTCCGGTGGCATGTCCCAGCGTGTGGCGATCGCCCGCGCGCTGGTCAATCGCCCGGAAGTCCTGTTGCTGGACGAGCCTTTCGGCGCTCTGGACGCATTGACCCGCAGCCGCCTGCAGCAGGAGCTGCAACGCATCTGGCAGGCCGAAGGCATCACCGCCATCCTGGTCACCCACGACGTCGAAGAGGCCGTTTACCTGGGTGACCGCGTGGTTGTCATGCAGCCCCGCCCCGGTCGCATCAAGCGCATCGTGGACGTGAACCTGCCGCGTCCGCGTGACCGCGTGGCCGCCGATTTCGTCGCCCTCAAAGACGACGTGCTCAGCGAGTTCAGCCACGAGATCAACCATGCCACCGTGGCCGAGCGTGCGGAGCGGGCCATCCCGCTCGCCGCCTGACAGTCACCTTCAGCCCTGCCTTCGCACACCGTGCGCACACCATCATGAAACTGCTCCCGCTCCTTCTGGCCCTGTCGCTTTCCGCAGGCGCTGCCACGGTCTTCGCCCAAGCAGCCGCCACACCCGCCACGCCCGCCGCCAGCGCCTACGTCCCCAAGCCCTGGGTCTACAAAACCCCCAAGCTCAACAAGGCCCAGGTCGACGCCTTGCTGGCCCAGCCCGAGAAGCTGCTGATCCTCGACGTGCGCCGCCCGGACGAGATCGCCAAGTGGGGCGGCTTTCAGGCCTACCTGAACGTGCAACTCGAAGACCTGCCACACGCCGTGGCCTTCATCCCCCGCGACCGCCTCATCGTGCCGGTCTCCATCCGCGCCAACCGCGGTGGTGATGCGGGCGACTTCCTCACCGCGCTGGGCTTCAAGGTCGCCGGCGCCACCGGCACCGAGGACTACCGCGAAGCCGGCGGCACCATCTACAAGCCCCAGCCTCCGGCCCCTGCGGCGAAGTGAGTTTTCACCCCGGGCGCGGCGCCCCCTCGCCGGGCTTCACCTGACGTCAACATCATGGAACAGACCCACACCCTGCCGTCCAGCGACGCGCCCGCCGACCTGCGCCCGTCCGCTGCCCCCGTTGCCCGCCAGCGCATCCGCCTGTGGGACCTGCCCCTGCGCGTTTTTCACTGGTCCTTGCTGGCGGCCGTGAGTGCGGCCATCGCCACCGGTCTGGCCGGCGGCGAATGGATGGCCTTGCACGCACAGGCCGGCCTGGTCATCGTCGGCTTGCTGAGCTTTCGCATCGTTTGGGGGCTGTGGGGCTCGACCTACGCGCGCTTTCGCACCTTTGTGCCCTCACCGGCCACGGTGCTCGCCTACCTGCAAGGTCGCTGGCAAGGCGCCGGCCACAACCCGCTGGGCGCCTTGTCGGTGCTGGCCTTGATCGGCGTGCTGACTGCCCAGGTGGCCACCGGTCTGGTGGGCAACGACGAGATCGCCTTCACCGGGCCGCTGGCTTCGCAGGTCGATGAGGCGCTGTCGCTCAAGCTCACAGGGCTGCACCACCAGCTCGTCAACGTGCTCTACCTCTTGCTGGGCCTGCACATCGTGGCGATTGCGGTCCACGTGCTCATCAAGAAAGACCCCTTGGTCAAACCGATGGTCACTGGCTGGAAAGAAGTCCCCGCGACGGCACCGCTGCCACGTCGGGCCGGGCCGGTGGCGTTCGTCGTGGCCTTGGCCGTGGCGCTGGCTGCGGTCTACGGGGCCAGCGGTCAATGGATCGCGTCGGCGCCCGAGCAAAACCCGGTCAGCGAACCGACCGCCGAGGCCCCACAGGGCGGTTCGGCGAGCCAGCCTCAGGCCCCGGCCTGGTGAGCATGTGCAAGCGCGCGGGCCGAGCGACCTGCGTGGGCACCGTCAAAACCCGACAGCCTGGGCCTCGCCCACCTCGGCACCCACATCCTCATCCAGGCTGCCCAGCAGGCCGTGGCGCTTCAATTGCGTTCGCAGCATGTTGCGCGTGATGCCCAGCACCTTGGCCGAGCGCACCTGGTTCTGGCCCGCAAACGCAAAGGCCGCATGCACCAGGGCCGATTCCACCTTGTTGAACAGGTCGGTCTCGCCTTGCGCCAGCAATGCCTCCAGCACCTGGGTCAGCCGCGCCTGGTGGGTCTCGGGCGTGGACTCTTCAGGATGGACGCGCGCCGGCACGGTGTCGAGACCGTGTCCGTGCTGCCCAGGGTGTCCAGGGTGTCCAGGGTGTGGCCTCCCCAGCCCACCCACCACCAAGCGTCCTTCGGGTGCGGTGCCGGCAGGGTACGCGGTCAGCGGGATCAGCTTGATGTCTTCCGGACGGATGACGTCATCGCGGCAGACGATCAGGGCAAAGTGGATGACGTTTTCCAGCTCGCGGATGTTGCCCGACCAGTGATAACTCAGCAGAGCAGCCTGCGCGGCCTCACTCAGCTGCGCCTCCGGGCGATTCATGCGCGAGCGGTACACCGTGATGAAGTGGCGCGCCAGCGGCAAGATGTCGGCGGGGCGCTCGCGCAAAGGCGGCAGACGCACGCTGGCCACACTCAAGCGGTAATACAGGTCGGCCCGGAAATGCTGGGCCTCCACCGCTCGCGCCAGGTCGATGTTGGTCGCCGCCACCAGGCGCACATCCAGCGGAATGCCCCGCCGTGAGCCCAGTCGCACCACCTGCCGCTCCTGCAGTACGCGCAACAGCTTGACCTGCAAGGCCAGCGGCAGGTCCCCGATTTCATCGAGGAACAAGGTGCCGCCATTGGCCGCCTCGAACCAGCCCGCACGCGCCTGCGAGGCCCCGGTGAACGCGCCGGCCTCGTGACCGAACAGCTCCGCATCGATCAGCGACTCGCTGAACGCCCCGCAGTTCACTGCCACGAACGGGCCCTTGCGGCCGCTCACGTGGTGGATGTGGCGCGCAATCAACTCCTTGCCCGTGCCAGTTTCGCCCACCACCAACACGGTGGCCTCGCTGTGGGCAATGCGCTCCACGTCCTGCAACAGGCTCAGGGACGCCGGGTCATGAAAGACCAGCGCCTTGGCGCGGATCGACAAAGGGGCCGCGGGCGAATCGGGCAAAGTCAGAAGGCGTTCCATGATGTTTTCTTTTCAGCCCACGGGCAGGGTGCGGATCAACACGAAAGCCTGCACCTGGACCTGACCGTGATTGCGCCACACCAGCTCGTGCGCCGCCTCATACTGCAGCGCCTCACGGGGACGCACCAGGTGTCGTACCTCACCCAGCATCACGTCCAGCACGCCGGTGGCCACCGTCACATTGATGCGCCGGGGCACCTGAGAAATCGGCAGCCGCAGGCTCGACGCCGGGGCCAGCCGCAACTCATGAAACGCCTCTCCCGCCACATCGCCCAGGTGCTGCAGCGAGCGCAATTCCGCCTCCCCCGTGGGCAGCGTGAACGGGCTGTCGGCGGGCGGCTGCATCAGCAGCACCGGGGCCTCATGCGAGGCCTCCAGGAACCAAGACACCGACACGCTCAGTGCCTGCGCCACCTGCCACAGCGTCTTGATGCTGGGGATGCTTTTGCCCTGCTCGATCTGGCCCAGCATGGCCCGCGACACGCCGCTACGGCCTGCCAGGTCTTCCAGCGACAGGCGATGCTGCTTGCGCAGGCGCTTGAGGTTGCCCCCGACCAGCGACAGCACGACGCCCTCATCAACGCCAGGCTTGCCCGTCGGCGGCGGCATCACACGCGTGGACACCTCCCGTCGAGGTGAGGCGACCGGCGCACCCATGCGCAGGAAGGACGCATCCCGCCATGGCGTGCTGGGCTGGCTCTCGGTGGCGTCCTGGCGATAGATGATGTCCGTCATGGACGTGAACGATAGGCACAGCCGTCCGAAAAGAAAACGATCCTTTCTGCATGGCCATGCTCGCTTTGCGCATGAGCCGGTCAACGTGCGCCCATGAAAAAACCCGGCATAAGCCGGGTTTCATGAGGGGCGACGCCGATCAGGCGCGGATCAGGTGATCAAAAGCGCTCAGGGCGGCCGTGGCACCGGCGCCTGCAGCAATCACGATCTGCTTGTACGGCACCGTGGTGCAGTCGCCGGCGGCAAACACGCCCGGCACACTGGTGTGGCCCTTGGCGTCGATGATGACCTCGCCGAACTTGCTCAGCTCCACCGTGCCACGCAGGAACTCGGTGTTGGGCACCAGGCCGATCTGCACGAACACGCCTTCCAGCTCAACCAGCTGCTCGACGCCCGTCGCACGGTCCTTGAACTTCAGGCCGTTGACCTTGCCGTTGACCCCGGTGATTTCGGTGGTCTGGGCGTTGGTGTGGATGGTCACATTGGGCAGGCTTTGCAGCTTCTTGACCAGCACGGCGTCGGCCTTCAACTGGTCGGCAAACTCCACCACCGTCACGTGGGCCACGATGCCCGCCAAGTCGATGGCCGCTTCGATACCAGAGTTGCCGCCACCGATCACGGCCGTGCGCTTGCCCTTGAACAGCGGACCATCGCAGTGCGGGCAGTAGGCCACGCCCTTGTTCTTGTACTCGGCCTCGCCGGGCACGTTGACGTTGCGCCAGCGCGCACCGGTCGACAGGATCACGGTCTTGGACTTGAGCGAGCCGCCATTGGCCAACTTCACCTCGATCAGCCCACCGGGCTCGGTGGCCGGGATGATGGCGTCGGCACGCTGCAGGTTCATGATGTCCACGTCGTAAGCCTGAGCGTGGGCTTCCAGCGCAGCGGCCAGGGCCGGGCCATTGGTCTCCAGCACCGACGGGTAGTTTTCAATGCCCATCGTGTCATTGACCTGACCGCCAAAGCGCTCAGCGGCCACACCGGTACGGATGCCCTTGCGGGCGGCGTACACGGCCGCAGCGGCACCTGCGGGGCCACCGCCCACGACCAACACGTCATACGGGGCCTTGGCGCTCAGCTTGGCGGCATCCTTGGCGGCGGCGTTGGTGTCCAGCTTGGCCACGATCTCGCCCAGCTCCATGCGGCCGGAGCCAAACACCTGGCCATTGAGGAACACCATCGGCACGGCCATGATTTCGCGCTCGGTCACTTCCTGCTGGAAGGCGCCGCCTTCGATGACGGTGGTCTTGACCTTGGGGTTGAGGATGGCCATGAGCGAGAGCGCCTGCACCACGTCCGGGCAGTTGTGGCAGCTCAGGGACATGTAGACCTCGAAGTTGAAGTCACCGTCCAGACCCTTGATCTGGTCGATCAGGTCTTGCTCTTCCTTGGGCGGGTGGCCACCGGTCCACAGCAGGGCCAGCACCAGCGAGGTGAACTCGTGGCCCAGCGGCAAGCCGGCAAAGCGCAGGCTGTTCGTGGCACCCACGCGTTGCAGCGTGAACGACGGCTTGCGCGCGTCCTGGCCATCGGTCTTGAGGGTGATCTTGTCAGCGCGCAGGCCTTGGATGGTCTGCAGCAGGTCCAGCATCTCGCGGGAGTTCTCAGAGTCGCTCAGGGATGCGACGATCTCGAAGGGTTGCTGCACACGCTCCAGGTAAGCGCCGAGTTGTGCCTTGAGGGTATCGTCCAACATGTCTTTCATCCTTATGTGTTTCAAGCGACTTTGAGAACCGGCCCCCCTTGCAAAAGAAGGGGCGACCAGGGAGCACCCCGGCGAGCCTCATGAGCCCGCAGGGTGTGCATCAAACCGAGGTTTGATTTAGATCTTGCCGACCAGGTCCAGCGAAGGCGTCAGGGCAGCAGCGCCTTCCTTCCACTTGGCGGGGCAGACTTGGCCAGGGTTGGCGGCGGTGAACTGGGCAGCCTTGAGCTTGCGCAGGGTTTCCGACACGTCGCGGGCGATTTCGTTCGAGTGAACTTCCATCGTCTTGATGACGCCTTCGGGGTTGATGATGAAGGTGCCGCGCAGTGCCAGGCCTTCTTCAGGGATGTGCACGCCGAAAGCGTTGGTCAGCTGGTGCGTGGGATCGCCGATCAGGGGGAACTTGGCCTTGCCGACGGCGTCGGAGGTCTCATGCCACACCTTGTGCGAGAAGTGGGTGTCGGTGGTCACGATGTAGACCTCGGCACCGGCCTTCTGGAACTCGGCGTAGTTGTTGGCCGCGTCTTCGATTTCGGTGGGGCAGTTGAAGGTGAAGGCAGCCGGCATGAAGATCAGCACGGACCACTTGCCCTTCAGGCTCTCTTCGGTGACGGTGATGAATTCACCCTTACCAGCGCGGTTCACGAAGGCTTCGGTCTTGAACGGCTGAACTTGCGTGTTGATCAGAGACATTGTTTGGTTCCTGTTAGTTAGGGTTGTGAAGACAACGAAGTGAATCTTAGGCGATCCGTTTGCATAAAGCGAATTGATTGATCGTATTCACCCGATTGCCCCTGGCTATGACGCCGACTGTCATCGGCGTGTCAGAAATCGACGCATTCCACCGGGCGCTAGCACGGCTCCGGCGCCCCGCTACGCCCCGCGTACTGGCAAATGCACCGGCTTTCCCAAGCAATTGTCTGGATGGCTTCTCCGGCTTTATTCCGACGTTCTGTCAGGCAAATTCCTACAGGGCTTGTAGCCGGGAGCCGACCCGTCTTACAGCCAGTCTCCTATCAAGAAAACTGGCCGTTGTTTGCACAATAAATCCATCGACAACGCGAACGACATCGCGACAAGGAGACCGAGATGAACAACGAACAGATCCTCGCTGAAATCCGCGAAACCAACCTGTCTTACCTGATGCTGGCGCAGAACCTGATCCGCGCCGATCGCGAGCAGGCCCTGTTCCGCCTGGGCATCTCGGAAGAGTCCGCGGACCGCCTGGTCTCGCTGTCCCCCGCTCAAGTGTTGAAAGTCGCCTCGAGCAACACCCTGGTGTGCCGCATGCGTGTTGACGACGATCTGGTCTGGACCCTGCTGACCAACCACGGCAAGGGTGCCGGCAGCGACGGCACCTCCCGCCTGCACGCCGCCATCCTGATGGCTGGCAAGCACCAGGAAGCTGTCTGAGCTTTCCCTGATCCTGATCTGACAGACCAACACCCCGGAGTCCCACCATGCGTAGCAAGAGCCTGTTGACCGAAGTCAAGCAAATCGACCGCGCCATCACCCTGATCAACCTGGGTGCCCGCCTGCAGGTGTTGGAGTCCGAGACCGATCTGTCCTACGAGCGCCTGCTGCGCCTGTACAAGGAAGTGGCCGGCAAGTCGCCGTCCAAGGGCCAGTTGCCCTTCTCGACCGACTGGTTCATGACCTGGCAGCCCAACATCCACGCCAGCCTGTTCCTCAACATCCATGAGTACCTGAACAAGGTCTCCGAGATGGACGAGATCGATGCCGTGATCAAGGCCTACCAGCTCTACCTGGAACAGACCGAAACCCAGGGCCTGGAGCCGCTGCTGTCGGTGACCCGCGCCTGGCGTCTGGTCAAGTTCATCGACAACGGCATGTTGACGATGACCAAGTGCAGCAAGTGCAGTGGCCACTTCGTCACCCACCCCCATGAAATCGGTCGCAACTTCGTGTGCGGCCTGTGCAACCCGCCTGCCCGCGCCGGCAAGGGCAAGGCCGCTGGCGCCCTGCAACTGCACTGATGCGCCGTGAGTCGCTGAACTCACTCTGTCTCTGTCGATTTCTCTTGTTGTCGTGTTGAACGGGTCCTGCGGGGCCCGTTTTTTTTCGTGGGGTCGCCGCTTGCCGATATGCTGCGGCCATGCTGCATGTCCATCAACTGAGCAAGCGTTACGACACCGAGCCGGTGTTCTCCCACGTCGATCTGACGGTGGCCCCGGGCGAGTTCGTCGCCATCGTGGGCGAGTCGGGCGTGGGCAAGTCCACCTTCTTGAACTGCCTGGCGGGGCTGGACAGTCCCTCGGGCGGCACGGTGCGGGTGCACGACACCGACATCACTGCGCTGGACGAGACGGCGCAGGCGCTGTTCCGGCGCCAGCACCTGGGCTTCGTCTTCCAGGCCTTTCATGTGCTGCCGCACCTGAGCGTGGCGCAGAACGTGGCCCTGCCCTTGATGCTGTTGGGCACGCCCGATGCGCAGCGGGTGGAGGCGGCCTTGGCCGCCGTGGGGCTGAGCGGCTTGGGTGAGCGCCTGCCGCAACAGCTCTCGGGCGGACAGTTGCAGCGCGTGGCGATTGCACGCGCCCTGATCCACCGCCCCAGCCTGATCCTGGCCGACGAGCCCACCGGCAACCTCGACCCGCAGACCGCCGACACCATCATGGACGCGCTGGTGGCCGAGACCCGCGCCCACGGCGCCGCCTGCGTGATGGTGACGCACTCTGCGGCGGCCGCCAGCCGGGCCGACCGGGTGCTGCGCCTGACCCGCGAGGGGCTGCACGATGCGCCCTGACGCGGGCGCGCCCCGGCTGTCGTCCCCCGTGGGGCGGCTGCTGCGCACCTTTTCCTGGCAGGAACTGCGCCACCACGGCCTGCGCCACAGCACCGCGGTGCTGGCGGTGTTGCTGGGCGTGGCCCTGGCTTTTGCCGTGCACCTGATCAATGCCTCGGCGCTGAGCGAGTTCAGCGCGGCGGTGCGCTCGGTCAATGGTCAGGCTGACCTGAGCCTGCGGGCGGCGCGCGGCCTGCTCGATGAAACGCTGTACCCGCAGGTCGCGCAGCGCCCCGAGGTGGCGATTGCCAACCCGGTGATCGAGCTGCAGACGCAGGCCAGAGTGGTCCACACCTCCACCGTCTCGGCGTCGTCACCCACCCAGACGGCCCCCATGTCCTTGCGCGTACTGGGTCTGGACCCCTTGGTGGCCAGCCCGCTCACCCCGTTGCTGGTGCCGCGCCTGGCCACCGAGGTGCCGGGCATCGACCGCCTCAGCCTGTTTGCGCCCGAGAGCATCTCGCTCAACGCCGCCGCGCAGCGCCAGCTGGGCGTGCAAGCGGGTGACACCATCGCGCTGCAGGCCGGCCTGCGCTGGGTGACGCTGCGGGTGGTGGGCACGGTGAGCGCAGGCGGCGGCCCCACCGGCGTGATGGACCTGGCCGGCGCACAGGATACCTTTGGCCTGCACGGCCAGCTCAGCCGCCTGGATGTGCAGCTGCAAGGGGGCGCCCAGCCCGACGCGCTGCTGCGGGCTCTGGCCCTGCCCCCCGGCGTGATCGCCGACTCGGCCGATGCGGCCACGCAGCGCGTCTCCAACGTGTCGCGCGCCTACCGCGTCAACCTCACGGTACTGGCCCTGGTGGCGCTGTTCACCGGGGCGTTTCTGGTGTTTTCCATCTTGGCGCTGTCGGTGGCCAAGCGCCAGCAGCAGTTCGCGCTGCTGGGCGTGCTGGGCCTGAGCGGGCGCGAACGGCTGCAACTGGTGTTGTGGGAGTCGGCGGCCATCGGCCTGCTGGGCTCGGTGCTGGGCTTGGCCGTGGGCACGGGCCTGGCGGCCACCGCGCTCAAGCTGCTGGCCGGTGACTTGGGCGGCGGCTACTTCCCTGGCATCGCCCCGAGTCTGCAATGGTCGCCCTGGGCCGCGCTGCTCTATGGCGCGCTGGGCGTGATCGCCGCCATCGTGGGCGGGCTGCTGCCGGCGCGCGCTGCGCAGCAACTGGCTCCGGCGCAGGCCCTCAAGGGCCTGGGCGATGCCCCCTCGGGTCGCACGCAGCAGTGGTTCGGACCGCTGTTGCTGGTCGTCGGTGTGGGGCTGACCCAGTTGCCCGCGGTGGGCGGTGTGCCGCTGTTTGCCTACCTGGCCGTGATGGCGCTGCTGGTGGGCGGCATCGCCTGCGTGCCCGGGGCGGTGGGGGCGGTGCTCAGCCTGTGGCCACGCGCGCCACTGGCCCGCCATGCGGCGCTGATGCTGTCGGTGGAGCGCGCCCGGCGCATGCGCCACACGGCCACTGTGGCCATGGCCGGGGTCGTGGCCAGCCTGAGCCTGTCGGTGGCGCTCACCGTGATGGTGTCGAGCTTCCGGGGCTCGGTCACCCAATGGCTGGACGTGGTGCTGCCCGCCGACCTGTACGCGCGCACGGCCAAATCGAGCAGCGGCGCCGAGGCCATGCACCTGGACCACCGCTTCTTGAACGCCATCGCCGCCTTGCCCGGCGTGCAGCGCGCCACCGGCATCCGCGTCAGCAGCCTGAGCCTGCGCCCTGATCAACCCGCCGTCGCCTTGCTGGCCCGGCCCATCGGTGAAGGCACCGGCGATGACGCCCCCGGCCGCAGCCTCCCCCTGGTCAGCGATGCCATCCCCGCCCGCCCCGGCCTCGTCAGCATCTACGTGAGCGAGGCCATGGTGGACCTGTACGACGCCCGCCCTGGCACCACCTTGCAACTGCCCCTGCAAGCCGGCCAGCCCCCGGTGACCGCCTGGGTGCGCGCGGTGTGGCGCGACTACGCGCGCCAGCAAGGCGCCATCGTGATCGGGGAGGCCGACTACCAGCGCCTGACCGGCGACACCGGCCTGAACGACCTGGCCCTGCACCTGGCCCCCGAGGCGCGCACCGCCGACCTGCAAGCGGCCATCCGCGCCACGGCCGCCGCGCAAGGGCTGGACGGCGCGCTGCTGGAATTCGCGGAACCGCGCGAGATCCGCCAGACCACACTGCGCATCTTCGACCGCAGCTTCGCCGTCACCTACTGGTTGCAGGCTGTGGCCATTGGCATTGGGCTGTTCGGCGTGGCGGCGAGCTTTTCGGCGCAGGTGCTGGCGCGGCGCAAGGAGTTCGGCCTGCTCGGCCACCTGGGCTTCACGCGGCGGCAGATTTTGGGCATTGTGGCGGGCGAGGGCGCCGCGCTCACCAGCGTGGGCGCCTTGCTGGGCCTGGCGCTGGGCATCGCGGTCAGCATGGTGCTGGTGCACGTCGTCAACCCGCAGAGTTTCCACTGGACCATGGACCTGCTGCTGCCCTGGCCGCGCCTGGCCGCCCTGTGCGCCAGCGTGGTGCTGGCCGGCACGCTGACCGCGCTGTTGGCGGGCCGCGCCGCTGTGGGCCGCGATGCCGTGCTGGCCGTGAAGGAAGACTGGTGATGCCTGTGCCCGACCTTGCGCCCCTGATGACGCTGAGCTCCGCTGCCCGCCGACGCTGGCTGCAACAGGCGGTGGGCCTGCCTTGGCTGGGTTTGACGCCCGCACTGGTACTGGCTCAAACCGTGAGCCTGAAGCAACCGGTACCCCCCGGTGACCAAAGCGCCCTCGTGCGCCTGGGCAACCCCTTGCGCTTTCCGCACGACCACGGCGCCCACCCTGGCACGCGCACCGAGTGGTGGTACCTCACCGGCTCGCTGCAAGGCCGCGCTTCGGCCTCATCGCCGGCGCAGACCTACGGCTTCCAGATCACCTTCTTTCGCTCGCGGGTGGACGTGGCCGCGCACAGCGCCAGCCGCTTCGCCACGCGCCAGCTGATCTTTGCGCACGCGGCCGTCACCGATCTGCAGCGCGGGGAGCTGCTGCACGACCAGCGCATCGCCCGCGCGGGCTGGGGCCTGGCCGAGGCCGCCGAGGGGGACACCCACCTCACCCTGCGCGACTGGCAGCTACACCGCACCGGCGATGTGAGCCGAAGCGTTTACCGCAGCCGCGTCCCGGCACGCGCCTTCCAGCTCGACCTGCGCTTCACGCAGACCCAGCCGGTGCTGCTGCAAGGACAATCGGGCTTCTCGCGCAAGGGGCCCGAGCCCAAGCAGGCCAGCCACTACTACTCGCACCCGCATCTGGCGGTGGACGGCAGCCTGCGCCTACACGGCCAGACGCTGAACGTGCAGGGCAGCGCCTGGTTGGACCACGAGTGGAGCGAATCCCTGATGCATCCCGAGGCCGTCGGCTGGGACTGGATCGGCATGAACCTGCAGGACGGCCGCGCGCTCACCGCCTTCCGCCTGCGCCGGCGCGACGGCAGCATGCTGTGGAGCGGCGGCAGCCTGCGCTCGCCCGGCCAGCCGGCCCGCATCTTCACCCACCCTGAGGTGCGCTTCACGCCTGGCCGCACCTGGCAAAGTCCGGCCAGCGGCGCACGCTACCCGGTCGAATGGACGGTGGACACGCCCGAGGGGCGCTTTCAGGTGCGCGCCCGCCTGGACGCGCAAGAGCTCGACAGCCGCGGCAGCACGGGCAGCATCTACTGGGAAGGCCTGAGCGAGCTGCGCGACGCCCAAGGCGCAGTGGTCGGCGGGGGCTATCTGGAAATGACCGGCTATGCCGGCGCCCTGGCGCTGTGAGCGAGGGGTCACGGCCGCGCCGCACACCGCCGCTACACTGGCGCGCACCATGAACCTGCCCATTGACCTTCTCCCTGCCGCGTGTGACGTCCTGATCGTCGGCGCCGGGCCCGCTGGCAGCGCCGCGGCCCTGACCCTGGCCCGCGCCGGCTTCGACGTGGTGCTGATCGACCAGCACAGCTTTCCGCGCGACAAGATCTGTGGCGATGGCCTCATCCCTGATGCCCACCAGGCCCTGCGCGAACTGGGGGTGCTGGACGAGGTGATGCAGGCTGCCCAGGCGGTGGGCCATGTGCGCTGTGTCGGCCCCCGTGGTGGCCAGCTCGATGTCCCCGGCGAGATGGCCGTGTTGCCGCGCCGTCAGCTCGACGACATCGTCTGCCGCGCCGCCGTGGCAGCCGGTGCCCGCATGCATGCGCCCATGCGCTTTCAAGCCCCGCTGGAGCGCGACGGCCAGGTGGTCGGCGCCCGCGTGCAGCACGGTGACACCCAGCGCAACATCCGCGCCACCTGGGTGCTGCTGGCCAGCGGCGCCGTGCCCCAGGCCCTGCTGGCCGCCAGCATGGCCGAACGCCAGACCCCCAGCGGCATCGGCCTGCGCGGCTACATCCGCCACCCGGGCCTGGCCGACCGCATCCAGGGCCTGGAAATCGTCTGGCACCGCGCCCTCAGCCCGGGCTATGGCTGGATCTTCCCCTGCGGCGATGGCGTCTTCAACATCGGCGTGGGCCTCACGGACGGCGCTGATGGCCGGCGCGCCAAGGGCAGCCAAAACCTGCGCCAGATCTACCAGCGCTTCACCGAGGTGCACCCGGTGGCGCGCGAACTGGTGCAGGGCGGCACGCCGCTGGGCGAATTCAAAGGCGCCCCGCTGCGCTTCAGCCTGGAGGGCGCCCGTTTCAGTCGCCCCGGCCTGCTGGTGTGCGGCGAGGCGGCGGGTAGCACCTACTCGTTCACCGGCGAGGGCATCGGCAAGGCCCTGCAGACCGGCATGCTGGCTGCGCGGGCCCTCATCGCGGGTCGACAGCAACCATGGGACGACGCCCAGGTGCGCACCCACTACGAAGCCCAGCTGCGCGCCCTGCAGCCGCGCTACCAGATGTACCGCAAGGCCAACTGGGTCAACCGCCAGCCCTGGCTGGCCGATCTGGTGATCTGGCGTGCCAACCGCAGCGCCGCGATCCGCCGACGCATCGCCGGCCTGCTCAACGAAACCAGCAACCCCGGTCACCTGCTGACCTTCAAGGGGCTGTACAAGCTGTTCACCGAATAGGGTCGATACCGACTTGCGTTACACGCCCATCGGTCATACAAAGACCTTCTGGGTCGCGCTCCTGTGGCCCACGACGGATCAGGAGGCACGATGGACGGCACCCGACCTCACCCCTTGTCGCTGCGGCAACGCCTGCGCCAGGTCACCACCTTGGCCTGCGCCCTGATGGCGCTGCTGGGCCTGTGGAGCTTGCTCAGCGCGCGGCCGGCACACGGCGTTCTGGCGCTGGCCGCTTCACTCTTGCTGGTGCAAGGCAGTGTGTGGGGCCGCAAGGCGCGACGCGCCCCGATGCATCGCCCCTGAGCCAACACAGCGTCAAGCCCCGCCCCGGCGGCGCCCCCCTCAGATCGGCAAGGCTGGCCCTTCGTGGCCGAGCAGCGCGATCGCGCCACTGCCCCGCGTCTCGTACAGGTCCACCCGGTCCACCTGAGGCAGCACCTTGCGCGCCTGCGCCAAAATCCAGTGCGACAGCGAGGCGGTATCGCAATCGTCCAGCCCGGGCAGTTCGTGCAGCGGGTGGTGGTCCAGCGCCTTGAAGATGGGGTTGAAGCGGTCCTTCACATCCCCGAAGTCCACCGTCCAGCCCATCACCGTGTCCAGCGGCGCCGACAGGTGCAGGCGCAGCGTGTAGGTGTGGCCGTGGATGTGGCTGAGCGAGTCATCGCTGGGCGCGTGGCGCAGGAACAGGGCGCTGTCCAGCGTCATTTCCTTCCAGATGCGGTAATCCGTGCCGTTGAAGTTGGCGCCACACGAACCGGTTTCGTACACCGTCACCCACGACAGTTCGGGCAGCACGCCCTTGAGGCGGTCCCACAACCAGCCCGCGATCACCTCGCTGGTCGGGTTGTCCAGGCCCTCAATGGCGTTGAGGTAGCGCTGGTGCAGCTGGTAGTGAAAGGGTGCCCAGACCTCGTCGAGGTGGTCGTAGTCGATGCTGATGTCGCGCCCGCCTGCGTCCTGGTTGGCATGCAAGATGACCTCGAAACCATGACCATGCAAGCGCCCGCACTTGTGTCCCAAGGGCACGTTGGGCAGCTTGTGGGCCGACTGAAAACGGTAGCGCCGCCAGACATGTGCCTGATCATGGCGGTCCAGGTCCACGCCCTGGTCGGCCGTGCTCTGGATGCCCACCTGCTCCAGCCCCGGCACGTCCAGCCGGTCGCGCAACCAGCGCGCCAGGTTCTCGTCGGTCGGCAAGGGCAGCACGTCGTTGAGCAAGCGGTAGTCCAGCGGCGCGGTGCAGGCCTGCAGTTGCTGACTCAGTGCGCTCACCTCCGCACCCGGAAACGGCGCCCACGCGTCCGGCAAAGCCGCCCGGATGCGGGCCACGAAACTGTGGCCATGCAGGCGATGACTGGGGTGGTCGTTGGGCAGCACGCCCACCTGGCGGGCCGACTCGAAACCGCAAGATGCGGTGTGCAGGGTGGTGAGGCTCATGGGCTCTATTGGATCACCAACGCGCCCCTCAGTCAGCCCGCGCCTGCAGGCCGTGCTTGTCCATCAAGCGGTACAGCGTCATGCGCGAGACACCCAATTCGCGTGCCGCGCGGGTCACGTTGTGCGCCATCCGCCCCAGGGTCAGGGCGATGGCCTCCCGCTCGGCCTGCAAGCGCGCGGCATCCAGCCCCACGGCCGCCGGGGCGCACGGCGTGTCCAACCCAAGGTCAGCGGGCGAAATCAGACGCTGCTCGCTCATCACCACAGCGCGTTGCACCCGGTTGGCCAGCTCGCGCACATTGCCCGGCCAGGTGTGCGCCAGCAGGGCCGCGCGGGCCTCGACGCTGAAGCCGGCGACCCGCCGTGAGTGCCCCTGCTGCAGGCATTGGTGCAAAAAATGCTGCGCCAAGATGGGGATGTCGGCGGTGCGCTCGCGCAGACTCGGCACGACGATCGGCAAGACGTTGAGCCGATAGAACAGGTCTTCCCGAAAACGGCCCGCCGCCACGGCCTGTGAGAGGTCCACGTGCGAGGCCGCGATCACGCGCACATCCACACCCAAGCAGCGCGTCGCCCCCACACGCTGGATGGTGTGCTCCTGCAAAAAGCGCAGCAAGTTGGTCTGCAACTCCAGGGGCAGGTCGGCGATTTCATCCAAGAAGACGGTTCCCCCGTTGGCCGCCTCGATCAGGCCTTGACGGGCCGCCGTCGCCCCGGTGAAGGCGCCACGCTCGTGGCCGAACAGCTCTGACTGGATCAAGGTGGGCGCAATCGCTCCACAGTTGACCGCCACAAAAGGTTGTTCCGCGCGCCGCGAGCTCTGGTGGATGGCCTGGGCCGTCAGCTCCTTGCCGCTGCCGCTCTCCCCGCCGATGAGCACCGGTGCATCGGTCGCCGCCACCTTGCGGATCTGCTGACGCAAGCGGTTCATGGCCGGGCTATGCCCAGCCATGCCCATGCCCGTGCGCTTGACATCGCACTGAAGGTGCGCGGCCCGCCTGCGCAACTCCGCGCGGCACAGGGCATGTCGCAGCGTCACGCTCAAACCCTGCCAGTCCACCGGGTGCGTGTGGTGGTCAAACACATGGTCCAACAGCAAGCGACACAGGTCGGGCGAGGTCAGCGCCTCTGCCGGCACCAGGCCCACCCACTCCAGTGGCAGCTCGCGCAGACACTGCTCGACCCGGTCGAGCTCCAGCGGGGCGCACTCCCACAGACACAAAAGCCCGACCAGGACATGCTCTTTCGACAAGGTGCGCTGAGCTTCACCCAGGTCATCTGCGGACAGGACCAGCCAGTCCTGCGCCCGCAACTGCTCCGCGAGCGCCGCCACACTGGCCCCGCGGCTGAGGCACAGAACTTTTTGCGGCGTCATGCTGAACCCTCAAAAGGAGCGCGGCATCCTGAAATTGATGCTGAGATCCGGGGTGTCACGCGTCAGGCCTGCGCCCACCGACACGTTGAACGACGTCTTGTCGTTGTAGCGGTACGAGTAACCCATCAACAGGCTGGCCAGTTGCGTGCGCACGGAGCCGGCCACCACCTGGCCGTTCTGCTTGGTACGGCCCACCGAGTTCAGCTCCACGCCCATGCTGAAAGACGCGCGCTCGTTGAGCGCCAGGCCCATGCCGAAGTTCAGGCCGATCACCCCACCCGGCTCGACCGTGCCGATGAACTCCCGCTGTCCCGCCCGCACCAGGCGGCTGATGTTGCTGCGCTTGAAATTGTGCGTGTAGCTGATGCCCCCGAAGAACACCGCCGGGTCGGACGGCAACAACCACGTCAGCGAGGGCTGCAAGGAGTAAAAGCCCGAGCCCGTGGGCAAGCTCAGAGGCAGACCCGTGCCCGCATCGGGCCCGTCGCAGCGCGTGATGCAGTCCGTCTCCACATCGAACGGATCCTTGCCCGTGCGGGCCTTGAACCGCAGGCCCCCAATGAGGTAGGGGCGCGTGTCCGAGCCATCGGTGAGCTGGTAGCGGGCCGCCATCTCGATGTCGCCCAGTGCCTTGCCGTGGGCACCGAACACCTTGTCTGACGCCGCGCCCAGGGCGTACTCCCGGCTTATGGTCGAGTCACTGCGGTAGACATAGGGCACCTTGCCCTCGACCTCGAAGCGGCTGGTCAGGCCATAGCGTGCCGTCACGGCCCCGGTGAGCGTGTTGCGCTTGATTTCCCGCACGTCAATCAGGCCGATCAACAAGGCCGGGATGATGGTGTAGCCCACCAGGGCCACGCGGTTGCTCGACGAGTACGCGTACTGAACAGAGGGCTCCAGCACCAGCTGATTGCGTGGCGTCAGGATGCCAGGCTGCTCGAACAGGTTGGCCATGGCGGGCGGCTGAGGCTCGACACTGGGGGCCACGCCCACCCGGACCGGTCGTGACTCGCTTTCGGCCACCGTGCCCTGGGCCGGCGCCACCTCCTGGCCCAGGGCACGCTGCAAGGTCTGGCGCAAGGCTCGCTGACGCGCTTCTTGCTCGGCCACGGCTTGCTTGAGACGCTGAATCTCCCGGTCCTGCGCGTCGAGCTGCTGTTGCAGCACCCGTGGGCTCGCCAGCGTGGGCTCGTTCGCAACGGCAGCATTCTGCGCGTGAGCGCCCAGCGTCGGCATGGCCAGCAGAGCGCCGGCAAGCACCGTACGCCCCCCTGGGCGGGCTTTCTGGTTCATGGCTGACATCCCTGTGTAGGCGTGGTCGTACTGCCATGACCATCGATTAATGCACCGCAGCATAGGCAAGGCGCGCCACGACAGGCAAGTGAAAAAATGTAAGCGCGCGCAACAAATCGTGCCGGGGATGTCCGAATGTCTCAAGCCTGAGACGCGCTCCACCGGCCGTTCAGAGGCGTGCGCACCGCTCTTCCCCCACCGGGGGGAAAGCGGCTGTCACACCTCTGAGGCAGGTGACAACCCGCGCGTCGTGGCAGATGGCAGAGGGCGAGCACGGCCTGTCGTCACCAACTGTCGCCCCAGGCCAGTCACATGGATGTGACAGTTTGACCGGGCGGGGCGGCCGCGGCACGACCTGCAAGGACGAGGCGCCACTGTGCGCACCCACCCCGCGCTGCGGGCCGGACCGATCTGGTTGCGTTCGTGAACCAGTTGGCACGTTGCGTGCAGTGGGGTTGCCTCGGTGCGGTCACGCACTTCACGTGAAGTCTGTTTGTCACATCAACGCAATCAACTTTCGGAGGCTCTATGAAAAAGACACTTCTGGCTTCGGCCATCACGCTGATGCTGAGCGGCGCCGCGCTTGCCGCCAGCGGCGACATTGGCCAGACCACGGGCGACGGCGATGGCACCGCCAACACCAGCACGGTGACCGACAGCAGCACCAAGAGCGTGACCAGCAAGTCCAACAACACCGACAGCAGCACAACCACCAGAACCGTGACACGCGACTCCAACAACACGAACACCACCACCAACACCGACAACAGCGCACGCACGCGGACCGTCACCCGGGACTCCAACAACACGGACAACAGCGCGCGCACCCGCACGGTCACGCGAGACTCCAACAATACCGATACCAACACCACCACCGACACGCGGACCATCACCCGAGATTCCAACAACACCGACAACAGTGCACGCACCCGAACGGTGACGCGAGACTCCAACAACACCGACACCCGGACCGTCACACGAGACTCCAACAATTCCGACAGCAGCACCAACAAGCACTCGGGTGCGGCACGTGCCACGGGCGAGCGCTCAGCCGCCCTCAACAACGGCTCCACCGGCACGTTTGACAATGCCTTCAACGTGACCACCATCACCGCCCACAGCACCCTCAGGGGCACCGTCACCGGCAACACCATCTCCGGCCTGGGCAACAGCGCGATGAACCACGGCTCGGCTGCAGGTGGCAATGCACGCAGTGGCAACGCCGGCGACGGGGGTGACGCCTGGGCCAGAGGCCGAGGCGTCGGCGGCGAGGGCGAGGCTGGCGATGGCGCCTCTGGCGGCAACGGAGGTGACGCCTCCAACGGCAACGTTCGCAGTGGCAGCGCCCGCAACGGGGCCGTCGACGGCGGCAACGGTGGCCGTGGCCGAGGTGGCGACGCCAACAGCAGCGACACCGGCAGCAGCGCCACCGCTGACACCGGACGCGGCGGCCGCACGGGCAGCGCCAATGCCGACAGCACCGCTCCCAACGACAGCGGCACCGCCACGTCCTATGGCGGCACCACGGGTGCTGGCGGAGCGGGTGGCGCAGGCGGTGCACAGACCGGTACGGGGGCCAGCGGCACGCACACGGCCGGGGCCGGTGCGGGCGGCGCAGGCGGCTCAGCCGCCAACGGCAATGCCTCCACGACAGGTGGCAGCAATGGCAACAACACCGGCGGTGCCGGTGGGACTGGCGGCAATGGCTCGGGTGGCACCGGCGGTGCGGGCAATGGCGGCACCAACACGGCCAACGCCGGCACCGGGGGCAACGCCACGGGAGGCACAGCGGGCGCAGGCGGCACCAACACGGTCAATGCGGGCACATTCAGCCTGGCCAACACCATGACCAGTGTGGGCCAATCGGCCGCCGGCATCATGATCGCCAGCCAGAACAGCGGACTGTCGTCCCTGGTCCAGCAAAGCGTGAACGTGCAGGCCAACCTGGGCGTGGGTCGCTCGACACCGTGATAGCCCTGTGAGCTCGGCATCGACCTGGGGCCACTGCGGCTCCATCGGTTCGATGCCGACGGTGCATCACCATCACACAAAAAATTTGGGAGTCACGATGAAGCCGATTCACATCCGCAGGCTGGCGCGTCTGGCGTTGCTCACCTCGTTGCTGCCTGCACACGCACTGGCTCAAACCGCGAGCCTTCCCATCCCGGACGCCGGGGCAGCACGCAGCACGTTCGCCCAGCCGGTGGCCACGCAAGCCCTGGCTGGCATGCGCGGCGGCAGCGAGTGGGTGAGCAGCAACATCAAGCTGCTCGGCACCACCGCGGGCAACACGGCCGACCACGTGGTCACCGGCAGCAATGCCATCAGTGCGGGCTCGTTTGCCAACCTGAACGGCATCCCGCTCGTGATCCAGAACACCGGGGCCAATGTGCTCATTCAGAACGCCGTGATCGTGCAACTGCAAATGAACTGAGCGGAGCCCGCCATGCGCACGTTGCTGATCCCGCTGTCGCTGGCCCTGATGCTGAGCAGCCCAGCCTGGGGCCAGGCACCCCGGGCCTACCTGCCCTCGCTGGGACAGGGTGACGTGAACCTGCCCTTGACCAGCCTCAAACAGTCCCGCATGGCGGGCACGCTGCGACAGCAGTACGACTTCAGTTGCGGCTCTGCGGCGCTGGCCACCTTGCTGACCCACCACTATGGCCACCCGGTCACCGAGAGCGAGGTGTTCATGCAGATGTACCAGGCGGGCGATCAGGCCAAGATCCAGCGTGAAGGATTTTCGCTGCTCGACATGAAGCAATTCCTGCAATCACGCGGCTTCGTGGCCGACGGCTTCGAGTTGCCGCTGGACAAGTTGCTGGAGGCCCGCACCCCGGCCATCGTGCTGATCAACGAAAACGGCTACATGCACTTTGTGGTGATCAAGGGCCTGCGGGGCGATCGCGTGCTGATCGGCGATCCGGCCAACGGCACACGCAGCCTGTCACGCGAGGCCTTCGAGGCGCATTGGCCCAACCGCCTGCTGTTCGTCATCCACAGCCACATGCGCACCGCCCGGTTCAACCAGCGCAGCGACTGGGCTGCGGTCCCGACCGCACCGCTGACGGCTGGCGTCAGCCGCGATGGGCTGATGGGCATCACGCTGCCCAAGCATGGCCCGGGAGACTTCTGATGAGGACGCCCCCTCACGCCACCGGCATCCGGACAGGCTGGTGCGGTGTCCTGCTCAGCCTGGGCAGCCTGTGGATCGGCGGTCTGAGCCAGGCTCAGGAGACCTCAAACCCACTGGCGGACCCGCGCCCCATCTGGTGGGCCGTGGGCGATCAGAAGCTGTCGAAACTGCGCGGCGGCTTCGACCTGGGCTCCGGGCTGTTCGTCTCCTTCGGCATCAGCCGGGCCGTCTACATCAACGACCAGCTGGTGACCACCACCTCGTTCCAGACCAACGGCCTGGACAAACTGGCCCAGGTGCAGTTCGCGGAGCTGGCCCGGCAGCTGAGCGCGCAGCAAAAGGTGGTGCAAAACGGCCCGGGCAACACCGTGGACACCGGCGCCCTGACCCTGCCGCTGGCCACCTACATTCAAAACACCCTCAACAACCAGACCATCCGCACGGAGACCGTGATCCAGGCCACCACCAACGGTGCCGCCCTGCTGCGCAACATGAACCTGCAGTCCACGATCAACGATGCCGTGAACCAGTCGATCGGTGGGCCGCGCTAGGCTGGCCATGACGTTTTTCACACTGTGGCAGTGCCAACGGTTCACCATGGGTATTCCCTACATGGAACCGCGATCCGAGCACTTGCATCCACATACCCACCAGGGTATGCTGAAGGTAGCTCGTTTGCTCTTTCCGTTGGAGACGCCATGACATCTCGATTGCTCCCCTGGGTTTTGCTCGCTGCCGCCGGTGGCCTGCACGCCCAACCCGTCGCCCCGGCCAACAAGCCGTCCGCCCCGACCACCTTCCGCATCGGCCCCGCCGAGGCCTATGACGTCTCGCGCCTGCCGGACGACGCCTATGGTCAGGCCGTGCGATATGGCAAAGAGCTGACCGACCGTACTTTTGCGTACATCGGCCCGGAAGTCAAAAACCCGAAAATGCGCTATGCCGGCAACAACCTGGCCTGCGCGTCGTGCCATGAGGCCTCAGGCACCAAGAAGTTCGCGATTCCCTGGGTCGGCGCACACGCCACCTTCCCGCAATACCGTGGCCGTGAAGACGGCATCAGCACGCTGGAAGAGCGGGTGAACGGCTGCATGGAGCGCAGCATGTCCGGCAAGGCGCTGCCGTTCGACAGCAAGGAGATGAAGGCCTTTGTGACCTACATGCACTTCCTGTCCAAAGATGTGCCGGTGGGCGCCAAGGTCGAAGGGCAGGGCCTGCCCCCGTTCAAGGCGCCCAACCGCCGTGCAGACACGGTGGCCGGGGGCCAGACCTATCAAGCCAAGTGTTCGGCCTGCCACGGGGTCAACGGCGCCGGCATCCGTGCGGGCGCACCCGGCAGTGCCACGGGCTACACCTTCCCGCCGCTGTGGGGCAAGGACACCTTCAACCACGGCGCCGGCATGAACCGTCTGCTGACCGCTTCGGCCTTCATCAAGGCCAACATGCCGCTGGGCACCACCCACGACCAGCCCCAGTTGAGCGATGACGAGGCCTATGACGTGGCCGCCTTCGTGCTGAGCCACGCCCGCCCCCTCAAGGCCCACACCGAGCGCGACTTCCCGGCGCGCTGGAACAAACCGGTGGACGCCGCCTTCCCGCCCTATGTGGACGGCGCCTCGGCCGACCAGCACCGCTATGGTCCTTATCCGCCGCTGCAGGAAAAGATGAAGCAGCTCAAGGACAGCCTGATGAAGACCTCGGCCAAGTAAGTCAGCGCCAGGCGTGCGGGCAGCGGCCGGCCGGCGCCACCGCAGACTCGGCGTCGCCGGGTGTGCCGCAGGGGGCCTCGCCCTCCACCCGCTGCAGGTGCACCGGCTTGAGCTGCTCGATGGTGTAGCGGTTGCCGGGGTAGCTGCGGTTGGGCGTGTCAGCCAGGCGCAGCGGGTAGGCGCCCAGGCGGGTGCCGCGGCGCAGCCAGCCATGCGTGCGCAGGCCCCCACGCACCAGGGCGGCGAACCAGCGGGGTGGCTTGCGCGCACCCACGGCGGCCAAGAACAGCGCGTCATCGTCAAACAGGCTGTAGACCACGGGCGCCACCAGGCCCTTGAGTGGCCAGGGCAACCAGGCCTGTCCCACTCGCAGGGTGTCCTGCGCCACCTGGGCGCTCGCTTCGCACGGTTTGAAATGACGCTGCTTGTAGCCCTCGATGAAGGCATCGAAGGCGGCCCGGGTCGGCGGGATGTCGCTCAGGCCCATGCGCCGCCCGATCTCCACCCAGAAGTTGAAGCCCGCCTCGCGCTCATGCGCGGTCATGGGCCGGCGGGCGTACACCTTGCTCCAGCGCAGCGGAAACTCGATGAAGGTCCACAGCACGAAGAGATAGTCTTCGTTGGGGATGCGGTAGTGCGCGTGCGTGCGGTTGATGCGATCCAGCGCCTGCGCGCCCGCCTCGCTGTCCCAGCCTGCCTCCAGAAAGTGCCCGATCAGCAAGCGGGTGTCGTCGTAGCGCTTTTGGCCATGTTCGCGAAATTCCCCCGTGCGGTTCAGCAGGGTGGAGACGCTGTCGCTGCCATAGGTGTAGAACAGCGCCAGCTCCAGCGCACGCTGCATGTCCCAGGCCATGTCGTACTGGCCCATCAGGCGCACGATGCGTTGGCAATCCTGGCGTGCGTCCAGCGCGGCAATGGTGCGGGCCACCCCGGGGTTGGGAAACAGCCCCCAGCGCTTGCGAAACGGTTCAGACATCGTGTGCGGCTCCCTGTGTGGCTGGCAGTGTCGCCGCCCACAACCTCCTGCGGCCACCCGCCGCCCTCACAGGGTCCGCTTGGGGGTCAAAACACGCCAATCTGCACCCCTGGCGGCGGGCAGGCATACTGTCGACCTGACTGCGACTTGCCCGTCCCACGAATCTTGCGACGGCGCAAAATCCAATCCTTCCAACGTACTACAGTCGAGCTCGCCCTGTGCCGCCGCGCCCTTTCGCGCCCGCATACCGGGGCTCGTTCAACCTCTCTCATTTGTCTGCCATGACCCACACCACCGATCTCGCGCTCCCGCCTCAAGAGGCCTCCATCGACGTCCTGCTGGAGAAGTACGCCGAGCCCGGTGAAACCTCGATCGACGACGTGCGCCGCCGCGTGGCCCAGGGCCTGTCGACCATCGAAAAGACCCCCGAAGCCCAGCAACAATGGGCCGAAACCTTCTACACCGCCCAGCGTGACCTGGGCGTGGTGATGGGTGGACGCATCAACGCCGCCGCCGGCCTGGCCGACACCGCCGCCACCCTGATCAACTGCTTCGTGCAGCCCGTGGGCGACGCCATGATCGGCTCCGACGGCCAGATCGGCATCATGGACGCCGCCTCGCAGGCCGCCGAAACCATGCGCCGTGGCGGAGGCGTCGGTTACAACTTCAGCGCCATCCGTCCCAAGGGCGGTTGGGTGAAGAAGACCAACTCGCGCGCCTCGGGCCCGGTGAGCTTCATGAAGGTGTTCGACCAGGTCTGCCAGACGGTCGAGTCGGCCGGTGCCCGCCGTGGCGCCCAGATGGGCGTGCTCAACGTCTCGCACCCCGACATCGAGGACTTCATCGTCGCCAAGCGCACGCCCGGCACCTTGAACAACTTCAACGTGTCGGTGGGCATCGTCGCGGGCTTCATGGAGGCGCTGGCCGCCGACGCCGACTGGGAGTTGGTGCACACCGCCCAACCCCACCCCGAAGTCCCCAACACCTACCAGCGTGACGACGGCCTGTGGGTCTACAAGGTGGTCAAGGCCAGCCACCTGTGGGACACCATCATGAAGTCGACCTACGACTTCGCCGAACCGGGCGTGCTGTTCCTGGACCGCATCAACGAGGAAAACAACCTCGCCTACTGCGAAACCATCGAAGCGACCAACCCTTGCGGTGAGCAGGCGCTGCCCGCCTACGGCTGCTGCGACCTGGGCTCGATCAACCTGGTCAGCCACGTCCGCAACCCCTTCCAACCCGACGCCCGCTTCGACTTCGCCAGCTTTGAGCAGGGCATTGCCGTGGCCGTGCGCATGCTCGACAACGTGCTGGACGCCACCGTGTGGCCGCTGAAAGAGCAGGGCACCGAATCGGCCGCCAAGCGCCGCATCGGCTTGGGCTTCCTGGGTCTAGGCGACGCCCTGGTGATGCTGGGCCTGCGCTATGACAGCCCCGAGGGCCGTGAGATGGCCTCGAAGATTTCGGCGGTGTTGCGCGATGCCTCCTACAGCGCCTCGGTCGAGCTGGCCAAGGAACGCGGCCCCTTCCCGCTGTTCAACGCCGACCAGTACCTCAACACCGGCCTGTTCGCCAAGCGCCTGCCCGAGAAGCTGCGCAAGGAGATCCGCAAGCACGGCCTGCGCAACTCGCACCTGCTGTCGATCGCGCCCACCGGCACCATCACGCTGGCCTTTGCCGACAACGCCACCAACGGCATCGAGCCCGCGTTCTCGTGGACCTACAACCGCAAGAAGCGCATGCCTGACGGCACCAGCCGCATCTATGCCGTGGAAGACCACGCCTACCGCGTCTACCTGAGCATGGGCGGCAAGGCCGATGCCCTGCCGGAAGCCTTCGTGTCGGCGCAGAGCATGTCGGCCATCTCCCACGTGGAAATGGTGGCGGCCGTGGCCCCCTTCATCGACGCGGCCATCTCCAAGACCATCAACGTCCCGGCTGACTACCCCTTCGCCGACTTTGCCGACCTGTACCTGCAGGCCTACCGCATGGGCCTGAAGGGCATCACCACCTACCGCCCCAACGCCACCCTGGGCGCCGTGCTGTCGGTGGACACACCCGCAGCCGCACCGGCCGCCAGCACCGCCCCGAGCGGCACCGGCCGCAACGACGACGATCCGCTGCGCAAGCAGTTCGACTCGCGCCCGATGGGCGACCTGGAAGGCATCACCTCCAAGGTCGAGTACATGACGTTCGAGGGCAAGCAGGCCGTCTACGTCACCGTCAACTTCCTGCGCGTGCAGGGCACGATCGACGGCAAGGACGTCACCATCGAGCGCCCGATCGAGTTCTTCATCCCCGGCGGCCAGACGTCTGACGGCCAGCAATGGATCACGTCGAGCATGCGCCTGTTGTCGATGGTGGGCCAGTCTGGTGGTTCGGTCGCCAAGGCCGTGGCCTCGATGCGCAAGGTGGTGTGGGACAAGGGCCCCGTGCGCTTTGGCATGATCGAGCGCGCCGACGGCACCGTGGCGCCGCGTTTCCATGACTCCGACGTGGCCGCCATCGGCTTTGCGCTGCAGCAGATCCTGGCCAAGCGTGGCTTCCTGGACGCCGAGGGCAACCAGGTCCCGGCCCTGCAATTGGCCACCCGCCTGGCGCGCCGCGATGAAGAACTGGGCCACCACCTGCAGCCCACCGACTACAGCGCCCCAGCCCCAGGCGCCAGCAATGGCAACGCCGTGCCCAACTCGGGCAAGAAGTGCCCCGAGTGCGGCGCGCACGAAATGCACAAGGTGGACGGCTGCATGAAGTGCGCCAACTGCGGCGCCATCGGCAGCTGCGGCTAAGCGCCCAGGCGTGATGCACACAGGGGCGCTACGGCGCCCCTTTTTTGCGCCTCAGCGCCAGGCTTGCGCCACCCGCGCGTGGGTGGGGCGACGGTCCAGCCAGGTCACCATGGCGACACAGCCCAGCGCCGACAGCACCGTGCCAATACCAAAAGCCCAGACATAGCCCCACGCATCGCCCACCACCCCGCCGGCGATGGCGCCCAGGCTGCCCACCCCCACCACCACGCTGGCCAGCAAGGTGAAGTCCGTGCCCGCATGGCCGGGGTCGGAGGCGTCCATCATCAGCGCGAACAGCGCCACCGTCGCCATCGTGCCGACCACGCCTTCGGCCACGGTGGCCCACCACAGCAGCGGCATGCCGCCCCAGCCCAGCGCGGCGGCAATGTACAGCCCGAAAGTCAGCGACTGGCCCAGGCCCGTACAGAGCATGGCCGTGCGACGGCTCACGCGCACCATCAAGGCCCCGCCGAGCAGCGCGCCCAACAGGCTGGCGCCCGAACCCACCGCCCCCTTCATCAGCGCAATGGTCTCCTTGCTGGCGCCCTGGTCGCTCACAAAGGGCGTGATCAGGCTGCTGACCATCTGGTCGCCAAAGCGAAAGCAAAACACCAGCGCGGCAAAGGTCAACATCCCCGGGGCCAAGGCCCGGTGCCACCACCCCAGTGCCAGCTGACCCGGGGTCGGACGCGGGCGACTGGCGCTGTCGTCATCGCCCGCCCCACGCGTCGGCTCGCGCATCTGCCACACGGGCCAGGTGCTCAGCGCCAGCAAGGCCGCCATCACGGCAAAGACCGTGCTGCCATTGGTGCGCGCCCACAGCCACAGCAAGCCGCCCCCGCCCAGGATCATCCCCAGGCGATACGCCCCCACCTGGATGGCATTGGCCAGCCCGCGCTCACGGGCCGCCAACACGCGCACCGCCAGGCCATCGGTCACGATGTCCTGCGTGGCGGCCAGCAGGTTGAACACCAGCACCGCCAGCAACAGCCCACGGCTCGCGCTGCCCAGGTCCAGCCAGGCCAGCGTCAGCGCCGCCACCACCGAACCGCCCTGCAGCCCCAGCAACCAGGTGCGACGCGCGCCATGGTGGTCCACCCAAGGCGCCCACAGGAACTTCAGCAGCCAGGGCAAGGCCAGCAACTGCAGCAGGCCGATGGCCGTCAGCGACCAGCCCGCCTCACGCATCAGCACCGGCAGCGCCAGCGTGAAAAAACCGAAGGGCAGGCCCTGGGCGGCGTAGAGGCTGGACAACAGGGCGAGGGGGTGGCGGTGCATGAAGCCGAAAAGAAGTGCGAAACCCGCATGTTGGCAGATCCTGCGTGACACCACGCTTTCAGAAATAGCGCCACGATTTCGCAGTTTCCGCCACAAGGGGGGCTTGTGCGAGCGCGGGCCGCAATGGCAAGCTGAGGGCAACGCATCCGGGTGCGATGCGTATGCAGGAGGTGCCATGCCGCGTCCTTCCCCACTCCGCCGCCGCAGCTGGGCTCTGGCCCTGCTCGCGTGTCTGGGCAGCGCCCATGCCGCCTGGATGCCCGATGGGCCCGATGCGGACGCACCCTCGTCATCCACACACCGGGTGTTTGAGGCCTTCGTGCAGGCCGCCCCTCCTTGCAGTGGTGCCACGCTGAGCGAAGCGGTGCAACTCATCTATGAACAAGATGCGCCGGCGCAGGCGCTCGCCTTGGCACAGCAATGTGTGCGCGAAGCCCACAGCCAGGGCAACGCCGTCAAACGTCTGATCGCCGTGCGCATTCAGGCCCTGCTGGCCATGCGCTTTCGCGACCTGGACACCCTGCACCAGGCCGGCCAAGCCCTGATCCAGCAACGCGTGCTGCCCGAGTACGTGCCCGACGGCCACATGTGCCTGGCCTTCACCTGCCTGGCCCAGGGCGACACGCAGTGCGCCCGACGACACCTCACCGAGGCCCGCGCGCAGTTCACCGCCTTGCGGATTGACCATGCGCTCGATCAGCTCGCACCGCTGGAGCAGGCCCTGTTGCACATGGAATCGCAAGACGCCGCCCGCTGAGACGACGGCTAGAGGGCGGTCAGCCCCCCCCCCCCACGACAGCGACCGCCTGCATATCCCTGATATCGACAGGGTTTAGCGCCCCCCAGTGGTGCCTCCTGCGCCAAGCCGTTAGGGTTCCAACCTTGTGCGCAAACGGGAGGCCGTCACACCATGGACGACATCGATTGGCGGGTTCTCAAGACCAGTCTGGCGTGGTTGGACCAGGGCCGACAGCCGGTGCTGGTCACCGTGGCGCGCACCTGGGGCTCCTCCCCGCGCCCACCCGGCGCGATGATGGTCATCGACAGCGGGGGGCGCACCGTCGGCTCCGTGTCGGGCGGCTGCATCGAGGACGACCTCATCGCCCACCTGCGCCAGGGCGGCCCCACCGCCCTCTGCCCGGACGGGCGGCCCACTGTGCTGCGCTACGGCATCGACGCCGACACGGCCCACCGCTTCGGCCTGCCCTGTGGCGGCACCATCGAGCTCGTGCTGGAGCCGCTGGGCCCGGTCAGCCGCCTCGACGAGCTGCTCACCGCACTGCAAGCACGGCAGGTCACCGAACGCGTGCTGGATCTCGCCAATGGCGCGGTGACCCTGCAGCCCGCCCCGCAAGATGCCCTGCCCACCCTCGACGCGCAACAGCTGCGCACCATCGTGGGCCCGCGCTATCGCCTGCTGGTCATCGGTGCGGGTGACCTGTCGCAGTACCTGTGCGCCACCGCCCTGGGCCTGGGCTTTGACATCACGGTGTGCGACCCCCGCCCCGAGCAGCGCGAGACCTGGCAGCTAGATGGCGTGCGTTTTGTGACCGACATGCCCGATGACGCCGTGCAGGCCCTGCGTCCCGATGCCCGCACCGCCGTGGTTGCGCTGACCCACGACCCCAAGCTCGACGACCTCGCGCTGATGGACGCACTGCAGACCTCGGCCTTCTATGTGGGGGCCCTTGGCTCGCGCCTGAACAACCAGCGTCGCCGCGAACGCCTGCAGGCCCATTTCGGCCTCAGCGCCGAAGAAACCGCGCGCCTGCGCGGCCCGGCGGGCCTCTACATCGGCAGCAAGACGCCGGCCGAGATCGCCCTGTCCATCCTGGCCGAAATCGTGGCCGCCAAGAACGGCATCACGCTGCCCGCCCAGCTGCAGGTGGCCGCCGCCAAAGATGCCCTGGCCGATGCGGCCCCACCCCAGGCCGTCGTGTGCGGCCTGAGCTGAACCTTTTCTGACCTTCAACCCCCACGCCCATCATGACCACCCTTCATATCAACGGCCGTCCGCAGCAGGTCTCCCTGCCCGACGAAACCCCCTTGCTGTGGGCCCTGCGCGATGAGCTGGGCCACACCGGCACCAAGTTCGGCTGCGGCATGGCCCTGTGTGGCTCATGCACCGTGCACATCGATGGGCAACCCACACGGGCCTGCACCCTCCCGATTGGCACGGCCAAGAACCACCAGATCACCACCATCGAAGGCATGGAGAACGACCGGGTCGGTCGCGTCGTGCAAGCGGCCTGGACCGAACTGGGCGTGGCGCAATGCGGCTACTGCCAGGCCGGGCAGATCATGTCGGCCGTGGCCTTGCTGAAACAGAACACCCGCCCCACCGACAAGCAGATCGACACCGCCATGAACGGCAACATCTGCCGCTGCGGCACCTACCCGCGCATCCGCGCCGCCATCCAACTGGCCGCCCGCCGCCTGCAAGGAGCCGCATGATGAACGAGACCTTGCACACCACCCGCCGCACCTTCCTGCAAGGCAGCCTGTCGGGCCTGCTGCTGTCGGTCGGCTTCAACGGCTTGGTTCGTGCCGAAGACGCCCGCAAGTACGGCGCCGACTCGATGCCGGGCGGCACCGTGGACAACCCGCACGTCTTCATCTCGATCGAACCCGATGGCCGCACCACGATCATCGCCCACCGGGTGGAGATGGGCACCGGCGTGCGCACCAGCCTGCCCATGGTGATCGCCGATGAGCTGGAGGCCGACTGGGCCCGCGTCACCGTCGTGCAGGCCGATGCCAACGAGGCCCGCTACGGCAACCAGAACGTGGACGGCTCGCGCAGCGTGCGCCACTTCCTGCTCCCCATGCGCCGCGCCGGCGCCGCCGCCCGCCAAATGCTCGAAGCCGCTGCCGCCGCGCGCTGGGGCGTGCCCGCGAGCGAAGTGCAGGCCCGCCAGCACACCCTGCTGCACGTGCCCACCGGCCGCCGCCTGGGCTTTGGCGACGTGGCCGCCGACGCCGCGCGCCTGCCTCTGCCGGCCCCCGACCAGCTCAAGCTGAAAGACCCGTCCCAGTTCCGCTACATCGGCCAGGGCAAGGTGCGCGCGGTGGACAGCGAGGCCATCGCCCACGGCCAGGCGCAGTACGGCATGGACATGCGCCTGCCCGGCATGGTCTATGCCGTGGTGGCACGCCCCCCGGTGCTCGGCGGCAAGCTGCGCAGCGTCGACAGCACTGAAGCCCTGAAGGTGGCCGGCGTGCTGCGCGTGATCGAGCTGCCCGGCTTCACCGGTGCCCCCATGTTCAAACCCCTGGGCGGCGTGGCCGTGGTGGCCACCAACACCTGGGCCGCCATGCAGGGCCGCAAGGCCTTGAAGTTCACGTGGGACGACGGCCCCCACGCCACCTACAACTCGGCCACCTACCGCGCCGAGCTGGAAGCCGCCGCGCGCCGCCCCGCCAAGGTGCTGCGCGACCAGGGCGACGTGATGCAAACGCTGGCGCAGGCCAAGCCGGCCGACAAGATTGCGGCCGAGTACTACCTGCCCCACTTGGCCCACGCCACGATGGAGCCGCCCGTGGCCACCGCCTTGGTCAAGGACGGTCGCTGCGAGATCTGGACCTCGGTGCAGAACCCGCAGGCCGCGCTCGACGGCGTCGCCGCCCAACTGGGCCTCAAGCCCGAGGCCGTGCAGGTCCACCCCCTGCTGATCGGCGGCGGTTTCGGTCGCAAGTCCAAGCCCGACTACGTGACCGAGGCCGCCCTGGTGGCCAAACAGATGGAAGGCACGCCCGTCAAACTGGTCTGGAGCCGCGAAGACGACCTCCAGCACGACTACCTGCACACGGTGTCCGTCGAGCGCCTGGAAGCCGTGGTCAACGCGCAAGGGCGCCCCACCACCTGGCTGCACCGCACCGCCGCGCCCTCCATCCTCTCGCTGTTCGTGGAAGGCGGCAAAGGCCAGATGGACCTGGAAGCGGGCATGACGGCCATCAACGTGCCCTACGACATCCCCAACCTGCGGCTGGAAGGCGCCGAGGTCGAAGCCCACGCCCGCATCGGCTGGTTCCGCTCGGTCTCCAACATCCCGCACGCCTTCGCGGTGCAGTGCTTCGTGGCCGAGCTGGCGCACCACGCCGGGCGTGATCACAAGCAGTACCTGCTCGACCTCATCGGCCCGCCGCGCAAGCTGGACCCGCGCACGCTGGCGGACAACTGGAACTACAGCGAGTCGCCCGAGCGCTACCCGATCGACACCGGCCGCATGCGCGATGTGATCGAAGCCGCAGCCAAGGGCGCCCGCTGGGGCCGCAAGCTGCCCAAGGGACACGGCCTGGGCCTGGCGGTGGCCTACAGCTTCATGAGCTACACCGCCACCGTGGTCGAGGTGGCCGTGGACGCCAAGGGCGAGCTGAAGGTGGTGGCCGTGGACATGGCCATCGACTGCGGACCTCAGATCAACCCCGAACGCATCCGCGCCCAGATGGAAGGCGGTGCGGTGATGGGCCTGAGCCTGGCCCTGAGCGGCGAGATCAGCTTCGACCAGGGCCGCGTGGTGCAGAGCAACTTCTTCGATTTCACGGTGCTGCGCCACGCCGAAAGCCCGCGCACCATCCGCACCCACCTGGTCAACAACAACCACGAGGTGCCGCCCGGTGGTGTGGGTGAACCGCCGGTGCCTCCGGTGGCGCCGGCGCTGTTCAACGCCATCTTCGCGGCCACCGGCAAGCGCATCCGGCAACTGCCGCTGCGCGACCAGCTGCAGGCATGAGCCCGACGCCCGCCTGGGGCGCCGTGATCCTGACGGCCGGCGAAGGCCGGCGGATGGGCGGCCGAGCCAAGGGTGCCTTGTGCCTGGATGGCGTGCCGGTCCTGCGCCGTCAGGTGCGGGCCTTGCAGGCCTGCGGGGTGGGCCGCGTCGTCGTCGTGCTGGGCCGCCATGCCGCTGCGCTGGCCCCGTTGGTGGCCGACCTGGGGGTGCAAACCGTGGCGTTGCCCACCACCACGTCGGACCTGATCGCTTCCCAGCGCGCCGGGCTGGCGCAGCTGCCACCCAGCGTGGACACGGCCATGCTCTTGCTGGCCGACCAGGTCTTGCTGAACGAGGCGGACCTGCGCGAGGTTCAGACCGCCTGGGCGGGCCGGGATCCCGCGGTGCACAGCCTCTACCCCGTGGTGGCAGGTCAGCGCGGCCACCCCGTGCTGCTGTCGCGCAGCGCCGTGGCCGCCGTGTGCGCGCAAGCTGAAGGGCAGGGCGTACGCCACTGGCAGCAGCAGGCCGGGCCGATGGCCGTGCAGGCCTGGGCCTCGGGCAACACCCATTTCGTCACCGACGTGGACACGCCGGACGACGTGCGTCGGCTGGATGCGGAACTGGGCGGCGGGCGGCTGTGCTGGCCCGAAGACGGCGAAGCGATGCCCGCTCAGAGCGGCTCGTCGCTGTCGGGCATGGGGTAAGAGTCGGCCTTGTAGTTCGGCCCCTTCATCAGCATGACGATGGCGCAGCCAATGGCCACCGTCAGCACCAGCGTCCAGTGCAGGATCACCAAGCCGATCATCACGAACTCGAACCGCATGATGGCCGGATCGCGGGCACCATCGGGCTGCTCAGGCGAGAAAAACCAGGTGGCGCCGGCCAGCAGCAAAGGCACCACGGTGCCCACCAGAAAGATCAGCGGGAGCTTCTTCCAGATACGCCATTCCAGGCCCGCAGGCGAGCGAATGGAGTTCGGGTCTTTTTTCAGCCAAGACATCGTCAGATTGGGCCACAAGGCGCCAGGCCCGTCTTCATTTGTTCAAAAAACAGTCACGACATTTTCACGACACGTTTGTAACTTCGCCCGATCCGCTCAACTTTGTGATCGCCGTCGTGAAAAAAACCGCTTCCGCCCTTGCCGCCAGCCTCGCGCTGTCTACCCTTTTGGTCGCCTGTGGGGGCGGCAGTGATGACACGCCATCCGTCCCCCGCCTGGCCGCCTCCGTCAGCGACAACACCCAGTTCTTCAACCGCGTGGCCACCTTTGCCGTGTGCGAACAAATCGGCTCCTCCTGCGAAGCCCGTGTGGCCACCGCCGCCGAAATCGTCGCGGCCAGCACGGATGGCATGACGCTGATCTACACCAACAGCCCGAAGGACGAAGTGGGCTTTGTCGACATCACCGACCCGTCCGCGCCCGTGGCGCTGGGCGCCCTGGCCATGGGTGGCGAGCCCACCTCCATCACGGTGCAAGGCAACCACGCCCTGATCGCGGTCAACACCTCGCCCAGCTTCACCGCGCCAGACGGCAAGCTGGTGGTCGTGGACATCGCCACCCGCGCGGTCGTGCACGAGATCGCGCTGGGCGGCCAGCCCGACTCCATCGCCATCAGCAAGGATGGCAAGTACGTGGCCATCGCGATCGAAAACGAGCGCGATGAGGCCGCCGGCGACGGCCGCCCCGCCCAGTTGCCCGGCGGCAAGCTGACGATCATCGATTCGGTCGGCGCCCCCAGCACCTGGAAGACCCGTGACGTGGCCCTCACCAATCTGGCCATGCTGTACCCGACCGACCCCGAGCCCGAGTACGTCTCCATCAACGACAACAACGTCGCGGTGGTGACCCTGCAAGAGAACAACCACATCGTGCAGGTGGACCTGGCCACCGGCAAGGTCACCCGCGATTTCACGGCAGGCAAGGTCTCGCTGACACAGATCGACCTGACCGACGCCCCACGCCCCAATCAGGTCAACCTGACCGAAAGCCAGCCTGATCGCCTGCGCGAGCCCGACGGCGTCACCTGGGTGTCCACCAGCCAGTTCGTCACCGCCAACGAAGGCGACCTGGACGGTGGCAGCCGTGGCTTCACGCTGTTCAACACCGACGGCAGCGTGGCCCACGACGCAGGCAACACGATGGAGCACCTGATGGCGCGCATCGGGCACACCAACGACAAGCGCTCTGACGCCAAGGGCAACGAGCCCGAGAACGTCGCCGCGGGCCGCTTTGGCAGCACCGACTACCTGTTCGTGGCCTCCGAGCGCTCCAGCGTCCTCGCTGTGTACGACCTGAGCAAGGCCAACGCACCGGCTTTCAAGCAGGTGCTGCCCTCGGCCCAGGCCCCCGAAGGCGTGCTGACCATCCCGTCGCGCAACCTGGTGATCACGGCCAGCGAAGAGACCAACCCGGTCGTGGGTGGCCCTGCCGTGTTCGCCGCCCTCAACATCTACCAGTACCAAAAGGCGGCGCCCAAGTACCCGACCATCGAATCGGTCAACCGGACCGATGGCACGCCAATCCCCTGGTCGGCCCTGTCCGGTCTGGCCGCGGCCCCCACGGGCTCGCTCGTCTACGCAATCGACGACTCCTTCTTCAAGGGCAACCGCATCTTCGAGATCGACACCAGCACCAAGCCCGCCAAGCTGCAGCGCGAAATCCGCATCACCGATCCGAACGGCCTGATCGCCAAACTGGCCGACGTGCTGCCTGACACCGCCAGCGGCACCACCTTTGACGACGCCGATCTGCCTGCCCTGGTCAACGCTGACAAGAGCGTCAACATCGACCCCGAGGGCATCGCCGTTGCATCGGGCGGCGGATTCTGGGTGGCATCGGAAGGGGCAGGCGGTGTCGCAGCGAACAACGTCAAGAGCGCCAACCTGATCTTCAAGGTCTCGGCCACCGGCGTCATCGAAGACATCGTCCAACTGCCGGTCGACGTGAACGCCAAACAGACCAGCAATGGCTATGAGGGCATCGCCGAATCCGATGGCAAGCTGGTGGTCGCCTTCCAGCGCACCTGGACGGGTGACACCCATCCCCGTATCGGCGTGTACGACCTCGTCGCCAAGACCTGGTCCTTCCTGTTCTATCCGCTGGACCTGGTGACCTCGGCCAATGGTGGCTGGGTCGGCCTGTCCGACATCACCGCGCTGGGCAACAACCGCTTCGCGGTGATCGAGCGTGACAACCAGTCAGGCCCCGACGCCACTGTCAAGAAGATCTACCGCATTGACCTGACCGGCAAGGCCGACGGCAGCGTCCTGACCAAGACCCTGGTGCGCGACGTCCTGCCTGACCTGCGCGCCACCAAGGGCCACGTGCTGGAGAAGATCGAAGGCCTGACCCGACTGGCCAACGGCGACGTCTACCTGGTCAACGACAACGACGGCGTGGACCTGGGCAGCGGTGAAACCCAGCTGATCAACCTGGGCAAGATCCTGAACTGATCTCCCGCACCGATCCCCCCCACAGCGCCCGGCCCGTCCGGGCGCTTTTCATTGGCGAGCCGGAAACCAAACACCACCAACGAGAATACTTCGGTGCAGCATTCATATTATTCAAATAAATTCTGATTTTCTCGATGTATTGAAATCCGTATTCTGAGGACTCTGCGTTTCACCCAAGGAGTCTTCCATGCGCAACTACCGTCGTAACAGCCCCGAGTCTGCGGCCCGCATCGTGAGCATGGTGCTGCTGGCTGACTGCCACGTCAGCCGCGACGAAATGCATGCCCTGCAGCGCCACGACATCCCGCACCGCCTTGACCTGAGCCACGCGCACTTCATGTCGGTCATGCACCAGTTGTGCGACGACCTGCGCACCTACGCCGAGTCCCCATGGCAAGGCGCGCAGGCCCTGCCCACCTCAGGTTGGCACGCCATGCTCGACGAGATCGACGACACCGGCCTGCGCCTGATCCTGCTCGACTTGTCCGCCACCCTGGTCGAATCCGATCACCACCTCGCGCCCGACGAGCAGACCCTGGTCCACAGCATGGCCGACCACTGGCACCTGCCACGTCCGGTCTGGCGCCGCCTGATGCGCCCTGAGCAGCACCGCACACGACACGCTGTACCTCTGGTGGCTGGGGTGAGCGGGTGATCCGGTCATCGATCGCCCCGAGCGCACGTCGGCTAGCACATCGTCCTTTGTCCCGGCTCGCGCGTGGCCAATGAGGCTGTGTTAAACCTGAGGCACACGCACATCACACCCTGGAGACACGACCTTGAGCACCCCTGTCACCGCCACCAGCCTGGCCGCCACCGTTGCCGCCATGAAGCGCGCCCACCTTCAAGACGGCCCCGCCAGCGCCGAGCTTCGCCAGGACCGCCTCAGCCGCGCCATGACGCTGCTGAGCACCCACCACCGTGAGCTGGTCGCCGCCGTCAACGCCGACTTCGGCCGCCGCGCCGCCTACCAGACGCTGGCCGCCGACATCATGTCCTCCCTGGGCGCGCTGCGCCACGCCCGCGAGCACCTCGTGCAGTGGATGCAGCCCGAAGAGCAGCACGCCCCGGCGCCCGGCATGCAGGCCCGCATCCAGTACCAGCCCCTGGGTGTGGTGGGCATCATCAGCCCCTGGAACTTCCCCATCAACCTGGCCTTCAGCCCGCTGGCTGGGGTGCTGGCCGCCGGCAACCGCGCGCTCATCAAGCCCTCCGAGCTCACCCCGCGCACCGCCGAGCTGCTGGGCGAACTCATCGCCCGCTACTTCGACCCGATGGAAATCGGCACCGTGCTGGGCGATGCCAGCGTGGGCGCCGCCTTCAGCGGCCAGGCCTTTGACCACCTCATCTTCACCGGCGGCACCAACGTGGGGCGCCAGGTCATGCGCGCCGCCGCCGAAAACCTCGTCCCGGTCACGCTGGAGCTGGGCGGCAAGTCCCCTGTGCTGGTCGACACCGATGCCGACCTGCAGACCGCCGCCGAGCGCGTGCTCACCGTCAAGACCTTCAATGCCGGCCAGATCTGCATCGCGCCCGACTACGTGCTGCTGCCCGCCAGCGCGCAAGACGCGTTCGTGACCCACGCTCGCGCCTTCGTGTCGCGCGTGTTCCCCACGCTGCACACCAACCCCGACTACACCGCCATCATCAGCGAGCGTCACTTCCAGCGTCTGCAAGCCCTGCTGGACGACGCCCGCGCCCAAGGCGCCACCGTGGTCGAGCTGCAGCCCGCCGGCGAGCCCTTGGCCGATGCCACCACCCGCAAAATGGCCCCGACCCTGGTGCTGGGCGCCACCGACGCCATGCGCGTGATGCAGGAAGAGATCTTCGGCCCCATCCTGCCGATCAAGACCTACGCCCAGCCCGACGACGCCCTGGCTTACATCAACGACCACCCGCGCCCGCTGGCCGCCTACTACTTCGGCCCCGACGCCGCGCGCCAGCAGCGCTTCGCCGACCTCACCACCTCTGGCGCCCTGGTGGTCAACGACGTCATGACCCACGCCTCCATCGAAAGCGTGCCCTTTGGCGGCGTCGGCCCCTCCGGCACCGGCGCGTACCATGGCCTCCACGGCTTCCGGCGCTTCAGCCACGCCAAGGCGGTGGTGGTGCAAAGCCCGGGCGGCGAGTACAACCTGCGCCTGCGCGCCCCCTATGCCGGTGCCCAGGCCCACATCGAAAAAATGCTGGGTGGGTGAGATAACTCACACCCTTGTCACACGCATCCGCCCAAACTGGCCCAATTTCTGCATGATGTAAGCAGCAGCCTGAAACCTCAGGTGCTCTCAAGGAGGATGACGCATGAACCACCATTTCGGCAACATCTCTTCAGACAGCGATCAGTGGGTCGCTCCGGCCCGGCTGTATGTGGGCCACTGGCGCCACCCCATGCACGCGCACGGCGAGCCGGTGCTCTGCCAGGTCGTGATCGACGCGGCCGAGCCCCGCCTGGTGGCCGCGCAAGTGGCCGAACACGGCGTGGCCCGCGAGGCCGACCGCCGCATGCTCCACACCCTCGACAAGGTGCTGCGTGCGCAGGACGTGTACGACCAACCCAGCGCCTGGGGCTTCACGCCCTGCACCGTGCTGCCCGCCTGGGTGCGCCCCACCTTCAGCGAAAGCCAGATTGAAGAGCTCGAACGCATCCAGGGCTACCTCATCGAGGCCCCGGAGCACAAGGTGGACACCGTGCTGGAAGTGCGCGACGCCTTCCTGCAAAACATCGGCGTGACCGACCGGCACATGTGCCGTGCGGTGCGTGAAGGCGGCCGCTACCTGCCCAAGAACGGGCGCTCGACGGTCAACTGAGCGCGGGGGCCGACTTGTTCGGCCGCGCGGCTCAGCGGGCCAGCTTGATGTGGGCGAAGCGCGAAAGGGGCGGGCGGAGCTTTTGCGCCAACACCGCCACGCTCTGCCCAGTTGACAACGCAGTCGAGCTTGCAACGGCCCTCAGCAAAGCTTGCGGATTGAGTGGGCAAGGGCGCGTCTGTGCGGACTTGGTCAGGGCAACGTCCAAGCCGTTAATTCACGCTGCCTGTACAGCACGCGACGGCGGAGGTCTTCAAAGTATGACGCCGCTGCGGGCTCAGCCGGCTCCGAAGCAGCGCCCGCCAACAGCATGCCGCGCAGCTGCTGCCGACCGCCGTTTGTGCCGACCCAATCACATCGCAGGCGGATTGGTTCGTTCTCGTCGGACGACAGGGGGTCAATCAAAGAGCTGCTCATGATCTATGCAGCGTAGATGGCCTGGCAAATTTTGGCAAGATCCGCTTGCGGCGAATCGCCCGCACAATCACCGCAAAAAATGCGGTGAATGCAATCGCCCCCCCCTCATGTCCACCCCTCACACCTCCGTCGCCCGCCAACTGAAGCAAACCCTGCACCTGTGGGTGCTCTCCGTGCGCGACATGCTGGCCTCGGCTGGCCCCGTGCTGCTGCTGGCCATCGGGCTGCTGGGCGCCGCCTACTGGTGGCTCGACCCCCAGCCCCCGCGCACCGTCACGCTCGCCACCGGCCCCGCGGGCAGTGCCTACGCCGACTTCGGGCAGCGCTACGCCCAGGCCCTCGCGCGTGACGGCATCCGCGTCCAACTGCTCGCCACCGACGGCCCCGTCGCCAACCTGCAGGCCCTGCGCGAAGGCCGTGCCGACGTGGCCTTCGTGCGCGGCGGCAGCGACGACATGAGCCGCGACGCCAGCGCCGGCATCATGTCACTGGGCGCGCTGTTCTACGAGCCGCTGTGGCTCTTCTACCGCCCCGACGTGTTCCAGACGCCCACCAAGGGAGCCACCCCCGACACCCGCCTGACCCCGCTGACCTCGCTGACCCAACTGCGCGGCCTGCGCGTCAATATCGACCAGGCGGGCAGTGGCGCACCCGTTCTGATCCAGCGCCTGCTGGAGGCCAACGACCTCACCCTGGGTGACATCACCGCCAGCCACCTGCCCCCGCCCGATGCCGCCCACGCCCTGCTAACCGGCCAGCTCGACGTCATCGTGCTGGTGACCGCACCCGAATCCCCCGTGGTGCAAGGCCTGCTGCAGCAACCCGGCATTGCCCTGGCCGACCTGCCGCAAGCCGACGCCCTGGCCCGACGCTTCCCCTTCCTGCAAACCGTGTCGCTGCCACGCGGCATGGTCGATCTGGCCCGCGACCTGCCCCCCGACGACATCGGCCTGCTGGCCGCCACCACGGCCCTGCTCACCCACGAAGACACCCACCCCGCCTTGCGCCAACTCTTCGCCCAAGCCGCCCAGCAAATCCACGGCGGGTCAGGGTGGTTCAACGGTGCGCGCGACTTCCCCAACACCCGCACCAGCGAGCTGCCCGTCAGCCCCGAAGGCGACCGCGCCATCAACGGCACGCCCCCGTTCTGGCAGCGCTACCTGCCGTTCTGGGCCAGCAACCTGCTCGAACGCATGTGGCTGGTCATCGGCGGTTTGATCGTCTTGCTGCTGCCCCTGTCACGCGTGGTGCCCCCGCTCTACACCTACCGGGTGCGCCAACGCGTGTTCCGCTGGTACGCGCGCCTGCAGGCCGTGGAAGCCCGCATGAACGAGGACGACGCCGATCCCAGCGAACTGCTCAAAGAGCTGGACGAACTCGACCGCGTGGCCAGCCAGATCACCGTGCCGCTGGCCCATGCCGATGAGCTGTATGCGCTGCGCAGCAACATTGAGAAGACGCGCAGGCGGTTGTTGGCGCGGCAGGGGCCCCGTCCACAACGGACGAACAGCGATGACGAACAACAAGCACCTGACAAGACGTGAGTTGCGCGCGATCGCATGCGGCGAACGTGCCTGGGGTGAGCATCAAGATATCCTCAGGGCGGTGGACTCCAATCTTTCCTCAGGCCAGGCATGACCGAACGCGACCCTCTTGAAATCACGTCTACTGCGGCAGGGTTCACCTTCCGCTCGGCCACACCTGCCGAGGCTGCGCGCCCCGCGCGGCTCAACTCCGGGCATCACACGCTGATCCGGTGGCTGTTGCTGGCCTGCTTGTCCCTGTCGTCTACGGCCGCCATGGCAATGCAGATCTTCGTCAGGACCTTGACAGGCAAAAACATCACGCTGGAGGTCGAGCCGAGCGATTCGATCGACAACGTCAAGCAGAAGATCCAGGACAAAGAAGGTATCCCGCCCGATCAGCAGCGGTTGACCTTTGGGGGCCAGACACTCGAAGATGGGCGCACCCTGCAGGACTACAACATCCAGAAGGAAGCCACCCTGTCTCTGGTGCCCCTGAGCGTGCCACGTGAGCCCTTGGCCGACAACGTGTCGATCGGCCAGCTGCTGGCCGCGCAGGTCCAGGTCAGCCATCGCTTCACGATGACGCAGCTCAGCCATGTGTGGGAGCGGCTGGAGGCCACGCCAGATGGCACAGGCAGCTGGGTGGCCGGCAGCGTCGAGCACGGCCGCACGCGTGCGGACGCGCGTGATCCGGGGTTTCACACGCAGGGCCTGACCTGGGGACTGGACCGCCCTGTGAGCGCCTGGGGCCGGCCGTGGCGCGTGGGTCTGGCCCTGGGCCATGGGCGTGACCGCACAGACACCGATGCGCAGGGCTCGCAGCTCCGGGCCCGCCAGACCACAGTCATGGCCTATGTGCGCCATGGCGAACCCGGTCGGTGGCAGCTTGACGCACTGGTGGGCCATGGCGAGATGGCGTTCAAGAGCCAGCGGATGTCCGATGTGATGCTGACAGCACGTCGATCGGGCCAGGTCAACGTGGCAGCCATTCAGCTCAGCCAGACCCTCCAGTGGGGTGCGCTGGGGTGGCAGCCGCATGTGCAGGCTTCGGCCAGCGAGACCACGCTGGGCGCCAGCACCGAGACCGGCTCGGCGCTGGCGGTGGCGTATGAGCGCAGCCGCTTCAGCAGCCGGTCGGCATCGCTGGGCATGAAGCTGTTCACCGATCTGCCCGTGGCCAGCGGCATACTGAGGCCGTCTGTGGACCTGCAGTACGGTCGCCACCACCAAGGTGATTTGAAGCAGACCGTGCACTACGCCGATGCGACAGATGACCCCATGGATGCGACCCTGGCGATACAGGGCGTGCCCCGTGAGCAGTGGTCGGCCACCGTGGGCCTGCGCTTCCACGCCGGGTCGGCCGTGATGGCGCAGCTACAGTATGTGCATGTTCATGGTTCTGAACGTTACCGATCACAGGCCCTGCGCGCGGGTGTGTCCGTGGCCTTCTGAGCGCGCGGCATGAGCGCGGTCGAGCTGCTGAGCCAGTATCGAGCCTTGGGGGGCATGGCCGACAACGTGCAACTGCGCCAGGGGCCCCACGGGTGGGGCCTGTTCGTGGTCGATCCAGACCAACCCGTGCGGGTGTTCACGCCCGCCCACCTGCTGATCGCCCCACAGGATCTGCGCCTGACCCGCCAGGGGCACGTGCAGGTGAGGCCGCAGGCCGGGCTGAGCCCCGATCTGGTGTGTTTTCATGAAGCCTACCAGCGCGAACTGGGCTGGGGCGCAGCTGGTCTGGCGCGCAGCGTGCGCCAGCACCGGCAATGGCAAGCCTTGCCCGAAGCCCTGCAGCCCTTTTTGTCACTGCTGGGGGGCCGTGCGGCCTCGGCCCAGGCCCCCACACCGGAGCAGGCTTTTGAGACCCATTGCATCAGCCGGCAGATCGGGGTCAATGGCCACTCACGACTCATGCCCGTGCTGGAGCTCATCAACCATGCCCCTGACGGGGCGCCTTATGTGGTGGCCCAAGGCATCGGCCTGACGGGCCGCTTCACCGACGAAGTCTGGGCCTGCTACCGGCGTCGGATGGATGGGTTTCACTTCTTCTTCAACTACCACTTTGCCAGCCCATGTCGCGTGGTGCTGTCGTGTGCCGTCACCATCGAGCTGCCGGGCCTGGGGGTGCTGCGCATTGGCCGGGACGACGGGCAGGTCGAGCACCGGCAGGGGGCCTCATGGCCCCGCGTCACCACCCACCCTGGCGAGATCCACCTGTCTTTTGTGGCGCTGGCCAACCAGGATGCGCCCACCCAGCCACGCGAGGTGTTTGTGCGCCTGATGGCCGAGCATGGCTTGCCCACAGCCCGTGGACATGAACTGTTCGATGGATTGATCGCGCACCATCGGCAGGTGTTGCAGGCCTTTATCCAGGCGTGTGAGGTGGATGCCCGCGCCGATGTCGGGCTGGCACACCAGCTTCAGCAGGTGGCCCAAGACCAACTGGCACTCACGGCCTGATCTTGATCCAACAGAAACTTTCGGACGTCGGGCCCCGGGCCCGCGATGGCTCTGTGATCGAAAGACCTGTTCCTGGCCCGGTGCATCAGCGCTTGTTGGACCTGCGGCGCGTTCCTGCGTGACGTGCAGGCCAAGCCAAAAATATTCTTGATCGGGGAAGAACGTGACCTTGCAGAACTTGCTGGGGATGAGCCTTGACGCCATCGCGCCATCGCCTTGACAACAGTTATGACACCCGACAACATCCCCTCATAAGCAGAAACACCATGAGCTTTGCCCTGCCTGAAAACATGCGGCACGACATCGACGCGCGTGTGGCGTCCGGGCACTATGGCAACACCAGCGAATACATCCGCGACCTGATCCGCAAGGATCAAGAGCAGCAAGCGATGCAGCGCCTGCGTGGCCTGATCGAAGAAGGGCTGGCATCCGGCCTCGCCGAGGCCCGCACGGACGATGACCTCAATGAGTTGCGCGCCATCGCACGCGGCGAACGTGCCTGAATGAAACCTGCACGGCTGCGCCCCCTAGCCAGGCGCGACCGCCTGGATGAGATCAGGCACGACCGAAACGTGGCGGGCACCCGCGTTGCGGAAACATTGTTGGTGGCCACTGACCACGCCCTGGACCTGCTGGAGTGCCAACCCAGCATGGGCTCACCAACCCTGGGCAAGCGGATCGGCGTGTCAACCCTGCGCTCATGGCGCGTGACGGGTTTCCCACTGATGTGGTTCTACATCGAACGCGATGACCACCTCGACATCCTTCGCCTGCTGGGTGAGCGACAAGATGTCCTGGCGATTCTGGACAACGAAGGGCCACTGTCCTCGCACGAACCTGCAGCCCCGTATCGCACATGAACCACCCTAGCCCCTTCTACGACGAGCACGTCGGCACCCAAAAGTTCACGCTGATCTATCCCGGCAACTCTGAGCATTGGGGGCCGTACTGGAACGACGCCGGTGAGTTGACCCGCTTCGAAGGCGTCCATGAGGACGAAGAGGAAGAGATCGAGGCCGTGCCCCTTGGCGACAATCGCTACCGCCTCACCGAGAAGTCCTTTGGACCCCTATCATTCCTGCAGCTCGAATGGGGCGATGAATTCCTTGCCGAGCAGGTCGATACGCAGGTGCTCAAGCTGACCCAGGTGATCCTGCCCCGGCGCTACACCCACTTCCGATTCATAGGTTCGCCCGGCTTCTCCAATGACAACCCCTTCGCCGTCATCGTCCACGAACTGGGTGGTGGCTGGGAGACTTGCATGGGCGGGTTCATCACACTGACGGTGCCCATCTCCAGATTGCAGGAGTTTCAACAACGCGCATCAGCAACAGGCCAACTGCCGGGCGTGCTGCAGTTGAAAGTTTGATCAAGGCTGCACCACCCTCGTCACCAAGGTCGGCAAATCCCACGCACCACCGGGCGTGACGAGCTTGCACTGGCCCGTGCTGCTTTGGCTGGTGTGCACGAACGCATGACCATCCCAAGTCCACTCGTCGTGACTCCAGCAATCCCCCAGGCCACGCCCTTTGTGGCTGGCCGAGATCATGCCGTTGCCGAACTCACTGGCCGAGTCGGTCACCAACTCCGGCCGATGCGGTGGGCGCTCGTTCATCACCCAGACACACGAGCCCCTGTTGTAGGCACCGCTCCAGCACAGCGTCCCCACCAGCCACTTGCCGCCACCCAGCGGCTCGAAACTCAGCTGGCCTTCTTCGCTCTCCGGCGACAAAGCTTCGGCGTCCTCCACGTCCTTCAGCAATGCTTCCCGCAGAGCAGCCTGGGCCTTTGGGCTCAGGCCCAGCACCTGCTCAGCCGTTCGGCCCTTGGGCTGTTCAGGCACCCTGGCGGCCTTCACCACAGGCATGAGCACAGGGGGAAAGGCTAGGTCTTCGGACCGGTTACCGGGGCGTGCCAGCGCGCCAGGCGTGCCGATACGGCCCTGAAACTCGTCCATCTTCAACAACACCGCAGCCGCCCCCCGGTCAGACAAGCGCCACACATTGTGACCATGGCTGAACTCAATGCGCGCGTTGGGACGCGGCAAGGCATGGAGCACCGCCTGCATCTGCGCCCGGTTGAAACTGAAGCTGTCTTGTGCGTCTAGCCAGGTCATGGCACCCAGCCCTTTGCCGTTGACACGTAGCTTGAGGCGACCCGCACCACGCGCCGGGGCCGACACTGCCTCCGCCTCGTCGCCGTAGCTGCCCAGAGCGACGCGGGCCTGCACTGGCGTGCCCGGCCCGGCTGCGCGCGTGAGCAGCAGCGAAACCGGCAGCTCCTCTGCATCAACCTGGTATCCGGCGGCTCGGCAAGTACGGGTGTTATCGCAAGCCAAGTCCCAGTCCTGGTGTGTGAAGGCGACACCTTCCAGGCGCGACGCTGGATGCTCGGCAGTGGTGGCAGCTTGGGCCGCGAGTACGCCGCCCCATACAAGCATCGAGCAGGCGCGGGCAAGAAGTGAGTCCATGTCTCAGATGTATTGAATCGCGTGGTGGATTAACTCGGCCGACCAACGACCTGTGGCCCTGTCCGCCTGACCTTGCACACAGGACCCAGCCAGCTCATTCAAGCCATCCGTCTTGTGATCATCAGCTACGGGTCTGGGCATCTCAACTCCGGGCAAGTGCTCTGGAACTGTCAATGATAGGGCCCTGACCACCGCGCCACCGAGGCCTGCAGACAGCACTCAGCGTCTGTTGGACCTGCGGCGCCCTCGGGCCTGCTTCGCAGCTTCCACGGCCATGGCCATGGCCAAGTCATCTGGCCTGGACGCGATCTCAGATGCCAGCCCAAACGACCATCGCACCGATTCGACCACCTCATCGTGCACACCCGGCAGCGGCGCCAGCGCCTCGCGCATGAGTGGCTCCCATTGGCTCGCTACGGTTTGCGCGGCCGATGACAACCAGGCTGCCGCCACCTCCACATCGAGCCCGAAGTGAGCCGCCACGCCTAGAAAGCGGCCGAGCCCTGCCTCCCCGTTGCCATCCAGCCCTGTTGCCATGGAAAGACTGGGCCGATCACCATTGCGCACGGTGAACATTGGCGTGATGTCGAAGGCAGGTGACAAGCGCCACCCATGTCCATCATGAAGCAAGCCATGGTTGCGGGGGTGATCGTCCATGTTGCCAACCAATGCATTGAAGACCATGCGCTTCCAAAGCTCTTGCGTCTCCAACGCCCCCCAACGCCTCATCGCATCGGCCAAGTGCAGATACGAGCGCCGCGGGTCACCGCGAACGGCCGATGGCTCCAGTTGCAGCACGGCATGCGCGCTAGCAAAGAGCCGGCGTTGTGGGCAGGCGGGATCGCCAGTCCGGTCAAAGCGCTCGATCATGAACACCTGGTGGGCACCGTGCGTGCGCAACGCGATCTCCGGCACTGTGAGCCCGACCCTGCGCGCCAGGGACATGGCCACAAACTCACGTGCTGGCATACACGGCAAATCGCCGCGGTCTTGCATCTTCACCAGCCACAACTTGCCCTCGTGCTCAAACGTGGCCTTGGGGCGCTCCCCCCCCGCACTCGTCCCAGCATCACCGTTGACACGACGGATGGCGCGCGAAGAAGGTGAACCCTCTTCCAGTCGGTCCAACTCGCTGGCAAGCGCCGATACCGGCTTCGGACGCCATGCGATTTTGTGCTCAATCTGCTCGCACACCTCCATGGCGCCCACCGTATCGGGTGGCCCCACCTCCAGCAGCTCGATGGCAGACAGGTCTCTGCCGGCGTTGGCGCACAGACGGTCTTGCCCATACCCGGCGGGCTTGGCGTCCTGGATCACGAACGGCAGGCCTGCGATCTTGGGAATGGGGACGTTGCCCTTCTTCAAGCGCAGCTGCACCGGATCCAGCGCCACCGCCTGCTGCTGGGACAAGTACTCAGGCAGGTAACGGAACCCTGCTGGATGCTCGTGCACCAGCTCACCGGCCTGAACGGGCACGCTGCGGCCAGGGAGCCAAATCCAGACCGGAACAGCGTGGCCCATGCGTCAGTCCTTGACGCCTGCCAGCTCGCTGCGGGCGTAGGCTGCGATCTCGGGGTCGCTCTGGAGTGAGAACAGCTCGTCCGCCTGCGCGAGCAAACCCATGGCGTCGAGCACCTTCAGGACATTGCCAAAGGCAATGCCATCGAAGCCCCCCTCAATGGATGCCACCGTGCTGATGCCAACGCATGCCAACTGAGCCAACTCGGCCTGGGTCATCTGCCTCGCCTTGCGGGCCACCTTCACGCGCTCACCCAAGCGCAACAGCGCATGCTGGATGAGCACCGGAACCGGCTGTTTGCGTAGCATCGTTGCCATGGGAATGAATAGTACGTAAAAATCATTCCTTTGGCAATGATCTAACGGGCGCGACTCAGCGCATCGCTCCCTATGCCAGCGTCACCCACACCATCGAAACGTCGACTCGGGAAACCCGCCTCTCCAACTCCACCACCACCCGCCGCAGCGCCTCATAGCGATGGCGTTTGTTGCCCCCATACGTGGCCAGCCAGTTCGAGCCCACGCCCACGGCCAGCCCCAGCCACCAGGTGTTGGTCGCCACCAGCACGGTCTTGGCCGCTGCGCCCGTCACGCCCAGCTTGGCGGCGCGTCCGCCGAACTCGGCGCCGCGCTGTTCCATCGTCAGGCTCTTGTCCATGAACGACGACAAGGCCACCACCGCCAGGCCCACCGCCGAGGGCACCAGGTCCGACACGCCCACCGCTTGGTCAGCCTGCCCCATGTGCCCGATGTGCCCCGCGCTCACCGCCGCCTCCACCTGCTGCTGCAACACCGCCTCGCTGATGCCGCTGTCCGCCACACGGTCGGCCGCGCCCAAGGCCACCAGCTGCGCATGCACCTCGGTCGTCGTCGTCACGTCGATGTCGGGGTAGCGCTGCAAAGCCTCCTGCACATACGCCACCGACTCGGTCGCCTTGGCCTGCAGCAGCTCCACCACCTGCCCGTTCGCGTCCACGATCTCGATGTCGTGCCCCGGCTGCGTGGCCGAACCCGCCAACTGCGCCTGCACCCCATCGGGCAGGTTGCCATCGTTGAGATGCGTCACCAGCTCCATCTCGAACAGCTTGCCCTTGACGCCATGCACCAGGCCGACCACCTCGTCGGCCGACATGCGCTGCACCGCGCCGGTGAAGGTCTCGCCACTGGCGGCCAGACCTGGATACGCCAGCTCGAACGCGCGCGCCACCTCGGGCGGCACCGCAGCCGGGTCGCGCACCAGAGCGGCCAGCGACACCCCGCCCACCACCAGCAGGTCCAGCAAGTCCTTCTTGCGGCGCTCATGCTGCGCCAGCTCGATGGCCGCCAGGCGCCGCTGCGACCGCGCCCGCACCTCGGTGCTCGCTTGCTGCAAGCGCTGGCGCAACACCTCAAAATCGCGCTCGGTGATGGCCACCGTGTCCACCGCGCCCGACACCGTGCCCAGCACGCCACTCACCGCGCTGGCCGTGGCGCTGCCCACAGCCGGGGCCGCCTTCTGCGTCGACGATCCGATGCTGCCCGCCGCCCGGCCGACCATGCCCACCGCATCGGCGGTGTAGCCCGCCACATGGCCGGCCACCTTGCCCAATGCCCCGCCAGACTGCGCACCCGCCTGATGCGCGCGCGCCGCCACCGAACCCGCGCCAGCCGCCAGAGCCTGCCCGGAGGCCTGCAGCGCACGCCCGCTCAAGGCCACCGCCGCCTTCGCGACCGAGCCGATCTCATGCTCATGCGCCTTCACGATCTGGGAGGTGCCGTGCAAGGCATCGCCCGACAGCTTCACGGCCTGGGCGCCGAGCTGGCCTGTGAGCTTGGCGGCACTGCCCAGGATCTTTCCGGTTTTCTTGAATAAGGTCACGATCGCTCCATGCCTGTAATACCCCGGTGAACCGTACACCAATCCGAATAGCGCCGTACCCTTCAGCGCAGCTGTGATTCCCCGCCCCTAGTGCCGGGGTTTTCAGACATCCACTTCAGTTGATGCCAGTTATCGCCCGTTGCTGCCCCCGGCAGCCATCCAAACTTCACAGCACCAAACTAAACTGACCTCCAACAAACATATTCAGCAGGGGGTAGAAGTTGATCATCAAGCACGCAGACGACAAAACCAAACGGCTGAACCTGCTGGCAGAACTCACTCAGTCTGACCGGCTCGATGCCCGTCAACGTCAATGGTGCGATGACGAAATCATGCGCCTCAAGCGTGGCATCCAAGGTGAGCGCGACGCCGCGTTTTACATCGACAGCTATTTCAAAGACGGCAAGAACCACGCCGTGCTGCATGACCTGCGCATTGAGGTGGACGGCGATGTGGCGCAGATTGATCACCTGGTGATCAATCGCATGAACTACGTTTTCCTGTTCGAAACCAAGTGCTTCAACGGCAACCTCAAAATCAATGAGCATGGTGAGTTCACCATGAGCTATGCCGGCGGCAAGCAGTTTGGCATTCCTTCGCCGCTGGAGCAAAGTCGCAGGCACGAGCGCATCCTGAAGAAACTGCTCGACACCTTGGAAATCACGGGCCGCACGGCCAAGCCCACGTTTGTGCATGCGGTGCTGTTGCACCCCAAGGCCATCATCACGCGTCCATCACCGAAGACTTTCAACACCGACAACGTGATCAAGGCCGATGCCATCGAAACCTGGCATCAAAAATGGGTCGATAAAGACGTGGGGGTAACGGCGACGCTCAACGCCTTTCTCAACATCCGCAGCCAGGACACCGTGCGCGAATGGGGCGACAAACTCGCTCGCCAGCACCGACCCACCGATTTGTTGGCCTTGCCCGAATTCATCCGTCCGCGCGAGGCATCAGTGCCGCGCGCCAAAACACCTGTGCCCGCAGCCAAACCTGCCCCCACTGCCGCACCTGTCACCCCATCGAAGCAAGATGCCACCGCTGGCCCAGATGAAGCCCTCAAGCGCAAACTGATCTGCGTGACCTGCGGCGACAAAATCACCTTTCCAGAAGGCAAGTTCTGCTGGGCCAACGACAAGCGCTTCGGCGGATTTCAATATTGCCGGGAACATCAAGCTCAGTTTCAATGACCCTCGGCTACTACACCCAGCACGCCGAAGCCTACGCCCACACCACCCGCACGGTGGACATGGCCCCGCTGTACGCACGCTTCCTGCCGCATGTACCCGTAGGCGGCCTCGTTCTGGACGCGGGCAGTGGCTCAGGACGTGATGCGCTGGCCTTCCTGCAACAGGGCTACGCGGTCGAAGCCTTTGATGCCAGCCCTGAACTCGCGCAACTGGCGTCGCTGCACGCCGGCATCCCCGTCAAGGTGATGCGCTTTCAGGACCTGGACGACACCGGCCGCTTCGATGCCATCTGGGCCTGCGCCAGCCTCTTGCATGTGCCCGAGCGCGAGCAGCCCGAAGCCTGGCGCAGACTGTGGCGTGCGCTCAAGCCAGGTGGCGTGGTGTACGCCAGCTACAAGCTGGGGCAAGCCGAGCGCGTGGATGAAGCGGGCAGGGCATTCACTGACGCCGATGAAGCGCGCCTGTCCGAATGGCTGAACCCACTGCGAGGTATCGCGCGTGTGGAGACCTGGTTGACCACCGACCAGCGCCCCGGCCAGAAGCAAACGTGGTTGAATGCCTTGGTATACCGACAAACCGCCCCGCGATGACCCTCACCAGCCAGGACGTCCTGAAAGCCTTTGAACGCATCCGCGTGTTTCAGCGTGGAGAACAACGTGCCGTTCACAAGCCGCTTTTGATCCTGCTGGCCCTGGCCCGCATCGCTCAGGACGCCCCGCGCATGGTCACCTTCGAAGACATCGAAGGCAGCTTCAAAAACCTGCTGGCCGAGTTCGGCCCCAGCAGCGCGCCAAACTCCCGGCACTATCCTTTCTGGCACCTCGCCACCGATGGCGTCTGGCAACTCGATGGCCCGGCCGACTTTCTCAACCGGCCCGCGGGCGCCACACCCAACCTCAGCGAGCTGCGCAATCTGCACATCGCCGGAGGCTTTTCGCCCGAGGTGGACGCCGCCCTGCGACGCGACCCCGCTCTGCGCGCCCAACTCGCCCACCAACTGCTGGATGCCCACTTTCCCGAAACCCTGCACGGCGACATCCTGTCGGCCATTGGGCTGGACCTGAGCACGCCACGCACCGGAGAGTCCACCGACAGCGATCGCCAGGCGGCACCACGCCGTGATCCGAAGTTCCGCGAACGCGTGCTGCGCGCCTATGAGTACCGTTGCTGTGTGTGCGGCTTCGACCTGCGCATCGGCAACATCACGGCGGGCCTGGAAGCCGCGCACATCAAGTGGTTCCAGGCCAAGGGGCCAGACATCGAAGCCAACGGACTGGCGCTCTGCGCCCTGCATCACAAGGTGTTCGACCTGGGCGCCTTCACCATCCTGCCCGACACGTACAGCATGGTGTTCAGCCAGCATGCCGTGTCCGGCGAAGCCTCACGCAAGATGCTGCTGGGCTTTCACGGTGCCGGCATCATCCTGCCGCAAAGCAAGGACTACTTCCCGAGGGCGGAGTTCTTGCACTGGCATGAGAAGGAAGTGTTCAAGAAGCCGGGACGGCCACAGGCCTGATGGAGCCGGCTAGCGTGACAAGAACAAGCAAAAAAGCAGGAGCGACGATGTCCCAGACTCTCGATAGCACTCGCGCGATCCGACGCTGGATGTACAGCGCACAGTTGGGCGACTTCCTTGCACAGGACATCGATGCCATTTTGGGGGCGTTGCTGCGGACGTCTGAGGGCGATGTTGAGCTTACTCAACGCAACGCCTGGGGTGCACAAGTTCAGATACTGAAGTCTTTGGCACTCCCACCAGAACTGATTGCCGACAGCCGCATCTACTTTGAGCTGACGGTCCCACGCCTTGGTCGCCGAGCAGATGTCGTGCTGCTGACAGGCCCTCTCATGATCATTTTGGAGTTCAAGGTCGGGGAGTCCCACTTTGATCGCTCTGCCATCAATCAAGTCTGGGATTACGCTCTCGACTTCAAGTATTTCCATGAGTCAAGTCACCACATCCATGTCTTGCCGGTGTTGATCGCAACCGAGGCATCACCTCGCGAGTACACCCTTCAGCAAACCAGCCATAACGATGGTCTGTACATGCCCGTATGCGCGGCCACCAGCCAAGTGTCCTCGCTGCTGAGCCATGCCATCGCATCCACGACAGCCGCACAGATTGATGTGCAGCAATGGGAGCGGGGCCGCTACATGCCGACCCCAACCATTGTCGAAGCTGCCCGTGCACTCTATGCTGGACACAGAGTTGAAGATGTCTCACGCAATGATGCTGGCGCAAGAAACCTGTCGGAGACCACGCACGCCATTGACCAGATCATCGATGAGGCACGGCAACTTGGACAGAAATGCATTTGCTTTGTCACGGGCGTACCGGGTGCGGGCAAGACATTGGTCGGCTTGAATGTCGCGAATCGTCATCTGGATCACGACAGCGATACATACAGCGTGTTCTTGTCAGGTAATGGCCCGCTGGTGGCGGTGTTGCGAGAGGCATTGACTCGCGATCGGGTCGAGCGCGCTGCGAGTGAAGGAACCCGCATGCGCAAGGGCGAAGCCAAAAAGGAGGTTGAGGCCTTCATTCAGAACGTACACCACTTCCGCGACGAGTACCTCCGCGATCAGGGCACGCCACCCGAGCATGTTGTGCTGTTTGATGAGGCGCAACGTGCCTGGAATCTCGCGCAGACCAGCGCCTTCATGGAACGCAAGAAGGGGCAAGCAGGCTTTAACCAGTCAGAGCCCGAGTTCTTGATTTCCTGTCTGGACCGGCATCAAAACTGGGCCGTGATTGTGTGCCTCGTTGGCAGCGGTCAAGAGATCAACACGGGTGAAGGTGGCATCGATGAATGGCTCAACGCGATGTTGCGTCGCTTTCCATCTTGGAAGGTGCATTTGTCACCACAACTTGTCGATGAGCAACCCAGCGACGCCTTGCGTGACATCCTTGCCAGAGCTGACACTGTGCAGAACACATCACTGCACCTCGCCACGTCCATGCGGTCATTCCGCGCAGAATCGTTGAGTCGCTTCGTCAAAGAGGTGCTGAGTTTCGAAGTCGAATCTGCCAAGCAGACTCTCTCGGGTCTCCAACATAGATACCCGATTTTGCTGACACGTGACCTGCATCGGGCAAAGAGATGGCTGAAGCAACAGGCGCGTGGCACGGAACGATATGGCATCGTTGTGTCGTCACAAGCCGAGAGATTGAAGCCCCATGCAATTGATGTGCGCGTGAAGACTGATCCCGTGAAGTGGTTCCTGGATGGCAGTGATGACACCCGGTCGTCTTTCTACTTAGAGGATGTCGCCACCGAGTTCCAGGTCCAAGGGCTAGAGCTCGACTGGGCTTGTGTGGTGTGGGATGGGGATTTGCGCGTTCACGGCGACGGGTGGGCGCATCACCAATTCCGTGGGTCACGATGGAATCGAATCAACAAGATTGAGCGCAAGCGTTATCTTGAGAACGCATATCGGGTCCTCTTGACCCGCGCCCGACAAGGCATGGTTCTGGTGGTTCCAGAGGGCGATGCGGAGGATCCAACACGGTCGGAGAGTTTCTATGACCCGACCTATTCGTATCTGCGTTCGCTGGGCATTCAAGAACTCTGAGCGCTGACGGGATGCGCCCGCTCACAGGCCGGTCTTCACCATCCTGACCGCATCAAACGGGCACACCACCACGCACTGCACGCACACCGTGCAGCCGCTCTCGTCGTGCAGCACCGCGCGCTTGCGTCCCCAGCCGTTCGGCCCATCGGTTTCCAGCCACAGCACCTTGGGCTCGCACGCGGCCACGCAGCGGCCGCAGCCGGTGCAGCGGTCGGGGTCAATGTGGGGCAGGGCTTTGGGGCGGGGCATGGTGCAAACGTGAAATATTGGCGGGAAAGAGCCCGTGAGGGCATCATCAGCTAATGTGTGAACCTTCATCCGCCCGTCACACTGTTGATGAGGGTTTTTGACGCGGAAGACTGATCGGCGGCAATGCTCCCCCGAACTGCCAGCCCCTACTTTGGAGCGCCCCATCGTTGACTGACAAGCGTCTTCACACCAAGGCTCCAGACAGCCGAATCCAACGCCGTAACAGAGACGATCCGGCGCGGAGCGAGCCGGCAGCTTCATGGCACCCGGACAACACCAAGGGTGGCCACGCGGATCCCGCCACGCCGACGCCCTTCCTCCAATCGGCGTCCCGCACACAGGGGCAGGGCGCACCGGGCACCTTGGAGGACGTGGTGCGGCGCGGTCACCGCTGGCTTCGTTTTCCGGCGGCTCTGGAGGCTCAATTCCAGGCGGACACGCTCGCGCCTCGCCGCAGGTTGCTGATCATTTGTGGATTGCTTGGCATCTTGTCCATCTACCTGGGCACGCTCAACATTGCCGAGTTGAACCCGGACATTGCCCAAACCGCCATGCGCGTGGCCCAGTGGAACCTGCTCGCGTGCGTCTTGGGCATGGCGGTCCTGTTCATCATCCCCAAGCGCTGGCACCGTACCTGGCAGGCCGAGTCCATCACCGCACTCATCGCTGTGGGCACCTGCGCCGGGGTCATCAATGGGTGCGTGCTCAGCCGCTCAGACACCACTTTCACGCATTCGGCGGTCATCGTGAGTGTGGTGATGTACACCTGCATCGCCGCACGACAGCGCTTTCGCTGGTCGCTGGCCTGCGCGGCCTTGTCTTTCCTGGGATACGTGACGCTGGTCCAGGGTCACACGCCGCAACAAGAGCTCATTGTGACCGCCAACATCAAGCTGATGGCGCTGAGCTTTGTGTTTGCGCTGGTGGCGAACTACACCTTCGAACACCGCGAGCGACGCAACTGGCTGCTGCACAAGCTGGAGGCGCAACGACGCAGCGCGTTGCTCGAAGCCTCCGAGCGCCTGCACCGTTTGTCGACGCAAGACCCCCTCACACGCCTGCTCAACCGCCGTCAGTTCGATGCGGACCTGGCGCAGGCCTGGTCCAAGGCTGCGATGACCCAAGAGCCCCTGGCCATGCTGATGCTTGATGTCGACTTTTTCAAACGCTACAACGACACCTATGGTCATCCAGCGGGTGACGCCTGCCTGATCCGCGTCAGCCATGAATTGACCAAGGTGGCTCAGGCGCATGGCGGCATCGCCAGTCGCTTGGGCGGGGAAGAGTTTGGCCTGCTGATGCCGGGTCGCACGCTGGCCCAAGCCATGGAGGCGGGTGCGGCCCTGTGCGCTGGCTTGCGCGCCGCAGGCATCGAGCATCGCGCATCGTCGGCCGCCCCGCATGTCACGGTCAGCGTCGGTGCGGCACAAGTTTGGCCTACCCCAGACGGCATGCCGCAATGGCTCGTGCAACGGGCCGACCAGGCACTCTACGAGGCCAAGCAAAGTGGACGCGACCGCGTGTGTGCGGCCAGTGAGCAGGGCGGTGCCGAGCAAGCCGTGGCGCCAACGCCGCCCGCCAGCGTGGCGAGGGAGAACATGCTGCCTGCGACCGATGACCCCACGGTCGCAGACACCACGCTGCCCCGGTCGGAGGCTCAGGAAGCGGCGTATGTCGAGACTTTGGAGGGCAAATTCCGCTGGCTGCGCTTCCCGGCCGCGCTAGAACACAGCTACCGCAACCATGATGCGGCCGAGCGCCGCACGCATCTGCTGGTCATGACCATGCTGGGGCTGGTGATCTACAACATCTACGTGCTCACCAGCAGCGCCATGTTCTCGGACGTCCCTGCCAGCGCCATGACGGCCCTGAAAGCAGTCAGCGCCGTCTTGATGACATTTGGCATTGCAGCCTACATCCCAGTGACGATGCGGCCTTTGTGGCGCGAAATCGGATTCAGTCTCGGCATTTCTGCCACGGCGCTGGTCACCATCTGGGCTTTGTCGCAAAGCCAGCAGCTCACGACGCTGAGCTTTGCTGTGTGTCTGGCGCTGATCCCGATGTTCTCGGGTGTGGGCGCACGTCAGCCTTTTTGGTTCACCTGCGTGCCCGCCGTGATCACCTGCCTGGCAGCCGCCCTGATGTTAAGACCCGTGGGGGCGATGCAAACGCTCGTTTACAACGACAGCATCCTGATGATCGTCAACAACACGGTCTTCACCCTGATTCTGGCCTACATGCTCGAACAGGGTGCGCGCAAGGAATGGCTGCTCTCTCACATCGCAAGCTTGCAGCACCAGTCACTGATGACGGCAACACGACGCCTGCATGAACTGTCCACCCTGGATCCCCTCACGGGCATCTGCAACCTCCGCCAGTTCGAGGACGATTTCCAGCGCATCTGGGATGAGGGCCTGCAAGATTCATCGCCGCTTGCCATGCTGATCATCGATGTCGACTTTTTCAAACTCTACAACGATGGATACGGTCACCCTGCTGGTGACCGCTGCCTCAAGCAGGTCGCCACCGTGCTGAGCCAGACAGCCCAGGCCTGCAAGGGACTCGCCGCACGGATAGGTGGCGAGGAGTTCTGCATCTTGCTTCCCAAGAGCAGTCTAGGCTCTGCCACCCAAGCCGGCGAGCGCGTGTGCGAGGCCATCCGCATGGCGGAGATCGAGCACCGCTTCTCCAAGGTCGCCAACCGCGTGACGGTCAGCGTGGGGGTTGCCATCCTGCAACCCGCTCAAGACATGAATCGCAAGCTGCTGTTGGCCATCGCAGACGATGCGCTCTACCAAGCCAAGTTGGCGGGCCGCAATCGCGTGGCCAGTGTTCCGACGCCAAACTGAGCTTGCCCTTGAATTCGGAGCGCTGAGCAGCCTGCCGTCGTTGCTCGTACTGCATGGGAGGGAGGTAAGCGCACTGCACACACACCGTGTAGCCGGTTCAGCGGTCGGGGTCAATGTGGGGCAGGGCGTTGGGGCGCGACATCGGGGGCCGGATACTTGCGCGCATTGATCACCATCTTGCGCTGCGCCGCATCCACCAGGTCCACGTTCAGCGCGTTGGCCAGTTGCACCAGGTACAGCAGCACGTCGGCCATTTCCAGGGCCACGGCTTCTTTCGTCTCAGGCGGCAGCTCGCGGCTTTGCGCTTCGGTCAGCCACTGAAAGGGCTCCAGCAACTCGCCCGCTTCCACCACCAGGGCCGAGGCGAGGTTCTTGGGCGCATGAAACTGGCCCCAGTCCCGCTCGTCGGCAAAGCGTTGCAGGGCCTGGGCCAGTTGCGCAAGGCTGTCGCTCATGGTCTGCCTCAGCCCAACAGCTTGGCCAGCCCCCAGATGGCGCAGGCGCCCGACACCGCAGCGGTGATGGTGCGCAGCCCACGGTGGGTGGAGAACAAACCCAGCGCGCTGCTGGCCAGAATGATGCCGAAAAGGTAGGTGAACTTCATGGCCCACATCTTAGTGGAGCCCATGACAGGCCTCACACGCCCGCGTAGTCAATGAAGCCCTTGTTGATGCTGGCCAGCTTGCGCTGCAGCCGGTACACGCCGCCGCCTTCGCGGCCTTGCGAGGCATCGGTGTTGCCTTCAATGGTGTGGATGTAGCCGCCCTCAATGCGCTCCACAAAGCCGGTGTGGCCCAGCCCACCGCCAAAGTCCATGATGAAAATGGCGCCGGGTGGCACCGCCGAGGGGTCGGCCACGGCATCGCGGGCCAGCAGGCGGCGGGCGCCCTGGCGCTGCGCGTTCTGCCAGTGGTTGAGGCAGCCGGCGGTCTTGAACATCGGGTTGATGCGGCCCGCCTGCTGCGCGGCCTCGTCAAAGCACCAGTAGGTGAAGGCGCAGCACCAGGCCAGCCCGGGGTGCACGCCGGCGCGGCGCAGGTAGGCGTCCACCTCGGGGCCCCGGTTGCTGTTGCGCGGTTGCTCGCGCACGGCGGCATCGGCCTGGGCGCCGGCCACCGCCAGCACCGCGCCCAGGAAGGGGTCGAGTGCTTCGCTGTGTTGCGGCACATCGGCGGTGCCAAACAGCGCGGCCCAGGTCAGCGAGCCCACTTCGCCATCGGTCTTGAGTGGTTGGCCCTGATCGTCCAGGTGGCGGGCCTGGAACAGCTGCACGGCCTGCTTCATGGTCGGCCCGAAGCGGGGGTTGTCGGGGTCGAGCGCGAGGGCCGCGTTGCCGCGCAGCACCAGCGCCTTGTTGAGCGCGGTCTTGAGGGCCTTGACGATGCGGGCGTCGCTCTCGCCCATTTTGATGACGCGACCGGGGTACATCATGGTGGCTCCTTCAGGTGGTTTCCGGGGGATGTCAGTCGGCCAGCCTCTCCACGCGGACCTTGGGCTGGCCCACCGGGTCGACGATGTAGCCCAGGGCCTTGCCGACAATGTCGATGGCGTTGTCAAAGCAGCCGTGCGAGGCCGACTCGGTGCCCGCGCCGTTGGCCACGCGGCGCGCGGTCAGCACATCCAGGTTGGTGGCGCCCACGCCCAGGTCGTCCCAGAAGCGCTGCCACTGCGCCACCTCCTTGCGGTGCTCGCGCGCCCACATGTCGTCGGCGGCGTCCGGTGCCACCGTGGCGGGGTCGAAGTTGCGCTGCATGCCCAGAATCGGCATCTTGTGGGCGTCTTCGAACGAGCGGCTCACCAGGTAGAGCAGGGACTTGCGGTAAGGCCCCACAGCATCGTCACGCTCGTTCTGATCTGACAAGACGTGGATGTGGAAGTGCTGGGCATCGAGCACGCCCTGCGTCACCGCGGGCACATAGTGCGCCAGGGCGAAGCCGGTGGTGCAGGCCGGCGCAAACAGGCGCACGCTGGCGGCCTTCAGTCCCGCGCCCTTCATCTGCTTGAGCATGGCACCGAGCACGATGCTGCCGGCCGAGTGGCCGATGAGGTGGATTTCCAGCTTGGGCAGTTGCGCCTGCAGCGCCCGCAGGTGCGGCACCATCAGGCGCACCCCGCCGCTGTCGTGGAAGCTGGCGCGCTCGGCGTTGAGCTTCATCTGCCCCCACATCGCGCCGCCCGGGGCACGCAGCACGGGCTCGAGCATGCGGTCGGTGCCTTCGGTGATGCGGTCCAGCCAGCCCTTGGCCCGGGGCGCCCCTCGCACGCCCAGCCCCAGGCGCGCAGCCCATTCCTCGGCCAGGTCCGACACGGTTTCCACCGGGCCGGAGCGCCAGCTGATGAACAGCGGGTAGATGCCATTGGCCAGCGCATACGGCGCCATGACGCGGATGCGGCTGATGGAGTCGCTTTCGCTGTTGAGGCCGCCGTGGGCGTAGATCATCAGCTTGACGCTGCCGCGCTCCTTCATCCACGTCAGGGGTCGGTGCAGCGCGGCGGCCTCCAGCGCGGTGAGGGCGTTCTCGGCGGTGATGTCGTTGCGTACCGGAAAGCCTCGGTCCAGCACCACGGTGTGGCGGTAGGCCTGGTCGGCGTCCAGCGGGCGGTGCTCGGGCTTCTTGATGTCGCGGTAGCGGCGGGTGAGGGCGTCGTCGCCGGCAATGAGGCCGGCGGGTCGGTCAGGCGCACCCTCGGACATGGCCGAGCTGAACGGCACCAGAAAATGCGGCGAGCGCGACACCGGCTCCTTGGCCGACAGCGCCCGGTGCGAGGGCACGCCCAGGGTGAAGACCCAGGCATCGGCACCGTGCATCACCCAGTCTTCATACGGCAGCAGCGCAAAGCCGTGCGAGCCCCATCCCACGCCCCAGGAGTTCTGCACCACAAAGCCCGACTGGTTGTAGCCCACCAGCGCAAACGCATGGCCGCCCGATTCTTTGGGGCGCGGCACGGTTTTGATGCGCACCAGGTCGGCATGGCCACGCAGCTGCTTGCGCGTGGGCACGGCCCAGCCTTCGTGCACGGTGGCGGCCACGTAGATGGCGCCGTTCTGGCGGATGGCCGCCTGCATGTCCACCACCGAGCGCATGTCCACCCGGTAGTACACGCCCAGCGTGCAGGCCAGGGCATCGACGTCCCAGTTGCGGTCCGGGTCATCGGGCTGGGTGGGGTCTTCCAGCGGCGTGGCGGGCAGGCGGCGCCCTTTGGCATCGAGCACATAAGGCCACAGGTCCTCGCGGCACACGCCATGGCGCTGCCAGCCCTTGAGCGCCCCTCGGCAGCTCGACCCCTCGTAGTCTTCACCCGGCCATTCGTCGTACATGCGCGCCAGCTGGTAGAGCATGGCGGGGCTCACGCGGCGCACCTCGTCGTCCGGCCCCGGCACATCGCGCACGAACAGCAGGTAGTTGACGACGGCCGCCAGACCAAAGCCGGTACAGGCCCCTTCCGAACCCTGGTCCAGCAGGTGGCCCCCCGCCGCGTAGGCGGGCAACCAGCGCTTGACCTGGTCATCCGAAGGCCACTGCGCCGACAGGTTGCCCAGGGGCGGCAGGTAGGGCCGATCGCGCAGGTCCAGGCGGTCGGGGCGGGCGTCCAGCGACAGCGTGCGCTGGCCGATGACAACCTTCTTGGTGGGCATGGGCTGCCTCCTCGTTGTTGTTCTTGTCGTGGATGGCTTCTCACCTTGTGAGATTTCATCTTATCGAGCGGGGTGCCGGTGCCCATCACTAACCTTAGGGGGGTACACGGAAACCCCTACTTGTCACCCCTGGCGTTTCTCCCCATCATTTCAATCTGAAATCAATTGATGTCAGTTTTAAGGAGCCGCCTTGTCCGTCCACCCTTTTCCCACGCCCGAGCACACCGACGTGCTGATCATCGGCGCGGGCCTGTCCGGCATCGGCGCGGCCTACTACCTGCAGCGCGACCAGCCGGGCAAGTCCTTCGTCATCCTCGAATCTCGCACCGCCTCGGGCGGCACCTGGGACCTGTTCCGCTACCCCGGCATCCGCTCCGACTCCGACCTGCACACCTTCGGCTACGAGTTCAAGCCCTGGGTGAACGACAAGGCCATTGCCGACGGCCCCGACATCCTGGCCTACCTGCGCCAGACCGCCTCTGAAAACGGCATCGACCGCAAGATCCGCTACCAGCGCAAGGTGAGCTCGGCCGCCTGGTCGAGCGCGGATGCCCGCTGGACGGTGCAGGTGCAACACACCGACACTGGCGAGACCCACACGATGACCTGCAAGTGGCTGTTCTCGGCCGCCGGCTACTACCGCTACGACCAAGGCTTCACGCCGCGCTTTGAAGGCATCGAGCAGTTCAAGGGTCAGGTGATCCACCCGCAGCACTGGCCGGAGAACCTGGACTACCGCGGCAAGCGCGTGGTGGTGATCGGCTCGGGCGCCACGGCCGTGACGCTGATTCCGTCGATGGCCAAAACGGCGGGCCACGTCACCATGCTGCAGCGCACGCCCACCTATGTGATGAGCCTGCCCTCCAAAGACCCGATTGCCAACCTCGCGCGCAAGTTGATGCCGGCCGACAAGGCCTACGCGTTCGCGCGGCGCAAGAACATCGGCCTGCAACGCGGCATCTGGCGCTTTTGCCAGAAGTACCCCAACGCGGCGCGTCGTGTCATCCGCTTCGTCAACAAGGTGTCGCTGCCCAAGGACTACCCGGTCGACGTGCACTTCAACCCGCCTTACAGCCCATGGGAGCAGCGCCTGTGCGCCGTGCCCGATGGCGATCTGTTCAAGTCCATCAAGGCGGGCAAAGCCTCGGTGGTCACCGACCACATCGACACCTTCACCGCCGGCGGCATCCGCCTCAAGTCGGGCCTGGAGCTGCCGGCCGACATCATCGTCACCGCCACCGGCCTGAACCTGCAACTGTTTGGCGGCATCGCGCTCACGGTGGACGGGGAAGCGGTGGACCTGTCCAAGAAGGTCGCCTTCAAGGGGATGATGCTCAGCGACGTGCCCAACTTCGCCTTCATCGTGGGCTACACCAACTCCTCGTGGACGCTCAAGGTGGGCCTGCTGTGCGAGCACTTCTGCCGTGTGCTGGCCCACATGGACCAGCACGGCTACGCGGTGGTGCGCCCACGCCTGCCGTCGCCCGACATGCCCACCCGCCCGCTGCTCGACTTTGGCGCGGGCTATGTGCAGCGCGCCCTGGCCAGCCTGCCTCGCCAGGGCACCAGCGGCCCCTGGGTGATGGCCATGGACCCCAACCACGACGCCCAGGTGCTGCGCCACGGCCCGGTGGCTGACCCCTGTCTGGTGTTTGACAGCAGCCCGCACCAGCGTCATCCTGTCGCTGCACCTTCCCAGGTGGCCGTTCACGCCTGAAGCAGAAGTTCACCATGACCCACCCCGACATCGTTCCGCGCGAAAAGCTCTCCTTTGGTTTCGACCACGAGGTGCCCAAGTACTGGCTGGGTGGTGACCCGTTCAAGACCCGCTTTTGCGACGCGATGTCCACCATCTTCCCGGAAGGTGAGCGCTTCTTCATCTCCTGCGTGCGAGACTTCCGCGACCAGGTCACCGACCCGCAACTGCTGGCCGAGATCAAGGACTTCATCCGCCAGGAAGGTCAGCACGGCATCGTCCACAGCCAGTTCAACGCGCACCTGGCCAAGCAGGGCATCCGCGTGGCGCGGCTGGAAGGCATCATGAAATGGTGGCTCTTTGATGTGCTGCGCAAGTACATGCCCAAAAAGCACACCCTCGCACTGACGGCCGCCTCCGAGCACCTCACCGCCATCATGGCCGAGGCCCTGTTCACGCGCAAAGCCGTGATGGGCGAAGCCGACCCGCGCATGTTCGCGATGTATGCCTGGCACGCCATGGAAGAAATGGAGCACAAGGCCGTGGCCTTCGACGTGATGCAGAAGGTGGCCAAGGTCTGGTACCCACGCCGCGTGCTGGCGTTGGTCGAAACGACGCTGGCCTTCAACTTCAACGTGCTGTCCTTCGCCAACGCCATGCTGCGCCGCGATGGTTTCAGCCGCTGGCAACGCGTCAAGTTGTTTGCCAAGGGCATGGGCTGGGTCTATGGCCCAGGCGGCATGTTCATGGGCTGCTGGCGCTCTTACCTGCGCTACTACAAGCCCGGCTTCCACCCTTGGCAAGAGCCGCCCACGCCCATGTACCAAGTGTGGGTGGACGCCTTCAACCGCTCCGGTGACCCGGTGGAAGCGGGCCGCGTGGTGTACGCCGCCGCGGTCTGAGCCGCCGCACAGCCGTTCATCCAGGAGACCGGCCTTGGCGCACTGACGCTGGGGATGCCGCTGATTGTCGCCCCTTGATTTCTTGGTTATTCTGCCAATGCAACCTCATGCCAGGTTGCGTTTAACCAAAGGGTACGCCAGTCGATGACGCATTTCACCCGGCTCATGCTTCGCGTCGTCTTGCCCTATGCGGGCTTCTCTGCCCTGTGGATCCTTTTGTCCGATACGCTGCTGGAAGCGTTGATCCAGGACACCGCCACCCACACGCGCTGGTCCATTTACAAGGGCTGGGCCTTCATCCTCATCACCTCCGTGCTGCTCGCGGCGTTGATCCGCAAGCAGTTTGACGCGCGGCAGAAAGCGTTTCAGCGGCTCGAAGCGCGCGTGGCCGAGCGAACCCAGGCGCATGCTGAAGCCACGCGTTTCCTCGACGCTCTGGTCGACCACATCTCCAGCCCGATCTTCTACAAAGACGCCAACCTGCGTTTTCGGGGCTGCAACCGGGCTTATGAAGAGGCGTTTGGCGTCTCCCGCGAGCAGTTCATCGGCAAGACGGTGCTCGAGTTGCCTTACCTGCCGCAAGCCGACCGCGAAATCTATCAGGCCGAAGACGCGGCCATGCTGGCGGCCGGGCAGACCTTGAAACGCGAAGCCGTGATGCCGTTTGCCGATGGCCACGCGCACCAGACGCTGTACTCGGTCAGCGGCTTTCGGGCGCCCGACGGCTCACCCGGTGGCCTGGTCGGCATCATCGTGGACATCACCCCCCTCAAGGACACCGAAGCGGCCCTGCGCGAGGCCAAGCACGCCGCCGAGGCGGCCGACCGCATCAAGTCTGCATTCCTGGCCACCATGAGCCACGAGTTGCGCACCCCGCTCAACTCCATCATCGGCTTCACCGGCATCATCTTGCAGGGGCTACCCGGGCCGCTCAACGACGAGCAGAAAAAGCAGCTCCGCATGGTGCAAAACAGCGCGCGCCATCTCTTGTCGCTGATCAACGACGTGCTCGACATCTCGAAAATCGAAGCCGGCGAACTGACCGTCGCTCACGAGCCCTTCGATCTGAGCACGTCGGTTACCAAGGTCGTCGGCATCGTGCGGCCCTTGGCAGAGAAGAAGAATCTGGCCCTGGTCGTGGAGATGGCCGATGGCATCGAGCCCTTGACCGGAGATGTCCGCCGCGTCGAACAGATCTTGCTGAACCTGCTGTCCAACGCCATCAAGTTCACCGATACCGGCGCCATCACCCTGTCTGTGCGAATGGTGGAAGGCGACGCTGAAATGCAACCGGCAGGCGGGCGCGCCGTGCGCGTCAGCGTGGCCGATACCGGTGTGGGCATCCAGCCCGAGCACCTGAGCGAGCTGTTTCAACCCTTCCGCCAGATCGATACCGCGCTGACGCGTCGGTACGAAGGCACCGGGCTGGGGCTGGCCATCTGTCAGCGTCTGATTGAACTGATGGGTGGGCGCATCGAGGTGAGCAGCCGCTTCGGTGAAGGCAGTGTGTTCAGCGTGACATTACCGTGTGACGGGCAAGGAAGTCCAGCATGAGCCACCACATCCTCCTGATCGAGGACAACGAGCAAAACAGCTACCTCGTGTCGTATCTGCTGCAGGCACGTGGATGGACCATCGCGCATGCCGCCGATGGGCCCACCGGCCTGGCGCTGGCCGATCAGGCCGTTCCCGACCTGGTCCTGCTCGACATCCAGCTGCCGGGCATGGACGGCCACGAAGTGGCGCGTCGGCTGCGCACCAACCCCAAACTGACCCAGGTGCCGATCGTCGCCGTCACCTCCTACGCCATGCAGGGCGACCGTGAGCGCTGCATGGCCTCAGGTTGCAACGGCTACATTGAAAAGCCCATCGATCCAGACACCTTTGCGGGACAGGTTGAACAGTTTCTGGGAACACCGTCATGACCCGTGCCTTGGTCGTGGACGACCTCGAAGAGAACCTCTACATGCTCCGCGCATTGCTGCAGGGCCATGGCTTGGAGGTGATCACGGCCCACAACGGGGCAGAAGCCTTGTCTGCGGCGCGCCAACAGGCGCCCGATATCGTCATCAGCGATCTGCTCATGCCGGTGATGGATGGCTACACGCTGCTGCGCGACTGGAAGAGCGACCCCAGCCTGACCCACATTCCCTTCATCGTCTACACCGCGACCTACACCGAACCGAAGGACGAGCGGCTGGCGCTCGACCTGGGGGCCGACGCGTTCATGGTCAAACCGGCCGAGCCGGATGTCTTCATGGAGCGACTCCATGAGGTGCTGGCGAAAGCACAAGGTGGGGCGTTGCCGCTGGGCACACCGGTGCTGGACGAGGCCACCGCGCTGAAACACCACAGCGAGGTGCTGGTCAGAAAGCTGGCGCAGCGCAGCGAGCAACTGGCACAGCGGGTGCAAGAGCTGGCAGCCTCGGAGCAAAACGTCCGCCGCCTCAACCTGCTGTACCGGGTCCTGTCTGAAACCAATCAGGCCATCGTGCATCTGGTGGGCGAAGACGAGCTCTTTCGCACCATCTGCCGCACCGCCGTGGAGCGCGGCGGGTTTGCGATGGCCTGGGTGGGCCTGATCGAGCAGGCCCAGGGCCGCATCACCCCCGTGGCCTGGAGTGGCTCCGCCGAAGACTGGCTGGACACCATCCGGACCCCCGTGGAGCTGGCGGTGAGCGAAAACCGCGTCTACCTGAGCAACGACCTGGCCAGCGACGCCCGCCTGCAGGCCATTCACGGCTCGCTGCACCAGGCTGGCCTGAACTCTGCCATTTCTGTCCCGCTTCGCATCGGCGACAAGATGGTGGGCGCCCTGACGCTGTTTGCCGTCGAGAAAGACTATTTCGATGAGGCCATGCTGGAGCTGGTGGTCGAAATGGCCTCGAACATCTCCTTCGCCCTCGACAATGTCGAGAAAGAGCGCAAGCGCCGCCTCGCCGAAGAACGACTGCAACAAAGCGAAGACGCCAACCGCCTGACCAGCAGTGCCGTGGAGGCATCGGCCAACGGCATCATGATCACGGCGATCACACCCGACGGCAATCCCATCCATTACGTCAACCCTGCCTTCGAGCACATCACCGGCTACAGCCGCAGCGAAGTCATCGGACGTGATCCCCGGTTTTTGCGAGGCAGCGACCTCGAACAGTTCGGCACCTCCGACATCAATGCTGCGCTGAGAAACACCAGCGAGGGCAAAGCCGTTCTGCGCAACTACCGCAAGGATGGCAGCTTGTTCTGGAACGAACTGTCGATCGCGCCCGTGGTCGATGCCAGCGGCAGGGCGACCCATTTCGTGGGCATCATCAACGACATCACCGAACAAAAGCGCTACGAAGCCCAGCTCGAACGGCAAAACAACCAGGACGACCTGACCGGCCTGGCCAGCCGCAACCTGCTGCGCGACCGCACCGGCCAAGCCATTGCCCACGCGCTGCATCACAAGCACTTCGTGGCCCTGCTGTTCATCGACCTCGATGACTTCAAACGCATCAACGACAGCCTCGGCCACGGCGTCGGCGACACCATCCTGTGCGTCATCGCCGAGCGCATCAAAGGCTGCATCCGCGAACGCGACACCCTGGCGCGGCTCGGTGGCGACGAGTTTGTGCTCGTGCTCTCTGACATGGCGGGACTGCAGGACGCCTCGCTGATGGCCAGCCAGGTGCTGCAGGCCATTGCACAGCCGATTTCGGCAGGTGGCCGGGAGATCGACCTCTCCGGCAGCATCGGCATCAGTGTGTTTCCGGCCGACGGCGAGGACTACGACACCTTGCTTCGCAATGCCGATGCGGCCATGTACAAGGCCAAGCAAACCAGCGGCAAGGCGTTCTGCTTCTATACCGGCGACATGAATGTCGAGGCCATGCGTCGACTGGAGCTGGAGTCCGGTCTGCGCCAGGCCCTGGGACAGAACAAGCTGACCTTGCACTACCAGCCCCTGCTGGATCTGAGGTCAGGGCAGGTGGTCGGGGCCGAGGCCCTGCTGCGTTGGCGCGGACAGGACGATGTCCTGGTGTCGCCAGCAGAGTTCATCCCGGTGGCCGAGCAAACGGGCCTGATCGTGCCCATTGGGGAATGGGTGCTTCACACCGCGTGCGCACAAGCCCAACGCTGGCTGCAGGAGGGGATCGAGCTCTGCGTATCAGTCAACCTGTCCACACGCCAGCTTCGCGACCGCAACCTGGCAGACACCGTGCGCCGGTGCCTGGCAGAACACCGGCTACCCGCTCACCTGCTCAAGCTGGAGATCACCGAAAGCGCCGTGATGGAGGACGCCGAAGCCGCCGCCTCGATCCTGGGCGAGCTCAAGCAACTGGGCGTGCTGATCTCGGTAGACGATTTCGGTACCGGCTATTCCTCACTGGCCTACCTGCGCCGGTTTCCCATTGATCAGATCAAGATCGATCGATCGTTCATCGTGGACATGGCCGACAACGCCGATGCCGCCGCCATGGTGGAGAGCATCATCGGACTGGCTCGCAAACTGCGCCTGCAAACCGTGGCGGAAGGGGTGGAAACCGAGGTCCAGCAGGCATTCATCAAACGGGCCGGTTGCGACCTGCTGCAGGGCTTCCTGTTCAGTCGGCCGCTGCCGCCCGAAAGCATCCCCGCCTTGCTGCGCAAGGTCACGCCCCCCGCGGTCATCCCCCTGTCAACCGAGCGCTCTGAGCCCTAGTGCGATGCAACTGCGGCCCGAGACCCTCAGTCCCGCACTTTGCCGCGCGCGGCTTTCACCTCGGACCGCACGGACTTGCCCTGAAGCCGGCGTTGCTTCGACCCCCACGTCGGTTTGGTCGCACGCCGTACCGCCTGCACCTGCGAGGCTTCGGCCACCATCGCCTGCAATCGCCCCAGTGCCTCGGCCTTGTTCTGCTCCAGGCTGCGCGACGACTGCGCCTTGATCACGATCACACCCTGCTTGTTGAGGCGCTGATCGGACAGCGCGAGCAAACGCTCCTTCACCTCTGACGACAGCGACGAGGCGCGCACGTCAAAGCGCAACTGCACCGCACAGGACACCTTGTTGACGTTCTGCCCGCCAGGACCCTGTGCGCGGATCGCGAGGAAAGCGACTTCGTGTTCCCAAACAGGAGAGGACATCAACACCCGAACAGAATGCGCCCGGTGGCGCGTTGGAGGATGTTGTCCTGCCTGGGGCAAAGCAACACGCCGACGCCCCATCGTACCAAAAGCCCAATTTTGAAGGTGTCCATTGTCAGATTTGCCCGCGTTCGAGGGGTTTTTGATCAGGGTATGCCCTGCTACATTTTGCGCCATTCGGATCACGCCCGTGGTCTGAATGGCCCCATGCATTCGAGTCCCCCCATGGCTCGGATTCACTGAACCCACTGAACGGTTGTAAAAATGCACATCGCTGGCGTCGCTTGCTCCTTCCCGGATCGCACCGTTTCAAACGCTGAGATTCTGAAAATCTTTTCAGACCACAGCAAGGAAGGGTATGACGGCGATTTTGAAAAGGCCGCGCAAACGGTTGAGCACTACCTCAACTACATTGGCTCGGTCAACCGGCGCTGGCTGGCCAAAGATGAGCAGGGTTTCACGTACACCGAGCGCGCCATCCATGAAGCGCTGGACAAAGCCGGCCTGGGCAAGAACGACATCGATTTGCTGATTCATGCCAGCGTCGACAAGGGCGTTCTGGAGCCGGGCATGGCCTTCTATGTGGCCAAGGCCATGGGCATGGACCGCACCCAGTGCTTCGATGTCACCGAAGCGTGTGGCAGCTGGACACGTGCCACGCAGATTGCGCAGTCCTTCCTTGAAACAGGTCTGTTCAAGAACATCCTCATCGTCACGGCTGAGTATGCCGTCCACGAAGGCCAGCCCGGTCACAAGAGTTTCAAGATCAACGAATTTTCGGATCTGGAATGGTCATTTGCCAGCTACACCGTTGGCGAGGGCTCGACCGCCACGGTGTTGACCCGTGATGCCGACAAACCCTGGACCTACACCAACCGCACCTTCACGCAGTTTGCAGATTTGTGCGTCGTCCCGGTCCGCGAGGACGACGTTCAAACCATGCGCTTCAACGATCTGTCATTGGCAGGCAAGGGTGGTTTGCGCTTCATGTCCTACGGCAAAAAAATGCAGGACAACACCATCGATGATCTCGAAGACATGATGCGAACGAACCCCATTGCCGTCGATGGCGTGGACCTGTTCATTCCCCACACCAATACCCTGACCGCGTGGCGTGACATCGAGAAACGGCTGGGCAAGAAGATTCCTTATATCTTCATGCTGCCTGAGTACGGCAACTTGGTCACCAATTCGGTTCCTGCTGCCTTGGCGACGGCCGAGAAGGACGGTCGCCTCCAGCGAGGCCATCAGGTGTCGGCCATGATGACCGCCGCCGGCATGTCCTACACCTGCTTCAACTGGGTGTACTGACCATGGCAACGGATTGGTCGGGGCGCAAGTATCGCGTCCTCAAGGCGCTGGGCGAAGACATCGACATGATCATTGGCGTGGTTCAACCCGCCCATGCCGACGTCAGCTGGTTTTTGCACTCGCACGAGAAAGACGACGGCATCGGTGCGCTCGTCAAGGTGCTGGCCTCGTTCGGCATTGTCATCCCGCCCAAAGTGAACCCGAGCCGGCTGCCCAAGCCAGGCTTGTGGGGGCGACTCAAGGCCTTGAAACTGCACCTGCACAACAGCCGTGCGGTGGACTACCCCTGGCGTCGCCCTGCCCTGGGTGCCGGCGCCGTGGTCGAGCCCTGCTTTGTGTACTACCTGATGCCCGAGGCAGACAGCGCCTGCGTCAAGCAGCACTCCCGCAGTCTGGAGGTGGGTGAAACCTCGTTCTTCCTGTCCTGCCTGGACAAAGTCTGCCGTGATCGTTACCTCACTCAGCCCAGTGAGCGCGTCTGGATGATGCCGCACGACTTTCGGCGCTCACTGGGCATCACTCGCCAATCGGGCAACTGCACAGCACCGGTATCGGTCCGCCTGTCAGGGCAACCCAGTGCGCGGGACATCTTTGTGCAGCTCAAAGGCCTATACCAACAAGGCATCTTGTGGGGGTCGTGGTCGTACACCAACTTCGCACGCGTCCTCACCGATTCGATGATCAAGAAGGCGTACACCCGCTTGAAGAACCGTGCCTGGTTTGGCGTGTACGCCAACATGAGCGCGTGGCAGACGCCTGCCGGGGCCCCGGCCGCATTGGCGGGGGCCTGGCTCTTGAGCGCACCGCCGGTCAGTGCGGTGTGTCCGATCACGGCCGGCAGCATCACCTGGGAAGGGCGCACCGCCTTCACCTTGCAGTTGCACCCATCGCTGAACGCCGACCGCCAGGCCGCGATGGACCTCATGTCGCTGTGGGTGGCTTACATCTGCGACGCCGCAGGTGTCACGCATGGCGAGATCACCCCCCACGTCATCACCATGCAGGACATGCGACGCCAAGCCAAGCGCCTGGACGTTTGACACGCCCATCACCTCAGGAGTTTTTCATGGATTCGACCCGTAGCCTGATGATCATGAAGATCATCGTGGGGCTGAGCTGGCTGTTGGGCATTGCCGAACTGATTCACCCCGTCACACCGATTCCGCCGTCGTGGCTGATGGCGGTGGTGGGCTTGTCCTTGGTGGCGCACGCCGGCCAGAGCGTGTACTTCGTTCGCAAGTTTGGCGCCAGGGTGGACTCGGTCTGGCCCCATGTGCTGCAGATCATGGTGTTCGGGATGCCGCACATCGTGGCGTTTCAAAAGAACCTTCCCCCAGTGAACGCCCAGCTGGCGCGATGACCGTGGACGGCTTGTTCAACGTCTTCTCGCTGCTGCAAGACCATGCCGAACGCTCGCCTCGCAGGCTGGCCCTCGCGCAGGCCACGGGGCGCGACAAGGCGGGTCGCTTTGTGTACGCAACGCGCACCTATGGGCAACTGCAGGCCGACATCGAAGGCTTGACGCGCGGCCTGCGTGCCATCGGCATCACCAAAGGCAGCAAGACCCTGGTGCTGGTCAAACCCGATCTGAATCTGCCGGTCATCGTCTTTTCGCTGTTCAAGATCGGTGCGGTGCCGGTCATCATCGATCCGGCGATGGGCTTGACGCGCCTGCTGGCCTGCATCCGCAAGGTCGAGCCCGATGCCGTGATCGCGCTGCCGCTGATTCACGCGCTCAGGCCGTTTCTGGGCGACGTGTTTCGCACCGTCAAGACCTTCATCAGCAACGGTTCGGCATGGATGCCCGCCACCCACCGGCTGGCCCATCTGCGTCATGCAAGCGAGGGCGACGCCCACACCGAGCCGACGCTGGGGACGGATCTGGCCGCCATCTTCTTCACCAGCGGCAGCACCGGCACGCCCAAGGGGGTGGAGGTCAGACACCGCAACCTGGGCGCGCAGATCGCGCACTTCGGCGCCCTGTTCCCGGTCGATCCGCAGGACGTGGAGCTGGCGGCCTTTCCGGTGGCCACCTTGATCGGGCCCTGTCTGGGGCAGACCAGTGTGATCCCGGACATGGGCTCCCTGCATCCGGGGCGTTGCAACCCCCACAACCTGGTGCAAACCATTGAAGACTTCGGCATCACGTCGGGGTTTGCCTCGCCGATCGTGTGGGAGCGCTTGAGCCGCCATTGCGTGGCCCAGGGCGTTCGCCTGTCCACGATCAAGCGTGCCTTCAGTGGCGGTGCGCCCATCCCGTACACGATGCTCGCGCGCCTGGCACACTTGCTGCCCCATGGCGTCATGGTCACCCCCTACGGGGCCACCGAGGTCACACCGATCAGCAGCATCGATGCGCGCGAGATCGAGCGTGACACCGCGGCCCTGTCGGCCAGCGGTCATGGCACCTGCGTCGGGCGCGTGGTGCCGGGGCTGACCGTCAAGATCATCGAGATCGACGCGCAACGCTTGCCACATTGGCAGGATGTCACGCTCCTGCCAGACGGGGTCATTGGCGAGATCGTGGTGCGCGGTGCCTTGGTGTCGCAGGCGTATCACAACGACCCTGAGAACACCGCGCTGGCCAAGATCCAGGCCGATGACGGCGACCAGTTGGATCCATTTTGGCACCGCACGGGGGACGCCGGCTACTTCGATGCCCAGGGGCGCTTGTGGTGCTGTGGTCGGATCAAACACATCGTCCACGCAGACGGGCAGCGCTATTTTTCCGTGCCTGCCGAAGAAATCTTGAATGCCGAGCTGGAGGTCTGGCGCTCGGCCTTGGTCGAGGTGCAGGTCAATGGGCAAGCCCAGCTGTGCATGGTGGTGGAGTTCTACCCCGAACATCTGGCCGGCATCCATGCCGCCCGGATACAGGCCTTCAAGGACAAGCTCCATGGCTTTGGGTTTCCGGTGCGCCATGTGCTGACCTACCCGCACGCCTTCCCGGTCGACCGTCGTCACAACTCGAAGATTGAGCGGCACATTTTGGCCCGATGGGCGCAGTTGCAGTTGGACAAAGGGGTACCGTCATGAAGACGTTGGTGACCGGCGGGGGCGGTTTTCTGGGCCGCTACATCGTGGAGGGGCTGCTGGCCCAAGGACATGAGGTGGCCGTGCTGTGCCGAGGGAGCCATCCCGCATTGCACCCCCTGGGCGTTCGGCTCATCCAGGCAGACTTGGGTGATCGCGAGGCCGTGAAAGCGGCCTGCCAGGGCATCGAGCGGGTGTTCCATGTGGCCTCCAAAACCGGACCGACCGGGCGCTACGCGGACTTTCACCGCACCAATGTGGTCGGCACACGAAACGTGATCGATGCCTGTCTCGCGCACGGCGTCCACAAGCTGGTCTACACCAGCTCACCCAGCGTGCTGGTGGGCTTTGACGACCTCTCTGGGGTGGATGAACGAGCCCCCTTGCCCACCCGCATCATCAGCGCCTATCAGCACACCAAGATGCTGGCTGAGCAAATGGTGTTGGCGGCCCACAACCCGCATGGACTGGTCACAACGGCCCTGCGGCCTCATGCCATCTGGGGTCCGCGTGACACGCAGCTCTTCGCACTGCTGATTCAGCGACACCGCGCGGGCCAGCTGATCCGGGTAGGCAGCGGCCGCAACAAGATCAGCGTCAGCTATGTCGAGAACGCGGCAGCGGCGCATCTGCAGGCGGCCGATTCGACGCAAGTGGGTGGCAAGGTTTACTTCGTCAACGAACCCGAGCCCGTCGAGATGTGGCCCTGGATTGATGGCCTGTTTGCGTCCATCGGCTTGCCGCCGGTCACCCGGCAGGTGTCCTACCGTGCCGCCTACGTCTTGGGCGCGGTGTCAGAGGCCGTCTCGGCAGTGATGCCCTGGTTGAGTGAGCCCAAGCTGACACGGCTCCTGGCCGCCGTATGCGCCAAAGACCATTACTTCGACATCCGTGCGGCCCAGCGTGATTTTGGCCTGACGTCACCCGTGCCCATGGACGAAGCTCAGCGCCGCTTCGCGCACTACTTTCAGTCGGTGGCGCACGCGGGGGCGGGCACATGAGCGAGCGCCCATCGATGCTGATCACCGGCGCCTCGTCCGGCATCGGTCTGGCCCTGGCGCTGCATTTCGAGCGGCAGGGGTTTGAGGTCTTTGCCGGGGTACGTCGTCGTCAGGATGCGCAGGCCTTGCTCGCGCAATCGGTGGGCCACCTGGTCCCCTTGATCCTGGACGTGACACGCCCAGACACGATTGAAGCGGCGCTGGCCGTGGTGCAAGCGCACACGCAAGGGCAGTTGAACGCCTTGGTCAACAACGCAGGCGTGGCCTTCAGTGGCCCGCTGGAGACCACACCGCAAGCCGATGTCGAGGCGCTGTTTCAGGTCAATGTGCTGGGCACCTTTGCCGTCACACGCGCTTTCCTGCCCTTGATCCGGCAGGCTCGGGGGCGCATCGTCAATGTCAGCTCCATTTCGGGGCGGTTTGCGGCGCCCGGATTGACCGCCTACTCGGCCTCCAAGTTCGCGGTGGAGGGGCTCACCGAATCCTTGCGGGTGGAGTTGGCGCCCTTTGGCGTGCGGGTGGCGTCTGTGGCACCGGGCAAGATCGACACACCGATCTGGTCCAAGGCGCTGAACACCAGCGCCGCCATCAACAACGCGCAGCCAACGCAATTGCAATTGCTGTACCGCCCGCTGGTGGCCTTTTATGAACGCTACGCTGACGAGGAGCGCGGCACCCCGCTCAACGAGGTCGTCGCCGCCGTGGCGCACGCCGTGTGCGACAAGGCCCCACGTGCCCGCTATGTCATCGGCCGCACCGCGAAAGCCCGTGTCTGGCTCAACCGCCTCCCCGTTCGACTGCGTGATCGGCTGATTCTGGGCAAGATTTTTGGGCATGCGCGTTGAGCGCGCGCACAGGGCGTTGACCGCCTGAGCCAGTATGCTGACGCCCTTAGCTCTGAGCATGCACATGGCGCGTCTGAATCATTTCGATCTGTTGGCACTGGGGTTCATGACCTTTGCGCTGTTTCTGGGCGCTGGCAACATCATCTTTCCGCCCATAGCCGGGCTCCAGGCCGGCGAACATCTGTTGCCCGCCGCCATCGGCTTTCTGATCACCGCCGTGGGCCTGCCCTTGTTGACCGTGGTGGCGCTGGCGCGGGTGGGCGGCGGCATGCCTGCCCTCACCGCGCCCTTGGGTCAGACCGCCGGGACCGCGCTGGCGGTGGCCGTGTACCTCGTGATCGGCCCGCTCTTTGCCACCCCGCGTGCAGCGGTGGCCTCGTTCGAGATCGGCATCAGCCCCTTCAGCGGCATGAGCCCCTTGGCCCTGTCGGTCTACACCAGCGTCTTTTTCCTGTTGGTGTGGGCCCTGGTGCTCTTTCCCGGCCGCCTCATCGACATGGTGGGCAAGCTCATCACCCCGGTACTGATCGTAGCGCTGATCCTGCTCGGCACCGCCGGCCTGTGGCTGCCCGCCGGCCCGGTGGCCCCGCCCCAGGGCGACTACGTGGCCCAGCCCCTGCTCAAGGGCTTCCTGGAAGGCTATCTGACCATGGATGCGCTGGGCGCGCTGGTCTTTGGCATTGTGATTGCCACGGCGGTGCGAGACCGTGGCGTGTTCGAGCGCCGTTTGGTCACCCGCTACTCCGTGATCGCAGTGCTGATCGCCGCCACGGCGCTGGCGCTCGTCTACCTCTCGCTGTTCTACCTGGGCGCCGGCAGCCACATCCTGGCGCAAGGCGTGAGCAATGGGGGCGAGTTGCTGACACGCTATGTGCAGCACACGTTTGGCACACCGGGCCTGTTGCTGCTGTCGGTGGTCATCGTGCTGGCCTGCCTCACCACCGCCGTGGGCCTGATGGCGGCCTGCGGCGAGTTCTTCGGTGAACTGCTCGGGCAGCCCTACCGGCGGGTTGCCTCCGTCTTCGTGCTGCTGAGCCTGCTCATCTCCAATGCCGGGCTCACCCAGCTGATTCAGTTTTCCATTCCGGTGCTGATGGGCCTGTATCCGCTGGCCATCATGCTGGTGGTGCTCAACCTCGCCGATGGCTTGTGGCACGTGCCAGAGCGAGTGTTTCGGCCCGTCATGGCCGTGACCTGCGTGTTCGGTGCAGCCGATGGGCTGAATGCAGCAGGCATCGGTCAATGGGTGGCACAGGCCCTGACGTTCCTGCCCGCCGAAGGCGTGGCCTGGCAGAGCCTGAGCGCGGCGCGCGACCTCGCCACCCGCTTCTTTCAGAGCTTGCCGCTGGCCGACGTGACCATGGGCTGGGTGCTGCCTGCGGCCATCACGCTGGTCATTGCAGCGAGCGCCGATCGGCTGCGGGATCACCCTGCCGCAGATCGTTGACTACGCCCAGGGTCGCCGCAGCTCGGCGTTGTGACGCGATCAGCAGCTCCATCCTGGAAAGCGCAGAAGGACTGACTTGCTCGATATTTCCTTTCAAACAAAAAGCCCGGGATAGCCGGGCTTTTTGTTGCACATGCGAGCATTTTTCACTACCCGTGGCAGCAATTTTTCACCAACTCGGCGAGGTTTTCACTTGTCGTGTCACCCGACATCGTCAAGCGTCGATGTTCGTCGCCCGCAGCGCATTGGTCTCAATGAACTCCCGACGCGGCTCGACCTCGTCGCCCATCAGCATCGTGAACACCTTGTCCGCCTCGATGGCGTCTTCGATCTGCACGCGCAGCAGGCGGCGCACGGTCGGGTCCATCGTCGTTTCCCACAGCTGAGCGGGGTTCATCTCACCCAGGCCCTTGTAGCGCTGGCGGCCCACCGAGTTTTCGGCTTGCTGCAGCAACCAGGCCATGGCGGCGCGAAAGTCGGTGACCTTGCTTTCCTTGGCCTTCTCGCCTTCACCGCGGCGCACCACGGCGTCTTCGCTCAGCAGGCCCTTGAAGGTCAGGCCCGCCTTGCTCAGCGCTTCGTAGTCGGCGCCATGCACGAAGTCGGCCGTGATGATGCTGTACTTGGTGTTGCCGTGGAAGATGCGGCTGATGCGCAGCAGGTGCTTGTCGGTGCGCGGGTCCACCTCGGCGGTCACCTCGGCATTGACCAGCGCAGCCTTCAGTGCGGCGGCACTGGCTTGGGCATCGGCTTCGGTGTCCAGGTTCAGCGTCAGGCCATTGGCCATGGCGCGCAGTGCTTCTACGTCCATCCAGTTGCTCAGGCGCTCGGCCACGCTGTGGGCAATGACATAGGCATTGGCCAGCTCACCCAGGGCCTCGCCACTGATGGCCGGCTTGCCGGCACCGGGCTCGACCACGGCACCGTCCAACGCCACCTTCATCAGGTACTCGTCCAGCGCACTGGCGTCCTTGAGGTACTGCTCGTGCTTGCCGTGCTTGACCTTGTAGAGCGGTGGCTGGGCAATGTAGATGTGGCCGCGCTCGACCAGCTCCGGCATCTGACGGAAGAAGAAGGTCAGCAGCAGGGTGCGGATGTGGGCGCCGTCCACGTCCGCGTCGGTCATGATGATGATGCGGTGGTAGCGCAGCTTGTCCGGGTTGAAGTCGTCGGTGCCAGCGCCACGGCCAATGCCGGTGCCCAGAGCCGTGATCAGCGTGAGGATTTCATTGCTGGTCAGCAGCTTTTCGTAGCGGGCTTTTTCGACGTTCAGGATCTTGCCGCGCAGCGGCAGGATCGCCTGGAACTTGCGATCACGACCTTGCTTGGCCGAGCCTCCGGCGGAGTCACCCTCCACGATGTAGATTTCGCACAGCGCGGGGTCTTTTTCCTGACAGTCGGCCAGTTTGCCGGGCAGGCCCATGCCGTCCAGCACGCCCTTGCGACGCGTCATCTCACGGGCCTTGCGGGCCGCTTCACGCGCACGGGCCGCTTCCACGATCTTGCCGCAGATGATCTTGGCGTCGATCGGATTTTCCAGCAGCCAGTCGGTCAGCAGGCGACCCACGATGTCTTCCACCGGCGCGCGCACTTCCGAGCTGACCAGCTTGTCCTTGGTCTGGCTCGAAAACTTGGGCTCGGGCACCTTCACCGACACCACGCAGGCCAGGCCTTCGCGCATGTCATCGCCGGCCACATCGACCTTGGCCTTCTTGGCCAGCTCGTTGTCTTCGATGTACTTGTTGATGACGCGGGTCATCGCGGCGCGCAGGCCGGTCAGGTGGGTGCCACCGTCACGTTGCGGGATGTTGTTGGTGAAACAGAGCACATTCTCGTTGTAGCTCTCGTTCCACTGCATCGCCACTTCAACGCTGACGTTGGTGCCGTGTTCCGACATCTTGTCGCCCTGGGCGTGGAAGATGTTCGGGTTCAGGGTGTTCTTGCCCTTGTTGATGAACTCCACAAAGCCCTTGACCCCGCCGGCATAGGCGAAGTTGTCTTCCTTGTTGTTGCGTTCATCGACCAGGCGGATCTTCACGCCGTTGTTCAGGAAGCTCAGCTCGCGCAGACGCTTGGCCAGAATCTCGTAGTGAAAATCGATGTTCGTGAAGATGGTCTCGTCGGGCAAGAAGTGCACCTCGGTGCCCCGCTTGTCCGTCTCACCCGTGACCTTCATCGGGCTGATCTCGAAACCGTCGCGCACTTCGAGCACGCGGTTTTGCGGCACGCCCTGCTTGAACTCGAGCAGGTGAGCCTGACCATCGCGGCGCACTGTCAGGCGCAGCCACTTGGACAGCGCGTTCACGCACGACACGCCCACACCGTGCAAGCCGCCCGAAACCTTGTAGCTGTTCTGGTTGAACTTGCCCCCGGCGTGCAACTCGGTCAGCGCAATTTCAGCGGCCGAGCGCTTGGGCTCGTGCTTGTCGTCCATCTTGACGCCGGTCGGGATGCCCCGGCCGTTGTCGGTCACCGAAATCGAGTTGTCGGTGTGGATGGTGACGACGATGTCGTCGCAGTGGCCCGCCAGCGCTTCGTCGATGGAGTTGTCGACCACCTCGAAAACCAGGTGGTGCAGACCGGTGCCATCGGACGTGTCGCCGATATACATGCCCGGGCGCTTGCGCACGGCTTCCAGACCTTCGAGGATCTGGATGCTGCCTTCACCGTAGCCCGCCGAAATCTGAGCCTCGGTCTGCGGCACAGGCACCTCGATGGGCTGGTCTGGCTGCTGTTCGGGCTGTTGATCGGGGATGATGGCGTCGGTCATGGGTACAAGCGCTAGGTAAGGTGGGACCAGCGGTGGGGGGCCCAGAGATGAAAAAGGTCCCGGCATTTGACAATGCGGGACCCTCATTCTATCCCCTGCGGCAAGGGGCTAATTTTGCGATGGCTTACGTTAAATGCGCATCGGCATCACGACGTACTTGAAGCCTTCGTACTCGGGGTTGGTGATCAGCGCCGAGCTGTTGGCATCCTGCAGCGAGACGGTCACCATGTCCTGGCTCATGTTGGCCAGCACGTCCATCAGGTAGCCCACGTTGAAGCCGATTTCGAAGCTGTCGCCACCGTAGTCGATTTCAAGTTCTTCCTTGGCCTCTTCCTGCTCGGCGTTGCTCGAGGCAATGCCCATCAGGCCCGGCGCGAAGGATAAACGCACGCCCTTGAACTTCTCGCTCGTCAAGATGGCGGCACGTTGCAGCGAGGCCAGCAAGGTGGTGCGGCCCAACGTGATGTGGTGCTTGTGGTTCTTGGGGATGACGCGGTTGTAGTCGGGGAACTTGCCCTCGACCAGCTTGGTCACGAATTCCAGGCCGCCAAAGCTGAACTTGGCCTGGTTGCCGGCAAAGCGCATCTCGATGAGCTGCTCTTCCTCGCTCTTGCTGTCGTCTTTCAGCAGACGCTGCAGCTCCAGCACTGTCTTGCGCGGCAGGATGACTTCCTGCTTGGGCATCTCGACGTCCAGCGTGGCCTGCGACAGGGCGAGGCGGTGGCCGTCGGTGGCCACCAGCGTCAGCGTCTTGCCTTCGGCCACGAACAGGATGCCGTTGAGGTAGTAGCGGATGTCATGCACCGCCATGGCGAAGTGCACCTGGCTGATGAGCAGCTTCAGCGTCTTTTGCGGCACGTTGAACGCTGGGCCGAAGTCGGCCGCTTCCTGCACCAGCGGAAAGTCTTCGGCCGGCAGGCTTTGCAGCGTGAAGCGGCTCTTGCCGCCTTGCAGCGTCAGCTTGGTCTGGTTGGCCGTGAGCGAGACGATCTGGTCCGAGGGCAGGCTTTTGAGGATGTCACCCAGCTTCTTGGCGCCGACGGTGATAGCGTAGTTGCCTTCATCGCCGTCGAGTTGTGCCGTGGTGCGAATCTGGATTTCCAGGTCGCTGGTGATGAGCTCCAGCTCGGCGCCCTGTTTGCGAAGCAGCACATTGGCCAGGATGGGCAGGGTGTGACGGCGTTCCACGATCCCGGCCACCGATTGCAGGGCGGCAAGAACTTTTTCCTGAGCTGCTTTCAACACAATCATCTGAAGTCTTTCCCGTTAGACCTTCAATCGTACCTCGGTTCGCACTGCCTCCGTGGACCAAGCATTCCCGCAGTGACCAGATTGCGCACTTGGGCGTCACGCGGACCGTCAGGCTGTTTTTTTGTGCGGCGCGGGCGCTGCACTGTATTCATAACTCTTCTTACCTTTTTAATTCGTCGTAGTAGTAGAGGGCCCCTCTGACTGTGGACAAGTCATTTTTGTCTTTTCAGATCAAGAACATGCGTTGACCTCAACGGTGTGGAAGCAGGGGTTGATTGCCGCAGCGCGAAACCCCAACAACTTTGAGAACAAGGCCACGCCTGTGGACAAGTGATGACTTGTTCGGCTTTTGTCCACAACCTTGTTGTCTTGACAGTCGCCGACTGTCTGTGTGTCAACGCCTTAACCGCAGAAAACAGAACAGCGGATCTGACAACTCACTGGCTTTGACAAAGATGTCGGTCATGAGGGGGCGGGTGGGCGTTTTTTTTGAAGCCTTGACCGCGCCACTGTCTTCATAACCATCTTCATCTTTCTAACTGGTGGTAGTAGTAGAGAGGCCTTCAAACTGTGCACAAGTCGTTTTTTGTCTTGTCAGATCAAGGACTTGGCATCAGGACAAGCGTGTGGAGGCCAGGGCCCTTCGTGAGAGGGGCCAACGACAACAACTCCTGAAAAACCGCCTGGCCTGTGGATAAGCCCTCACTTGTTCGAAAGTTGCCCACAGACTTGTTGGCTTGACAGGGCGAAAAAAAAGAGGCCGAAGCCTCTGATTTTTGGGGTGCCTTGCCTGCCTGTGGGCGGGTTCAACCTTTGAGCGTCTGCTCCAGCACGTGCAGTTGCTGGTTGAGCTCGGAATCCTTGCCGCGCTCGCCCCCGATCTTGCGCACGGCGTGCAGCACGGTGGTGTGGTCGCGGCCCCCAAACAGCTCGCCAATCTCGGGCAGGCTCTTTTGGGTCAGCTCCTTGGCCAGGTACATGGCGATCTGGCGCGGGCGGGCAATCGAGGCCGGGCGCTTTTTCGAATACATGTCCGCGACCTTGATCTTGTAGAAGTCGGCCACGGTCTTTTGGATGTTTTCCACCGAGATCTGACGGTTCTGGATCGACAGCAGGTCCTTGAGGGCCTCCCGCGCCAGGTTGATCGTGATCTCCTTGTGGCTGAACTTCGCAAAGGCCAGCACCTTGCGCAGCGCGCCTTCGAGCTCGCGCACGTTGGCACGCACGTTCTTGGCCACGAAAAAAGCCACGTCTTCGGGCATCTCGATCGCTTCTTGTGCGGCCTTCTTGATCAGAATGGCCACACGCATTTCCAGCTCGGGCGGCTCAATCGCCACGGTCAGGCCGGCGTCAAAGCGCGAGGTCAGGCGTTCATCGATGTTGGCCAGGCCCTTGGGATAGGTGTCGCTGGTCATGATGATGTGCGCTTTTTTGGCCAGCAGGGCCTCGAACGCATTGAAAAACTCTTCCTGCGTGCGGTCCTTGCCGGCGAAGAACTGCACATCGTCGATCAGCAGCAGATCGAGCTGGTGGTACTTGGCCTTGAGTTCGTCAAAGGTCTTGCGCTGGTAGTTCTTGACCACATCCGAGATGAACTGCTCGGCGTGCAGGTAAAGGATGCGTGCATCGGGCTTGTCGGCCAGCAGTGCATTGCCCACTGCATTCATCAAGTGGGTTTTGCCCAGACCCACGCCGCCGTAAATGAACAGCGGGTTGTACATCTGGCCGGGGGCGCCGGCCACGTGCAGTGCGGCGGTGCGGGCCATCTGGTTGGCGCGACCGGGCACAAGGTTGTCAAAGGTCAGCGCCGGATTGAGGCCCATGACCTGAGGTTGTGCCCGATTGGTGCGCGCAGGCTCCGAGGTCTGTGGATAGGCCGCGCCCGCCGGACCCTGGTTGGCGGCCTGAGCCTGGGCCATGTGCGATGGCAAGGCCGCACCCGACTGGGCATTGGAGGGCAGGGCGCGACCGGGCATGACCATGCCGGGGCGCAGGCCACCGGCCGGTGCGGCCATGCGAGGCGCCAGGGCCAGCTCCAGCCGGATCTCGCCGGCTTGCAAATCACGCAGGATGACTTCCAGGCGCGCGCTGTACTGCGTGCGGATCCAGTCGAGCATGAAGCGGTTGGCCACGCGCACCGACACCAGGGTGGTGCCCTCGGCCTGGCTCACTTCGGCCGGCGGCAGGGGGCGGATCCAGGTGTTGAACTGCTGTTCAGGCAGCTCGGTGGCCAGGCGCTCACAGGTCCGTTGCCACAGGGTGGCGGGGTCGTTGGGGCTCTGGCCGGCGGCGGTCAATTCGGCGGCACTCATGTGTGGACAAGTCTGTCTTCGGGGAGCGAATTCTAAGCGCATGAGCACAGGTCATTGACAGGTTATCCACAGTTTTTTCCCGGGGTTTGTGATTTGCAGCGACCTGCTCGCGCCGTGCCGGTTCGATGCCGCTGCGTGACTTGGACGGCAAAGGCATTGACCCGTAAGCAAAAACCTGTTGTAATCGCGGGTTCGTCCGGTCAGCAGAATGCTTTGGCATGAAGTTGGGCCGGGTGCCACCTGGGCGGCAATTGCATCGCATCAGGGATTACAGATAACAGATAAGGCCGCTCCCATTGAGGTGCGGCCTCATGAAGGACCATCTCATGAAGCGTACTTACCAACCCTCCAAGACCCGCCGCGCCCGCACCCATGGTTTCCTGGTGCGCATGAAGACCAAGGGTGGCCGCAAGGTCATCGCCAACCGTCGTGCCAAGGGCCGCAAGCGTCTGGGTCTGTAATTTCCCGCCCCGGTCTGGTCGGTGCCGTGAGGGCGTCTGACCAGTACAGGTGTGAACGAGGCCGGGCCCATGCCCGGCTTTGTTTCGACTTGACCTTTGTGACACACCGTGCGGCCACCCAGCCTGAAAGCTGCTGATTTTCAGAGGGCTTTGGGTTCGCGCCCGGTTTCGCGCACGACGCATTTCGTCTTGCATGCGCTGCCGCTGGTGCGTGCTGCGGATGCTGCTTCGGCAGGGTCCGAGCCTGATGCGCTCGCTTGTCCAGCCCCTTTGTCCACAGACAAGGGGTTGCAGGCACCGCTGTGTGTGGATGAGTGTGCACTCACTTTGCCCAGTTCTGGCCCAGCGGGCTGGCGACTGGGCTTGGTGCTGCCTAAAAAGCAGGCACGCCGTTCGGTGACCCGCTCCCTGATCCGTCACCAGGTCCGTGAGGCCCTGCGCCGTCATGGGCCCGGCATCTGGGCGACCGGGCGCCATGGCGACGAGGTCGATGGTTGGGTCGTGCGCCTGAAGGCGCCTTTTGATCGCCAGCTCTTTCCCAGCGCGGCGTCCCCGGCCCTGAACGTCGCCGTGCGCGACGAACTGGACGAGCTCTGGTCGCGTCTGGCCCGGAGTACGGCATGATGCACACGCTCCTCCATGTGCTCCGCAAGGGTCTGGCTGCGCTGTGCGCTGGCCTCAACGCGGTGCTGATGGGGGTCGTGAAGGCGTATCGGCTCTTCCTCAGCCCCTGGCTGGGGTCGGCCTGTCGTTTCACGCCCACCTGTTCCCAATATGCTTTGCAGGCGCTGGAGCGTCATGGTCCGGCCGCAGGTTCCTACCTGGCGGCACGGCGTCTGCTGCGTTGTCACCCGGGTTGTCCGGGTGGCCCTGACCCGGTGCCCGACCAGGCGCCGCGTCTGTTGTCCCGTTTTTGCAACCCTTCGTCGGATTCCAATCGCCCATGAATGATCTGCGTCGCACCCTGCTGTGGTCGGTCTTTGCCGTCTCACTGCTGATGTTGTGGGATGGCTGGCTGCGTCACAGTGGCCAACCTTCCTTGTTCGCGCCCGCACCGGTGGTGGCTTCGGCTCCCGCGTCGTCGGGTCCGGGCTCGTCTGCCACCTTGCCCACGCCCAGCGCGGCACTGGGCACACCGGGCGCTGCGGTGCCGGCTGAGGGCGCGGCCAGTGCGCCGGTCGTCCCGCAGAGCGAGCTGATCACCGTGACCACCGATGTGGTCAAGGCGACGTTCGACACGCTGGGCGGCAGCCTGGTCAAGGTCGAACTGCTGCAGCACCGCGCTCAGCATGACTTCAAGCAGAACATGATTCTGCTGGACCGCACCACCGGTCACACCTATGTGGCCGAGTCGGGTCTGATCGCCAGCACCGGCCTGCCTAACCACAAGACACCGTTCACGGTGTTGAGCACCGAGCGTGCACTGGCCGATGGCGCCCAGGACCTGGTCGTCAAGATGGCGTCGGCCCCGGTGGCCGGCGTGCAATTGGTCAAGACTTTCACGTTCCACCGTGGCAACTACGCCATCGATGTGAAGCAGGAAGTGGTCAACGCCTCGGCGGTGGCCGTCAACCCGCAGCTGTATGTGCAGTTGGTGCGCGATGGCTCGGTCCCCGCAGCCGAAGGCCCCACCATGATCGGTGCGCCTCAGGCTTACCTGGGTGGCGCCGTGTACACGGGTGAGTCGAAGTTCCAGAAGGTCGAGTTCGCCCAGATCGAGAAGAACGAGGCCGAGTTCCAAAAGAGTGCCGACAACGGCTGGGTGGCCGTGGTGCAGCACTACTTCACCGCCGCCTGGTTGAACCACGATAAGACCGCGCGTGAGTTCTACGCTCGAAAGATCGACACCAACCTGTATGCCCTGGGCATGCTGTTCCCGGTGGGCGAAGTGGCCCCGGGTCAGTCCAAGGCGGTTGAGACGCAGTTGCTGGTCGGCCCGCAGGAAGAGGTCAAGCTGGCCAAGCTGGCCGAGGGCCTGGAGTTGGTCAAGGACTATGGCTGGACCCACCTGATGGCCAAGCCGCTGTTCTGGCTGCTGAACTGGCTGCACAGCCTGCTGGGCAACTGGGGTTGGTCGATCGTGGCCCTGGTGGTCTTGCTCAAGGCGGCGTTCTACTGGCTCAACGCCAGCGCCTACCGCTCGATGGGCAAGATGAAGGCGCTCAATCCGCGCATCCAGGCGATGCGCGAGCGCCTCAAGGACAAGCCGCAGGAGATGCAGCAGGAGATGCTGAAGATCTACCGCGAGGAGAAGGTCAACCCGATCGGCGGCTGTCTGCCCATCCTGATCCAGATCCCGGTGTTCATCGCGTTGTACTGGGTGCTGCTGTCGTCGGTCGAGATGCGCAATGCGCCCTGGATCGGCTGGATCACCGACCTGTCGATCAAGGACCCGTACTTCGTGCTGCCGGCCCTGATGACGCTGTCGACCCTGTTGCAGACCTGGCTGAATCCGACGCCGCCGGACCCTTTGCAGGCCAAGATGATGTGGATCATGCCGCTGCTGTTCAGCGTGATGTTCTTCTTCTTCCCAGCCGGCCTGGTGCTGTACTGGCTGACGAACAACATCCTGTCGATCGCCCAGCAATGGATGATCAACCGCCAGCTGGGTGTGACGAAGTAAGTCGTTGCCCACGCTGACAAAAAAACCGCCTGAGCGCATCGCGCCAGGCGGTTTTTGTTTGGGAGTGTCGCGTACGGGAAGGACTTCAGCGGTCGGCCGGTAAGGGGAGCGTGTCGAGGAACTCGGGGCCATCGGCCATGCGGGTCATCGGGCCGGCGTCTGTCTCATCCTGACCGTTGCCCGCCTGCGCCTGACGCTCTTTCATGCGCGACCAGGTCAGGGGCAGCAGCAACTGGCCCAGGTAGTGGTGCACGGGGTAGGCATGTTCGTTGAACAGGCCCATCCGGGTGGGGAGGCGGCGGTGCTTCGGGTAGACGAAGGTGCCAAACAGGTGGTCCCAGAGCATGACGACGCTGTAGTTCTGGGCTTCGTGCAGCTGGTTGGAGTGGTGCCAGCGGTGGATCTCGTTGGTGCCGATCAGGTAGTTGAGCCAGCCGAAGCGAAAGCGCACGTTCATGTGGGTGATGGTGGCCAGTACGCTGCTGATCATGCCGCTCATGATGAAGGCCTCCGGGCTGACCCCGGTCTGGAAGGTGACGAAGACCGGGATGAGGCGCCGCCAGATCAGGTCGAGCGGGTGGGCGCGGCTGGCGTTGAGCACGCTCAGGCGGTGGGCGCAGTGGTGCACGCTGTGCAGGCGCCACAGGACGTCGATTTCATGCCCCATGCGGTGGGTGACGTAGAACATGAAGTCGAAGGTCAGCCACGCGATCAGCACCTGGGCCCACAGCGGCAGATGGTGGGCGGCCCAGCTGTCGGGCAGCACGCCAAAGTGAAACAGCAGGCCGGTGCCGGTGGCCGCGATCAGCACATGGATGAAAAAGTCGGTCAAGCCAGTGATGGCCACCAGCGCCGCGTTGTGCAGGCTGTCGGTGAGCACCTCGCCTTTCTCAAAGCGGTTGGTCTGCTCGGGCCACACGTACTGCAGCGCCGTGCACAGGAGGTAGTAGGGGAACAGGAAAGTCAGCGCGATCTGGGCAGGGTCGAACTGGGCGTGCAGCACGCTGTAGATGCCCAGGCCCAGGGCGCCGAAGACGAAGCCCCAGCTGGCGACAAGTGGCAACATGATGCTTTCCTCCTCTGTGTGGTGGGAGGCAGGGTAGGTCGAGGCGGTGATGCGGCCATCGGGGTTTGCGCGCAAGGCCCCGTGCTTGGGGGTGTGCGGCGCCTCGGGGGACAATGGCGCTTTGACAGTGCGCGTGGCGCACGTGGGAGTGGGAAAGCAAGATGGCCTTCAATGAGCGCAATGTGCCCATCGTGGCAGTGGCCACGGCCTCGGGGCGCGGGGCTGTGGGCATCGTGCGGGTGTCGGGCAAGGGCTTGATGCCTTTGGCGCTGGCGGTGTGCGGGCGCGAGTTGGCACCCCGCATGGCCACCTACGGGCCGTTCCGCGACGCGCAGGGCGAGGCGATCGACCATGGTCTGGCCCTGTACTTTCCCGGCCCGCACAGCTATACCGGCGAAGACGTGCTGGAGTTGCAGGGCCACGGTGGCCCGGTGGTGATGCAACTGCTGCTGGCGCGCTGCCTGGACGCGGCGGCCGAAGTCGATCCGATGACAGACCGCGTGCGTCTGCCCGGCTTGCGTCTGGCCGAACCGGGCGAGTTCACGCAGCGTGCCTTTTTGAACGACAAGATCGACCTGGCCCAGGCCGAGGCCATCGCCGACCTGATCGACGCCAGCACCGAGGCGGCGGCGCGCTCGGCCAGCCGCTCGCTGGGAGGGGCGTTCAGCCAGGAGATCGAAGCCTTGCGCGAACGGCTGATCCACCTGCGCATGCTGGTGGAGGCCACGCTGGACTTCCCCGAAGAGGAAATCGACTTTCTGGAAAAGGCCAATGCGCGCGGCAAGCTCGACCGCGTCGCCGAGACCCTGGACGCCGTGCTGAGTCAGGCCCGCCAGGGCGCTCTGCTGCGCGAGGGCCTTCAGGTGGTGCTGGCCGGCCAGCCCAATGCGGGCAAGAGCTCGCTGCTCAATGCGCTGGCGGGTGCCGAGCTGGCCATCGTCACCCCGATTGCCGGCACCACGCGCGACAAGGTCAGCGAGACCATCCAGATTGAGGGCGTGCCCCTGCATGTGATCGACACGGCGGGCCTGCGCGCGGCGCACGAGGCGTCCGACGAGGTCGAGCGCATCGGCATGGCACGCAGCTGGGAGGCGATTGCGCAGGCCGATGCGGTGCTGTTTTTGCACGACCTCACGCGGGTGGACGAGCCCGTCTACGCCCAGGCCGATGCCGACATCGCCGCGCGTCTGCCCGAGGGCGTGCCGGTGGTGCATGTGTTCAACAAGGCCGATGCGGGCAGTTTGAGCACGGCGGTGCAGGCCGGTGCGCAGCCCGCGGGGCCGGTGCTGGCCTTGTCGGCGAAAACCGGCGAGGGCCTGCAAGCGCTGCGTCAGACCCTGCTCGACATCGCGGGCTGGCAGGCCGCCCCGGAGGGGGTGTTCATCGCGCGTCAACGCCATGTGCAGGCGCTGCGCACGGCACGGGCGCACCTGGAAGCGGCGCAGGCCCATGCCGCACTCAACGACGGCGCGCTGGACCTGCTGGCTGAAGAGCTGCGCCTGACGCACAACGCCCTGGGCACCATCACCGGGGCGTTCTCAGCCGATGACCTGCTGGGTGAAATCTTCACCCGTTTTTGCATTGGCAAGTAAGCACATCCAGCGGCCTTCAGGGTATGACCTGAGTGGCCGGTATGCCAAAAAAGGTCACTTTGCGCAAATAGCGCACACCATTTGTGTCCGATCGTTTAAATTCCAAGATGTGAAGAATGAAGCGGATATGCCGCAGATAAGAACGCAGAGGCGAAGATGGATTCCACGGAACTGATTCAGGCGATTCAAACGCTCAACACGGAAGATGCCTTTCGTCCGCGTCTGGACCCTCAGCAGTGGCGTACCTTTTGCCAGTATCTGACGCGTCATGAGCTGCGTTCGGGCGATTTGCTGATCAAGCAAGGTGACCTGGATCGCACCGTGTATTTCCTGGGCCAAGGCTCCTTGCAGGTGTTTGTCACCGGCGCGGCGCCGGGCGCATCGCGCATCGCCATCCTGCGCCCGGGCGCCATCTGCGGTGAACCGGGCCTGTTTGGCGACGGCACGCGCAGCGCCAACGTCGAGGCCATGACCCCTTGCGTGGTCTATGCCCTGCGCCTGCCGCGTTTTGAAGAGATGGCCGCCCGTGTGCCAACCATCGCCATCGAGGTGTTGCGCGCGGCCGGCAGCATCATGGCCTTGCGCATGCGCGCCAACCTGCACAAGCAGATCCCCTCGGCTTGAGTGCGCGGCAGGTGAAAGACGGCAGCGGGGCAGCGGCACGGCCTGCTTGTCCCTAAAATCGCAGGGTGCGGCCTGGGCCGTTGTCCTGAACTTCTCCGATTGCCATGTCTGCCACCCCTCTTTCTCAAGACGCCATCGTGGCGCTGGCCCGCCAAGCCCTCGACATCGAAGCCGGTGCTCTCCATGGCATGGCCGAGCGCCTGCGGGGGGAGTCCGGCGAGGCCTTTGCCCGCGCGGTGCAGGCCATGCTGAGCTGCCGGGGCCGCGTGGTGGTGATGGGCATGGGCAAGAGTGGCCACGTGGGCCGCAAGATCACGGCCACGCTGGCCTCGACCGGCACGCCCGCGATGTTCGTGCACCCCGCCGAGGCCCACCATGGCGACCTGGGCATGGTCCAGCCTGGCGATGTGGTGCTGGCGATCTCCAACTCCGGCGAAAGCGAAGAGCTCACTGGCCTGCTGCCGGTGCTCAAGCGCCAGGGCGTGACGCTGCTGGCGATGACCGGCAAGCCCACTTCGTCGCTGGCCCGCCATGCCGACATCGTGCTCGACAGCGCCGTGGCGCAGGAAGCCTGTCCGCTCAACCTGGCGCCCACGGCCAGCACCACGGCGCAGATGGCGTTGGGCGATGCGCTGGCGGTGGTGCTGCTGGACGCCCGCGGCTTCAAGGCCGAGGACTTTGCCCGCTCGCACCCGGGTGGCTCACTGGGGCGCAAGCTGCTGACCCACTTGACCGACGTGATGCGCAGTGGCGATGCCGTGCCCCGCGTCGCCTTGGAGGCCCCGTTCGGCGATGTCATGCGTGAAATGAGCACCAAGGGCCTGGGCGCCACCGCCGTGGTGGGGGCCGATGGCCAGGTGCTGGGCGTGTTCACCGACGGCGACCTGCGCCGCAAGATCGAAGCCGGGGTGGAGCTGCGCAGCGCCACCGCGCGCGAGCTGATGACCCCGTCGCCTCTGACCATCCGCCAGGAGGTGTTGGCCGCCGAGGCTGTGGCCTTGATGGAGGCCCGCCGCATCAACACCTTGCTGGTGGTCGATGGCGCGGGTGTGCTGGTCGGGGCGGTCAGCACCAATGACCTGATGCGCGCGAAGGTGATCTGATGCAAGTGCTGGTGCCCACCCTGAGTTTTCCGGCCTGCCTGCGTCTGCAGGCGCGCGCCATCCGCGCGGCCATCTTCGATGTGGACGGGGTGCTGACCGACGGCACGCTCTACATCTCTGAAGCGGGCGAGACGCTCAAGGCTTTTCATGCGCTCGACGGCCATGGGCTCAAGCTGCTGGCCCAGGGTGGCATCACGCCCATCGTCATCACCGGGCGGGATTCGCCCGCAGTGCGTCGACGCCTGAAGGATTTGGGCATCGTGCATGCCGTGTTCGGGGCGCATGACAAGCTGGCGGCGGCCGAGCCGTTGCTGGCCCAACTGGGCCTGAGCTGGAGCGAGCTGGCGGTGATGGGCGACGATTGGCCGGACCTGCCTCTGCTGGTGCGTGCCGGTTTGGCCGTGGCCCCAGCCAATGCGCACGCCGAGGTCAAGGCCATTGCCCACCACGTCAGCGCCTTGCGCGGCGGCCAAGGCGCAGCCCGCGAATGCTGTGATCTGCTGTTGTGGGCCACCGGCCGTTATGCCGACCTGCTTCAAGGTCATCTGCAAACGTTGGACACCACCGCACCAGGAGTCCGACCGTGAGCGCGCGTTGGTGGCTGGTGCTGGAGCGGGCGCAGGCCAGCTTGCCGGTGCTCGCGGCCGCCGCTCTGGCCGGTTTCACCTGGTGGCTGGTGCAGTCTTCGCCACAAGACGAAGGCCCGCCGCGTGCCGCCGTGGTGTCGTCGGCGCCCGACTATGAGTTGCAGGAAGCCCGCGTCGCTCGTTTTGACGCCACTGGGCGCCTGGAAGCCGTGGTTGATGGCAAGGTGATGCGGCACTACCCGGTGCCCGACCGGCTCATGATCGATGAGGTGCTGCTGCTGGGCCGCGATGAACAAGGGCAGGGCCTGCGGGCCACGGCCCGCCAAGGCGAGGCGGATCAGACGGCCGAGGTCGTGACCCTGCGAGGCGGGGCGCTGGTGGTGGCCACGCCCGCGTCGGGTACGCCCGGTGGACCGGTGCGCTTTCAGGGCGAGAGCCTGAGCGTGGACACGCGCGAGCGCATCGTCAGCTCCAAGCAGCCGGTCACCCTGAGTCAGGATGGCAATGTGGTGCGCGGCCAGTCCATGCGCCACGATGAGCGCACCGGCGTGACGGTGCTGGGTGGTCGGGTGACTGGCCAGTACCAGGTGCCGGGCCGGTGAGCGATCTGACACGGGTTCCCGGCGAGGCGGCGCCGCTGGTGTTCATCACCGGCGCGTCCAGCGGCATCGGACAGGCCTTGGCTCAGCGTTATGCCCAGGCGGGCTGGCGGTTGGCGCTGGTGGCGCGCCGCGGTGCCTTGATGCGGGAGTGGGCCACGGCGCAGGGTTGGCCAGCTCACCAGTGGGCCGTGTACGAGGCGGACGTGCGCCACGAGGCCGAGGTGGCCGAAGCGGCCCGCGCCTGCCTGCAGGCTCAGGGGCTGCCCGAGGTGGTGATCGCCAATGCTGGCATCAGCGTGGGCGTGGACCTCAGCCTGGCCGAAGACCTGGCGGTGCTGCGCGATCTGCTCGACACCAATGTGATCGGTCTGGCTGCCACCTTTCAGCCCTTCATCGAGGGCATGCGGATGCGCCGGCGTGGCACCTTGGTGGGCATCGCCAGCGTGGCGTCGGTGCGCGGGCTACCGGGCCATGCAGGCTACTGCGCGGCCAAGGGGGCCGTGGTGCAACTGTGCGAAACCTTGCGAGGTGAGTTGCGCTCCCATGGCGTGCGCGTGGTGACGCTGGCGCCGGGCTACATCGACACACCGCTGACGCGTGAGAACGATTACCCCATGCCTTTCTTGATGACACCCGAGGCCTTTGCCGAGCGGGCCATCCGGTCCATCTCGGCCGGGGAGCGATGGCGTGTCATCCCCTGGCAGATGGGGGTGGTGGCCACGGTCTTGCGTTGGTTGCCGCGCCGCTGGTTTGACGCCCTGGTCGGGTCGCAGCGGCATCGAAAAAAACGGCGCCGCGACGGGGTCTGAACCCATCGACAGCGCCGTGGTGGCTTGACCCAACGCTCAGCCGGGTCAGCGGAGGTCAGGCTTCAACGATGGCCGTGACCGTTGCCATGGTCCCGGTCTTTGTCTTTGCCCTTGCCGGGGTGGCCGCGGTCATCGTGCCGATCATGCCGATCGTCCCAACGGTCGTCGCGTCGATCATCACGGCGGTCCATGCGGTGATCGTCACGTCGCGGGGTGGGGGCATAGGCGTTGGGGTGGGGCCGGCCGCCATTGACGAAATACACCGGCTGGTTGCAAGCGTTGTACTGACTGCAGTAGCGCGCCCACTGCTTGTAGTGGCCTGGCGGCACGCGCATGTAGATGGGGCGCTGGCGCGCGCTGTAGGCGCCTTGGTGGATGATGACCGGTTGCGGGTAGATCAACACCGGGCGCTGGTCGCCGATGTCAACGCGACCGTAGAAACCAGGCTGGTTGACGCTGATGCTCACACCGACGTCGGCGGCTTGCGCGGGAGCCGACATCAACAAGGTGGAGGCGAGGGCGGTAGCCACCGCGAGTCGGCCCATCAGGGAGCGGGATTGTTGCGACATGAAGGTGTCCTGCAAAGAGGCCGGCACCTGGGGGCGTCGGCGGAATCCTCGGGCGGGGGGGGCGGCATGCCGCAGTCGCATCGAGGGCTGGTACTTCTTATAACGCGCGCGCCATGAAAAAAGGCGACACCGTGAAGGTATCGCCTTTTTGCTGAATGTATCAGTTTGTGTGTCAACCGTCAGAGGGACGGGTCACACAAGCCTGAGACACAGATCAGTAGCCGCCGCCGTAGCCGCCGCCGTTACCACGGCCGCCGCCGCCACCACCGCCGTAGCCGCCGCCACCGGAGCGGCCGCCACCACCGTAGCCACCGCCGCCGCCTTCACGGCCACCACCGCCGTAGCCGCCGCCACCGGAGCGGCCACCGCCACCACCGTAGCCGCCACCACCACCTTCACGGCCGCCGCCACCGCCGCTGCCACCGTAGGGGCTGCGGAAGCCAGCCGGACGCTCTTCACGAGGACGGGCTTCGTTCACGACGATCGCACGACCGGCAACAGGCTGACCGTTCAGGCCGTTGATGGCAGCTTGCGCTTCAGCATCATTGCTCATTTCCACAAAGCCGAAGCCCTTGGAACGGCCGGTTTCGCGGTCCATCATGACCTTGGCCGATGCCACGGCACCGTATTCGGCAAATGCGTCTTGCAGATCTTGATCGCGCACGGAATAGGCCAGATTGCCCACGTAAAGTTTGTTGCCCACGAGAGAGCCCCTTTCAAAGTAACAAAGTAACCATGTGGAGCTTCAACCCATCCGGACCTATTCCAACGACGGTGCCGCTACCAGACACAGACGAATCCATTATGGGTGAATCAGCCACACAGTTCTAGAGTTTTCAACCCTCTTTTTTCAGCGCGTGTCAACCGGCGATCGAAAATGTTGCGCCTGCCCCTCAGTGAGTCCCTAGGGTGAGCCCCTATCATCGCCAGTGAATTGGGCATGACGCCCGTGTTTTTGTCCTCTTTTACCCGGGTCGAGCATGTCGGATTTCCTCAAGGATGTGAATGCCACCGCACAGGCGCAGGCCGTTGCCCGCCGGCGCGGGTTTGACTGGTGGGGCAGCCTGGGGCGGGTGCTGGCCAGCGTGGAGGCCGTGCGCGATGGCCGCGCCTTGTATGTGCTGCTGGCCGCTTTCGTCGGCGCAGGGTTGGCGCTGGCCGCGGCCCGGGCCTCACTGGGGCGCAGTGAACTGAACTGGGCCATTGGTCAGGGGGCGGCGGCGCTGTTCGTTGCGTTTTATGGCGCCCAGGCGGCGGGCTTGCTGCTCATGGACCGGGCGATGGGGCGGGTGCCCCGCGAGGTGGGCGATGCGCTCGAAGGCGCGCTGGGCATCGGGCACCGCACTTTGCTGGCCCTGCTGGCCATGGGGGTTGTCGGTGCGGGCGCGGCGTCGCTGTTGCTGGGGCTGTATTGGCTGTGCAGCCTGCCGGGCGTCGGGCCCTGGTTGTTCGTGTTGGTCGTGCCTGTGACGGTCATCGTCATCGGACTGGCCTTCATGGCGGGGGCCGCCGTGGTGGCCCCGCTGACTGGACCGACGGTGTGGGCCGGCGCGTCGTCGTGGCAGGCTGTGCGCAGCGTGTGGCGCCTGATCCGGGTGCGGCTGTTGCAGGCGACCGTCCTGGCGGGGGCCTTGAGCGCGGTCACGGCGGTGGTCGGGGCAGCGATCAGCCTGGTGGTGATGCTGGGCGGTCGCATCATGGCCGAGGTGTCGGTGTGGATCCTGGGGGTGGACATCCCGCCGCAGGCGTTCATGGCGGGGCTGGTGGGCCGGACGGTGCAGGTGGGCGGCGAGGTTCAGGTGCCGGCCGAGGCCTTGAGCTACATCTCGGCGGCCACGGTGGGGGGGGGCGTGGTGTTTGCCATCGCGCTGGTGTTGCCGACCCTGGTCTACCTGCGCGGTGTCTGTGAGATTTACCTGGCGCTGCAGGCGGGGCTGGATGAACCGGCCTGAGTGGACCCCGAGGGAGGGGTGCCTCAGAAGTGGGACAGGTAGCCGCCGTCCACGGCCAAGGTCTGGCCGGTGATGTAGCTGGCGGCCGCACTGGCCAGAAAGACCACGGCCCCGGCGATTTCGGTGGGCTGGCCCCAGCGGCCCAGCGAGGTGCGCCGTGACAGCCAGTCGGCCACGTCGGCATCGGCCACCATCTCGGCGTTGGCTTCGGTGGCGAAATAACCGGGGGCCACGGCGTTGACCGTGATGCCGCGCGGGCCCAGTTCGGCGGCCAAGGCGCGGGTGGCCGCGTCCAGGCCGCCTTTGGCGACGGTGTAGGCCACATCCCCGGCGCGCGAAATGGGGCCGGCGATGGAGGTGATGTTGACGATGCGGGCGCTGCCCTGGCGGCAGGCGCCGCAGTCGGCCATGAGCCGGGCGGCTTCACGCGACAGGGCCAGCGGGGCGACGAGGTTGATGTCGAGCAGGCGGCGGATGTCGTCCAGGGCAAAGGCGTCGAGCGCGCGGCGGTCACGCTGGCCGACGTTGTTGACCAGGATGTCGAGGCGGCCGGACTGGGCCTGCAGGTGTTGCAAGGCGGTGGCCCGGGCAGCGTCATCCTGGAGGTCAAAGGGCAGGGCGTGCACGCGGGGGCTGCTCAGGGACTGGGCGGCGGCGTTCAGCGCGACCGGGTCACGGCCATTGAGCCAGACGGTGGCGCCGGCCTGGGCCAGCGCCTGGGCCATGGCCAGTCCCAGGCCACGTCCGGCACCGGTCACCAGGGCGACGCGGCCGTGCAGATCGAACGGCGAACCCATGAAGGGCGCGCCAGCAGGGGAGCGGGGCGGGGTGTGCATGGCATGATTGTGCCCCTCATGCGTCACCGTTCCGCCCCTCTTCCTCTGCCCGATGCCTGCCCCTGTGGCCGCCCGGCCGCCTATGCCGATTGCTGCGGCCGCTACCACGCTGGCCCACTGGCGCTGCAGGCGCCCGACCCGGAATCGCTGATGCGCTCGCGTTACAGCGCTTTTGTCAAAGACCTGCGGTCCTATCTGCTGGCGACCTGGCATTCCGAGACCCGCCCCCCTGAGATTGAGGCGCCGGAGCCCGGCCTGCAGTGGCTGGGACTGGATGTGCGCCGCGCCGCACAGTCCGATGCCGACCATGGGGTGGTGGAGTTTGTCGCGCGCAGCAAGCTGGGCGGGCGGGCCCACCGTCTGCACGAGGTCAGTACTTTCGTGCGCGAAGACGGCCACTGGTTGTACGTGCGCGCTGCGGACTGATCCCCTCATTCCCGGGGTTGAACGCGCTCCGGCAGGGCTTCCCCTCGGGACGGGTGCAAGGGGCGAGGCCTATCGTGACGCGTTCCTTTCACGCGCGCGAGGCAGTGCCCCATGTTCGAACAACTTACCCTGATCCAGATGGCGATGGTGGCCGTGGGCCTGGCCGCGCTGGGCATCATCACCGTGGAAGGGGTGTTGATCAGTCGCCGTCGTGGTGGTGAGCCTTACGATTGGGCCGCCTTCTGGACCACTGTGCGCATCAACCTGTGGCGTGCGGTGGTCGAGTCTCTGCCGATGGGGGCGGTGCTGGGGGTAGCCTTGCCGTTTGGCGAATGGATGTACGCGCAACGCCTGTGGACGGTGCCCATGGACACCGCCTGGGGCTGGGCGGCGATGTTCTTTTGCACGGAGTTCTTTTACTACTGGCTGCACCGCACGGGTCACCGGGTGCGTTGGTACTGGGCCTCGCACCAGGTGCACCATACCGGCAACCAGTACAACCTGGCGGCCGCTTTTCGCCAGTCGCTCACCGGCAAGGTCTCGGGCGGCTTCGTGTTCTTTGCGCCGCAGTGCCTGTTGGGTTTCTCACCGGACGCGGTGCTGCTGTCCTACATCGTCAACCTGGTCTACCAGTTCTGGATCCACACCGACCTGATCGGCAAGCTGGGCTGGATGGAGGGGGTGCTCAACACGCCGTCCGCGCACCGTGTGCACCATGCGGCCAACGTCGAGTACCTGGACTGCAACTATGGCGGCACCATCATGCTGTTTGACCGCCTGTTCGGCACCTATGTGCCCGAGCAGGAGGGGGTGCCGATTCGCTATGGCTTGGTCAAACCGCAACGCTCGTACAGTGCTTTGAAGATCTGCCTGGCCGAGTGGTGGGCCATGTTGAAAGACCTGCCCAAGGTGCGTGGCCCGCGCGATCTGGTGGGCTACCTGTTTGGCCCCCCAGGCTGGGCGCCGCATGGGCAGGGTCTGACGACCGAAGCCTTGCGCGCTCACATGACCGCGTTGACGGGGCAGTCGGCCGGGGTGCCACCGGAGTGGTTGCTCGATGGCCGCTTGCCGCCCGAGGAAGACAATGGGCCGGAGACGGTGTTCAGCGCGTCGCCATTTCCAATGCGGTGAGCCAGCGCAGGGCCTGCTCACGCGTGTCGCCGCACATCTCGGCCGATGGCCGCAGCGAGCCGCAGACAGCCGGGCGCTCGGGCTGACCGAACAGGCGACAGCGCAGGTCTGCATCCAGATGTGGACAGGGAACACCAGCGGGCTTGCCGTGTGGCAAGCCGGGCATGGGGGAGCTGATGGAGGGGGCGGTGCAGCAGGCGGCGCACCCGGAACGGCAGTTCATGCCGTCATTGTCGCCCGGGCACTAGCCACCCCGATCGGCCGCGAGCCAGTCAGATGTGTTTCACGTGAAACACCGACGGGTGTGAGCACGGTGCCGCGCAGTCGTTTGGCGACAAGCCCTCGGACTTTGCGTTGGGTTTGTCCTCGAACTTGCCTCAGGTGAGGGCCTTCTCAGTACAATGGAAGGTTGCCCAAAAATGAGGCAGATTCCCTGAGGCTCAGCCCATGCTTTACCCCCAAGAATTTGACGTGATCGTGGTCGGTGGCGGCCACGCCGGTACCGAGGCCGCGCTGGCGGCTGCCCGCATGGGCAGTGCCACCTTGCTGCTGACCCACAACATCGAGACGCTGGGGCAGATGAGCTGCAACCCGTCGATCGGCGGCATCGGCAAGGGGCACCTCGTCAAGGAAGTGGATGCGCTGGGCGGGGCCATGGGCGCCGCGACCGATGAGAGCGGCATTCAGTTCCGCATCCTCAATGCCAGCAAGGGGCCAGCTGTGCGTGCCACCCGGGCGCAGGCCGATCGCATCCTGTACAAGGCGGCCATCCGTCAGCGTCTGGAGAACCAGCCGAACCTGTGGCTGTTCCAGCAGGCGGTGGATGACCTGATGGTAGAGGGCGACCGCGTGGTGGGTGCCGTGACCCAGGTGGGCATACGCTTCAAGGGCCGCACCGTGGTGCTGACGGCCGGCACCTTCCTGGATGGCAAGATCCATGTGGGCCTGAACAACTACAGTGCCGGTCGAGCTGGCGATCCACCGGCGGTGTCGTTGTCGGCACGCCTCAAGGAGTTGAAGCTGCCGCAAGGCCGCCTCAAGACGGGCACCCCGCCGCGCATCGACGGGCGCAGCATCGACTTCAGCAAGCTGACCGAGCAACCTGGCGATGGCGTGCCACTGGTGGGCCAATGGGGCGCGTCGGCGCCCAGTGGGCCGGAGGTGCCGGTGTTCAGTTTCCTGGGCTCGCCCGCGCAGCACCCCAGACAGTTGCCCTGTTGGATCACCCATACCAACACCCGCACCCACGACATCATCCGCTCGGGCTTTGATCGCAGCCCGATGTTCACCGGCGTGATCGAGGGAGTGGGGCCGCGCTACTGCCCGTCCATCGAGGACAAGATCAACCGCTTTGCGGACAAGGATTCTCACCAGATCTTCCTGGAGCCTGAGGGCCTGACGACCAACGAGTTCTATCCGAACGGCATCAGCACTTCGCTGCCGTTTGACATCCAGCTCAACGCCTTGCGTACCATGCCGGGCCTGGAGAATGCCTACATCCTGCGCCCCGGCTATGCGATCGAGTACGACTACTTCGATCCGCGTGAGTTGAAGTCCAGTTTCGAGACCAAGGCCATCCAGGGGCTGTTCTTTGCTGGCCAGATCAATGGCACCACCGGCTACGAAGAGGCGGCGGCGCAGGGCCTGTTTGCCGGGCTGAATGCGGCCTTGCAGGCGCAGGGCCGTGAGGCCTGGACGCCGCGCCGTGACCAGGCCTACCTGGGTGTGCTGGTGGACGACCTGATCACGAAGGGCGTGACCGAGCCGTACCGCATGTTCACCAGCCGGGCTGAGTTCCGCCTGCAGCTGCGTGAGGACAACGCCGACATGCGTCTGACCGAGATCGGCCGCGAGCTGGGCTTGGTGGACGACGTGCGCTGGGAGGCCTTCAACCGCAAGCGTGATGCTGTTTCACGTGAAACAGCGCGCCTGAAAGCGACCTGGGTCCGCCCGGCCACGCTGCCGTCGGCTGATGCCGAGCGCCTGCTGGGTAAGGCGTTGGAGCGCGAGTACAACCTGGGTGACCTGTTGCGCCGCCCAGGCGTGAGCTACGACCAGATCAACGAGGTGGCCGCGATCGCCGCAGCCCGTCACGCCGAGTTGCGGGCCGACGCGGGCAAAACTGCCTCGACCGAGGGCGGGGCAGGTGTTCCACGTGAAACACCCGGCCGCACGGCCCTGCGTGCGGAGTTGGGCGATGCCCTGGCCGATGCAGTGATCGAGCAGGTGGAGATCAGCATCAAGTACGCGGGCTACATCGACAAGCAAAATGATGAGGTCGAGCGGGCCTCGCACTACGAGAACCTGAAACTGCCGGCGGACCTGGATTACCTGCAGGTGTCGGCCTTGAGTTTCGAGGCGCGCCAGACCTTGAGCAAGCATCGCCCGGAGACCTTGGGGCAGGCGTCGCGCATTTCAGGCATCACGCCGGCGGCGGTGTCGCTGCTGCTGATTCACCTGAAGAAGGGGCGTTTCAAGGGCTTTGCGACCACCGAGGGGCAGGGCGAGTCCGCGGGGCCGGATGCCTGAGCGGGCTTGGGCTGGGTGGGCGCGTGTCGTGGCCGCCTGGGTGATGTGAACAGAACATGAATGGCCTGGCCGTACGCGCACACCTGCGTGGTGGCGAGGCAGAGGACACAGTGATGGCAATGAACAAACGGGGCCCAGGCGGCAAGTCCGGTGGCGGTGGCGGCCGGGGGCATCGCCCCGGCGCGGTGGACCACAGCGTGCTGACCGCTTACGAGTTGCGCGGGGGCAAGGTGAGTGCGCCGGCGCGTAAGGCGGCGCCCATCAGGCGCCCTGTGCCGTCGCGACCCACGGTGGTGTGGACCGAGGCGCAATGGCTGGATGCCTTGCCGCCTGTGCTGGCACAACTGCCGGCGGGGGTGGGGGAGCAGACCTTGAACGAGGCCCTGAGCGAGATGCAGCAGCGGCAGCTGGCGGCCTACATGGTCATGCTGGCGCACTGGAACAGCACCTTCAACCTCACGGCCTTGCGCGATGCGCCCGAGATGCTCAGTCACCACTTGAGCGACTGCCTGCGGGTGCTGGCGCCGTTGATGCGTCACCTGCAGACCGCAAGTTTGCTGTCTCGCGAGGTGCCGCCACGGTTGCTGGATGTGGGCAGCGGCGGCGGTTTGCCTGGCGTGGTTCTGGCGATTTGCTGCCCGCAGGTGCAGGTCACCTGTGTGGACACTGTGGGCAAGAAGGCGGCCTTCATCCGCCAGGTGGCGGCCGAGTTGCGCCTGCCCAATCTGAAGGCCGAGCACGCACGGGTCGAGCAGTTGCAAGGGCGCTATGAGCTGATCACCTCGCGTGCGTTTGCGTCGTTGCCTGATTTCGTCAAGCTGACCCGCGGCCTGCTGGCCGAGGGGGCCGTGTGGATGGCCATGAAGGGCAAGGCGCCCGAGGAAGAACTGGTCGAGTTGCCTGCCGATGTGGCGGTGTTCCACGTGGAACCGTTGCAGGTGCCGGGCCTGGACGCAGAGCGTTGCCTGGTCTGGATGCGCGCTGAGGGTGAGGCGCAGGGGGCGGCATGAAGCGTGTGTGCTGGGGCCTGGGGTCCATCCTGCTGCTGAGCGGCGTGGCCCTGCTGTCGCCAGCGGTCGGGTGGGCGTCGGGGGTCAGTCAGGCCCGTGAGGTGGCGCCGCCGCCGGGAGACCGAGGGGAGCTCTTGTTCGAGTTGCCGGTGGGTCCGGCAATGGGGCAGGGTGCCATGCCGCGCCCCCCGTCCGCCGGGGCCTCTCGGCCTGTCGGGGCGTTGAAGCCCCAAGGCCTTGAGCGCAAGGTGGGGGTGTCCCCCGTGCGACCGTCGGGCGCCGCCTCCGCCCCTGCGCGCGAGACCCCGAAGGCCGCGGAGGTTTCTCGCTCGATCGCTCGGGACGAGCGTTCTCGCACGGCAGCCAAAAGCGTGGTGCGCGGCGAACGCCCCGCACGGTCTCGGGTGGGCGAAGCCAAGGCGAAAGAGACCCAAGCGACGGGTGCAGGTCAGGCACTCGGCGCCGCCCTGGGACATCGTTCGCGCCAGGCCGATGTGACCCAACCAGTCAACCAGAGGGGCGTCCGCTCACCATCCAAGCCCGACGGTCTGACCAGTCAGCCCCAAACGCGTGCCAAGAAGCTGGAGAGATCCCCTGCAAAGGTGTCGGCGAAGCCGACGGTGAAGACCGCTGCCAAGCTGACCACGAAGCCGACTCCCAAGTCGCGCCAGTCGTCATCCCGCATGCCCAGGGCCGCCGCCCGTGAGGGGCGTGCCAGCGAGAAGGGGCCGGCCAAGCGGAATATCCAACTAACACCCTCACCGAGCACGCGGTCAGGGCCCGGCACACAGAAAGAGGCTCGCCAGCCGGGCAGGGCCGCCCCACGCTCATCGGCGCGTTCAGTGCATTCGGCCCGCGCGAGCAAGGGGCCATCCCGCAAGACCCCTTCGGTCGAGCCGACCGCACGCGCTCGGTCGCTCAAGCCGCCAGCCCGCAGCGTGTCCGCCGCCTCCGATGCGCCGCGCCGTGCGACACCTGATCGCCGTGTTCCACGTGAAACACATCCTCGCTCGGCACCGAAGCCGCCCGAACAGAAGGGCGCCAAGAAGGCGGTCCGTCAGCCATCTCGGTGAGCGCGGTGGTCATGCAGCAGGGATAATGCCCTCATGCCGCACATCTTCTGCATTGCCAACCAAAAAGGCGGGGTGGGCAAGACCACCACCACCGTCAACCTGGCCGCTGGCCTAGCCCAGATCGGTCAGCGCGTGCTGATCATCGACCTTGATCCACAGGGCAACGCCACCATGGGCTCGGGCGTGGACAAGCGGACCCTGACGCACAGTGTCTACGATGTCTTGCTGGAGGACGCCACGGTTGCCGAGGCGCGGGTGCGCAGTCCCAAAGGCGGCTACGATGTGATCGGGGCCAATCGGGAGTTGGCCGGGGCCGAGATCGAGCTGGTGACGCTGGAGCGGCGCGACCGGCGACTCAAGACCGCCCTGGAAGCGTCTGCGGCCGATTACGACTTCGTGCTGATCGACTGCCCGCCGTCACTGAGTTTGCTCACGCTCAATGGCCTGACCTGTGCCCATGGGGTGATCGTGCCCATGCAGTGCGAGTACTTCGCCCTCGAAGGCCTCACCGATTTGGTCAACACCGTCAAGCAGGTGCACGCCAACCTCAACCGCGATCTGCAGCTCATTGGGTTGTTGCGCGTGATGTTCGACCCGCGCATCACCTTGCAGCAGCAGGTCAGCGATCAGCTCAAGGGGCATTTCGGCGACAAGGTGTTCGACACCGTGATCCCGCGCAATGTGCGTCTGGCCGAGGCGCCCAGCTATGGAGTGCCCGGTGTGGTGTTCGACCCGGCCAGCAAGGGGGCGCAGGCCTTTGTGGCCTTTGCCCACGAGGTGGTGGCCCGTGCGGCCCAGCCGACCCCCGCTGTATCAGCTCGCGCGCAGGCCTGAGGGCAGGCATTCGTCCAGGCAGCGCAGCAAGGCCATCACGTCCAGGGGTTTGGTCAGGTAGGCCTTGAACCCGCGCTCCTGCGCTGCGTGGATGCGATCGGGCATGGCATCGGCCGACAGGGCCACGCGAGGCACCTTGCTCAGGCGACCATCCCGGTCCAGCGCATCGGCCAGATCGAAACCACTCATGTCGCCCAGGTGCATGTCCACCAGCACCAGATCGGGCGGGTGGGCCTGGGCCAGCGCCAGCGCCTGGGCGCCGTTGCGGCCCACCTGCAGTTGCCATTGCGGCCGCATGCGGATCACCTCCTGCACCAGCAGAACATTCACCTCGTTGTCTTCGGCATAGAGGATGGTGGCAGTCATGGGGGCGTCCGTGGCAGAGTTCGGCGGGGCATCGTCCAGCGGCATGGCGCCAGAGTCGACAGGAATATCGGAGGCGGTCGGTAGCCAGATCCGAAAGCTGCTGCCCTGACCGGGGGTGCTCTGGGCTTCGATCTGTCCCTGCATCAGCGTCACCAGTCGGTGCACGATCACCAGGCCGATGCCGGTGCCCTCGATGCCGGTGTGCTCAGCGCCGAGGCGATTGAAGGGCTCGAAGAGGTGGGCCAGTTGCGTGGCGTTCAGACCGATGCCTGAATCTTGCACCTCCAGGACGACGCGGTCACCATCCTTCCAACTGCTCAGGGACACCTGACCGCCGGGACGGTTGTACTTGATGGCGTTGACCAGCAGATTGGCCAGCACCTGACGCAGGCGGACACGGTCTGCCTGCACCGCCAGGTGTGGCGTCATGCCTTCGGTGCGCAGCGTGACGCGGTGGCGGCGGGCCAGGTCCGAGACCAGATGCAGGGCGTCATCCACCACATGGCGGTAGTCCTGCGCCGTGATGCTCAGCGGCAGGCTGCCGGCTTCGATGCGCGAGAGGTCCAGCACATCGCCCAGGACCGCCAGCAGATGCTGGCCCGCTTTCTCGATCAGGCGCACATGGCCGCGCTGGGTGTCGCCGAACTCGGTGCTGCGGTCCATCTGCAGCAACTGCGCAAAGCCGATCACGGCATTGAGCGGGGTGCGTAACTCGTGGCTCATGCGCGAGAGGAACTCGCTTTTGGCGCGGTTGGCCCGCTCGGCCGCTTCGGCCGAGATCACCGCATCGGCATAGAGCTTTTGCTCGGTGACATCGGATGTGTAGCCGTACCAGGACACGCTACCATCGGCCTCGGGCATCGGCATGGCCTGACCTGCCAGCCAGCGCAGCCCCTTGCTGGGCAGCAGCACACGGTACTCGTAGGAGATGGGTTTGCTGGTGTCGAGCCCTCGGGTTGACATCAGACGCCGCACCCCCGCCACGTCGTCGGGATGGATGCGTTCGTAGTGGCGCAGCCAATCAGCGGCCGAAGTGCTGTCAGGCAATTCGTACAGCTGCTTGACCTGCGCACTGACGTAATGCAGTTGCGCCTCGCCTTCGGGCGACACCCATACCTTGAACAGCACGCCGGGCAGGTTGCGCCCCAGGCTCTTGAGCAAGACGTCGCGCTCCACCAGTCGGTGAGCCATCTTTTGGCGGACCGTCACATCCTGCAGCATGCCGTACCAGATGCGGTGCCCTTCGTCGTTGGCCTGGATGCCCAACTGCATGGCGATCCAGCGCTCCTCGCCCTGGCCGCACACGATCAGGAAATCGCCGCTCAGCACCGGCGCACCTGCGGCAGCCTCTGCCTCCCATTGATGGAGCATGCCGCGGTGATCCGGGTGCATGCGCTGAATCAGGGCCAGGAACAGGGCGTCAGGGTCCTGAGCCAGCGCGGGGTCCAAATCGAAAAGGGTGAAAAGGCCATCGCTGGCGTAGGGGACACGGCGATGTCCGTCGGGCAGGCGGTCCAGCATCATCAGGCCGCCGGGCACATGGCGGCTCAGGCCCTGCACCAATTGGTCTTGCGCCTGCAGCGCGGCGGCCAGCTCGGCTTCACGAGCCTGACTGAGGGCCAAGGCGGCGCGCAGACGGGCAAGCTCGTCCGGTGCCGGGGTGCAAGGCGCGCCCGGAGGCTCGGCAGCGGAAGAGGGGCCGTGTGCATCCATGTGATCCATTATGGGATGCCAGGGGCGGCAATGGGGGCGAAACAAGGGACAATCCTGATCTATGGCGACCAAGAAATCCAAAGGCCTGGGCATGGGCCTGGAGGCCCTGCTGGGCCCCAAAGTCAGCGACACCGCACCCGCATCGACGGAGGGGGCGCCTTCGGTCCTGCGTCTGGACCTGATGCAGGCGGGCAAGTACCAGCCGCGCACCCGCATGGACGAGGGCTCGCTCTACGAGCTGGCCGAGAGCATCAAGGCCCAGGGCATCATGCAGCCCATCCTGGTGCGACCCGTTGGCGGCGGGCGCTACGAGATCATCGCGGGCGAACGCCGCTCGCGTGCTGCAAAGCTGGCGGGCCTCACCGAGGTCCCGGTGCTGGTCAAGGACGTGCCCGACGAGGCCGCCGCCGCCATGGCCCTGATCGAGAACATCCAGCGCGAGGACCTCAACCCGCTGGAAGAGGCCCAGGGCCTGCAGCGCCTGACGGCCGAGTTCGGCCTCACCCATGAGCAGGCCGCACAGGCCGTGGGCCGCTCGCGCAGTGCGGCGTCCAACCTGCTGCGCCTGCTCAACCTGGCCGAGCCGGTGCAGAGCATGCTGATGGCCGGTGACATCGACATGGGCCATGCCCGCGCACTGTTGCCCTTGGACAAGGCCCTGCAGATCACCACGGCCCATGAGGTGATCGCCAAAAAACTCAATGTGCGTGAGGCCGAAAAGCTCGTCGCCAAGGTGCAGGGGGTGGGTCGGCAGACGCCTTTGCTGCGCGTGATGTCCGAGAAGTCGCGCGATGTTCAGCGCCTGGAAGAGCAGTTGTCGGACTTGCTGACCGCGCAGGTCGAGATCCGCACCAAGCGCCAGACGGCGCGCGGCCTGCAAGGTGAGGTCACGATCCAGTTCGGCAGTCTGGATGAGCTCAACGGCCTGATCGACAAGCTGCGCGGCGGGCGCGGCGAAGCCTGAGCCCGTTGGACGGGGCGCCCGTTCGCTTTGTGGCCCGCGTTCGCATGCACACCTGGCTGACTCGCCTGCTGACCTGGCCGCTGGCGGCCTTGTGGGTGTGGGGCGGGGCCTGGGCCCTGGCGTGGGCCTTGCGTGCGGCCGGTGCCCCGCTGTGGACCTGCCTGGGCCTGCCGACGGCGCTGGGCGTACTGGCTGCGCTGTGGCCTGCCGTGGCGGGCACGACCTGGCGCCAGCTATGGGTGGCGGGCGGATTCCCTTTGAGCGTGCTGGCCCTGGGCCAGGGCGCTGGCGTGGCAGCGACCTGGTGGCTCTTGCCCCTGGCCGTGCTGCTGCTGGCCTATCCGCTGCGCGCTTGGCGTGACGCCCCCATCTTTCCCACTCCCCGGGGTGCTTTGTGCGACCTCGCGCGCCATGCGCCCTTGCGCGCGCCGGCAGGTCGGGTGCACGATGCCGGTTGTGGCATGGGCGATGGCCTGATCGAGCTGCACGCGGCCTATCCGCAGGCCCGCTTGACCGGGGTGGAGTGGAGCTGGCTGTGGCGCAGCGTGGCGGCCTTGCGTTGCCGCTTTGCCGAGGTACGCCAGGGCGACATGTGGGTCGAGAGCTGGGCCGACTGCGAGCTGGTCTACCTGTTCCAGCGGCCCGAGACGATGCCCCGTGCCTTGGCCAAGGCACGCGCCGAGATGCGCGCGGGCACATGGCTGGTGAGCCTGGCGTTCGAAGCCGTGGACGCCCAGGGGCGTCCGGTGCCCGCGCAGGCTCGATTGGACCTGCCGGGGGGGCGCGCTGTGTGGGTGTATCGGATGGGACCGGCACGTCGTCGCTGAGCGCACTACACTGTGCCCCTTGCCACGAAAGCCGACATGAGCCTGCCGCCAGATTCGCCCCCATTCACCCAAGAAGAACTGCGCGCGACCCTGGGTCAGTTCGCCACCGGGGTGACCATCGTCACCGCGCGCGATGCGCAGGGGCAACTGGTGGGGCTGACGGCCAACTCGTTCAACTCCGTGTCCCTGTCGCCCCCGCTGGTGCTGTGGAGTTTGGGGTGCCAGTCGACCACCTTGCCCGGCTTCCGCTCGGCCACCCATTACGCCATCAACGTGCTCGCGGCCGATCAACGCCATCTGGCCGAGCGTTTTGCCCGCCGTGGTATCGACCGTTTCGAGGGCACGGCCTGGCGTCCCGGGCTGACCGGGGTGCCGGTGATCGACGGCGCAGCGGCGGTTTTTGAGTGCAGCCAGTATGGTCAGCACGAGGCGGGCGACCACATCGTGTTCGTGGGACAGGTGGCGCATTGCCGCCGCCGCGTGGGTGTGGCCCCGCTGGTGTTCCACGGCGGGCGCTTCTTCACCGAACTGGCCGGTTGAGCGGTGCCAGCCGCTCTGGTGGGTGCTGGACAGCGACCTTGAGGCTCACTCCGCCTTGAGCTGAGACACCCGATCGAGCAGCCGCAGCAAGCGGCCCACATCCAGCGGCTTGGTCAGGTAGTCCACAAAACCCTGCGCGCGTGCCTCACGAACCAGATCGGGCAGCACGTCGGCCGACAGGGCCACGCGCGGGATGTCAGCGGTGTAGGGCTGGCGGGTGAGCACGTTCGAGACATCGAGCCCACTCATGTCGCCCAGGTGCATGTCGAGCAAGAGCAGGTCGGGTGGGTCGCGCAGCGCCATTGCGATGGCGTCCTGACCGGAGTAGGCCACCTCCAGCCGCCACTGCGGACGCATGCGCATCACCTGTCGCACCAACTCGATGTTGACCACGTTGTCTTCGGCGTACAGCACGGTCAGGGGGTGTTCGCCGACCATCCCCTCCAGCTCGCCAAAGGCTGATTTGGTGGGGGTGAAGGCCTCTTCGGGAAGGGGCTGCAGGGTCTGTCCCTGAGGTAGCCAGACGCGCAGTCGGGTGCCTCCCCCCGCTGCGCTGCTCACTTCGATGCGCCCCTGCATCAGCTCGACCAGACGCTGGACGATGTGCAGACCCAGGTGCGTGCCATCGCCTGTACCTGGGTCGCGCCCCGCTGCGGGCAGTGTGAACAGCGCAGCCTGCTGCGCTCCACTCAGATCGTGCAGTGTGTCGCTGACCGTGAGGGCCACCTGGTGATGGAGGGCCTGAGCCTCCAGCAGGACACGGCCCCCGGACCGGGGCTCACGCAGGGCATGGTGCAGAAGTTTGAGCAGCACCTGGCGCAGCCGGTCGCGATCGGCCCAGATGCACAAGGCTTCCTCAGGCAGGCGAGAGAGCAGTGACACGCCAGCCTGTTCGGCGGCCGCTGCGGCGCCGGCCAGGGCCTCTTCGAGCATGGGGGCCAGCGGCAGCAGTTGGATTTGCAGCGGCAGGCTCTGGGCTTCCAGGCGGGCGAGGTCGATGACGTCGGACAGCAGGTCCAGCAACTGGGCACCAGCTTGTTCAATGTGGGCGATTTTCTCGCTCTGGCCGGGACTCAGCCTCTGGCTAGGGTCCACCCTCAGCAACTGGGCGAATCCGAGGATGGCGTTGAGGGGGGTGCGCAGGGCGTGGCTCATGCCTGCGATGACGTCGAAGCCGGGGCCGGGGCGCCTTTCATTGTGCGGGGCCGACGAGGGCAGGGCGTCGGACGAGGGCAGACCCTCCTGCGCGATGCCCACGAATTGCAGGGGGCGGTCGTCGTCATCACGCAGCAGCATCACCTGGATGCGTACCCACGCCTGCCGCCCGTCGGCCAGGGTCTGGAGTCGGTTCAGGACAAAGGGCTGGCGTTCGCCGGCCAGGGCCGCATTCATCTGCGCCAACGTGGTGGCCACGTCATCCGGGGGGGTGATGTCTGCCACGTGCAGGCCGACCATCGCGGCGGGGCTGAGCCCCAGCAGGGTGGCGAATCGCGCATTGGCCTCGAGGATGTAGCCCTCAAGGTTGGCTCTCACCAGGCCGGTGTCGAGCGCGTGAAAGATCTGGCGGTACGCGCCATCACCTTCGGCGGGAGGTGGGGCCTCGTAGGTGGGCATGGGCAGAGCGTCCGGGGTACAGGCAAAGCATCAGTGTGCCGCCGTCAGGCGTTCTGTGCCCGCCACACCCACTTGAGGGGGGGGCGCGTCATCGATCACGGTGCGGTCGCGGCCCTCGGACTTGGCCCGGTACAGGGCCCGGTCGGCGCGCTCGATGCAGGTGCTCAGCTCTTCCACGTCGTCGTAACCCGTCAGGCCGGCCGAGAACGTCACCTTCAGGTCGGGCATGTGCGCCAGCAAGGGGCTGGCGGCCAGCAGCTCACGGGCCCGGTCCACGCCGATGATGGCCAGGTCGGGCGAGGTGTCGTTGATCAGCAGCAGGAACTCTTCGCCCCCCCAACGGGCGAGCACGTCGGTGTCGCGCAGGGCGCGCTGCAGCGTGGCGGCAAACTCGCGCAGCACTTCGTCGCCCACGCCGTGGCCATGCGTGTCGTTGATGCGCTTGAAGTGGTCGATGTCGAGCAGTGCCAGGCAGAAACGGTGGTGTCCGGAGCGGATCAGGCGCTTTTGGTGCTGCGTCAGCACTTCGAGCATGTGGCGGCGGTTGAACAGCCCGGTGAGCTCGTCGCGGGTGGCCAGGATCTGAATGCGGGTGACGGCCTGGGCCAGCTCGTTCTTCTGACTTTGCAGGCGCGCGCGCATGGCACTGAGCTGGGCCGCCAGGCTCGAGATGGTGGGCAGGATGGCCGCGAGCAGGACGAAGTGGGCGACCTCGACCTGGTAGGGGTAGTGGACGGGGTCGGTGATCGACTTGTAGACCATGACGATGCCCATCAGCGTCAGGCTGTAGAGACCGGCCAGGCGCGCGTCACGCAGGCTCATGGTGAAAATGCCGAACACCTGTACCAGGGTCAGCAGCATCATGATGGAGCCGTGGATGCGATCCGAGATCGAGTAGGCGTAGACGATGATGGTCATCGCCGCGAGCACCTGCGGCATGGTCAGAGCGGGGTCGCGAAAGCGCAGGTTCAGCCCCGAGCGCAACAGGCCGTACCAGAGCGTGATGTTGGCCAGGCACAGCATCGCCACGCGCCAGCCATGCTCCGCCTCCAACAAGCCCGCACGGCTGGCGTAGATCTGCAGGCCGACGCAGGCCAGGAACACATAGGCGGCGGTCAGGGAGCGCGAGATGCGCAGCTGTTGCTTGCGCTCCGTACCCAGGATCAAGGTAACGAGCGGGCGGAAAAAGGCAGTTAGATGCATGTCGACAGTTTTGCCCTCATCATGTGGCATCGGCAACGCGGACACAAGCCCGAATCAGGGGATAGGGTGGGGGGTAAAACCCGCAGGCGGCCCGGACTGTTCCGTTCAAAAAAATTGAAGCAAGGCGTGAACCGGTCTCAACCCGGGGTGAACAGGGGGTCGCTACAGTGATGTGCATCAACCTGATTCTTTGGAGACGATGGTCATGACTTCAAACACTGCCTCGGAGCCGCGCTACGGACTGATGGCCATCGTGTTGCACTGGCTGCTGGCGGTGTTCATTTTGTCTGTCTTTGCGATGGGTGTGTACGTTGCCGACCTGCCGTTTTCCCTTGCCAAGCTGAAATTGATCAACTGGCACAAATGGGCGGGGGTGGTCATCCTGGCCCTGTCGGCATGGCGCCTGCTGTGGCGCCTGACCCACCGTCCGCCAGCCTTGCCGGCGCGCATTGACCAAGCCATGCCCGGCTGGCAACGGGTGGCCTTCCATGGCACCCACCACCTGATGTACCTGCTGTTTTTCGCCGTGCCACTGCTGGGCTGGGCCTACAGCTCGGCCAAGGGCTACCCCATCGTGTGGTTCGGCGTGCTGCCGCTGCCCGACTGGGTGCCTGTCAATGATGCGCTGGCCAATGTGCTCAAGCCCCTGCATGCCCTGGCGGCCTATGGCCTGATCGGCTTGGTGGGGTTGCACGTGGCCGCCGCCCTCAAACACCAGTTCATTGACCGCGATGGCCTGATCGACCGCATGCGCCCCGGCCGCTGAGCCGCCGATTGCTTCTGTCCTCTTTTTTGCAAGGATGCCGACCATGTTTTCTCGTCGTACCCTGTTGAGCGCCCTGGCGCTGAGCGCCGCCGGCTGGGGCCTGTCGGCCCAAGCGGCCGGTCAGACCCTGGTGCCGGCCCAAAGCGAGGTCACCTTCGTGGCCAAGCAGTTGGGTGTGCCGCTGCAAGGCCGCTTCAAGCGCTTCCAGGCCCAGACCACCTTCGACCCCAAGTCGCCCGCCACCAGCAAGATCGCCTTTGAGCTGGACCTGGGCAGCGTCTCGCTCAATGCCGACGCCGATGCCGAACTGCCCAAGGCCGAGTGGTTCAACGTGCCCAAGTTCCCCAAGGCCACCTTCCAGTCCACCGCCATCAAGGCGCTGGGTGGTGGCAAGTTCCAAGTGAGCGGCAAGCTGGCCATCAAGGGCCAGGCCCGTGACTTGGCCGTGCCGGTGACCCTGACCCAGGCCAAGGGCCTGAGTACGGCGATGGGCGCCTTCACGCTCAAGCGTCTGGACTACCGCATCGGCGAGGGCGACTGGACCGACACGTCCATCGTGGCCAACGACGTGCAGGTGCAGTTCAAGCTCGTGCTGCAGGGCGTGCCGGCGCTGTGAGCCGTCCCGCGCCCTCTGAATCGCTGTTTCAACCGTTTTTTTCTGCTGCCGACCCGGCAAGCTTACTTTTCAGGAGATCTGACATGACCCGTACCGTGATTGCTTCCATTTTGGCCGCTTCCACCCTGGCTGCCGTGGGTGTCGCCCACGCCGCCCCGGCCACCTACACGATCGACCCCACCCACACCTTCGTGACCTTCGAGGCCAAGCACTTCGGCACCTCGACCAACCGCGGCCGTTTCGACAAGAAGTCGGGCACCGTGACGCTGGACAAGGTCGCCAAGACCGGCTCGGTGGACCTCACGCTGGACATGGCTTCGATCAACACCGGCACCGCCAACTTTGACGGTCACCTCAAGGGCAAGGACTTCTTCAACGCCGAAGCCTTCCCCCAGGCCACGTTCAAGAGCAGCCGTTTCATCTTCAACGGCGACAAGGTGAGCGCCGTGGTGGGCGACCTGACCCTGCTTGGCAAGACCCACACCGTCACGCTGTCGGCCAACAACTTTGGCTGCTATGACAACCCGATGCTCAAGCGCGAGGTGTGCGGTGGCGACTTCGAGACCACCATCCAGCGCGAGAAGTTTGGCATGACCTATGGCCTGCCTTTCATCCCGAACGACGTGAAGCTGGTGATCCAGGTGGAAGCCGTCAAGCAGTAAGCGTCAGGCGTGATTGTGTGCCGCCTGTGTGGGTGGCACAGAGATGACAAAAAAGGCCGGGTGCGTGATGCAACCGGCCTTTTGCTTTCAGAGGCTCGTGAGCCGTCAGGCCGTGTGGCGACGACGGCGCGCGACGGCTGCGATGCCGACCAGACCCAGTCCCATCAGCGCGTAGGTGGAGGGCTCGGGAATGGCGGGGACGTCGATGGGGGGCAGGTCGATCGGTGGGGTCCAGAGGCTGGGGCGGCTGGCGTACAGGCTGAGGTCGCTTCCGACAGTCAAGTTCAGCGCCATCACGCCGGTCATGTCGGTGCTCCCCAGGTTGGTCAGCGTGAACTCGAAGTCCTTCGAAGCAGCCGCATGGAGCGTCAACTCTCCATCCGCGCTGCCCAGGTAGTTGGCACCGTCGTTGTACAAGCTGGTGACGATGCCGTTGACCTGATTCCCGATCAGCCCTGCAAAACTGCCAGGCTCACTCGTCAGATCATGGACTTGTGCGGCCATGATGAATGCGGCGTCAGACCGGCCCGTGTGATACAGAGACCAGTCGGTGTACCCGTTGGCAGCCAACTCGGCCTGGATGGCCGTGCCATCGACGGAGTAGCTGCCGGAGAGGGAGCCGCGCACAACCAGCGCGGTGCCGGCGCCCAGTGTGAACTGCTGAAATTCTCCAGGGAAGGCATTGCCCACGGTCAAGTCCGTACCTGTCGTAGTCCAGTTGGAGACGTAGTCATCGACGCCTTCGGTGTTCGGTGGCGTCAAGGACGGGAGAATCTGCGACACCGTGACCTGGCTCTGCAGGGTCGCGCTGTTGGACGTGGTGGTGAGGGTGCTCATCCCGTCGGGGGTGACATGGGTCAGCGGGGACGAGGGCAAGAGGCTGTTCTGAAACTGAGGCCCCAGATGGATGTAGGAGTCGGTCGCTTCGTCGTAGGCGCTGTTCCACGTGTCGATCATGCCCTGGGTTTGGAAGCTCAGGCTGGGGGCGATGCCATCGTTCGGTGTGAGGTCGATGAGCTGAAAGCTCAGCCCGCTCAGGCTCAGTGAGGCCTGGGCGACGAGTGGATCAGCGGCGGCCTGGACATTGGCGTGACAGCACAGAGCGATGGCACAGGCGAGCATCGCCGGGCGCAGCGGGGTGCGGACCAGATGAGACATGGGTTCTCCTGAGTTTGGATGTTGGAAAACCCACTGTGCGGGCGCGCCCGTACCCGGTCAATCAATCGAATGGGGGGAAGGCGTGTAACGGCATGCGTCTCGGCCGACCTCCCACCGTTCGCCTCAGGTGTGCCGCTCGTCGATGTTGAGCCGTTCGCACACCCGCATGGTGGCGAGCTGGAAGGCCTGGAAATGCAGGCCGACCTGATGGGCGAGGGGCTCCATGGCCGCCCAGACGGATGTGGGTTCACCGGCGGTGGTGGGGTTGAGCAGCAACTGGTCCACCGCGTGGCCAATGACCAGCAGCTTCTGGACCGTGGGGCGTTCCTGCGTCCACTGGCCGGGGTTGTTGGTGCGGGCGCGCACGCTGTCGGTGACCTCGCGTGACAGGCCCCAGGATTGACACAGGGCCGCCCCCAACGCTGCGTGGCTCACGCCGAAGGTCTCGATTTCACTGGCGCACAACTGGGTTTCGTCGCTGGCCTGCTGCTCCAAGGCGATGTAGCGCTCACGGTCGTGGGCGTAGAGGACGGCGCGGCCGCTCTCGGCAAACAGCCCGGCGGTGTGCGCTTGCCAGGGATCGACATCGAGTTGGCGGGCGATGCGGCCCATCGCCAGGCCGCGCACCCCGGCGCGGTCCCAGATGCTTTGCAGCGAGGGGCTGGGTGGGAAGGCGCCGCGCAGGCCGATTTCGTAGGTGAGTCCGGCTACCTGGGACATGCCCAGGTAGCGCACGGCCTCGTGCACGGTCTCGACCCGCTTGAGCAGACCGAACAGGGCCGAGTTGACCGTGCGCACCACCGCCGAGGCCAGGGCCATGTCGGTCTCGATCAGGGTCGTCAGGGGGTCGATGGCGCAGTTCTCATCGGCCATCAGGAGGGACAGCTTGACCAGGGTGCCCGGGCAGGCGGGCAGGTCGATGTTGAGGTTGCGCAGTTGCGGATCGATGGTCATGACACACTCGGAGATGGCAGCCACGTCAGTCTAGGGGCATTCGTGCGGCGTGGTGAAGCGCACAGTCCCTGAGTCCGGGGTGTGGCGCCACCTTTTGCATGGCGGGGGGCGATCTCGCCCGCCGCCCTCAGCGGGGCACGAAGCGGCGGCGGCTCAGGCGCGGGTGCTGGTTGGTCAAACCACTGGCGCGACGGTATTCACTGGGCGGCACCCCTTTCCAGCGGCGGAAGGCTTCGATGAAGGTGGTGACATCGGCATAACCCAGGCGTTCGGCGATCTCGCCGTGGGTGAGGTTGGCCCCGCCCATCAACTCCTCGGTGAGCGTCGAGCGCACCTCTTCGAGCAGGCCACGGAAGGTGGCACCTTCGGCGGTCAGGTGGCGGCGCAGGGTGCGTGAGGTCATGCGCATCTCGGCGGCCACTTCCTCCATGTCGGGGATCTGGCCCGGGTTGCGCAGCAGGCGGTCGCGCACGGTGGCGGCCACGCCGGTGCGCTGGTTGCGCGCATCGACCAGCTTTTTGAGCATGTCCTCACACAGGCGCTTGGTGTGGGCGTTGGCCTGTGGCAGGGCCTGGTGCATGAGGGCGGCGTCGAACAGGCCACGGTCTTGAGGCTGCCCGAACAGGGGCCGCACGCCAAACAGCCGGGTGTAGGCCTCCACCATCTGGGGTGAGGGCTCCGGTCGGCGCAGCAACACGGCGCGGTAGGGCATGGGCTGGCCGAGGATCTCGCGCTGCAGCGTGACGGCGGCGGCGCGGTCACGGTCGAGGACGAACTGGCGGATGTCCGGAGGCAGGTGCTCCACCTGGTAGCTGATCATGACCTGGTCACCGAGCTGCTCGACCTCGTTGGTGCTCAGCGAGAAGGTCTGGTTGAGCATGCGGGCGGCCATGCCGAAGGCGCTACCCAGAGTCGGACTGCTCAGCACCGCGTAGCCCCACAGGCCGTAGGTGGTGACGTGGTAGCGCGTGCCGGCTTCCAGGCCCAGGGTTTCGACCTGCGGCAGGTCGGCCTGCAGGTTGCGGATCAGCTGGATTTCCTGCGGGGCATCGATCTCGCCTTCGGGGTCGTCCAGCAACTCGGGCGCGATGCCGGTGTGGCGCAAGAGGGCGTCCAGGTTCAGCCCGCGGTCCAGTCCCAATTGGGTCAGGACTCGGGCGGTGGCGACGCCTCGGCGGAAGTCCCACACGGGTTTGCTGGATGCTTTGGTGACCATGACGCGATGCACTCCGGAAATTGACAACAGATTATGTCCGTTTTCAATTGAGGTGTGGCGGGCCGTGCGTCCATTCCCTATGACAAATTCAGCAAAAGATATGCATTCGCTGAAATATTTGCGTGCGCATTCTTGGCCATCGGGGATCAGTCTTTGCGGCGGGCGCGGGGGTGTGCGGCGTCGTAGACCTTGGCCAGGTGCTGAAAATCGAGCTTGGTGTAGACCTGCGTGGTGCTGATGTGGGCATGGCCCAGCAGCTCCTGCACGGCGCGCAGGTCGCCGCTGGACTGCAGCAGGTGGCTGGCAAAGCTGTGGCGCAGCATGTGCGGGTGCACATGGGTGGGCAGGCCGGCTTGCTGCGCCAGTTGCTTGAGCCGGTTGCGCAACTGCACCGGGGTCAGGCGGGTGCCCAGACGGCTGAGGAAGAGGGCGTCGTCCTTCGGGGGCGTGAGGGCTGCGCGCACGTCTAGCCAGTGGCGCAGGGCGCTCAGCGCGGCGCGGCCGACAGGCACGGTGCGGCGCTTGCTGCCTTTGCCCAGCACATGGGCTTCGCCGCCGGGCAGGTCGATCCAGCCAGCGGCGTGCGGGCCGGCCTGCACGTCCAGACCCAGCAGTTCGGCGCTGCGCAGGCCACTGCTGTAGAGCAGCTCGATCATGGCGTGGTCGCGGGCCTGCAGCCAGGGCCCTTCGCGGGCGGCCCGGGTGGCGGCGGCGGGCGAGGCGGCCGTGTCGCTGGGGTCGGCGGGCTGGTGGGAGGCCAGGGCCACGGCCTGGTCGACCGGCAGGGCTTTGGGCAGGGGCTTGGGGGCCTTGGGCGGCTTGATGCCCTCGACCGGGTTCAGGCGCACCAAGCCCTCGCGGCCCAGCCATTTGTACAAGCCGCGCCAGCCCGCCAGGGTGATGGCGATGCTGCGTGGCCCCAGGCCTTGCGCGTGCAGGCGGGCGGTCCAGCCGCGCACATGCTGGGGGCGCACGGCGGTGATGTCCAGCCCTTCGGCGGCGCAAAAGGCGTGCAGGCGCCGGAAGGCGTCGCCGTACATCGCCAGCGTGCGCTCGGCCAGTCGGCGCTGGATGCGCAGGTGGTCGAGGTGGCGGGTGAGCAGGTCGAACATCGTGGTAATGGTGAGTGACTTTTAGAATGCCGCCTCACACACTGGCATGCCAACGTCATGACGCGTCATCAAAATAACTTCGATTTCGTTCGCCTGCTGGCCGCCACATTGGTGTTGGTGAGTCACCATTTTGCGATCCATGGCCTGCCGGAGCCCGCTTTGCTGGGGGCGAGTTGGGGGGGGATCAGTGTCCAGGTGTTCTTCACGATCAGCGGTTATCTCATTGCTGAAAGTTGGTTCAGAGACCCCAGTTTTACCCGATTCTTATGGCGTCGCGTGCTGCGCATCTGGCCAGGTTTGGTGGTGATGGTGATGTTCACGGTACTGGTGCTGGGACCACTGGTCAGCAGTTGGCACATGGCTGACTATTTCACATCGCCACAGACATGGGCTTACCTCAAGGCCTTGAAGGTGTTCGCTTTGGGAGGGCCTTTGCCAGGTGTTTTCGAGGGCATGCCTCAAGATGCTGTGGTGAATGCGTCTTTGTGGACTCTGCCTGTCGAGGTGCGGTGGTATCTGATCTTGGCTGTTTTGGGTGCGATTGGGCTGCTTCGACGATCGTATACGTTGCCCGTGGTGTTGATGGGTTTGGTTATCTATATCCAAACACAGTGGGCCCCCGGAGAGCGTCAGGACACGATGGTGTTGGGCCAGTTTTTTCTGATCGGCGCTGTGTTGAATCGCACCCAGCAGATCTGGATTCCAAGGGCTGCGTGGCTGATGCCCGCGGCTTTGTTCACCGGGGTGATCTTGGCTTTCTGTGAGGCATTCTCGTGGGCACAGCTGCTGACTGTTTCGGCGGTCGCGGTGGGTGTTGGCAGGACGGCGACCCCCTACCTGAGTCGATTTGGGCGCTATGGGGATTTCTCGTACGGTGTTTATATCTACGCTTTCCCCATTCAGCAGGCCGTGACCCAGTGGATTGGGCATGACGCTGAGTGGAAGTTTTGGCTGGGTCTGGCGCTCTCTTTGGGTGTGACTTATGCCATGGCGGTGCTTTCGTGGCACTTCATTGAGAAGCGAGCGTTGAGTTTCAAGCCCGCTTCTCGGACACAAACAGCTTCGTTTTTATGAGCGGGTGACCGCGTTACCGCAGTTAATCCAGCGAATAAGGTCAGCTAAACAGCAGGCGCGCCAAGGCGGCGCTGGCGACATCGCCCACCTGGACGAGGAAGTCCACGCCCATCTCGGCGCTGTAGCGGGTGGCGTCGGGCGAACCCAGCACCAGCAGGCCGAAGCAAGCGCCTTCGTGGTGCAGCGGGATCAGGGCCAGTGACGTGATGCTGGCGCTGTCGGCCAGCCACTTGCTGGCCTCGAAGCCGGCGTTGAGGCCGCAATAGGGCTGGTTCAGGCTGGCGGCAAAGCTGCGTGCGTCGTCGCTGACAGCCTGGGCGCAGGCCAGCGTGCTCAGCTCGCTACGCAGGGGGTGGGCCTCGGTGCCCCAGACACGCACGCCTGCTTGCGGGATCAGGAAGAGCTCGCGCAGGTGGTCGAGCATGACGTCGGCCAGGGTGGCGGGGTCGTGGGCGAGCAGCACGGCGCGCACCCAGCGGTGCAGTCGCTCGGCGATGGCCTCGTTGTCCTGACTGTGGCGGATCATTTCCATGATGCGCTTTTCCAGACCGCGGATCTTGTCGCGCAGCATCTCCATCTGGCGCTCCTGCAGCGAGACGGCGCGCTGGCCGTGCGGGCTGGTGAGCTGGATGCTGGACAGCAGGCCGGCGTTGCGCTCGAAAAAAGCCGGGGTGTGCACGAGGTAGTTGGCGATCTCGTCTTCGGTGATGCCTTGCAAGGTCATGTCAGGGATGCTCACAGTTCAGGGATGTCGATCACGCCGTCGAACACGGTGGTGGCGGGGCCGGTCATCAACACGGGGGTGCCTGGGCCGGACCAGCTGATGGTCAAGCGGCCACCGGGCATGTCCACATCCACGGTGGCATCCAGCCAGCCCAGTCGGATGCCGGCGACCACGGCCGCACAGGCGCCCGAACCGCAGGCCAGGGTCTCGCCCGTGCCGCGCTCGTAGACGCGCAGGCGGATGTGGCCGCGGGTGACCACCTCCATGAAGCCGGCGTTGACGCGGCGAGGAAAGCGCGGGTGGCTTTCGATCTGCGGGCCTAGCTCGTCGACCGGGGCGTGCGCGACGCTGTCCACGCGCATCACGGCGTGCGGGTTGCCCATCGAAACCACGGCCAGCTCGACCGGGTGGTTGGCCAGGGCCACAGGCCAGAGCTCCGCACCGAACTCCAGGCGCGGGCTCAAGCCGGTGGTGTCGAAGGGGACTTCGGCGGGGACCAGGAAGGGCTCGCCCATGTCCACGGTGACGCGGCCGTCGATCTGCAGGCGCGGCTCGATCACCGTCTTCATGGTCTGGACCCGGATCGTGGTCTGGGTGGTCAGGCCCTTGTCGTGGACGTAACGGGCAAAGCAGCGCGCGCCGTTGCCGCACTGCTCGACCTCGCCGCCGTCGGCGTTCATGATCCGGTAGGTGAAGTCGGTGCCGCGGGCCGGATCGCCCGGTTCGACGATCAGGATCTGGTCGGCACCGATGCCGAATCGGCGGTCGGCCAGGAAACGGTATTGCGCCGGGCTCAGGGCCAGGGGCGCACGGGTGGCGTCGAGCACGACAAAGTCGTTGCCGGCGCCATGCATTTTGGTGAAGGGCAGCTTCATGGCACCGATTATCCGCCCCACGCGCCGGTCTTGTCAGCGCAAGGCCGGGGTTTGCGCAATGCGCCGGTCGATGTCCTGCATCACGGCCCGGTAGGCAGGGGCGTCGATGCCGCCATAGCGTTGGTGCAGTTGGGCGGCGGTGAGGAACTCGGGCAGGTCGCGCACATCGGGCAGCAGGTCGGTGTCAGCCTGAACCGCGGTGAGCCGAGCCTGCAGCTCCAGCGGGTTGTGCACCGCGATGCGACCCAGGCGCACGCCCGCCTTGTCGGCGGCAATGTCGTTGAAGCTGAAGCCACTGCCTCGGCCCTGGGGGGCGGCGTCCAGCAGCTCTTTGTACATGCCGATCAGGTCGGACAGGCGCCCACCCAGATCGGTGGCCATGGCGGCGGAGGTGAGGTAGTGCTGGGCCCAGTCTTCCCGACCCTGCAGGGTCAGGGACCGCGCGGGCAAAGGGGCCCAGTCGCGCGCCGCGGGCACCAGCGTGGCGAGGGAGACGCGGTTGACGTACAGGCCCAGCACCAGCAGCACGGCGCGGTTGTCGCGGGCGGCCTCGTCTTGCAAACTCGGGGCCGACGCGGTGAACGCTCGCGCGAGGCTGCGTTGCTGGGCGGCGGCCATCAGGGGCGGCAACAGCACGCTGAGGGAAGGGTCCCAGCGGGGCGGGGCAGCGTGTGTTTGAGCGGCAGCAGGCTGGGTCAGCAACTGTGCCAGGTGGTGGTGGGCGCGGGACAGGGCCTCGACCATCGCAGGCGGCACCAGCAGGGCCGACGCCTGGGCGCTCAGCTCAGCTCGCCAGCGCACCGTGGCCGAGACGCCGGTCGGACTCATCTGCACGGTGTCGATGGCCAACAGGCCGAGTTCGGCCAGGTCACGCAGGCCGCGTGCTTCGGCGATGCGCCGCGCCACCCACAGGGCCAGCACGGGTGGCACATTCAGCGTGCCCACCTGCACCGCCTGCAGGACGGGGGCGCCGCTGGGCGGGGCGCTGAGGTGCACCCGCACGTTCAACCAGTCACCCAGGGGATGCAGGGCGTGCCAGGGCGTCTGGCGGATGGGCAGGCTCACCGCGATGTCGGCTCGCTGGTCGGACAAGCGCAAGGACGAGGGCGCGTGCAGCACGCGGGTGCCCATGTCCTGGGCGAGGGCCTGCGCCTGGGAGGCGGTCAGCGACAACGTCAGGGGTTCGCCGTGGAAGGCCTCGCGCAGCACGTCTCGGTTGATGAGGCGGCGTGCCGCGTTCAGATCGCTGATGGCCAGCGGGGCAGCGGGCGCAGCCATGGGCTGGGGCTGCAGCGCCTGCGCCGCCAACCACAGGGCTGCGGTCGACAGCAGCACGGCGCTGGCGCCGAGTACGGAGAGAACCACCCACCAGGAACGTCGAGACATCGGCGCAGTATGCCGTGATCGCGTCGCCCCGGCCGGGCTCAGGCCTGAATGGCCGCGTTGGCACTCACTTCGATGTGGAAGCGCTGTACCGTGCGCGACAGCTCCATGGCCTGCTGGCGAAGGCTGTCAGCGGCGGCGGCCGACTCCTCGACCAGGGCGGCGTTTTGCTGCGTCATCTGGTCAAGCTGGTTGATGGACTGGCTGACGTGACCGATGCCCATTGACTGCTGGCGGGTGGCCTCGGCGATCTCGCCCATGGCGTGGGTCACGCGCTGGATGGCGTCGACGATCTCGGTCATGACGGCGCCGGCTTCGCGCACCTTTTGCGAGCCCAGTTCCACCCGTTCGGTGGACTTGCCGATCAGGGCCTTGATCTCGCGGGCGGCCTCGGCGCTGCGTTGTGCCAGCGAGCGCACCTCGCCGGCCACCACGGCAAAGCCCCGACCCTGCTCGCCGGCGCGGGCCGCTTCCACTGCGGCGTTCAGTGCCAGGATATTGGTCTGGAAGGCGATGCCGTCGATCACGCCGATGATGTCGGCAATCTGGCGAGAGGCCTGGCTGATGTCAGCCATCTGCGTGACCACGCTTTCCACCACCTCGCCGCCAGCGACGGCGCGCTGGCTGGCGGTGCTGGCCAGGTCGTTGGCGACGTGCGCCGAGTCGGCCGAGTTTTCCACCGTCTTGCTCAGCTCGTCCATGGCCGAGGAGGTGGACTGCAGGTTCGACGCCGTCTGCTCGGTGCGACTGGACAGGTCCTGGTTGCCAGCGGCAATCTGGGTGCTGGCCGTCAACATGCTTTCCGACGATTCACGCACCGAGGCCACCATCTCGCGCAGGCCGTCCTGCATCTGCTTCATCGAGACCATCAGGTGGGTGATCTCGTCGTGGCCACGCGGCTCGATGTCATGCGTCAGGTCGCCATGGGCGATGGCCTGCGTGATGTCTTCCGCACGGCGCAGCGGGCGCGTGATCGACAAGATGGTCAGCGCCATCAAAGGCAGGAAGATGAAGCCCGGCGAGAGCAGCAGACCCCACAGCAGGGCGATGGTGTTGATGACGCCATCGGCAGCCTTGACGCGACGCGCTTCGGCCAGTTCGGTGATGCTGTCGTTGAGGGTGTTGACCTGACGCTCGATGGCATCGGCTTGTGCCCGAGCCGACTCGCTGCCCTGATAGGCCTCGGCCGACGAGGTGATGGCCAGATCGGTCACCATCTTCAGGGTGGGCTCCAGGGCCTGGCCATAACTGGCCAGCTTGGGCCTCAGTGCCTGAACCTGCGCCGCAATGGCTTCGCTGGGGGCCACTTCCTGCAGGGCTTGGGTGGCCTGATCGGTCGCTTCCAGCGCCGCTTGCCAGGCCTTGACCTCGGCCTGGGCCGAGACCGAGTCGCCCGCATTGATGATGGCGGCTTTTTCATGGCCGCGCAGGGCCGACAGGTTCAGGGCCAGCTTGCCCATGCGCTGCACCGCGGCGAATTCCTGCTGGGTGAAGGCGTCGAACTCGCCTTTGAGGGACCACAGCTGCCAACTCATCCCAGAGCCGACGATGGAGCCAATGCCCACCACCAGGACCATGCAGGTTATCAGGCGGGAGCGGATGGAGAATCTCCGCAACCAGGTGATCAAGTTCATGTGCCGACACTCCTCAAGCTGACAACAGGACGCCCTTCGCGCGGTCCCGAAATGGATGGCCTTGAGTATCGACGCAGAATCACCCCAGTGGGGTCAATAAAACCTCGATTGACCTGGGGGGCGCGTCTTGAAACGACGGTGAACCCACAAATATTGCGCAGGTTGCTTGAGAATTTCGTGCTCGATGAAGCGGTTCATGTGCGCGGCATCGGCCTCGGCATCGCTGGTCGGAAAGTCGTGCAAGGCGGGCAGGAAGCGCACCCGCCAGCCCTGGCCACTCGGCAGCAGCTCGGTGATCACGGGTTGCACCACCATGTTGAGCATGCGGGCCATGCGCGAGGGCGCCAGCAGCGTGGCCGCCGGCACGCCGAAAAAGGGCACAAAGGCGGCATCTTTGCTGCCGAAGTCCATGTCTGGCAGGTTGAAGAACCCTCGGCCTTCCTTGATGGCGCGCAGCAGGGGTTTGACCGAGTCGCTGCGCGGGAAGATCTGGGCGTCGCCAAAGCGCAGACGGCCGCGTTTCATCAGCTTGTCCATCAGCGGGTGGCTTTGCGCCTGGTAGATGGAGGCGCCAGGGCGTGCCTGACACAGCAGGATGGCCGCACCGGCCACATCCAGCCCCACGAAATGCGGGCACAGCCACATGGTGGCGCGGCCTTCGGTCTGGTAGACCCGCTCGGCCAGTTCGATGTCGCCTTCGACCTGGATCAGGCTGCGGATGCGCTCGGGCGAGGCCCACCACAGCACGGCACGGTCCAGCAGGCTCTGGGTGAGCCACCGGAAGTGCTGTTTCAGCAGGGTTTCACGCTCGGCAGGCGGCATGTCGGGGAAGCACAGCGCCAAGTTGCGCAGGCCCACCTTGCGGCGTGAACCCGCCACGCGATAGAGCAAACCGCCCAGGCGGTGGGCCAGAGCGGCCAGCCAGGGCAGGGGCAGCCAGTGCAGCAGCCACAGCAGGCCCAGGGCCAGACGCAGACCGATCTCCTTCATGGCTGGCCCTCAGCGCCGGTGGCCGAGGTCAGGATCTCGGCGCGGGGGCTCTTGTAGCGGTTGTATCCCCACAGGTACTGATCGGGTGCTTGCATGATCATCTCTTCCATCAGCCGGTTCACGGCGGCGGCGGATTGTGCCGCATCGCCGCTGGCGAGCACTTGCTCAATGTCAGCGGCCACGCGGTCGGCATGCACGATGTAGTCGCAGCCGTGGCGCCGCCGTGCGCGCCAGCCCAGGCGCTCGCCGCGCAGCAACACGACGGCGCAGCCGGTCTGGGCGACGAGCTTGGCGGCCATCGTCATCGTGTAGGCCTGGCGGCCGAAAAACGGTGCCCACCCCCCCATGCCCTCGGGCGGGACCTGGTCGGGCAGCAGGCCGACGGTCTCGCCTTTCTTGAGGGCGCGCAGCATCTGGCGCACGCCGCTGAGGGTGGCCGGGCTGGTCAGCATGCCGGGGCGGTTGCGGGCGTTTTTCATCAGCTCGGCCAGCCAGGCCTGCTTGGCCGGGCGGTACAGCGCCGTGACGGGCTTGTGCGCGCCAAAGCGCTCGGCGTAGGCCTGGGCCGTGATCTCGAAGCAGCCCAGGTGCGGCGTGAGCAGCAGCAGGCCGCGGCCTTCGGCCAGGGCCGCGTCGACCACCTCGGGGCGCACCCAGCGCACACTGTCACCCAGGGGCAGCTCGCGGGGGCGTCCCCACAGCCGAGGCGATTCGCTGACCATCTTGCCAGCATGGGCCACGGCCTGCCAGCGTTGCCAGCGGCTCAGTCCGGCGGCGCTGGCGTGCGCGTTCAGACGCTGACGGTATGAGGGGGACAAGAGGTAGGCCAGCCAGCCCAGCAGGCTCCCCAAGGGGTGCAGCAGGGCCAGCGGCCAGCGCGAGAGCATGAAAAACAGGCGGGCCATGGACAGGGTTTGAGCCAGAACACAAAACCCTGATCTTCGCAGATCCCGGCGCTGCACGGTCCGGCGAGTTTGGCTACACTATGCCCATCGCCGAGTTAACAGGACAACTTGCGGGGCGATTCACAAAATCCGCTAAAGCGTTCGCCGCTGCGCACAGTGATGACTGACACAGCCTTGGCGACGCCGAGGTCTCTCTCAACATCATCTTTCTTGGAGCGCAACGTGTCGAACGACTTCCTCTTCACTTCTGAATCCGTCTCTGAAGGTCACCCCGACAAGGTGGCCGACCAGATCTCCGACGCGATCCTGGACGCCATCTTCGAGCAGGACCCGCTGTCGCGCGTGGCCGCCGAGACCCTGACCAACACCGGTCTGGTCGTGCTGGCCGGTGAGATCACCACCAATGCCCACGTCGACTACATCCAGGTCGCCCGTGACACCATCAAGCGTATTGGCTACGACAACACCGAGTACGGCATCGACTACAAGGGTTGTGCGGTGCTGGTGGCCTATGACAAGCAGTCCAACGATATCGCCCAGGGCGTGGACCACGCTTCGGACGACCACCTCAACATCGGTGCCGGTGACCAGGGCCTGATGTTTGGCTATGCCTGCGACGAGACGCCCGAGCTGATGCCCGCGCCCATCTATTACGCCCACCGCCTGATGGAGCGCCAGGCCCAGTTGCGCAAGGACGGTCGCCTGCCTTTCCTGCGTCCAGACGCCAAGAGCCAGGTCACGATGCGTTATGTGGACGGCAAGCCCCACAGCATCGACACCGTGGTGCTGTCGACCCAGCACAGCCCCGACCAGTCCGAAGACCAGCACCACATGAAGGCCAGCTTCACCGAGGCCATCATCGAAGAGATCATCAAGCCCGTGCTGCCCAAGGAATGGCTGCAGAACACGCGCTACCTGGTCAACCCGACCGGCCGTTTCGTGATTGGTGGCCCGCAAGGCGACTGTGGCCTGACCGGCCGCAAGATCATCGTCGACACCTACGGCGGTGCCTGCCCGCACGGCGGTGGCGCGTTCTCGGGCAAAGACCCCTCCAAGGTGGACCGCTCGGCCGCTTACGCCGCCCGTTATGTGGCCAAGAACATCGTGGCGGCCGGCCTGGCCCGTCAGTGCCAGGTGCAGGTGGCGTACGCCATTGGTGTGGCCAAGCCCATGAACATCACGGTCTACACCGAAGGCACCGGCGTCATCCCTGACGAGAAGCTGTCCGCCCTGGTGGCCGAGCACTTCGACCTGCGTCCCAAGGGCATCATCCAGATGCTGGACCTGCTGCGCCCGATCTACCAAAAGACGGCCGCGTACGGTCACTTCGGTCGCGAAGAGCCCGAGTTCACCTGGGAGCGCACGGACAAGGCCCAGGTGCTGCGGGACGCAGCGGGCCTGAAAGGCTGAGCTGCGCGATGCGGCCTCCAGGGTTGACACACCCGTGCACAATGAAAGGCCGCCTCGTGCGGCCTTTTGCTTTTCTGGGGGACCCCGCATGAACGTTCGCACGCACCTGCCCGAAGCCGGCTGGCTGGCCATCATCCTGGCGGTGCTCGCCTGGTCCTGGGTCGGCGCCTACGACCCCGGCGTCTGGGTGATGGAGGTGGCGCCGGTGTTCATCGCGGTGCCCGTGCTGGCCTTCACGCGCCAGCGCTTTCCGCTCACGCCGCTGGTCTATGCCCTGATCCTGGTCCACGCCATCATCCTGATGGTGGGCGGGCACTACACCTATGCCCGCGTGCCGCTGGGCTTTTGGCTGCAGGAGTGGTTCGATTTCAGCCGCAACCACTACGACCGCATCGGCCACTTGGCGCAGGGCTTCATCCCCGCCATGGTGGCGCGAGAAATCCTGCTGCGTCAGACCCCCTTGAAGCCGGGTGGCTGGCTGTTCACTCTGGTGACCAGCGTGGCGCTGGCCATCAGCGCCGTCTACGAGTTCGTGGAATGGTGGGCCGCGCTGGCGCTGGGCGCCGGGGCCGACGAGTTCCTGGCCACCCAGGGTGATCCGTTTGACACCCAGGCCGACATGCTGATGGCCACCCTGGGCGCCATGCTGGCGCAGGTGCTTCTGGCACGGTGGCACGACCGTCAGTTGGCGGCCCTCAAGCCGCGGCGGCCTCAGCCCCGCTGAGCGTCGGTCTGGAAGGCGTTGACCGCAGCGGCCAGGCGTTGCGCCTGTTCGGTGAGGCTGGCGGCGGCCGCAGTCGACTCTTCCACCAAGGCGGCGTTTTGCTGCGTCATCTGGTCGAGCTGGCTCACGGCCTGGTTGATCTGGCCGATGCTGCTGCTTTGTTCGGCCGCGGCGGTCGAGATCTCGCTGATCACGCTGCTGACACGCACCACGTCGTTGACGATCTCCTGCATGGTCTTGCCGGCGTCCTGCACCAGCTGCGTGCCGGATTCGACCTGGCTCACCGAGGCGCCGATCAGGCCCTTGATTTCGCGGGCGGCTTCGGCGCTGCGCTGAGCCAGTGTGCGCACCTCGCCGGCCACCACGGCAAAGCCGCGGCCCTGCTCACCCGCGCGGGCCGCTTCCACGGCGGCATTCAAGGCCAGGATGTTGGTCTGGAAGGCAATCCCGTCGATCACGCCGATGATGTCGCCAATTTTGCGTGACGCCTGGGCGATGCCGTCCATGTTGCTCACCACCCGGTCCATCACCTCGCCGCCGCGGCGTGCTGTGGCCGAGGCCTGCTCGACCAGGGCGTGGGCCTGCTGGGCGGCATGGGCCGACTCCTGCACATTGCCCGTCAGCTCGATCATCGACGAGGCGGTTTCTTCCAGGTTGGCAGCCGTCTGTTCGGTGCGGTTGGAGAGGTCCTGGTTGCCCACGGCGATCTCGTTGGACGCCGTGAAGATGCTGTCCGTGGTGTGGCGCACATCGCCCACCAGGCGGTTCAACGAGCTGCTCAAGGTACCCAGCGAGCCCAGCAACTGGCCAATCTCATCCTGGCTGTGGGTGTTGACGCGCACGCGCAGGTCGCCAGCGGCCATTTGGGCGGCGGCGGACACGGCGGTGTTCAGCGGCCGTCGAATCGAGCGGATCAGCAAGGCGGCCCCCAGGGCCATGGTGCTGAGCACCACTCCACCCATCACGCCGGCCAGCAGCACGGTCTTGCTGCGTTCTTCGGCAATCTGGTGGCGCAGGGCAATGGCGGCGCGCGGCTGCATGGCCGCGAACTCGCGCAGGGCCTCGGCGTAGGTCTGCATGGCGGGGACCACCTGCTCGGGCGTGGCCAGGGCCTGGGTGAGTTGCGCCTGGGCGGCGTCGATGCGCGCCAGCTGGGTGCGGTCCGCCTCGTCCAGCGCCAGGGCGTCCAGTTGCTGGCGCAGCGTGGTCAGGCTGGCCTGAGCCTGCTGGCGCGTGTCGGCCAGCACGGTGCGGGCGAGCTCATCACCGTTCAGCGCCAGCGCGGCCGACCGGTTGGCCTCGACCTCACTGAGGCTGGTCCATTGCTGGGCCACCGACAACTTCGCATCGATCACCTCGGAGGCCGCCTCGGAGCGCCCCTTGAGGCTGGCCGTACGCCACCCCGAAAAGCCGACGACGAAAATGTTGGCGATGATCAGAAAGATCACGCCCAGCCAAAGTTTGCGGGCGATGCCCAGGTTGTGAAGACGCATGCCGACGGCCGGAGAAGGGGGCGACACCCCCGGATGAAAAAGTGACGCGCCCATGTTGCGTGTGATTCAGGTTGTCATGAATCAGGTTTAGGGATAACCCTGATTAAAATGATGCCAATAGCGGTGATTTCACGCACCGCTTTGGAACGCCGCGCGTTTGTCGTCCTAAGATCAGGTCATTCGCAGCAAAGGCTGCATCCCCAGCTGAACATGCTCCGAAAGATTCCCACCGATCATCTGCGCGTTGGCATGCACGTCCACGAGGTGTGCGGCTCCTGGCTGGATCACCCCTTCTGGCGAGGCTCCTTTGACGTGAGCGACGACGCACAGATCCGCCAGCTCGGCGCGATCCGCGAGGTCATCATCGACACTGACAAGGGCCGCGACGTGGACATGGCCGTGATGGACGACATCGAGGTGCCATCCACCGATTTCACGGACCTGCCCGAGCCCCTGTCCAGTGCGCCAGCGCCCGCACCACCGCCCCAGCAACGCACCACCTTTGGCGATGAGCTCGCGCAGGCCGGGCGTGTGCTGGCGAAGTCCCGCGAGGCCATGCGCACCCTGTTTCAGGATGCCCGCATGGGCAAGGCCCTGGACACCGAGCACTGCCTGCCGCTGGTCAACGAGATTGCCGATTCGGTCCAGCGCAACCCCGGTGCCTTGGTCAGCCTGGCGCGCCTGAAGACGAGCGACGCCTACACCTTCATGCACTCGGTGGCGGTGTGCGCCCTGATGGTGTCGCTGGCCCGCCAGCTGCAGCTGAGCGAGGCCCAGGCCCGCGAAGCCGGCATGGCCGGTCTGGTGCACGACATGGGCAAGGCCCTGATGCCGCTGGAGGTGCTCAACAAGCCCGGCGCCCTCACGCAAGAAGAGTTCGCCATCATGAAAAGCCACCCCGAAGAGGGCTACAAGCTTCTGAAGGAAGGTGGCGCTGTGGGCCCAGTGTCGCTGGACGTGTGCCTGCACCACCATGAAAAGGTCAATGGCCGAGGCTACCCCAAGGGCCTCAAGGGTGACGAGATCAGCCTGTACGCCAAGATGGGCGCGGTGTGCGACGTCTACGACGCCATCACGTCCAACCGACCCTATAAGGCCGGCTGGGACCCGGCCGACTCGCTCATGAAGATGGCGGCGTGGACCAAGGAAGGGCATTTTGACGAACGCGTCTTCCAGGCCTTCGTCAAGAGCATCGGCATCTACCCCACCGGTTCCCTGGTCAAGCTGCAGTCTGGCCGCCTGGCCGTGGTGGTGGAGCAAGGCGCCAGCTCGCTGCTGTCGCCCATCGTGCGGGTGTTTTTCTCGACCAAATCGAATCAGCCGATCCCGGTCGAGCTGCTGGATCTGGGCAAGACCGTGGACCAGATCGTGTCGCGCGAGTCCAAGAGCCAGTGGGGGTTCCAGAACCTCGATCAGCTCTGGAATCAGGCGGGCTGAGCCCGCCGGCCCCACCCAGCTTCACTGGCTCGACAGGCTCAGGCCCGCGTGTTCACGCAGCGGGTGGAAGTGCACCTGCGGATGGCGCTCAGACGTCAGGCGCAGGTCGTAGGCCGAGGTCATCATGTAGGCCAGGGTGTCGGCGGCGTCCAGCGCCAGCTTGCTGGCGTTTTCGTCACAGAACTTCTTCATGGCCGCAGGCGTGTCGGCCGTGATCCATCGCGCGCCCACGAAGCGGCAGGGCATCAGGCGGATGTCGACGCTGTACTCGGCCTTGAGGCGGTGCTGCACCACTTCGAACTGCAACTGGCCCACGGCGCCCAGCAGCATCGAGCCGCCCACTTCGGGGCGGAACACCTGGATGGCGCCTTCTTCCCCCAGTTGCACCAAGCCGGCTTGCAGCTGCTTGCTCTTCATCGGGTTGGCCAGCTCGACCGTCTGGAACAGCTCGGGCGCAAAGAAGGGCAAGCCGGTGTACTGCAGGGAGATGCCATCGGTGATGGTGTCACCCAGCTGCACGCCACCGTGCGTGGTGAAGCCGATGATGTCGCCGGCATAGGCCTCGTCCACCGCTTCACGGCGCTGCGACAGGAAGGTCACCACCGAGGTGGGACGCAGCTCCTTGCTTGAGCGCTGTACCTTGAGCTTCATGCCCGGCGTGTACTTGCCCGAGCACACGCGCACAAACGCGATGCGGTCGCGGTGGGAGGGGTCCATGTTGGCCTGCACCTTGAAGACCACGCCCGAGAAGTTCTCCATGTCCGGGGTGATCTCCTTGTGCGAGCCGTCTTTCTCGGTGCTGAAACGCGGGCGCGGCGAAGGCGCCAGGTCCACCAGCGCGTCGAGCACCTCTTGCACCCCGAAGTTGTTCACGGCCGAGCCGAAGAACACCGGGGTTTGCTTGGCGGCCAGGAACAGCTCCAGATCGAAGGCCGGGGCGGCCTCGGCCATCAGCTCCATGTTGGCTTCGGCCAGCTCCCACTCGTGACCAAAGCGGGCGTGCAGCTTGTCGCGCTCGGACAGGGGCACGACCTCGTCGGGCTCGCCGCGCTTATCGGCACCCGCGTCGAACAGGCGCATCGACTGGGTGCGCAGGTTGACGATGCCGCCGAACTGCTTGCCCTGACCCACCGGCCAGGTCATCGGCACGCAGGGCATGCCCAGTTCCTGCTCGACCTCATCGAGCAACTCGAGCGGGTCGCGGCCTTCGCGGTCCATCTTGTTCACAAAGGTGATGATGGGCGTGTCGCGCTGGCGGCAAACCTCGATCAGGCGCTTGGTCTGCGCTTCCACGCCGTTGGCCGCGTCGATCACCATCAGCGCCGAGTCCACCGCGGTCAGCACGCGGTAGGTGTCTTCCGAGAAGTCCTTGTGGCCGGGGGTGTCGAGCAGGTTCACCACGTGGTCGCGGTAGAGCATCTGCATGACACTGGATGCCACCGAGATGCCGCGCTGCTTTTCGATCTCCATCCAGTCGGACGTGGCGTGGCGCGAGGCCTTGCGGCCCTTGACGGCACCGGCAATGTGGATGGCGCCCGAGAACAGCAGCAGCTTTTCCGTCAGCGTGGTTTTACCCGCGTCAGGGTGGGAAATGATCGCAAAGGTGCGACGGCGGCTGGTTTCAGGGGCAAAAACTGAGGTGGTCACGGCAGGCAGACTCCGGCGAAGCCCGACATGCTAGCCGATTCGCCTGCGTAGGTCACCCTTGCCCGGTGAGGCCGAGCAGCCGCCCCAACGGCTCCGGGCGGTGGATCAGGTAGCCCTGAGCGTAGTCCACCCCCAGCTCCAGCAGCTCTTGCAAGATGGACTCGTCTTCGACGAACTCGCCCACGGTCTTGAGGCCCATCACCCGGGCGACATCGCAGAAGCAGCGCACGGCGGCGCGGTCGAGCGGGTCATGCACCACGTCCTTGATGAACTGGCCGTCGATTTTCAGGTAGTCGACCTGCAGGGCCTTGAGGTAGCCAAACGACGAGGATCCCGAGCCGAAGTCGTCGAGCGCCAGGCGAATACCCAGGCGGCGCATGCCCTGGATGAAGCTGCCGGCTTCGGCCAGCTTGGTGATGGCCGCCGTCTCGGTGATCTCAAAGCACAGCTTGCTGAGGTCGACCGGCTGGCTGTCGATGAGCTCCAGCAGGTAACGCTGGAAAGCCGGATCAGAGATGGACTGGCCCGAGAGGTTGACCGCCAGGGTGTGCACCGCGTCAAGCTCAGGGTGACCCGAGGCCAGCAAGGTGAACACCTGGCGCACCACCCAGCGGTCGATGCGCGAGGCCAACTGGAAGCGCTCGGCCGCAGGCAAAAACGCGCCGGGCGGAATGATGCTGCCGTCGTGGTCCTGCAGGCGGATCAGCACCTCGCAGCGCAGGCCTTCACCGCTGGGGCGAATCGGCACGATGCGCTGGCCATAGAGCAGAAAGCGGTCTTCGTCGAGGGCCTGCTCCAGGCGGGTGGCCCACTGCATCTCGCCCTTGCGGGTGTGCATGCTCTGGTCGGTGTCGAACCACACGTGCACGCGATTGCGGCCGGCTTCCTTGGCTGCGTAGCAGGAGGTGTCGGCCGCCTGCATGACCGCGTCGCCGTGGCTCCAGCGCTTGTCCAGCGGGACCAGACCAATGCTGGTGCCGATGCGGAAACGCCGGCCGTCGTGCACGAAACGGAACTCCTCCATCTGGTCGCAGATTTTCTGCGCCACGCGCTCGGCCTGCTCGACGTCGCAGTGCTCCAGGATCACGCCGAACTCGTCGCCACCTAGGCGCGCCAGCGTGTCGCGCGAGCGCACGCAGCCGTTGAGCAACTCGGTGACCTGGCGCAGCAACTGGTCGCCCACCGCATGGCCGCAGGCGTCGTTGACGAGCTTGAACTGGTCGAGGTCGATGTACATCAGCGCGTGCGCGCTGTCGCGCTGCAGGCTGTCGTTCAGGGCGCGCTGCAGCCGGGACTCGAACTCGCTGCGATTGGCCAGACCCGTGAGCTCGTCGTGGGTGGCCCGAAAGCTCATCTCATGGCCCATGCGGCGCTGCTCGGTCACGTCGTGGAACACCAGCACCACGCCCAGCACCTGGCCTTGCGCATCGCGGATGGGGGCGGCCGAATCCTCAATGCCATAAAGCGTGCCGTCGCGCGAGATCAACTGAGTGAGCCTGGCCGGATCGTCGATCAGGTCATCGCACAAACTGCGGCTGACCGGGCACATCTCGGGCTGGCCTGTGGCCTCGTCCACGATGTGGAACACCTCGCTCAAGGGCTGGCCACAGGCCTCGACATTGCGCCAACCGGTCATGCGCTCGGCCACGGGGTTGAGCCATTGCACCCGTCCGTCCGCATCGGTGGTGATGACGGCGTCGCCAATCGAGTGCAGCGTCACCCGCAGCAACTCGTGCTTTTCGGCCAGTTCGCGCGCCATGCGCTTGCGCTCGGTGACGTCGTAGTTGGTGCCCAACATGCGCAGCGGGCGCCCGTCCTTGTCGTAGAACACGGTCGCGCTGGCGTTCACATCGTGGATGCGGCCATTGCCATGAACAATGCGGAAGTCGAAGTTCATGGGCTGCCCGGTGGCGATGGCGCGCGCCATTTCCTGCACGCACAGGGCGAGATCGTCCGGATGCACGCAACGCTGCCAGTCCTCGGCGCGTCCCTGGAACTGATCGCGGCTCAGCCCAAAGATCTGGAACATGATCTCGCTCCAGGTCAGGCGCTGGGTGACCAGGTCAAGCTCCCAGATGCCGATGCCGTTGGCCTGGGTGGCCAAGGCCAAGCGCTCCTGGTTGGCGCGCAGCGCCGCTTCCACGGCGTGTTTCTCGGTGACGTCTTCGAGGATGGCCAGCGAGCGCAGCGCTTGCCCCTGCTCGTCGCGCTCCATGGTGGCCGACAGCAGCACGTCGATCAGGGTGCCATCCTTGCGCACCATCTGGTACTCGATCAGGTCGCAGCGCCCCTCGCGCAGGTACCGGGGCAAGACCACGTTGCGGGCGTACTCGTGCGATGCGGGCGTGAGGAATTCGGCCGAATTGCGCCCGATCACCTCGCTGCGTGTGTAACCCATCTTGGCCAGCCAGGTGTCGCTGACCGTGAGCAGGCGCCCCTGGGCATCGATGGAGTGCAGCATGGCCGGTGTCGACTCGTAGAGTGAGCGCAGACGGGTCTGACTGTCCTTGAGCGAACGCTCGGTGAGCTTGCGCTCGGTGATGTCCCGTCCGACCGACTGCACCGCCCACACGCGCCCGTGGGCATCGCACAGGGGGTGGTGGGTCCAGCTGGTCCAACGCACGGGGACATCATCGGCGAGGTGGCGCACCTCGCTGCCCAACACCAGGCGGTGAGCGCAGACGGCCGCCACTTGCGAGGCCACCGCCTCGCGGTCGGTAGCGGGCAGGTGTTCGTACAGGCTGGTGCCGATCAGGGCTTCGGCCGGGCGGCCCACGTGCGCGGCAAAGGCCGGGTTGACGAAGGTCAGGCGCCCTTGCGGCGTGGCCAGGCTGATCAGATCGGTTTGGCTTTCGACGATGGCGCGATAGCACGCCAGTTCGGTTTCCGCGGTGCCGGGGGGGGGCGCCTCAAGCCGGGAGGGCGCCAGCGCGACGCCGAGCACCTGGGCCAGCGCGCTGAGCTGCGCCTGGGTGGCGGCATCCAGCTCCCGGGGCTGGGTGTCCATCACACACAAGGTGCCGATGGGCTGGCCGTCAGGGCCGTGCAAGGCCAGGCCGGCGTAAAAGCGGATGCCGGCCGGGCCGCTCGCCAGCCAGTCATCCTGCCAATGCGGGGTGGCCGCCACATCGGGCACCACGAGCAGGCCGGTGTGGTTCAGAGTGGTGATGGTCCAGGCCAGGTGGGGCAGGGCGGCGCCGGACTCAAGCAAGCCCACCTGGGCGACCAGGTGTTGCCGCTGGGGCGTGACCCGGCTGATGAGCGCGATCGGGGTCTGGCACAGGGTGCAAGCCAGGGCGGCCAGGGCCGTGAGCACCGCGTCAGGCACGACAGATGGCGCTACCGGGGCCGGTGGCGAGCGGACTTCTTCATGGGGCCGATTCGCAATCGTGGTCATTGCGTGTCATGTTAGTGGTGTCGTGGAATATCTCCGTCGGTGTCTGCCCGGATGGCCGGGTATTTCGTGTCGAATTGTTCGGCATTCCGCGTCAAATCCCCTGCAAACGGCGGCCTTCCTGCAAAAAGCCCCCCGTCAGGAGGCGCGCTCGTTTTATACTGACAGCCGCTTTCGAGGAGCGTTGCAAGGTCCGCCATGGATCCCAGGCTCGAAAGACACGACTTTTGCAACGGCGCTCACCCGCATGTGTCCCGCTGGGTGAGCTGTATCTGTCTTTGGTTCACTCCCGGTGGCGCACGGCGGCTTCTGTCTGTTGAGGAGCTCTGTCCATGTCTGCTGTCCATCTGATCACCGAACACAAAGGCGTGCCCTGCGCCATCGCCGACCTGTCCCTGGCTGCCTGGGGCCGCAAGGAACTCCAGATCGCCGAAAGCGAGATGCCCGCCCTGATGGCCATCCGCGAAGAGTACGCCCCCAAGCAAATCCTCAAGGGCGCCCGCATCACCGGTTCGCTGCACATGACCATCCAGACCGGTGTGCTGGTCGAGACCCTGCAGGCCCTCGGCGCCGAAGTGCGCTGGGCCTCGTGCAACATCTTTTCGACGCAAGACCACGCCGCCGCCGCCCTGGTGGAAGCCGGCACCCCCGTGTTCGCTTACAAGGGCGAGTCGCTGGAAGACTACTGGGACTACACCCATCGCATCTTCGAATTCGGCCCCCAGGGCAGCGCGGGCGAAGGCCCCAACATGATCCTGGACGACGGTGGTGACGCCACCATGCTGATGCACTTGGGTAAGGCCGCCGAGAAGGACCAGAGCGTTCTGGCCAACCCCGGCAGCGAAGAAGAGCGCATCTTGTTTGCCGCCATCAAGGCCAAGCTGGCCGTGGACCCCACCTGGTACAGCCGCAAGGGCGCCGAGATCATCGGCGTGACCGAAGAGACCACGACCGGTGTGCACCGCCTGAACGAGATGTCTGCCAAGGGCACCCTGATGTTCCGCGCCATCAACGTGAACGACTCGGTGACCAAGTCCAAGTTCGACAACCTGTACGGCTGCCGCGAATCGCTGGTGGACGGCATCAAGCGCGCCACCGACGTGATGATCGCGGGCAAGGTGGCCGTGGTCGCTGGTTACGGTGACGTGGGCAAGGGCTCGGCCCAGGCCCTGCGCGCCCTGAGCGCCCAGGTCTGGGTGACCGAGATCGACCCCATCAACGCCCTGCAGGCCGCGATGGAAGGCTACCGCGTCGTCACCATGGAATGGGCCGCCGACAAGGCTGACATCTTCGTGACGACGACAGGCAACCGCGACGTAATCACCTTTGAGCACATGGCGGCGATGAAGAACAACGCCATCGTCTGCAACATTGGCCACTTCGACAACGAGATCCAGGTCGCCAAGCTGGAAGAGCAGTGCCAGTGGGAAGAGATCAAGCCCCAGGTGGACCACGTCATCTTCCCCGATGGCAAGCGCATCATCCTGCTGGCCAAGGGTCGCCTGGTCAACCTGGGCTGCGGCACGGGTCACCCCAGCTATGTGATGTCGTCGAGCTTTGCCAACCAGACCATCGCCCAGATCGAGCTGTTCGCCCACCAGGACGCCTACGACATCGGCAAGGTCTATGTGCTGCCCAAGCACCTCGATGAAAAGGTGGCGCGCTTGCAACTGACCACGCTCAACGCCCAGCTCACCGAGCTGACCGAAGAGCAGGCCGCCTACATCGGCGTGCCCAAGCAGGGCCCTTACAAGCCCGACACGTATCGCTATTGATCACCCCCTACGGCCTTCGGCCGCCCCCTCAAGGGGGCAACCGCCAGCGGCCCGGCCAAGCCGGTTCCGCGGCGGTTAGCTGGATCTCCGGCACCGAGGCCGTTTTACTGGAAGCACCATGCCACGCGCAGACCAACTCATCGTTCAACAAGGGCACGCGCCCACCCGCTCGGCCGCCCATCGTTTGATCGATGCCCGGGCGGCGCAATGGCTCAGCCCACAAGGCTGGGTCACGCTGCGCAAGGCCGGGGAAGACTTGCCGGAGGACGCGCAGTTCCGCGTCACCAATGACGAGGAGCTGCGCTGGGTTTCGCGTGCCGGGCTCAAGCTCGAAGGTGCTTTGAAGCAGATCGACCTCGACGTATCGGGCATGACCTGCCTGGACGTGGGCCAGAGCACCGGAGGGTTCACCGACGTGCTGCTGTCTCAAGGTGCAGGCCGTGTCGTGGGGGTGGAAGTGGGTCACGGCCAGATCCACGAGAAGCTCAAGACCGACGAGCGCGTGGTGGTGCTGGAGAACGTCAACGCGCGCGAGCTGGACGACAGCCCGCTGCGCGAACACGCCCCGGCCGAGGGTTTCGATTTGATCGTGGCCGACCTGTCCTTCATCGCCCTGTCCAAGATCGTGCCCCACCTGGCCCCGTGGCTCAAGCCGGGCGGGCAGGTGCTGATGCTGATCAAGCCGCAGTTCGAAGTGGGCAAGGACCACGTCGGCAAGGGCGGGGTCGTCAAGGACCCGGCCCAGCACGCCCGTGCCCGTGACATGGTGCGCCGCGCCTGTACCGACCTGGGCTGGACGGTCCACAAGGGCTTTGCCAGCTCGATCGCCGGTGGCGACGGCAACCTCGAATTCTTCATCTGGGCACAGTCGCCGCAGGCCTGATCGGCCCCGGCGGGCCTGCGTGCCCACCTTGAAAGTCAGACACATGACGCAGTCATCCCCGAACTCCCTGCCGGTGAGCGTGGAGTTCTTCCCGCCCAAGACCCCGGAAGGGGTCGACAAGCTGGCCGCCGTGCGCCAGCAGCTGTATGCGATCCGCCCCGAGTACTGCTCCGTCACCTACGGGGCCGGCGGCAGCACGCAAGAAGGCACGCTGCAAGCCGTGCGCGCCATCCTGAGCGAAGGCTGCGATGCCGCGCCGCACTTCTCGTGCATCGGTGCGAGCAAGGCGTCGGTGCGTGCCGAGCTGGCCCAGTTCCGCGCCGAGGGCATCCAGCGCATCGTCGCGCTGCGCGGTGACCTGCCCAGCGGCTACGGCGGCTTTGGCGAGTTCCGCTATGCCAGTGACCTGGTGGCCTTCATCCGCGAGGAAACGGGCGATCATTTCCACATCGAAGTGGCCGCCTACCCCGAGATGCACCCCCAGGCCCGCAACCCGCAGGCGGATCTACAGGCCTACGTCGCCAAGGTCAAGGCCGGGGCCGATGTGGCCCTGACGCAGTACTTTTTCAACAGCGACGCCTACTTCCGCTTTGTGGACGAGGCCGAGGCGCTGGGTGCCACGATCCCGGTCGTGCCGGGCATCATGCCCATCACCAACAGCAGCCAGCTGCTGCGCTTCTCCGACGCCTGTGGCGCCGAGGTGCCGCGCTGGATCCGCACGCGCCTGGAAGGCTTCGGCGACGACAAGGCCTCCATCCAGGCGTTCGGCCTCGACGTGGTCACCGAGCTGTGCGAACAGCTGCGCAGCGTGGGCGTGCCCGGCCTGCACTTCTACACGATGAACCAGGCCGCGCCGGTGCTGGCCATCTGCGAGCGCCTGGGCCTGACACCGGCCTGAGCCACGGCCACACCCCGCGTGTCAACGGGGTGTGGCGCGCCGGCATCGGGTTTTCCTGATCTGGCGCAAACACCCTGAGCTTCTCAGGGTTGTTCCCTGCTTTCGCTGAGCGGACTTGATGTGGCGCAAGTCTGACGTGGGACGCACTTGTTGCAATGTGTTCATGGCGGCGCCGAAGGACGGTGTCGCAACGGTTCCCTGTCATCCAAAGGACTGCATCATGAACAAGACCCTCCGCGCTGTTGCCATCGCCGCTCTGTCTGTGGCCGCTCTGACCCCTGCCATGGCGCAGGAAACCCCTTGGCAGGTGCGTGTGCGCGCGGTGAACCTGGATCCGGCCAACAAGAACAGCACGCCGGTGCCGGATCTGGCCGTCAACGCCAAGCTGATCCCCGAAGTGGACATCAGCTACTTCTTCACGCCCAACATCGCCGCCGAGCTGATCCTGACCTACCCGCAAAAGCACAACGTCAAATCGGGTGACACCGTGTTGGGCAGCTTGCGTCACCTGCCGCCCACCCTGACGGTGCAATACCACTTCATGCCCAATGACACGGCCATCCGTCCGTACGTGGGTGCGGGTGTGAACTACACCAACTTCTCCTCGGTCAAGCTGCCGGGTGATCTGAACGTCAAGCGCAGCAGCTTTGGCTGGGCCGTGCAGGCCGGTCTGGACATCCCATTGAACAAGCAATGGTCGCTCAACGTGGACGTCAAGAAGGTGCAGATCAAAGCCGAGGTGGAAGACTCGACCGGTGCAGGTCTGGGCAGCCTCAAGGTGGACCCGCTGCTGATTGGCGTGGGCCTCGGCTACCGCTTCTGAGTCGGCTCACCGGTTGAGCCTGTCGAGGCTCAACCCCACACAGGGCTCCCAACCGGGAGCCCTTTTGCGTGGCGAGTGCGTATTCGGCGGCAAATGACCCCGGGGCGGCGTCCGCCACCTCCCTCGCATGGGGGGTGTTTAAGGGTCTTCGCTAAAGGGACTCTGAAGCGGTGCTCGCAAGATCGAGTCGTCTGCGGTGAAAGCCGCTCCGTCCACATCTGACCAACCTTGGGGTGACCGCATGCAAGCACGCTCTGCAATTTTGAAGTCCACCGTCCTGGCCGCCTTGCTCGCGACCAGCCTCTCGGCCGCTCAGGCCGCCAGCTTCACAGCGCCGACCTCGGCGGTGCTGACGCTGAGCACCGACCTGACGAGCCTGTTCTCCAGCGCCACCTTCACCGCCGTCGGGGGCGCCAGCTACGACGCGGCCACCCGCACGCTGACCGAGGCCTTCACCTCGGTGACCCTGAGCAACAGCTCGGCCACTGACCTGATCGGTCTGACCAGCCCCACCGCCGGCATCAGCCTGACCTCGGGTGCCTCGACCCTGAATATCACCGGTCTGAGCTACGACAACGCCGCCAAGTCGCTGAGCGCGGTCCTGTCGGTAAATGGCATTCAGCAGTACAACGGCGTGTTCCTGACCAGCGCCACCTCGACCGTCAGCGAAGCGTTCAATGCCACCACGGGCACGGGCTTGCTGACCACGGGCAACCTGAATTTGACCAGCGGTGCGGCCACGACCCTGGTGGCGGCCTTCGGCCTGCCCTCCTTCTATGCCAGTCTGGCCACGGGCGTGAACTTCGGTAACCTGAAGGTGGACGTGACCGCCGTGCCCGAACCTTCCACCTACGCCCTGATGGGCCTGGGCTTGGTCGGCATGGGCTTGGTGGCCCGTCGCCGCCGCGCCGCCTGATTGTTTTCAGTTCTCTGCGTGGGCCCAGCCAGACCTGTGGTTTGGTGAGGTTTTCGGGGGCACCATCCGTGGTGCCCCATTTTTTTGTCGCTGAGCCCTTCGTCGGCCAGCCTGAACCCGCGGGAGTAGACTGGAGGATTGCATCTCGCATGTGCTTTTTTCCGGAGTCGTTTCGATGTCGACCGCGCGTACCGCCGCTTCGCCCACCCCTCGCCGCACGGCCTCTGCTCAGGCCAAGCCGGCGATCAAGGCCAAGGCCGGACCGCTGACGATTCAGGACTACCTGCAGAAGATCCTCACCAGCCGCGTCTACGACGTCGCTGTCGAAACCTCGCTGGACGCGGCTCGCAACCTGTCGGCGCGTCTGGGGCATCAGGTCTTCCTCAAGCGGGAAGACCAGCAGCCCGTGTTCAGCTTCAAGCTGCGCGGTGCCTACAACAAGATGGCCAAGCTCAGCGCGGCCGCCCGCGACAAGGGGGTGATCTGCGCCTCGGCGGGCAACCATGCGCAAGGTGTGGCCCTGGGCGCCCGTCGCCTGGGTTGTCAGGCCACCATCGTCATGCCGTTCACGACGCCACAGGTCAAGATCGACGCCGTGCGCCGCTTCGGCGGTGACAACGTGCGCATCGTCTTGCACGGCGAGAGCTACTCCGATGCCGCCCAGCACGCCAAGGTGCTGGAAAAGGCCGAGGCCCTCACCTTCGTCCACCCCTTTGACGACCCCGAGGTCATCGCCGGCCAAGGCACCATCGCCATGGAGATCCTGCGCCAGCACGCCGGCCCCATCGATGCGGTGTTCGTGGCCATCGGCGGCGGTGGCCTGATCAGCGGCGTGGCCGCCTACATCAAGGCCGTGCGCCCCGAGATCAAGGTGATCGGCGTGCAGATGAACGACTCGGATGCCATGGTGCGCTCGGTGCAGGCCGGCAAGCGCGTCACCCTGCACGACGTGGGCCTGTTCTCGGACGGCACCGCCGTCAAGCTGGTGGGCGAGGAAACCTTCCGCCTGGCCCGCGAGCTGGTCGACGACTACGTGGTGGTCAATACCGACGCGGTGTGCGCGGCCATCAAGGACATCTACGAAGACACCCGCTCCATCGTCGAGCCCGCGGGCGCGATGGGTGTGGCGGCGCTCAAGCAGTACGCCGCTCAGCACGGTGGGGAGGGGTGCACCTACATCGCCATCAACTGCGGCGCCAACATGAACTTCGACCGCCTGCGCTTTGTCGCCGAGCGCTCGGAAGTAGGCGAAGAGCGCGAAGCCCTGATGGCCGTGACGATCCCGGAAGAGCGCGGCTCCTTCAAGCGCTTTTGCGAGCTGATCGGCCCACGCAGCGTCACCGAGTTCAACTACCGCATCTCTGACGAGAACGTGGCCCATGTGTTCGTGGGCTTGAGCACCAAGCTCAAGGGCGAATCCGCGCAGATCACGGCGCAGTTCGAGTCTCAGGGCTTCCGCACGGTGGACCTGTCGGGCGACGAGCTGGCCAAGACCCACATCCGCCACATGGTGGGTGGGCGCTCGGCGCTGGCCGAAGGCGAGCGGCTGTACAGCTTCATCTTCCCGGAGCGTCCGGGTGCCTTGATGACCTTCCTGACCAGCCTGCCGCCGGGCTGGAACATCAGCCTGTTCCACTACCGCAACCAGGGCGCCGACTATGGCCGCATTCTGGTGGGCCTGCAGGTGCCCAAGGGCGAGGCCAAGGCCATCAAGCCGTTCCTGTCGGGCCTGGGTTACGTGTACGTCGACGAGACGAACAACCCCGTCTACCGCCTGTTCCTGCGCTGAGCCTGAGCCGGTTGGCTCAGCCGTCGTCCCGCTGCGAGGGGGCGCCCTGGGGCGGCGGTGCGGTGCTCACGCCGGTGGGTGGGGGCAGGGTGCCGGTGGCCGGCGCCGGCAAGGTGGGCAGGGGCAGGGTCAGCGCGACCGGACCATCGGCCGGGCCGATCTGGGCACCGCTGGCATCGACCCGCTGCAGCACCATGGCGCCATCGACCGTTTGCCCTACGCGCACCGCGCGAGGCGGTTGTCCATCGACCGACAACAGGGCCACGCCACTGAAACCGCTCGCATCGCCCGACGCAAAAGCGCCGCGCAACTGGATGCGACCGGCCAAAGCCGATTGGGCGCCCGGATCGATCGCCTGGGACGCCGCCACAGCCGGCCCGCTCAACAGGCGTCGGAAGTCACCTTTTGATCCGCTGTCCATCGACACCGAGGTGGCGTTGGACGGCACCGGGATCGGCTGTGCGAGCCAGCGCAGGCCCCAATAGGCCAGACTGGCCGCAACAGCGGCCCAAATGACGAGGGCGGACAGACGTGATGACATAGAGGACCATTATGATGGGTCTTCCCCATCCCCTGTGTGACGGGGCGGGCCTTCAAACCTGGGGTTGATCCCACCGTGTGCGGTGTCGGCTGCCATGCATGCTCGAGGCATGCGGCGTGGGTGTCGCACGGTGGGCGGGAACCTTTCTCGGACTGTTTCGGAATCTGACATGAAGATGTGTGCGCGTATCCCCTTAGGGGCTCGGGCGCTGGCACGGGGCGTGCAGCGCGGTTTCACCCTGATCGAACTGATGGTGGTGTTGGTGATCATCGGCCTGCTGGCGGCCCTGATCGTGCCCAATGTGATGGACCGTGCCGACGACGCCCGCGTGACGGCCGCCCGGACCGACGTCGGCAACCTGATGCAGGCGCTCAAGCTCTACCGCCTGGACAACCAGCGCTACCCCACGGCCGAACAAGGCTTGCAGGCCCTGGTGGCCAAGCCCACGGCCGGACCGGTGCCACCCAACTGGAAGCCGTATCTGGAGAAGCTGCCCAACGACCCGTGGGGCGCGCAGTATCAGTACGTGAACCCGGGCGTCAAGGGCGCGGTCGATGTCTTCAGTTTCGGCGCCGATGGCCAAAGTGGCGGTGAAGGCCGGGATGCGGACGTCGGCTCCTGGCAGTAAGTCGCGCCTCGCCCGAGGCTTTACCTTGCTCGAACTCATGGTGGTCGTCGCCATGATCGGCGTGGCCTCGGCCGTGGTGTCCTTTGCGCTGCCCGATCCGTCCAGCACCCGGCTGGAGCGCGAGGCTGCCCGCCTGATCGCTTTGCTGGAGTCAGCCCGCACGCAGGCGCGCGCCGGGGCCATGACGGTGCTGTGGGTGCCGCAGGCCAAAGGGCCCGACGCCGATTTTCAGTTTCTCGGTTTGCCGCCCGCCTTGATGCCCCCCTTGCAGTGGCTCACGCCCGAGGTGCAGGCCGAGGTGGTGGATGGGCGCAGCATCGTGCTGGGCCCCGAGCCGGTGATTGGCGCGCAGAAGGTGGTATTGCGGCTGGGCGAGCGGCAACTGGTGGTGGGCACGCAGGGCCTGGGCCCGTTCCAGGTGCTCACCAGCGAGCCCACGCTCGACGAGGTGCCGCTGCTCGAGGGGATGGGCCGTGCCACCACGCCTTGACCCGCGCGTGTCTCGTGCGCACCGTTCACGCGGCATGACCCTCATCGAGGTGCTGGTGGCCCTGGCCATCGTCGCCATCACCCTGTCGGCCGGCATCAAGGCGGCCGGGGGGCTGACACTCAACGCCCAGCGCATGAGCGACCTGGTGCTGGCGCAGGGCTGCGCCGAAAACCAGATCACGGCCTTGAAGCTGAGCCAGACCTTCCCGGCGGTGGGTGACAGCGACTTCAGTTGCCAACAACTGGGCCGCCAGTTGCCCGGTCGCATGACCGTGCGCCCCACGCCCAACCCCAATTTCCGCCGCGTGGATGCGCAGGTGTTCGATGAGGCCAGCCAGCCCATCGTCAAGCTGTCCACCGTCTTGCCGCGCGCCCGATGATGTGCCCGTCTGTTCGCCCCCCGTCAGGCCGTCGCGCGGCCCGTGGCTTCACCCTCATCGAGGTGCTGGTGTCGCTGCTGATCCTGTCGGTGCTGGCGGCTTCGGCCTGGAAGGGGCTGGACGCGATCAGCACGGCGCGCCAGGTGGCCGAGGACAACCTGCAGCAGACATTGCGCCTGCAGGCGGTGATGACCCAGTTCGAGACCGATCTGGCCCAGGTGCTCGACACCCAGGTGGCCCAGGGCTTTCAATTTGACGGGGCGGCCCTGCGCCTGACCCGGCGCAGTCCGTCTGGCGTGCAGGTGGTGGTGTGGTCGCTGCGCGAAGGCCGCTGGCAGCGCTGGGCCAGTGCCGAGTCCACCCAGGTCGGCGGCTTGCAGCGTGCCTGGCAGCAGTCGCAGCAGTTGCTGGGGCGCGAGCGCGGCACCCTGGTCGCATTGCGCGGGGTGGTGCAGTGGCAGGTCTTTTGTTTCCGCAACGGGGCCATGAGCAACTGTCAGTCATCGGGAGATGTGGCGCGGGCCTCGGCGGGTGAGGGGGCCCTGAGCGGCCTGCGTGAACAGTTGCCACAGGCCGTGCGCCTGCAACTGGTGCTGGGCGAGGGCAGTGGCTTTCAGGGCACGCTCAGCCGCGACCTGATGCTGGCCCCCCAGCCTCAGCAGGATTGAGGACGAGCGACATGGCCATGCGATCTGCGCTGTTGTTGTCTCGGGGTTCCCGCCCCTCTGGCGGAGCGCGAGCGCGCCATCGTCAACAGGGCGCGGCCTTGCTGATGGCCATGGTCATCGTCACGCTGGTGGCCACCTTGTCGGCCACCATGGTCTGGCAGCAGTGGCGCGCCGTGCAGGTCGAGAGCGCCGAGCGGGTGCGCACACAGGCCACCTGGGTGCTCAGCGGTGCGCTCGACTGGGCCATGCTGATCTTGCGCGAAGACCAGCGCAGCGGCGGGCCCGACCACCTGGGCGAACCCTGGGCCATCCCGTTGGCCGAGGCGCGGCTGTCCACCTTCCTGGCCGCGGACGCTGGCAACAACGCGTCCGACGAGGGCGGCGCGGCGGAGGCCTTCCTGTCCGGTCAGGTCGAAGACGCGACCGCCCGCTACAACCTGCGCAATGTGCTGTCTGCCGAGGGCGAACTGGTGCCCGACGAGGTGGCCGTGCTGCGGCGGCTGTGCGAGAACGCCGGCCTGTCGCCCGCGCTGGCCGAAGGACTGGCCTCGGCGTGGCGGCGTGCGACCCTGGCCACCCTGGCCGACGACCCGACCATGCTGGAGAAACTGGGCGGCGAGCAAGCCCGCAGCCAGGCGCCCTTGCAACCCCAGCGCATCGACGAGCTCACTTGGCTGGGCATGGACGCCGCCACCGTCGAGCGTCTGCGCCCGGTGTTGACCGTGCTGCCGTTGCGCACGCAGGTCAACGTCAACACGGCCTCGCGCGAGGTGCTGGCGGCGGTGGTCGATGGCCTGGACCTGGCGCGGTCGGCCCGCCTGGTGCAGGTGCGCCAGCGCAGTCCGTTCAAGAGCCTTGATGAGCTGAGCAATGTGCTGGGTGCGGGCAACTGGCGCTTCGAGCGTCTGGCCGTGGGGTCGGACTTCTTTGAGGTGCGCGGGCGATTGCGCCTGGAAGACAACGTGATCGAGCAGCGTCATCTGGTGCAGCGCGTGGGCAATGAGGTCAAGGTGCGGAACCAGTCACGCTTTTCCGGACTCGATCCGTCTGCCGTATCTGGAGGCACCCCGTGATCAGGGTGTTGCCGTCTGCCCGGTGCAGGTATCAATCCTTAAGGGATGGACCGGATCGCCCTCCTACAATCGCTGAGCACCCAGCTGGGGTGCTGCAGGGAACATTGACATCTGAAGTCCAGGCATGAGCATCCTCATCATTCAACTGCCGGCGCGCCAGCGTCCGAGCGCGTCAGCGCCCGATGCGGCCGCGGCCACGCCCGGGCCTCAGTCCTACGCCTATGTGCTCAGCGCCGATGGCGAGACGTTGAGCCGTCAAGGCCGTGGCGAGCTGACGCAGATGCCGCCGGCCGACAGCGTGGTGGCCGTGCTGGCCCCCACCGATGTGAGCTGGCACCGCCTGACCCTGCCCAAGGCGCCGCAGGCCCGTTTGCGCGCCGCGCTGGCCAGTTTGCTGGAAGACGCGCTGCTGGACGAGCCGGAGCAATTGCACCTGGCCGTGGCGCCGCAGGCCAAGGTCGGGCAACCGACCTGGGTGGCGGTGTGCGACCACACCTGGCTGACTTCGCAGCTGATGGCCCTGGAAAAGGCCAAGCTGCGTGTCGAGCGGGTGGTGCCCGGTGCGGCGCCCGATGAGCCGGCCACCGCCTTGTTTCACGAGGCATTCGAGGCCGGGCAGGGCAGCTCCGAGTCTGGCCCCGAGGTGCTGATGACCTGGGCCAGCCCCGAGGGCGTGTCGACCTGGCCGCTGGGCGGCAGCCTGTCGCGGGGTCTGTTGCCCGACCCGCTTCCCCCGCAGGCCCGTTTTTTCGCGACCCCGCCCGTGGCCTCACCGGCCGAGCGCTGGCTGGGTCGGGCCGTGACGGTGCAGACCGCGTCTGAGCACATGTTGCTGGCCTCGCGTTCGCTGTGGAACCTGCTGCAGTTCGAGCTGGCGCCACGCAGCAAGGGCGCGCATGCGCTGTCTGACCAGTGGCGGCGCTTCTTGTCGCCCACCTGGCGGCCGGTGCGGGTGGGGTTGGCGGCGCTGGTGGTGGTGCAGGTGCTGGGGCTCAATGTGTGGGCCTGGCACCAGCAGCACACGCTCAAGAACCGGATGGCGCAACGCGTGCAGTTGCTGCAGCAGGCGCATCCGCAGGTGCGCGTGGTGCTGGATGCGCCCGTGCAGATGCAGCGTGAAACCGACACCCTGCGGACCCAGGCTGGCGAGCCGGGGGCCAACGATCTGGAGGCGCTGATGGCACTGGTGGCCACAGCCTGGCCCCGCGAGACGCCCTCGGCCTCGCTGCGCTATGACGGCCAGGCCTTGAGCGTGGCGCCACCGTCCGGCTGGGGCGCAGGCGAGATCGAAGCGTTCCGTGCACAACTGGGCGCGGCCGGCGTTCAGGTGGACACCCAGGCCGACGGCCTCCTGACCGTGCGTCGTGGTCCCCGCAGCTGAAGCACCTTGAAAGCAGTCTGAATGAGTTCCCCTTCCGAGCGTGTTCAATCCTTGCGCCAAGCCTGGCGGGCCCAATGGGCCAGCATGTCGCCCAGCGAGCGCCGCTTGCTCACCGTGGCCGCCTGGCTGGCGGGCCTCACCCTGGTGGTGATGGTGGGCGTGCGGCCGGCATGGCGCACCCTGCAGACCGTCCCGACCCAGATGCAGACGGTCGAGGCCGAGCTGGCGCTGATGCGTCAGCAAGCCGATGAGGCGCAGACCTTGCGCCAGCGCCCGCCGGTGCCACCCGTTCAGGCGGAGGCCAGCTTGCAGTCCGCCACCGCTCGCCTGGGGGCGGGCGCGCGGCTGAGCCGCCAGGGCGACCGGGCGGTGCTGAACTTCCAGGGCGTGTCAGGCGAGGCCCTGGCGGCGTGGCTCGAGGAAGTGCGGGTGGGCGCGCGGGCGCGGCCGCTGGAGGCCGCCTGGCAGCAGAGCGGCGACGCGCTCTACCAGGGCTCGGTCACCTTGTCTTTGGGTGCGGGAGGGGCGCTGTGACCACGTTTCAGACCACCGTGCAAAGCACCGTTCAGGTGTTGCGCCTGCGCTGGGCGCGGCGTCCCCGCTGGTTGCTGGGCCCGGAGGCCTACGTGACCCGCAGCTTCGAGTCCACACTGGAGGTGCTGCGTTGGGAAAAGGTGCGCAAGGCCGGCCGTCGTTGGGCCTGGGCTGGTGCTGCCTTGGGCGGTGTGGCCGGGCTGGTGGCCTTTGCGCCGGCAAGCTGGCTGGCCCATGGGGTGTCGCGTTGGACCGGCGAGCGCCTGTTGCTGGCCGATGCGCAGGGCACGATCTGGCAAGGCCAGGCCGTGGCCGTGCTCACCGGCGGGCCGGGCAGCCGCGACGTGCGCGCCCTGCCTGGGCGCTTGAACTGGACCCTGCGCTGGCAGGATCGTGGCGTGCGGGTGGTGCTGCAGCACGACTGCTGCCTGCCCCAGGCTGTGGCGATGCAGGTGCGGCCCGGCTGGGGTCGCGGGCGGGTCGACATCGGGCTCGTGCCGGTGGACAACCCGCGTGGTTGGCAAACGTCGGGCACGCTTGGCCACTGGCCTGCGGCCTGGCTGAGCGGCCTGGGTACGCCCTGGAACACCCTGCAGCTCGGCGGCGTGCTGCGTGTATCTGCCAACCAGCTCGCCATCGAGTGGGTGGGGGGGCGCGTGCGGGTCAACGGCCAGGCCGATGTCTGGCTGGACAATGTGTCGTCCCGTCTGACGACCCTGGACCGCCTGGGCTCCTACCACCTCGGTCTGCGTGCCGATGAGCAGGGCCTGTTGCAGATGTCGCTGCGCACCGTCGATGGCGCGCTGCAGTTGTCGGGCCTGGGCACGGTCAGTGCCGGCGGCACCTTCTTCCGGGGTGAGGCGCAGGCCAGTGAGGCCGAGCGCGGGGCTTTGGACAATTTGTTGAACATCATCGGTCGCCGCTCGGGCGACCGGTCTGTCATTTCGATCGGATAAGGCATGAAGACCCATCCCCTGCTGACACGTCCCCGCGCCACGGCGCTGCTCATGGCCCTGGCCCTGGCCCTGGGCTGGGGGCCGGGAGGCTTTCTGAGCGTGGGCCAGGCCCTGGCCGCGCCGCAGTCCGGTGCCCGCGAGTCGATGGTGACGCTCAACTTCGTCAACGCCGAAATCGAAGGCGTGGCCCGCGCCATGGCCGCCATCCTCAATCGCCAGATCCTGGTCGATCCGCGCGTCAAGGGCACGATCACCCTGTACAGCGACCAGCCCATGAGCACGCGCTCGGCGTATCAGAACTTCCTGGCGGCGCTGCGCGGCCAGGGTTTCAGCATGGTGGACGTGGCCGGCCTGCTCAAGATCGTGCCCGAGGCCGAGGCCAAGCTGCAGACCGGCACCGTCGACGTGGGGGCGGTGCGGCGCTCGGGCGACCAGGTGCTCACCCAGATCTTCCGCCTGCAAAACGAGAACGCCAACAACCTGGTGGCGGTGTTGCGCCCCTTGATCAGCCCCAACAACACGATCAACGCCAACCCGTCGAGCAACACCCTGGTCATCACCGACTACGCCGACAACCTGCGGCGCATCGGCCAGATGATCGCGGCGCTGGATGTGCCCACTTCCTCTGACCTGGAAGCCATCCCGCTGCAGCATGCGGTGGCGGTGGACCTGGCGCCGGTGGTGCAGCGCCTGGCCGATGGCGGTGGCGCCGCACCCGCCGCGCCGGGGGCGGCTGCCGGGGCTGCGGGCACGCTGGTGATGGCCGATGCCCGCACCAACACGCTGATGGTGCGAGCGCCCTCGCCGGCGCGCATGACCCTGGTACGCAACCTCGTGCAGCGCCTGGACCGTCCCGGCAACACCGGGGTGGGGGGCAGCGGCATCCACGTGGTCTACCTCAAGAACGCCGATGCGGTGAAGCTGGCCCAGGTGCTGCGCGCGGCCTATCCGGGCGCAGGCGGCTCGGGCGGGAGCGGTGGCTCCGGCAGCACGGACGCCTCCGCCACAACTGGCGCCCGAGGGGCCAGCAACAACGCCCTGGGCGCGGCCAACATGGGCAACGCCAGTGCGGCGGCATCGCAGTCCACCGCGCCGGTGGCGGCCTCGGCCCAACCTTCGACTGGCGGCTTCATCCAGGCCGACCCCAGCACCAACTCTCTGATCATCACGGCCTCCGAGGCGCAGTACCGCCAGCTGCGTGCGGTCATCGACCAGCTTGACGGCCGTCGTGCCCAGATCTACATCGAGGCCATGATCGTCAAGGTCGATGCCGAGAAGGCCGCCAGCCTGGGCGTGCAGTGGGCCGGTGGCGCCGGCAGCCGCACCCTGGTGGGGGCGGGTGCCAACTTCACCGGCTTCGGCAAGATCCCCGCTCTGACCGATGTGCTGACCAGCGCGGCCGCCAACGCGGTGCCCGCGCTCAACGGCTTCAACGTGGCCCTGGCACGGCGCCTGAGCGATGGCAGCATCAGCCTGGGCGCACTGGCCACTTTCTTGCAGACCGAGGCGGGCGGCAACATCCTGTCCACGCCCAACCTGGTCACCCTCGACAACGAAGAGGCCAAGATCGTCGTGGGCGAGAACGTGCCTTTCGTGACCGGCAGCTACAGCAACACCGGCTCGAACAATGGCTCCGTGAACCCCTTCCAGACGGTCGAGCGCAAGGACGTGGGCCTGACTTTGCGGGTGCGCCCGCAGGTGGGCGAGGGCGGGGCCGTGCGCATGACCATCTTCCAGGAAGACGCCAGCGTCAAGGGCGCCACGGCTTCGGCCGCGAATGGCCCGACCACGTCCAAGAGCTCCATCGAGACCTCGGTGGTGGTGGACGATGGCGAGGTGCTGGTGCTGGGCGGCCTGATGAAGGACGAGTACACCGATGGTCAGTCCAAGGTGCCTTTGCTGGGCGACATCCCCTACCTGGGCAACCTGTTCAAGAGCCAGGAGCGCGGCCGCAAGAAGACCAATCTGATGGTGTTCCTGCGCCCGATCGTGATGCGCAACCAGGATGCGGCCAACGCCCTGACGCTGGACCGATACGAGTACATGCGCCAGCGCCAGATGGACAGCCAGCCCCAGGAGAGCACCTTGTTGCCCATCAACGAGGCGCCCTTGCTCGACCCGCTCAAGCTCAGCACCCGCATGAACCTGCCTTCGACCCAGCAGCCGCTGGACGACCCGGACACCCCTGTCACGAACGTCTTGATGCCGGGCGGCACGGGCTACGCGACCAAGTTGGCCCCGACGCCGACCACCCCCGCTGCACCGCCTGCGGCGCAGTGAGGCAGGGAGCACGCACACCATGGGCGCACGTCACCCCCTTCCCTACGCCTTTGCCAAGGCCTACAACCTGCTGCTGGAGCAGGACGGCGAGCGCGCCACGCTGTGGGCCAGCCTGAACGTTTCGCACGCGGCCCTGTCCGAGGTGCTGCGCCTGTACGCCGTCAACCGCATCGAGCACGATCCGCCCGACACCCTGGCGCAGCGCATCGCGGCGGCCTACTCGGGCGGCGAGGGCAGTGCGGCGGCGGTGGTCGGTGAGGTCGAAAGCGCGGTCGACCTGTCGCGCATGCTGCAGGAGTTGCCCGCCGTCGAAGACCTGCTCGAGTCGAGCAACGACGCGCCCATCATCCGCATGCTCAACGCGCTGCTGACGCAGGCGACCAAGGACGGGGCGTCGGACATCCACATCGAGCCCTACGAGCGCTCGTCGGCCGTGCGCTTTCGGGTGGACGGCACGCTGCGCGAGGTGGTGCAGCCCAACAAGGCGCTGCACGCCGCACTGATCTCGCGCCTGAAGATCATGGCCGAGCTCGACATCTCTGAAAAACGCCTGCCGCAAGACGGCCGCATCAGCCTGCGCATCGGTGGCCGCGCGGTGGACGTGCGGGTCTCGACGCTGCCGTCTGCGCATGGTGAGCGCGCCGTGCTGCGGATCCTGGACAAGGGCGACACCAGCAAGTTCACGCTGGAGTCGCTGGGCATGAGCGGCGAGTCGCTCGACAAGTTCAAGCGCCTGCTGCGCCAGCCCCACGGCATCGTGCTGGTCACCGGCCCCACCGGCTCGGGCAAGACCACCACGCTGTACGCGGGCCTGAGCACGGTGGACGCGTCCACCACCAATGTGCTGACCGTGGAAGACCCGGTCGAGTACGAGCTGGCGGGCATCGGCCAGACCCAGGTCAATGCCAAGATTGAGCTGACCTTTGCCAAGGCCCTGCGCGCCATCTTGCGCCAGGACCCAGACGTCATCATGATCGGTGAAATCCGCGACTTCGAGACCGCGCAGATCGCGGTGCAGGCCTCGCTGACCGGCCACTTGGTGCTGGCCACGCTGCACACCAATGACGCGCCCAGCGCCGTCACCCGCCTGACCGACATGGGCATCGAGCCCTTCCTGCTGTCCTCGTCGCTGCTGGGCGTGCTCGGCCAGCGGCTGGTGCGCAAGCTGTGTGTGCATTGCAAGCGCCAGGACGAGCAAGGTCGCTGGCACCCGGTCGGCTGCCAGGAGTGCGGCATGAGCGGCTACAAGGGCCGTACTGGCGTGTACGAGCTGATGGTGGCGGACGATGAAATCCGCGGCCTGATCCACGCCAAGGCCGCCGAAGCCCAGCTCTTCGAGGTGGCCCAGCGGGCGGGCATGAAGACCATGCGTGACGACGGTGACCGGCTGGTGGCCGAGGGCGTGACCTCGCTCGAAGAGGTCTTGCGGGTCACTCGCGAGTGATGGGTCGCATGATGGACCAAGGATAAAGGCGCCCGATGCCGGCATACCGTTTCGAAGCGCTCAACGCCGCAGGCAAGACCGTCAATGGTCTGGTCGAGGCCGACACACCCAAGGCCGCCCGCACCCAGCTGCGCGGCCAGCAACTGGTGCCCCTCAAGGTGGACCCCGTGACCGCGGGCGAAGGGGAGGCGCCGGGTTCGCGCCAGCTGTTCGCGCGACGCGTGTTCAATGCCACCGCCTTGGCGATCTGGACGCGCCAGCTCTCGGGCCTGGTCGTGGCCGGCTTGCCGCTGGAGCGGGCGCTCACTGCCCTGGCCGACGAGGCCGAAGACCCGCGCCAGCGTGAACTGGTCTCTCACCTGCGCGCCGAGGTGAACGCGGGCTCGACCTTTGCCCGCGCCCTGGGCGGCTCGCCTCGGGAGTTCGATGAGGTCTACCGCGGCGTGGTCGCGGCCGGTGAGCAAAGCGGGCAACTGGGGCAGGTGCTGGACAAGCTCGCCAATGACCTGGAAGAGCAGCAGGCCCTGACCTCCAAGCTCATCGGCGCCACGCTCTACCCGGCCATTGTCTCGGTGTTTGCCGTGGTCATCGTGGTGGCCTTGCTGGTGTTCGTGGTGCCGCAGGTGGCCCAGGTGTTCTCCAGCAGCAAGCGGGCCTTGCCCCTGCTCACCCAGTTCATGCTGGGCCTGAGCGCCTTCATGCGCAGCTGGGGCTGGTTGTTGGGGCTGGCGCTGGCAGGTGGCGTCGCGGCCCTGGTGGTTGCGCGGCGCAACGAAGACTTCCGTGTGCGCTCGGACGCCTTCTGGCTCACCCTGCCCGTCACCGGTCGTCTGGCCAAGGGCTACAACGCCGCACGCTTTGCCGGCACACTGGCCATGCTGGCGGGCTCGGGCGTGCCCATCCTCAAGGCCTTGCAGGCCGCCGCCGAAACCCTGTCCAACCGCGCCATGCGCGCCGACGCCATGGACTGCCTGGACCAGGTGCGCGAAGGCGCGCCACTGGCCTCGGCCCTGGCCGCCAAGAAACGTTTTCCGGGCTTGCTGGCCATGTTTGCCCGCCTGGGCGAGCAGACCGGTCAGCTGCCCGTGATGCTGCAGCGCGCCGCCAACCAGTTGAGTGCCGAGGTCACGCGCAAGGCGCTGGCCATTGCCACCATCCTGGAGCCGCTGCTGATCGTGGCCATGGGCCTGGTGGTGATGCTCATCGTCATGTCCGTGATGCTGCCCATCATGCAGATGAACACCTGGGTCAAGTGAACACATGGCAGCCAGCCTGAGCGGAAAACTGGTGGTCGCGATCTCCTCGCGCGCCCTGTTCGACTTTGAAGAAGAGAACCGCCTCTTCGAAGGCGCCGACGACCGTGCCTACATGGCGCTGCAGCTCGACAAGGTGGACGAGCCTGCGCGGCCCGGCGTGGCCTTCTCGCTGGTGCGCAAGCTGCTTGCCTTCAACACGCCCGACGAGGCCCGCGTTGAAGTGGTGATCCTGTCGCGCAACGACCCGGTCTCGGGCATGCGGGTGTTTCGCTCGGCGCGCCACTATGGCCTGCCCATCGAGCGTGGCGTGTTCACGCGCGGCGAAAGTCCCTGGCGTTACCTGCGGCCCCTGCAGGCCCACCTGTTCCTGTCGGCCAACGAGGCCGATGTGCGCTCGGCCCTGGGCGCTGGCGTGCCGGCCGCTCGCGTGCTGCCCCATGCTGCTCGCGCTGGCGAGGCCCATCCCCACGAGGTGCGCATCGCGTTCGACGGTGACGCCGTGTTGTTCTCGGACGAGGCCGAGCAGGTCTACCAAAGCGGCGGGCTGGACGCCTTCCAGGCCCACGAGGTCGCGCTGGCGCAGCAGCCCCTGCCCGACGGGCCCTTCAAGCCCTTGCTCCAGGCTCTGCACACCTTGCAGCATCACGCGGCCAGCGGCGGCGCCAACGGCATGCGCATCCGCACGGCGCTGGTCACGGCGCGTGGCGCGCCCGCGCATGAGCGTGCCATCCGCACCCTGATGAACTGGGGCATCGACGTGCACGAGGCCTTGTTCCTGGGCGGCCTGCCCAAGGGCGAATTCCTGCGCGAGTTCGAGCCCGATTTCTTCTTCGATGACCAGACCGGGCATGTGGACAACGCCGCCCCGCACGTGCCCTCCGGGCATGTGGCATCGGGGGTGAGCAACGCGCTGCGGTGATCCGGCGGGCGAGCACCCTTTCGAGTCAGACGTGGTACAAACGGTGGCTTCCGTTTCACCGTCATCAGGACGTGGTATGTACTTGTCTGACTTTTTCGCCGACGCCGATGACGAACTCATCGGCTGTATTCGGTGCCGCAACTCGAAGCCTTTTCATCTTGATCTGAAAATGGCCTTCCAGCCCATTGTGGATGTGGACACGCGTACCGTCTTTGCCTACGAGGCCCTGGTCCGGGGGGCTCAGGGCGCGTCTGCGGGCGAGGTGCTGGCCGCTGTCTCGCCCGAAGAGATGTACAGCTTTGACCAGACCTGCCGCGTGCTGGCCATCGAAACAGCCCAGCGCCTGGGCATGACGACCTACCTGTCGATCAATTTCCTGCCCAACGCGGTGTACGAGCCCGCGACCTGCATCCGCTTGACGCTGGCTGCTGCCCGCAAGGTGGGCTTCCCCCCCGACCGGTTGATTTTCGAGCTGACCGAGGGCGAGAAGATCCGCGACCAGGCCCATGCCCTGCGCATCATCAAGGACTACCAGCAGCGCGGCTTCCTCACGGCCATCGACGATTTTGGCGCGGGCTACTCCGGCCTGAACCTGCTGGCCGATTTTCAGCCGCACATCGTCAAGCTCGACATGGCCTTGACGCGTGACATCGATCGCGACCCCGTGCGCCGCGCCATCGTGGGTGGCGTGATCGGCACCTGCAAGGCGCTGGGATGCAAGATCATCGCCGAAGGTGTCGAGACGCCGCAAGAGCTCGACACGCTGCGAGGCATGGGGGTCTCGATGTTCCAGGGTTACCTGCTGGCCCGTCCGCAGGTCGAGGCCTTGCCCGAGCCAGACCTGACGTACTGCTGAGGCCGTGGCACTGGCGGCTCAGTCCAGGTGCCGCCGGTTCATCTTCGCGCCGAACAGCTCCTTGATGCTCACCTCGCGCGCGCCGTGGACCAGCTCATAGGTCTCGCCGGCCGCGATCGTGCCCGGTTGGATCACGGACAGGTAAAAGCCGCAGTAGCCTGACTGCGCCATCATCTTGGTGGCCTGTTTGAAACCCATGATGGCGTCGAACTTGAAGCAGGGCTTGCGCGGCTCGCTGATGGCCAGCACGCAGTCGGCAAACCGCAGTTGGTCACCCACGCAGGCATCGTCCTCCAGCAGGCCGGTGAGCGTCAGGTTCTCGCCCAGCATGCCGTGCGGCATGGCCTCGCCCCAGGCCTGCACCCCGGCCTGGGCACGCACGGTCTGCCAGAAAGCGTAGTGCTCGTGCGGATAGGCGTACACCGCCTTGTTCAGACCGCCATGCACCGTCAGGTCGGCCTGCTCGTCACCCGCCAGACCGAGCCGCTGCACGGCAATGCGCTGCGGGTCGGCCGGGGTGCTCACCGCCCGCTTGCCGATGCCGCTGAGGACGCGGCGTCCCGCGATGTCGAGCGGCGTGGCCGCCGCGGTGTTGACGGACAGGATCTGGCGCGGCAAATGAAGGGACATGGCGGGTACCGTGAAGGGCGCAGGGCGAAGGTCAGGCCTGCAGTATGCCCCGCGCGGGCGTGTCAGTGCCAGGCCGTCACTGTGGTCGCCATGGCCTTGAAGCCCACCACGCAGGGCTGGCCCGGCGCCCAGTCCATCTGTTGAATGGCCTTGCGGGTCAGCAGCGCCCAGACCGCAGGGGCACCCTGTTCCGTGTCCCCGTGGGCGCCCAGGGCCTGGTCCAGCTCGATCCCGACGGCGCCGTAGGTGCCATGCTCGCCCGCCAGCATCACCTGTGTGATGCGGCCGTGCAGGCAGTTGAGGCTGCTGGTGTCGGCTGGGGGCTGGCGGTGCAGGCTCAGGTCACGGGCGCGCAGCTTCAGGCGCACGGGGCTGCCTACCGGGTGCAGCATGGCTGGCACCGTGATGCGCTGGCCACCCACGTCCACCTCGCTGAGCAGCCAGTTCAGGTCGTGGCGGCGCACCACGCCTTCGATCACGCAGCCCGCATCGGTGCCCTCCAGAAAGGTCGACAGGGACACGTCCGACAGCACCTGCGTGGCGGGGCCTGCACTGGCCATGCGGCCTTCGTGCAGCACCAGCACGTCGTCGGCCAGGCGCACCACCTCGCTCATCCGGGGGCTGACCAGCACCATGGGAATGCGCCAGCGCCGGGGGATCTCGGCCAGCAGGTCCAGCAACTCGTCATGCTCGTGGGCGGGCACCTCGCCCAGTGGGTTGTCCAGCAGCAGGGCCTGGGGGCGTGACAGCAGGGCGCGGCCCAGAGCCACGCGCACCCGCTGCGACGCAGTGAGTTGCGCGGGACGTCGGGGCAGCAGGGTGGCCAGCTCCAGCCACGCCACGATCTGCGTGAAGTCGGGGGCGTCGGCGGGGGCGGTACCGCGTGGCAGGCCATAGCGCAGGTTGCCGCGCACGCTCAGGTGCGCGAACAGGTGGGCGTGAGCGTCCAGCCAGACCAGGCGCCGCTGATGCACGGGCAGGTTGACGCGGGCGGTGCCGTCATACAAGGTGTCCTGCCCCAGCGCGACGCGCCCTCCTTTGGCCGGGATGAGGCCGGCGGCGGCCTGCAACAGGGCGCTCTGGGTGGCGGGCTCGCGTCCTACCAGCGCACAGACGCGGCCCGGGGGCACGCGAAACTGTGCACGGATGTCCAAGCCCGGCTGCTGCAGGCGCAGCTCCACACTCAGGGCGCGGGCCGACGTCGAGGCGGGGCGGGGCTTGGCGAGGGGGGGCGCGGGCAGTTGCAACGCCAGGGTCCACCAACTGCGCCAGCGCGAGGCGCCCAGGGTGTGCGCCAGGGGCCGGCTCATCGGGGCGAGGGTCTGGGTGCGCTGCCCCATCCACATCATCAGGGCCAGCACCGCCATCAGGCTGGCGGCCACGATGTTGCCGACCAGGGGCAGGTCGATCTGGCCGTCCGGCAGGGTGGGCAGCCAGGGCCAGGCGCGCAGCAGGGTGTCCATCGTCATCCCTTGGGGCCTTGCCAACCCGGGCGGCTGGCCTTGACCGCGCTCTGGGCCAGCGGCCATTGCAGCCAGCTCACCAGCAACTTGGCCCCCGGGTGGCGCGAGCGGAAGGCGCAGGCCACCTGGGCCTCCAGCACGAAGTTCGGACCGCCCGCCAGCCAGATCTTGCGCGGCTCGCCTTGCGGCGGGGTGGCCAGCCACTGGGCACGGGTCATGAGCCGGTAGCTGGGCAGGCGGGCACCGGTTTTCACGCTGGCTGCGAGGCTCAGCAAGGCGCGCAACTGACCCCCACTCAGCCGGTGGGCCAGGGCCTCCAGGGGCGAATCGGCCTCCAGCGGGTGCCAGTTGGCCACGCCGGCCCGGCACGCCGCCAGCACCTGCATCAGGGCCCGGGCGGCATCGGTCTCGCCGCGCAGGCCGGCGACATCGTCGACGGGGCCCAGCAGCAGCACGTCGGTGCGCGCCACCGTCTGACGGTTGTAGATCAAGCCTTCCTTTTCCAGCGCCTCGGCGCGCGGGTGCGAGAGAAACAGGCCGGCGTCGATGCCCCCCTGCTCCAGGGCGTTCAGCACCTGGCGCGTGCCCATGGCCTCGAAGCGCGCCGTCCAGCCCAGGTCCTGGCGCATGGCCGACTGCCATCGGCCCGTCAGGCCGGTGCTGATCACCAGCGGGTCGGCGCCGATACGGGGGCTGTCGGCACGCGCGGGCACGCGCCCTTGGGCCTGGCTGGCCAAGGGGGCCGCGAGCAGGCCCAGACCGGTCAGGGTCGTGGTGAAGAAGGTGCGACGGGCAGAGGCGGACATGGCAGGCGGGCGACGGAACAGGGCCCCGGTGGGGCGGGCAAGCCTGTCAGGATACAAAAAACCAGAACGGCCGGGCACGCTTTCTTGGGGGGTTGGGGTCTGTCCCTGGTTCGCATCGGGGTCAGGGGGGTGTCAAAAACGTGCGACTTGATTAAAATGGAAGGTTCCCGATACGTCTGTCGTGCGTTCATCCCGTTGATTTGCCGGGGTACGCGAGATAGAAGCAGATGCAGCGGGCCGCACGCTGAGGCGGGGTGTCGAGAGCATGGTGGTGGTTGGCCGTGCTGTCGAGACCCTGTTTTTTAATTTTCTGGAGTGAGTCATGACTGCTGCAGTACAGGTGAATGCACCTGCTTACGTCAAAAACACCAAGCTGATCGCCTGGGTGGCCGAAATCGCCGCCCTGACGCAGCCCAAGGACATCGTCTGGTGTGACGGTTCCCAAGAAGAGTACGACCGCCTGTGCGCCCAGCTCGTGGCCGCCGGCTCGTTCAAGAAGCTCAACCCCGAGCTGCGCCCCAACTCCTACCTGGCCTGGACCCACCCGTCCGACGTGGCCCGCGTGGAAGACCGCACCTTCATCTGCGCCGAGCGCAAGGAAGACGCCGGCCCCACCAACAACTGGTGTGAGCCCGCCGAAATGCGCGCCAAGCTGCAAACCGGTGAAGACGCCCTGTTCAAGGGGTCGATGAAGGGCCGCACGATGTACGTGATCCCCTTCTCGATGGGCCCGCTGGGTTCCAACATCGCCCACATCGGCGTCGAGCTGTCTGACTCGGCCTACGTGGCCGTCAACATGAAGCTCATGACCCGCATGGGCAAGGGCGTGATCGACGTGCTGGGCACCGATGGCGAGTTCGTGCCCTGTGTGCACACCGTGGGCGCCCCGCTGGCCGAAGGTCAGCAAGACGTGGCCTGGCCGTGCAACCCCGACACCAAGTACATCGTCCACTACCCCACGACCCGCGAAATCTGGTCCTACGGTTCGGGCTACGGCGGCAACGCGCTGCTGGGCAAGAAGTGCTTCGCGCTGCGCATCGCCTCCACCATGGGCCGTGACCAGGGCTGGCTGGCCGAGCACATGCTGCTGCTGGGCGTGACCAACCCCGAAGGCCAGAAGTACCACGTGGCCGCCGCTTTCCCCTCGGCCTGTGGCAAGACCAACTTCTCCATGCTGATCCCGCCCGAGGGCTACAACGGCTGGAAGGTCACCACCATCGGTGACGACATCGCCTGGATCAAGCCCGCGGCCGATGGCAAGCTGTACGCCATCAACCCCGAAGCCGGTTACTTCGGCGTGGCCCCTGGCACCAACACGCTGACGAACTTCAACTGCATGAAGTCGCTCGACCGCGACGTGATCTTCACGAACGTGGCCCTGACCGACGACGGCGACGTGTGGTGGGAGTCGATGACCGACGAGCTGCCTGCGCACCTGGTCGACTGGCAAGGCAACGACTGGACCCCGGCGATTGCCAAGGAAAAGGGCACCAAGGCCGCTCACCCCAACGCCCGCTTCACGGTCTCGGCCACCAACAACCCGGCGCTGGACCCCGAGTGGGACAACCCCGCTGGCGTGCCGATCGACGCCTTCATCTTCGGTGGCCGTCGCTCCACGACCGTGCCGCTGGTGACCGAGGCCCGTGACTGGACCGAAGGCGTCTACATGGCCGCCACCATGGGCTCCGAAACCACCGCCGCCGCTTTTGGCGCGCAAGGTGTGGTCCGTCGCGACCCGTTCGCCATGCTGCCCTTCATGGGCTACAACATGAGCGACTACTTCCAGCACTGGCTGAGCCTGGGCAACAAGCTGGCCGCCTCTGGCGCCCAACTGCCCAAGATCTACTGCGTCAACTGGTTCCGCAAGGGTGCCGACGGCAAGTTCGTGTGGCCTGGCTACAGCGAAAACATGCGCGTGCTGGAGTGGATGCTGGGCCGCCTGCAAGGCAAGGCCCACGGCGTGGAAAACGCTTTTGGCATCAGCCCGACCTACGAAGACATCAACTGGAACGGCCTGAACTTCACGAAGGACCAGTTCCAGTCGGTCATCGGCATCGACACCGCCGCCTGGACGCAAGAGCTCAAGCTGCACGACGAGCTGTTCACCCAGCTGGCCCACAACCTGCCGGCCGAAATGCCTGCGACCAAGGCCAAGCTGGCGCAGCGTCTGGCTGCCTGATCGCCACTGGCGCTCTGCCCCTGAAAACCCCGCCTCGGCGGGGTTTTTTCATCTCAATCTGGCGTCCACACCTGCGCTTCGGTGACCACGGCCATCAGGGGCAGGTCATGCGCTTGCGGGGCCAGTTCCTCGCCGCTCAGGCGCGCCTGCTCCCAGGCCACGCCGATCACGGTGACGCCGGGGTGGGCAGCCAGGTAGCGGTCGAAATAGCCCCCGCCATAGCCCAGGCGAAAGCCCTCGGGCGTGAAGCCCACGCAGGGCACCAGCACCACATCGGGCACCACCGGTTTGCCCACCGGGCTGGGCAGGCCACACTCGTCCACGGTGCTCAGCTCGCCGCCATCCCAAGGGCGAAAGTGCATGGCCACCGGTTCGCGTTGGGCAAAAGGCAGGGCCAGGCGGCAATCCCACTGCGCCTGGGCGCGCAAGGCCAGCGTCCTTGGGTTAAATTCCCCCTTCATGGGCCAGTACACCCCCAGGCCATCGGGCTCCAGCTGCGCGAGCACGTCCAGCAGGCGTTGTTCCAGTTGCACTTGCGCGGCTTCGCCCGCAGGCGTGGCACACCAGGCTTGATGCGCGGCCAGCAGGCGCCGGCGCAGGGCAGAGCGATTGAGGGTCGGGTCGGGTGAGGTCATCACAGAGAGTCATTCCATTGAAATTCACACACAAGTATGCGGCCCCGGTCGCCCGGATGCTGGCGGCGATGGCCCTGGCCTGTGGCGCCCTGGCCCCCACCGCCTTCGCCCAGCCCGGGGTCGACGGCACGGACAACGCCGCCATCGTGGCGGCCCGCGAGGCTTGGCGCGCCCGTGACGCCGTGGCCCTGCTGTCTGCACGCGATCAACTGATCCAGACGCAACACCCCTTGGCCCCCTGGGCCGATTATTGGTCGCTGATGCTGCGCCTGCCCACCATCAGTGTGGCCGAGGTGGATGCCTTCTTCGCGCGTTGGCCAGACAGCTATGTGGCCGACCGTGGCCGCAACGACTGGTTGCTGGAGCTGGGGCGCCGCCAGGATTGGGGTACTTTCCTGCGGATTCAGCCGCAGTTTCGCATGGCCGACGACCGCGAGGTCACCTGCCTGGGGGTGTGGGCGCGTTACCAGGCGCGGGCAGCGGCCCAGACGAGCAGCGTCTGGCGCGCGCAGGCGCAGCAGGCCTGGTGGGACCAGAAAGACGCCGATCAGGGCTGTGATCGCATGGCCAGCGGGCTGTTGAAGGCGGGGGTGCTCACCTCCGAGGATGTCTGGCAAAAGCTGCGTCTGGTGGTGGAGTCCAACAAGCCCAAGGCGGTTCAGCAGACGGCGCGACACCTGGGAGATGCCGTGGCCCAGGTGGCCGCTCGCTTGATGACCACACCCCAGGCGGTGCTGCAACCCGGTGCGCTGTCGGGCGCGCTCGCGTCGGCCGACGGTGAGGACGATCGCTCACCGGGTGCCTCCATCGGTCCCCAGTCGTCTGCCAAACAGCCCGCGTCGAAGACCCGCAGCCTGTTGCGCAAGAAGCCGCTGCCCAGGCCGACCCTGGCCAGCATCCCGCTGAGCATCCCACCCGAGTCGGAAGGGCCGCTGAACCTGCTGGCCTTCATCCGCTGGGCCAGCGTGGACCACGCGGCGGCCACCGCGGCCATCGCCGATGCCGCCACGCGTGCGCGCTGGCAGTGGCGCGCCGAGGAGGCCGCGTGGGCCTGGGCCCAACTGGGGCGCACCGCCGCCTGGCGCCTGTTGCCGGAGGCCCCTGCGCATTACGCCCGGGCCTGGACCGATCTGGGCATGGCGGCGGGGGCGGGTGAGCTGTCCCCCGGTGCAGCCGCCTGGTCGGATGAGACCCTGGGCTGGATGGTGCGCAGTGCCATCCGGGCTGCCACGGCGGGCGATGCCGCTCGTTGGGTGCAGGTCGAGCAGGCTGTGTCGGCCATGACACCGGCCCAGCGCAACGATCCCGCCTGGCTGTACTGGCAGGCGCGTGCCCTTCAGGCCCGCGCGGCGACCTCACCGGCCCTGGCGACAGTCCTGCGTCAGCAGGCGCGTGAACGGCTGATCCAGGTGGCCGATCCGCTGACCTTTTATGGCCAATTGGCCAGCGAGGCCCTCCAGGGGCGCCCGCCCGCGCCGCCCCCGACGCCTGCGCCGCTCACCGATTCGGAATTGGTGGCCGCCGAGGTGGAGCCGGGTATCGACCGGGCCTTGCGCCTGATGGCGCTGGGCTGGCGTTCCGACGCGGTCCGGGAGTGGAACTTCACCCTGTCCCGCACCCGGCCCGGCGGGCTGAGCGACCGCGAATTGCTGGCCGTGGCCGAGCTGGCCTGCCGCCGCGAAATCTGGGACCGCTGCATCAACACCAGCGAGCGCACGCGCCAGATGGTCAACCTGGCGCAGCGTTACCCCACGCCTTACCGCGACGAGGTGCTGGCGGCGGCCGCCGAGGTGGGGCTGGATCCGGCCTACATGTATGGCCTGATCCGTCAGGAGTCGCGTTTCCTGGTGGCCGCACGATCGACGGTGGGCGCCTCGGGTCTGATGCAGGTGATGCCCGCCACGGCGGCCTGGACGGCCCGCAAGCTGAGCATCCCCTACAGCCCTGAGCTGCTCACCGAGCGCTCGACCAACCTGCGCATTGGGGCCGGCTATCTCAAACTGGTGTTGGACGATTTCCAGGGCACGCAGGCCATGGCGGCGGCGGCCTACAACGCTGGCCCCAGCCGTCCACGTCGCTGGCGTGAGGGCGGTACGGTCGAGGCCGCAGCCTGGGCCGAGAACGTGCCCTTTGCCGAAACCCGCGACTACGTCAAGAAGGTGCTGGCCAACGCCACGGTGTACAGCCATGTGCTGGCTGGGCAGCCGCTGTCGCTCAAGCGGCGCCTGGGCGACACCATCGGCCCACGTGTGGCGGCTTCCCCGGGCGTCGCTCAAGATCTGCCCTGACGGGCGCCGGGCCCCAAACAAAAGGGCCCCGTCCGTGAGGAGGGGCCCTTTGTCATGAGGAGGCGGCAGCAGGCTTGGTGCCTGCGGTCACCGCATCAGGCGGCGTTCAGCAGTGCGGCGGTGTCGAACACGCTGCTCATCGGCGGCAGGTTCATCACGATCGTCGGTGTGGCGTTCTTGGAGACCTTCACGGGCTTCACGTTGGGGTCATTCTGCGCCACATCGGCCTTGTCCCAGTTGCTGGCCGATTCCTTGCCAGAGACGGCCATGGAATAGAACACGCGGAAGGGGATCTTGCGCTCGCTCCAGAAGTCGGCGGCATCGCGGAAGGCGTCGAGCAACTGCTCGCGGGTTTCGCGGTCGCAGGCGGTGTCACCGGGGATGAGTTCGAGCACGACGACGAAGCCGGGCTGTGGACCCGACTTGTGGACGAGGTCGGTCATGCAGTCGTACAGGGCGTCCAGGTTCTTGCCGAAGTGATCCGGGAACAGGAAGTCGCGAGCAATGATGTCCAGCACGTCCTGTTTGTCCTGAGCGGCGCTCAGGTTCGTGTACAGGAAGTGGTGGCCAACCGCATGGGCTGCCTGTTGCAGTTCTTCCGGGCGAAAGGCTCGGATGGCTTGAACGATGTTGGGTCGAACGGATTGCAACAACATGATCGCTTGGGGCCTTCAGCACAAGGAGGGGGGCTCGATGGGCTGGTGGGCTGAGTTGAGGGTCAAAGAAAAAAGAGCGGAGGGTGTGACCGGGCGAGGTCAGTGCCGGGGGTCGATACGATGGAAGCTGTTGTAGTGATCCCCGGTATAGAAACAAGTTTCAGGTTGACGCATTTCCTTACCACCGCAAACGATGCGCCGCGCTCCGCGATGGCGCACGCCTGGGGTGGGCACGGTGTATTCACGGTAGAAGCCGCGCGGCTGACGGGGCAGGTGGCGCTCGCGGTTGCCGAACACCGTGCCGTCCTGGGTATGGCGGAACGGTCCGCCTGTCAGGATGCGTTGGTGGACGACTTGCGCTTGAACCGGCAAGTCCGACAAAGGCACCACCGCTTCAACGGCCGTCGTGTCTGGCGGAGCGGAGCGTCGCGCCTGGGCCTCCTGAGGCATCCAGTGGGCGGCGACACCCAACACCAGTCCAGCCAGGAAAGCCGCAGACCGTGATGTCAGCCAAGTGGGGCCTGACAGCCGGGTCGTGAAGGGTTTGGCACTCAGCACAACAGCTCTACGTGAAAGACCTCATGCTATAGAAAACCCCACAAAAGCTCAAGGCCCCGGGCCGCTGAAATGCGGCAAACCGGGGCCTTTTGACGGGGGGTTGACAGCCTGTGCTATAAGCCCAAGCCGTTTTCACATCATGGCTGGGGGCTCATCAGCGCGTGGCGTTGGCATCGGCCACCGTCATCGCGGTCATGTTGACGATGCGGCGCACCGTGGCCGAAGGGGTGAGGATGCACACGGGCTTGGCTGCTCCCAGCAGGACCGGGCCCAGCGCGATGTTGTTGCCGGCCGCGACCTTGAGCAGGTTGTAGGCAATGTTGGCCGCATCCACGTTCGGGCACACCAGCAGGTTGGCCTCGCCCGTGAGGGTGCTGCGCGGCATCAGCTTTTGGCGATAGGCCTCGTCCAGCGCGGTGTCGCCGTGCATTTCGCCGTCGATCTCCAGCCAGGGGGCTTGTTGCTGGATCAGGGCCAGGGCCTGGCGCATCTTCACTGCCGAGGGCTGGTCGCTCGAGCCGAAGTTCGAGTGCGACAGCAGTGCGGCCTTCGGACGCTGACCAAAGCGCATCATCTCCTCGGCTGCCATCACCGTGATCTCGGCCAGTTGCTCGGCCGTGGGGTCGTAGTTGATGTGCGTGTCCAGGATGTTGACGGTGCGACCCGGCAGGATCAGGCCGGTCATGGCCGCATAGGTCTTGACGCCCGGGCGCTTGCCGATCACCTGGTCGATGTAGTACAGGTGCAGGGCCGTGTTGCCCCAGGTGCCGCAGATCAGACCGTCGACTTCACCCTTGTGCAGCAGCATCGAGCTGATCAGCGTCAGGCGACGACGCATCTCGATCTTGGCCATCTGCTGGGTCACGCCCTTGCGCTCGGTCAGCTGATGGTAGGTCTGCCAGAAGTCGCGGTAGCGCGGGTCGTTCTCGACGCTGACGGGGTCGTAGTCCACGCCCGCCTTCATGCGCAGGCCGTATTGCTCGATGCGCTCGGCGATGATCTCCGGACGGCCCACCAGCGTGGGGCGCGCGATGTTCTCGTCGATGACGATCTGGGCGGCGCGCAGCACGCCTTCGTTCTCGCCCTCGGCATAGGCAATGCGCTTGTTCTTGGCGCGCTTGGCCACGCTGAAGATCGGCTTCATGGTGGTGCCCGAGGCGTACACGAAGCTTTGCAGCTTCTCGCTGTAGGCCACGAAGTCGGTCACCGGACGCGAGGCCACGCCCGATTCGGCGGCCGCCAGGGCCACCGCCGGCGCGATCTTCATCATCAGGCGCGGGTCAAAGGGCTTGGGGATCAGGTAATCCGGGCCGAAGCTCAGGTTCTCGCCCGAGTAGGCGGCCGCGATCACATCGCTTTGCTCGGCCTGGGCCAGCTCGGCGATCGCATGCACCGCAGCGATCTCCATCTCGGTGGTGATGGTGGTCGCGCCCGAGTCCAGCGCGCCCCGGAAGATGTAGGGGAAGCACAGGACGTTGTTGACCTGGTTCGGGTAGTCCGAACGACCGGTGGCCATGATGGCGTCATCGCGCACGGCCTTGACGTCTTCGGGCAGGATTTCGGGGTTGGGGTTGGCCAGCGCGAAGATGAGCGGCTTGGCGGCCATCTTGGCGACCATGTCCCGCTTGAGCACGCCGCCGGCCGACAGGCCCAGGAAGATGTCGGCGCCGTCGATGACTTCGGACAGCTTGCGCAGGTCGGTCTTCTGGGCAAAGAAGGCCTTGTCTTCGTCCATCAGTTCGGTGCGGCCTTCGTAGACCACGCCAGCCAGGTCAGTGACCCAGATGTTTTCACGCGGAAAGCCCAGCTTGACCAGCAGGCCCAGGCAGGCCAGGGCGGCGGCGCCAGCGCCCGAGGCCACCAGCTTGACGTGCTTGATGTCCTTGCCCGCGACTTTGAGGCCGTTGAGGATGGCCGCGCCCACCACGATGGCGGTGCCGTGCTGGTCGTCGTGGAAGACGGGGATCTTCATGCGCTCGCGCAGCTTGCGCTCGATGTAGAAGCAGTCCGGCGCCTTGATGTCTTCGAGGTTGATGCCGCCGAAGGTCGGCTCCAGCGAGGCGATGATCTCGACCAGCTTTTCGGGGTCTTTCTCGTTGATCTCGATGTCAAACACATCGATGTCGGAGAACTTCTTGAACAGGACGGCCTTGCCTTCCATCACCGGCTTGGCGGCCAGCGGGCCGATGTCACCCAGGCCCAGCACGGCGGTGCCGTTGGTGATCACGGCCACCAGGTTGCCGCGGGAGGTGTATTTGAAGGCGGCCGCCGGGTTCTCAACGATTTCCTCGCAGGGCGCGGCCACGCCGGGCGAGTAGGCCAGCGCCAGGTCGCGCTGGTTGGTGAGTTGCTTCGTGGCACTGATGGCGAGTTTTCCGGGGGTAGGGAACTCGTGGTACTCCAGCGCTGCCTTTTTGAGTTCAGCGCGTTTTTGCTCAGGGGTCGTCATGTTTTGGTTCACCTTGAAAGGCCGGCGGATGTGTCGGCAGGCACATATTCTAGGAACATCGGGCTGGTTTCGCCTGCAAGGCCGTGGAAATGTCCGTTCAGGGGGCATGTTCGGGCACAGGGCGAGCGCAGCCGCGGACGGATGCCCGCCCGATCCCCGACAATGCACCCATGAGCCTGGGTGAATTTGATCTGATCGAAACCTTCTTCTGGCGCCGACCGGGCCAGGGCCCGCACCGCGCGGTGGTGGGCAATGGCGACGACTGCGCGGTGATCGCGCCGGCGCCGGGGATGCAACTGGCCGTGTCCACCGACACGATGGTGGAGGGGCGTCATTTCTTGTCCACCGTCAGCCCAGCCCGTCTGGGTCACAAGGCCCTCGCCGTCAACTTGTCCGACCTGGCAGCCTGTGGCGCTGCACCGCTGGCGTTCACGCTGGCCCTGACCCTACCCCGGGTGGACGAGGCTTGGCTGAAGGGCTTTGCCAAAGGCCTGCTCGACCTGGCCGACGAACACGATTGCGAACTGATCGGCGGGGACACCACGGCCGGCCCCCTGGCCATTGGCATCACCGTGATGGGCGAGGTGCCCGCCGGTCAGGCCTTGCTGCGCAGTGGTGCCCAGGTGGGTGACGATCTGTGGGTGAGTGGCCACCCTGGTGAAGCGCGGCTGGCGCTGGATGCCTTCCGTGGCAGCCTGCATCCGGGCCTGGGCACCGAGGCGTTCGAGGCCACCCGTCTGGCCATGGAGCGCCCCGACCCGCGCGTAGCCCTGGGCGTGGGCCTGCGCGGGCTGGCTACCTCGGCCATTGATGTGTCTGACGGGCTCTTGGGCGACCTGGGCCATGTGCTGCGCCGCAGCCGCGTGGGCGTGGCCCTGAGCTTGGATGAGCTGCCCGTGAGCCCCTGGCTCGCCGCCCGTTCGCCCGATGAGCGCCTGAACTGCATTCTGGCCGGGGGCGACGACTACGAGTTGCTGTTCACCGCCCCGCCTGCGCAGCGCGAGCGCGTGACCCAGTTGGGTGCCGAGTTGGGCCTGGTGCTCAGCCGCATCGGCCAGATCGAAGCTGAGCCCGGGCTGCGTCTGTGGCGCGGCGCTTCCGCCGGTGCCAGTGAGGGCCGTCAGGCCGTGCCCAACCGCTGGGCCTCGTTCGACCACTTCAAGGGGGCCGCATGAGCGAGGCACCACGTCGGCCCACGGTGGGCATCTTGCTCAGTCGTCCGGCCCACTTCATCGCGCTGGGTGCGGGCAGCGGGCTCAGCCCCGTGGCCCCGGGCACGGTCGGCACGCTCTGGGCCTGGCTCAGTTTTGTCGTCCTGCAGATGGCTTTGAGCGGCTTGCCGCGCACCGACCTGATCTGGGCCGCCATCTTGCTGGTCGGCTGGCCCTTGGGTTGCTGGGCCTGCACGCGCACCGCGCAGCACTTGCGCGTCAGCGATCCCGGTGCCATCGTGTGGGATGAGATCTGGGCCTTCTGGCTGATGCTGTGGCTGATCGGCCCGGTGGGCTGGCTGGGCCAACTGGGCGCTTTCGTGGCTTTTCGGTTTTTCGATGCGGCCAAGCCTGGGCCGGTGGCCTGGGCCGATGCTTTGTTCAAGGCCGTGCCGGGGCAACCGATTGGCTGGCGCCAGGGCCTGGGCATCATGTTCGATGACCTGGTGGCGGCAGTGTGCGCCTTGCTCGTGCTGGCGCTGGGGGTGGCGGTGCGAGACCGTGGGGTGCTGGCGGCCTTGTTCGCCTGAGTGAGTGGTGTGAGGTGAGCGGCCTGCGGGCCGGAAAGGATGAGCCAATGAGCGATGCCCTGAACGTGTCGAGCGAGGTGGCGGCCCTGGCCGAGCGCCTGAAGGACCACCACTGGCGGCTGGCCACGGCCGAGTCGTGCACCGGTGGCCTGATCGCCGCGAGCTGCACCGCCCTGAGCGGTTCCAGCGACTGGTTCGAGCGCGGCTTCGTGACCTACAGCAACGAGTCCAAGACCGAGATGCTGGGGGTGGACGCGGCCTTGATTGCCCAGCATGGTGCGGTCAGCGAAGCGGTGGCGCGGGCCATGGCCGAGGGCGCCCTGGCGCACTCACGCGCGGACATCGCCGTGGCCGTCACAGGGGTGGCCGGCCCGACGGGCGGTTCGGCCGACAAGCCGGTGGGCACCGTGTGGCTGGCCTGGGCGCTGCGCCGGGGCATCGTGCACACCGAGTTGTTGCACCTGCCCGGCGACCGCACAGCGGTGCGGGCTGCGACCGTGGCGCATGCTTTGGCCGGCGCGCGCTTGCGGGCCACGCCGCTCTGAGTGCGCGGCGGGTGTCAGCCCTTCGACGGGCGCCCCATCATGCGCTGCAGCGCCGTGTCGATGACCAGCCCGAACAGGCTGTAGAGGATGGAGCCCAGCAGGGCATGCCAGAACCCGGTCACGTGAAAGCCGTCGAGCAGGCCGGAGGCCATCTGGAAGGTCAGCGCGTTGATCACGAACAGGAACAGGCCCAGCGTCAGCAGCGTGACGGGCAAGGTCAGCAGGATCAGCAGCGGGCGCACAAAGGCGTTGAGCAGGCCAATGACCAGGGCGGCCCACATGGCCGCGCCAAAGCCATCGACCTGCACGCCCATGTTCCACTGCGTGAGCAGCACGAGGGCACAAGCGAGCAAGAGCCAGCGAATCAGGAGTGTCATGCTGACAAGCATAGCCCAGCTGGCTGGACTATATTGAGGTGCGCGAATTTCTGCGCGGAGAAGGCGAGGGCGTGATGTCGGGGGAGCAGGTTCTGGCCGTGCTGGTGGCGTTCGTGTGCGCCTTGATGCTGGGGCGTCTGCTCTTGCCTGCGCCACGTCGTGCCAAACTGGATCAAATCCTGAGGCGACAGTGGGTGCTTACTTCTGCTGCGGTGCGGCGGCCGTTCAGAGGGCGGGCAGCGCGCCAGGCGGAGGCGGCTCAGGCCGAGCAGGCCCGTCAGGCCACCGCCGCGGCGATTGAGCGGGCGCGGCGCGCCAGCCGGGCGGCCGAGGTCGTGCGCGAGGGCAATGTCTACAAGCCCGAGGCTTTCCAGAAATCGCACAAGCCGCGCAAGCCGCATTGAGGCTGGCCGGTCACCAGAGCCCACGCCTAGGGCGACCCGCAGGGCGGGAGCGGTGCCTGCGGGCCGATCCGCTCAGGTGCGTGCCGCAACGCGCTGACCGACGATGGCCGCCGAGGCCACACCCAGGGCCAGCGTGAGGGCAGCGCCCGCGAACACGGCGGCGGGCATGCGGTGGTCCATCAGCAGGCCAAAGGCCGGGGCGGCCAGGGCCAGACCGGTGTCCAGGCCCGCGTAGACCGTGCCGTAGACCCGGCCGGTGGCGCCGGGCGGCGCGGCGCGCTTGATCAGCATGTCGCGCGACGGGTTGGCCAGACCGGTGCCAAAGCCGGCCAGCACCACGCTGAGTGCGGCCAGCCAGGGTGGCAACTGCCCCGAGGCGCTCAGCAACAGCATGACCACCGACACCCCGATCGACACGCCGATGGTGCGCTCCAAGCGGGCTACGCGGTTGACGAGGAAGCCGCCAATGAACATGCCCACGGCACCGCACAGCATGTAGCCGGTCACGACAAAGGCGGTTGTGGTGTCGGTGAGCCCGTACATGAGGTTGAGGGCGGGGCTGGCAAAACTCTGGATGGCCCCCAGCGCGGCGGCCGTCCACAGGAAGAAGGAGAAACACAGCCACACGGCCGGCAGCTTCAGGTAAGCCAGCGCGTGCTCGGCCGAGCCGCTGGCCACCTGAGCCTGCACGTGGGCGCGGTGGGTCGCATGGTGGTCGTCCAGGTCAGCACGTCGCCACAGCATCAGCGCCAGCACCCCGGCGCCCAGCAAGGCGGCGCACAGGGCCGCGATGCGCCAGCTGCCCGTGAGCGCGGTGAGCCCGATCAGGAAGACGGGACCCAGCGCCCAGCCCAGGTTGCCACTGAGGCCGTGCGCCGAAAACGCATGGCCCAGGCGTGGGGTGGACACGCGGCGGTTGAGGATGGTGAAGTTGGCCGGGTGCATGGGCGCGTTGCCCAGTCCGGCCAGCGCGGCGGCCAGCATCAGGCCGCCATAGCCCTGCGCGGTGGCCGTGGCCAGCGAGGCCGCCACGTAGCAGACCATGGCGCCGTACAGCACCGGGCGGGCGCCATGGCGATCGACCACGAAACCGGCCAGGGCCTGGCCCACCCCGGAGATCACGAAGAACACGGTCAGCAGCAGGCCCAGCTCGGCATAACTGAAGCCGAATTCCCGGATGAACACCGGGAACAGCGGCGGCAGCAGCATGTGGTGGAAGTGGGAGGTGCAGTGACCCAGGCCGATCAGGCCGATGGTGCGGATGTCCTGGCGGGCCGAATGGGGGGCGGACTCAGGGGAGGTGGCAAAGGACGACATCCGGAGACTGTGCCACACGGACGAAAAAAAACGCGGCCGAAGCCGCGTTTGTCCGAGCGTGAAGCTCAGCCGGGTCGATTAGACCGGGCGGATGTTCGACGCTTGCAGGCCCTTCTGGCCTTGGGTGATGTCGAATTCAACGCGTTGGTTTTCTTGCAGGGTCTTGAAGCCCGAAGAACGGATTTCGCTGAAGTGGGCGAACAGGTCATTGCCGCCGTTGTCTTGAGCGATGAAGCCGAAGCCCTTGCCTTCGTTGAACCACTTGACGGTGCCGGTTTGGTTGGTTGTGGACATGAAATTTCCTTTTAAACAAGTGATGAATAAACATCCACAGCCACATGCTGGGACGTTGCAGAGACACGCAAGAAGATCACTTGGGTGGAAATTCAAACCAACCTGCCGGGCGGCAGGGGATAGAACAGACCTCAAAATCGACGGCCTTGGTATACCTACAAAGACGGAAGATACACGGTTTTGCGCGCCGTGTCTTGTTTATTTTCATTGGCCTGTCGAAACAGAGCGTAAGCGCCGCGTCGATCGCGCTTGCATCGATGGCGGGCGAGCGTGGTATTATGGTCAGTTGCCTATTCGGCTACAGGGTCTTGCCATGACAGACCTTGCGCAATGACTGCGATCGGATGGCAGAGCTTTCAACACCCAGGACGCAGCGCCCCAGAGCGCGACCGATCATGGTCTTTGTCCCGGGCAGGCGCCCCACCTGTGCCCTTTGTGTGTACGGGCGGCCGCCATATCACCGTCAAGACCTATTGGAGATCGGCCCATGGCCAAGGAAGAACTGATTGAAATGAACGGCGTCGTGAACGAAGTCCTGCCGGACTCGCGTTTCCGCGTCACGCTCGAAAACGGGCACCAGTTGATTGCGTACACCTCCGGCAAGATGAAGAAGCACCACATCCGCATCCTGGCGGGTGACAAGGTGTCGCTGGAGCTGTCGCCTTACGACCTGACCAAGGGTCGCATCACCTTCCGTCACATCGAGCGCACCGGCTACACGCCGCCTCCCCGCCGCCATTGATGTGACTGACCGGGGTCGCGCGCACCTGCCGACTCCGGATGCGAACCTGGTTCGCGCCCCGTTGTATGCCTTGAGTTGGCCCGGATCCTCATGGGAGGTGCCGGGCTTTCGCGCGTCCGCTCAGCGCGCCAGCCAGTCGAGGATGGGTCGCCACTGCGCCAGATCTTTGTCGACTTTGTGCGGTGGCACATCCCACAGGCTCAGGCCGTGAGCGGCCAGGTGGGTGTAGTTCTGCGTGTCGCGCAACTGGGCCAGCCAGGGGATGTCGAGCGAGCGCAGGAAGGTTTGCAGATGCTCGGCCGCCTTGGTGTGGTCCTTGACGCGGTTGGCCACGACCGCCAGCTTGACCTTCTCGGAGCGCTTGTGGCGGTGCAGCTCGGCCAGGAAATCCTGCGTGGCGTAGATGTCGAACACGCTGGCCTGCAGCGGCACGATGATGTGGTCGGCCAGCTTCATGACCGCTTGCAGGCGTTTGCCGTGCAGCCCCGCCGGGGTGTCGAGCACGACGTGGGTGGTGCCCTTGGGCGGGCGCACGATGTCGTCGCGGTCGAGGTCCCAGCTCTGCACCGCCGGCAGCGTGTCCGGGCGCAGCTGCAGCCACAGGCGGGACGATTGCTGGCGATCGACGTCGCCCAGCATGACGTTGTGCCCCTGGCGGGCGAAATAGCCCGCGATGTTGCTCGACAGCGTGGACTTGCCGACGCCGCCCTTGGGGTTGGCCACCACGATCACCGGCATGGTTGGGGCTCCTGGGTCAAGGGTTGAAGGGGGCTCGATTATGGCGGCGGATGCCCGTCAGAGTGTGACAGCTCGGGGTTTGAGACAATCGGGTCATCATGCTGGACACCCCTTCCCTCGATATTGTCTGTCTGTGCGCCGACTGGTGCGGCACCTGCCGTGAGTACGCGCAGGTGTTCGAGGCCTTGCAGCAGGCGCTGCCGGCCCACCGCTACCGCTGGATTGACATCGAAGACGAGGCCGATGCCCTGGGTGACATCGACATCGAGACCTTTCCGACGCTGTTGGTTTCCTGCGGCGGGCGCGTGCTGTTTGCCGGGCCGGTGCTGCCGCGCCTGGGCGATGCCCAGCGCCTGATCGAGGTGCAGGCCGAGGCGGTGCTGCGGCAGGCCTGGCCGTCGGTGGCGAGCCTGGGGCTGCCCGCCGACCAGCATGCCGCCTTCACACAACTGGCCCAGGCGCTGCATGCGGGGCGCTGAGCCTCACCCGGCTCAGTTCAGCATGGCCGAGAAATCGGTGGCGAGGACTTCGCCGTCGGTGTCAGGGGGGTGCCACTGCGTCAGCCACTCGGCCAGGGTGTCGGCCGGCATGGGTTTGGCCACAAAGTAGCCCTGGATCTCGTCGCAGTCCAGGCCGGCCAGCAGCTTCCAGGCTTTGGCGGTTTCCACGCCTTCGGCCACCACGCTCAGGCCCAGGTTGTGGGCGAGGTCAATGGTCGAGCGCACGATCTTGGCGTCGTCCAGATCGGATTCCATGTGCTTGACGAAGGACTGGTCGATCTTCAGCTCGTCGACTGGCAGGCGCTTGAGGTAGGCCAGCGACGAGTAGCCGGTGCCGAAGTCGTCGATCGAGAGCTTGACGCCCAGGGCGTGCAGGCGCTCGAGCGTCTGCAGGGCGCGCTGTGGGTCGTCCATGATGGCGCTTTCGGTGATCTCCAGCACGAGTCGTTCGGGCGTGAGCCGGTGACGTTCGATGAGCTGCGCGATCTTGTGGGGCAGCTCGGGGTCCATCAGGTCACGGGTGGACAGGTTGACGGCGAGCTTCAGGGCGAATCCCTGCGCTTCGAGCTGCGCGCCCAGTTGCACCACCTGCTCGATCACCCACAGGGTGATGACGCGGATGAAGCCGGATTGCTCGGCAAAGGGGATGAAGCGCATGGGCGGCACCATGCCGCGGGTGGGGTGGGCCCAGCGCACCAGGGCCTCGGCCCCGATGGCCTGGCCGGTGCGCAGGTCGATCTTGGGCTGCAGAAAGACGCGCAGCTGGTGGGTGTCGACCGCCTGGCGCAGCTCGCTCAGCAGGGTCAGGGACTCTTCACTGGTCGAGTCCAGGCCCGGGTGGTAGACGACCACGCCGGCTTGCTGCCGTTTGGCCACGTACATGGCGATTTCGGCGCGGCTGAGCAGCAGGTCGGGGTCGTCGCCGTGTTCGGGGGCGATGGCCACGCCGATGCCGGCGCTCAGGTCGACGGTGTGTTCGTCGAGGGTGAGGGGCGTTTCAAATGCGCGCAGGATGCGCTGGGCCACCGGGATCGCATCGTCGGCTTCGGTGTTGGGCAGCAGCACGGCGAATTCGTCGCCACTCAGGCGGGCGAGTTCCGCCCGGGGGTGGCTCAGGACCTGGGTGCGCAGGCGCTCGGCCACGGCCTGCAGCAGGCGGTCGCCAAAGCGGTGGCCGAGCACGTCGTTGACGTGCTTGAAGCGGTCCATGTCCAGCATCAGCACGGCACAGGTGCCACCGCCGTGGGGACGGGTGTCGCGGGCGTGCTGCAGTGCCGCTTGCAGGTGCAGGCGGAACTGCACTCGGTTGGGCAGGGCGGTGAGGGCGTCTTCGTAGGCCAGGCGGCTGATCTGGCTTTCGCGGGTCTGGATGGCTTGGCGCATGGTCTCGAAAGACTGTGCGAGCTCGCCGATCTCGCCGGCGTAGCGGGCGTGCACGGCGTCGCCGTAGTCACCCAGTTCGAGGCGCCGCGCGGAGGCGGTCAGGCTGCGCAAGGGTGTGGTGATGCGCTGTGCGGTGTACAGCCCCCCGACGGCAAAGACGATGACGCCCAGGCCGGTGAGGATGAGCAAGGTCAGTTGCAGGCGCTCATAGGGTGCCAGGGCCTGATCGACCGAGCGCATCAGCACGGCGGTGACGGCCGCCTGGCCGGGCGCTGCGTTCAACACCACAGAGCGGGCACTGTATTCGTCGCCGCCCAGCTCGACCGCGCGTTGGAGCGGGGTGGCGCGGCTGGCGCTGGCCTGCCAGGCTTGCTGCAACGCGGGCCATTGGGCGCGCTCGAACGTGGCCAGGGCGATGTCGGGGTCTGCGGCCGGTCGCGGCCGAAGCAAAGCCACTTCCAGGCCCGAGAGCGCGCGGATGTCCTGCAGCTTGGTCTCGTCCACCCGAAAGCCCATGCCCACCCAGCCGATGAGGGCGGGGGCCCGCACGGGCACGGCCACGATCTGGAAGGGCTCGCCCCCGATGATCTCGATCTGGCGCGCCTGGCTGGTGCCGGCGAGGGCCTGATCGGCCTGGCGCTTCACGGCGGCGAGGAAGCGATCGGCCTGGCCGGTGGTGCTGGCTTGCAGGACAAAATCGGGGTCGGTGAACAGGGCCAGATCCGCGCGGATGCGTTCGCTGTGGTTGAGCAGGGCCGAGTTCACGGTTTCGCGGTCGCCGCTGGCCACCGCCGAGCGAAAGCCGTAGTCGGCCGCCAGCACACGGGTCGCTTGCTCCAGGCTGTTGGCGTTCTGATCGATCAGGTGCAGCAGGACTTTCTCGCCGGTGTCGAGCTCGGTCTGGATGGCGGCGCGGGCGTTGCCGTCGATGCTGTCCTGAATGAACCAGTAGCTCAGGGCCTGAACGCCCAGCAACAGGGCCAGGTACACCCCCGCAATGCGGTTGTGCAGTTTGCTGGGATGAAGGAACACCGACAGGGACACGGGGCGTGCTGCTCTTGTAATCAACGTCGCCACATGGCGGTGCAAGCAGTCTAGCGGGACTTGGCTGACGCGGTGTTGGTTGGTGCGGCGGGTGTTGCGGACTTCTGCACGTTTGTGAACTGCTGGTCCAGCCGGGCCAGGAAGGTGGTGATGGCCTCGTCGTCGATCTCGTCACGCTGGCGGATGATGGTGAGGATCTGGCGACCATTGAGGCTGAGCACACCCAGCAGCAAGGCCGTGCTGATGGTGGCGGGCCACAGGGCCTGCAGGCGCACCGTGGCGTCTTTTGGGTTGATGAATTCGGCGCTGCCCAGGTTGCTGAGGTGGCAGCTGAGTGCGGGCAAGGTGCCGCGTGCCTTGCTGAGTGCGATGAGCTGGCTGTAGCGCCTGCGACCGATCAGGGGCAGCCATTCGTACAGTGTCAGCGGCAGGGCGTGGTCGCGCCGTTCGTAACGGGCCAGGTGCTGCTGGATCTGGCGCTCGATGTCGGCGATCTGAGCGGCCAGCGTGGGCTGGTGGCGCGCCCGCACGGTGAAAGTCGCGACGTAGTTGCCAAAGGTGGGGGCCTGTCCTTCGGGGTAATAGCGGCGCAGGTCGACCGAGATGCGCAGGGCGGCGACGGCCTGCGGGTTGGCGGCATGCGGAGCCAGGAAGGTGTTGGCGACCAGCGCGGTCATCAGCGTGTTTTGGGTGCTGTGGTGAGCGCGGGCGAACTGCTTCATGGCGTCGGCCGGGCACGGCAGCTCGTGGTAGCGGATGGCCGAGGTGGTGAAGCGCGGGCTGCGGCGCTGGGCCAGGGTGATGACCTCTTGACCCTGGGCGGCGCGGGCGTCGGCACGGCCCTGGCGCCAACCGCGCCAGATGGCGGCGGGCCACTGCCAGGCGTGCGGCGGCGTGACGGCGGCGCGCATCGAGGGCGAGTCCAGCGGGCTGGCGCTGATGGCCTGGCCATTGAGTCGGCCCAGGATGGCGCACAGCAGCTGGATCATAGAGCGGCCGTCGCCCACGATGTGGTGCACCACGAAGAGCAGGCCGGGTTGACTGGGGTGAGGCAGGAAGCGGGCACGCCAGGGCAGGCCGCGCTCCAGTGACAGGGGCTCGTTCAGGCGGTGGCTGTGCCAGGTTTGCAGGGCATCGAGGTCGTCGAGATCGACGCCGTGCTCGATGCGGTAGGCATCTTCGAACAACTGGTCCACCGCGAGGTCGTCGGGCAGGATGCGCAGGCGGTCCAGCCAGGGGCCGGGCTCAATCACGGCACGCAGGCGCGGGAAAGCGGTGGTGAGTTCGCGCAGGGCCTGGCGGACCAGGGCTTCGTCGACCGCGCCGCTCAGCCTCAGCACATAGGGCTGGTTGATGGGGCCGAGGTGGCCTTCACCGGCCCAGTACAGGTGCTCGGATCGGTTCAGCGGGATCAGGTCGGGTGGGCTCACGGGACAGCCTTCGGCGTGAGGGGCATGGCACCCACTGTAGGGGGGCGAAGCGGAGCTGCCGGGGGGGGCTTACCAGTGAGGCGGCCCCCGATCCAAGGGGGCGGGGTGCCCTGCGTGGGCCTGGGGGCTCAGCGGCGGGAGGCCACCGGGGCGTTGCCCTGCGCAGTTTGTGCCAGCTCCAGCGCCAGGCGACGCAGGGCTTCCCAGCCGTCTTGGGGCCATTGCGGGTGGCGCAGGCCCTTGACGATGCCGTCGACCGTGCTGGCGTGTGCCACCAGGCGGGCGAGGGCGGCCGCGCGGGTGTGGGGCAGGATGCGCTCGAACAGGCGCTCGCGCGGGCCCCAGACACGTTGCTCGCGCAGCACCATGGGCAGGGGCTTGCCGCCATCCAGCGCGGTGCGGGCGCGGTACAGGCCCAGGATGTCTTCGGTCAGGGCCCAGTGCACCAGCACGGCGGCCTCGCCTTCGGCCTGCAGGCCATCGATCATGCGCAGGGTGCGCTCGATCTGGCCGGACAGCACGGCCTCGCTGAGCTTGAAGACGTTGAAGCGGGCCACGTCGACCACGGCGTCTTCGATCTGCCCGATGGTGAGGGTGCCGGGCGGGTGCAGCAAGCCGAGCTTGACGATTTCCTGGTGGGCGGCGAGCAGGTTGCCCTCGACCCGGTCGGCAAAGAAGGCCAGGGTGCGCTGGCCGGCCTCACCCGGTTCGACCTGCTGGCCCTGGGCGGACAGGCGCTGGGCGATCCACAGGGGCAGCTGGGCGCGCTCGATCGGATCGCAGCGCAGCGTGAGGCCGGTGCCGTCCAGCGCGGTGAACCAGGCGCTGTTGAGCTGGGTCTTGTCCAGGCGGGGCAGGGTGATGAGGGTGAGCAGGCCGTCGTTGCCCTGTGCGGCGTCGCAGTACTGCTGCAGGGCTTGCGAGCCGTCTTTGCCCGGCTTGCCCGAGGGGATGCGGATCTCGATGATCTGCTTGTCGCCGAACAGGGACATTTCGCTGGCCGCGCCCAGCAGGCCCGACCAGTCGAAGTGCGCGCCGCTGACGGTGTGCACCTGGCGCTCGGTGTAGCCGGCGGCCCGAGCCGCGGCCCGGATGGCATCGCCCGCTTCCTGGGCCAGCAAAGGCTCGTCCCCATAGAGGGTGTAGACGGGCTTGAGCGCACCCGCCCCTTTGCTCAGGTGGGCGGGGAGCTGGTCCAGGCGCAGTTGCATGGGGTGCGGTCGCCGTCGCTGTTCAGCGACCCGCCTGGGAGGCGGCGTGGACGGCAGACACCGGGGCGGTGGTCGTTGCCGCCGGCGCAGGGCTGAGCAGTTGCGCGGGCTGGATGGCGGCCAGGCGGCGCAGCACCTGGTTGACGATGTCGGTCTGCATGCTGCGTTGCAGGGCGGCGGCCTCGTCCTGCTTGGCCAGGGCGTCGCGCTCGTTGTAGCTCAGGTCGCGCGCCAGATCGACCTGGGTGGGGCCGAGCAGCTCGCTGCCGTCGCCGCGCAGGATGCGAAAGCGCACACCGGTGCGCACGCTCATGTCGCGCACCTGGCCGTAGGCGGTCTTGGTGACGACGACCAGGTCGCGGCTGTCACGCAGCGCCTCGAACACCAGGTGGCTGGTGGGCACCTGGCTGGCCGAGGCCGCCTGGGTGGCCTGCAAGGTGGAGTCGACCACATCGACGCCACTGGCTTCGAGCGCGCGGGCCAGCTCGGTGGCCAGCGGCGAGGTGCTGGCAAAGCCGGTGAGCTGGATGGTCTGGAAGGCCATGGCGCGCTGGCCACGGCGCAGCTGGAAGCCGCAGCCCCCGAGGGTGGCCAGGGCCAGCGTGGCGCTCAGGCCGGTGAGGAGGTGGCGGCGCTGCATGCTCACACCACCACGTTGACGAGGCGGCCGGGCACGACGACGACCTTCTTGGGCGCCTTGCCTTCGGCGAACTTGATGAACTCCGCATGGGCCAGGGCGGCGGCCTCGATGACGGCCTTGTCGGCCGAGGGGCTGACCTTGATCGAGCCGCGCAGCTTGCCGTTGACCTGCAGCATCAGCTCGATCTCGTCCTGCACCAGGGCGCTGTCGTCCACCTTCGGCCAGGGGGCGTCGAGCAGGTCACCCAGCTTGCCGACGTAGCCCAGTTCGGCCCACAGCGTGTGGGTGAGGTGCGGTGTGGCGGGGTAGAGCGCGCGCAGCAGGATGCCGAAGCCTTCGATGACGGCGATCTGGCCGTCCGGCGTGTCGGTGCCCTTGAAGCCTTCGAGCGCGTTGAGCAGCTTCATCGCGCCGGAGACCACGGTGTTGTACTGCATGCGCTGGTAGTCGTAGTCCACCTGCTTGAGCACGGTGTGCACTTCCAGGCGCAGCGCCTTGGCGTCTTTGCCAAAGGCCACATCGGCCAGCGAGGCCGCGCCTTGTGTGAGCGCGACGGTGCCGGCATCGGGCAGGGCGCGCAGCTTCATGCCGAAGTTCCAGACGCGGCGCAGGAAGCGGAAGCTGCCTTCCACGGCGGCGTCGTTCCACTCCAGCGTCAGCTCGGGCGGGGCGGTGAACATGGTGTACAGGCGGGCGGTGTCGGCGCCGTACTTCTCGATCAGCTCTTGCGGGTCGATGCCGTTGTTCTTCGACTTGGACATGGTGCCCACGCCTTCGTAGTCGATGGCGGTGCCCACGGGCAGCTTGCCGTCGGCGCTGTCGGCTTCGTGGATCAGGCGGGCGCCGATGACCTTGCCGGTCTCATCGAGCACGTGCTCGACGTCGTGCGGCCAGAAGTAGTCCTTGCCGCCCTTGGCGGTGCGGCGCGAGTAGATGTGGTTGAGCACCATGCCCTGGGTGAGCAGCTTCTTGAAGGGCTCGTCGGCCTTGACCAGGCCCAGGTCGCGCATGACCTTGGTCCAGAAGCGCGCGTACAGCAGGTGCAAGATGGCGTGCTCGATGCCACCGATGTACTGGTCCATCGGCATCCAGTAGTCGGTGCGGCCATCGACCATGGCGTCATGGTTGTCCGCGCAGGTGTAGCGCAGGAAGTACCAGCTCGAGTCCACGAAGGTGTCCATCGTGTCGGTTTCGCGCTGGGCGGGCTTGCCGCAGTGGGGGCAGCCGACGTTGAGGAAGTCCGGGCGCGACTTGAGCGGGTTGCCGCTGCCGTCCGGCACCACGTCTTCGGGCAGGACCACGGGCAGGTCCTTCTCGGGCACGGGCACGGGGCCGCAGTCGGCGCAGTGGATGATGGGGATGGGGGTGCCCCAGTAGCGCTGGCGGCTGATGCCCCAGTCGCGCAGGCGCCAAGTGGTCTTTTTCTCGCCCACGCCCTTGGCGATCAACAGTTCAGCGACCTTGGCGACCGCGTCCTTGTGGGCCAGGCCGTCGAGCACGCCGGAGTTCACGCACACGCCTTGCTGCTTGTCGCCGTACCAGTCGGCCCAGGCGTCCAGGCTGAAGGTTTTGCCTTCGGCTTGAATCACTTGCTTGATCTCGATGCCGTACTTCTGGGCGAAGGCGAAGTCGCGCTCGTCGTGGGCGGGCACGCCCATCACGGCGCCGTCGCCATAGGACATCAGCACGTAGTTGCCGATCCAGACTTCGACCTGCGCGCCGGTGAGCGGGTGGGTGACGAACAGGCCGGTGGGCTGGCCCTTCTTTTCTTGCGTGGCGAGTTCGGCTTCGGTGGTGCCGCCGCTCTGGCATTCGGCGATGAAGGCCTGCAGCTCGGGCTTGAGCGTGGCGGCGTGGGCGGCCAGCGGGTGCTCCGGGGCGACCGCGCAGAAGGTCACGCCCATGATGGTGTCGGCGCGGGTGGTGAAGACCCAGAGCTGGCCATTGTTGATTTTCTGACCGTCGGCACCGGTGATGTCGTGGCTGAACGCAAAGCGCACGCCTTCGGACTTGCCGATCCAGTTTTCCTGCATCAGGCGCACGCGCTCGGGCCAGCCGGACAGGTAGTTCTTGTCCTCGGGGTTGGCGACGGCGCCCAGCAACTCTTCGGCGTAGTTCGTGATGTTCAGGTAGTAGCCAGGGATCTCGCGCTTTTCGACCAGGGCGCCCGAGCGCCAGCCGCGGCCGTCGATCACCTGTTCGTTGGCCAGCACGGTCTGGTCAACCGGGTCCCAGTTGACGGTTTGCGTGCGACGCTCGCAGATGCCCGCTTCCAGCATCTTGATGAACAGCCACTGGTTCCACTTGTAGTACTCGGGCTGGCAGGTGGCGATTTCGCGCGACCAGTCGATCGCCAGTCCCATCGCCTTCATCTGCTTCTTCATGTAAGCGATGTTGTCGTAGGTCCAGGCGGCGGGCGGCACCTTGTTTTTGAGCGCGGCGTTCTCGGCCGGCAGGCCGAACGCGTCCCAGCCCATGGGCATGAGCACGTTGTGACCGTTCATGCGCAGGTAACGGCTCAACATGTCGTTGATCGTGTAGTTGCGCACGTGGCCCATGTGCAGCTTGCCCGAGGGGTAGGGCAGCATGGAGCAGGCGTAGAACGACTTCTTGTCCGGGGTCTCGGTGACGCGGTAGGCATCGGCCGCTTCCCAGTGTTGCTGGGCACGGGCTTCGACGGCACGCGGGTCGTAGGTCTGGTTGTCGGAAGGAGCGCTCATGGGGTCACCGAAAAGACAAGAGAGGCTGGCAGCCCGGGTGCTGTGCGCAGCCGCCGGGCTCCAGCCTGTGAAGGTGGAATCGTTGATTATAGGAAGGAGCCGGCGGCGGGGTGGGGCGCTTTGCCGCACAGCCTCGCGATAATGCCGTGCGGCAGTGTTGCCGTGCCGATGTCTGGGTCTGACATGCTCATGAAGCGTTCCCTGCGTCAGCTGACCCGTACCCTCGTGACGGGCCTGCTGGCCGCCTTGCCCCTGATCGTGACCGTGGCCGTGTTCATCTGGCTGGGGCGGTTGCTGTACGCCTGGTTGGGGCCCAGCAGCCTGGTCGGGCAGGTGTTCGTCGGACTGGGGCTGGGCCTGTCGGGCTCGGTGATGCTGGGCTATGTGCTGGGCGCCCTGATCATCGTACTGGGGGTGTATGCCCTGGGCCTGCTGGTCGAGGCCGGGTTGCAGCGCGGTCTGGCGCGCTTGGTCAATGCGGTGGTGAGCCGCATTCCGCTGGTGCGCAATGTGTACGACCTCATCAGCCGCTTTGTCGACCTGCTCAGCCAGACGGGCGACGATGGGCTCAAGTCGATGCGCCCGGTGTGGTGCAGCTTTGGCGGCAGCGGCGGTGTGAAGGTGCTGGGCCTGCTGTCCACGCCCGAGCCGGTCGAGATCGACGGGCAGCGCTACCTGGCGGTACTGGTGCCGACGGCGCCGGTGCCGGTCGGGGGCGGCCTGCTCTACGTGCAGGAATCCTGGGTGACCCCGGCCGATGTGGGCATGGACGGCCTGACCAGCATCTATGTGTCGATGGGGGTGACGTCGGGCCAAGTGCTGGGCCGCAGCCCGACTTTGCCCAAGACCCCCGACCCGGCCGCGTGAGCCGGGTTCAGATCAGACCTTCGGCCTTCAGCGCGCGCTGCACGGCGGGACGGGCGGCGACGCGGGCCAGGAAGGCGGTCAGGTTCGACCACTCGCGCAGATCCAGCTGGATGAACTTGGCCCAGTTGACCACGGTGAACAGGTAGGCATCGGCCACGCTGAAGGTCTCACCCATCAGGTAGTCGTGACCAGCCAGTTGCTCGTTGGTGTAGGCCAGACGGCGCTTCAGGTTGGCGCCGGCCAGGTCTTTCATCTCGGTCGGGGCCGCGGGGTTGAAGAAGGGGCTGAAGTTCTTGTGGACTTCGGTGCCGATGAAGGCCAGCCAGCTTTGCAGCTGGTAGCGGGCCTTGCTGCCGTTGGCAGGGGCCAGTTGCAGCTCGGGGGCCAGGTCGGCCAGGTATTGCAGGATGGCGGGGCACTCGGTGAGCACGTCACCATCGTCCAGCAAGAGGGCGGGCACATAGCCCTTGGGGTTGATGGCCCAGAAATCGGCGCCGCTGGCGGTGACCTTCTTGGCCAGATCCACGGTTTCCGTGTCGTACGGACGACCGATTTCTTCCAGCACGATGTGCGAGGCCAGCGAGCAGGCACCGGGTTTGAGGAACAGTTTCATCAGGGTTCTCCGTGGGCAGAGGGGTCACAACGGGGGGGCAATCCATTGTGGCCGAGGGGGCTTGCCCACAGATGGCGCTGGGAATTGACGCGGGATGGGGCGTCGGGGGCGCCTCACTCGTCGCTCAGGTGCGGGATCGTGCCTTCGGCCGGATCGCCCGTGTCGGGATCGACCCAGTCGGCGATGCCGATCTCTGCCGAGACCTCTTGCAGGTCGCCGTCCGGGCTGGGGGCGTCTTCGTCGGCGGCGTGCATGTCGGCCCAGGCGGCGCGGGCGCTGTCAAAGGGGCCATTTTCGATGCGTCCGCCTTCGCTCAGCCAGTGGTAGCCATCGGGTCGCAGCACGATGCGGGGGTCGTTCACGTCCAGGGTATCGGCCTCGGCGAAATCTTCTTCGGGCAAGCGGGGCATGGGCATCGTGCGACTCCGGTTCAGACTGCTGACGAAGTCATTGTGAGGCCGGGCGGTGCGCCAGTCGAGTCTTGTCAGAGGCGGCGTGGCGGTGTACAGCAGCGAGATGAGGGGTGGCGAGCCAGTCAGCTCGGTGTAAGGTGCGGCACGGGGTGTGACCCCGTCCACGCTATGAAATTTTGGGAGACCGCCATGCGCACCTTGTACCTCTTGCTCCTGTTGCTGGCAGCCGTGTTGTCGGCGGTTACCGTCTTGAACTGGGAGGCCTTTGTCACGCCGACCGAGCTCTCGCTGGGCTTTGCCAACGTGTCGCTGCCCCTGGGCCTGACGCTGCTGAGCTTGCTGGTGCTGCTCACGGTGCTGTTCCTGGTGCATGCGGTGTACCTGCAGGGTACGGTCTTGCTGGACACCCGTCGCCACACCAAGGAACTGCAGGCCAACCGCGAGCTGGCCGACAAGGCCGAGGCCTCCCGTTTCACGGCCCTGCAGGAGTTCATCTCGACGGAGCTGACGCGTCAGGCCATGCGTCAGGCCGATGCGCATCAGGCCCTGCTGGCCCGCATCGCGGAGCTGGAGCAGGCGTCGCAGACCTTCACCGAGCAGACTGGCAATTCGCTGGCGGCCAGCCTGGGTGAGCTGGAAGACCGGCTGGAGCGCGGTTTGCCAGGGCCGCGCCGCTGAGCCGGTGACCGCGCCCTGAATCCTTCAGGGCGGCGCCGGCACGCCATCGCAGCCCAGTCGAGACGCTGATGGCGTGGGCCCTTTACGGGCGTAACGCACCCCGTTATGCTGGATTCCGTGTCTTACACGTGATGTTCCGTGTCCACCCGGTGCTCGTCATCGTCTGCCGGGTGATGGCCTTGCTCGGCATCAATTTCCTTCATGTTGTCAAGCAACTTGAGCAGGTAGTGCACGGTGTGCGTGAGGTCGCTGTTCGAAAAACCGTCCAGCGCCTGTTCATAGAAGAGGCGGATCTTGGGGGCGGCCTGGTCTAGCCAGACCTTGCGTCCTGAATCGGTCATCGTGACCAGGCGCGAGCGTCGATCGCGCCCATCGGGGTCACTGCGCACATGGCCGTCGCGCTCCATGCGGCTGATGAGGCCTGACAGGTTCTGACGGCTGACCATCAAGAAGCGGGCGAGGTCGCCCATGCTGATGCCGTTCTGGGTGTCCGGGCGCGACAAGGCGCCCAGCACCGCCCACTGCTGGGTGGTCAGACCTTCGCTCTCCACGGCCTTGGTGCCCGTTTTGTGCAACATGTTGGCGCATTGATACAGGCGAAAGAAGAGGCGGTTGGCCTGTTCCATCCGACCCATGTCGCCGAGATCATTAGGGAAAACCATAGATGTTCCGTTCGATTAGATGCTTGCGGAAAGATAGGCGCAGGACTAATATTAGTCAACACATTGACATATCTGGCGCGACTCATCCGTGACTACTGCGCAGCATATCAACCCTCACTCTTGATGGAGACTCACATGGCAAACTTTGAAGGCAAAACCGTGATCGTGACCGGCGGCGGCGGCGGCATCGGCGGCGCAACGTCCAAGCGCTTTGCGGCTGACGGCGCCAAGGTGGCCGTGTTCGACATGAACGTCGAAGCCGCCCAGAAGGTGGTTGACGAGATCAAGGCCGCCGGCGGTGTCGCCCAGGCGTTCAAGTGCAACATCACCGACCGTGCTGAAGTGGACGCCGCGGTCGCTGCTGCCGAAGCCGCGCTGGGCCCCATCGCCGTGCTGGTGAACAACGCCGGCTGGGACGTCTTCAAGCCCTTCACCAAGACCGTGCCCGCCGAGTGGGAAAAGCTGATCGCCATCAACCTGACCGGCGCCCTGCACATGCTGCACGCTGTGTTGCCCGGCATGGCAGAGCGCAAGTACGGTCGCATCGTGAACATCGCCTCTGACGCGGCCCGTGGTGGTTCGTCCGGAGAAGCTGTCTACTCCGCTTGCAAGGGCGGTCTGGTCGCCTTGTCCAAGACCCTGGCGCGCGAACACGCTCGCCAGAGCATCACCGTCAACGTCGTGTGCCCCGGCCCGACCGACACCGCCCTGCTGGCTGGCGTGGCCGAAGGTGCCCGTGATCCTGCCAAGCTGATCGAAGCTTTCAAGAGCGCCATCCCCCTGGGTCGCCTGGGTCAGCCGGCTGACCTGGCCAGCGCCATTGCCTTCTTCGGCAGCGACGACGCTTCCTTCATCACCGGTCAGGTGATCTCCGTCTCTGGCGGTCTGACCATGCACGGCTAAGCCGTTCGGTCCCATCTACAACCCTATTGCAAGAGAGAACACCATGTCCGTTGAATTCGAAGACATCCTGTACGAAGTGCGTAACACCGTTGCATGGATCACCATCAACCGTCCTGACAAGATGAACTCGTTCCGTGGCCAGACCTGCGACGAAATCATCAAGGCCCTGAACAAGGCGGGTTACGACCGCAACGTCGGCGCCATCGTGCTGGCTGGCGCTGGCGACCGTGCTTTCTGCACCGGCGGCGACCAATCGGCCCACAACGGCAACTACGACGGTCGCGGCACCATCGGCCTGCCGATGGAAGAGTTGCACACCGCCATCCGTGACGTGCCCAAGCCCGTGATCGCTCGCGTGCAAGGCTTCGCCATCGGCGGCGGCAATGTGCTGTGCACCATCTGTGACCTGACCATCGCTTCCGAGAAGGCCATCTTCGGCCAGGTCGGCCCCAAGATGGGTTCGGTCGATCCTGGATACGGCACCGCTTTCCTGGCCCGCGTGGTCGGCGAAAAGAAGGCCCGTGAAATCTGGTACCTGAACAAGCGTTACTCCGGCGCTGAAGCGGTCGCCATGGGCCTGGCCAACGTCTGCGTGCCGCACGAGCAGCTGGACGAAGAAGTCCAGAAGTGGGGCGAAGAAATCGGTGAGCGCAGCCCGACGGCCATCGCCATCGCCAAGCGTTCCTTCAACGCTGACACCGCTCACCAGAGCGGCATCGCCGGCATGGGCATGTACGCCCTGAAGCTGTACTACGACACCGAAGAATCGCGTGAAGGCGTCAACGCGCTCAAGGACAAGCGCAAGCCTGACTTCCGCAAGTACGCCAAGTAAGCGCACGCACGACAAGCACGTATCTGGAGACTGAGACATGAACCCGAATCCCTATATCGACGAAGACCTGCAAGCGCTGGCCGAGACGGCCCGCCGTTTCGCCACCGAGCGCGTGGCGCCGGGCTTCCTGGAGCGCGACAAGACCCGCGACCTCAATCGCGAACTGCTGCGTGAAATGGGGAGCCTCGGGTTCATCTGTCCTGAACTGCCCGAAGAATTTGGCGGGCTGGGCATGGGCTGTCTGGCTGCGGGCGTGATCCACGAAGAGATCGCCCGTGCCGACCTCAGCTTCTCCTACCTGAACCTGCTGGCTTCGCTGAACGGTCAGATCCTGTCCAAGTACGGCAAGCCCGAGATCGTCGGCCCCTGGCTGAAGAAGCTCACTGCCGGCGAAGCCATCTGCTGTATCGCCCTGACCGAGCCCCGTGGTGGTTCGGACGCGGCCAACCTGCGCCTGCGCATTGAGCGTGACGGCGACTTCTATGTCATCAATGGCGAGAAGACCTCCATTTCTGCCGCCGACCAGGCCGACATCGCGGTCGTGTTCGGTCGCACCGGCGCCCCCGAAGACGGTGCCCATGGCGTGACCGCCGTGCTGGTGCCGATGGACACCCCGGGCCTGACCACCAACCGTTTCGACTGCCATGGCCAGCGCGCCATCGGCCGTGGCTCGATCTTCTTCGAGAACGTGCGCGTGCCCGTCAGCCACCGTCTGGGCGAAGAGAACAAGGGCTTCGTGCAGGTCATGCACGGCTTCGACTTCTCGCGCTCGCTGATCGGCCTGCAGTGCCTGGCCGTGGCCCGTGTCGCCCTGGAAGAAACCTGGGAATACATCACCCAGCGTGAAGCCTTCGGCAAGACCTTGTCGAACTTCCAGGGCGTGACCCACCCGCTGGCCCAGTTCGACACCGAAGTCGAAGGCGCCCGCCTGCTGTGCCTGCAAGGCCTGTGGCTCAAGGACAAGGGTCTGCCTCACACCGCCGAGGCTGGCATGGCCAAGTGGTGGGGCCCCAAGCTGGCCTACGACGTGATCCACCAGTGCCTGCTGTGCTACGGCCACGGCGGCTACGACCGCGGCCTGATGGAGCAGCGCCTGCGCGACGTGCTGGGCTTCCAGATCGGTGACGGTACCGCCCAGATCATGAAGACCATCGTGGCCCGCGTGCGCGCTGGTCGCAAGAACGTGCCGGCGTAAATCGGATGGCGGCCGGACTGACAGTCCATCAGCCGCCCTGACAAAAGAGATTGAGGAGACACCCCATGGAATTCGATGCAGTTTTGCTGGCGCCCCGCCGCGCCGCCGCCGTGACCCAAGGTTACTGGTTGGACCGCACCATCAACGACGAGCTGGATGCGGCCGTGGCCGCCTGCCCGGACAAGCTCGCGTTGACGGCGGTGCGCGTGGAGACCGGTGAGGTCACCCGCTTCACCTACGCCGAGATGGCGCGCCTGGCTGACCGCATCGCCGTGGGCCTCACCAAACTGGGCGTGGGCAAGAACGACATCGTCGCCTTGCAGTTGCCCAACTGGTGGCAGTTCACGCTGACCTATCTGGCCTGTTCGCGCATTGGCGCTGTGCTCAACCCGATGATGCACATCTTCCGCGAGCGCGAGCTGACCTTCATGCTCAAGCATGGCGAGGCCAAGGTCATCATCGTCCCCAAGACCTTCCGTGGCTTCGACTTTGAGTCCATGGTCAACGGCATCAAGCCGACCCTGCCGCACCTGCAACACGTGGTGGCGGTGGGCGCGGTGGACGCCAACGGCCAACCGGCGGCCAACAGCTTCGAAGCCCTGCTGACGTTGCCCGAGTGGGAAAAGCAAGCCGATGCCCAGGACATCCTGACGCGCAACCGCCCGGGCCCGGACGACGTCACGCAGCTGATCTACACCTCGGGCACCACCGGCGAGCCCAAGGGCGTGATGCACTCGGCCAACACGGTGTTCGCCAACATCGTGCCGTACGCCAAGCGACTCAAGCTCGGTGCCGACGACACCATCCTGATGGCCTCGCCGATGGCGCACCAGACCGGCTTCATGTACGGCCTGATCATGCCCGTCATCCTGAAGTCCAGCGTCGTTTTGCAGGACGTGTGGGAAGCCAAGAAGGGCATCGAGCTGATCAATGCCGAGAAGGTGGTTTTCACCATGGCCTCCACGCCCTTCCTGACCGACCTGACCAACACGGTGCAGACGGCCAACACCAGCGTGCCTTCGCTGAAGATCTTCCTGTGCGCTGGCGCCCCCATCCCCACCGCCTTGGTGGAGCAGGCCCGTGCCGTGCTGGGTGTCAAGATCGTCTCGGCCTGGGGCATGTCGGAAAACGGGGCCGTGACCACGACCCGTCTGGACGACGCGGACGAGCGCTCGTTCAACACCGATGGCTGCCCGCTGCCTGGCGTGGAACTCAAGGTGGTGGACCTGGACGGCCGCGAGTTGCCGCACGGCGAAGCCGGCAAGCTGCTGGTGCGTTCGTGCTCGAACTTCGGCGGCTACCTCAAGCGTCCGCACCTGAACGGCACCGACGAGCAGGGCTGGTTCGACACGGGTGACCTGGCCCGCATGGACGACCAGGGTTACATCCGCATCACCGGTCGCAGCAAGGACGTGATCATCCGCGGCGGCGAGAACATCCCCGTCGTGGAAGTCGAAAACCTGCTGTACCGCCACCCTGCCGTGGCCCTGGCTGCGGTCGTGCCTTACCCCGATGAGCGCATGGGCGAACGTGCCTGTGCCGTGGTGGTGACCAAGCCTGGTCAGACGCTGGACTTCGAAGGCATGGTGTCGTATCTGAAGGACCAGAAGATCGCGATGCAGTACATCCCCGAGAAGCTGCTGGTGCAAGAGTCCATGCCGTCCACCGCCTCCGGAAAAATCCAGAAATTCAAGCTGCGCGAAATGCTGGCGGAAATGACCCAGCAAGCCAAGCTGTGAGACGAACATGAGCCAAGCTGAACAGCCCATCCTGACCTCGACGCAAGGCCGCGTCGGGATCATCACCCTGAACCGTCCGGCGCAGATGAACGCGCTCAACGATGCCCTGATGACCGCCCTGGGCGAGGCCTTGCTGGCCTTCGATCGGGACGAAAGCATCGGTGCCATCCTCATCACCGGCAATGACAAGGCCTTTGCCGCCGGGGCGGACATCGCCGCCATGGCCGACTGGACCTACCAGGATGTGGTGCGCGACCAGTTCGTGACCCGCAACTGGGAAACCATCCGTCAGGTGCGCAAGCCCGTGATCGGTGCCGTGGCCGGCTTCGCGCTGGGCGGTGGCTGTGAGCTGGCCTTGTCGTGCGACATCGTCATCGCGGCCGAATCGGCCCGTTTCGGTCTGCCCGAAGTCAAGCTGGCCATGCTGCCGGGCGCCGGTGGCACCCAGCGCCTGCCGCGCGCCATTGGCAAGGCCAAGGCCATGGACCTGTGCCTGACCGGCCGCCTGCTCAACGCGCAAGAAGCCGAGCGCGATGGCCTGGTCTCGCGCGTGGTCGCCAACGAACAACTGATGGACGAGGCCCTGGCCGTGGCCACCACGGTGGCGAGCTACTCGCTGCCCGCCCTGATGAGCATCAAGGCCTGTGTCAACCGCGCCTGGGAGTCGTCCCTGGCCGAAGGCATCGGCTTCGAGCGTCGCGAGCTGTACGGCCGCTTCGCCACCGACGACGCCCGCGAAGGCATGCAAGCCTTCCTGGGCAAACGTAAACCGGTGTTCCAGCACCGTTGAACTTTCAAGGATCACACCATGTCTACTTCTACCAAAGCCTCTTTCCAATGGGATGATCCCCTGCTGCTGGACCAGCAGTTGACCGACGACGAGCGCGCCGTGCGCGACGCCGCCCGCGCCTACTGCCAGG
>MESA01000002.1:0-9786 GCA_001770775.1 Burkholderiales bacterium RIFCSPHIGHO2_12_FULL_63_20
TCAGCCAGCTTGGCCATCAAGCCGAACTTGAAAATATTGTTGGCGAAATGCACGACAGCAGTGGCTGCGATAGCCAGCGGCAAGGGGAAGAACAACGCGAAAACCGGCATCAGAACTGTCCCAAGGCCAAAGCCTGAAAAAAGTGTCAGGCCAGAAACCAATAGCGCCGCGATGCCAATCAAGACAAGTTCCATTTGTGTGCCTCCATCAAATAATCGAATTTCAGTATCGGTATTCGATTATTATGAACCGATCCCAATTGAAATCAAAGGAACCTATGACCAACACGCACACTGGCGACCGCAACCCGTGGTCTGTTTTTCTTATCTTTCTGCGCCTTGGGCTGACCTCTTTCGGCGGCCCCATCGCGCACTTGGGCTACTTTCGCGATGAGTTCGTCACACGGCGGCGCTGGTTGTCCGAGCGCAGCTATGCGGATTTGGTGGCGCTGTGCCAATTCCTGCCGGGGCCTGCAAGCAGCCAGGTCGGCATGGCCTTGGGCTTGTCCCGGTCGGGCTACGCTGGAGCGCTGGCCGCCTGGGCAGGCTTCACACTACCTTCAGCCGTTGCCTTAATCCTGTTCGCGCTGGGCATTTCCAACTACGGCGATGCCATATCGCCAGGAGCGCTGCACGGTCTGAAAGTGGTGGCTGTCGCGGTCGTCGCCCAAGCAGTATGGGGCATGGCGCGCAACCTCTGCACTGACGTGCCGCGTGTCACCATCATGGCAATCGCGACCTGCGTCGTGCTGCTGGTGCCGTCCGCATGGGGGCAGGTCGGCATGATTGCTGCCGCTGGCATCGCCGGACTGCTGCTGTTCAAGCCTGCCCGGGACGGCGCACACGATCCGCTGCCGATCACGGTCAGCCACCGTGCCGGCGTGATCTGGCTGACACTGTTTTTTGCCCTGCTGGTCGGTCTGCCGGTTTTGGCGCAACTGATGCCGGGTCAAACCCTGGCGATGGTGGATGCCTTCTTTCGCGCCGGGTCACTGGTTTTTGGCGGTGGCCACGTCGTGCTGCCGTTGCTGCAAGCAGAGGTCGTGCCCTCCGGCTGGGTCAGCAATGAAGCTTTCCTTGCCGGATACGGCGCAACGCAGGCGGTGCCCGGCCCCTTGTTCACTTTTGCTGCGTTCCTCGGGGCGTCCATGAGCACAACGCCTTCGGGCTGGATCGGCGGACTGATCTGCCTGCTGGCGATCTTTGCGCCGTCGTTTCTGCTGGTCGTCGGTGCCTTGCCGTTTTGGGAGCGGCTGCGCCACAGCATGCGCACGCAAGCGGCGCTAGCCGGAGTCAATGCGGCCGTGGTGGGTATCTTGCTGGCTGCGCTTTATCAGCCGGTATGGACGAGTGCCATTTTCAAGCCGCAAGACTTCGGGCTGGCTGTGGTGGCGCTTGTCGCGCTGATGTTCTGGAAGCTCCCGCCATGGCTGGTCGTCATCGGTAGCGGAGCGGCGGGCTGGTTGCTGAGTGCCGTTCTGTGAGACCGTGACTATGACCGATAAAGACCTCTACGGCGGCCTGATCCGTCTGCACATCCTGCACCATGCAGCCGAGGAACCGGTCTTCGGACTCGGCATCATTGAAGAGCTACGGCATCACGGATACGAGATGAGTGCCGGAACGCTGTATCCGATGCTGCATGGGCTGGAAAAAAAGGGCTATCTGACTTCGCGTCACGAGCGTACTGGGCGGCGGGAGCGGCGCGTCTACGAGATTACCGAGCAAGGCCGGATTGCGCTAGCAGATGCGAAGACAAAAGTCAGGGAACTGTTTGGTGAACTTATTGAGGGTCACTGAGCTTTGTGTATTAGCGTCAGTTTGAGCTATACCCTATCCTGATGTCAGGTGCTATGTGCAAACACCGTCAGAATAGAGTCATAGTTTATATTTGTTGACACAATCCGCCAAAGGTAATGGATTTCATCCTGACACTTTACTTTTGGAGGCATCTTGCAAGGTCAACGCATCGGCTATGTCCGGGGAGCACATCAATCTGACCGGCGATTACCTCTGGCGCAGCAGCGCCAAGGTCGGCGCGGGCAAGTTCAGGCCGTTGCGACCGCTGCCACCGGCTTAGCGTGCTTTATTTTCCGTTTTCTGAGACGACCCCAAAGGCAGCGTTTATGCCGCCCTCGGTATGGATGATGCCGAAGAGATGGCCGCGAAAGCGGCCCTTGCAGATCAAATACAAGAGGGGATTTTTGCGGGCTACACGAGCACGGAGGACGCGGCCAAACAATTAGATATACCGCTGTCGAAGCTCTCGGATTTGCTGCGGGGACAGTTCCGCGCAATCAGCGAAGCCGAAATGCGCGACTATATCGACCGTCTGTACCATCCACCAGTCGCACCCACAAAGGCAAAGCGGCGGCGGGCAACTGGTGACAAATAGGAGCTGGCCAGGTCGTGAACCTGTCACCACGCAAGACAGTTTCAGCGTAGCAGCAAGACAGCTTCAGCGCGGCCGGTTCAGGGTGCAGGCGGCTCCGATTTCTCCCACTCTTCCGGCCACGGGATAACAACGCGCTCGGGCTTGTCAGGGAGGGGGGGAATCAGGTGCTCGTCACGAGGCAGCAGCAGATACATGCCACCGTCGTCGGCTGGCCGTGAGCGATACGGGTCGGGGCGTTCATCCGTGGTCTTACCATGAGTAGATGATTTTTTGCTCATTTGCTTAATTCCTCATTTGCTCAACGGCCGTAATCGTGGCCGGCGTCTGCCTCGTAGTTGCCCTGCTGGTCACGGGTGATTTCCACGTCGTCGCCAACGTCCATATCTGCGCCCTCGACCTCTGGAACCATCACGCGGTCGCCGTCGGCCTCGATGACGTAGGCCGGGCTTTCGTTCTCGCGCTCGATCTGCGCGACGACTTCACCGGAAAACGCCTCGTCACGGGCCAGCAAGCGGGCTTCGTGCTGCTCGGCCAGCTCCACCAGTGCCGGGCTGTGGTCGCCGGCCTGCGGCACGGCCGGGCCGCCGCCGTAGATGCCGCCAAACATTTGCACGCCCGTTCGGTGGGCCTCGGCTAGCTCGGCAAGGCGGGAAATTTCCGGGTCGATGCGCTCGCGCTCCATGCCGCCGCCGCTCGATGGTGCGCCCTGCCCTTCTGCGGCCAGCTCCTGCCGTAGCTCGGCGTTCTCGATGCGCTCGGCGGCATACAAACCGGCATAGTCCGGGCGCGGGTCTGCTGCCTCGATGGTGACGAACGGGGCGGCCTTCTCGCTGTCGCCGCGCACTGCGGCCGGTGGCAACGGGTCGCCGGCCGGGCCGCCCGCTTCACGCTCGGCCGCTGGCTGGTCGCGCTGCTCGACTTCAAAGGCACGCTGCCGGCACTCGGCCAGCTCGCGGCGCAGGTCGGACAGGCGGGCCGGGTCGGTTTCGGTCTGCAAGGCAAGCTCAAGCGTGCCGCACTGCTCGCGGATCAAATTCAGGTCTGTAGCTGAATCAATCGCCCGCTCATTTGTGTATTCACTCATTTAAGTAACCACTCCTTTACTCGGGAAGCTGTGCAACGTAGTCGCTCAACACCTCTTTGATGCTCTTGCCCTGCTTCGTGGCATACAGCTTCAATTTGATGTGCTGGTCACGGTCTAGGTCGAAGTTCACGCGGACGGTAGCGGCCTTGTCGGCAAGGCTGGCAAGGGTGGTGGCCTTGTTGCTCTTGGCACTCGGGCGGCCGGCGCTCAATGCGCCCTTGGTGGTGGCGGTCATCTGATTATTTCCTCATTTACTCAAACGAGTTTTTGCTTAATTTCATTCATCAAGGCGCGGATTTCGGCGGAACCGTCGCCGTCTGGCTCGGCGTCAAGAATGGTTGTCCCTGCGGCGGCCGTGCCGGGATAGCTCACGCGCTGCGTGATGCGGGATTCCAGAACGGGCAGGCCATAGCCGGCCAAAGCCTCGGTGATTTCCGCGCCTATGCGGGTGCCCTTGATCGCACGCGACACAACGAACGCCGCCTGTAGCTTCCCGTCCGTGACTTCGATGCGCTGTTTCACCAGCTCGACAAGATCGGCCGTCGCCCAAATGTCGTAAGGGCTGGGCTGCACGGGTATCAGGATGAACGAGGCGGCCTTGATCGCGGAAACGGCAAGGTCTGCCGCCTGCGGTGCGCCGTCGATCACCACAAAATCTTTATGGCCGATGGCCTTTAGGTCGCGGTCAATGGTGGGGCGGTCGATGCCGACAACCGTAACCGGGTTGTCGTCCTGCACGGCGGCCCAATCTCGGGCGCTGCCCTGCGGGTCTGAATCGACAAGCAACACGCTGGCCCCGTCCAGTTGCAAGGCACGGGCTAGGTGGGTGGCGATGGTCGTTTTTCCTGACCCGCCTTTCTGGTTCAACACGGCGATAACCTGCATGGGGCCTCCTGAGTGAATGAAATTAACGTGCATTTACTCATTTGAGTATAACAAGGATTCGCACGTTAAGTAAGAACTCTTTTACTCATTTGCTCATTTTCAGCAAGGCAGGGCAGGGCGGTTAGCGCCCTCGGCCGTGGTCTGGCTTCTGCGCCTGCCGCTCGCGTTCGTGCTGCGCGGTCTGCTCTGGCTGGTCGCGCTCGGGCTGCTGGCCGCCCTGTGCCGCCTTGCTCTTGGTGAAGTAATCGCGGCCGGCTTGGGTGGCTTCCCGGCGCTGGCTGTAGCGGTCTTGCAAAGCCTTGTCGCTGAACTCAACGTATAGGCCGGTATCGGCCGCCACGTCGGCCATCATGTTGTTGTATTCCTCGGAACCGCCACGCAAGCGGATATGCGGGCCGAACTTGGCAAGGGCGAGGCGCAAGCCCTGCTCGATGGTGTCGCGCTCCTGCTGGCCGAATTCCACGGCTTCGCCCCGGTCGGTGAACATGGCCCGCTTCTGCTGGTCGTAATAGGTCACGTTGCCCTGTTGATCGACCTTGTACGCTGCGGGCTTCATGATCGGCGCGGCCTCGGGCTGCTGGCCGGTCTGGTGCTCGATGCGCTCGCCAGTAGGGGCACGCTGCGGGCTGCGCTGCCGGCGCAGCTCGGCCAGTGCATCGGCATCGCCGTTGCCTGCACGCTCGGCCAGATAGGCGCGGTACTGGTCGGCCGGCTTCATCCGATAGCGGGCCTTCAAGGCGTCGCGCTCGCCGGCAATGGCCTTGCGTAGCTCTATGTCTTTCACCACCTTGCCCATGCTGGAAACCGACAAAGCCGCCTTGCGCGCTGCCGGTTTCAAAGCCCGGTCATTCTGGACGGCCCGGCGCTCGGCCAGGTATTCGCGGCGCAGCTCGGCACGGCGCTCCTGCTCGCGCTTCTTCTGCTCCTGCCAATCCTGTTCCCGGCGCTCGCGCTGCTGTGGTTGCCATTCGCGGCGGTACTCGGCCCAAAGGTCACGGCGCGGGGCAGGGCGGGCCTGCTGTGGTGCGGCATGGCCGATTTGCTCGGCGTAGGTCTGCTGCAAGATCGGCGCGGCATCGCGCCAAGGCAAATGCAGCTCTTGCGTGAGGAAGTCGGACACGTTCAGATTTCGCCGGCCGCACCGGATGCGGTCGCCGCCGTCTTTGCCCTTGGTCACTTCGTATTTGTCGGGCATCACGCCATGCGTGCGGCTGACGCTCGCCAGCAAGCGGGCGGCGTCCAACTCGCGTTTGATGGTGTTGAACTCGGCCCGGCTGCTGTCGGTGCCACGGGCGGCACGCTCGCGGCGCTCGGCCTCGTACTGGCCCACTACGCTATCGGTCTGGCGGCCGTCACGCTCACGCGAAGGGGCCGGGGTCGGCTCACTGGCGCGGGCCTGTTCGGGTGCTCTGGCCGGGGCCGGGCGCTCTTGCTCCGGGTCATGCGGGAGTTCCACGGCCGGACGGTGCTTGCCGTAGAACGCGGCGGCACGTTCGGCCAGAATCGCCCGGCGCTGCTCGGGGTCGGCCTCACGATAGGCGGCATAGGCTTTGCGGTTGCCGCTGTTCATGTATTTCAGTTCGGCCGCCCGGACCTCGCGCCACTCCTTCAAGCGCTCGGCAATGTCAGCCGGGGTAGGGCGGGGCGCTTTGGCGTCCTCGTACCCTGCGCGGATTTCGCCGGCCAGCTTCTGCCGCTTTTCAGCGGTGGGCATTTCGATGAATTCACGGCTGAAAACGTACTCTTTCAGGTTAACGCCCTTGGCCGCGCCCTCTGGCTTCACGTTGAGATATTCGCCGGCCTTGCCCGCGTTGCGGGTCTTGGTGTCGCCATGCTCGGCAACGATGGCCCGGAACTGGTCGAAGTCGGTAACGCCCTTGTCCAACACGTCGGACAAGATGCGCTCTTTCAGGTCGTGATTTGCGCCCTTGAAATAGTCGCCCTTGTAGCGGGAAATAATCGCGCTCTCATCGGTGAACTCAATGCGCCGGTTATCTTTCGGACTGGCAAGCCCAAACTTCGCATTGATATGTTCTTGGAACGCTTCGAGAAACTTGGTTTGCTGGTCAACCTTTCCAAACGGGTTTAGGTTCTTCTCGCTCAAAAGGTTGTATTCAGGGATGACAATATGAATATGCGGCTTACGCTCGATCAGCTCGCCGGTTTTCTGATTGGTGTAGGTCTTTAACTTCGGCAAGTGCGCTTCGGCATAGAAGTTATATTCATCACCTTCATAGGCAGTCATGGCGAATTTCTTAAATTCGTCGGTGATTTCCTGTAACTTGTCCCGGCTGATTTCGTCCTCTTTGAAAGCCAGCGTGATATGCAAATAACGCTCGCCGGTTTTGTCCATATTGCTGATAACGGCGTCGGTTAATTCCAGATCGCCCGACAAGATAACGCGCTCGTCCAGCTCGTCCCGGCTGTAGTCCCGGCCGTCTTTCTGCCCTTTCTCCAGGTACTCTTTTATTCCGGCATCGCCGCCACGCACTCTAATCAGCATCGCGGATTGCCTTTTTCATTACGTCGGCCAGCGTTTGCAGCTCGGCCAATATCCCGGCGTAAGTTGCCGGGGTGACAGTGCCGGCCAGCTCGGCGGCGTTGGCCGTGTGGGCAAGCTGGTTCAGGTTGTTGCTGGCCTTGTTGAACAGGTAAATCAGCCGGCGCTTGTCGCTGCTCGGCTGCGCCCGTGCGACTACCTGCGTTCGATTGGTCAACACCGCATCACGGAAGAACTCGGACGGCTTCACACCGGCCGCGCTGGCCTTGGCCAGATAGGCGGCATGGTCGGGCAGGGTAAGCCGGAAACTTACCGTGCGGGTTGGCTCTTTGGGCTTGCGCGGCATGGTCGCGGCTCCTGTCTCGTGCCCGCCTCGATGACACGGGGCAGGGCGGTTAATGACCGGCTGCGAAGCGGCCGGGCGGCTTGTGCTGCTGGTGACGAATCCGCGACCTGGTGGGCGTGGATCTGTCGCCATGCGGCCCGGCTCCCGTAGGGGGCCGGTGGCAGGTTTCCAAAGGGGGGCACCCCTTTGGGCACGGGATATGTTTCAAAACGCGGAGCGCTTTTGTAAACATATCCGACGTGCCTATCTGTAGCACTCATATACTATAGCGCACCTCGAACACTCGCACAAGACTGCAAACGCACTGCACATACACCGCATAAAATCGCTTGACACTGCAAACACACTGCATAATAATTGCACATACACGGCGGCAAACATTGACCGCACTGCAAATAACCGGCAATATCGCGGCACCCGGCAATGCCGATAACGCGAAAAGGTGAAAACATGACAAAAGACAGCGTGGCCGATGTGCTGCGCGCACTGGCTACCGGCGACAAAAGCCGCTCTGAAACTGCCCGGCTTCGGGACATAGTGGATGAAGTAGAAGCGGCTTTAGCTGCTGGTGTCAGCCGTGCGGCAGTCCTTCAAGCTCTGAACGATCAGGGCTTCACGATGACGCCAAAGAGCTTTGAAAGCGCCCTGTACCGCATCAGGAAAAAACGAATCCAGCCAGCAAAGCCGGCCGCGAAATTTGGTCATGACCAAGCGGAACCGGCAAGCAAGCCAGCCCAAGCACCGCAAGAGGAACCCGCAAAAGACCCTCAAGCACGCATCACGAACCCGGCCGATATTCGCAAGTCCAGACGCCGGGAAATTGATCTAGATGACCTATCCGACAAGGAATAAATTATGAAAATCGCAATCGTTAACTACACCGGCACCGTTGGCAAAACCACCATTGCCGCGCATCTTCTTTCGCCGCGCATGGGTAACGCCCCTATCTTTGCCGTTGAGTCGATCAACGAAACGGCGGCCGGGTTGGGTGTCGATGTGGAACAAATCAAGGGCGACAAATTCCGGGAACTGTTCCGCAAGCTCTTTTCGCTCGATGACGCAATCATTGATGTGGGCGCATCCAATATCGAAGACTTCCTAGATGGCATGGTCAAGTTCGATGAATCGCACCTTGAATTTGATTACTTCATTATTCCGCTGACCAGTGGCACGAAAGAGCAAAAAGAAACAATGCAAATGATTAGAACGCTCTCTGAATTTGGCATTCCTGCCGAAAAAATAAAACTCGTTTTCAATCGTGTTGATTCTGAAGTGGAAGATGAATTCTCCCATGTGGTCGCTTATGTGAAAAAAGAAAAGAACGCCACGGCGAACACTGACGCGGCTATTTTTGAAAGCGAATTATTCGATGCGCTCGGCGTTAAAAAACTGACCGTCGAAGCGCTGCTGAAAGATGAAACGGATTACAAGGCGTTGCTTAAAAGTAACCCCGAAGCCAGCGCGAAAGAAAAGAACGCTTGGGGTGATATGCACGGCCTCAAGGCATTGGCGCGCAGCGTGAATCGAAACCTCGATTCTGTATTCTCTACTTTGTTCAAATAAGGGGCACTCTATGGACGCGGCAAAATCTCCCCGCACAACAAGGGACGCCCTCACGCTTGAAATGTTGGGCGACATTGGCCGCTGCGATGACAAGATAACGGCGCTGGAAAAGAAAATCGACGCCATGCCCGAAGCCATCGAAAGGGCATTATCTCCCTCGCTCGGCGCACTGGTTAAAGCCTCAAAAGAGGCGCAGACCACTATCGGCCAGCTCGGCACAGCGGAGAAAGTCGCATTCGGAAACTTCGCGGCGGCCGAAAAAGTCGCCTTGCGGGACGCGCTCAAGGCGGCTCTACGCGATGAAGCCGGCGAAGCTCTCGCCAGTGCTGCCCGCGAGCTGGCAACCTCGGCCCGCATTCATCAGGATGCGGCCAAAGGGGAAAAGGTGCAACGCTGGCAATGGATTGCCGTTGCATTCGCTGGAAGCCTTCTAGCCGGGGCGCTTGGCTTCTACGGCTCGCACCTGCTGTATGACAAGGAACAAGCCAAACAAGCGGCCTTCGGGCGTGCCGTAGGCACGGTGTGGGACAGTTTTGACGCCAAGACAAAAGAGCGGATTCAGGCCGCAAGGGAACGCCAATGAAACCCGCACTTGCTCTAACCCTGCTGCTGCTGGCCGGCGCATCCTTCATGCTCGGCCGCAACCTGGTCAACACGATCAAAGGCAAAGAACCTGCGACGTGGGTAACGTGGCTGTGGCTCGGCCTGTGGGCTGTCACTGTCATGTACGGCCTCGGCTCGGCCGTTCCGCGCATGGTCACCAGCGGTGAATCGTCGGCCCTGCTGGCTATCGGCGTGGCCGTGGTGTCGGCGTTCTGCCAGTCGCGGATTTGGGGGCACATGATGGCCCGCGCCAACTACGCGCCCCACGGTCAAGAAACCGTTATCCGTGGCACTGAGGTTGTCGGCGGCGCTGATCTGCAAGCCCGCATGTACGGCGACAAGGCGAAGCCGGCAGACGTGGATATTGAGATTGGCGGGGTGGTCATTCCGCGCATGCTGGAAGCGCAGCAC
>MESA01000002.1:9800-20096 GCA_001770775.1 Burkholderiales bacterium RIFCSPHIGHO2_12_FULL_63_20
CCCGCTTCGGTCGTCCTGGTGATGTGCTGTTTAACCCGTTTGACCGGCGTTCCGTGGATTGGTCGCCCTTCGCTGAAATTCGGGCTGAATACGATTGCCAGCGCATTGCAAAGGCTGCTGTGCCTGACGGCTCAGGGGAGGGCGCAGAGTGGCACCATTACGCGCAAACGCTGCTCGGGGAAACGCTCTTAGCCCTGCACCTACGCGGGGAACGGTCGGTAAAGCGGCTGCTGCACTATGTCAGCTCGGCCGACATAAAGGAGCTGGGCGAACTGCTGGCCGGCACACCGGCCGCCATCCTGTGCGCTAAGGGCAATGACAAGATGCTGAACAACACGCGGGGCATCATCGCTACCTATCTCGGCGTGTGGCGCTACCTGCCTGACGCTGGCACGTTCTCCGTGCGTGAGTGGGTGCAGGATGAAACTCGCACCGGCTGGCTATTCGTGACCTACCGCGACGATCAAATGGGGATGCTGCGCGGCCTTGTGGCCTCGCTGCTGGAACTAGGCATTGTCGAAGGCTTGAGCCTGTCGGAAAACCAGAATCGCGGCTTGTGGTTCGTGTTCGATGAGGTCGATTCACTCGGCAAGGTGTCCAGCCTTCGCAGTGGTCTAACGAAGCTGCGCAAGTACGGCGGGCGCTGCGTGCTTGGCCTGCAAACGGTGTCGCAACTGCGCGAAACCTACGGCAAGGACGAAGCGCAAACGCTGCTGGCAAACCTGTCCACCAAGCTGATTTTGCGGGCTGGTGACAATGAGACAGCCGAATATTTCAGCAAGGAACTTGGCGAACAGGACATTGACCGGCTGCAAATGACGACGGGGCAGGGCACCAGCTCGGGCGGCCTGACGAATCCCGGCCAAAGCTCGGAATCGTTCAATACAAACTACAACATGCAGCGCGTGCGGCAAGCCGCCATCATGTCGTCGGAAGTGCTGAACCTGCCCGACCTGCAAGGCTTCCTCAAGATACCCGGCCAGCCGGTCGCCACGGTCAAGATTGACTATCAGGCCATGCCCGAAATCGAGCCGGCATATTTGAGTTAATGAGTAAAAACCCCTTAAATTCATCTACTCATTGCGCGGTTTCGGTGTTATACTCAAATGAGTAAATAAGTGGTGACAGGCTGGCTTCCCGCCTCGGTGCGCCTGTCACCATCGACGTAAGCGCGCCAAAATGGGAAAATCGGGCATGCCAAAACATTGGGTTTTGGTATGCGTGAACAACAAAACGAACGCTGATTTTTATGCCCTAAGAACGCCTCCGCGTACCGGGTGCGGCCCCGAAAAGAACGGGCCTGACAGGTGGGAAAGTAGCTCGTAAGAGCCACCAGACAAGCAGCGGAAAGACGCGCCGTATAGACCACATCCCAAGAACGCCTCGGCGTGCCGGATACGGGCCTTAAACAAGCCCTGACAGTCGGGAATAGTATTTCGATCTCGCAAGAGCCGACAGACAGGCCGGAAAGACGGCCCAGCGTTCGCCATCAACTTTTTGGAGTGGCGAACATGAAAAATTTCTCAGTCTCTTTGATCCTCGCGGGCGGCATGGTCATGTCGTCGGCCTCCTTCGCTCAAATTCCCGTCACTGACGGCGCATCCATCGGCCAGCAAATCGCGGCCCAGGTCGAAACCATTGCAAAGTGGAAGCTGCAATACGACCAGATGATGAGCCAGATTGACCAAGCCAAGCAGCAATATGAATCGCTGACCGGCTCGCGTGGCCTCGGTACGATCATGAATGACCCGGCCATGCGCGACTATCTGCCCGGCGACTGGCAAAGCGTCTATGACAGCGTAAAGAATGGCGGTTACTCGGGCCTCTCAGGCACCGGGAAAAGCGTCTATGACGCGAACAAAATCTACGACGCCTGCGGGCATTTCACGATTGCACAGCAGCGCACTTCTTGCGAAGCCCAAGCGGTGAAGGGTGCGCAAGACAAGGGCTTTGCCCTTGATGCATACAACGCTGCAAAGAGCCGCATCAATCAAATTGACCAGCTCATGCAGAAAATTAACCAGACTCAAGACCCGAAGGCCATTGCAGAGCTGCAAGCTCGGATTGGCGCTGAACAGGCCAACATTCAAAACGAGCAAACCAAGCTGCAAATGTATGCAATGGTCGCGGCTGCGGAAGATCGCGTGCAAGCACAACGGCAGGCGGAAATCAATGCAAAAGCCAACGCCCGGCGCGGTTGGGCACAGCCCAAAACCGTGACGTTTGGCAACTAAGGGGGGTGTAAAAAATGGTCTCGTATCTGCATCTTCCAATTGTCGTGCTGTGCTTCTTCTTACTGCTGGCGATGTGGCGTTTTTGGGCCTGCATTGACCGCATGGGTTTTACCCGCGAAGTGGGCAAGCGTGCACCTTCCATGATTCATGGCGACATCCTCGCGGCCGTGTTTTCCATCATGCCTTTTCTGATAGCTGCCGTTGACTGGTTGGGGGTTCCCCTGCCTCGCCAGCCTGCGCCGATTTCGCCCCTGCTGGCTGTGGTTTTATCCGGTGGTTGCCTTGGGGCCTGCGTGTTCATTCTGCGGAATTCTGGCGAACGCTTCGCCGGACATTGGGCAGGCACTCGGGAAAGCGCCCTGCGCACAGTCGCCGCTCTGCGCATCATTGATGCCGTCGAGCTGGCCCACGCCATGAACTATGTTCAGGCACACGAAGCGCACGCCACGCGCAGCCGGGGCCATGTCATTGACGCCGAAGTGCAGGAGGTACGGAAATGAAAAATATCGTCCTCTTAACGCTTCTCGCCATCCTCGCCGGCTGCGGTGAAAACACGCCAGTTCAAACCGTAGATTGGTACAAGGAACACGACGCCGAACGTAAGGAAATGCTTGCTAAATGCAAAGCTGATCCCGGCCGACTTAGGGAATCAGCAAACTGCGTAAACGCTCAGCAGGCGGACAACCAAAAAGCCAACGCCCGGCGCGGGTGGGTAACACCTAGCGCCGTTGATTTCGGCAAGAAAGGAGATTGAATATGGCCGGCCCTATGCTGTTTCAATTCATTGGCGAGACTATCGACACTGCCCTAAACACCTACGTTAATACAACGGCGGGCGCGGTCGTCTCCACATTCGTAACATTGGCGGTTCTGCTGACGACGTTTCATTACGTGATGAACGGCTTCATGATGGTTTTGGGGAAAGTCGAAGCTCCATTTTCGACCTTCCTGCTTTCATGTGGGAAGTTCCTGCTGATTTCCGCTTTTGCTCTGAATGCGGATATGTACCTAACTTGGGTTGTTGAGGCCATACGCGGTTTGGAATCGGCTTTGGCGGCCTCTTTTTCCGGCAGCAATGGCATGTCCCCAACGTCGGTTTATGGCGTCGTTGACGACGCATTCGGCAAGGGCTTGGACTTGTCCGCGCAACTTTGGGAAAAAGCCGGTAATCGTGGATGGAGCGAAACGGGCATGGCTGTAGGCGAATACATAAATGCCTGCATCATCGCCCTTGCAACGCTAATCATTGCCCTTCCTGCGGGAGCCATGATTGTGATGGCTAAGGCCGTACTGTCGATCATGCTTGGCATCGGCCCGCTGTTCGTCATGCTCTTGATGTGGGCACCGACAAAGCAATTTTTTGACCGCTGGTTTAGTGTTGTCATGACTGCGTTGTTTCAAATTGCGCTATTGGCTGCGGTGCTCTCTTTCGCTATTAAAGCGTTCTTGGCATTTGTCGGGCCTGTCGATATTGACAGCGACCAAAACCCGCTATTCACGTCCTTGCAATTGCTGGTCGTTTCGTCGGTGATGTTGTATATCCTCTACACGGTCAACAACTATGCAGCGCAGCTTGCGGGCGGCATGTCCTCTGCGGCAATTACGTTCGGCGGAATGGCACGCAGTGCGGCCGGCATGGCTTCTGCACCAGGTCGTGCAGCGGGTGGCCTAAACAACATGGTCAACCCAACATCAACGCGCCTTGACCCTCGCACCGGCCATCAGACAACCGCCCGACGCGCAGAACACTTGGCAATGGGCCGCAGTATTTGGGCGCGCAATCCTGCTTACCGTGAAGGTGTCAAGGAACGCTTGGCATCGGCTTGGGGGAAACAGCCGGGCGGCAAGGTGGAGAAATAAGCCATGTTCAGCCAACTGGAACACGAAGCCCTAATGCGGCTCATGACCCATGCAACCGGCTACACGACTGACAGCCAGCGGATTGCCCACTGGTTGCAGGAATGGGAACACGCCGAAAATCCGCGCATGGCTAAAGCGCATGTGCCGGGCTTGGCGGCGGCTCATGCCCTCGATGTGACGAAGGTAGCCAGCGCAGCAAAGCGAGACGGCGCACGGCCCACGACGTTAGGCCGAGACGAATACGCCTACAACATGCAAAACATCGAACGGGCGCACCCTCTGCCCTCTGTCGAGCTGGAACGCTGACCCTCAACCCCGCTTCGGCGGGGTTTCCTTTTGGCGACAACGGATCTGCCTCGATCGCGCCAATCTGTCACCAGCGGGAACCCCTCCGCGCTTCGCTTGGGCAACCCCCTTCGGGTTGCATCCCGCGTCGGTTCTTGCCCGACTGGCTGCAGGGGCAGGCGCTGCGGGCGCTGCCCTTGTCCTACCCCCTTGCCGATAGGCTCTGTGGCTTCCACCAGCATCAAGGGTGAAGGCTACGCCCGACATCCTCACCCGTTCGGTACTCGCTGCGCTCCGTTCCGCGTGCGGCTTCCGGTGTCGCCCTTGACACTGCTTCCAGCCAATACACGGGCCACGAATGACGATAAACGCGGGAATGAAACAGCCAAAACGCGGCGGCCGTTGGTGACGGCTGCGCGTTGGCCAGGTCGTGAAGCTGTCGCCATAAAAGCCGGTGTGTAATAGACGGTGCCGGCCTGCGCTCTCGATCTGTTGCCACTGGAAAACCTACGGCGGGAGTGATTACACGTCGGCCCTTTGCCTCGTTTTCCGTCTATCACACACCGACCGCATCCAGCATCAAGTTTTGGCAGGCGGGGTTTTCTTGGGCTTCGGTTCGCCCTGCGGCTTGATCGCGGCCAGCAAAGCGGCGTTCTGTTCCTGCATGGCCTGCAACTGCCCGGCCAGTCCTGCGGCCCGTTCTCTGGCCTCTGTGGCGGCCTTGGTGGCGTCGTCGCGTTCGGCCTGCGCCTTGGTCATGCGTTCGGCTGCTCGGTGCGCCTCTGCGGCGGCTTGCTTGCGCTGCTCCTGGTGCGCCTGCTCGGCGGCTTCCGTTTTGGCGGTGAGGCCAGCAAGGGCCGCTTGCGCCTTCATCGTCTCGCTTTGAGCGGCGGCCAGACTGGCGGCCAGCTTGACGCCTTCGGCCTCGGCCAGCTCGTGGCGCTGCTGCGCCTTGTCGCGTTCTGTGCGCAGGCGGTCGGCATCAGCTCGCAAGCTGTCGGCCGTCGCCTTGGCGGCCGTGGCGGCGGCTTCGGCTTCGGTGTGTGCGTGGGTCAATTCGGCGCGCAGTTCGGCCGCCCGGCGTTCGATTTCCTCGGCCTTCTGGTTGGCAAGGGCTGCGGCTTGCTCGGCTGCAAGCCGGGCGCTGCGGGTCGCTTCCAGCTCCTGCGCGGTTGCTTGCGCGGCGACTGTGGCGGCCGTGGCTTGGCGTTCAAGCTCTGCAATGCGGGCTTGCGCGGCCTCCAGCTCGGCGGCTTGCTTCTCGTAGGATTCGGACTGTTCGGCCGATAGCTGGATCAGGTCGTTTTTTTCGGTTTCAAAGGCAACCTTGGCAGCGTCTAGCGATTCGTTCGCCAGTTGCTGCGCCGTCTCCCAAAGGCTTTGGCCCATGCTCTGCACCACGCCATGCAATTCAACGGGCAACGGCTCGCGCACGGCCTGAACCTGCTTGCGCTGGTTCTGCCGCCATTCCTTCATGGCCTCCACCACGTTGTTCATGCCGGCGCGGCTCTCCTGGCGCACGGCCTCCACGCTCGGAAACTCGCCGGTTTCGCTGGCCGTGTGCAGGGCGTCGGCGGCGGCAAAGATGCGCTCTTTGATGTCTTGGGATAAGGCCATTTTGCTGACTCCTTCGGGGTTGGTAGGAATAATAGTAATTATACTACTACTATTACTACCACACTACAAAGAAAAGCGGATTATTTCGCCGGGCCTTCGCTGGCCGCCCCGGTTTTCAAGTGGAAGGGGTGTCAAGGGCACGCCCGGAAGCCGCACGCGGAACGGAGCGCAGCGAGTACCGAACGGGTGAGGACGTGGGCGAAGCCGAACCCTTGATGCCACTGGAACGACCCTAGCCTCTAGTCTGGGGTGCAGTCAAGGAAGCGAAGCGCCCCGCCGCCTGCACCCCTGACGACAGAGGGCGACTCGCTCCCCTCGCTGGCGAGGGGCGGGGGGGAGTGGTGCGCCGCGTCGAATGGCCTGCTTCGTTGAAAACCTGAGCTTCTTTGATTTCGCAAGACAGATTCAGCGCGTCAAATCCTGCAGACTTCACCAAAGGGCCGTAGAGCCGTTTTTTCTGACTGCCCGGCCCTCGGCTGTGCCTTGACCCTCAAAAGCGCGCTTTGCGGCCTCTGCGCACTGCTGTAGCCCGTTTAGTGCGCGGTGCTGGCCTACCCCCTTCCTGATAAACCGGTTTTTCGGTCTTTCGATCACCACGAACCTTTCTGGCATGGCGCGCACACGCGCCGGGCTGAGCGGGCGGCCGACTTGTCGGCCGGGCGTGATTTGTCCCGGTCTTAGCGCCCCGCAGGGGTGGCCGTTTGCGGCCATGCCGGCCGGCTTGCCGGTCGGGACGCTTAGACCATGCCTTACCTCGGCCGTCGATCAACCATGCGCGGCAAGTGCCGCGCTTCGTTCTCCTATCTGGCCGCAGGCCAGCCGGTAATGCCTTCTGTCTTGGTTGTTGGTTTTGTCTTGCTGCCTTGTGCCGCACTGCTGTCGGTTCTGGCCGTGGTGGTGGTGCCACCCTGCGCGGCGTGCCGCGCTTCAAAACAGCTATGGCCGTAGGCCATCCATTTATCGGGAGGGGGAGCCGCCGAAGGTGGGGGAACCCCGAAGGGGTGCCCCGGTCGCAGACCGCTTTGCGGCGCTTCGATTTTGCGCAGGCGGTCGAGTTATCCACGGTTTTTAGTTCTCCAACTACAGGTAATTTTTATAGGTAAAAAACTAAAGGAACACCTTACAGGTTTAGGGGGGGTGTGATTTCACGCGAAAAGGGGGGTGCGATTTCACGTGGATAACCACCCTAGAGGGGGTGTGATTTCACGTAATGGGGGGGTGCGATTTCACGTGGATAAATTGGCCTATCCACAGGGTTTTTCCACAGGAAGGGCCGGTTTTTAGTGCTTTTCGGGGTGCTTTTTTTGGTGACTGGCCGCGCACCTGGTCGGGCGAATCTGTCGCCAAAGGTGGGGGGGTGCGATTTCACGTCCGGCACTGGTGACGCCGGCACGGTGGCCAGCTCGCCGCGGTGTCGCCATCAGCATGACGCGCAGCGCTGCCGGGACGGCATGACGAAAGGGATTGAAGCCCGAAGGGGGCGAGACTTGGAACAAGGCTCGATGCGTAGCACGAAAGCCCGGCCCCGGCTCTGACGGGGTGAGCCTAAGACTTCTTCGGGATCGGCGGCGGCGAAGCCATAAGCATCAGGCCGCCCGTAACCTGCTTGACCTTGGCTTGCGGATAGACCACCTGCACATTGCGCAGGATCGGCAAAAACTGTTTCTTAAAATCCTTGTCCGGGTCTTTGCCTTGGTACTCCTGCGCGAACTGCTCGCGTAGCGACTTCCAATGCAAGATGACCGGGCGGCCCTCGATGCGGTGCAGGCGGTGGGCAAGCCATGCGTACACGTCCAAGGCCAGCGCGGAACCTTTCAAGGCATGCAAGGCGCGATTGTCCAGCGGCACGGCGCTATCCATCAACGAACTGAAATAGGATTCAGAAAGCATCATCACGCCCGGCCAAAGCGCACGCTGCCCGGCGTGGCCGTTTGCCAACCATGCGTCGAACTGTTCGACGGGCTGGCCGTTGAACGTGCGGCCCTTGAAACCAAGCTGCAAGCGGCAGGCGGCCAGCGCGTGCATTTGCTTGCGCAAGGTCGTATAGCGGCGGCCCTCGCTCTCCATACCCATGAGGCGCAGGAACTCGGCGGCACTGTCACCAATGGGAATTTCCCGGGTGCTGTAGCGCTTGGCATAGGACGACACCCACGCCAGCGCCAAACGCGGCATAGCCCCGTAGGGGATAGGCTGCTGCACTGGCCCCCTGCCCTCGTCCAGCCAACCGGCTTGCACGTTCACCCAAGCATCGCCGGATTTGCGCATGAACTCGCGGGCGTCGGTCTTGGCACGCGGCAAGCCCACTTGGCACAGCACGGCATGGGTGAAAGACATGAATTCGCCGTATTCGTCCTGCTTCGTGCTGGCGATTTCCGCGCCCACGTCCAGCAGCTTGTTTTGCTGCGGGGTGGTGATCGCGCCGGGCTTGGCCGTGCGCTGGATGATGGCCGGCTCTTTGGGCTGCGCCTTCGGCGGTGCCGGTTCCTTCTTTGCGCCAGTCGGCAGACTGGCACCAACGATGTTTCCCACAGATTGAAAGCCGTCCAGACGCTGCGCCTTTGCCGCCTTGCCTTCCGGCGTTGCAAGAAATCGCGCGGCCGTAGCGGCGGCCTGTTTGGCTTGCTCAACGCCCATGCCGGCGTCGATTAGCTTTAGCCGGTACTCGTTCGCGTTCAAAGCATCGCGGCGGGCGTTGGCCGTCTTGGCCGCCACGGCGGCGGCATCCTCGGCCGGTAGCCCTGCTGCGATCAGCTCGGCGCGGTAGGCTGCTTCATCAAACGACCCGCCATCAAGGTTTAAGGCTGTCTGTCTCCCGCCATTTTTGGTAGTATTGGTCATGATCGTTTTCCTGTTTTGGTAATGGTCACGCGGCCTAATGGGTTTCGCCACTCCGGGCCGCACCAGCCCAACACTGTTAGCGCGGTGTTGGGCTTTTCTTTTTCAGTGCGGGCCGACTTCCTCGCGCCAATTGGACGAATCCACCACGATTTCAGGGTTAAGGTGCGTCACGTCGGCCAGCGTCGTTAGCGCCTTCTCGATGGTGCGAAAGCACACCGGGCGGCCGTCATGGGTCACGGCGTGCAAGGTCTGGCCCTGACGGGCGTACAGGGCGAACCCTTGGCCGTCGTTCGGGTAAAGCACGGCCTGCACGCGCTCCCCGTCCGGGGTGTCACAAGCGGCATTCAAACGGTGGAACGTCCACGCCCTGCCCTTCTTCACTTTCGGTTCCATCTGCTCAAAAAAACCCGACACAAGGGCCTCCACTTCTGCGGGCGTTGCGCCCAAGTTTTGATCTGTATTCATCTTCGCCACTCCTGAAAAAACCGGCGTTAGCGCGCCGGGGTTGGTAATCACGGCGTTTGTTGCGCCGCGTGCTTCACTCTCAAAATCTGAACGGTGCGGGCCTCGGCCAGCACACGATAAAAAACGATGTAGTTCGGATGCACAACCAGCTCGCGCAGCCAGTCGGGCAAGCCCGGCCGCCCTTGGCGGCCCAGCTCTGGATGCTGTGCAAGCGGCTTTGTCTTGTCGCGCAGCTCCTGGCCGAAGCTCTTGGCTCGCGTCGGGTTGTCCTTGCCGATGTAGCGCACGATGGCGCGCAAGTCCTCGCGTGCCATTGGCCGCCATTCAATGCGGTAAGGCTTGGCCGTCATGCGCGTTTTTTCTTCGGCAAGGCGGCAATGTCGGCGTCCATCTCGGCCATGACTTCATCGTGCGGAATGCTCGGCCGTGGGTCGTCAATGGATGCCTGAATCTCGCCGGTTAGCCACTGGTTATAGGCGGCGGCTTCGTGCGCTTGGCGCATCGCTTGGGCGCGGCTATCCCGGTTCTGTGTGACTTCTTTTTGGTCGGGGTTCCAGTTGGTCGCGTCGAGCTGCGCAACGGCAATGCCAATATCGCGCAACACGACCAGCGCGGAATTCGGACTACCGAAACGGCGTGGCTCGGTGCTGCGGGCCTTCACCAAAAAAGCGTCTTGCCCGCTGCGGGTGGCAATCTCCATGAAGAACCCGCTGCCCTGCCCTTTCAAGGTGACGCCGACAACGCCGCCGGCGCTGGCCGTGGCGCGTAGCTGCTCTAGTGTCATGCTTTGCATGATTTGCTCCTCTATAGGTTAAGCGTGTTTTCAAGCCTTGATTGTGCATCATCTATGGAAGTTGTGCAAGCGTTTTAAAGTCGGTAAACGGTCGTTTTGCGGATTTTTTGCAACCCCCCGGAATTGTCGTTTTCAGAAGACGACCGCACCATCTGACTGGATGTAACGCCTGGTGTGCATACGGCTCCTGACAGCCCAATATCA
>MESA01000003.1 GCA_001770775.1 Burkholderiales bacterium RIFCSPHIGHO2_12_FULL_63_20
CCGGCCAATTCGCCAGACAGTGTCTGGCGAATCTTCCCCGGAGCCAGTGCGGCCTTGGCGGCTGGACGAGCTGGCGCAGGTCTTCACGCTGCCGTGGTCGGCCTATGTGCGGCTGTTGTCGGTCAAGGACGAGCATGCGCGCCAGTTCTATGAAGCCGAGGCCTTGCGCGGCGGCTGGAGCGTGCGCCAGTTGGATCGGCAGATCGGCAGCCAGTTCTACGAGCGCACGGCGCTGTCGAAAAACAAGGCGGCGATGCTGGCCAAGGGCGCGGTGGCCAAGCCCGAAGATGCCGTCGCGCCCGGCGATGCCATCAAAGACCCCTATGTGCTGGAGTTCCTCGACCTCAAGGACGAGTATTCGGAGTCCGATCTGGAGGCCGCCTTGATCCGGCGGCTGGAAGACTTCCTGCTCGAATTGGGTGAAGGGTTCACCTTCATTGGACGGCAGCGGCGCTTGCGCATCGACCAGACCTGGTATCGGGTGGACTTGCTGCTGTTCCATCGCAAGTTACGCTGCCTGGTCATCATCGACCTGAAGCTGGGGAGTCTGACGCATGCGGACGTGGGCCAGATGCACATGTACTGCAACTATGCCAAGGAACACTGGGCCTATCCCGAGGAGAACCCGCCGGTGGGGCTGATTCTTTGTGCCGACAAGGGGCTCGCCCTGGCGCGGTATGCGCTGGAGGGCTTACCCACCAAGGTCATGGCGGCGAACTACCGGATGGTTCTGCCGGATACCGATGTGCTGCAAAAGGAACTGGAAAGCACGCGGCTCTTGCTGGAGTCTCGCGGAACGATTCGTCCCAAGACGTGGAAGCGGTAGACACACCTGCGGAGCTATACGCCTGTTTGGAGATTGGGCAGAACCTCAGTCTGTAGTCGGTTTTACGGCTTTCTTCCGTGAGGAGGAAGAAGGCAACGACGGCAAACATTCAAACAAACGTTCCGCATAGACGAATCCCATCCGCCTTACTGCGTCCTGATCGAAATACAGTAGCCATGCGGCAAGTAGCGCCAGCGAAATGAGCAATGTCAAGCCTGCGGCAAGCCCTGGATCGGCAAGGTGCACCAAGTCAAATTGGAGAGGTGCTACCTGCAAAATCTTTGCAATCAACAATCCGTAGACGACGCCCATGAGGCACGACAGGATACCGACAGGCTTCATCGCCAGCATGTTGCGATGAAATCCATAGGCGATGTTCTCTTTCAGCAAGAGCTGCTTGTTGGAACGCGTGAGTTCGCGAAGCCGCTTAGTGGCACCGATGTAGATGTCGTCTGCCTTGTCTGGGTTTGCTGATTCTTCTTCTGCCGTTGGCATGGCGATACCCAACTTGGCAGTGATCGCCGTGTGATAACGCTGCTTGCTGACACCATCAAGGAACTTGTCGCGGTGGCGTAGTGCGATGGTCGTGGGCATGCCACCCCATTTTGAGACCAGCATCTCTTCAAGTTTTTTACCACGTCCGCGCGCTACGCTCGCGAGTGCATAGATAGCGCCGCAGCCGCCCAGCAGGCCGATCACACCTGTAAGCACAGGGTGCCGAGCCCCGTAGACGCACAACAGCGGCACCAGCACGGGTAAGGCCACAAGAAGGCCAGGGATAACACGTGCCTTGCGCTCGTAGGGGTCTTTGACCAGTTCAAAAATTGTTGTCATGTGAAGTCAGGCCTGTGCCGCCAAGGCGTCGATATAGGGTTGGATTTCATCGCGGTTTTTTAGCGTGATCTGCTGTGCGAGGGGGTCTGGTGCTTCCTTGGTATGCAAACCCAAACGTCTCAGCGTGTAGTACAGAAACGCTTGGCGGCATGGAAGTTTGACCTCTCCATCTTCCATGCCGTAGTCCAACTCTAAGACTCGTTTCTTGGCTGCAGGCAAATCGGGATGCGGTGCAAGTACCAGCGTCAATACAGTTTGCCAATGCGAATCTTGGTTGGAGTCCACTTGGGTCGCCTCGAAGCCATCGATGCGCAGGATTCGAGCAAGGACGAAATCGCTGAAGCGCTGGCGCTTGTGGCAAAACGCGCGCATGTGCCAGCGAAAACCGTCATTGCCAAGGGCGTGGGGAGACAGCAAGCGAACCGATTCATCCAACGACGTCATGGACTGGTAGCTCACCAGAATGGATTCCTGCTGGCGGATTGCGCGCACCACTGCTTCGACGGTCTGCTCATTGATCGTGCGCCAAGGGGACGGGGCCCAATCTGTCTCCGGCGCGGAGCCGATGAAGCTGGCCGTCGGCTCGACAATTCCCATCTTTGTCGCTAGCAGTTCTGCTAGATAGCGTTGCGCCGAGCTTCGTTGGTAAAGCGGGTGAAAACTCTGCGCTGCCGTGTAGGTCTTGGAGCTGCGGTCGTAAGTCAGGTTGCTCGGCGCCAACTCCATGTACTTGGAAATGTCCAGCGATGCCTGCGGGACCGAAATACCAAAGTGCTCGGTGAGATCCATCCGGTTGATGCGCCGCTCCCAGCGCAGACGGAAATCGATGAATTGAAGTCTGCTCTCCAGCCCCCAACTTAGCCCCTTAGGCTCAGCAGGTTCGGCGGCAGGAACGGAAGGTTTTTGCATCAGTCACGCCTAAAAAGTAGACGGATATAAAAAATCGTCGTACATTAACTATACGCGATCATCCTTCGGTCGTCTACCCGGAGACCCCAGTGCCTACAACCATCACGTTTTTTCCCGTCGACAACGGGGACATGACCCTCATCAAGTTCGGCGATCTCGACGCGACGACTCTGCTGATCGACGTAAACATCAGGCAAGACGCCGACGACCCTGACGGGGAGGCGCGCGATGTCGCCAAGGATTTGCGCGAACGACTGAAGAAGGATGAGAACGGCAGGCCGTATGTCGATGCGTTCCTGCTGAGCCACCCGGATCAAGACCATTGCCGAGGGTTGAAGCGACACTTCTACCTAGGGCCACTCGACAAGTACCCGGACGACAAGAAGGACGACAAGGACAAGAAAATCGTGATCCGCGAGATGTGGTCGTCCCCGATCGTGTTTCGACGCGCCAGCAAGACGCACACCTTGAGCGACGACGCCAAGGCATTCAACACGGAGGCGCGTCGGCGCGTGCAACTGAACCGTGACAAGAATTTCGCCGTCGGGAACGGTGACCGCATTCAGATCATGGGCGAGGACATCGACGGAAAAACCGATGATCTCACTTCGATTGTGCGGAAGGTGGACACGCGCTTTTCAACGATCAATGGCAAGAGTTCCGCATTCTTTTCTGCGTTTCTTTTGGCTCCACTGGACGCCCAGGATGACGAGGAAGAGGAAGAGTGCCTGGTCAAGAACCAGTCCAGCGTTATTCTGAACATCACGTTGGCGGCTGACGCGCAGACGCCGGATGGTGCGAAATTCCTTACTGGTGGCGATGCTGAGGTGTTCATCTGGAACCGCCAGTGGCAACGCCACAAGGCTGAAGCAGATGTGCTTGAGTACGACATCATGCAGGCGCCTCATCATTGTTCCTGGCATTCGCTGTCCTATGACAGCTGGTCCGACTACCGTGAAAAAGCCAAGCTCGATGCTGATGCTCGCAAGGCGCTTTCGCAGACCCGTGACGGCGCCGTCATCGTCGCCAGCTGCAAGCCGATTGCAGATGATGACAGCGATCCGCCCTGCATCCGTGCGAAGCGTGAGTACGTGACGATCGTGGACGAAGCAAAAGGCGAGTTCTACTGCACAGGCGAGTACCCCAGCGAAAAGTCCGTGGAACCGCTCGTTTTCACCGTAACCGCTCAGGGTGTGCAACCTCCCTCGAAGAAGGAGTCCGGATCGAAGGCCGCTGCCGTGGTGACCTCTGCGCGCACCCCCATGCCGCACGGAGCATCATGACGGGCACCATCGCAGACGCACTGCATCAACTTCAGCGGCATCGAGGCCTTATCCGCGTTGGCGAGCCAAGGACAACTGGTGCATCGACGGAGATTGAAGTCGATGTTGCGGTCCAACTGCCGAACAGGTCTCGGCGCAATGGTATCTCTGAGACCGGAGTGCGCACCGTCGAGACGTGCGTGCTGGTATTCGGTAGTGACTGGCCCCTGTCTGCACCCGAGCCCTTCTTACGTGCGGACTTCCCGCTCAACTTGCCGCACATCAACCCCCATCGCCAAGGCGAGTTAGTCTCGCCGTGCCTATTCGAAGGGTCGTTGAACGAGCTGCTGCATCGGTTTGGCCTGGACGCCGTTGTCGATCAGTTGATCGACTGGCTGCACAAGGCCGCGGCCGGAACACTCCTGGACCTGGAGCAGGGGTGGGAACCAACGCGCCGAGACAGCTGTCCTTCGACCGTTGTATTCAGTGCCGAGAAGGTCGCGGCCGCCGCTCCCGCTGACGGCACGATTCTGGTGGTTCCCGCAGGCTACGTGACGATCGATGGCGGTCTGTACGCCATCATCAACGCCGAACTGACCGCACAAGTCGATCCTGTGTTTTATCAGGATGTTCACAACGACAAGCTGGGCAAATGGGGGAACGGCCATGCCGCGGCCTTCATCGCGCGCGCTCCGATGACCGACGGCCTCCCGCATGTGATCGGACGCTATCAACCAGAGACAGTTGTCGATCTCGCGACGCTGCTCGATCGAGCAGCGGAGCTTGGTATTGATCGCGACGCTTTGGCCCAGGAAGTGGACGGTTATTTCGGACGCTCAATCCTGGATATGCGACAGGACTCGCATGGCTGGGTGCATGGTTTGTACGCGATTGTGATTCTGGCTGTGCAAAGGCCAGCGTCGCTTGTGGGCTCGCCAGGGAGGAGTGTCGAGGTATTGCCCTATGTGGTGCGCTATGAACTCAACGCTCAATCGCTCCTGGAGCGTAACGCCACGGTTCACCCGGCCTTTCACGCGCATGCGTTGTCTCCTGAACTGCTGGCAAGGACGTCCGGCATTCCATACGCAGCCACATCACAGCCGCTGGTCGTGCTCGGCTGCGGAAGCGTGGGATCGAAAGTCGCGATGCAACTGGGGCGAGCGGGCTTTGGTTCGATGACTTTCGTCGACAACGAACCCATGTCGCCTCACAACGCCGCGCGGCATGCACTCATTGAGCGGGCATCAGTTCTGGTTCCGCCTCGGAAGTCGGCGCTGATGAAGACAGCCTTTGAATCGCTGTCGCATCTTCAATCGCGAGCGTTCGACACCGACGCAGTGACTCTTTTGGTCGATCCGGAACAGTTTGCGGCAACCGTTCCGCAGGATGCGGCCCTCATCGTGGATGCGACGGCGTCACTTCAGGTGCTGGCTGCAGAAACACAATCGGCAGCGTTGGATCAATCCCCAGCCCGATTGGCACGGATCGCGATGTATGGTCAGGGGCGCTGTGTGGCGGTATTGCTCGAAGGAGCTGGCCGTGCCGGCCGAGTTGACGACCTCACGGCGTTCTTGTTCGAGTGCTGCCGGTTTGCACCGGAACTGCGTGCGTCGATTGCCGGCGAGACGTCTGAGCCGACTCGGATTTTCGTGGGTGACAACTGTCATTCGCTGACGATGCCTATGTCTGACGCCGTTGTTTCGCGGTCGACGTCACTGGCCGGCCTGCAACTGGAACGATGGCTCGTTGATGGGCTTCCGAAGGAAGCGACGCTTTGCGCCGGAATCTCAGATGCCGAAGGCCTTGGAATGGCATGGACCCGCGCCAGCCTTGGCCCGACCACTGCGCTTGAAGTCGCAGACGATGGTGGCTGGAACATTCGGGTCCTGTCCCCAGTTGCGCAAGCAATCCATGCTGATGCGCTGCGCTGGGGTGCTCTGGAAACAGGCGGCGCCTTGATCGGCCGCATCTCGTTTGAAAATCGAACCATCACCATTGCAGGCCTTGTTGAGGCACCGCCTGACAGTGTTCGAGAGGCCGCCCGCTTCGTCCTCGGAACCAACGGGCTTGTTCAAAATTTGCGCGCCGCAAACGCGGCCTCTTTGGGGTATCTCGCCTTTATAGGAACGTGGCACAGCCACCCGAAAGGCGGCGCACATTCGGGTATCGACCGAAATACATTGCGCGGCATCGCCGAGGATGCTGGCGGCCTTCCGGCCGTGTCGTTGGTATGGACTCCGACAGGACTCACGTGTGCGGTGGATCGCTGGTAGGTGCAAAGCCACCGGCACTTTGTTGGCATAAAACAAGAGGGATGTATGGCTGACTACTTCGAGATCGACTTTCTTGGCGTCGAAACAGCGAAAAGCGGGGACGCGATCACGCTGCGCTACTCGGTGAATGGCACCGAGGGCGTGCACGTTGTTGACGGTGGGTATCTGGATACGGGTGATCAGATAGTCGAGCATCTGAAGACGTACTATGGAACAACAGTCATCGACCATGTGATCCTCACGCACCCAGATCGCGATCACGCCAACGGACTACGAAAAGTCCTGGAGCAATGCACGGTCAGGAATCTTTGGATCAACCGGCCGTGGATATACGCGGACCAGTTGATCGATCGCTTTGAGACCTATGAATCGGTTGAAGCCCTGCGACGGAAGTTGCGCTCAATCTACGATGCCACGGCAATTCTTGAGGATATTGCGGTGGAGAAGGGAATTCCAATCCATGCCCCCCTTCAGGGGCAGAGCATCGGTCCGTTCGCGGTCATGGCACCTACCCTGGGGCGCTACTTGGACCTGATCGTGGACTCCGCGAAGACACCGGAAGCTGTCGAAGAAAGTGCTTTTGATAGCGCGCTGAGCAGCATATTCCGGGCAGTGAAGGCCGCGACCGCCTACATCAAGTCCCTGTGGGGCGAGGAATATTTCCCGCCTGAGCCGACCAGTCGTGAGAATGAAATGAGTGTGGTGCAGTCGGCTGTCTTGAACGGTCATCGCGTCATGCTTACTGGCGATGCCGGGCGTGAAGCACTGCAGGAGGTGATCGACTACGCACCTTTCGTGGGACTCGCGCTGCCAGGTATTCGGTATTTCCAAGTGCCCCATCACGGCGGGCGACACAACGTTTCGACCGAAGTCTTGGATCAACTGCTCGGCCCACGGTTGAACAGTATGCCGGACAAGCACCATTGGAATGCCATATGCAGTTCTGCCAAGGCGGATGAGGATCATCCGCGGAAGTCGGTGATTCGCGCCGTATTGCACCGGGGTGGGCACTGGGCGGCAACTGAAAGCCAGAACATACGCATCGGGGCAGGCATCACCCGCGATGGCTGGGTGCCGATTCCCCAGGCGGCGTATCCGGAAGATCAAGAAAATTGACAGCGCCTGAAGGCCAGCACCACTTTTCAACTGCCTGCTGACAACTTGGCCTGCATCCCGACGTTCCTTCGTCGGGCTCATGGGCTGCGCCCCGAGCTTCGTGCCGAATCGCAGTCATCCGGCTTCAAGCCCGGACGCTCTGATCTGGACTGACGCTTCGGACCTGCGCGCTACGCTTGTCAATACCGGGGTGGCTGCGTGGTGAGGTGTGGCGGCTTGCTGTTCCCTTCATCGTGCCACGGCGTGCTCGCCGTCAATGACTGCGCACCTTCGGCGCTTGCGGCCTGGCGGCCGTCTTCGATCTTTGACTGCTTGCGCTGCGCCGTGCCCTGCAAGGGCTGGGCAATTCCGCCCGGTAACCTTACAGGAGTTCACCATGAACCACGCATTCATCACGGACGAGCAGCGCATCGTGCTGCTGGCCAACGGCCGCGAATCCTTGGAGAACCCGGACTTCGATCCGGCCCCAGTGGTCAAGCTGTTCACGCCGGATGCCGGCGCGACCTGGCTGCTGACCGAGATTGATCCCGATGACCACGATCACGCCTTCGGTCTTTGCGACCTGGGCCTAGGGATGCCGGAAATCGGCTGGGTCAGTTTTTCCGAACTGGCGACCGTGCGCGGGCGGCTGGGCTTGCCGGTAGAGCGGGATCTGCACTTTCGTGCCGAGAAGCGGCTGAGCGCCTATGCGCGCGATGCGCGGCTGGCGGGGCGTGTCGTTGTCTGACCTGGTTCTGGGGCGCCGCAAGGCGCTCCTGAGCGTTCTCAATCATTTCAGGAGGTCAAGGCCATGAGCAGCCACCACGACTACATCCTCGAAATCACGGCAGAGCATGATGCGTTCAAGCCGTTCCCACCGGAGAACGGCCAGCCCTTGCGCTTTGCGCTCGGCGACGCGGTGATCTATACCAACGGGTTTGGCGCACAGTTCCGGTGCCGCGTCACCGGGTTTTATCGTCCCAGCGGACTTTCGGGCCTGTACGCGCGCGGTGCGCGCTACCTGCTGGACTCGTCATCGCCGTGGATGCCGGTGTCGGAAGCCAGCCTGCGCCCCGACGACCCGGCCTGATGCCTTCGCGCCCCTGGCGGGGCGCTACGCGCTGCGCTTGCCTCCAGGGGAAAGCCCTGCGGGCTATCCCCGCCGCGCAGGCTTGGCGCCCCTCTCGCGCAGCGAACCGGCTGGTGCCGGATCGCTCCCTTCATGCCGGACATTACGATGGCACTTCGGGCGTGGGTGTGTCGGGTTCGTAGTCGCCCAGCCACTCGAAGAGACGTTCGATATCGCAGTCCAGCTGGTTCAGCGTGGCCTGGGCCATTGCGTACCAGGTGGTGCCGTCGTCCGTTTCTTCGGAGGCGGACAGCAGGACGTTGAGCTGTGCGCGCCGTCCCAGCAGGCGCTGCATCTCGTTGCCTACCGTCTTGCGGTCGGTGGTCCAGATGAGGGTCGGCAGAAAGATGCCAGGCCCTTCTGCTCCAGGCGCAGGCGTTCCGGGTTGCATGGGATCGCTCATGGTGGTTCTCCAGAAGGTGGAGATTCCACGGTAGGCATTGGCCCGTGACCGGGCCACTCGAAATTCGCGCTATTTCGGGGGGATTTCGGGATCAGCGCCGATCGGCCGTGGCGCAGTCATGCGGGCGGGCTGCCTTTGAGCCGGTGCTTACCAGGGCTTCCAGCGCCGCTGGGGTGTTTGCGGCACGGCGCCGAGCAATTGGATCGGCGGCAGTGCATGGGGCGCATTGTTCCTGGGGAAGCGCCGGCGCACTTCGCATTCCAGTTCGTGCGCGAGGCCGCGTGCGTCCTTCTCGCCGCGCAGTGCCCGTTGCCGCCAGTCTCGGGCCTGGGCCATCAGTTCATCGTCTTGTAGGGCTCGTATGTCCATGCCATTGCCATTTTGCCGATGGCTGGGTGGGTAGCTGTCCACGGGGATTTCATTGAAGTCATGTGGGCGTCCCCGGCCACCTGGGAGATGGCCGGTCGCGCTCTCGTGCTAGCGCATCGAGCCGCCTGCGGCGTCTCGCCCCCTTCGGGCTTCGATCGTTCCCTCACTCCGTTCGGCTGACGCCTCCGGCCCGGCTTCCAGCTTCGAGCCTGCGCGCTTCGCTTGCCGTGCGGTCGGCTTGTGGGATGGCCGTTGCCATGTCCAGTCCTCTTCCCTGACTTCATCACCTTGTCCGCGACTGTAGCCCGCGGCCGTGTGCCGTCAAGGCGCGCAGGGCCGTGTCCTCGGCTGCGCCTGCGGGCCGCCCCACCCTGCGCTTGTTTCCTTGACGGCCCCCGTCCGCGCGCTCCCTTTCGTCGCGGGCGATGAACTCAGGAAAGACGGTGGCAACAGGGCCAACCGGGTTCCTCGCGCCGACCGCACCGAACAGCCGAAAGGCTGGGCTTCGAATCTTGGAATCCGGTGTGCGGTTTTCTTCAACAGCCTTTTTGTTCAGGAGAAAGACCATGCAACTCGCATCCCGCTTCGCTTCCCATTCCCCCGCATTGCGCAGCGACTCCCCGCTGTCCGATGACCAGATCCGCCGCGTGGCCCCGTCCATCTTCGCGGATGCCCCCCATGAAAGCCGTTCCGAGCGGTACAGCTACATCCCCACCGCCGCCGTGCTGACCGAGCTTCGCAAAGAGGGGTTTCAGCCCTTCATGGTGTGCCAGACCCGCGTTCGCAACGAGGGCCGGCGCGAGCACACGAAACACATGCTGCGCCTGCGCCACGCCAACCAGATCAACGCCCGCGAAGCCAATGAAATCATCCTGCTGAACTCGCACGACGGCACGAGCAGCTATCAATTACTGGGTGGCATGTTCCGCTTCGTTTGCAGCAATGGCCTTGTCTGCGGCGACACCGTGGGCGATGTGCGCGTGCCCCACAAGGGCGACGTGGCGGGCCATGTCATCGAGGGCGCCTATCAGGTGCTGAGCGGCTTCGAGCATGCGCAGGAATCGCGCGAATCCATGCAGGCCATCACGCTGGATGCCGGGGAATCGGAAGTGTTCGCCCGCGCCGCGCTGGCCCTCAAGTACGACGACCCAACCAAGCCCGCGCCCGTCACGGAATCGCAAATCCTGATGCCGCGCCGCTTCGACGACCGCCGCCCCGACCTGTGGAGCGTGTTCAACCGCACGCAGGAGAACCTGACCAAGGGCGGATTGCATGGCCGCGCCGCCAATGGCCGCAGACAGCAGACCCGCCCCGTGCAGGGCATTGATTCGGACATTCGCCTGAACCGCGCCCTGTGGCTGCTGGCCGATGGCATGCGCGCCCTCAAGGCCTGACCCCCTCTGACGTGTTCCCCGCCGGAGGGGCGGTTTCCCCTCCATTCCCTTGTTTCACTTGATTGGAGATTCACCATGAACGCCGTTACTTACACCGAAGCTCAAGCCCTCGACAGCCGCGCAAACGTGCTGCAAGCCGCCGACCCGAGCAAGCACATGATTCTGGTTCCGCTGTCGCGGCTGGTGCTGCGCCCCACGGGCCGCAACGTGCGCAAGACCGTCCCGCGCATGTCCATCCCCGAGCTGGCCGCGAGCATTCAGCGCGTGGGCCTGCTGCAAAACCTGATCGTGATTCCCGCCGCCGATGACCTGCATTACGAGGTGGTGGCAGGTGGCCGACGCTTTGCGGCCCTCAAGCTGCTGGCAAAGAAGCACCGTATCGCCAAGGATTGGGACGTGCCTTGCCTGCAGGTGGCCGATGGCACGGCCCGCACCGCCAGCCTGACCGAGAACGTGCAGCGCGAAGCCATGCACCCAGCAGACCAGTTTGAAGCCTTCGCCGCGCTGGTGGCCGAAGGCCGACCGATTGAGGACATTGCGGCGGATTTCTCCGTTACGCCGCTGGTGGTGCAGCGCCGCTTGAAGCTCGCCAATGTCTCGCCGCGTTTGATGGAGGACTACCGGGCCGATGCCGTGAGCCTCGATCAGCTGATGGCGCTCTCCATCACCGACGACCACGCCGCGCAGGAATGCGCGTTCTACGATGCGCCGCAATGGCAGCGCCAACCCTCGCACTTGCGCGAACGTCTGACGGAGCGCGAGATTGACGCCTACCGGCATCCGCTGGTGCGCTTCGTCGGGCTGGACACCTACGAGCAGGCGGGCGGCGGCATCCGCCGCGACCTGTTCGCGGAGGGCGATGCAGGCGTGTACCTGACCGACGCCGCGCTGCTGGAACGACTGGCGCAAGACAAGCTGGCGGGCATCGCCGCAGAGGTGAAGGCCGAGGGCTGGGCTTGGGCTGATGCCACGCCGGGCGTGACCCATGCCGATCTGCACGCCTTCCAGCGTGCGCCGAGGGAGCGCCGCGAGCCGAACAAGCGCGAAGCACAGCGCATCGAGAGGCTGCAAGCCAAGATGCAGGAGGTGGCCGAAGCCATTGATGCCGCGACGGACGCCGACGACGAGGACAAGGCCGATGCGCTGCAAGAGGAAGGCGAGCGGCTGGGCGAGCAGTTGCAGGCGCTGGAAGACGGCTTGCAGGGGTACGGCGCGAACGTGAAGGCCGCAGCCGGGGCCATCGTCACCATCGGCCGCAACGGCGAGGTGGTGATTCATCGCGGACTGCTGCGCGAGGCCGAGGCCAAGGCACTGCGCACACTGGAGAAGCTGCGCCAAGGGTTCAGCGACCCAGATGCCGCGAACGATGACGAAGGCGAGGACGACGAGCCGCCCAAGGCAGCAGCGATTTCCGACCGACTGGCCCAGCGCCTGAGCGCCCATCGCACCGCCGCGCTGCAAATCGAGGTGGCCCGGCATCCGCAGGTGGCGGTGGCCGCGCTGGTGCATGGCATGGTGCAGACCGTCTTGCAGGGCCGCTACTACGGGCGCGACCTGCCGCTGGGCGTGAGCCTGAAAGTCCAAGACCGGCTGGACGGCATGGCCCCGGACTGGCCCGAGTCACCCGCCGCTGTGGCGCTGCGTGAATTGCAGCAGGCGTGGAGCGGCAAGCTGCCCGAGGACAGCGCCGAACTGTTTGCCGCGCTGCTGGCGATGGAGCAAGGCGAACTGGTCAAGCTGCTGGCCGTGTGCGTGGCTTCCACGGTGGACGTGGTGACGCCTCGCGCCACACCGCACCAGCCCGGCGAGGAACTGGCGCAGGCCGTGGGCCTCGACATGGCCGCATGGTGGCAGCCGACCGCCGAGGGGTATTTCAAGCACGTTCCGAAGGCGGCAGTTCTGCAAGCCGTGGGCGAGTACGCGCCCGATCAGGTTTCCCGGCTGGCGAAGCTGAAGAAGGCCGACATTGCCAGCGAAGCCGAGCGGCTGGCCGATGGCGCGGGTTGGATGCCTGCCATCTTTAAGGTCGAAGGCCCGCAGCAGGCAGTGAAGGAAAGCGCGCAGGAGGCAGGCCCGGAGCAGGACGCCCCGGAGGATGCCGAGGCAATGGCGGATGAACCCGCCGAGGCGCTGGCCGCTTGACCCACGCCGAAGGCAAGCGCCCCGGCTTCGACCGGGGCGCTTCGCTGCAAGGAGAAGCCCCCATGACCCGCACCACCACCAACCGCCCGCGCATGGCGGCGGTCTATGCACCCGGCACGGTGCGCGCCCGCCGCTGGCACGGCGATGGCGACGTGCGCGGCTACCGACCGCCCTCGGGCTGGTCGGCCCGCGCTGACCTCACCGACATACATCCCATCACGGGCCGCGCCTTGCCGCGTGCCGTGTGGTGGATCATCGAAACGAAGGAATGATCATCGTCAGCACCGCGCCCAGGCCGTTCCGCCCTGGGCGCGGTGAAACGCATAATCCGGGCGCGGCGGTGGCCGCGCCCGGTGTTGAAGCCGAATAGCCGGGGCATTACGCCGCCGCCTTCACTGGCACTCAGGCGGCGGCGTTGAAGGCATCGCTGTACTGCGCGATGCCTTCGGGCACTGGCCCATGGAAGGCCAGTGCGAGAAAATAGCCGGGCGGCACGCCCGGCAGTTGCAGGCCCGCATGGGCCTGGAAGCCAAAGCGCCCGTAGTACGCGGGCTCTCCGAGCAGCACACAGCCTTCGGCCTGCATGGCCCGCAGTTCAGACAGCGCCTGTTCCATCAGGCGCGAGCCGATGCCGTGCCCCTGCCTCTGCGGCAGGACGGAGATCGGCCCCAGGCCGCACCAGCCTTTGGCCTTGTGGCCGTGGTCGTTGGTGATAGTCACCGGCGACAGAGCCACATGGCCGACGACCTGGCCGTGTTCTTCGGCCACGATGGAAAGCGTCAGTTCGCTAGCGTCGCGCAATGCACGCACGATGAATTGCTCCGTGTGGCTGGTGTGCGGCGCATCGGCGAAGGCGGCAATGGTCACGGCCTCGATAGCGGCAATGTCGTTCGTGGTTTCGTGTCGTAGCTGGATGGTCATGGTGTTCTGCGTTCCCTGCTCAAAATATAGAACGGCCTGGGCGTGTCGGCGCGTAGCGCCGCCGGGCTTTCGGGCTGCGCCCCGTGCCGACTTCGCTGTCACGGCCATTCGGCTTCAATCCACTCACGCCTTCGCGCCTGCGGCGCTGCGCGCTGCGCTTGCCTCCGGGGGATCGGCGCAAGGCCCATCCCCGCCGCGCGAGCTTGGCGCCCCTCGATGCCGCCGAACCGTCGATGCCGGATCGGCCCGGCCAGCGCCCCGCCGCAATGGACGGAGCTGGCGAACACGCTGGTGCTTGCTGCGGCAGGTTGTGCGAATGCGTGCCGTCCTCAACGCTGGCGGTTCTCGCCCATCACGTCACGAAGGACGGTTCACGGACGTCCCGCCCAGCATTGCCATGGAGCTTCCACGCCACGCCTCAAGACCGGCGCCGCAAGGTGCGGCGGGGGCGTTCTCGCTCGTCGTCGGGTGGTTGACCTGGCCCGCGTCAGTGGGCGAGCCAGTGCAGCCATCGTGCGGCGGGGAGACTGAGCCGGCCCTGTCTCCTTTCGATGCGGTTCGGCCCAAGGCGTCCTTGTGTTGTTGTGAATCCTGGCGGGGGTGCGGCTGCGCCTCGGGCTTCATGGCTGCAACCGTCCGGCGAAAACAATTTCCCCTCTGCTGCGCAGATTCCTCGCGGGACAAATTCTTTTCGCCTCCCGGCTCTCCACTGCGTTGCGACCGCAAGCGGTGCAGCCCGCCCGTCCCCCGCCGGCCGGATCACAACAAGGACGCGATGGGCGCGAACCTTGTTCCACCAAAAGGAGTTTCATCATGGCCAACATCGGCACCTTCACCGCAGACAAAGACGGCTTCACCGGCACGCTTCGCACCCTGACGCTCAACGTCAAGGTCAAGCTGGTGCCCAACGACAAGGGGGACAACGAGAAGGCCCCGGACTTCCGCCTGCAGGCCGCCAGCCACGACATCGGCGCGGCGTGGAAGAAGACCAGCGAGGCCGGGCGGGAGTACATCTCCGTGACCCTCGACGATCCTTCGTTCCCGGCCACGGTCTATGCCCGCCTGATCGAAGGAGAGAACGGCACGCACGACCTGATCTGGTCGCGCAGCAAGCCCCAGGCGGCCTGACGGCCGCCAGCGCCCCGCCCACTGCGGCGGGGCGCTGTACTGCTTGGATCAGCAGACTGGAAGGCTTGGCTCTCCCAGCTTCGTGATGGTGGTGGTCGGGCAGCATCACCATGACTTCGTGTTGCCAGGGCGAATGCAGGGCGATTCGGCGCACTGCGCCGACCGGGCTTTGCGGGCTGCGCCCCATGCCGACTTCGCCGTCATGGCCATTCGGCTTCAATCCCTATCGCAGCTGCGCGCTTCGCTTGCCTCCGGGGGAAAACCCTGCGGCCTCTCCCCGCCGCGCGATGCTTGGCGCCCCTGAAGTCCCCGAACCGGCTGCACCGGATCGGCCACGCCAGCGCGGTCGCACGCTATGGCGTGTCACTCTTCTTCGCCACAGTCTCCAACTCCTGGCGCACCTGCGCCAGCAGCTGATCGACCTGCTGCAGGTCGTCGCCGGCATAGGCCAGCGTCAGCAGCGTGAGCGGGTGCACCTCCATGACCTCGCACAGCTCGGCCAGCTTGTTCAAGGTGGGGCTTTTGAGGTCGCGTTCCAGCGTGCTCATGTAGGTGCGGCTGGACACGTCCGAGAACGCTTCCTGGCTCAAACCACGTGCTTTCCTGATGGTCTTTAGTGCCTCCGACAATGTATGTTTCGCTGCCAACCCTGGATCTCCGCAAAATCCA
>MESA01000004.1 GCA_001770775.1 Burkholderiales bacterium RIFCSPHIGHO2_12_FULL_63_20
TCAGGTATTTCTGATAGCCCGCCAGCGTGGCGTAGTCGCCTGGCGCAAAGGCCAGGTGGCTTTGGTCGAGTTGCTGTGCGATCTGGTTGGCATGCTCGCGAGCATTGTCAAAGCCAAAGCAACTGTGGCCTGATCGCTCCGTGATGACATAGAGCTTTTGCTCCAGGTTGAGTGTGACGGTGGTCATGAGGATTCCTTGTGTGGAAGCCTGGGGACGCACCGCCGCTCAGGCCGTGGCCCCGCAGGCGCGTTGTGATGGTGTCTTGTCGCTATCAGGTCGGTATCAGCCTTGCGCAGCCAACCGGATGGGGGGCTGATCGCAGACGCTGTCCACCACCTGGCTTTGTCGCAGGTGCTCCAGCTTCAGCAGCAGTGCATGGGCATGTGCGCTGTCATCACCTGCCAGGCCTGGCTGAAGGGCCTGCACTTCCTTGATCAGCAAGCGCAGCTCCTGCACGATGGCCCGGTGGGCGCGCTTCTCGATGGCGCACAAGGCGTCGGTTGCAGTGGTCATGGGAAATTCCTTCCGTGGGTGTGCCGCACTGCCACTCGGGCAGATGCGGGCGAAATGGGGGAGGACGCGGCATGCACCACCAGCAGATGGGCAGGCGCGTGGGTCGATCTGGGCAGGGCCAGGGCGCTGGCCCCCGCACGTCAAGACGCGGTGGTCTTGACGTGCGGGGTATCAGGCTGTTTGAGACACAGCATTGGGCTTTGACGGCTCGCCCGACGTGGCGGATGGCGCGTCCTTGGGCACAGGAGCTTGAGCTTCAAAAGACGATTGAGCCTGGGCAAACTCAGGCGCTTTCTTCAGGCGCTTGACTTGGGTTGCGGCCGGTTCGTTGGCCGTGGGTGGCAGGCATTCAACGGCGATGTCGCCGCCTTGGCGCATCATCTGTCGAAGTGCCAAAGCTGGCGCAACAAATGCGCCATGGAACAGCCAACGCACGAACTGACCGATGCGCCTGTTGCGTGCAACCGTGGCTTTGTGCGTCCGCAAGGATTGCTTGCAGCACAGGTACAGGGCCAGGTGGTTGCGCTTCATCATCGGGTCAGCTTCCAACTGGGCCATGACTTCGGCGGCCATGATGGGGTCCTGACCCACACGGCGGTAAAAGCCCATCCAGGCGCGAGACTCCTCAATCTCGACACAGCTGCGTTTTGGGCGAACGCGGGACGCTTCATGGTTCATGGTGTGAACTCCAGAAAGGAGGAGGGCACACCTATCCCGGCGGGGAGACGGTGGACTCCCCAAAGGGTTGCGTGGAGGTGCAGCACAGCCGAATGGCCGAGGCACAAGAAAGACGGTTCGCATCCCATGAAGTCGAGGGCTCCCGATCAATCGGGCTTGACTTCAATGGGATGCGAACGCGGGCGAACACAAGTTGGGCGAGACCGGGGAGGTCTGCGCGTCATTTCGTGTTCGACCCGAACTGCGGGCGAGGTCAATCGCCACGGTATCGATGTGCTGATGCTGGACCACAGTCAAGTGGTTCAGGCGGCAGCACGGTAAGCCATGACCTGTTCGACCTGTCGCGAGACAGGCGGCGCAGGCTTCAGCAATGCGGGTAGCACTGCAGGACGGATCACAGGCTCGCGGGCAAGCCCGGAGCCACCCAACAGCACGCAGATGGCGCGCGTTTCACTTGTCGCATGAGGACATGCGTTCATGACGTTCTCCTTCAGGGTGTGAAGGGGAACGCCTCGTCCCGATGGGGAACATGGTGGTTCCCCAACTTGGGATGCTTCAGCCTTGGAAGGTGAAGCGACTCGGCGGCGGCACGGTGAGGTGCGCCGATGACACGGTGTTCAGCTTGAGGACTGAACGAGGCACAAGGCCATTGACATGGCCTAACTGAACCGAGGTTCAGCTTCTACAAGGCAGGTCACGACTGCGACGCCAGCATGGCTGGACTTCAGGGAGACCTAGATCTCCATTGAAGGCTGCGTGAACGCGATGTCCACAGGTAGCGCGCTCATTGTGTTGAATTGATCGCGACAGATCAACAAGGGGCACGCAATGGCGAAGCGAGCGCCATGGAAAAGGAACCTTGAACGAAGTGGATTTTGGATGGCGAGCTGATTGTGCATATGCGGGGCGCCATCCATCTCTATGCTCTATTTGGAGGCTACAGGCGGGTTCCACGTACTGTGAAATGCAGTACATTTCTTGCAGTTCACGTAGCTCCAATTCAAGCTCAGCCCATGGCACCTGCTAGACGTCCCAAGATCAAAACAGCCACGCTCACTGTCCGTATTGATCCTGTGATCAAGGCTGCGGCAGAGGCGGCGGCTGTGCTTGAGCGGCGCAGCCTGACTGGCTTGCTAGAAGTATTGATCCTCAACCATTGCAGAACGCTGGGCATCAGCCCCGACTCGTCAGCCAAGGAATCTCGACAATGACCAAGACGCCGCAGACGGCGCGAAAGCGTCCAGCAGTAAAAAAGTCTGCCGAACCATCCGAAATTCGCTTTTATCGTTCCAACGAAAAGCCGTACGGTGCATTCAGTAATCTATATCCTCGCCCCATTGAATTCGAAGGCAGAACCTTTCCCACTTCAGAGCATGCTTATCAAGCGGGCAAGGCTCAGAAGCCGGCTGTCCGGGAGTGGATTCTCAGTGCGCCAACACCTGCGCTGGCTGCGATGGCGGCTCATGGTCTTTATGTCTGGGACGTGGTACCGGATTGGGCCAAGATCAAGTTTGACCGCATGCGTGCCGTGCTACGGGCGAAGTTCGACCAGCACGCCGATCTCAAGGAGCTCTTGATGTCGACTGGCGACGCCAGGCTCGTCGAGGCAGGGACCGTCAACAACGCCGTCAATCGTCTGTGGGGTGAGGTGGATGGCAAGGGTGAGAACATGCTGGGCGTGATGCTCATGGAACTGCGTGCGGCCTATGCACTGAAGCCCGCGCGCACGACCAAGGCCATGGCCAACCCTGCCGTGGCGACCAAGGCAGCAAAAAACAAGAGGTCTGCGACGAAGCAGGAGTCCACCGCGGCATGAATGGCGACGACATGTCACCGGCCCTGAGCCACTACGAGGAGGAACTGGCGCAGTTGCGGCACAGCTATGCAGCGGCTTGTGGTGCCGACATCGTGTCGTTGAAGCTCGCCATTGCGAGTACGGCCGAGGCCAGCATGATAGGTGTGGGATCCGGCGGCTCCTTCACGGTGGCATCGCTGCTGTGTGGCCTTCACGAAGCCTACACAGGACGAGTCTCCCGTCCATCGACGCCACTGGAAATCATATGCAGCCCTGCGCTGGCCTCATCCAGTCCGGTGTTTCTCATCTCGGCGGAAGGCAAAAATCCAGACATCGTCGAGGCGCTTGAGCGGGCTAGACGGTTCAGCTCACGCACGGTGCACGTCTTGACCAATCGGCAGGACAGTCCTTTGATGCAGCACGTGCAAGCGCTGCCGGGGGTGAAGCCCTACGTGTTCGAGTTGGCCAAGAAGGACGGCTATTTGGCAACCAATAGCCTCTTGCTCGATGCTGTGCTAATTGCAAGGGCTTACGGCGAACTCAACGGTAGCCCTGAATCGATGCCTCCGGACATGTCGGCGCTGCGCGTGGGCGATCAGACGGTCGAGGACTGGCTGTCTGCCGCTCAGCCGTTCATCGACGAAGTGGTACGGCGCGGTGCGCTGACTGTGGTCTATTCCCCGCTGCTCCGGCCCATAGCGACGGACCTAGAGTCCAAACTCTCCGAGGGCGCTTTGCTGCACACGCAGCTTGCCGACCTGCGGTCTTATGCCCACGGACGGCATCTCTGGCTTGCCCAGCGTCCTCAGGAGTGCGCGATTCTTGCGTTGGTCGAACCGTCCTTGAGCCCGCTGTGGGAAGGTATGCGCAGCAAGTTCCCAGCAGGGATCCCCACCCTCACGATGCCTCTGGCAGGCGCCGATCCGGTGCACTTGATCGCTGGACTGGTGGCGCAAATGCACCTTGTGGCGGCGGTTGGCCGCCAACTGGGCAAGGACCCCGGGCGACCGGACGTCCCTAGCTACGGCAGGGAGATTCACTATGCGAACCTGCGCGATGTGATTCCGCTGCCCGAGGCTGCGGGCCCGGCCGAGGTCCAGTCCAAGTACGAAGTTCTCGGGGCCCATTGGCCCTCGCAGCGCGATCACGGCACGATGCGCCGTGCCGCGCAGGCGTTTCGGGACGTGATCCAGGCGCAGAGATTCAGGGCGATTGTGTTCGACTACGACGGCACCTTGTGTAGTTCGCAGAGCAAGGATGGGCCCCCTTCAGCAGAGATCGTTGCGCATCTGGTGCGGCTTGTACGTGCAGGCGTGTTGGTCGGCATCGCTTCTGGGCGCGGAGACTCCCTTCAGGATCGCTTGCAGGAGGCTTTGCCCGAAGACGTCTTGAAGAAAATCCGTCTTTGCCTGTACAACGGCGGATGGATCTCGACTGCGGACGTCGTGCCCGTCCTTTCCAACCAGACAAGCGAGTTTCTGAGCCATGTCACACGCATCGTCGTGCGACTGAAGTCACTCGGTGTCCCCATATTGGCTCACAAGACAACGCCGCCTTATCAGGTGAGTGTGCGATTCCGTGAAGGCCTGGCTACCGACTCCATGTGGTTCGTCATTGCTGACGCCTTGCGTCAGGCTGGGCTGGACCTTTCGACCATGGTGCGCTCCAAGCATTCCGTGGACATCCTTGCCAGCGGTGTGAGCAAGTCAAGGTTGATCGCAACCATCATCCAGGAAGACAAGGTCGATCCCTACGAGATCTTGGCCATGGGCGATCAGGGCGCTTGGCCAGGCAACGACGCAGCCCTGTTGGAGCACCGCTTCTCATTGAGCGTCGATATGCCTTCGCGCCGACTGGACCGAGGATGGAAGCTGGCACCGGCTGAGAAGCGTGATGTGGACGCGACGCTGTGGTACCTCGAACACATGCAGATGGGAGAAGGGGGCGTGTTCAACTTGGCACTGCCACCTGCCAAAATCATTGGGACAGACAGCCATGCATGATCAGAATGCTGCCACGCTGCTGGCCAAGGTGATGGGGTGGGAGGATCTAGACGCCGTGCCACAGGTTCTGCCGACGCTGCAACTGATGGCCGACTTCAAGTACGACCATTACCAGCGCTTCGGACCGGGCCGCCGCTTCATTGAAAGCCTGGCACTTTGGCTCCACCAGTTCGCACCACAGGACCGCCAGACGGCACTGCGATTGGTGATGGACCACCTCGTGTTCATTTCTGATGCGGAACTGTCGCACCTCGTGCGAACGGCGTACCAGGACTGGATCGTTCAGGAGCGCATGCGCCTGGTTTCCGAAGAGTTTGAGATTCCATCCTTTCGTGTCCAGCAGATCGCCCGTCATCAGCGCTTCGAGCAACTGCGCCTCACTTCGCTTTACCTGGGGTTGAGCGATGGTGCCCGCACCAATGAGTTGCGCCGCGCCAGCGACGGGGAGATCAGCAACGAGCAAATCTGGCAAGCCTACGAATTGGGTGAGGAGAAGGCTGGCGACATGCTCAAGGATCTTGGGGGCTCGTTGGAGAAGGCAGGCTTCACCGCAGACAACCCTCACTTCAACCTGATCTGGTTGCTTGATGATTTTTCAGGCAGCGGCAACACATACATTCGGTATGACGGGGCCTCGGGTAAATTCAAGGGCAAGCTGCCAAAGATTTACCAACGCTTGCACCAGGGTGGCATGGTGGACCCCTCGCATTACGAGGTGTTCCTGATGCTGTACACAGCTACACGTCAAGCAATTGACCACATCGAATACTGGTCAGAACGCTTCACTACGGATTTTGGCTTCAAGCCTTTGCAGGTCCGTGTGCTGTGCCCCATTGAGCCCGAAGTGGCGCTATCACGCACGCTCAATCCTGAGTTGCGCGCGCTGCTGCAGAACCCCGACTATTGCGATAACCGTGTGGTTGACAAACACTTTCGCGTCGGCGGCACCGATGACGCCAGCATGGGCTTTGCTGGCTGCGCCTTGCCGGTTGTGCTCGGGCACAACACCCCCAACAACTCCTTGTTCTTGCTGTGGGGCCCCGAGCAGTTCAAGCCGCATGGCCTGTTCCCTCGTGTCAGCCGCCATCGGGAGTTTTAAATGGCCTATAACTCCAACCCCTTTCTTGAGCGAATGTCCGAACGCACGACGTCGGACATGGAGTTTGTGCGGCTCTTCTCTCCAAAAATTCTGGAGAAGCTGGCCGAGGATGCGTTCGAAGGTGCCGTCCATGTGTTCCGCAGCGCGCCGGGCGCGGGTAAGACCACGCTGTTGCGTGCCTTCACGCCGTCAGCTTTGCGTGCGTTTTGGAACTCGCGCACTCGCCCCGAGTTGGCTGAGTCATTCCAAAAATTGGTGAATCGAGGGGTACTGACCGAAGGTGACAGCCCTCAATTGCTTGGTGTTTTCCTGAGCTGTGCGTCGGGTTACGCGGACCTTCCGTCCAGCGAGGGTTTGCAGCAGGAAGGGCTGTTTCGGGCGTTGCTCGATTGCCGTATCGTGTTGCGCACGCTGCGCAGCTTGGGGGCCTTGTTAGGGCTCGGTTCACCGGAGCAGTTGGCCGCGATTAAGCTGGACTACGCCGCAGTGCCAGCTCTGCAGGGCATTCCCGTGCTGGACAGCGCGCTGGAGCTCGCCACCTGGGCGGAGGAGCACGAGCAGCGTGTGTACGCGCAACTCGACGCGTTCTTGGGGCCGCTCGGTGGAGGATTGCCCACGCATGTGCGTTTCGAAGGCGTATTGTGGTTGCAGTCCATCCAATTCCAGTACGAGGGCCGGACTGTTGCGCCCCAGCGTCTGCTGATGGTCGATGACATGCACAAGCTGCGGCGCAAGCAGCGGACGATGCTGATCGATGAGCTGACCGTGATGCGCCCATCGATTCCCATCTGGCTGGCAGAGCGTACGGTGGCGCTTGGCGCAGAATTGTTGTCCCAGGGCGCGCGCGAGGGCCGTGATCTGCGCGAATACAACCTGGACAAGATGTGGAGCGATGCCAAGGGACTGAGTCAGTTCGTGTCCTATGCTCAGAATATCGTGGACCGCCGGATGAAGAATCAGGATGTTGTGCCAGTCGGCTCGTTCACACAATGCTTGCGCGACGAGCTGGTCTCCAGTGAGGTGCGCGCCCAGCTTACCGAGGGCATTCAACGCTTTCGCAATGAAGTGGAGCGTCACCAGTCCAGCCAGCGTTACCTGCAATGGCTGGCGCGTGCCGAGCAGTACACGAACGAGCCGAATGTCGAGTCCTTGGTGGAACTCTACGTGACACGCATTTTGCTGGTACGCGACGAATCGAAACGTCAGATGTCCTTGGATCTGACCTTGACCGAGGAGGAGCTTGAAGACCGGGACAGTTCTCAGGTTCGGGCGGCAGCCGAGTTGTTCATGCACGAGGAATTGGGGATCCCGTATTACTTTGGTTTTGATCGCCTGTGCGTCATGGCAACGAACAACGTCGAGGAGTTGCTGGCCCTGTCCGCAGCGCTTTATGTGGGCCTTCAGGCCAAGCAGGTGCTGCGTAAGGCTGAATTGATCCTGTCGCCGCAGGAGCAAGAGAAGCTTCTGCGGGATGCCGCTGGCCGCAAGCGCGAATTCATTCCGAAGTCGCACACTGAAGGCACGCGGGCACAACGGCTTCTGGATTCGGTCGGAGCGTTCTGCTACGACCAGACCTTCGCTCCAAATGCACCTTACGCACCTGGGGTAACCGGTGTACGCCTGTCGCGCGCTGAACTTGCCAAGCTGGCTGAACCCTCCAAACCTCTGGGACCTGTTGGGCAGACGTTGGAGCGGGTGCTGGCCGAATGTGCCGCTGAGAATTTGCTGGTTCAGCGCGAGAGTCAGGCCACTGGCTCTCGGGACAGCGGCACGATCTTCTACCTGAATCGCTCACTCTGTGTGCACTATGGCCTTCCCTTGCAGATGGGGGGGTGGCGCGATGTGTCTGTCGGCGAACTCATGAAGTGGATGGAGCGTCGACTGACGCCAAACCGCAAGAGCCTGGAGGTGGTTTGATGCTCTGGGATCACTATGTCTTTCGACGTGGCAACGCAGTTCATGACCTATGGGACGACCTGATGAAGGATCGCCCCGTTGACCTGCTTTACATCGCGGGACGTGGGTTTGACGTCCGGGCGCAGGCGGTCATGCGCGAGTTCGTGGCAGGGCAACTTGGGACAGAACGTAGGACCGTCAGTGCCAAGCTGTTGCTGCTGGGTTTTGAGGGTTACGAGCTTGACGACAGTATCGTCAAACTTACCGAGGAGAACGCCGCAGCGCTGGAATCGCTGTTTTCGCCCTTGGGGGCTGCGGCCACCATCACCGTTGCCGTGCCGGACGGGGAAGACGAGGCCAGTCCCAGCGATGCATTGCGCCAACGAGTCAAGGCGGTCCTTGACGAGGTGGATGGGAAGACGGACATCATCTTGGATGTCAGTTCCTTGCCGCGTGCGACCTATTTGGCGCTTCTGACCAATATCCTGCACAAACTTGTGCCTAACAAGGACGTGGCGCCAGACAAGCCCCATCCTTTGTATGCCAACGGGGTGAATTTTCAGGTGCTGGTCGCTGAGGATGCCCGCTTAGACGGACAGATTCGGGCTGAGGATCCCAGCAACGACCTGGTGATGATTCCTGGATTCATCACCGCATGGCAGGCCGAGAGCCTGCAGGACAGGCCATTGGTGTGGTTTCCAGTCCTCGGCGAAAACCGCGTTAACCAGTTACAGAAGATCATCGACTCGGCCCTGATTCCGGTGGAGGCCGAAGTGTGCCCAGTGGTGCCGCATCCCTCCAAGGATCCGCGGCGGGCCGACAACCTGCTTGTGGAGTACCGAGGGCCTTTGTTTGACAGTCGAAAAACGCCAACGTCGAACATCCTGTATGCCCACGAGTCCCACCCGTTCGAAGCTTACCGTCAACTGCTTGGTGCGATGCGGCGGTACCAGAACAGCATGTCGATCATGGGTGGGTGTCGGCTGGTCATGACACCACTCGGCAGCAAGCTGATCACCCTTGGGGCGGGCTTGGCTTGCTTTGAGATGCGTCCTTCTGATTGGAATGCAAAATATGGTGTGGCCATTCCTCATGCCGAACCGCGACGTTACCTCGCATCAGTCGAGTCTTTGCGCCAGTCTACGCCCGAGATCTCCTTGTTGTTGCTGACAGGGCAGGCTTATGGCGATCCCGCTTGATGCATTCGCGTGTTGACGTGGCTGCATGCCGGATTGCTGTTGCAACTGACTGCTTAAAAATTAGGCGCTCCGAGTTTTCAGGGAAACACAAGCTCATCGATGTCAAATTGGGAAAGGTTATCCCCAGTTTCTGTGGATAAGTCCCCTGCCATTGCCCGCTCGGGTGAGTGCGGGATGCCCAACGGAAATCATGGTGACAAGGCTCCCTGCGCCATGTCTGACCCATTGCGAAGAGGGATTCGATTGGGCAGAGCCTGGCACAGTTCGGAAAAATGGTTCAGACCACCCCACTCTGTAGCATCACCAATCACATACAGGCTATGCTTGGCGCGCGTGATGGCCACATTCAGCAGATTGGGCTTGCCCGAAGCCCAGGCACGCGCGCCTGACCCGGCCTGCCCTGGGGCCGTGCCCAGCACCAGGAACACGATTTCTGCTTCCTTGCCCTGGAAGGTGTGCACCGTACCGCACTCGATCTGGCCCAACCCTGCATCCTTGATCCGCTTGATGCAGGCGTTCTTGACCTTGCGAAACGGCGAGATCACGAACACCTTGGCGGCCTTGTCCTTGCCCCCGGTCTTCCTGGCAGGTGTGAAGGCCGGTTGCTGCTGAAGCTGGCGCATGCAGTTAACCAGGACCTGGAGTTCGTCTTCGATGACCGGATGGCTGGCGCGGGTGGCGCGCACGTCCAGCCAGGCGCTGTCACCGAGCACGCAGGTGAACTTCGTTTTTTCAGGCTGGCCCTGATCGTCTACACGGCCATGCACCATCTGTTCGGCGTAGGCAATGCGGTTGGCCACGTTGAACATGGGATCGTCGCAGCGGCGGTGCGTGCGCAAGGGCATGCCCGTCCAGATGGGCTGAGCCTTCTCCGCATCGACGGCGCCGCTGGTGACTTGGGATGCGACCCAGGAGCCATGACGGGTGACACGGTCGGCCAGGGTCTGAACCGATTCGTCATTGGGTGACCACATGGGGTCCACGGCGTGGCGGCGGCGGAACTCTTCGACCAGCATCAAGGGCACGGTGAACACGGGTTCGATCTGCAAGGGGTCGCCCACAAGCACCGCCCGCTGACTGCGCCAGATGGCACCGGCTGCTGATTGCGGGGTGGCTTGCCCTGCCTCATCGATCAGCAACCAACCCAGGCTGTCCTGGCCCATGCCAGCGAACAGGCGGTCGAAGGAGGCGAGGGTGGTCGAAACCACCGGCACGATGAAGAAGAAGGCGTCCCACAACAGGGGGCGTTGCTCCAGGGGCAGCTTGTCTTTCAGCGAACCGGTGAGCATGCCGTTGACGGCGCGCAGATTGCCAATGAACTTGCCTGCGTTGGCCAGCACCGTCAGTCGGTGCAGCTCCATGGCTTGCAGGAAGATGCGGGCCCGCAGTGCGTCCAGCGCGGGGCTGACCGCCACCGACGCGCGATGGCGCTGATCGGCGGGCAGTTGCCAGAAACTGGCATCGGGGAAGTGCCGTGCCCCGGTGTCTTGTCCGGCTTTCAGCGCACGTTGGTGGCCTTGCAATTCGCGCTCGGAACCCTGCAGTGTCAGGACCTGGGCGCGATGCACCTCGCGCTGTTGCTCCAGCCGTACTTCGGCCATGGCGCCATCCTGCGCCAGTTGGGCCAGCGCTTCGGTGGATTGCGCCAAGGCCAGCGTGGGCTCGACCAGCGTGGCGCGCAGCGCCTTCATGCGTTCGGTGTCCTGCCCAAACAAAGCGCACAGTTTGTCCCATAGGTTGGGGAGGCATTGCGAACGCGCCTGGTCGAGCGTGGCCCGGCGGGAATCGACCAGGGTATGCTGGATGGCCTTGTTGTCCTGAAGCTGCGCGAGGTGGCGGCTGGCTTGGTCGATCGCTTGAGCCTGGGCCTGCGCTGCATCACGCTGGGCATTGACCCGCTGCTGGCAGGCATCGATCCGCTGAGCTGACTTTTCCGCCTGAAGCAAGACGCCACGGCGGGCATCGAAGTCAGCCAGCAGCGCCAGGAAGGACTTCTTGGCCGCATGCCATTCGCCCTGATAGCGGGTGTAGTCGTTGCTGGCGGCTTCCAGCAGTTGTTTGATCGACGGTGGCAACGGATCGGCGGGCGCAGGCGTGCTGGCTTGAGCGGTCGCACCTGGGGCATTGCCTTCTTTTGCGTTGTCGGACGCTGGCGTTTCGGTGTTGGGTGCCTGACGTGGTTCATCCCGAAAAAATCCCCGGGCGAAAGAGCGGCGGTTGCCGGCATTGCCCAACGCGGCGGCCACCAGGCCCCAGCAGTCGATGGGTTGCTTGTCGTCGTCCACCACCTTCTGGGCCGCGAACACCTCGCGGATCACCTCGTCGAAGTAGGTGGCCGAGGCAAACTCGCTGTGCACCTTCGCGCGCGCGGGCAGCTCCTGCGTGATGTTCTTGACCGCGTTGTTGTTGGTGCTGGTCACAACGATGGACGAGCCGCCCACCACCTTGGCCTTGAGCGGGAAGAAGTTCTTGCCCGCCACGCTCACACTGTCTTCGAACAGTTCGATGGGGCGGCTGAGCGAAGCGATTTTGCGCGCGCGTTCGGTGACCACCTCGGCGATCACATCGCACAGCAAGGTGGTCTTGCCCGTGCCCGGTGGGCCATTGATGCCCAGCGTGCCGCCATCGCATCCCAGGGTGCTGAGCACCTGGGCCACCGCAGCTTGCTGAGCCAGCACCAGTGGGGTCTCTGGTGAGGCTGGCCAACGTGCGCTGGGCAAGCGGGCTACGCTCACCAGTTCACCCATGACCGCGTGGTCGTTCAGGATGTCGATGCGCTGCTCGCGGGCAATGGGCGCGCCCAGAAAGGTGCTCAGGGCTTTGCCAAAGGGCTTGTTCTTGCCCGCCTGTGTGATCAGGCGGTTGAGGTCATCCAGGTAGAAGGAGTTCAGGTAGTCGATGGCAGCGTTGAGGCTGTCATCGAGGAAGCAACGCTTGACCCGTGATACCCGAACCACCACCCGCCAGTCCAGGCCTGCCGCATCGGCCCCTGGGCCCAGCAGATTGCACACGGTGCGCAACTCTTCGTCCAGATCGGTCCAGGTCAAGGGGCTTGGCGCTGGTGGGGTGTCGGGCTGGACAGTTGGCGGCGTTTGCTGCGCGTCGGTGGCGACCGGCCGCAGGTGGTGGCGTCGCTGACCGAACTCATCCGTGGCACGTGCCAGGCGGGCGTTGACGTTCTCCAGCGGCTCCGAATGCCACAGCGCATCGACCCCATGGGCAAAGCTGGCTGGCAGATAGCTGTCGAGCTTGGGGTGGCCATCTTCGTTGGCGACGAAGGCAGCAAGCCAGCCGTTTCCGGATGCGCGCTGGCGTTCGCGCTCACTGAGGTCTTCGTCAGGGAACACCGATTGCAGCATCAACCGGGAGAGGTCCTCCGTGTCGGCCACGCCCACATAGACGACATGGACGTAGCCATGCTCTTGTGTGGGCTGAAAGTGAGGGTGTTGCCAAGGCAGGACATCGCCGCGTCTGAGCGTGACGATCTTGACCTGGTCGCTGCTGTCCTTGGCCGATGGTGCGGTCGGGATGTTGAAGACTTCCAGGTCACGCCAGAAGCGCAGGACAGAAAGCGGAGCGGTAGCCGATGCGTTCAACGAAAGACCTCGTCGGTGAATATCGGCGCGTACTTACAGCGTGTCCTGACCGATCAAGGGTGGGCGATCTGCGCGCGTGGCAAGCAGACCGAAACAGTGGAAATGGTACAGCGCTTCAAGGAAGGGTTGCGGCCACAAAGTTCTTTGTGGATCGATGGTTGGAGTGGATTGAGCGCCTGTGGACGGCCATGTCCACGACCTTGATTTCAGCGGGCCGGATGAGATTCTGAATGCATGGACACGCACAAGGCATGTCCCTCAACCGTGCAGGAGCCCCCCATGAAATTCACCAAGGCAGAGATCGATGCCGTGATTGCAGCATCCCCCCGTACCACCGCGCCCTTGAACAAGCTGGTGCTGTCGGCAGACCATCAGGTGCGCTCAGGCGGCAGCACCAGCAAGATGAGCATTGCCGAGTTGGCCGCGTCCATCCTAGACTGCGGCGTGTTGCAGAACCTGATCGTCATCAAGGGTCCGCGTGGCTTGTTTGAGGTGTGCGCCGGTGGCCGTCGCCTGGAGTCGCTGAACCTGCTGATGAGCAATGGCGACATCCCCGATAACTACCCCGTGCCCATCCTCATCGTGCCCGCCGACAAGGCGCTGATGGCCAGCCTCTCAGAGAACATCTTTCATGTGCCCATGCATGCCGCCGACGAGTACCTGGCCTTCTCGCGCCTGTTGGGCGAGGGCAAGTCCGTCGAGACGGTGGCTGCGGCCTTTGGTGTCACGCCCCTGGTGGTCAAGCGCCGCATGAAGCTGGCAAGCGTGTCGCCCAAGCTGATGGACGAGTTCAGGGCGGATGACATCAGCCTGGAATGCCTGATGGTGCTGGCGTCGGTCGATGACCACGAGAAGCAGGAACAGGCCTGGGCTGGCCTGCCCCAATGGAACCGCCGCCCTGACTATCTGCGGCAGTTGCTGACGCAGGGCGACATCGAGTCCGACCGTGACCCGGTGGCGAAGTACGTGACGCTCAAGGCATACGAGAAGGCCGGTGGGGCCACACGCCGTGACCTGTTCAGCGACGACGACAAGAAGGCTTACCTGCTGGACGCGCCATTGCTGGAACGTCTGGCCGTGGAAAAACTCAACAAGAAGGCCAAGCAGGTGCGTGCCGAAGGCTGGAAGTGGGTGGACGTGCGGGTGCGCTATGACCGTGACGAGTACACCGGCCATGCCGAGTTGCGCAAAGTCCGGCGCGAACCCACAGAGCAAGAGGCCACCGCGCTGGCGGAATTGGAAGCTGCGATGCAGGCTGTGCAACAACGCCTGGATGTGCTGGAAGACATGGACGGCGATGACGCCGACCAGGATGACGGCGCGGCATACCAGGAGATTGAAGGCGAGCAAGCAGCCTTGCAACAGCGGATCAAGGTCATCGAAGACGAACTGAGTGTGTGGCCTGCCGATCTGATGGAGCAGGCCGGGTGCGTGGTCCACGTGGGGCACAACGGAGCCGCAGCGGTGAAATGTGGCCTGATCCGCCCGGAGGACCGCAGTGCCGTGGCCCATGTCCTGACACAGGGCGCAGGGCAGGCAGGCGAGGGCGGTGCGCAAGGGGACGTGCTGTCCGGCCCACTGGCCAAGGTTCGCCCGGTTCACTCCGACAAGCTGATGCGCCGCCTGACGGCACACCGTGTCGCCGCCGTGCAGGCCGAGTTGATTGCACGGCCTGATGTGGCCTTGGTGGCGCTCACGGCTCAGTTGGCTCAAAAACTGTTCCTGAGCCGCGATTACCGCTACCACCAACAGCCACAGGTGCTGGATGTCTCGGTCACGGACAGCCAGTCTGCACTGCAGTCCGCAGCCGATGACATCGAGGCAAGTCCGGCATGGCTCCGCTTGGAGGCTGAGCGCAGTGCCTGGGCGCAGAAACTGCCGCAAGATCTGGATACCGTGTTCCCCTGGTTGCTGGCACAAGATCAAGCCACGGTGCTCCAACTGCTGACCGTGGTGGTTGCCTGTTCAGTCACTGGCATTCAGGGCGTGGAGTCACCCACCCAACGCACTGACACGCTGGCACAGGCTTTGGGTCTGGACATGCGCCGCTGGTGGACAGCCAATGGCCCTTCCTACCTGAACCATGTGTCCAAGAGCCGCGTGGTGGACGTGGTCACCGAGGCGGTGGACATCAACGCGGCAGCGCCGCTGGCAGGTATGAAGAAGGATGCCGCAGTGGTGGCCGCTGAGTTGGCCTTGGCGGGCTCCGGTTGGTTGCCGCCATGCCTGAGGGGCCCCTCCGCCTCGGAAGCGGCAGCAGACGAAGGCGGGGCTGCCAGCCCGGACGACTCTCAGTCTGAGGTCAATGAACTTGCCGAGTCAGCAGTCTGAGTCAAGGACATGCACAGCTTGCCCAACGCCGACGGCGCAGACATGGTTCTGCGCCGTCGGCGTTCGTCATGACACTGCTTTTGACGTTGCCTCGCGCTTGTCATCCCCATCGCGTGATCCTGACGAAGGTTGTGCTTGAACCGCGCCAAGGTATGCGCATGCGGCACGTGGCCTGGCATGGCCAGCGAGGAGGGCCACAGCCTGTCTTGCCGCGCGATCCACATCGGGCGCCACAACACCATTGCCGCGAACGGGGGGCGCGGTCCCGGCCAGGGCCTCATAGTGACCGATCAACACCTCATGGCGCAGGCCATGTGCGGTCACCCCTCGTTCGCGCACGGTGATGCCGAACTTGGTCAACACGTAGTCAAAGTGCCTGAGGTTCTTGCGCAGGTCATGGGCAGGGTTGCCCATGTGCGCATCCTGGCTGCTGACCACGCCCTGCGCGAATGCCACGGCGGCAAGGCGCTCCGGGCTGTCCAGAGGGATGTGGCGCACCCGGCCTCCCTTGCCCTTGATCCTGGCGTACCGATCCGCCAACTTGTCGTCGGGCGGCAGGCCGGTGGACTCGAAGGGCACGACGCTCTCAAATGGCCGAAACAGCACCGATTCCTTGCGCCGCAGGCCCATGGTGCGGATCAGCCGCAACGAGGCACCCACAAATTGGTCGTGGTCACAGACCTGGGTGATCACAGCATCGATGTCCACCCCCTGTGCCGACCAACCCTTGTCCCGGCTGGCGTACTCATGGCGCTGGTATTCGTCAACGCTCAGGCCGTAGTGGTCCGGTGATCGCACGAAGCCATGCTTGCCCATCCACATGGCCAGGCCTCGCAGAAAGCTCAGGTAGGTCTGGATCGTCGCCGGGGCCAGGTGCTCCTGCTGCCAGACCTGCACCATGGCCCGGATGTGCTTTTGCCCCAGGTTGCGCGGGTCAGGCACCGTCTTGAACCCGGCCTTTGTCCTCAAGTCCCGAAAGAAGCGGCGCAGGAACTGGGCGCGCTCCTGCCTTGTCTTGTGTGAGACGGTTTTGGCCATCGAGGTGTGCAGGGTGTTGAACAGTTCGATCAACACTTCCAGCACCTTGAACGGTGGCGTCTTGCCCGTGGGGTAGTGGGCGAGAATGTCCTGGGGCGACTTGCCCGCCCAGCTTTGACGGCGTGCGGGTTGGTGCTGGCTTGAGTGCCCAGGGCTGGATGCTTCCTGAACCCGGCGCCGTGATGATCTGGGCGTTGTGGATCGAGGGGTGGATGAGTCAGACATGATGTGTGCCCATGGTCAAGGGCCCGCCGCCCGAACAGCGGGTTGGTCGTGAGTGGAGGTGGAATCCCTTGGAGATCGCCGATGGCGCGGATTCCGTCGCCCCATCGGGTCGTGGTCAAGCATCAGCGCCGCACGCGACCACGAGAGGTGCGGCGCCTACCCAAAGGTTTGTCGGTCGATGTGCCTGCTTGGATGCATCGACACCGGCCAACTCGGTCTTTCTTAAAAACGAAACGGGTGATCCGTCCCAGTCGTGCATTTCTGCAGCCGTGGGGTTGGTGATGCCGGTTTGCCTCTGGGGCATGGACGGCATCGGCGCGGAGGTCTGGCCTCACGCGTCTGTGGTGGATCAGTTCTGGATTCGGAGCGCCATCCACTCGCATGGGTCCACCCCTAACCGAAAGTCCAGGGCGGTGCCGAGTTCATGAGCGAGGTCGCACGGGGAGCCTAAAGAGGCAAAC
>MESA01000005.1:0-60047 GCA_001770775.1 Burkholderiales bacterium RIFCSPHIGHO2_12_FULL_63_20
GGTTGAAGGCCATGGTGCTCACCCCACTGTAAGAAGACTCCAGATTAGTGAGTCACAAACTCATGGGGTGAGCCTCGCTGAGGCAGGTTTCTAATCAGGATGCGTTTTGAGACTATGTTTGGCTTTTCGCCAAAGCTTGAAAGTCCAGTTTTGAAACTATGTTTGGAATTTTGAGACTATGTTATGCAAATCCTTCCTCCCGCCCCATGTTCCAGCGCCTCACCATCCCCGTCACCCCGTTCGAACAAAACTGTTCCCTCGTCTGGTGCGATGAAACGAACGAGGCCGCGCTGATCGACCCGGGCGGCGACCTGGGCAAGCTGCTCGAAGCGGTGGAAGAACGCGGCCTGACCCTCAAGGCCCTGTGGCTCACGCACGCGCACATCGACCACGCGGGCGGCACCGGCACGCTGGCGCGCGAGCTGGACCTGCCCATCATCGGCCCGCACACGGGCGACCAGTTCTGGATCGACGGGCTGCCCAAGCAGAGCCAGATGTTCGGCTTCCCGCAGGCCGAGTTGTTCACGCCCACCCGCTGGCTGCACGATGGCGACGAGGTCAGCATTGGCCAGCACACGCTCCAGGTGCTGCACTGCCCCGGCCACACCCCCGGCCACGTCGTCTTCTTCCACGAGGGCACGCGCCACGCCTTCGTGGGCGATGTGCTGTTTGCCGGCAGCATCGGCCGCACCGACTTCCCCCAAGGCAACCACGCCGACCTGATCAACGCGATCAAGACCAAGCTGCTGCCGCTGGGCGATGACGTGACCTTCACCCCCGGCCACGGCCCCGAAAGCACCTTCGGCGAAGAGCGGCGCTACAACCCCTTCCTGCAGGCGCGCTGAGCGCCCGCACGGGCTGGCGCGCCTGCACGCGCCCCGCTCACGCCAGCGGCGACGGCCCCGCCCAGCAGCCGCTCATCAGGCCCTCCGGCTTGGTGGCGGCCATGACCTGGGCACTGGCCGCCCAGGTGTCCACTTGCACGCTCAGGCCGGCGTACACGCCGTAGCCTGCGCCCGCGCAGATCTCGCCGTGGGCGCACAGGCTCTCGCCGGCCTTCACAGCGCCTTGCGCCTCGATGGCGCCCGCGGACTTGATCCCCCAGCCTGCCTCCAGGTGCATGCCGCACGCGATGTCGTCGCCGGTCCAGATGCCCTGCTCGGCCCGCACGCTGTCGGCGGCAGTCAGGCGCCCGCCCACGCGCACGCTCTTGCCGCACGTCACGGCGCCCTGCGTGATCAGGTCCTGCCCGACCACGATGTGGCCGCCCACGTTGAGCTTGTCACCACAGATCAGGTCCCAGCCGGCACGCACGTCGTCGGCACAGCTCAGCGCCTTCTGCACCTCGACGCCCCACTCGGCGCGCACATCGCCCCCCGAGCTCAGGCTGCCGTCACAGCGGATGCCGCCGCCCACCCGGATGCCATCGCCCGCGATGATCTGCTCACCCGCGCGGATGCCCCCACCGGCGCGAATCATGCGGCCCGCGCGCACCACCGTGCTCACCTCGATGTGACCGCGCACCTCCAGCGTGCCCGAGAACACGATGGCTTCGGCCTCGATCGCGTCCACCGACAGCACCGCATCCGTGGGCCCGAACTGCGTCAGCAGCCAGCAGGCATCCTCCACGCGGCCGGCCTGCACCAGGGTGTCCAGGGCCTCCTGGTAGCTGGCGCCATCTTCAACATGGCGAACGAACCAGCGAAAGCCGTTGGCACAGGGGTTTTTGGCGCGCAAAAAGCGCTTGGTGAACTCCATCGCACCGGCGGCATTTGGTGCGGGCAGCGTGGCAGGTTTCGTCGACATGACGCATCTCCATCGGGGCGGCCTCAGGCATCAGCGGGGAGCTGAGGGTCGCGATCGCGCTGAGCAGGGGCCCGGCGATGATGGTGTGCGCAAAAAAGGAGGGGGGTTATCGCCGGGCCGGGGAATGTGCAACCGGCTTGTGTCGCCAGTGCCCATCCGCAAACAGCCCCGTCCCACAAGGCAGGCACGCGCAGGCGAACGCCACCAAGCGGGCGTCGCGCAGCAGGCTGCAGGGGTTGAGGACCAGGCGATGAGGCATGGGCCGATGTTAACAAAGCCCCGCCGCGCTGTCCTGCGTGGGGCTTCCGCTCATCTTCAGTGACGCGTCAGCAGCGGCGAGGTGCCCAGACCCCAGAAGGCCAGTGGCTCCTGGGTCAGGTAGTACGAACCGGTGCGCGCCGGGGCGTCGTAGCGGCGCGGCGGCTTGGCGGCGCGCTCGTACAGCGGCAGCACCTGGGGCATGGCCGCTTCCATTTCCTGGATGCGGGTGCCGCTGGCCGGGTGGGTGGAGAGCCACTGCGGCGGCGCCCCGTTGGAGGCTGCGGCCATCTTCTTCCACAGGCTGATGCCGGCGCGCGGATCGTAGCCGGCGCGTGCGGCCAGCTCCATGCCGACCAGGTCGGCTTCGGACTCGTTGGCGCGGCTGAACTTGAGCGTCAGCAACTGACCGCCCATGTTGAGCAGGGTGTCGCCCGTGCTGCCCAGGCCCAGCAGGCTCGACAGCAAGCTGGCGCCGATCTGCGTGGCCGAGGTCTTGCCCATGCGCTCGCGGGCGTGCTCGCGCAGGGCGTGGGCCATCTCGTGGCCCATGATCATTGCCGTCTCGTCGTCGGTCAGCTTGAGCTTTTCCAGAATGCCGGTGTAAAACGCAATCTTGCCGCCCGGCATGCAAAAGGCGTTGAGCTCTTTCGAGTTGAGCACCATCACCTGCCACTGCCATTGGCGGGCGCGGCTGTTCCACTCCAGCGTGTACGGGATGATGCGCTGCGCAATCGCCTTCAGCCGCACCACCTGCGGGTGGTTCTCGGGCAGCAGCGCGTTCTGCGCCTTGGCCTGCGAAGCCATCTGGGCGAACTGCTGCTGCGCGGCCGCCTCCACCTGGTCGGCCGGCACCAGGCGCGCAAAGCCGGAATGCTGCTTGTTCACATCCACGCCTTCGCGGGCCAGCGCCCAGGGGCTGGCCAGCGCCAGCGACACCACGCCCAGCGACAGCAGGCGACGGGATTTTTCACGCAGGGCAAAGGCAGAACGGTTCATGGCACGCATCGAATTCAAAACAAGCGGTGGACAGAGACCTTAACGCGTCTCGTCCCGGCTGAGCATACGCCGGACCGCCGGCAGCAACAAATAAGCCGGGAAAGACAGCCAGAAGGTGAGGAAAAAGAAGGACGCATAGCCCATCTGCTCCACGCCCAGGCCGCCAGCCCAGCCCGCCACGGCTCGCGAAAACGCGAAGATGGACGACAGGATGGCGTACTCGGTGGTGGCGCGCGCCTTGCTGGTGATGCCCATCAAAAAGGCCAGAAAGGCCCCGGTGCCCAGGCCCCCCGTGAAGCTTTCCAGACCGCTGGCCGCATACACCACAGCCTGATAGTGAACACTCACTTGCATGCCAGCTTCGGTGGGCGGGACATACCAAGCCGCCAGCGCATAGCCCAGGTTGGACAAGGCCTGCCACAGGCCCAGCACCCACAGCCCCTTGAAGATGCCCACGCGGTCCACATAGGTCCCGCCGATCAGCCCGCCCAAGATGGACAGGCCCAGGCCCACGTTGACGCTGACCAGGCCAATCTGTGCCGGTGTGAAGCCAGCATCCACCCAGAAGGGCTTGACCATGAAGCCCATGGCCGCGTCCCCCAGCTTGAAGGTCAGGATGAAGACCAGCACGGCGAGCATGCCCGGGCGGGCCAGCAGGTCCACCCAGGCGCCGAACACCGGGCCTTCGGACATGACGTGCGCCTGCGGCCCCCGTGCTGCGCGCACCATCAAAATGGCGCCGGCGAACATCAGGCCCACGGGCACCGCGCCCTTGAACCACCAGGTGCCGCTGATGGCCTGCACCCAGGCCAATTCGAACGCTTTGCCCACCGGGCCCAGCACCGGCCAGAGCAGCCCGGCCAGCATCAGGCCCAGGGCCACCAGCCACATGGGCTGCGCGCGCACGGCCGCCCATTCCCGGGCCGAGGCGCCTTCGACGCGGGCCACCCGCGCGGGTTGCTGCGGCGCCGTCAAGATCACCATGGCGTTGAGCAGCATGAGCACCGCGCCCATGCCGTAGGCCGCCGCCCAGTTGGGTTGCCCCGGCGTACCCGACCAGCCCGCCACCACCAGCAGCGCCCCGGCGGCCAGCATGCCCACCCGGTAAAAGCCGATGCGCAGGCCATTGGCCACCCCGTACTGCCCCTTGGACAGCAGCTCGATGGTGTAGCCATCGGTGGCGATGTCATTGGTGGCCGACAAGAAGGTGAAGGCCGCCAGCAGCACCCAGGGCCAGGTCGCCCCCTGTCCCAGCGCCAGCGGGTGGTTGGCCAGCACGGCCAGCACCACCGCCATGCCCACATTGGCCCCGGCGATCCACATGCGGTGTCCGCGCCAGGCGTCCACCAGCGGCGCCCACAAAAACTTCACCGTCCAGGCGAGGCCCAGCAGGCTGAGCAGCCCGATCTCGGCCGGCCCCACCCCCGCCTGACGCATGTTGACTGGGAACAGGTCATAAAAGATGCCCAGCGGCAGCCCTTCCGAGAAGTACAGAAGGGCCACCCAGAACATCAGGCGACGGGTCACAGGCACGCGTGCCTGGTCGGTGGAAGGTGAGGACATCCGTCGATTGTAGGAAACCCCCGTGAACGCCCGTGCCACCCCCTGCAGTGCGCTGCCACTTCTGGGCTACGCTTGGCGCCCATGTCTGCCCTCAAATTTGCCGCCAACCTGTCTTGGCTGTACACCGAGCTGCCGTTTCTCGACCGCTTTGCCGCCGCCGCCCGCGATGGCTTCAGCGGCGTGGAGTGCCTGTTCCCGCACGAACACCCCACCGCCGAGATCCAGGCGCGCCTGAGCGACCTGAACCTGCAACTGGTGCTGTTCAACGCCGAACCCGGCGACTGGGCCCACGGCGATCGCGGGCTGGCCAGCCTGCCCGGGCGCCAGGCCGAGTTCCAGCACGTGGTGCGCGAGGCCCTGGTGCGCGCGGTGGCCCTGAGCTGTCCGCGCATCCACATCATGGCCGGCCTGCCGCCCCTGGGCACGCCCGACGAACGCGCCGACGCCTGGGTGCGCTTCGAGCTGAACCTGCGTTGGGCCGCCGAACAGGCCCAGGCCCACGACCGCATCCTGGTGATTGAGCCCATCAACCCCCGCGACATGCCCGGCTACCTGCTCACCCACCAGGCCGCCGCCCATGCCGTGGTGCAACGCATCGGCTCGCCCCACCTGCAGGTACAAATGGACCTGTATCACTGCCAGATCGTCGAAGGCGACGTGACCGAGCGGCTGAGACGGTGGCTGCCCACCGGCCAGGTCGGCCACCTGCAGATTGCCGCCGTACCCGACCGCAGCGAGCCCGATGACGGCGAACTGGCCTGGCCCTGGGTGTTCGACGAACTGCGCCGCCTGAACTGGTCGGGCTGGATCGGCTGCGAATACCGCCCCCGCACCACCACCTCGGCCGGGCTGGACTGGCTGCGCCGCCTGCGCGCCGCCGGTCACGCCGCCTGAACCTCCCTTTGCCGCGCACACGAAAGCCCACCATGCCCCATCGCATCCCTGCCACCGTCCGCACCCGTGACGGCCTGGACCTGCGCGTTCACCACTGGCCGCTGCCGCCCGACGTGCGCGGCCGCGGGGTGGCCCTGATCGTGCACGGCCTGGGTGAACATGCCGGCCGCTACGCCCACGTGGCCGCGCACCTCAACCGCCAGGGCTGGAGCGTGGTCAGCTACGACCACCGCGGGCACGGCCAGTCCCCCGGCGCACGCGGCGTGCTCAAGCAGGACGACGACCTGCTGCACGATCTGGCCAGCGCCATCGACCTCGTCCGCGCGGGCTACCCTGGCCAGCGCCTGCTGCTGATCGGACACAGCCTGGGTGGGGCCGTGGCGGCGCGCTTCGTCGCGGCCCAAGCTGGGCAAGGCGATGCCGTCGAGACCGCCGTCTGGGCTCGCCCGGTGGACGCGCTGGTGCTGTCCTCTCCCGCCCTGGCCATCCCGCTGAGCGCGGTGCAAAAGGTGCTGCTCAACACGGTGGCCCGCCTCACGCCCGATCTGGCGGTGGGCAATGGCCTCAAGCCCGAGTGGGTGTGCCACAACCCGGCCACCGTGGCCGCCTACATCGCCGACCCGCTGGTACACGACCGCATCAGCGGCCGCCTGAGCCATTTCCTGCTCGATGCCGGCGCGGTGGTGCGCCAGCGCACCGCCGCCTGGCGCACGCCGACCCTGATCATGTGGGGCCTGGACGACCGCTGCGTGGACCCGGCCGGCTCGGCCGCCTTCGCGGCCGCTGCGCCCGCCCAGTGGGTAACGAGCCATCCCTGGCCCGGTCTCGCCCACGAAATCTTCAACGAAGTCGAGCAAGATCAGGTGCTCCAGACCCTGAGCGACTGGCTGGCCGGTGTTTTTGCGGGATGATCGTGGTCTTTGCCTTTTTCCGTCCCTGACAGGTTCCCGCCATGGCCATCAAAGCCACGATCTACAAAGCCCAGCTCAACCTGGCCGACATGGACCGCAACGTCTACGTCGACACCAACATCACCATCGCCCGTCACCCCTCCGAGTCCGACGAGCGCATGATGATCCGCGTGCTGGCCCTGGCCCTGGGCTGGCCCACCGACACCTCCGAAGGCACGATCGAGCTGGCCAAGGACATGTGGGAGCCCGACGAGCCCGCGCTGTGGCAGAAGAATTACTCCGACGAGATCCTGCACTGGGTGGAAGTGGGCCAACCCGATGACAAGCGCCTGATGAAGGCAGCTGGCCGCGCCCGCAAGGTCAGCCTCTTCGCCTTCCAGAGCAGCACCAACGTGTGGTGGAACACCGTGGCCAACAAGCTCACCCGCGCGCAGAACCTGACCGTCTGGCAGATTCCGACCGAGCAAAGCCAGGCGCTGGCCCAGTTGGCGCAGCGCGGCATGCAGCTGCAGATCACGGTGCAAGACGGCACGCTGTGGGTCAATGATGGGGTGAATGACAGCGTCGAGATCACCCCCATCAAGCTGATGGGCCCGGACACCTGAGCTGACGGGGCCTTGGCCCCCAGGGAATATCGTGCGACATTGCACACGCCGACCAGATCCTGGTGGCAACCCTCGGGTATCCGCCTTTGACGGCGCAGGCTTTCGTGGCACAGACTGCGGGCGAATTGACCGCTCCTGACGACAGCATGTCCTCCTGGCTCCACACCGCCTCGCTGGCGGCCAAACTCCGCGCCACCACCATCGGCACCGCCCTGGTGGTCATGTGCATCGCTGGCTTTTTGCTCTACAACCAGTACCAAGTCAGCCTGGATGACCGCCGACAGGCCATGCGCGATCAGGTGCAAAGCGCCGTCGCCGTGCTGGACTGGTTGCAAAAAGAGGTCGAGCAGCAGCGCCTGCAGCCCGAACAAGCGCGCGCCCAGGGCGCCAACGTCCTGCGCCATCTGCGCAATGGCGAAGACGGCTACCTCTTTGTCCTGAGCCAGGACATCCACATGGTCATGCATGCCGACCAGCCCAAGTTGGACGGCAAGGACATGACCCAGGTCAAGGATGCCGATGGCAAGCCCCTGTTCAACGACCTGGTCCGTGTGGGCTCCCAGCCTGGCGGCGGTGTGCACCTCTACAGCTGGAAGCGCCCCAGCACCGGCAAGCCCGCCATCAAGGAAACCTATCTGGCGCCTTTCGCCCCCTGGGGCTGGGTGATCGGCTCGGGCGTGTACCTCGAAGACCTGCAAGCCGCCTACGCCCAGCGCGCCCTGCTCTACCTGCCCGTTTGCCTGGCCGCTGCCGCCCTGCTGTGGTTCGTCATGCACAGCATGAGTCGCTCCATCACCACGCGCCTGAGCCGCGCCCGCGACCTGACGAACGCCATCGCCCAGGGCGACATCAGCCAGTCGATCCAGTGGCGGGTGAAGGACGAAATCGGCGAGGTGATGGCCGCGCTGCAAGCCATGGCCGATGGCCTGAACCACACGGTGGGCCAGGTGCGCGACAGCGTGGACAACATGCTGACGGCCAGCCAGGAAATCGCCACAGGCAGCCAGGATCTGAGCCAACGCACCGAACAGACCGCCGCGCGCTTGCAGGAAACCCACTCGTCGGTGGGCATGCTGCACCAGGCCGTGCAGGAAAGCACCGAAGCCTCGCGCTCGGCCAACCTCCAGGCGTCCTCGGCCCGCGACAACGCGGCGCAGGGGCACGAGGTGGTCAGTCAGGTGATGCACACCATGGAAGAGATCCAGACCAGCTCGCGCAAGATCGGCGACATCATCGGGGTGATCGATGGCATCGCCTTCCAGACCAACATCTTGGCGCTGAACGCCGCCGTGGAGGCCGCACGGGCCGGCGAACAGGGTCGCGGCTTTGCCGTGGTGGCCAGCGAGGTGCGCACCCTGGCCGGCCGCAGCGCCGAAGCCGCGCGCGAGATCAAGAGCCTGATCGCCGCGTCCACCGAGCGGGTCGAATCGGGCTCTCGCCTGGTGCAAGACGCCGGCTCCGCCATGGAGGCCATTCTGGCCAGTGTGGCGCAGGTCGACCAGACCATTGCCCGCATTGCTGGCGGGGCGGTGGAGCAGGCGCGGGACATCGGCCTGGTCAACGAGGCGGTGTCACACCTGGATGCGATGACGCAGCAGAACGCCGCCTTGGTCGAGGAGTCCGCAGCAGCAGCTGCCAGCCTGCAGGAGCAGACCGCACGCCTGACCCAGGCCGTGGGCTGGTTCAAGTTGCGCGGCTGAGGGCCGCTCTGCCACCGCACCGGGGCCGCTCACGCGGCCCCTTTTGCTTGCCTTGTCAGCCCTTGGCCAGCACGGCCGCAAAGGCCTCGGCCACGCGGTCCACGTTGTTGGCGTTCAGGCCGGCCGCGCACATGCGGCCCGAGCGCAGCACGTACACACCATGCTCGGTGCGCAGGGCCTCGGCCTGCTCGGGGCTCACGCCGGTGTAGCTGAACATGCCGCGCTGGTCGATGAAGTAGCGCACGTCCCTGCCCGGCAGCTTCGCGACCACGCCGTCATACAGGCGCTGACGCATCACCTTGATGCGCTCACGCATGGCGGTCAGTTCATCGGCCCATTGCTGGCGCAACGCAGGCGTCTGCAGCACCTTGGCCACCAGCACGCTGCCATGGGTGGGTGGGCTGGAATAGTTGCGGCGCACCGCCGACATCAGCTGGCCAATCACCAGCTGCGCCTGATCCTTGTCCGGGCAGACCACGCTCAGACCACCCACGCGCTCACCGTACAGCGAGAAGCTCTTGGAGAAGGAGTTGGCCACGAAGAAGCTCACACCCGCATCCGCCAGCGCGCGCAGCGCAAAGGCGTCTTCGTCGATGCCATCGCCAAAGCCCTGGTAGGCAATGTCCAGATACGGCAGCAGCTTGCGGGCGCGGATCACCTCGATCAGCTGCGTCCACTGCGCCGGATTCAAATCCACGCCGGTGGGGTTGTGACAGCAGGCGTGCAGCAGCACGATGCTCTGCGCCGGCAGCGCCTCGATCGCCGAGAGCATGGCGTCGAACTTCAGGCCCTTGGTGGCGGCGTCGTAGTAGGGGTAGGTGTTGACCTGAAAGCCCGCGCCTTCAAAGATGGCCTTGTGGTTGTCCCAGGTCGGGTCGCTCACCCACACCTGCGAGCCGGGGAAGTAGCGCTTGAGGAAGTCAGCGCCCACCTTGAGGCCGCCCGAACCACCCAGGGTCTGGATGGTGGCGATGCGCCCGCTGGTCACAGCCTCGTGCTGGGCGCCGAACAGCAGCTCCTGCACGGCCTGGCGGTAGGCCGGGTTGCCGGTCATCGGCAGGTAGGGCTTGGGGCCGATGTGGGACAGCAGCTCGGTCTCGGCCGCGCGCACGGCGTCCATCACCGGCAGGCGACCTTCTTCGTCGAAGTAGATGCCGATGCTGAGGTTGATCTTGCCCTGACGCGGGTCTTTCTGGAAGTCCTCGTTGAGGGTGAGGATGGGGTCGCCAGGGTAGGCGTCAACGTGACGGAACATGGGGGATCTCCTGTGGGCGCCCTCACCGGCAAGGGCGCAGCTGACATGCCCTCGATTATCGGGCGAGCCGACAACCCGAAAACGTGCCAGGTTTCCTCGGTTGTGGGATAGTGAGCGCCATCTGCGGAGGACACCCATCTCCGCACCCCCACACGCACCCCATAAGCCCCACCGAGAGGACATCACCATGAAGACCCGTGCCGCCGTGGCCTGGAAAGCAGGCGCCCCCCTGACCATCGAAACGCTCGACCTGCAAGGCCCGCGCGAGGGCGAGGTCCTCATCGAGATCAAGGCCACCGGCATCTGCCACACCGACTACTACACCCTCTCGGGCGCCGACCCGGAAGGCCTGTTCCCCGCCATCCTGGGCCATGAAGGCGCCGGCGTGGTGGTGGACGTGGGCCCGGGCGTCAAGTCGCTGCGCAAGAACGACCACGTCATCCCGCTCTACACGCCCGAGTGCCGCGAGTGCAAGTTCTGCCTGAGCCGCAAGACCAATCTGTGCCAGAAGATCCGCACCACCCAGGGCCAGGGCCTGATGCCCGACGGCAGCTCGCGCTTTTCGCTCAACGGCCAGCCCATCCTGCACTACATGGGCACCTCCACCTTCAGCAACTACATCGTGGTGCCCGAGATCGCCGTGGCCAAGGTGCGTGAAGACGCGCCCTTCGAGACCATCTGCTACATCGGCTGTGGCGTGACCACCGGCGTGGGCGCCGTGCTGTTCACCGCCCAGGTCGAGGCGGGTGCCAACGTGGTCGTGTTCGGCCTGGGCGGCATCGGCCTGAACGTGATCCAGGGTGCCAAGATGGTGGGCGCCGACAAGATCATCGGTGTGGACCTGAACCCCGAGCGCGAAGCGATGGCCCGCGCGTTTGGCATGACCCACTTCCTCAACCCCAAGGACATCGCGGCCGCGGGCGGCAACATCGTCGAGGCCATCCAGCAGCTGACCGACGGCGGCGCCGACTACAGCTTCGAGTGCATCGGCAACACCACCACGATGCGCCAGGCCCTGGAGTGCACGCACAAGGGCTGGGGCCGCTCCATCATCATCGGCGTGGCCGAGGCCGGCGCCGAGATCAGCACCCGCCCCTTCCAGCTGGTGACCGGCCGCAAGTGGGAAGGCTCGGCCTTCGGCGGCGCACGCGGCCGCACCGACGTGCCCAAGATCGTCGATTGGTACATGGACGGCAAGCTCAAGATCGACGAGCTGATCACGCACAAGCTCAAGCTCGAGCAGATCAACGAAGGGTTCGATCTGATGAAGCGCGGCGAGTCGATCCGCTCCATCGTCGTTTACTGATCACGAGACGGATCGCCACATCGATCACGGAGGGCCCACCATGAGCACGCTGGAACTGCTGTCCGAGCACGCCTGTTTTGGCGGCGTGCAACGCTTTTACCGCCACGCCTCGGGCGCCATCGGCCTGCCGATGCAGTTCGGCGTGTTCCTGCCCCCGCAGGCCCTGCACGGCGGCCACAAGGTGCCGGTGCTGTTCTACCTGGCTGGCCTGACCTGCACGGAAGAGACCTTTGCGATCAAGGCCGGAGCGCAGCAGCATGCGGCGCGCCTGGGCCTGGCCATCGTCACACCCGACACCAGCCCGCGCGGCACCGAGGTGCCCGGTCAGGCCGACAGCTGGGACTTCGGCCTGGGCGCCGGTTTTTACCTGGACGCCACCCAGCGCCCCTGGTCAGCGGCCTGGCAGATGGAAACCTACATCACCGCAGAGCTGCACGCGCTGGTGGGCCAGCACCTGCCGGTCGACCTGAACCGCGCTGGCATCTTCGGCCACTCGATGGGCGGGCATGGCGCCCTGACCCTGGCCCTGCGCCACCCTGGCAAGTACCAGACCGTGTCGGCCTTTGCGCCGATTGCCCACCCCAGCCGTTGCCCCTGGGGCGAAAAGGCCTTCAGTGGCTACCTGGGTGACGATCGGGATGTCTGGGCTGAACACGATGCCACGGCGCTGATGAGCCGGGCCACAAGCGCGCCCTACCCGCAAGGCATCCTGATCGACCAGGGCCTGTCGGACAAGTTCCTGGCCACCCAGTTGCAGCCGCAGGCCTTTGAAGAAGCCTGCGCACAGATCAAGCAGCCCGTGGCGGTGCGTCGCCACGAGGGCTACGACCACGGCTACTACTTCATCCAGAGTTTTGTGGCCGACCACCTGGCGCATCACGCGCAGGGTCTGATCGGCTGACGCACGACGGGGCCGGCCATACGGCCCGCCCACCATGCCGAAGCCTCAGGCCGTCGGAGCGGCGTTCGGCGCCGCGGGCGCCACACCACGCTGGTCGTCGTCGGGCTGCGGGCTGACATGGTCGCCTTCAGCCTTGCGTTGGGCTTTTTCGGCCTTCTTTTTCTTCTTTTCCAGCTCGCGCTGACGTTTTTCGAACGAATAGTTGGGTTTAGGTGGCACGCAGCTCTTTCAGATGGTCAATTCGCACACGATATCCCACTTGAGCCGAATCACCAACCGGATCTGCACCTGATCGTTGTGCCCAGGGCGATCAAGGTGCGGTGGTCGAGGTCACGGCCACCGTCTGCGCCGGGGCCACACGCCACGAACAGTCCTTCGTGATCGCCACCCCCTTGAGGAAGGCGCGGCGCACCGTGCCCGCAGCAATGGCGGCCTCCACCTTGCGTGAATGGCGCTCGGCACCGCTGAGCTTGCGCACCCAGCCCCGGAAGGGGATGAGGCCGTCGGCCGTGCGCGCCAGAGCACCAATGGCGGCGTCCCCGGCCGCGTCGGAGCCACGCTCGATCAGGCCGGGGTTGTCCTTGGTGGGTGGCGTATCCAGATCGGCGCCCAACACACTGTCCAGTTCATGCACTCGTTGCACCAGCGATGTGCAGTCCACCTCGGCCGGGAGCCCATAGGGCGTGGCCTGCGCCTGGCGCAGCACCGCAGGAATCTCCTCGCGTACCAGGTTCAGGTCCCCCAGCGGGCGCGTGGCGGCATCCGTCACCCGGTCCGTCCCCTTGCTGGCACAGGCTGCCAAGGTGCACACCATGCCCAACAAGATCCACGTTTTGATTGCCCGCATCGCTGTCGCTTTCCTGGCCGCCGGCCATCCACGCTGAAGATGGAGCGATTCTCGCGCTGGCAGCGATGCCAGGCTGCCCCCCTCAAGAGGGGGGCAGCGCGACCCGCTTGACCACCCCATGTGCCGGGCGCCAGACGCGCCGCATGAGCACGTGCGCCAGGCCCAGATACGCCACCAGCACGGTGAGCACGATGGGCCAATACGACCAAGGCAAGGCCACCAGCCCCAGCGCCCCGGCCAGCGGCGAGTACGGCAGGATCACGCCCACCGCGCACACCCCCAGGGTCGTGGCTGTCAAAGGCCAGCTGGCGCGGCTTTGCACCAAGGGCACCCGCGCGGTGCGCAGCACGTGGATCACCAGCGTCTGCGACAGCAGCGACTCGACAAACCAGCCGGTGTGAAACAGCGCCGCACGCTCAGGGGTCTGCGCCCCAAAGCCGTAGAACATCACCGCAAAGATCACATAGTCGAACACCGAGCTGAGCGGCCCCATCCAGAACATGAAACGCGCGATCTGGCCGATCTCCCAGCGCCGGGGCTGGCGCAGCTCCTCCGGGTCCACCCGGTCGGTCGGGATGGCCGATTGCGACAGGTCGTACAGCAGGTTGTTCGTCAGCACCTGGATGGGCGCCATGGGCAGAAACGGCAGCCAGGCGCTGGCCCCCAGCACGCTGAACATGTTGCCGAAATTGGAGCTGGCCCCCATGCGGATGTACTTGAGCAGGTTGGCAAACACCCGCCGCCCTTCCCGCACGCCGACGTCCAGCACCATCAGGCTCTTTTCCAGCAAGATGATGTCGGCCGACTCCTTGGCAATGTCCACCGCCGTGTCCACCGAGATGCCCACGTCGGCCGCCTTGAGTGCCGGCCCATCGTTGATGCCATCGCCCATGTAGCCCACCACGTGCCCGCGGGCGCGCAGCGCGGCAATCACCCTCGCCTTCTGGGTGGGCGAGAGCTTGGCAAACACCTGCGTGCCCCCCACGGCCTCCTGCAAGTCCCTCTCGGACAAAGGCTCCACCTCGTGACCCAGCATCACCCGCTCGACGCTCAAGCCCACCTGCTGACACACCTTGCGCGTCACCACCTCGTTGTCGCCCGTCAGGATCTTGACGGCCACCCCGTGCCGCTTGAGCGCCGCCAGCGCCGGCTGGGCCGACTCCTTGGGCGGGTCCAGAAACGCCATGAAGCCCAGCAGGATCAGGTCGGCCTCGTCGGCCACCGACATCGTGTGCGTGGCCGCTGTCAGCGGGCGGTAGGCCAGGGCGATCACCCGAAAGCCATCTTCGTTCAAAGCCCGCGCGGCCGCCTGGATGGCCGGCAGATGGCTGCCGTCCAGCTGCACGCGTTGCCCGCCGAAGTCGCCCTCGCGGCACACGCTGAACACCTCTTCGACCGCGCCTTTGCAGATCAGCAGTCGCTCCTCGCCGCGCTGCACCACCACCGACATGCGCCGGCGCTGGAAGTCAAACGGGATCTCATCGATCTTCTGGTACAGCCCCTCCTCGTGCAGCTTGGCGTGCACCTCGGCGTACTTGAGCACGGCCAGATCGAGCTGGTTTTTCAGGCCCGACTGGTAGTAGCTGTTGAGGTAGGCAAAGTCCAGCACCTGGTCGCTGGGCTGGCCATCCAGGTCCACGTACTTTTCCAAAATGATGCGGTCCTGCGTGAGCGTGCCGGTCTTGTCCGTGCACAGCACGTCCATCGCCCCGAAATTCTGGATCGCGTCCAGCCGCTTGACGATCACCTGCTTGCGCGACAGCGCCAGCGCGCCCTTGGCCAGGTTCATCGTCACCAGCATGGGCAGCATCTCGGGCGTCAGACCCACGGCCACGGCGCTGGCAAACAAAAGCGCCTCCAGCCAGTCGCCCTTGGTCAGCCCGTTGATCAGGAAGACCAGCGGCACCATCACCGCCATGAAGCGCAACATCAGCCAGGTGAAGCGGTTGAGGCCCAGCGCAAAACTGCTGGGGGCCTCGGCCTCCATCATCGATTGGGCAATGCCGCCAAACACCGCGCGCTCGCCCGTGTGCACCACCACCGCCGTGGCCGTGCCACTGGCCACGTGCGTGCCCATGAAGCCCATGTTGCGCAGCGCCAGCCCCTCCACGCCGCTGGCCTCGACCAGGGCGTGCTTCTCCACGGGCAGGGACTCGCCGGTCAGGGCCGACTCGTTGATGAAAAAATCGCGGGCCGACAGCACACGCACATCGGCGGGCACCAGATCGCCGGCCGACAGGTGCACCACGTCACCGGGCACCAGCTGCGAGATGGGCAGCTCCTGCGTGCCTGACTCCGACGCCGACTGCGGCACGCTGACACCGCCGCGCCGCAACACGGTGGCGGTCGTGTGCACCAGCGCACGCAAGGCCTGCGCAGCCTGGCCGGAGCGGTGCTCCTGCACCCAGCCCAGCGTGATGCTCAGCAGCACCATCAGGGCAATGATGACGGCCGACTGGACATTGCCAGTGAACACCGACACCAGCGCCAGCGCCAACAACAGGAAGTTGAGCGGGTTGGCCAGGCGCTTGAGGAACTGGCGCCAAGCCCCCGCGGCAGGGGCCGCGAGCACCTCATTGGGCCCGATGCGCGCCAAGCGCTCGGCCGCCTCGGCTTCGCTCAGACCTTGCGGCGAGCTGCCGAGCGCAAGCAGGCCGTCTTCGACCGACTGCGTGGCCAAGGCCCCCAGCGCCTGGCGTGCGGCCTCCTGCGTCTCATGCGGTGTGCTCATGGAGCCCAGCATGACACAGGCACGTGGCCGCACCAAGTCCGGCGCGCCGGCCCTGCAGGGATCCCCCCCCGAGGGCGAGGCTCACGGTTGCCCCGTCAGCTGATCGTCAGGCGCTTGCCACCGGCCACCGTCTTCTTGGGCAGGGTCAGCTCCAGCACCCCGTCCTTGAAGCTGGCCGAAGCGGCGGCCTCGTCGATGTCATGGGCCAGCTGGAAGCTGCGCGACACCTGGCCAAAATAGCGCTCCGAGCGCAGCACCCGCTCACCTTCCTTGACTTCCTTCTCCTGCCGCACCTCGGCGCTGATCGACACCTGGTTGCCGTCGATCTCCACGTGGATGTCTTCCTTCTTCACACCGGGGATCTCGGCATGCACCGCGTAAGCCTGATCCTGCTCCTTGACGTCCATCTTGATCTGCTGCGGCGTCAGGTCAGACGGCAGGTCCATCGGCTTGACGAAAAAACCGCGAAACAGTTCGTCTACCGGGTTGGTGTAACGGGTCAGTTTGCTCATGGTGTCCTCCAGTCGAAGTGGGTTTGACGAGCCCCAGATGTGTGGGGTCGAGCCCATTTTCAAGAGGACCCCGCCACAGATCAAGCCCTCTTTGGGCTGAGGATCTGACCCGGATCAAACCCACTCAGGCGGTGGCGGCCAGGGCCTTCTCGATGTCGTCAATGAGCGATTTGGGCGCATCGGTCGGGGCATAGCGCCCCAGCACCTGGCCATCGCGGCCAATCAGGAACTTGGTGAAGTTCCACTTGATCGCCTTGGTGCCCAGGATGCCCGGCGCCTCTTTGACCAGCCACTGGTACAGCGGGTGGGCCTGCGCGCCATTGACATCGACCTTGGCCATCATCGGAAAGCTCACGCCATAGTTGAGCTGGCAGAACGAGGCGATCTCGTCGTTGGCGCCGGGGTCCTGTCCGCCAAACTGGTTGCAAGGAAAGCCCAGCACCGCCAGTCCTTTGGGCCCGTGGCTCTGCCACAGCTTCTCCAGCCCCTCGAACTGCGGCGTAAAGCCGCACTTGCTGGCCGTGTTGACGATCAGCAGCACCTGGCCACGGTACTGGTCCAGCTTGACCGCCTGGCCTGTGATGGTTTGCGCCTCGAAATCGTAAACGGTGCTCATGTGTCGTGATCCAACAGGTTTTGACGAAGTACGTCAGGTTCACAGAAAGGCAAAGCCCGACTGCATCGCAGGGACTTCGCCCCCCCATCAGGGAGGACCCATGTGGTCAAGGCCGGGCGAAGCGCCTAGACTGCCCAACTCAAGGTGATGCCGGCACACGAATCGGCCACCCAAAATAAACTCAGGAAGCCCGAGGAGACCCTCATGCAAGATGCCGACACCCGTCCCTCCGACCTGCCGGCGGGCACGCAGACGCCCCCCGGACGCGCCACGGCCGGCCGACGTGCCTTGCCCGCGGGCATCTCCGAGCAACTCAGCGACGAGGCGCCACGCCTGCTCGACGAGCTGCATGTACGCGACGACTCCCTGGCGCAGCAAGCCCAGCTGATCCGCCAGCTACAAACCGCGCTGCAACGCGCGCACAGCACCAACCAGGAACTCGCCCTGATCGCCGACCGCGTCAGCGATGCCATCCTGATCTGTGACGTGCAGCGCTGCATCACCTGGGTGAACCCGGCGTTCACTCGCCTGACCGGCTTCACCCTCACCGAAAGCCACGGCCAGCAACCCGAGGAGCTGCTCAGCGGCCCGCACACCGACTCGGCCACCATCTCCCACATCAACCAGGCTCTGGCCCAGGGCGACAGCATCGAGCGACTGGAGATCTGCCACCACCGCAAGGACGGCGAGCCCTTCTGGGTGGCACGCTCGGTGCAGCGCGTGATCGGGGCCGAGGGCCAGGTCAGTCACCACATCGAGGTGCTCAGCGACCTCACCGATCGGCGCCGCGCTGAGGCCGAGCACGCCCGCCGCCTCGAAGCCGAAGTGGCGCTGGCCAACAAGGCCGAGTTCCTCTCGCGCATGAGCCACAGCATGCGCTCCTCGCTCAACGCCATCCTCGGCTTCACCCAGCTGCTGGACATGAGCGTGGACGGCTTGCTGCCCGACACACAACGCCGCCAGGTTGGTCACATCCACACCGCGGGCCAGCAACTGCTGGGCCTGCTCGACCAGGCCCTGGAGTACGCCCGACTCGAAAGTCGCCCGCTGAACCTGCGCCCGCAGCGCATCGAGCTGTCGGTGCTGCTGCGCGACATCCGCAACGAGCTCGAAGGCGAGGCGCTGGCGCACGACATCAATGTGCTGATCGATGGCCCCCCCCTGACCCTGTGGGCCGATCCTCAGCACACCCGCGCCATCTTGCTCAACCTGATGCGCAACGCCATCAAGTTCAGTCCGGGCGGGGCCTCGGTCTGGCTACAGTCGCGCGCGGCGCCCAACGAACGCGTGGCTCTCATCGAGGTGCGCGATCAGGGCTTTGGCATTGAGCCCGGTGATCAAGAACGCATCTTCCAGCCCTTCGTTCAACTCGACACCGTCAATGGCCGCAGCCATGGCAACGGCCTCGGACTGGCTGTGTCCCTGCGCCTGGCCGAGCTGATGCACGGGCGCATCGACGTCACCAGCACCTTGGGGCGCGGCAGCGTCTTCACCCTGCGCCTGCCCCTGGCAGAGGGCGCCACGGGCGCGCACACACCGGGCACTCACCATCCGGAGCCAGCCGTGATGCTGCCGCCGCTGCGTGTGGTGCACATCGAAGACAACGCGCTCAACCGCAGCTTGGTCGAAGCGCTGTTTGCGGCCTATCCGCAGGTACGACTGCATTCGGCGGAGACCGCCACCGAGGGTCTGGCCAGCATCGAGCGCCTGCGCCCCGACGTGGCCCTGGTCGACATCAACCTGCCCGACGGCAGCGGCCTGGACCTGTGCCGACGCGTGCGCACCAACCCCGAGCTCAAGCAGTTGCCCTTGATTGCACTGAGTGCCGACGCCTTGCCCGAGCACATCGCCCGCGCGCTGCAGACCGGCTTCAACCACTACCTGGTCAAACCGCTGCAGATCCAGCGTCTGCTGTCCATCTTGGCGACCCTGCCCAGCACGCAGGCGGCGCCGCCCACGGCCTGAGGCGTCCTCAGCTCGTCGGGGGGCGCAGACGCAGCTGGGTCCAGCGCAACAGGTCCTGCCACATCTTGCGCATCTCCGCCTCCTGCGGGGTGCGCAAGGCACTGGACAGCTCGATGGTGACGACCGGCACCTTCTTGTGCACGCCGCCATAGTTGCCCAGACTGCCCGGGAAGATGCCCACCTGGTCCAGCACCAAGCTCCCCAGCTTCTTGGGCGCCACCACCGGGCCGTCGTAATCGAGCACGCCATAAGGCGCATGCACGGCCACGATCAAATGCGGTTGCCAGCGCTCCATCTCGTCGTGCAGCCAGCGAGTTTCCGGCTCAGACAGGGCCCGGTGCCCCGGGAAGCGGCGCGGGTCCTTGCTGGTGCGGTGTTGCCAGTAGCGCGGCGCTTCCTTGTCCCAGTGGGGTGTGGGGAAATTGCGGTTCAGGTCGACGCCATTGGCATTGGTGCGCGTCGGGCGCGCCTTGAGCATCCCGTCCGGGTTCATCAAGGGCACAAAGCGCCAGTGAATGTTGGCCGGATCGTCCTGTGCCGCACCAATCCAGTGCAGCACCAGGGCGGTCGAAGAAAGTTCATCGCCATGCACGCCCCCCACCACCAACACGCGCAAGGCGGCCTGCGGCGAGACCACATCGCGGGTCAACAGGTTGTGGCCCTGCACCGAACGGGCTGGGCCGGGTTGCAGCTGCGCGAGCGCGCACAGCGCCGGGGTCACATTTGGGAGCTTGCGGGTCATCAGCTCGCAAAAACGGGCGTGAGACTGGATGGGCGTGGCTGACCGAACCACCTCGCCGGAGGGGGCGGCGGTCGCGGCAGCCGAGGCCAGCACACTCAAGCCGGCCAGCCAGGCAAATGAACGAAAGAAACGCATGATGACCGATGATACCGGCATCATGCGCCGCACGCCATGCGATCCGTTCAGCGCGCCAGCGCCTTGAGGGCCTGCTTGATGCCCTCGCTCACGGTCACATCGCTCGGCAGCGCCTTGAGGGCCAGTTGGGCCTCCTTGTCGGAGTAGCCCAGGGCGATCAGGGCCTGCAAGATGTCGGTCTGCGTGTCACTGACCGCGCTCCAGTCGGGCGTGGCCAGCACCGGGGCCATCTTGCCCTTGAGCTCCAGCAGCAGGCGCTCGGCGGTCTTCTTGCCAATGCCGGGCACCTTGACCAGGCGGCTGGTGTCCTGCGCCGCCACGGCCTGGGCCAGCTCGTCTGTGTTCAAGCCCGACAGCAGCGCCAGCGCGATGCGTGGTCCCACGCCACTGATCTTGATCAGCTCGCGAAAGGACGCCCGCTCGGTCGGCGTGAGAAAGCCATAGAGCAGCTGCGCGTCCTCGCGCACGATGAACTGGGTCAACAGCGTGACCTTGGCACCGAGCTCGGGGAGGTTGTAGAAGGTGCTCATGGGCACCTGCACTTCGTAGCCGACGCCGTTGACGTCCACCAGCACAAAGGGAGGGGCCTTTTCAGACAGCACCCCGGTCAGTCGAGAGATCATCGCGCCAGTTTAACGACGGAACAGGCCCAGACGCTGCGCTTCCAGCGCTGCTTCGGCCCGTGACGACACATTGAGCTTGCGGTAGATCTGCTTGACGTAGTCGGCAATGGTGTGGCGCGACAGGTTGAGCTGCACCCCGATTTCGGGCAGCGTGAAGCCCTTGGCCACGCGCAGCAGCACCTCGTTTTCGCGGTCGGTCAGTTGCACGTGCGGGGTCACGTTGTCGGGTTCGCGCATGTGTTGCTGGCGGGCCTGCGTCGTGAAGTACTGGATCACGCGGCGGGCGATGGAGGGCGACAGCGGGGGCTCACCCTGGCTGATGCGCTGCAGCTGTTCGGAAAGCTGCTCGCGTGTCTGCTCCTTGAGCAGGTAACCAAACGCGCCGGCCTGCAGCGCGGGGAAGAGGTGATCGTCGTCTTCGTGGATGGTCACGACCACCGACTGGGCTTCGGGCTGCTTCTCGCGCAATGCCTGCACCACCTCCACACCGGAGCCATCGGGCAGTCCCAGATCGAGCATCGCCACATCGAAGCGCACGGCATTGACCAACTCCAGCGCGTCATGGATGCGGGAGGCCTCGCTGATCTGGGCGTCCGGGAACACCTGCAGGGCCAGGGCTTTGAGCCAGGCGCGGATCTCGGGCAGATCTTCGAGGAGAAGAATTTGCTTCATGGTGGTGTGACCTCTCTCTACGGATGGAACGTGCGCGCTCACTGACTGCGCACGTGATCCACCATGCGCGCCAGGGTAGGCCCTGGATGCTGCATGGTGGCGACTTCAAGGGGCAGCGTCAGGCGGATGACGGTCCCGAAACCGGGGCCGGACTCCACCAGACACTGTCCACTGAGCTGTTTGGCGCGGTGCTTCATGCTGGTCATGCCATGACCGCGGTCGGTGCGGTCATCCAGGGCCAGCTCGATGCCCTTGCCGTTGTCCTGGATGACCAGCACGAAATCGTGCAAGTCCAGGTGCACCTCGGCCGACACGATCACGTGCGACGCGCCGCTGTGCTTGATGACGTTGCTGACCGCTTCGCGCAGGATGCGCGTGGTCTGCACATAGGTGCGCGAAGACAGGGGCTCTTCGATGATGTCGTTGGGGTTGCGCCATTCGCACTCGATGCCGGCCTGACGCAGGCGCGAGACCACCTCGGCGCGCCAGTCGGCCAGCGCATCGGACAGCACCATGGGCCGCCCGGTCAGGCCGCGCACCGACAGGCGCATCTCTTCGAGCGCTTCGCGCGCCAGCGTCGAGATGCGGTCGTTGTTGCTGGTGTGGACGATGGTCAGAAGCTTGGCCCCCAGGTCGTCGTGCAGGTCGGAGGCGATGCGCTTGCGCTCCTTCTCGGCCACCTGCTCGGCGCGCAGTTCGGCGATCTGGTTGAAGTTGCGCTCCATCTCGGCCGTGACCTCCTTGACGCGCTGCTCCAGCTTGGCTTTGGCGCCTTGCGCCGCCTGCAGGGCCTTGGCGTACACCTGCATCAGGCGGATGGCCACGGCCGCATACAGCACCGGCATCACGAAGTGGGTGACATGGACGCCCCACAGCTTGATCCAGCCAGCCTGGTAGGACAGCTCAATGCCCAGCACCGCCACGACCACGCCCATGATCACCGACATCAACCAGAACTCGGGTCGGCGCCGCTTGCCGGCCGCCCACAGGAAGTAGCCGATGCCGGCGCAGATCTCGACGGCAAAGATCGGGTACCACAGGCTCACACCCGCGAAAATGCGGTCAAAGCCCAGCCACAGCAGGGTCAGGGGCAGCAGCGCGCACTGCGCCCACAGCCAGGCGCGCACGCGCCACATCCACACGGCGCTGATCATGGGCTGGGCACGGGCACCGGCGTAGCACAGGATGAACTGCACGGCACAGCCCACCAGCGGCGCAAACATCATGGCGATCATCACCTCGACCGTGGCATTGGGCGCCGGCAGCTCGGTCAGCCAGAAGCGCGCCGTGGCCAGGGACCAGCCGGTGGTCAGCAGGCCAAAGTACATGAGATAGTCCAGGCGACGGATCCAGGCCAGCCCCAGCGCAAACAGGCCCATCACCGCCAGGATGCCACCCAGCACCCCCGCCAGGGTCGAGGTCCAGAACTCCTGCTCGTCGGACAGGTCGCGGATGTCGGACAGCGCGCCGATGCGCACCGACGCCAGTCCGCCGGCGCGCTGGCGGGCCGCCACCTGTTCCAGCGGATAGCCCACCACCTTGAGGTCGAGCACATTGCCCCGTGCCTTGAGCAGCCCTGAGGGCAGGGCGACCACATGAGAGCGGTAGCAGTGGCGAGCATAGGGGTCGGTCATGCGGCCACCACGGTAGAGCACCTGCCCATTGAGGTGCACCTCGACGTTGGAGCAGGCACGCTCAATGTAGATCGCTCGCAGGCTCTCGCCGGCGGCATCACGGGCGGCCACGCCATCCAGCTGGAAGCGATACCAGATGCCGCCTGCGTGGCGAGGGTGGTTGATCGCCCACTCGTCGGGCAGGGCCACCATCCGCCCCGTCGCCCCGTCGGGAAAGCGCTCAGCGTCGCTGAGCACCACCCACGCGTGGCGGAACGTCTGGACGCCCTCCCCCACCAGGTTGCCAGTGGCCGGATGGCTCAGGCGCACGGCCTCGCGGTTGAGCAGCAGCAGGCCCCAGCCCACCGACCCGGCCAGCAACAAGCCCATGAACAATGCCATCCAGAACAGGCGCCGCGAGACGCCGCCGGTGCGGTCGGGCGCGGCATCGCTGCCCCCCTCCTCGGCGGTGCTCCACTCCTGACGGAAACGGCGGGCCCAGGATTGCCACCCGCGATACGACATGCTCAAAACGACTCCTGCTCCGGCACGGCTGGCGTGCGCTACAAAGATCGATTGATTTTCGCAAGAGATGTCGCCCATTGACGCGCACGGCAAGCGACAATTTGCGTGCTTTCGCTCATTACAGGCCTCCATGCAACTGCGCCACAGCTTTTCACCCCCGGATAACTCCCGACTTGCGCATCTGTGCGGATCGCTGGACGAACATCTGCGCACGATCGAAGCGGCCTTCAATGTGACGCTGAGCCGGCGTGGCGAGCACTTCCGCATCGAGGGCGCGCGCGGCGTGCCGCAGCAGGTGGTCGAGTTGCTGGAATCTCTCTATGCGCAATGTGCGCGGCCGCTGAGCGCCGAGATGGTGCAGCTGGCCATCACCTCCGTGCTGGCGGCCCGGCAACGTGCCCAGCAGCCCAAGCGCGGCAGCACCACCGACGCGGCCCCGCCCCTGCCCGACGAGGGCACGGACGGCCCCACGCTGCACACCCGCCGCGCCGACCTGCAAGGCCGCACGCCCAACCAGGTTAGCTACCTGCGCCAGGTGCTGGGCCACGACCTGACCTTCGGCATCGGGCCGGCGGGCACGGGCAAGACCTTCCTGGCGGTGGCATGTGCGGTGGACGCGCTGGAGCGCAGCAGCGTGCAGCGCATCATCCTGACACGCCCGGCCGTGGAAGCCGGTGAGCGCCTGGGCTTTTTGCCGGGCGACCTCACGCAGAAGGTCGACCCCTACCTGCGTCCGCTGTACGACGCGCTGTACGACCTGATGGGGTTTGACCGCGTGACCAAGGCCTTCGAGAAGGGCCTGATCGAGATTGCGCCGCTGGCCTTCATGCGCGGCCGCACGCTCAACCACGCCTTCATCATCCTCGACGAGGCGCAAAACACCACGCCCGAGCAGATGAAAATGTTCCTCACCCGCATCGGCTTTGGCTCGCGCGCGGTGGTGACCGGCGACGTCAGCCAGATCGACCTGCCGCGCGGCGCGCGCAGCGGCCTGATCGAGGCCGAACGCATCCTCAAGCGGGTCAATGGCGTGGCCTTCACTCGCTTCACCTCGGCCGACGTGGTGCGCCACCCGCTGGTCCAGCGCATCGTCGAGGCCTATGACGCGGCCCAGGCCAGCGAGCCGGAAGCCCCGCGCACCGGCCGCCCGCCGCGTGCCACCGACCGCCCCGGGGCCGCTGTGCCCGACTCCGACCTGCCCACCCCATGAAACCGACCCTGAGCCTGAGCCTGCAATTTGCTGACAAGCGCCACCGCGACCTGCTACCCCGCCACAAGGTGGCCCGCTGGCTGAAAGCCGCGCTGGAGACCGATGCCGAATTGACCGTGCGCATGGTGGACGCCGAAGAGGGCCAGGCCCTCAACCGCGACTACCGCCAGAAGGACTACGCCACCAATGTGCTGACCTTCGACTACACGCAAGAGCCGGTGGTGATGGCCGACCTGATCCTGTGCGCGCCGGTGATCGAGCGCGAGGCGCAAGAGCAGAACAAGGCACTGGTGGCGCACTACGCCCACATGCTGGTGCACGGTGCCCTGCACGCGCAGGGCTGGGATCACCAGGAAGACGACGAAGCCCAGGCCATGGAGCAGCGTGAACGCGAGATCCTGGCGGCCCTCGGTTTCGACGACCCCTACGCCAGCTGAGCCGTTTGACACCCGAAAGACCCACGCCATGCCCACCGATCTGTACGCAGAAATGTTTGACCTGGCCCCGGTGTCGCTGTGGCTGGAAGACTTCAGCGCCGTCAAGGCCCAGTTCGACCAATGGCGCCAGGAGGGCGTCACCGACCTGCGCCACTTCCTGCGCGAGCAGCCCGCACGCGTGGCCAACTGCTCCCGGCTCATCCAGGTGCTGCGCGTCAACCAGCGCACCCTGAGCCTGTTCGGCGCCCGCAACCAGGACGAACTGGTGGCCGCGCTCGACCAGGTGTTCCGCGACGACATGTTCGCGCAGCACATCGAGGAGCTGGGGCAACTGTGGGACGGCCAGCTGCGCTTTGAGAGCGACACGGTGAACTACACCTTGCAGGGCACACGCCTGGACATCGCCCTCAAAGCCACGGTGCTGCCCGGCCACGAGGGCAGCTGGGCACGCGTGCTGCTGGCCCTGGAAGACACCACCGAACGCCGCCGTGCCGAACGCGCCCTGCGCCAGAGCGAACGCTACGCCAAGGGCCTGTTCGAGCACTCCCCCGTCTCGCTGTGGGTCGAGGATTTCAGTGGCATCCAGCGTCTGCTGGCCGAGGTCCGCACCCAGGGCGTCGAGGACTTCCGGACCTTCCTGGACGTGCACCCGGAGTTCGTCGTGCGCTGCATGCAGGAGATCCGCGTCATCGACATCAACCAGCAGACGCTGGACATGTTCCGCGCTCCGGACAAGGACACCTTGCTGTCCAAGCTGGAGTGCGTCTTCCGCGACGACATGCGTCCCCACTTCGCCGAGCAGCTCCTGGACCTGTGGCACGGGCGCCTGTTCCAGCAGCGCGAGGTGTTGAACTACGACCTGCACGGGGACAAGGTCCATGTGTACCTGCAGCTGTCGGTGCTGCCGGGCCACGAGGCCGAGTGGGACCAGGTGCTGGTGTCGCTCACCGACATCTCGGCGCGCAAGAAAGCCGAAGCCTATCTGGAGTACCTGGGGCAGCACGATGCCCTGACCGGCCTGCGCAACCGCGCGTTTTTCAGCGACGAACTCAACCGGCTGGAGCGCCGGGGCCCCTGGCCGATCAGCGTCATCGTCATCGACGTGAACAACCTCAAGCTGACCAACGACGAGAACGGCCACGCCGGCGGCGACGCGCAGCTGCGGCGCCTGGGCGAGGTGCTGCGCAAAGCGGTGGAGCGCCCAGCCACGGCCTCACGCATTGGCGGCGACGAATTCGCCCTGCTGCTGCCTGCCACCGATGCCCGAGGCGCGGAGCACCTGATCGACCAGTTGCATGAGCTGATTGCCGTCAACAACCAGTTCCATGGGGGCATTCCGCTGAGCGTGTCCATCGGCCGGGCGACCAGCCAGGACGGCGAGCGCCTGGAGCAGCTGGTGCACCGGGCCGATCAGGAGATGTACAACGCCAAGCGCCGCCACTACGCCCGCCAGGACCGCGACCGGCGCCAGGCAGACTGACCTCACCGGCCCCAGTGCACCGCCGGGGCCCAGGTCCGCCTCAGGCGGCCTTCAAGCCACTGAGGAAGCCTGTGGTGCCACCGTCGTGCAGGCAACGGGGCTTCCACCCGCCCACGCGCTTGGCGATCTCGGCAATGTGATCGGGCGTGGTGCCGCAGCAGCCGCCGGCGATGTTCAAGAAACCGGCTTTGGCGAACTCTTCGACCAGGCTGCCGGTGATCTCGGGCGTTTCGTCAAACCCTGTGTCGCTCATCGGGTTGGGCAGACCGGCGTTGGGGTAGCAGCTGATGTAGGTGTCCCCGGCGATCTTGGCCAGCTCTTCGATGTAGGGGCGCATCAGCGTGGCACCCAGCGCGCAGTTCAGACCGATGGCAATGGGGTGCGCGTGGCGCACCGAGTGCCAGAAGGCGCTCACGGTCTGGCCCGAGAGGATGCGGCCCGACGCGTCGGTGACGGTGCCCGAGATGATGATGGGCAGGCGCTCACCGGTGTCCTCGAACAGCTCGTCGATCGCAAAGATGGCGGCCTTGGCGTTGAGCGTGTCGAAAATCGTCTCGACCAGGAAGACGTCGCAGCCGCCTTCCATCAGGGCCTTGGCCTGCTCGTAGTAGGCCTGGCGCAGGGTGTCGAAATCGACGTTGCGGGCGCCGGCGTCGTTCACGTCCGGGCTGATGCTGGCGGTCTTGGGGGTCGGGCCGATGGCACCGGCCACAAAGCGCGGCTTGTCGGGCGTGCTGTACTTGTCGCAGCATTCGCGCGCCAGCTTGGCGGCTGCGAGGTTCATCTCGTAGGCCAGCTCGGGCAGCTCGTAGTCGTCCTGGGCCACGGTGGTGGCGCCGAAGGTGTTGGTCTCGATCAGGTCGGCCCCGGCAGCGAGATACTGCTCGTGGATCTCGCGGATCACCTCGGGCTTGGTCAGCTGCAGCAGCTCGTTGTTGCCCTTGAGGTCCTTGGGGTGATCGGCGAAACGGGTGCCCCGGTAGTCGGCTTCCGTCAGCTTGTAGCGCTGGATCATGGTGCCCATGGCGCCATCGAGCACGACGATGCGCTCGCGCATGATCTGGGGCAACTGGGCCGCACGGGTGTAGGGGCGACGCTCGACCGGGGGCAAAACCGAGGCAGCGTCAGCGCGGGCAGCAGAGGAAGCAGGGGTGTTCATGCGCCCATTTTAGAGTTTGCCTGCGTGTTGCGCCCGCGCCGTGTGCATCCCCCTGCGGAAAGCTTATAAAGCGAGGATGCACACCGATCTGGACAAACCCGCCCAAGGCTGGCGCCGTAGCCTCTACACCATCATCTACGAGTCGGACACCCCCGCGGGGCGGCGCTTCGATCAGATCCTGATCTGGACCATCCTGATCAGCGTGGTGGCCGTCATCCTCGACAGCGTGGCCAGCATTGCCGAGGTCCACGGATCGCTGCTCAACGTGCTGGAGTGGGGCTTCACGGTCGTCTTCACCATCGAGTACGTGCTGCGCCTGGCCTGTATCGAGCGGCCGCGCAAATACGCCCTGAGCTTCTTCGGCATCATCGACCTGCTGTCCATCCTGCCGTCCTACCTGGCGCTGATCGAACCGGGCGCCCTGTTCTTCCTGGACGTGCGCATCCTGCGCCTGATGCGGGTGTTCCGGGTCTTCAAGCTCACCGGCTTTGTCTCGGAGTACACCGTGCTGGGTCTGGCGCTGTTGGCAAGTCGGCGCAAGATCATGGTGTTCATGTCCTTCGTGCTGATGATCTCGCTGCTGATGGCCACGGCCATGTACGTGATCGAGGGCCCCGAGCATGGCTTCACCAGCATCCCCACGGCCATGTACTGGGCCATCACCACGATGACGACGGTGGGCTTTGGCGACATCACGCCCAAAACCGACATCGGCCGCCTGATCTCGTCGTTCGTGATGCTGATGGGCTGGAGCGTGCTGGCCGTGCCCACGGGCATCGTGACGGCCGAACTCACGGCCAAGCGCCGCCTGGCCGCCACAGGTGCGCCGCTGGATGCAACCCCCAGCCAGTTCTCGGACGACGTGGTGTGCCCTCGTTGCGATGCGATCGACCAGCATCCGCAGGGCCGCTACTGCTGGCGGTGTGGGACCGACCTGCTGCCTAAATGACACCGGACCGCGCTAGCGACCAATGTGGCGCAGCAAGGGGGCCATGCCCAGATCCGACCAGGTGGTGAGCACCTCGCCCTCGGTCAAGCCGTCGCCGGCTTGCGCGTCCACGTCGCCATGCTGCGGCAGGGGCGATGTGATCACGGCGCCCCGCTGTCCCAGCCACACCAGCAGGGCGTGGGCGGGCATGGGGCGGGCAAACAAATAGCCCTGCAGCTCGTCGCACTGCAGGCGGGTGAGGATGGCGGCCTGCTCCAGGGTCTCAACCCCCTCGCCCACCACCTTCAGGCCCAGAGCATGGGCCAGGCGCACCACGGCTTCGACGATGGCCTGGGCGTCCGCACTGGACTCCAGGTCACCAATGAAGCTGCGGTCGATCTTGAGCTGGCGCGCCGGCAGGCGGCGCAGGTAACTGAGGCTGGAGTAGCCCGTGCCGAAGTCGTCGATCGACAGCTGCACCCCGATGTCGTCGAGCTGGTCGAACATCCGCATGGAAGCCTCGATGTCGTCCATCGCCACCGACTCGGTGATCTCCAAAATCAGCATGGCGGGCGGGACGCGGTGACGCAACAGCACCTCGCGCACGCGCTGCGCCAGATCGGGTTGACGCAGTTGATGAGCGGACAGGTTCACCGCCACCGGCACGTCCACCCCGGCTTCGTGCCACAGGCGCATCTGGCGGCAGGCGGCGTCCAGCACCCACAGGCCCAGCTCGCCGATCAGGCCAAAGCGCTCGGCCACCGGGATGAAGGTGGCCGGACTGACCAGGCCGCGCACCGGGTGCTGCCAGCGCAGCAGGGCCTCGACCCCGGACAGCTCCCCATTGCCCGCGCACAGCTTGGGCTGGAAGTGCAGCATCAGCTCATCGCGGGCAATGGCGTGGCGCAGATCACGCTGCAAGGCCACCTGGTCCACCCCCACCTGCTCCTCGCCGTTGCGGTGAAAGCAGTAGACGCCCCCGCCGGCCTTGCGCGCCGTGAGCATCGCATCGCTGGCATGGGCCAGCAGCAGGCGGGCATTGAAGCTCTCCGGATAGCGAGCAATGCCGATGGAAGCGCTGACCGTCAGCTCGTTGCCCTCGATCAGGCAGGGCTCATGCACGGCCGCCGACAGGCGCTGGGCCAGTTGGGCGAGCTCGTGCTCATCGCTCAGCCCGCGCGACAGCATCAAAAATTCGTCGGATTCGGCGTGCGCCAGCACATCACCGCCGCGCATCGCGGCCTGCAGGCGCAAGGCCAGGTGCCGCATGAGCTGATCGCTGTGAGCGTGCCCATAGGTCTCGGTCAGCGTGCGCACGCCATCGACGTGCAGGCGCATCACACACAAGGGCCCGACCGCCGGTGAGCTGGGCGACTCGAAGCCCTGGTGCAGCATCCGCTCGAAGCCGACCCGGTTGAGCAGACCGGTCAGGGGATCATGTTGCGCGGCGACGTCCAAGGCGGCCTGCGCCTCCTTGAGCGAGTCGACCAGCGCCTGCTGCCGTCGTCGCGCACGGGCATCGAGCCGCATGCTGAGGTGGCCCATGATCATCAGCATCAGCACCGCCCCGCACAACACCAACACCCACCCTTCGCCCGCCAGATGCTCGACACTCAGGCACACGGCCCCCGTCGGCACCTGCATGGCCCACGCCATGCACACCTGCCCGGCGTTGAACAAGGCGCTGATGCCCAGCACCAACAGGCCACGCCGCCACCAGGGCGGCTCTGCCACCAGGCTGCGGCGAATGGCGAGCGATCCGAGCAGGCAGCCTGCCAAGGTCAACAGCAGGGCCCCTGCCAAGCGCCAGACATCCCATGAGACGCCCGGCTGAAACATGATGGCCGAGGCATGAATGAAGGTCAGCAGGCACAGACCCAGGGCGACCAGCAAGCCGCCGACGAGCCGCAGTCGCTGCGGAAAATGCGTGCGGGTCTGCATCCAGATGGCCGCGGCGCTGATGACCACCGCGGGCATCCAGGCCGCCATCACCACCGGCGCCACAAAACCAACCCGGATAGGCAATTGCAGTGCCACCAGATTGAGCAAGGCCTGCGCCCAGAACCCCGTACCCACGCACAGGGCGCCGCCCAGCCACCAACCCAGGCCAGCATCCCGGTCATTGGCCCGCACGCAGCGCACCACCGTTCCCTGCAGGAACAGTGCATAAAAGCCGAGCGCCCAGGCGATGAGCTGGGTCGACAGCTGGAAGTGGACGTCCATATAGGGCGGTGACATGCGAGAGCGCCTTGAAGGGTTCCGCAGTCTAGGCAGGGGGAAGTGCAGCGTGCATGGGCACTCACCCCAGCTGCGGGGGCCGGTCAGGCACCCCGCGCGCGTTTTCGTTAATGCATCACGACTGGTTGTTGCGCCATCCCGGCGAAGCGTTCCAGATAGGCGTCAAAGTCCTCGACGCTGTGGGCTGACTCGATCAGGGCATCGACGCCTTCCTTGAAAGACTCGGCCAGCGCCCCCTCAATGAACAACTCCTTGCGGGCGTGTTTGTCGACGATTTCATAGCCGCCGCGGGTCAGGCTCAACGTGGTGCCCACCGATGCGGACGCCCCCAGTGCAGGCAGCATGTCGATCTGCACCACAGCGTAGCTGTCAGAGTTGTAGAGCATGTGCATGGCCGTGACTCCTGTGTGATCCATCTGGGTCATCAGATAGGGGCGAGACCCTTACCTGCAAGACCATCATGGGTCCTTCTTCGACACCTTCGCACCTCAACTTGAAGGCACGCCCACAGGAAATCGGCCTGCTTGTGTCCAAATGCACAGTCTCGGTCGCAGAAGGCCGGCGCCACACCTCCCCCCTGAGAGGGATGTGCCCGGCGCGCTTCCCCACTACAGTAATGCCCAGTGCTGTCACGCGGTTCTGCTCAGCAGAACGTCAGGGAGAGACAAGAAAAACGGACAACACACCTGAATGGCCCTGTCGGTCTCCGGCAGGGCCATTTTTTTATGGTGAAGCGCTTCAGGGTTTGGCAGCCAGCGCCTGCTCGATGTCAGCCACCAGGCTGCGGCTGTCCGGCGCCGTCATGCTGTTGTAGGCCTCCACCGTGCGGCCATCGCGAGCTATCAGGTACTTGTAGAAGTTCCACTTGGGGCTCGTGCCCGACAACTTGATGAGCTCTGCGAACAAGGGGTTGGCCTGTGCGCCTTTGACACTGCTCTTGGCGAACATCGGAAACTTCACCCCAAAGGTGTTGGCACAGAACTCGGCGATCTGCTGACCCGAGTCGGGCTCCTGCTGGCCGAAGTCGTTGGACGGAAAGCCCAGCACCACCAGCCCCTGGCTCTTGTACTTGGCGTACAAGGCCTCCAGCCCCTTGTACTGCGAGGTGAAGCCGCAGTAGCTGGCCGTGTTGACCACCAGCACCACCTGGCCGCTGTACTGGCACAGCGACTGCGGTTTTTCATCTTGCAGTCGCGGGAAGGTCTTGTTGAGCAGGGCCGGACAGGTGGCAGCGGCTGGCGCGGGCGCCACGGTCGCCGGGGGCGCCGCCTGGGCCAGGCCGCTGACCCCGCTCAGGGCAGCGAGCACGCCAGACAGGATCCAGGGACGCAGGGGGGCAGCAGGAGTGAGCATGGCGGTGACCTTCAGAAGCAGTGACGTGCAGCTTACCGCGAGGGCAAGGCCCCACACCGAAGTCGGGCTTGGGCGCACCGCCGCGAGGCACCACCTGGTCGCCCTGCTTGCGCATGGTGCATTGCTTCGCGCCCCAAGCCAGACATTGTGCACATTGCACAAATCTGTTTGTTCGGGCTGAACGGCCGGATCGCCCACGCCGCGACCCGCTCGATGGCACAGGGTTTGCACTGTCACCAGGGCCCAACCCTCAACGGAGTCACCACCATGGCCCAAGCCCCCGACCTCGATCACGATTACCCCCTCAGTGAAGTCCCACCCGGCGCCCGCAAGGGGCTGCTGTCCACCTCCATCCTCTTGTTCGGCTTCACCTTCTTCACGGCCACCATGTTTGCTGGCGGCAAGATGGGCATGGCCTTCGACTTCAAGACCCTGATCTGGGCAGCCATTGCCGGCAACCTGCTGCTGGGCCTGTATGCCGCCGTGCTCAGCCTGATCGCCTGCCGCAGCGGCCTCAACTCCGTGCTGATGGGCCGCTTCTGCTTCGGCGAATCCGGCAGCAAGCTGTCGGACTTCCTGCTCGGCTTCACCCAGATCGGCTGGTACGCCTGGGGCACCGCCACCATCGCCCTGGTGTTGGTGAAGATGCTGTCACTGCCCAGCAGCTGGACCATCCCGCTGATGGTGCTGTTCGGCTTTGGCTTCAGCCTGACGGCCTTCATCGGCTACAAGGGCATGGACCTGCTGTCGCGCGTCGCCGTGCCCGCCATGCTCGCGCTGCTGGTGTGGTCGCTGTGGATCGCCACGCGAGATGCGGGCGGCCTCCAAGGCCTGCTGGCCATCCAGCCCAAGGAAAGCATGAGCTGGCACATGGCCATCACCCTGGTGTTTGGCACCTTTGTGAGCGGCGCCACCCAGGCCACCAACTGGACCCGCTTTGCCCGTGACGGCAAGACCGCCGTGCTCTCCAGCCTGGTGGGCTTTTTCATCGGCAATGGCCTGATGATCGTCGTGGGCGCCTACGGCGCGATGGTCTACCAACAGCCCGACATCGTTGAAGTGATGGTGATGCAAGGCCTGTCGATCGCGGCCGTGGTGATGCTGTTCCTGAACCTGTGGACCACCCAGGACAACACCATCTACAACTTCGCCGCCGCCGGCTGCAACCTGGTCCGCCAGGATCGCCGGGGCACCATCACCCTGGTCGGCGCCGGCATCGGCACGCTGCTGGCCATCGCCGGGATGTCGGACATGCTGATCCCCTTCCTGATCCTGCTGGGCTCGGTCATTCCGCCCATCGGCGGCGTGATCATGGCCGACTTCTTCCACGGCCACAAAGGCCGCTACCCGCAGCTCAGCACCACCACCCTGCCCCGCTTCAACGGCGTCGGCCTGGGCGCCTATGCGATCGGCGCCGTGTGTGCCTATGTCTCGCCCTGGGTGGCACCGCTGGTCGGCATTGGCGTAGCGGCGCTGAGCTATGTGGTGCTGTTCGAGGTGCAGCGCGTACGCGTGGGCCGTCGCCAGCTGGGTGAAGCGAACGCGGGTGTGGGCGCATGAGCCTGAGCATCCGAGATGTGCTGCTCCTGCCCCGGCTCCAGGCCATGCGCCTGCGTGCCGGGCAGGCCGGTGAGCACCAGACCGTGCGCTGGCCCTATGTGGCCGAAAACGAGTCGATTGCTGAGTGGGTACTGGGGGGCGAACTGGTGTTCGTCACAGGCATCAACCAGCCGCGCGATGAGGCCAATCTGCGGCAACTGGTGCGCGAAGCGCATGAACGGCGCTGCGCGGGCCTGGTCATCCTCACCGGCCCGCGCTACATCCGCCACATCCCCGACAGCGTCCTGGCCGACGCCAATGCGATGGGCGTGCCCCTGATCGAGCAGCCCTACGCCCTGCCCATGATCGAAGTGACCGAGGCGATCGGCTCGGCCCTGGTGCAGGCGCAGTTGCTGGGCAGCTCCCGCCAGCAACTCATCGAGCAATTGCTCGATGGCAACCTCGCCGACACCACGGTGCTCGCCCACCGGGCGGACCGCCTGGCCATCGACCTGCGTCAACCACGCCAGGTGCTGGTGCTGCAACTGGCGGGCACCGCCGCCTTGTTCCGCTCGTTTGCGCCCGAGATGGCAGAGACCTTGCTGCAATCGTTTCGGCAAGAGGTGCTGTCGCAGCTGAGCCGGAGCCTGGCCACCCTGGGTCAGCCCCTGCCGGTGATCAGCCAGGCCGAGCAGTGGATCGCGCTGCTGCCGGCTGGCGAAGCCGACGCGCTCGCCCGCCACCGCGCCAGCGTGGAACAGTTGCTGCACACGCTCAACGAGGGAGACACGCCGCTGCGCGTCTTTGCCGGCCTGAGTGCGACCTGCCCGCAGCCCACCGAGCTGCCGCGCGGGCTGGGCCAGGCACGCCAGGCCCTGATGGCCGCCCAGTCGTTTCCCGAGCGACTGGGCCTGTGCTGCTTTGAGGAGCTGGGCGTGCTCGAACTGCTGGTGGCCATCCGCGACCGCAGCCTGCTGGACCGCTTTCTGCACACCACCCTGGGCCCGCTGCTGCAGCACGACCTGGGACACCACGCCGTGCTCACGCAGACGTTGGAGGCCTGGACCCAGGTCAACGGCAACCTGGTGGCCGCTGCGCAGCGCCTGGGCGTGCACCGCAACACCCTGAACTACCGCATGCAGCAGATCCAGACCCTGACCGGGCTGGACCTGAACGATGCCCAACACCGCCTGAACATCGCCATTGCGTTGATGATCTGGCGACTGTCGACCCACAACCACTCCACGAGGAATCCCGCATGAACCACCTCATCAATGCGCGCCTGCGCGGCCGCCCTGGCTTGTTCACCCTGCGCTGGGCCGATGGCCTGATCCGCGCGATCGAACCCCAGGCCGGCACCGTGACAGACCCGGCGGCCGCCATCGATGGCCTGGATGCCGGCGGCAAGCTGGTGATCCCGCCCCTGGTCGAGCCCCACATCCACCTGGACGCCGCCCTCACCGCGGGCGAGCCGAACTGGAATCTCAGCGGCACCCTCTTCGAAGGGATCGAGCGTTGGGCCGAGCGCAAGGCTTTGGTCACGCCCGAGGACACCAAGTCGCGCGCACACCGCACCATCCGCATGCTGGCCGCCCACGGCATCCAGCACGTGCGCACCCACGTCGACGTCACCGAACCGGGTCTGGGCACGCTCAAGGCCATGCTGGCCGTGCGCGACGAGGCCCGTGACCTGGTGGACCTGCAGATCGTGGCCTTCCCGCAAGAAGGCATTGAATCGTTTGCCAATGGTCGCCCGCTGATGACCGAGGCCGTGGAGATGGGCGTGGATGTCGTGGGCGGCATCCCCCACTTCGAGAACACGCGGGACCAGGGCGTCTCGTCGCTCCACTTCCTGATGGATTTGGCTGAACGCCACGGCCGCCTGGTGGACGTGCACTGCGACGAAACCGACGACCCCCACTCGCGCTTCCTGGAGGTGCTGGCCGAGCTCACCCGCGTGAAAGGCATGGGCGCACGCGTGACGGCCAGCCACACCACGGCCATGGGCTCGTACGACAACGCCTACTGCTACAAGCTGTTCCGGCTGCTGAAGCAGGCAGGGCTGAGCTTCATTTCCTGCCCCACCGAGAGCATCCACCTGCAGGGCCGCTTTGACACCTACCCCAAGCGCCGCGGCCTGACCCGCGTGCCGGAGCTGGACCGCGCCGGGCTGAACGTGTGCTTTGCGCAGGACTCCATCGTGGACCCCTGGTATCCGCTGGGCAACGGCAACATCTTGCGCATCCTGGACGCGGGGCTGCACATCTGCCACATGCTGGGCTACGAGGACCTGCAACGTGCGCTGGACTTTGTGACCGACCACAGCGCGCGTGCGATGGCCTTGGGCGAAGGCTATGGACTGGAAGTGGGCCGGCCGGCGAACCTGGTGGTGCTGTCAGCGGAGAACGACTACGAGGTGCTGCGCACGCAAGGGCATGCGCTGCTGTCGGTGCGGCACGGGAAGGTGGTGGTGCGCCGCACAGTGGGGGAGGTGGTGTGGGGGTGAGCGAGAACGACCGGGGGCAGGCATTGACACGTGACTCTGGACACAAGCGTCAACACCAGTTCTGCAGCAAAACTTGATCGTCATGCTGGGCCACTGGCCCACAGCAATTAGGATTCAACTGCGCGCGCCTCAGTCATTTCCGCTGAACGCAGTTCGGAACTTGGCCAATCCTATGCCATTGCGCTTGAACTCATCCAGCTGCTTAATGAAGCCAGCCATTGAGTCATGCACATTTGATTCAAGAAAGACTTCTATATCGTGCGTTACTTTACTCACGTCTATGGCCTCGGCCACCTCGCATGATCGCTGCATGCGTAACGATTGGTCTGCCAGATCTGAGATGCCCGTAGCTTTCGCCATCTGCCCGAGACTTTCACGACGTACGCGCGCCGCCTTGGCTGGATCGAAATCATGAGCCATCGGGTCGCCCTGCCCCAGCTGTGCTAAACACTGGATCAAGTTAGCCTGGGTTCGGCGCAGATAATCTTGGTGCTCGGGTGAGGCTTGTCTAAACAAGGGTCTCGATTCGAATTTATGCCTGTACTTGAAACGGTAGCTAAAGTACAGGGCCATATGGCGGCGTAATAGCTGCTCTACGGGCGCAGCGCCAGCCTGGGCACCTTTCAGGTAAGCGTTGAACTGGCGGATGGTGTCCGCATGAGGCTCAAGCGCACTCTGATCATCTGGGCTCAAGGCCGACAACGGGAGCAGGGGAACGCCGCTGAGTCGCGCTTCCTGATACATGCTGGCACCGGGGATGACGCTGAACATCTGGCGGTAGCCAGGAGAAATACCCAAATCACCCGGCGCATAGCCTCCTCCCACATCGGAGTGCGCGCCGGGATACATCACCTCTTTCGCGTTGCCGGGATACGCTGCCTTGACTCGGACCGAGTCTAGTGGGAAGCAGGCACGAACCTCATGCCCGGCCACAAAGTGAACGCAGCGCTCTACCGCAGGGTGAATTTCCAAGTTATCGTCCGCCCAGGATTGATGGCCGCGAAGCACGCCGTCATCGAACAAGTTGGCTAACCCGACAGAAGCAACCGTATCGAAGATGCCAAGAAAGCTGAGGCGTATTGGGATACCAGCAAAAGTCCAACCACCGCCCTGTTGCTTGCAAACCTCAAACAGCCAATTGCAAAAAGCGCGCGACTCGGCTGCTCCACGGGAAAACCCAAAAACAGATACATTGATCTGCTCCACTACTGGCTTGGCACCAGCCAAGGCTGCCTGCAACTTGTCCTGCCATGTACGCAAGGCCACCCGGCGCATACCGCCCGGATTGGCAATACCGGCCAAATTGTTGACGATAGTTTTATCTTGCCCAGGCTGTATCAAAGGTGCGGCATACACATAACGATGCACCGAATTAATCAGTTGCAATAAGCCCCAAACGATGCGATGCTCACCCTTTTCGGCCATAGCAGCCCCCCCGGGCCACCAACCGTCTGGATGGTTGGTGTCACCAATCTGTGGAAAAGGGGTACCTACGCCAGGAATATAGTGACGAAAATATCCGGTAGATGGCGAGTCTTGGTAAGACTGGAAGAGCTTCACGACATTGCTGTGTTTGCGCTTTTCCAGGGGCAGATCGTCATAGTCCAGTTGTTTGTTGTTGCCGGTACCATCGAAGAACAGGCCAACATGCACCTGCCCGCTGCAACTAGGCTTGCGGTCCTTAGGCTGGATGCAGGATAAAGCCTTCAGTCGCTGCAAGCTTTCACGGGGTGAGAGATGACGATAACCACCGTGAGGGAATGGGTTGGGCGAGACGGTGCTCATAGCTGGGCGGGTCGCTGTTGAGGGTAGCGAGGCAGATAGTCTTTGTGCTCAGGGTAGATGAAGCTCACCTTCACCTGAACCTTATCGCCAGGCAAGAAGTGCACGTCGAAATGGCTCAGATCTCTGTCTGTGTATTCAGGAACAGGCACTGTTTGCTCGACCCACCCCCCCTCAATCAGCACGCGTCCACCGTTCTGGATAACGTATTTGCCCTGGGCATCTTTCAGCCAGTGACCCTGCTTGCGCCATTTCACTGTCACCATGAGGTTAGGGCGCCAGCGCTTGGGCATGGTCACACAACAGACCTCGCCTCCGCCTCCGCCCAGAGGCGGCACGTTGAGAACCCCCCCCTCGCCATTGATTAAAAAGGTTGGCACCCATGCATCGGTGTGGTTCACACCCAAATAGGGCAAGGCCTTGGTCTCTTCTTGAAAACAAGAAGTCAACACCACACTCAGTGGCAGAACGACCAAACTGGGCCACATCCATGCAGTGATGTAACGCCACCAGCGTGAAGTTTTAACGCGGTTCATGGAGCAGAGACCTCGTCTACCGGAAGTAATTCGGTCAATATGTCTGCAAGTGACGTCTGCCCGGGCTGATGACTGCACAACAAGCCGGTCAGCTTGGAGTCAGCTAACACCGCGCCTTCGGTCAGGCAGGTCGCGGCCGCCAAAGCAAGTTGGTCCCCCGCAGCATCTATGCCATGTTGAGATGCGAAATCACAAGCCTTTTGTACCCATGAATAAACCTTCGCCTGCTCGACACCGACCGGCAGGACATCAGGGATCTGTTCAAACAGCATGTTGATCAATACATCAGGTTGTGCAGCGTCAAGCAACGATGCCAGTTCTTTATCCTCAAGTCGCAAGGGTCCAAGATGCACAGGTTCTTCTGAACAGTGTGAGGATACGGATCCCATCTTCAAGGCCTGCAGATCGCCAAAACGATCTACCGTGAACCACGCAAGTAGGGGTTTGGCAATCCGCCCCCAATTGTGAGCATGCAGTACATCTGGCAGGAACGAGAGAACTCGCGTATCTGCCCAGCGCAATAGAAAGCGCTGCCCGTCCTCAGTGTGTGCCCACTTGACGTCCTGCCATGAGGCCGCCAAATCATGAATATCCAAGCTACTCTGAACAAAACTGAGCATGGGGCGTCCCTGACAATACCGCAATAGACTTGCGATTTCGTGTGTCAAAGCCTCACTGGTGCTTGAGCTCATCTGCAACAGAGTTGGTGAAACGGCATCAATGCCATCACTTCCTTTGTATAAGGCCTCGCTGGCGTGGGGCCAGCGTAAGGTTTTCTTGCGATCATGATCAAAGGCTCTGTCGAGAAGCGCAAACCATCGCCCATTTGATGCACTGGCTTGTATCCGGACAATGGCTTGAGAGTGCAGCGCAGACGTATGGAGCTTGTTCACAGCTAAATACATTTAATTTCCTCAGACTGCGGCCAAAGGAGAGCCTGCTTTCAATGCCTTGAGCAGACAAGGTATGCAAATGCTTTCCAAGTGAGGGAGTTGAGGCATCGCCCAAGACATCCTCCCAGGCCCCACCATCGCTTTCTTCCCAGCCTTCACCGTGATCTTCCCCGGACACTGCGCCGTGAACTGCCCACCTTCAATGGTGATGCTCGCGCCACCCGACACCGCCAGCACGACCCTCTTGGCGGCGGCAATGTTGACCACCCCACTGGCCGTCTTCAACTCCAGCGTTTGCTTGGCCGCCACCTGCGCAGGCCCGGCCTGCGCCTGCAGGTCAATCGGGCCTTGCGCGGCGATCATCGTCAGCCCCTTGCCGGCTGCATCGCCACCCGGCTGAATCGCCCCGGCCAGCACGCCAATGGCCTGCCCGGTCTGAACCCGCGCCTGCCCCCCTACCGCCCAGTGCGTGTCTTGCCCACTGGCGATCTGGGTGGTGTCGCCGCTGCTCAGGTGCAGGTCTTGCCCGGCGGTCAAACCAATGCCGGCCTTCCCAACAAGCGCAATGTCCGGGTCGGCGCTGTGAGGCACCTTGTCGGCACCTCCTTGTGTGAGCTTGGCGGCCGCATCGGCCTGGGCGTTGGGCAAGCTGGTGTGGCTGACCATGCCGCTCAGACTCTTGGTCAAGGCTGCCGCGGGGGCCGCCTGATCGTCCAGGGCGCTTTGGCCAGCTTGCTGGCTGCCCACCGCCGTGGCCACGCCGACGGTCTGGTGCGTGGTGGCCGCCTGGTGAAAGGTCTGGCTCAGTTGCTGAGCTTGTTTGGCCAGCGCCATGCCGGGCGCGTTGTCCCCGGCGGGTTCGGGCGTTTGGCCCAGTCCGTTGCGCAGGCCAAAGGTGGTGAGCATCACCCCACGCGCGGCGCGCAGGCCACCCCAGGCATCGGTGCGCAGCTCAAAGCCCTGGCCCCGGAAGCTGCCGCGGTGGTTGTCGGCCTGGTGTAGCAGGTGCCCCATTTGCAGCCAAGTTTGGTGCTGGGTGCTGTGCAGCTGGGTGCGCAGTTGCTCGGGCGTGTCGTCGAGCACGAGCTGGTTGTGGCCGTTGCCCCCAAATTCCTTGCTCTTGACACCACTGAGTGCCGCGGCGTTCGCCTGACCTGGGCTGCCGGGGCTGGCAGCACCGGGGGCCGCACCATGCCAAGCCGGGCTGTGGCCACCGCTGCCGCTGTTGACCTGGTTCATCTGGCTGCTGGGGCAGTGGTCGGTGGACTCGGCCAGGGCGGCCGTGTCTGAGGCTGCGGCAGCACCGCCCGGAGTGGCCGCCACACCCGACTCCCCCCGACCGTTGTAGAGACTGGCGATGACCAGGGGGCGGTCGATGTCGTTGCCCAGAAAGCCCACCAGCACTTCCTGCCCGATGCGGGGGATGAACTGGTGGCCGCCGCCTGCCGTGGCGGCACGCTGCATCACGCGCACCCAGCAGCTGTGGTCGCTGTTGGCGCGCTGCGGGGCAAAGGGGTTGGCTTGCCAGTGAAACTTCACCTTGATGCGGCCCAGGGCATCGGTATGGAGTTCGTCGGCCCCTTGGGGACTGGTTTGACCTTGGGGGCCCACCACGATGGCGGTTTGAGGGCCCAGCGCCGTCGGGCGCGGACGTGGCCGGGCCCGGGTGTCGTCGAGCAGCACGGGGCGCCAGGGCACCTTGCGGCGCAGCGCCTCGAACTGGCAGGCGTAGCCCGTGCGTTGGGCACGCTCGCGCAAGGCGTCGGTGTCGGCCACCGCCTCGCCCACATCTCCAGCCGACGAGACCCGTATGTCGTCTGGCACGGGCAACTCGGCATCGCCGAGGCTGCGGGCAATCGCCTCGCTCAGGTCCTTGGGCAGGTTGTTGATGCCCAGGGCGTGCACGCGGGTGAAGAAGAAATCCTTGTCACCCTCTGCTTGACCGAACTGCGCCAGGGGATCGAGGGTGGACTGGGTGACGGTGGCCCAGGTGCCTGCCCGCAGGGTGCGCACGGTGCCACGGCCCAGCCAGCGCTTGTAGCGGGCCTCCAGCGCTTCTTGCAGGCGGGTGGCGGCGAACTGGGCTTCGGCGCTGTTGCCCCAGATGAAGTCGCCGCTGGGGTCGTAGCTGCTCAGCCAGCTCTGCAGGCTGCTGGCTTCGGTCCCGCCCCAGTGGTGCGCCGTGGGCACCTCCGCGCTGATGGCGGCGTTGGCCTTGTAGTCCCAGCCTTGCACCACGGTGGCGGTGGGGCCCAGCGCGCGCAGCGCCGCCAGGGCCTGGATGCTGTCTTGTGCCTCCTGGCTGCTGCTGCCGTGGAAGCGGATGCCATGCCCGCCCAGGCTGCTTTGGCTGGTGGGGTCTTGCGGTTGGCGGCTGCTGTCCACGAAGAAGACCACGCGGTGGCCGCCCGGCGCCGCCTCGTCTTCTTCCACCCGCCAGCCAATGCCTTCTTCGGCCAACAGGCGTTGAACAAAAGCCAGATCGGTTTCGCGGTACTGCACGCAGTAGCTGCGCCGACCACCGTTGCGAGCAGACAGGCCCTGGGCAACGTAGGTAGGCACGTCCTCGTCCCAGTGCCAGGCAGCGATGCCAGCGTGGTCGGCGAACACGTCTTCGACGATCTCGATCACGCTCTTGTCTTGCCAGACGCGGCTTTGCAGACTGTGGCCGAGCAGAGCGATCCAGGGGCGCACCAACAAGGCTTTGCGGGCTAGGCCGCCGTCGCTTTGCAGGGACCAGGCCTCGGTGACGTAGCCACTGCGGTGTGCCTGGCTGCCGTCGGCCAGCGTGGTCAGCAGGGTAACGGGACGGGCGTACAGCTGCTTGAGCTCGACATGGGCGTCGAGCACCAGCGTGTTGACGTAGAGGGAAAAGGGCTCGGAGACGGCGTCGTGGAGCACGAAGCTCTCGACCATCAGGTCGGCGGGCAGCGCACGTTCACGGCTGGCCGATGTGAGACGGTAGAGACGGGTGTCGGTGTGCCAGGCTGCCACCAGCGCGCGCCACAGCGGCGCAGCAGAAGAGGGCAATGGCGGCAGCCCCGGCATGCCGGCCAGTTGACCGGGTCGGCCCGACAAAATCATGGTGTCCCTGGATGAAATTCGTTTGCCAGGGAGTCTAGGAGGTGAGGCTGCGCGGGGACGCCCCCCTGAAGGGGTGAATGTGCAACGGGCCGTAACGCCGCGTCAGCCTCCGGGCACGGCGTGCCAGGGGTGCGCGCCGGCGTCGCCCGCAAACAGCGGGTGGTCCTCGGCCTCGGCCAGGGTGAGCACCGGGGTCACGCAGGCATCGGCTTCGGCGAAGCGCGCGGCCCACACCGCCAGGGGCTGAGACGCCACCAGCGCAGCGACTTCATCGCGCAGCGCCAAGGCGTCCGGGGTGCCAGGCAGGGCACCCCGCTGCCAGTGTCGGTCGGTCCAGTCCGCGCGCCCGAACACCTCGCAGGCGGCACGCCAGAACTTGTGCTCCAGCGCCCCCACGGCGAGGTGACGGTCGTCGGCCGTGCGGTACAAGCTGTAGCAAGGCAGACCGCCGTTGAGCATGTCTTCGCCAGCGCCAGGACGGTGCCCCAGCATGGGCGCCAGCAAGGCTGCGGTGGAGCGGGGCATGACCAGATGCGCGTGCAGGCCGTGCGTCATGCTGACGTCGATGTGGCGGCCCTGACCGGTGCGCTGTGCCGCGAACACCGCGGCCAGGATGGCGATGGTGGCCATGGCGCTGCCGCCGGCCAGGTCACCCCACTGCACATTGGACTGGGCCAGGGTGCCGTCGGGCGCGCGCATCTGATCGAGCGCGCCTGACAGCGCCATGAAGTTGAGGTCGTGTCCGGCCTTGTTCGCCCAGGGGCCACTCTGGCCATAGCCGGTGATGGACACCATGACCAGACGCGGGTTGCGTGCGTGCAGCGTGGCCGCGTCCAACCCCATGGCAGCGAGGACACCGGGGCGGAAGCTGTCGACCATCACGTCGGCGGTGGACAGCCAGTCGCGCAGTTGCGCCAGGTCATCGGCCTGCCGAAAATCGATGTGGCGACAGGTCTTGCCGTGGTTCAGCTTGTCGAACAGCGACCCCAGGGCCCGCGCAGGGTCGCCCTCCGGCGGCTCGACCTTGAGGAGGTCGGCCCCCAGGTCGGCCAGCATGCGGGTGCTGAAGGGCCCCGGCAGGTTGCGCGTGAGATCGATCACGCGCAAGCCGCTCAGCAGCCCGCTCAAGCCCGTGTCCACGGGGCCGGTGGGCGCGGCCCCGCCCGCCGCTGCGGAATGGGCGGTCGTCACGCCACGTCCTCGAACCGACCGCCCTCTTGCGCCATCTTCACCACGATGGCGGCAGGCTCGAAGCGAGCGCCATGGCGCTGTGCCAGTTCACGCGAGCGCGTGACGAAGGCCTGCGCGCCCATCGCGTTGATGAACTGCAGCGCGCCGCCCTGGTGGGGCGCAAAGCCCCAGCCAAAGATGGAGCCGATGTTGGTGTCGGACACCGAACGCACGACCTTCTCTTCATAGCAACGCGCGGCCTCGTTGGCCTGGATGAACATCAGGCGGTCGATGATGTCTTGCTGGCTGGGCTGCTCGGGCTTCGGGGGATAGATCTCCAGCAGGCCGGGCCACAGGGTCTTGTCCTTGCCCTGGTAGTCGTACAGGCCCTGGCCGCTCTTCTTGCCGACGCGACCGCGCACGCCACACACCTCCTGCAGCACAGCCTCGCCAGGGTGGGCCGGGTAGTCGATGCCTTCGGCGGCCAGGTCTTTGCGGGTCTGGGCCGAGATGTGCAGCGACAGGCTGAGCGACACCTCGTCTTGCAATGCCAGCGGCGGCATGGGCATGCCGGCCTTCAGACCTGCGACCTCGACAGAACGCGGGTGCACGCCCTCGGCCACCATCGCCAATCCTTCCATCACATAGGTGGCGAACACGCGCGAGGTGTAGAAACCGCGCTTGTCGTTGACCACGATGGGCGTCTTGCCGATCTGCAGCACGTAGTCAAAGCCACGCGCCAGGGTCTCGTCCGACGTCTCGGCACCGACGATGATTTCCACCAGCGGCATCTTGTCGACCGGCGAGAAGAAGTGCAGACCAATGAAGTTGGCGGGCCGCACGCTGGCCTTGGCCAGACCCGTGATGGGCAGGGTGGAGGTGTTGGACGCGAACACCGCATCGGCGGCGATGACGGCTTCGGTCTTTTGCGTGCAGGCGGCTTTGATGTCGCGGTCCTCGAACACGGCTTCGATCACGAGGTCGCAGCCCTTGAGGTCGTCGTACGAGGTGGTGGTCTGGATGCGGGCCAGCAGCGCGTCACGCTTCTCGGCGGTGCTGCGACCGCGCGAGATGGCCTTGTCCAGGATGCCTTGCGAGTAGGCCTTGCCCTTGTCGGCGTTCTCTTGCGTCGTATCCAGCAGCACGACGTCGATGCCGACCTTGGCCGAGACATACGCGATGCCCGCGCCCATCATGCCGGCACCCAAGATGCCGACCTTCTTGACTTGGGACGCGGCTGGACCCTTGGGACGCGACTGGCCCTTCTTGATCGCGTTGAGCTGGTGCCACAGCGTGCCGATCATGTTCTTCGAGACCTGCGAGACGACGCAAGCGGCGAAGTAGCGCGACTCGATCTGCGAGCCGGCATCGAAGTCCAGCAGGCAGCCCTCGAACAGGCAGCTCATGATGTGGGTGAGCGCGGGGTAGTTGCCGTGCGCCTTGGCGTTGGCCATCGACGGGGCAATGGCCAGCACCTGCACCACGGCCGGGCTCTTGCTGTCGCCCCCGGGGATGCGAAAGCCCTTGGTGTCCCACGGTGCGGCGGCCTTGGGGTTGGCCAGGCACCAGGCCTTGGCCTTGGCGATGAGCTCATCGCGTGAGCCAGCCAGATCGGTGACCAGGCCCATCTCCTTGGCCTTGGCGGCCGTCAGCTCCTTGCCCTGGGTGATGAGCTCGAAGCTCTTCTGGATGCCGATCAGGCGCGGCACCCGTTGCGTGCCCCCGCCGCCGGGCAGCAGGCCCAGCTTCACTTCGGGCAGGCCGAGCTTGAGCTTGGGGTCATCGAGCGCAATGCGGGCGTGGCAGGCCAGGGCCAGCTCCAGGCCACCGCCCAGGGCGGTGCCATTGAGCGCGGCAACGACCGGCTTGCCGCACTTTTCCATGCGGCGCAGCATGCCCTTGAGGGTTTCGCACAGCGTGTAAGCCTCTTCGGCCGAGGTGATCTGCGTGAGCTGGTCGATGTCGGCGCCCACGATGAAGGTGGCCTTGCCCGAGGTGATGACCAGGCCCTTGAGGGTGGCATCGGTTTCCAGACGGGTGACGAGTTCGGCAAACGGAGCGGTCAGCGTCGGGTTCAGCACGTTCATGGCCCGGCCGGGCATGTCGATGGTGACCAGGCCGATGCCGTCGGCGTCGATCTCGAAGGTGAAGGCTTGGGATGTGGTGGATGCGGTCATGGTGTGGGGCCTCCCGATCAGACGCGTTCGATGATGGTGGCGATGCCCATGCCGGCACCGATGCACAGCGAGGCCAGTGCGGTGGACTTGCCGGTGCGCTCGAGTTCATCCAGGGCGGTGCCCAGGATCAACGCCCCAGTGGCGCCCAACGGGTGGCCCATCGCGATGGCGCCGCCGTTGACGTTGACGCGGTCGAGCGAGACGCCCAGATCCCGCGCGGTCTTCATGGGCACGGTGGCAAAGGCCTCGTTGATTTCCCACAGGTCGATGTCGCTGGCCTGCATGCGCGCCTTGTGCAGCGCTTTCAGACAGGCGGGCGTGGGCCCGGTCAGCATGATGGTGGGCTCGGAGCCGATGACCGAACACATACGCACCTTGGCGCGTGGTTTGAGGCCCGCCTTGATGCCCGCTTCCTTGCTGCCCAGCAGCACCAGGGCGGCGCCATCGACGATGCCCGAGGAGTTGCCGGCGTGGTGCACGTGCTGGATCTTCTCGATCATGGTGTACTTGTCGAGCGCGGTGGCGTCAAAGCCCATGGTGCCCATCATCTCGAACGAGGGCATGAGCTTGGACAGCGATTCGACCGAGGTGCCGGGGCGGATGGTCTCGTCCTGGGCCAGCATCGTCAGGCCGTTGAGGTCGGTGACGGGCACGATCGAGCGGTTGAAGTGGCCAGCGGCCTGGGCGGCGGCGGCGCGGCGGTGCGACTCGGCGGCGAAGGCGTCCAGATCCGCGCGGCTGAAGCCTTCGAGCGTGGCGATCAGGTCGGCGCTGACGCCCTGCGGCACAAAGGACAAGGCACTGTTGACACGCGGGTCCATCACCCACGCGCCGCCGTCGCTGCCCATGGGCCAGCGGCTCATCGACTCGACGCCGCCGGCCACGACCATGTCTTCCATACCGGACATGATCTTGGCGGCCGCCAGGTTGACGGCTTCCAGGCCCGAAGCGCAAAAGCGCGACAGGGTGACGCCCGCGACGGTCTCGGACCAGCCCGCGTCCAGCACGGCGGTTCGCGCGATGTCGGCACCCTGCTCGCCCACGGGGGTGACGCAGCCCAGCACCACGTCATCGACCAGCGAGGTGTCGAGGTGATGGCGTTGTTGCAGTGCCTGCAGCAGTGTGCGCAGCAGCCACACGGGCGTGGCCTGGTGCAGGCTGCCGTCTTTCTTGCCCTTGCCGCGCGGCGTGCGCACGGTGTCGTAGATATACGCTTCGATCATGAATGGTTCCTTAGAAGATGGCGGAATGGCGCGAGCGTCAGATCACAGAAAACGACTTGCCAGTTCCTTCATGATTTCGTTGGTGCCGCCGTAGATGCGCTGCACGCGGGCATCGGCATACAGGCGGGCGATCACGTATTCCTTCATGTAGCCGTAGCCACCAAAGAGCTGCAGGCACTCGTCGATCAGCTTGCACTGCTGGTCGGTGATCCAGTACTTGAGCAGCGCGGCACGCTCCACGCCCAATTCACCCTTGAGGTGCGACACCATCGCCGCGTCCACCATGGCGCGCGAGGCCATCAGCAAGGCCTGGCATTCGGCCAGCGTGAAGCGGGTGTTCTGGAAGTTGAAGATGGGCTTGCCGAAGGCCTGACGGTCTTTCGTGTAGGCCAGCGTTTCCTGCATGGCCAGCTCCATCGCACCCACGCCGCCCACGGCCACGATCAGGCGCTCTTGCGGCAGCTCCTGCATCAGCTGGAAAAAGCCCATGCCTTCTTGCAGGCCCAGCAGGTTGTCCTTGGGCACCACCACATCGTCAAAGAACAGCTCGGAGGTGTCCTGCGCATCCATGCCGATCTTGTCGAGGTTGCGACCACGGCGGAAACCGGTGACCTCGTCGGTCTCGACCACGAACAGCGAGATGCCTTGCGCGCCCTTGCTCTTGTCGGTCTTGCAGACCACGACGATGAGGTTGGCGAGCTGGCCGTTGGTGATGAAGGTCTTGCTGCCGTTGATTCTGTAGGTGTCGCCCTCCAGCACGGCGGAGGTGCGCACGCCCTGCAGGTCGGAGCCGGTGCCGGGCTCGGTCATGGCAATGGCCCCGATCAGCTCGCCCGAGGCCATCTTGGGCAGCCAGCGCTTTTTCTGCTCTTCGGTGCCGTAGTGCAGGATGTAGGGCGCGACGATGCCCGAGTGCAGCGAGCCGCCGAAGCCGGACTGGCCCGCGGCGGCCTGCGCCAGGATCAGGGCCGCTTCGTGGCCGAAGTCGCCACCGGCGCCACCGTACTCCTCGGGCATGGACGCACACAGGAAGCCATTGGCGCCAGCGTCACGCCAGGCTTGGCGGTCCATCATGCCCTGGGCGCGCCAGGCTTCGTCCTTCGGACCCCACTGCTCCTTGAAGAAACGGGTGGCCGACTCCAGCAGCATCTTGTGCTCGTCGGTCATCCAGGTGGATTCGAAGTTCTGAATGGGCATGGTATTTACTCAGGTAAGGCTGCGATGACCGCTTGACGCGATGCCTTCCCTTCAGACCCTTGGCGGTAATTAAAATTACCGTTAGTGGAAACCCGTAGAACAGACATCCTGTACGACACATTTTGTCGTCTTGTCGCATGGAATGCCTTTGTGCATCGCGTCTGCGGCATATGCCTCATGTTGATCAAGGCCGCGCGACAAGGCAAGAGGATTGCGCCTGATTCGGCGAACGATCGTTCATTTGGTAATATGAATTACCTGATTGGAAAGATGGATTCCCATGCCCGCATCCGCTGCCAGCTCCCCCCCTCCCCGCACCCATGCCGAGCGCCGCGCCATGCTGGCGACCATGCGCACCGACACGCTGCAGCGCATCGAGAACGCGGTACTGAGCCTGTTTTCACAACGCGATTTCCACGAAGTCAGCCTGATCGATGTGGCGCGCACCGCGCACGTCTCGCTGCAGACGATCTACAAGTACTTCGGCAGCAAGGAGGTGCTGGTGTACGCCATGCTGGACGTGATGCTGGGGCGCCTGGCCGAGCGCATGCTCGACCACCTGCAGGGCATTGACGACGCCCGCGAGCGCCTGCGCAAGACCCTGTGGGTGACGGTGGACTACATGGACAAGCACCCCGCCGTGATCCTGCTGCTGTTCACCGCCGTGCCGGTCTCCCGGCACAACAACATCGGCATCTACGAGAGCGCCGAGTTGATGGGCGCGTTTCGCGGGGTGCTCAAGGATGGTCAGGCGCGCGGGGTGCTCAACAACGCCGTCTCCTCCAAGGTCTTGCTCGACGTGTTCATGGGCATCATTGGGCGCGTGATCCTGATGCACATCGTGCGCGGTGAGCGGCGGCCGCTGATCGAGCAGTTCGACGAGTTTTTCAACATCGTGTGGCGGGCGATGTCAGTGGAGTAAGGGCAGCGCACAATCAATCCCTGCCGTGGCGCCTGTCGCATCGATCGGGCCCCGGCCTCCCATCAGGCAAACACAAAGCAACCCAGGAAGGCACCCCATGCGACACACCGAACGACACCGGACCCACCGCGTTGGCTGGCTGCGCGCCGCCGTGCTGGGGGCCAATGACGGCATCGTCTCCACCGCGAGCCTGGTGCTGGGCGTGGCGGCCGCCGGGGCCGACGCCAAAGCCATCCTGGTTGCGGGGGTGGCCGGCCTGGTGGCGGGTGCGATGTCGATGGCCGCCGGCGAGTACGTGTCGGTCAGCTCGCAATCGGACACCGAGCAGGCCGATCTGGCGCGCGAGCGAGAAGAGCTGGCCACCGCCCCCGTCCAGGAGCACGCCGAGCTGACGGGCATTTACGTCAAACGCGGGCTGGACAAGGCCCTGGCCGCCCAGGTGGCGACCCAGTTGATGCGCCACGACGCCTTGGGCGCACACGCCCGGGACGAGCTGGGCATCTCCGACACCCTGGCGGCGCGCCCCGTGCAAGCCGCCCTGGCCTCGGCGGCCACGTTTGCGGTGGGCGCGGCCTTGCCGCTGCTGGTGGTCGTGCTGGCCCCGGCTTCAACCCTCCTGTGGGCGGTGGCGGGCAGCTCGCTGCTGTTCCTGGCACTGTTGGGCGCGCTGTCCGGGCGCGTCGGCGGGGCGCCGATGGGGGCCGCCACTTTGCGGGTCACGTTCTGGGGCGCCCTGGCCATGGCCTTGACGGCCGGGGTGGGGGCCTTGTTCGGGGTCGCGGCCTGAGCGGCTCAGACCCGGGGCCCGCGACTCAGTGGCCGCGGGCGGCCGCCTCGCGCAGCTTGTCCTTCTTGCTCTTGCGCTTGCCCTTGACACCGCCGTTCGGGTCCAGGCCCTGGGGGGCCGCAGGCAGGCCGTCCTCGTCCAGCTCGGCCGCCTCGCCCGGCACCGGCTCGAAGCCGGCGATCTGCTCGCGCGGCACGCGCAGGCCCTGGCGTTTTTCGATCAGGCGGAAGTGCGCCTCGGTGTCGGGGCTGATGAAGCTGATGGCCAGGCCGCTGGCACCCGCCCGGCCGGTGCGGCCGATGCGGTGGATGTAGTCATCGGGCGAGCGCGGCAGGTCAAAGTTGACCACCACGGGCAGCTGGGCGATGTCGATGCCGCGTGCGGCCACATCGGTGGCCACCACCACCTGCAGCTCATGGGCCCTGAACGCGTTCAGCACGGCCCGGCGCCCGCCCTGGCTCAGGTCGCCATGAAACGCGGCCGCATGGATGCCAGCGCGGTGCAGCTTGTGCGCCACCAGTTCGGTGGCGTACTTGGTGGCGGCAAACACCAGCACCCGCGCCTCGGGACCCCAGTCGCTGTTCTGGATCAGGTGCTTGAGCAGCTGCGCCCGCTTGGGCGGATCGACCTCGATGGCGCGCTGGGTGATGTCAGGACGGGTTTCCGGCTCGGCCGGCACCTCGATGCGCACGGGCTCGTGCAGCAAGGTTGAGGCCAGTGCCTGCACCTCGTCGGCAAAGGTGGCCGAGAAAAACAGGCTCTGCCGCTGCGGGGGCAGCATGGCCAGGATCTCGGCCAGCTCGGCGGCAAAGCCCAGGTCGAGCAAGCGGTCGGCCTCGTCGAGCACCAGGGCGGCCACTTCGGCCAGGTTCAGCGCGTTGTGCTGGACCAGGTCGAGCAAACGACCCGGCGTGGCCACGACGATGTCGGCACCGCCACGCAAGGCCATCATCTGCGGGTTGATCGAGACCCCGCCGAACGCGGTGACGATCTTGACGGGCGCCCCCAGGCCGTCGGCCAGCTCACGGGTCACGCCGCCGACCTGATCGGCCAGCTCGCGCGTGGGCACCAGGATCAGCACCAGCAGGCGGCGCGGCGTGCTGCGACGCGCGCCCAGCACCTGCTGCAACAGCGGCAACACGAAGGCCGCGGTCTTGCCCGAGCCGGTCTGGGCCAGACCGAGCACGTCACGCCCCTGGAGGATGGCCGGGATGGCGGCCGTCTGGATGGGCGTGGGGTGCACGAAGCCCTGGTCGGCGGCAACGCGCGCCAGGGGAGAAGTCAAACCAAGGGAAGCAAAGGGCATGGCCGAAGTGTAAAGGCGAGCGCCCCGACATGACCCTGCGACAATCGGGGTTTTGCACCGCTTTGAGAGAGGAATTCACCATGTCCACCATCCCCGCCTGCCCCGTTTGCGCCATGGAGAACACCTACCAGGACGGTGACAACTACGTCTGCCCGGACTGTGCCCATGAATGGCCGATGGCCGCCCAGACCAAATCCAGCGACGACGGCGAAGCCGACGCCGTCATCACCGACGCGCACGGCACCCCGCTGGCCGATGGTGACGCGGTCATCCTGATCAAGGACCTCAAGGTCAAGGGCTCCTCGCTGGTGCTCAAGAAGGGCACCAAGGTCAAGAGCATCCGCCTGGTGGGTGGCGACCACGACGTGGACTGCAAGATCGACGGCATCGGCAACATGTCGCTCAAGTCCGAGTTCCTCAAGAAGGCCTGAGGCCCACCCGAATTCGGGGCTTGGGTTACGGCGCCAGGCGCCGATAACCTGGGGAACACCGCTGACGTCGCCCCGGAGGCCCCATGCCGAGCTACCCCGTCCCTGACAACGAAGCGCAACGCCTGCAGGCCGTGGCCGCGCTGGCGTTCTGCGCCGACACGCCCGACCCGGCCCTGGAGGCCCTGGTGCGCGTGGCGGCCCAGGCCTTTGGTGTCCCCGCCGCGGTGATCAGCCTGATGCAGGCCGACCATCAGGTCTTTGTGGCCCGCGTGGGGGTCGACGTGTCGGAGCTGGCCCGCCACGAATCCCTGTGCAACCCGGTGCTGGTGGCCCCGCAGGCCCCCTGGGTCATCGAAGACCTGAGTGCCGACCCGCGCTTCGCCACCCACCCGCTGGTGCAAGGCGAGGCCGGACTGCGCCTGTATGCCGGCGCGGCCTTGTGCGATGAACAGGGCTTGGCCCTGGGAACCCTGGCCTTGCTCGACACTCAGCCGTGGCCGACCTGGACGGCCGCGCAGGGCCGCACCCTGCAGGATCTGGCCCTGATCGCCTCACGCACCTTGCAAGCCGGGCGGCGCCTGCGCGAGCTGGCGCAACTGGCCGAGGTGGACACCCTCACCGGCCTGCGCCCCGCCGCCCACTTTCAGGCGATCCTGGAAGTGGAGCTGGCCCATGCCATGCGCACCGGCGAGCCCTTCACCTTGCTGGAGCTGGAGCTCGACGGGCTGGATGCCATCCGTGAGGGCTTCGGCGCGGACGCCGCCGACACGGCCTTGCGCGAGACGGCGCTCCGGCTGGCCCAGCAGGTGCGCCTGGGCGATGTGCTGGCCCGCCTGGGGCCAGAGCGCTTCGGGGTGCTGATGCGCCACGGTGGGCATGAGGCCGCCGAAGGTCTGGCGCGACGCGTCACCCAGGCCGTGGCCGCGCCGCTGGTGCTGCACAGTGGTGACGAGGTGGGCGTGGGCATCTCCGTGGGCATGGCCGCTTACTCGGATGCCACCGAGTCGCTGCGCCAACTGCAGTCCGAAGCGGCCTCAGCGCTGGGCGAAGCCCGGGCGCGCAACGCCCGCCGCTGGCAGATGTTCGCCGTGACGCACTGAGCGCATCGAAGGCCCCACCTGCACCCCAGGCGCCTGGGGCCTCCCGTCAGGGCGTACCGCTGTCTTCGTGCTGCTTGTCGACCAGAGTCTGGCGGCTGCGGGCATTGATGAAGCGCAACTCGGCCAGGGCCGTGTCGATCTGGGCGCGCTTGGCCTCCAGCTCGGCAATGGCGGCGTCGGTTTTCTCGATGACATAGGTCAGCTGCTGGATGCGACCCTCGCCGCGCTGGCCGTACATGTCCAGGTAGTGCTTGATCTCGGCCAGCGGCGTGCCCAGCGACTTGGCCCGCAGGATGCGCGTCAGGCGTGCACGGTCGACCTTGTTGTAGACCCGCGTGCCGTTGATGCGCCGCGGCGCCAGCAAGCCCTTGGTCTCGTAAAAGCGCAATGCCCGGGGCGAGACCTTGTAGAGCTCGCACACCTCGGCAATGCCCATCAGGGCGTCGGCACTGCTGTCGTCCTCGTCGTCAAACGCCCACGACGGCGGCAGGCCGGCCTCGCGCTGCGCGAGTTCGGACGTCGATGCATTTTCAGCTTTGGCTTTCACAGGACCCACCACGACAAGAACACCCCACTTCGTTATGCCGGACGCCATGTTAATGGGCCAGGCCGCACACCCTCATCCGCAACGGATGGCCGGGGCCTTGCAAGGGTAGCGACGCCCCTGCGGCCGAGAGCTAGGTAGTTTACCTAGTGAGCATTTGGTTGACGTTAACGTCAAGCAACTCTACAGTGGACCTGTCTTCTCCTGACTGGTCACAAGATGCCTGCCCTGCGAACTGCCCTCAACACCAAGTCCCCCTCTTACCAGGCCAACGTCGACCGCATGACGGAACGCCTGGAACAGGTCCGCGCCCTGGAAACGCTGGTGCGCGATGGCTCTGCCGACAAACGTGCCAAGTTCGACAAGCGCGGGCAATTGCTGCCCCGTGAACGCGTGGCCCGCCTGCTCGACCGTGGCTCGCCCTTCCTCGAATTCAGCACCCTGGCCGGCCTGGGCATGCACGACGACGACGGCAAGAAGTCCGTCCTGGGCGGCGGCACCATCATCGGCGTGGGCATCGTGGCGGGCAAGCGCTGCCTGGTCACCGCCAGCGACTCTGCGCTCAAGGGCGGCACCATCTCGCCCATGGGCCTCAAAAAGGGCCTGCGTGCGCAAGAGATTGCCCGCGAGAACAAGCTGCCCCTGATCTGTCTGGTCGAGAGCGGCGGCGCCAACCTGATGTACCAGGCGGAAATCTTCGTGGAAGGCGGACGCAGCTTTGCCAACCAGGCCCGCCTGTCGGCCATGGGCATCCCGCAGATCGCCGTCGTGCACGGCTCGTCCACCGCCGGCGGCGCCTACCTGCCCGGCCTGTCCGACTATGTCGTGCTGGTCAAGGGTCGCTCCAGCATCTACCTGGCCGGCCCCCCGCTGGTCAAGGCCGCCATTGGCGAAGACGCCACCGACGAAGAACTGGGCGGCGCCGAGATGCACGCCAGCGTGACCGGCCTGGGCGAGTACCTCACCGACAACGACGCCCACGCGATCGCCCTGACCCGCGATCTGGTCGACAAACTGAAATGGGATGCCGCCACCGCGCCGCGTGCCGATGTGGTCGCGCCGCTGTACGACGAGCAGGAGCTGCTGGGCTGCATCTCCGCCGACGACCGCGAGCCCTTCGACACCCGTGAGGTGATCGCCCGCATCGTCGACGGCTCCGACTTCCTCGAATTCAAGGCCGAGTACGGCCACGAGACCCTGTGCGGTCATGCCCGCATCAACGGCCACCTGGTCGGCATCCTGGGCAACAACGGCCCGATCCAGCCCAGCGGCTCGACCAAGGCGGCGCAGTTCATCCAGTTGTGCGACCAGTCCGGCACGCCGCTGGTTTTCTTGCAGAACACCACCGGCTTCATGGTGGGCAAGACGGCCGAGCACACCGGCGCCATCAAGCACGGCTCCAAGATGATCCAGGCCGTGGCCAATGCCCGCGTCCCCAAGTTCACCGTGGTGCTCAACGGCTCGTTTGGCGCTGGCAACTACGGCATGTGCGGCCGCGGCTTTGACCCGCGCTTCATCTTCAGCTGGCCTTCGGCGCGCACCGCCGTGATGGGCGGCGCCCAGGCCGCCAAGGTGATGGAGCTGGTCACGCGCGGGAAGATGGAACGCGCCGGCATGCCCGTCAACGACGCGATGCTCGAAGGCATGTCCGGCGAGATCCGCAAGCGCCTGGACGCCGAAGCCAGCGTGCTGTTCGGCACCGCCCGCCTGTGGGACGACGGCGTGATCGACCCGCGCGACACCCGCCGCGTGCTGTCGATGTGCCTGGACATGGCCGAAGAGGCCGAACAGCGCCAGCTGCGCCCCAACACCTTCGGTGTGGCCCGTTTGTAAGACCCCCACCGCCCCATCTCCCTCCAGCCCGCCTGCTGCCACAAGGACACCGCCATGCAATTCACCGCCGAACACCTCGCCCTCAGCGACACCGTCAAACGCTTCGTTGAGAACGAGATCAACCCCTATTCGGATGAATGGGAAAAGGCCGGCCACTTCCCCGCCCACGAGGTCTTCAAGAAGCTGGGTGACCTGGGCCTGCTGGGCATCAAGTACGACACCGCCTACGGTGGCATGGGCCTCGATTTTTCTTACTCGATGGTGGCCTCCGAAGCCCTGGGCGTGGCCAACTGCGGCGGCGTGCCCCTGTCCATCGGCGTGCAGACCGACATGTGCACCCCGGCCCTGCACCGCTTCGGCTCCGACGCGCTGAAGAAGGAGTTCCTGGCCCCGGCCATTGCCGGCGACATGGTCGGCTGCATCGCGGTGAGCGAAGTGGGCGGCGGCTCGGACGTGGCCGCGCTGAAAACCACGGCCAAGTCCGATGGCGACGACTACGTCATCAACGGCTCCAAGATGTGGATCACCAACGGCATGCAGGCCGACTGGTGCTGCCTGCTGGCCAACACCTCCGAGGGCAAGGTCCACGAGAACAAGTCTTTGATCATTGTGCCGATGGACGCCAAGGGCATCGAGCGCCAGAAGATCGACAAGCTGGGCATGCGTTCGTCCGACACCGCGCAGCTGTTCTTCGACAACGTGCGGGTGCCCAAGCGCAACCTGATCGGCATCGAAGGCACCGGCTTCATGATGCAGATGCTGCAGTTCCAGGAAGAGCGCCTGTACGGTGCGGCCAACTCGCTGCTGATGATGGACCGCCTGATCGACCTGACCATCGCGTATTGCAAGGAACGCAGCACCTTTGGCACCCCGCTGATCCACAACCAGGTCGTGCACTTCCGCCTGGCGGAGCTGCGCACCGAAGTCGAGCTGCTGCGCTCGCTGACCTATCGCGCGGTGGAAGACTATGTGCTGGGCAAAGACGTGACCCGTCTGGCCTCGATGGCCAAGCTGAAATGCGGCCGCCTGGTGCGTGAAGTGTCTGACAGCTGCCTGCAGTACTGGGGCGGCATGGGCTTCACCTGGGACAACCCGCTGGCCCGCGCCTACCGCGACGGCCGCCTGGTCTCCATCGGTGGCGGCGCCGACGAAATCATGCTGGGCATCATCGCCAAGCTCGAAGGCACGCTGCCCAAGAAGGCGCGCTGAGCCCGCCTCCGCCCCATGCCCCGCCCAATCGATCGATCGACGCATCACAAGGTCACCTCATGAGCCTCACCACCCTTCAGGTCCAGCTGGACCGGGGCGTTTGCACCCTCACCCTGAACCGTCCGGAGGTGCGCAACGCCATGTCCATGACCATGGTGCAGGAGCTGCTGACGGCCCTGGAACACGCCGAAGCCAACCCCGCCGTGCGCGTGGTGGTGGTCCGGGGCGCGGGCGGCCATTTCTGCGCTGGCGGCGACATCGGCGACATGGCCCAGGCCCGCATGAAGCTGGCGCAACAGCAGGCGCAACTGAGCGCGGGGGAGACTGTCACCGAGCGCAACCCGATCGAAGCGGTCAACGCCGCGTTCGGGCGCCTGTGCCTGGCCTACGCCCACTCCAGCCTGCCCATCGTCACCGTGCTGGAAGGCACCGTGATGGGCGGCGGCTTCGGCCTGGCCTGCGTCTCGGACGTGAGCCTGGCGCGCGACAACGTGAGCTTTCGCCTGCCGGAAACCTCGCTGGGCATCGTGCCCGCGCAGATCGCCCCCTTCCTGGTCGAACGCCTGGGCTACGCCGAGGCCAAGCGCCTGGCGGTGACCGGTGCCAAGGTCGATGCGCAGGAAGCCCTGACGATCCGCCTGGTGCACGAGGTGCATGCCGATGAGGACAGCCTGGATGCGGCCCTGCAGCGCACGCTCGCGCGCATCCTGAGCTGCGGCCCCAAGGCCATCGCCCACACCAAGCAGCTGCTCACCCGCGCGCGCCACACCTCGGCCGAGTACCTGATCGACGATGCCGCGGCGCTGTTTGCCCGCACCGTACTCAGCGAAGAAGGCCAGGAGGGCACCGGTGCCTTCATGCAAAAACGCCCCCCCTCCTGGATGCCATGACCCACCCCCTACGCGCTTCGCGCGCCCCCTCAAGGGGGCACCACCAATGGCCCGGCCAAGCCGGCTCCATGGTGGTCGCTGGGACAGCGACGCATGCGGACAAGCTCACTGCGAAAACACCATGATCCACAAAATCCTGATCGCCAACCGCGGCGAAATCGCCTGCCGCGTCATCCGCACCGCCCGCAAGCTGGGCTACCGCACGGTGGCCGTGTACAGCGAGGCCGATGCCAAGGCGCCGCACGTCAGCCTGGCTGACGAGGCCGTCTGCATCGGCCCGGCCCCGGCCGCCGAGTCCTACCTGAAAGGCGAGGTGCTGCTGGCCGCCTGCCGCCAGACCGGCGCCAATGCCATCCACCCCGGCTACGGCTTCCTGTCCGAGAACGCCGGCTTCGCCCAGGCCTGCCGCGATGCGGGCGTCATCTTCATCGGCCCGTCACCCGAAGCCATCCGCGTGATGGGTGACAAGGCCGGCGCCAAGCAGGAAATGATCAAGGCGGGCGTGCCCACCGCGCCCGGCTACCTGGGGGCTGACCAGAACGACGAGGTCTTGATCGCCGAAGGCAAGCGCCTGGGCTACCCGCTGCTGGTCAAGGCCGTCAGCGGCGGTGGCGGACGCGGCATGCGCCTGGTTCACCAGGACGACGAGTTGGCCCAGGCCATCGTCAGCGCCCGCCGTGAAGCGCAAAGCGCCTTCGGCGACGGCACGCTGATGCTCGAGCGCCTGATTCTGGATGGCCGCCACATCGAGATCCAGGTCTTCGCCGACAGCCACGGCAACGCCGTCTACATCGGCGAGCGCGACTGCACGGCCCAGCGCCGCCGCCAGAAGGTCATCGAAGAGTCCCCCTCCCCCGTGGTGAGCCCCGCCATGCGCGAGGCCATGGGCCGCGATGCGGTGCTGGCCGCCAAGGCGATCCACTACTGCGGCGCCGGCACCATCGAGTACATCGTCGACCCCGACCTGAACTACTACTTCCTGGAGATGAACACCCGCCTGCAGGTGGAGCACCCGGTCACCGAGATGATCTCAGGCCTGGACCTGGTGGAGTGGCAACTGCGCGTGGCCTCGGGCCAGCCCCTGCCCCTCACGCAAGAGCAGATCACGCTGAGCGGCCACGCCATCGAAGCGCGCCTGTACACCGAAGACCCGTATGCCGGCTTCGCGCCGCAGACCGGCCGCATCGCCTGGTGGCGTCCCGAGCAGGCCCTGTTCGACGGCGTGCGCATCGACGATGGCATCCGCGAAGGCGGCGAGGTCAGCCCGCATTACGACCCCATGGTGGCCAAGCTCATCGTGCACGGCCGCGACCGCGACGACGCGATCCGCCGCCTGATCGCCACGCTGGACGACGCGCCCCTGCTGGGCCTCAACCACAACGCCCGCTTCCTGCGCGACCTGGTGGACCACCCGCGCTTTCGCGCCGGCACCATGACCACCACGCTGATCGACCAGTGGCAAACCGACGGCGAGCCCCTGCTGCAGCGCCCCGTGGCCCCGGATGCGATCTGGCTGCTGGCTGCGGCCCTGCACGCGGTGCACCGCGAAGGCCACGCCACCGGCCTGCGTGCCGCCAGCGTCGTCGCCTATGACATCCCGCTGGCCTGCGGCACCGACAAGCGTGCGCTGCGCGTGCAGCACGGCGCGGGTCACACCTACCTGGTCCACCCCACGCCCACGGCCCCCGCCGCTCCGCTGCGCGTGCTCTCGCACGACGCGGCCACCGGCTGGTGCCGCTATGAACTCGAGGGCGTGCAAAAGCGCGTCCGTGCCGTGTGGTGTGGCGACGACCTGCACCTCGTGGTCGAGGCGGCCACCCATGTGTTCACCGAAGTCTCGGCCTGGCCCAACCAGGGCGCGGGACAGGACCCCAGCCGTGGCCTCTCCCCGGTGGCCGGCACGGTCGCCCAGGTGCTGGTCAAGGCGGGTGACACGGTCGTCGAAGGTCAGCCTTTGCTGAGCATCGAGGCCATGAAGATGGAAATGTGGCTCTCCGCGCAAGCCCCGGGCGTGATCAAGGCCGTGCATGCGGTCCCGGGCGAACAGGTGCAGGCCAAGGCCCTGCTGATCGACATCGAACTCACCAAGGATCAATGATGGACAAGGCCATTCTCACCTGCGCGCTCACCGGCGTGCTGACCGACCCCAAGCAACACCCGGTGCCCGTCACGGCCCAGGAAATGGCCGCTGCGGCCCGCGAGGCCTACAACGCCGGCGCGTCCATCATGCACGTGCACCTGCGCCAGCAGACGCCCGGCATGGGCCGCTTCCCCAGCTGGGACCCAGCGGTGGCCGCCGAAATCGACACCGCCATCCGCGAAGCCTGCCCGGACGTCATCATCAACCTGACGACTGGCGTGGTCGGCACCGACATCTCCGGCCCGGTGGCCTGTATCCGTGCCGTGCGCCCCGAAATCGCCGCCTGCAATGCCGGCAGCCTCAACTACCTCAAGATCAAAGACAACGGCGAGTGGGCCTGGCCCCCGATGCTGTTCGACAACCAGGTCGACAAGGTCAAGGCCATGCTCGATGTGATGGCCGAGACCGGCACCCGCGCCGAGTTCGAATGCTTCGATGTGGGCATCGTGCGCTCGGTGGGCATGTACAAGAAGGCCGGCATGACCGACCACCTGGAGTACAACTTCGTGATGGGTGTGGCCTCGGGCATGCCGGTGGACGCCGACCTGCTCAAGCTGCTGGTCAAGTACCGCGAACCCAACACGATCTGGCAGACCACGTTGATCGGCCGCGAAGAGATCTGGCCCGTTCACCAGGCCACTGCCGACCTCGGCGGCATGCTGCGCACCGGTGTGGAAGACACCTTCTACCTGCCCGGCGGCACCCGCACCACCGGCAACGGTCAGCTGATCGAAGCCCTGGCACAGTGCGCCCGCAACGCCGGTCGCGAGGTCGCCAGCCCGGCCGAGGCTCGG
>MESA01000005.1:60075-61725 GCA_001770775.1 Burkholderiales bacterium RIFCSPHIGHO2_12_FULL_63_20
CCAACGTCTCGTGATCGGGTGTTGGCCACGGATTGGTTGGGCACCGCCTGCCAGGGGCGCCGACGCCTGCAGATCACGGTGCTGCCCTACTGCATTGGGGTGTCCTCGGCCTACATTGGCGCGAGCCTGAACGCCGTCCCGCTGTGGGCCGCGCATGCGCTCGCGGCTTGGTGTGCTGCGGGCCTGTTGCTGTTCTGGGCCTTGCTGCGCAGCGACCTGACCGAACACTGGCCCGACCCGGCGCTGATCTTCCCTCAGGTGCTATTCGGCTGCAGTGCCGTGGTGCTGGCCTACACCCTCATCGACGCCTCGCGTGGCCTGGCCCTGCTGTGGCTGTGCCTGCTGATGCTGTTCGACATCCACCGGCTGGACACCCGGCAACTGGTGCTCGCCACCGTGGGGTCGCTCATCCTGATGCTCTGCGCCACCTTCCTTCACGATCGCCTGCACGACACCCGCATCGACCTCATCTCCGAGTGGATCAGCCTGGGCACCGGCGCGGTCGTGATGCCGGTGATGCGCCAGGTTTCGCTCAAGAGCTACCAGATGCGCCACCAGATGCTGACCCAACGCGCCGAGTTGGCCAGTACCGTGGCCAATCTGGAGCGGGCCTCGGCCCACGATGCCCTGACCGGGCTGAGCAACCGCCACCACATGCAGGCCCTGCTCGACGAGGAAGTGCGTCGCCTGCGTCGCACCGAGCAGGCCTTCTGCCTGGCCATCATCGACCTGGACCACTTCAAGCAGATCAACGACCGCCACGGCCACGCCACCGGCGACGCCGTGCTGCAGGCCTTCGCCCGGGTGGCGCAGACCGCCTTGACCCCCACCGACCGGCTGGCCCGTTGGGGCGGCGAGGAGTTCCTGCTGCTGATGCCAGAAACCGGCCTGCCCACGGCCCAGCAACGCCTGGAAGCGCTGCAGCAGCGCATCCGCTCGCATGACTGGTCGCGTGAGGCCGACGGCCTGAGCGTGAGCTTTTCGGCCGGGCTGTGCGAACCCGGTGGCCGCGTGCCCCTGCACCGCGACCTGGAACGGGCCGACCGCGCGCTTTACAAAGCCAAAGCCCAGGGCCGTGCACGCACGGTCCTGGCCGACCGCACATGAGTGCGCCCACCCTGTCCTGGTCTGATCAGTTGCTGGGCACCGAGCCGCGCCTGCGCGACCGCACGCTGTTGAGCCTGCTCGGCAGCCTGGTCTACCTGGTGTGGTTCCTGGTGCTGGTGACCTTCGGCATCCCACAGCAACGCGTCAGCCCCAGCCTGGGCCTCACCTTCATGTTGCTCATGGTGCCCGGTATGCTGCTGTTCTACCCCCTGGTGCGCAGCCGCTGGACGGAGCGCTTTGCCGATCCCGCCCTCATGTCGGTCCAAATCCTTTGGGGCTGCCTGGTCGCGGTGGTCGCCTACGCCACGGTGCCCACCGGGCGCGCCGCCCTGCTGCAAACCATGGGGCTGGGCCTGGTGTTCGGTTTCATGAGCCTGACCCCGAAAGCGGCCGTGCGCACCGGCGTGATCCTGATCGGCATGCTCCTGGCCCTGCTGGTCTGCGGCTTCGTCATGCCCTTGCCGGATTTTCGTCCGGCGCCGCAGGCCATCAAACTGGTGTCGGCCGCCTTCATCATGGGCTTGATCACGATGCAATCGCACA
>MESA01000005.1:61731-82705 GCA_001770775.1 Burkholderiales bacterium RIFCSPHIGHO2_12_FULL_63_20
CCCGCCTGCGTGAACGCGTGCAGACAGAACGGCGGGAGCTGGTCGGGGCGCAACTCGCGCTGGAGCGGGTGACACGTCACGACGCCCTCACCGGCCTGCTCAGCCGCCTCTATGGGCAGGAGCGCCTGGATCGCGAGCACCAGCGCGCCCAGCTTACCGGTCGCACCTTTGGCGTGGTCCTGATGGACCTGGACCACTTCAAGCAGATCAATGACGAGCATGGCCACCAGGTGGGCGACGAGGTGTTGGTGGCCTTCGCCCAGGCCGCGCGCGAGGTGCTGCGCGACACCGACCTGATCGCCCGCTGGGGCGGCGAAGAGTTCCTCATCATCCTGCCGGACACGCACGAGGCCGACAAAGCCCTGCAGGCCTTGGAGCGCCTGCAGGCCCGCCTGCGCACCACGCTCGTATCTGACATGGCGCCCACGCTGCGGGTCAGCTTCTCGGCGGGCTATGCGCTGTGGTCCGCCCCCGAAGACGTGGACGTGCTGCTGCAACGCGCCGACCGCGCGCTGTATGCGGCCAAGCACGCGGGGCGCAACCGCTGCGTGCAGGCCCTCTGAGCGATCACCTGCCCGGGGGACCCGTGCGCATGCTCAGCCGGCCAGGCCCAGCGCCATCTGAGTCGATTGGGCCACGCCCTCGCCCTTGACGCGCTGCACCTCGTCCACCAGACGCATGGCCACGTCGCGCAGCTCGGTCAGGGAGCTGGCCCTCTCAAGCTCGAGAGAAAACTGGTAGCCCTTGATCAGACCCAGATGCGTTTTGATCTGGGCGTTGAGTTGCTCGTACAGCTGACGGTAGCTGAGGGCGCCTTCAGGGGCCACATCCTGGGACAGCGCGGCAGGCGCTGACGCAACCACGACCGCAACAGCAGAGGCCGGGGCCTCGCCAGGTGAAGCGACCGAGCCGACCTGCAGGGCGATGAGCCCAGCGTCCCGCAAGGTCTGCAGGTCGTCGGGCGTGGCGCCCTGCACCATCCCGAGCCACTCGGCTGCGGGCCGTGCCGCGTCGATGACAAACAGCAGATTGCGCGCCGTGCGCGACAGTGGCAAAGACCGGGCTCGGAGTTCCTGGCGCCCCAGATCGGTCTTGGTGAAACACGCTCCCATCGTCCCTCCACTCACTGCATTGACGTTGTCTGAGGCCGGCATCCACCCGCCCGTTCGTTAGAGCAAGCAGGAATGTTAGGCGACAGCTTGGCGACGCGGGCTATCGTTAGCCCTGCGTACAGATTGCATCTCTTTTTGTCACCGCGCGTCATCAAGTCAGGGCGACGCCCGCGGGTGAGGTTCTTGCTTGGCAGAGCACGGTCTTCACTCGCCTTCTGCCGCCACATGTCCGAGCCCGCCGTTTTCGCATCCGACCTGACACTGAGCAACAGCCCTCTGCCCCGTCATGCCCCGCGGGTGTTGCTACCCGCGTGCAACCGCATGAGGGGCCCGCACCCCTTCCACATGGTGGGGCGCAAATATGTGGAGGCGGTGCGCCTGGCCGGGTGCTTGCCGGTGATCGTGCCGGCGGCGCATCCCGACGAATTGCTGGCCTGGCTGGACCTGGCCGATGGCGTGCTGCTGACGGGGTCGCCGTCGAACGTGCACCCTGGGCATTTCGGTCAGGCAGTGCAGGACCCCAGCCTGCCGCTGGACCTCTTGCGCGACCAATGGACCTTGCCGCTGATCCGCCTGGCGCTGGCGCGCGGGCTGCCTTTGCTGGGCATCTGCCGTGGCTTCCAGGAGGTCAATGCGGCCATGGGGGGCAGCCTGCATCAGGCCGTGCATGAACAGCCCGGTCTGGCAGACCACCGCGGGCCCTCGGAAGCACAACCGCTGGACGAGCAGTACGGGCCCTTGCACCCGGTGCACCTGCCAGCAGGGGGCCTCCTGGCCAAGGTGCTGCAGACAGAGCAGGTGATGGTCAACAGCCTGCATGGCCAAGGGGTGGATCGGCTGGCCCCGGGGGCCCGCATCGAGGCCACGGCCCCCGATGGGCTGGTGGAGGCGTTTTCGTTTCCGGAGCGGCCGGGCTTCAATCTGGCCGTGCAGTGGCACCCGGAATGGCGGGCGGCCGACAACCCGGTGTCGATGGCGATGTTCCGAGCCTTTGGCGCGGCATGTCGGGCCTGGCACGCCCAGGCACACGCACACGCACCAAGTCGGAGCGACATGCGCACCGACTGAGCGCAAGCGCTGGCCCGGCGAGGTTGGCGCCACGGAGCCCACAAGGCCGACGCGACTGGCACTGGATTTGCTTATGTCAGTGGGAGAGCGGTTCGGGCCCCGGTGGGCCAGGGCTGAATGATCGCTAGGGTTCCGTGTCAGGCGTGGTCGCCCACCTGACGGTCTGGTCCGAGAGCAATCGGCCACGGTGATGTGGCTCCACGGAGGGACAAAAGCCCGGGAGATTCTTGTGCACGGCACAGGTGTCTCTCGCTTTGTCCATCCTTGAGGAGTTCGACCATGTCATCTGCCCCACCCGATCCCCTGAGCACGGCCGCGCCCAATCCGCCGGCTGCGGCGCCCGTGGATGCCGTGCAGCACTGGCAGAGCTTTCCGCCGGCCACCCTGAACGGCATCCCACCCGCGCAGATCCTGTGGTCGGAGCGCATGCCCGGCGGCGGGCACTGGTCGTGGCGTCTGCGCCGTGGCACGAGCCTGCGCTTTGTGGCTCTGAACGCCGGGGTGAACGCCAGCGTGGTGCTCTATGCGGCCCACAACCCGCTGGAGCGCTACAACATGCCCGACTCGCTCAAGGCGCAGCACACCGCGCACTACACGCGGGGTCACGTGTTGATGAGTGACATGGGCCGGGCCCTGGCCAGCGTCACGCAAGACAGCCTGGGCTGGCACGACCCACTGGGTGCCCTGCTGGACAACGAGCGCATGGCCGCCCAGTACGGCACGCACCGCTTCGAAGCCCATCGCAATGGCATGCACCGTTCGGGCAAGGATGGCCTGCTCATTGAAATCGGCAAGCATGGCCTGAGCCGCCGTGACCTGATCGCCCCGGTCAACCTCTTCAGCAAGGTGTCGGTGGACGAGGACGGGCGCTTCCACTTTGCGGCGGGCCACAGCCGGGCGGGCGACATCGTCGAGCTGCGCTGCGACATGGACCTGATCCTGGCCGTCTCGACCGCCCCGCATCCGCTGGACCCGGCCCAGGTGTATGCGCCGGGCAAGGTGGGCATCGTGGCCTGGCGCAGCGGCCCGGCGCCGGCGGACGACGTCTGCCGCACCTCGCGGGGCGAGAACGCCCGCGCCCACCACAACACCGATCAGTTCTACCTCTGAAAGGACGCGACATGACTGCCACCGCCATCCGCATCCAGGACAGCGCGCTTGATCCGGCCCAGGCCGTGCTCAACCAGCGCCATCCGGCCGGCGAGCCGATTCTGTTCAAGGTGGATCAGGGCCAGACCCTGCGCATCGTGGACCTGGAAGGCAACCAGGCCGCCGACGTCATCTTCTACAGCCGTGCCGACCTGGCCGAGCACTACAGCGCCACCGGCACCATGCTGCACCAGGGCGGCATCTACCTGACCACCGGCTCGGTGCTGATGAGCAATGAGGGCCGGCCCATGCTCACCATCGTGGCCGACACCTGCGGCCGTCACGACACCCTGGGCGGCGCCTGCGCGGCCGAGAGCAACACCGTGCGCTACGCCCTGCAAAAGAAGTTCATGCACAGCTGCCGCGACAACTACCTGATCGCCCTGCAGCACGCCGACATCGGGCTGGGCAAGGCCGATCTGGTGCCCAACATCAACTTCTTCATGAACGTGCCGGTGACGGCCGAGGGCGACCTGAAGTTCGACGATGGCGTCTCCGGTCCGGGCAAGTACGTGGAGCTGCGCGCCGAGATGGACGTGTGGGTGCTGATCTCCAACTGCCCGCAGCTCAACAACCCCTGCAACGCCTACAACCCGACGCCCATCCAGTTGCTGGTGTGGGATGCGGTCTGAGCCTTCCTGATCTTGAGGCCAGCAGGACGGCCTGCTGAGCGACACCCACTCGCGGGACGGCCCGCACCAGGACCCTATGTTCGACAAGGTACTCATCGCCAACCGGGGCGCCATCGCCTGCCGCATCATCCGCACGCTCAAAAGTCTGGGCATCCAGAGTGTGGCGGTCTACTCCGACGCGGACGCCAGCGCCCGCCACGTGCGCGAGGCCGACGAAGCCTATGGCGTGGGACCCGCGCCCGCGGCGCAGAGTTACCTGCGCGCCGACGAGATCCTGCGCATCGCCCGCGAGTGCGGCGCACAGGCCATCCACCCCGGCTACGGCTTTCTGTCAGAAAACCCCGGCTTCGCCGAAGCCTGCGAGGCGGCCGGCATCGCCTTCATCGGCCCCACAGCCGCTCAGATGCGGGCCTTTGGCCTCAAGCACACGGCCCGCGACCTGGCCCAGGCCAACGCGGTGCCGCTGCTGCCGGGTTCGGGTCTGCTGCGCGACGTCGACCATGCGCTCAGCGAGGCCGAGCGCATTGGCTACCCCGTGATGCTCAAGAGCACGGCAGGTGGCGGCGGCATCGGCATGCGCCTGCTGCGCAGCGCCGAGGAGGTGGCCGAGGCCTTTGCCTCCGTGCAGCGTCTGGCCTCCGCCAACTTCAAAGACGCGGGCCTGTTCCTGGAGAAGTTCGTGGAGCGCGCCCGCCACATCGAGGTGCAGGTGTTTGGCGATGGTCAGGGCCAGGTGCTGGCCTTGGGCGAGCGCGACTGCTCCGTGCAACGCCGCAACCAGAAGGTCATCGAAGAGACGCCCGCGCCCGGCTTGACCCCGGCGCAGCGCGCGGCCCTGCATGCCACCGCCGTGCGGCTGGCACAGGCTGTGGCCTACCGCTCGGCCGGCACGGTCGAGTTCGTGTACGACGCCGACTCCGGTGAGTTTTACTTCCTGGAGGTCAACACGCGTCTGCAGGTGGAACACGGGGTGACCGAGCAGGTGTTTGGCGTGGACCTGGTGGCGTGGATGGTGCGCCTGGCCGCGGGCGACCTGCCCGATCTGGCCTCGCTGGCCACCCCGCCGCAGGGCGCCTCCATCCAGGTGCGCCTGTATGCGGAAGACCCGGCGCGCGCCTTCCAGCCCAGCGCCGGCTTGCTGACCGAGGTCGTCTTCCCGGCCGACGCCCGCGTGGACAGCTGGGTCGAGCGTGGCACCGAGGTGCCGGCCTGGTACGACCCTATGCTGGCCAAGATCATCGTCACCGCCGAAGACCGTCAGGCCGCGCTGGTCAAGCTGGATGCGGCCTTGGCCGACACCCGCGTGGCGGGCATCGAAACCAATCTGGCCTACTTGCGCCAGGTGGTGCGCCACCCGGTCTTCCGCGAGGGCCGTCAGATCACCCGCTTTCTCAGCGAGCTGTCCTACCAGCCCGACACCATCGAGGTCCTCTCCGCGGGGGTGCAGACCGCCGTGCAGGACTGGCCCGGCCGCCGGGGTTACTGGGATGTGGGTGTGCCGCCTTCCGGCCCCATGGATGCCTATGCCCACCGCACCGCCAACCAGCTGGTCGGCAACGCCTCTGACGCGGCCACGCTGGAGTGCACCCTGCAAGGCCCCACGTTGAAGTTCAACGCCGCGGCGGTGATCGCCGTGACTGGTGCGCCCGTGAGCGTGACGCTCGATGGCACGCCTCTGGCTCAATGGGTGAGCCATGCTGTGCCCGCAGGCAGCACCCTGGCGATCGGCCGCGCCGAGCTGGGTTGCCGCATCTATCTGGCGGTGGGGGGCGGGCTGGACACGCCGCTCTACCTGGGCAGCCGCGCCACCTTCACCCTCGGCCAGTTCGGAGGCCATGGTGGCCGCAACCTGCGCGTGGGCGATGTGCTGCACCTGGCTCAGCCGGGTGCCGGGACAGCCGGACAGCAGCTGCAGCCCGAGGCCATCCCCGCCTTTGACCGCCACTGGGATGTGGGCGTGCTCTACGGCCCGCACGGCGCACCCGACTTCTTCCTGGACGAGGACATCAGGGTCTTCTTCGACACCGACTGGGAGATCCACTACAACTCCAGCCGCACGGGCGTGCGCCTGATCGGCCCGCGCCCGCAATGGGCCCGCACCGATGGCGGCGAAGCCGGCCTGCACCCCTCCAACATCCACGACAACGCCTATGCGGTGGGCGCCATCGACTTCACGGGCGACATGCCGGTGATCCTGGGCCCGGACGGCCCCAGCCTGGGGGGCTTCGTCTGCCCGGCCGTGGTCGTGCAGGCCGAGCTGTGGAAGCTGGGCCAGCTGCGCCCAGGCGACACCGTGCGTTTCCACCGCCTCACCGCCGCACAAGCGGCCGAGCGGGAACAGGCCCTGGAGGCGTGCATCCGCACCTTGTCGACCCCCTTGCCCACCGCCCCGGTGGACGCCCCCGAGGCAGGCCTCACGCCCATCCTGGCCGACGTGCCCGCAGACGGTGAAAAGCCCCATGTGGTCGTGCGCCAGGCGGGCGACCGCTACATCCTGATGGAGTTCGGCGCGCTGGTGCTGGACCTGGAGCTGCGCTTTCGCGTCCATGCGCTGATGGAGGCACTGAAGGCGCTCCACGGCGGCCAGGGGCTCGATGGCATCGAAGACATGACGCCGGGCATCCGCTCCCTGCAGATCCATTTCGACCCGGCCCGCCTGCCGCGCGACGAGCTGGTGCGCATCCTGCTGGACACCGAAGACCGCCTGCCCCCGCTGGATGACATCTCGGTGCCCACCCGCATCGTGCACCTGCCGCTGTCGTGGGACGATGCCCAGACCCGCCTGGCCATCGAGAAGTACATGCAGTCGGTGCGGCCCGATGCGCCCTGGTGCCCCAGCAACATCGAGTTCATCCGACGCATCAACGGCCTGGACAGCATCGACGACGTTTTCAAGGTGGTGTTTGACGCGAGCTACCTGGTGCTCGGCCTGGGCGACGTCTACCTGGGTGCGCCCGTGGCCACGCCGGTGGACCCACGTCACCGCCTGGTGACCACCAAGTACAACCCGGCGCGCACCTGGACGCCCGAGAACGCCGTGGGCATTGGCGGCGCCTACATGTGTGTCTACGGCATGGAAGGCCCCGGCGGCTACCAGTTCGTGGGCCGCACCCTGCAGATGTGGAACCGCTGGCGTCATGGCGAAGACAGCGCCGTGCGCGACACCTTCAGCCAGCCCTGGTTGCTGCGGTTCTTTGACCAGATCCGCTTCTACCCCGTCGATGCCGACGAGCTGCTGCGCATCCGCGCCACCTTCCCACATGGCGGCTACCCGCTGCGCATCGAGCCGGCCACCTTCCAGCTGGGCACCTACCGCCGCTTTCTGGCCGAAGAGGCCGACAGCATCGCCGCGTTCAAGACGCGTCAGCAGGCCGCCTTCGAGGCCGAGCGCGAACGCTGGGTGGCCAACGGCCAGGCCGATTACGCCAGCGATGCCGATGTGGCCGCCGCCGGCCCCGACAGCGAGCTGGACCTGCCTCCAGGCGGCCGCGCCGTGGCCACCAGCGTGCCCGGCAATGTGTGGCAGGTGGCCGTGCGCGAGGGCCAGCAGGTGAAAGCGGGCGACACCCTCATCGTGGTCGAGTCCATGAAGATGGAATTCAGCATCACGGCCCCGCACGACGCCACGGTGCACAAGCTGCTGTGCCGCGAGGGGGCGCCGGTGGCCGCGGGCCAGGACGTGCTGGTGCTGGTCGAGGCCACCGTCTGAGCCCCCGTCCCTCCCATTTCATGACCGATCCCACGGAGTGCCAACCATGACCCTTCAGGACCTCAGTTTCGACCTCAGCAGCCTGCAATCGGCCTACCAGCGAGGTCTGGATGTGCGCGCCCTCATCGCCGAAGCCCAGCGACGCGCGGCGGGCGACGCCCACCACGCCTTCATCCACCGCCTCACCGAGGCCGAGATCGAGCCCTATGTGGCCCACCTCGAAGGTCTGGATCCAGCCAGCCTGCCGCTCTACGGCGTGCCCTTTGCCATCAAGGACAACATCGATCTGGCCGGCATCCCGACCACGGCCGCCTGCCCCGCGTTCGCCCACACGCCCGAAGCCGACGCCTTCGTGGTGCGCCAGCTGATCGCCGCCGGCGCGGTGCCGATCGGCAAGACCAATCTGGACCAGTTCGCCACCGGCCTCAACGGCACGCGCTCACCGTATGGCGCGTGTCGGAACGCCTTTGATCCGGCCTTCATCTCCGGCGGATCGAGCTCGGGCTCATCGGTGGCCGTGGCCCAGGGCTGGGTCAGCTTTGCGCTGGGCACGGACACGGCGGGGTCGGGACGCGTGCCGGCAGCGTTCCACAACCTCATCGGGCTCAAGCCCACCTGCGGCCTGCTGTCCACGCGCGGCGTGGTGCCGGCCTGCCGCTCGCTGGACACGGTGACGGTGTTCGCGTTGACCGCCGCAGACGCCGATGCGGTGCTGCAGTGCGCCGCCGTGTTCGATGCCGAGGACCCCTACAGTCGCCCGGCCGAACCCAGCGGCGTGGACTTCTCGGCCGGGCCGTTCCGCTTTGGCGTACCGCGTGCGCAGGACTGGCAATTCTTTGGCAATGCCGAGGCCGAGCGCCTGTTCCAGCAGTCGATCCTGCGTCTGCAGGCCCTGGGCGGCACCGCGGTGGAGATCGACCTGTCGCCCTTCCTCGAAGCCGCCCGCCTGCTGTACGAAGGCCCCTGGGTGGCCGAGCGCTACCTGGCCATCCAGTCTTTCATCGATGCGCAGCCCGAGGCCGTGTTTCCGCCGGTGCGCACCATCATCGAAGGTGGGCGCTCCCGCACCGCCGGCGACGCCTTTGCAGGCCAGTACCGGCTCAAGGCCCTGAAGCGCACGTGTGATGCCGTCTGGGACCAGATCGACTGCCTGCTCACACCCACCGCCGGCACGATCTACCGCATCGCCGCCATGCAGGCCGACCCGATCCGTCTCAACGCCCACCTGGGCTGCTACACCAACTTCATGAACCTGCTGGACTACAGCGCCGTGGCGGTGCCTGCGGGCTTCCAGCAAGCGGGCGACGCGGCCGGCCTGCCCTGGGGTGTGACCCTGGCGGCGCCCGCGCACCGGGACCTGTGCCTGCTGCGCCTGGCCGATCGACTGCACCGGCAGCTGGCCACCGAGGACACCACCTATGCCCTGGGCGCCACCGCACAGCGCTGGGCGAACCTCGGTGACGCGCCCTCCGCCCTGCACGCCCCCGACGCCACGCGCACTGGCACCGTGCAGGTGGCCGTGTGTGGCGCCCACCTCAGCGGCCTGCCGCTCAACCCGCAGCTCACCTCGCGCGGCGCTCGCCTGGTCGCCACCACCACCTCGGCGCCACAGTACCGGCTCTATGCCCTGCCGGGTGGGCCGGTGGCGCGGCCTGGCATGGTCCGGGTGGCCGAAGGCGGCGCGGCCATTGCGGTGGAAGTGTGGGAGCTGCCGGGTGCCGCCTTTGGCAGCTTCGTGGCCGGCATCCCCACCCCGTTGGGCATCGGCAAAGTCACACTGGCCGATGGTCGCGTGGTGCCGGGCTTCACATGCGAAGAGCTGGGCACCGTGGGCGCCACCGACATCACGGCATTCGGGGGGTGGAAAGCCTGGCTGGCCCACGCACAGGCGGCGTGACGCGGACTGAAGCGGACTGATCCGGCGCTAGGCGGCGCCGGGATGCAGCGGCGGCATGGTCGCCGCCATCAACTGCAGATGCCCCGTCACCACGCCGCGCAGCGTGATCATCGCGTTGGCGATGGCCTGCAACGTGCCCGCAGGGCCCTGCACCAGGATCACCTCCATCATCTGCTGGCCCACCAGGTGCACGTGCAGCGAGCTGATCACCTCGTCGATGTGGGCGCACTGCAGGTCGGCCAGCTGCTTTTGCAGGCCGTGCACCGAGCGGTCATACAGCAGCGTGATGGTGCCCACCATGACCTCGCCCCCCAGTTGCCGTTTGTGTTCCAGCAACTGGGTGTGGATCATGGCCCCGATGGCCTGAGAGCGACTTTCATAGCCCTGCCCCGTCACCATCTGGTCGAGCTCCTGCAGCATCTCCTCCGGCATGGAGATGCTGATGCGGGTCACCAGGCCCGTGCGGGTGTCCGAAGGCAGGGACATGGCCGGACTCAGAACATGTGGCTGTAGCGCTCGACTTCCCACGCACTCACCGACAGGTGGTAGGTCTCCCACTCCTGCGTCTTGTACTTGATGAACTCGTCACGCAGGCCCTTGCCCAGCGTGCGTTCCACCAGCGGATCGTCGGCAAAGGCCTGGATGGCCTCTTGCAGCGTCTGGGGCAGGAACTCGATGCCGCGCTCGCGGCGCTGTGCGTCGCTCAGCTCGTACAGGTTGTCCTCGTTGGGCGCGCCGGGGTTCAGGCCCTCTCGGATGCCTTCCAGGCCCGCGGCCAGGGCCAGCGCCGCAGCCAGGTAGGGGTTGACCGCGCCGTCGGCATTGCGCGACTCGCAGCGACCGCCCCCGGCGGGGATGCGCACCGAGTTGGTCCGGTTGTTCGAGCCATAGGAGTTGAACACCGGGGCCCACGAGAAGTAGTTCATCGCCCCCCGACGCACCAGGCGCTTGTAGCTGTTCACGGTGGGCGCAAACGCCGCACACAGCGCGCGACCGTGCTTGAGGATGCCGCCCACGAACAGGTAGCCCAGCGGCGTCAGGCCGATGCCGCGCGGATCGTCCTTGGGGTCGCAGGCAAACAGGTTCTTGCCGGTATGCAGGTCGTAGAGCGACATGTTGAAGTGCGCGCCCGTGCCCGTCTTGTCCGCAAAGGGCTTGGGCATCATCGTGGCGATCAGACCCTCTTCCTTGGCGTAATGCTTGGCCATCATGCGGAAGAAGGTCAGGCGGTCGCAGGTGGTCAGCGCGTCGCTGTAGTTGAAATCGAACTCGAACTGGCCGTTGGCATCTTCATGGTCGAAAGAGTAGAGGTCCCAGCCCAGGTCGTTGATGCACGAACCCACCTTGTCCAGCCAGCTGAAGCTGTCCATGAAGCCCTGCACGTCATAGCAGGCCTTGTTGAGCTTGTCGTCGGGGTTGGGCACAGACAGCTTGCCATCCTCGCCCTGCTTGAGCAGGTAGATCTCGCACTCGATGCCCAGGTTCATGCCAAAGCCCATCTCGGCCGCCTGCGCCAGCACGTTCTTGAGCGCCACGCGGGTGCTCAAGGGGTAAGGCTGGCCCTGGAAATGGTTGTCCGCAGGCATCCAGGCCACCTTGGGCTCCCAGGGCAGCTGCACGATGTGGTTCAGGTCGGGCACCGAGGTCAGCTCGTCCTCGTTGGGCGCCTGGCCCAGGCCATCGAGGGCGTAGCCGGTGTAGCGCTCCGAGCCGGCCGCCATCTGCGGCAAGTGGTCGATGGGCACGACCTTGGCCTTCTGGATGCCGTGGATGTCGACATAGGCGCCGATGCAGTACTTCACGCCCTTGGCCTTGAGGGACTGCTGGATGGCCGCGATCTGTTCGGGGGAATGCATGAACGAACTCCGGGTGTGAGAACGGATGAAGAAAGGCTCAGGCTTGTGGCCCGAGGGGGGAAACAAAACAGGAATCAAAATAGGAATGCGGCAGAGGCGGCGTCTGTGCCTGACCACGTGCAATCAGGGCCGAGAGGTCCTCCACCATCCAGCCAAAGGCCTCGCGCCCCTTGTCGGCGGTGGCTCGGCTCGGAAAGCCCGTCACCCCGTTGGCGCTGGTGCGGTTGACCGGGTGCGCAAAGACCTGGCCCTCGGTGCGATCGGGGTCGTCCGCCTCGTGCAGCCGGTCGGGCCGCACCATCTCGGGCGAGACCGCCAGCATCAGCGAGGTCTCGGCGTCGTTGGCGTGCCAGTCGGTGGCATCGGCAAAGTGGAAACGCCGCACCCGCTCGCTGATGTCGGGCGAGTTGATGACGGCCACCATCAGGTCGTCGTGCTCGGCGCGCAGCATCTCCAGCGCACAGCGCAGCGGCGCGGCATTGGTCACATGCGTGTTGACGATGAACAGGCGCCGCACCCCACTGTGGTACGCGCCGTCCCCGATCTGCTTGACCAGCTCGATCAGGGTGATGGGCTGCACGGCGATGGTGCCCGGCCAGCGCCGGCTGTGGCCCAGCGAGCAGCCATAGGGCAGCGGCGGCAGCATGGGCACGCCGGTGCGCTGCGACACCGCCCGACAGAGCTTGTCGGCGATCTCGGTGTCCATGCCGCAGCCCATGTGCGGGCCATGCTGCTCGGTGGCGCCCACCGGCAGGATCGCCGAGTGAGCCACCTGTTTCAATTGATCGGGCAACTCGGCCCAGGTGAGGTGAGACCAGAACATCGCGGAACCCTCTTATTCGACGTTGTCGTGCACATCCGTCATGCGGATGACCTGGGGCACGACGTCGTCTTCCTCGTCGTGCACAGAGGCATCGGACGCAGGGTGAATCAAGGCTTCCAGGCGGGCCTTGGTGGCCAGGAACTCGGGGCTGCCGAACTGCAGCGGGCTGCGCGGCCGGGGCACGGGCACCTCAATGAGTTCCTGCACCTCGCCGGGGTGCGCCTTGAGCACCAGGATGCGGTCGGCCAGATAGATGGCCTCATCCAGGTCATGCGTGATGAACAGGATGGTGATGTCGATGTTGCGCCAGATCTCCAGCAGGTGCGCCTGCATCTTGGCGCGGGTCTGTGCATCCAGCGCCCCGAAAGGCTCGTCCATCAGCAGGATGCGCGGCTGGTTGGCCAGCGCGCGGGCAATCGCCACACGCTGCTTCATGCCACCCGAGAGCTGATGCGGGTAGGCCTCGGCAAACTTGGTCAGCCCCACCAGCTCCAGCCACTGACGGGCCTGGGCTTCGGCTTCGTTCTTGCCCGTGTTGTTCATCTCCAGGCCAAACATCACGTTCTTCTTGACCGTCAGCCAGGGAAACAGGGTGTAGCCCTGAAACACCATGCCGCGGTCCTTGCCCGGTCCATTGACCGGCTGGCCATCGAGCAGCACCTGGCCCGAGGTATGAGCCTCCAGCCCGGCGAGGATGCGGATCAGCGTGGACTTGCCGCAGCCCGAAGGGCCGATCACGCAGACGAACTCGCGCCGGTGGGTCTTGAAGTTCACGTCCTTGAGCGCGGTCACCGGGCCCTGATGCGAGTCATAGGTCTTGCCCAGCCCCTGGACTTCGAGGATGACCTCACGCTGCTGGAGCCGCGCGAAGCGCTCGCGCACGGCATCGGTTTGATCGAGATAGGAGACACTCATGATGGGCTTCCCATGTGCTCAATGCTTGCCCTGAGAGCGATCCCAGGGGAAGAGGTGGCGGCCCAGCCAGGCCAGCAGCAGGTCGATGCCCAGCCCGATGATCCCGATCATCGCGATGGCGGCATACACGTTGTCAAAGTGCTGGTAGCGCGCCTGCTGGGTGATGAAAAAGGTGATGCCCGAACTGGTGCCGATCAGCTCGGCCACGATCAGGTAGGTCCAGGCCCAGCCCAACAGCACACGCTGGTCGCGGTACAGGTCCGGCAGGATGCCGGGCACGACCACACGGGTGATCAGGCGCAGGCGCTTGGTGCCCAGCGTCAGGGCCGCCTCCAGCAGGCCGAATTCCAGCTTGCGCGTCGTGTTGGCGATCACCAGCACCTGCTGAAAGAAGGTGCCGATGACGATGATCGCGATCTTGGGCCCGTCATGGATGCCCAGGATGGCCACCGCCAGGGCGCCGAAAGCGGGCGCCGGCAGATAGCGGAAGAACTCGATGAAGGGCTCGTGGACCCGCGCGATCGCGCTGTAGGTGCCACAGACAATGCCCAGCGGCACCCCGATCAGCGAGGACACCACAAAGCCCCAGAAAATGATCGTCATCGAGTGCCACAGGCTTTCGTGCAGCCACGGGGCGTCCTTCTGCTCCGGCTCGGTGGTGAAGGCCGTGTAGAAGGCCCGGGCCACCTCGTGCGGGGCGGGCAGGTAGACCGGGTTGGCCGGCTCGCCCACCGGCGGCGTTTGCCCGGCCGCCTGCATGCTGGCCACCTCCTCGGCGAACACACTGCGGTCCACCCGCATGCCCGGCTCCAGGTAGTCCACATCGCCCACCTGCGTCACCAGCACCTGGGGGTGCCAGAGAAACGGCAGATAGCTCACCGCACTCCACAACAGCAGGGGCAGCAAGAACGAGGCGATGCCGAGGATCAGCTTGCGCCGCGGAGACAGCGGCGCCCGCACGGCAAACCAGCCGGTGGCACTCATGGGCGTGTCCTTACTTGGCCGCGGCGCGGGTCAGACTCGGATCGATGTAGCTGTCGATGGGCTGCGCCTGCTTGTAGACCCCGTTGGAGACGTTGAAGTCATCGGCGATCTTGCTGGAGCCATACAGCGACTTGAAGCCCTCCCCCTTGACCATGATCTCCTTGCTGGCCTTGAGCGACAGCAGCTTGGTGCCCTTGAGGAACTTGGCATAGGCCTCGGGCGCAATGCCCACGCGGGCCGACATGATCTTGAGCGCGTCGGGCTGGGTCTTGGGGTCTTCGATGTAGCTGACCACCTTGTCCCACACCCCCACGACCTTTTGCCAATCGGCCTTGCGGCTGGCCAGGCTGGTGGGGCTGACAGCCAGCGCGTCATAGATCAGGCCCGGTTCATCGGCCGAGGTATAGATGGGGCGCGAGCCCGGCAGACCCTTGATGGCCTGACCTGCCACCGGTTGCCAGGCGCCCACGGCCGCCACGTCGCCCGAGGCCAGCACCTGCGGCATCTCGTTGGTCTTGGCATTGACCAAGGTGACGTCCGACTCCTTCAGACCCGCCTTCTTCAGGCCGTTGAGCAGCAGCAGGTGCTCGACCAGGCCGTTCTCGACGGCCACCTTCTTGCCCTTGAGGTCCTTGAGCGACTTGATGCCCGGCTTGCCAACGATCATGTCGTTGCCATTGGAGTAGTCGGTCAACATGATCATCACGTTGCGCGCACCGCCGGCGCCCGTCACGAGGGCATCGCCGTTGGTCATCGTGACGGCGTCGATCTTGCCGGCGGCAAAGGCCTCCATCGAAGCCGAGTAGTCAAACCACTCGAACTTGACGTCCACGCCGGCTTGCTTGAACCAGCCCTTGTCGATGGCGACCTGCCAGGCCACCCAGCCCGGCCAGTCGCTGTAGCCGATCTTCAAGGGTTGGCCGGCCCAGCTGGCCGAAGATCCCGTGGCCAGTGCCGCGGCAAACGCCACCGCCTTGACACCCACCACCACACGCTTTGCAACTGCCTTGTACGTCATGATCACGCCCATCCACGGTTATTACGGTTGGAGAAATTGGTAATACCGTGGCCATAAAAGCATGAAGCGTGCCAGCCAATTGGATGCGTGGGAGGCGCCGTGACACACCAATCCAGGGACGAGCCGCACCGCCGGCGTGCGTGGGCATTCACTGAGCCGGCGCGACAGACGAAAAAAAGGCCGGTCAATGACCGGCCTGGTGCGTGAAGCAGCGCGACGCGCTTACTCGATCGCCTTGACCATGTCCTCGACCACCTTCTTGGCATCGCCAAACACCATCATGGTCTTGTCCATGTAGAACAGCTCGTTGTCCAGGCCGGCATAACCCGAGGCCATCGAACGCTTGTTCACGATCACGGTCTTGGCCTTGTAGGCTTCCAGGATCGGCATGCCGTAGATCGGGCTGCCCTTGACGTGCGCGGCCGGGTTCACCACGTCATTGGCGCCCAGGATGATGGCCACGTCGGCCTGGCCGAACTCGCCGTTGATGTCTTCCATCTCGAAGACCTGGTCATACGGCACTTCGGCTTCGGCCAGCAGCACGTTCATGTGACCGGGCATGCGACCGGCCACCGGGTGAATCGCGTACTTGACCGTGATGCCCTTCTCGGTGAGCTTGGCGGCCAGTTCCTTGACGGCATGCTGGGCACGCGCCACGGCCAGACCGTAACCGGGCACGATGACCACGGTTTCGGCATTGCCCAGCACGAAAGCCGCGTCGTCGGCCGAACCGCTCTTGACGGGGCGCTGCGGTTGGGCCGCACCACCGCCCGTCGCTGCAGCGGCATCACCGCCGAAGCCACCCAGGATCACGTTGAAGAACGAGCGGTTCATGGCCTTGCACATGATGTAGCTCAGGATCGCGCCCGAGCTGCCCACCAGTGAGCCGGCAATGATCAGCATGGAGTTGTTCAGCGAGAAGCCGATACCAGCCGCCGCCCAGCCCGAGTAGCTGTTGAGCATCGAGACCACGACGGGCATGTCGGCACCGCCAATGGGGATGATGATCAAGACACCCAGGATGAAGCTCAGCGCCACCAGCGCCAGGAAGACGTCCATGCGCTGCGTGGCCATGAAGACCCCGATCAGCGCGATGGCCAGCAGCCCCAGCACCAGGTTCAGCATGTGCTGACCCTTGAAGCTCACCGGGGCGCCCTGGAACAGGCGGAACTTGTACTTGCCCGACAGCTTGCCAAAGGCAATCACCGAACCGGAGAAGGTGATGGCGCCAATGGCCGCGCCCAGCGCCAGCTCCAGCAGGTTGCCCACCGGGATGGGCGCGAGCGAGCCGTCCTCCGGCTTGGCCACGATCTGGAAGGCATAGGGCTCGGCCACCACAGCGATGGCGATGAACACCGCCGCCAGACCGATCATGCTGTGCATGAAGGCCACCAGCTCGGGCATCTTGGTCATCTCGACGCGCTTGGCCATGATGGTGCCGGCGCCGCCGCCCACGACCAGCGCACCCAGCACCCAGGCCAGGCCGTTGGTGAAGCTGACGTCCAGGGCCTGCGCCTGACCGTGGATCAGGCCCACGGTGGTCAGCACGGCGATCGTCATGCCGATCATGCCGAACAGGTTGCCGCGGATGGAGGTGGTCGGATGGCTCAGGCCTTTGAGGGCCTGAATGAAGCAGACCGAGGCGAAGAGGTACAGCAGTGCAATCAGATTCATGCTCATTTACTTCGCTCCCGCCTTCTTGTCCTTCTTCTTGAACATCTCCAGCATCCGCCGTGTGACGAGGAAACCGCCAAACACGTTGACGGCCGCCAGGGCCACAGCCAGCACCCCCATGGACTTGCCCAAGGGGGTGACGGTCAGTGCCGCCGCCAGCATGGCGCCCACGATGACGATGGCCGACACCGCGTTGGTCACGGCCATCAGGGGGGTGTGCAGCGCAGGGGTCACCGTCCAGACAACGTGATAGCCCACATAAATGGCCAGCACGAAGATGCTCAGGTTGATGACGACGTTGGAAACTTCCATCTCGGCCTCCTGGGTTGAGGGGGGTCAGGTGAACTTGCGGACTTCTTTGATGCCGTTGCGCTCATCGAGCAGCACGACCTTGGGCTTGTAGCTGGCCACTTCTTCTTCGTTCATCGGTGCATAGGTGCAGATGATGAGCAGGTCGCCGACATGGGCGCGACGGGCGGCCGCGCCGTTGAGCGAGATCGTGCCCGTGCCACGGGGGGCCTTGATGATGTAGGTGGCAAAACGCTCACCGTTGTTGACGTTGTAGAGCTCGATGTACTCGAACTCTTTCATGTCAGCCGCATCCATCAGGTCTTCATCGATGCCGCAGGACCCTTCGTAGTCCAGGATGGCTTCGGTGACGGTGGCGCGGTGCAGCTTGGCACGCAGCATGTTGCGTTGCATGGTTTCTTTACTCCTCAGGGGCACAAGAGCCGCGTGCTCAGGCACGCAGCAACTGGCCATCACGACACATCAGGCAGGCCTTGACAATGTCGTCTTCCAGATCGACATGGAATTGGCCGTCCTTGTTGATGACCAATTTCAAAAAGTCGATCACGTTACGGGCATACAGCGCGGAGGCGTCAGCCGCCACCAGCGCCGGCAGATTGGTTTCACCCACCAGGGTCACGCCGTGTTTGACCACGGTGCGGTTGGCTTCGGTCAGGGGGCAGTTGCCGCCTTGGCTTGCTGCCAGGTCGACGATGACCGAGCCGGGCTTCATGGCCTTGACCATGTCCTCAGACACCAGCACGGGGGCAGCGCGACCGGGGATCAGGGCCGTGGTGATGACGATGTCGGCGGCGGCGACACGCTTGGCCACCTCCAGCTTCTGGCGGTCCAGCCACGATTGCGGCATCGGGCGGGCGTAACCGCCCACGCCTTCGGCGGCTTCCTTCTCTTCGGCCGTTTCATACGGCACGTCGATGAACTTGGCGCCCAGCGACTCGACCTGCTCCTTCACCGAAGGCCGCACGTCAGAGGCCTCGATGACCGCGCCCAGGCGCTTGGCCGTGGCAATGGCCTGCAAACCGGCCACGCCCACGCCCAGGATGACGACGCGGGCGGCCTTGACGGTGCCGGCGGCGGTCATCAGCATCGGGAAGATGCGCTGGTACTTGTCGGCGGCGATCATGACGGCCTTGTAGCCCGCCAGGTTGGCCTGCGAGGACAGCACGTCCATGCTCTGCGCACGGGTGGTGCGGGGGGCGGCTTCGAGCGCAAAGGCGGTCAGCTGGCTGCCGGTCAGGGCCTGCAGCCCGTCCTTGTCGAACGGGTTGAGCATGCCCACCAGCACGCTGCCGGGCTTCATCAGGGGGCGCTCACTGTCGGACGGCGAGCGCACTTTCAGCACCATCTCGGCACCGAAGGCCCCGGCCGCATCGGTGATCTCGGCACCGGCGGCCACATAGGCCTCGTCGGTCACGCTGGCGGCCACGCCGGCTCCGGACTGCACGCGAAGGGTATGGCCTTGGGCCTTGAGCTTCTTGACGGTCTCCGGGGTCACGGCCACGCGGCTTTCGCCGGCGGTGGTCTCCAAGGGTACGCCAATGAGCATGCAGATCTCCTAGTGGGACAGATGAGGACAGCGCGCGCGCCGCAAGCGGCCCGCCACCGTAGGACAGTAGAGGCCGCCAGCATACACAATCTTCATGTGACAACCGGGTTAGTGCGGAGGAGATCCATGCACCAGGGGTGTGCACCGCCGTCACACCCCGCTGGAAACAAGGGGTAAACCCTTGGCATTCAGGCTGTGCGGCGGAAAGCGTGAATGGCCTCGACCAAGCGCCCGGTGCGCTGGTGCAGCTGCCCGGCGGCGTTGGCCGACTGCTCGACGAGGGCGGCGTTTTGCTGCGTCATCTGATCGAGCTGCGTCACCGCCTGGTTCATCTGGCCGATGCCAGCCGACTGGTCGTTGGACGCCGAGTGGATTTCGCCGACCAGTGTGTTGACCTGCTGCACCTGGGCCACCAGCTGGGCCATGGTCTGGCCGGCCCCGGCGGTGAGGCTGGCCCCGGCTTCGATGCGCCCCACGCTGTCCTGGATCAGGGTCTTGATTTCGCGGGCAGCCCCGGCGCTGCGTTGCGCCAGCGCCCGCACCTCACCGGCGACCACCGCAAAACCACGGCCTTGTTCACCAGCGCGAGCGGCCTCCACGGCGGCGTTGAGCGCCAGAATGTTGGTCTGGAAAGCGATCGAATCGATGACGCCGATGATGTCGGCAATCTTGCTGGAGCTGCGCGAGATGTCGCCCATGGTGCTCACCACCTGTGAGACGACCTGCCCCCCGGATTCGGCCAGAGCGCTGACCGCTCCCGTCCGCTCAGCCGCCTGTCGGGCGGAGTCGGCATTGTTCTGAACGGTGGCGCTGAGTTCGTCCATGGCCGCTGCGGTCTGCTCCAGGCTGGCGGCCGCCTCTTCGGTGCGGCTGCTCAGGTCGTGGTTGCCGTCGGCGATCTCGCTGGCGGCGAGCTGCAGGCCTTGCACCTGCACGTTGACGTCATCGACCAGCGAACGCAGGTTCAGCCCCGCCTGGTTCACCGCCCGCAACAGCATGGCGAGCTCATCGGCCCGGTCGGGGCGGCGGTTCTTGCCTGGCTGGCCGGCGGCCACAGCCAAGGCCTGCTCCAGAACGATGCGGATCGGACGCGCGATCTGATGTTCCAGCCACGCACTCGCCAGCACGGCCGAGACCAGGGTGGCGGCCACCACGGTGGCACATGCCGCCGGGGCTTCCACCACGTACAGGGCGCAGGCGATGGCCGGCACCGTCATGAGCGCGCAGGCCGAGCGGATGCGCCAGTTCACCGTCAGCACCTGGGGCAAGGTGCGCCAGGCCTGCCAGCCAGAGCGCACGATCAGGCCACGGTGGAAGCGCCAGCCACGCATCTCGCCTTGGCGAAACCGGGCGTACAGCGCCTCGGTCGCGGCCACCTCTTCACGCGGCGGCTTGGTGCGCACCGACATGTAGCCAACGACCCGGTCGCCTTCGCGCACCGGCGTGGCGTTGGCACGCACCCAGTAGTGATCGCCGTTCTTGCGACGGTTTTTCACCAGGCCCGACCAGGACAGTCCGGCCTGCAAGGTGGCCCACATGTCCGCAAAGGCCTCGGGTGGCATGTCCGGGTGGCGCACCACGTTGTGAAAGGCCCCGATGATCTCCTCCGGCTCAAAGCCACTGACCTCCATGAAGGCCGCGTTGGCGTAGATCAGGCGGCTCTCCAGATCGGTGGTGGACATGAGCGTGACACCGTCCGGTAGCACGTACTCACGTTGGGTGACGGGTAGATTGGTTCTCATGCGAATTGTGTGCTCAGACAAAAGGAAGGTGCCAGGACCAGCAGCTGCAGCACATCCCGTGCCGGCATGGGGCGGCCCAGGTGATAGCCCTGCATCAGATCGCAGCCGTGGTCGAGCAGGAAGGTGCGCTGCGCTTCGGTCTCGACCCCTTCGGCCACCACCTCCAGGCCCAGCGAATGCGCCATCTGAATGGCCGCCTTGCAGATCGCCTGGTCATCGGGGTTGTGCTCCATGTCCATGACGAAGGAGCGGTCCAGCTTGATGCGCTGAATAGGCAGGGTCTTGAGGTAGGCCAGCGAGGAGTAGCCGGTACCGAAGTCATCAACCGCCAGCGAGACCTGCAGCTCGCGCAGCTGCTTCATCAGCTCAATGCTGGCGCCGGGGTCATGCATGGCCACGGCTTCGGTCAGCTCCAGCTCGAGGGCGCCTGGCGGCATGTCGAAGCGCTCGGTGAGCTGACGGATGCGTGCCAGCAAGCCACGGTCACGCAACTGGCTGGCCGAGAGGTTGACGGCCACCCGGATGTCGGCACCGTGCCGC
>MESA01000005.1:82713-89912 GCA_001770775.1 Burkholderiales bacterium RIFCSPHIGHO2_12_FULL_63_20
GATCTTGTCCGGCGGGATCCAGCGTCCATCGGGCGTTTGCCAGCGCAGCAAAGCCTCGAAGCCCATCAGGCGTGCGCCCTCAGCCTGGAACTGCGGCTGGAAGTGCAGGCTCAGCTCGCCGCGCACCAGGGCCAGACGCAGCTGACTTTCCAGCTCGAAACGCTCGCTCAGGCGGGCATTGAGGTCTTCACTGAAAAAGCTGTGAGTGTTGCGGCCCTTGGACTTGGCGTGGTACATCGCCGCGTCGGCATGGCGCATCAGCTCGGAAGCCGTGGTGCCATCCTTGGGGTAGACGCTGATGCCCAGGCTGGCCGTGACATGCAGCTCACGGCCCTGGATCATCATGGGCGCGGCCAGGCGGTTCAACAGCTTGCTCGCGATGCGCGCCACGATGTCGGACGAATCGATGCCACTGAGCACCACCACGAACTCGTCTCCCCCCAGGCGCCCCACCACGTCGCTGCCGCGCACGGCGTCACGCAAACGCTGGGCACAGGTCTGGAGCAGCTCGTCACCCACTTGGTGCCCCAGCGAGTCGTTGATGGTCTTGAAGCGGTCCAGGTCCACAAACAGCAGCGCCATCTGTTGCCCTGCGTCGCGGGCCACATCCAGGCGCTGGTGCAGCACCTCCTGGAGTTGCTCTCGGTTGGCCAACCCAGTCAGGGTGTCGTGCCAGGCGAGATACTGGATGCGGTCGTGTGCCTCCTTGGTCGCCGAGATGTCGAAGACCAGGCCGCACAGTCGACTGGGCAGAGACCCCTCGGCAGGCAGGTAGTAGCCGCGCTCGCGGATCCAGCGGACCTTGCCCTCACCGGTCAGCAGGCGATACTCGATCTCATAGGGCCGCTGTTCGGAGACCAGGGTCCAATAGGCGTCTTCCAGGGCCGCGCGATCGTCGGCGTGCAACAGGCTGACGTGGCCCCGGAAGGAGTGGGGCAGCAAGGCCTCGGGCAGCCCGATGACCTGCTCGGCACCGGGCGTCCAGAGCATCTCGTCGGTGTCGAAATTACACTCGAAGCTGGCCATGCGCGCCAGGCGCTGCGCTTCGGCGAGCCGGCGTTCACTGGCCTCCAGGGCCTCACGCGCCAGGCGGCGCTCGGTGACGTCGGTCTGGATGGCGACGAAATGGGTCAGCTGACTGACCTCGTCCCGCACCGGGCGGATGTGCAGGCGCACCCAGTAGGGCTCACCGTCCTTGCGGTAGTTGACGACCTCGACCCCGTCAATGGTCTCCTCACGGCTCAGGGCCTGCGAGATCTGGCGCACGACCTCAAGGTCGGTCAAGGGCCCATGCAGCAGGCGACCGGGTTTGAGTCCCCGCACCTCGTCAAAGGTCCAACCGGTCACCCGCGTGTAAGCCGGATTGACATACTCGATGCGACGCTGCGCATCGGTGATCACCACCATGTTGCTGGAGTGCTCGACGATCAACCGAAAGCGTTGAAGCTCGCTGAGCACGCCCACATCTCTCTCGGCAGCGATTGCCGGCTCCATTCTGTCCACCCTGAATACACCTATGTTGGAAGCACCCTGCAGTGCGTGGCTGTGGCGCACATGGAACCGTCAGTGTGCACACAGCTCTCCACGTACTGTACGCGTACAGTTCAAAACGATGCTTACATGGATACCCGCATAACAACCTGGGTCTATCGGAGGGTATTACGGGGCCGGGTTTGGCGAGGTCGCGCAGCGCCACATAAGATGTGTCCGCTCTGTTCTTCGCGAATGGCCAAAGGTCGGTCGCGTTTTTTTCCGCGCCGCATGCAGTCCGACAGCCCCCGTCCATTGCCCCCGCCCAAGCGACGCATCACCGTCGCCGCCCGAGAACAGTTTCGCGAAGAGCTGGTGAACATCGCTCGCCGGATTTTCCTGAGCGAGGGCTATGCCGCTGTCACGATCCGCCGCATCACGGCCGAGGCCGGCGTGACGCCGATGGCGTTTTACTGGTATTTCGATTGCAAGGATGCCCTGCTGACCGTCATCTGGGACGAGATCATTCAGGAAGCCGCGCAGTTCTGCCGAACCCACATCGAGGCGGTACCCGAGTCCGAGCGCACCCTGGCGTACTGTGAGGCCATGCTCGATTTCTGGCTGTCGCACCGAGACCATTTCCGCTTCATTTTTCTCGGTGAGTCGCCCACGGTCGACATGGCTCGCCTGCGCCGGCAGCTGCAGGATTTGCCAGGCATACAGCAGGTGTATCAGGATCTGGCGACCTTGCTGCGCCCGTATACCCAGCGCCAAGCGCCAGCGGAATTGGCCAGCGCCTGCCTGCGCACCCTGCTGATTTATCGCTTGTTCGGATTTCTGCACAGCGTCATCGGCATGCATCAACCCGATGAATCTCTCCTGGCCACCCATCGCGAATGGGTGCGCAACGACCTGCGAGAGAACCTGGCGCGCTGGCAGCAAGCCACCTGATCTTCCCTGCCGTCACAGAAACGTCAAACCAATCAGAACAGATTGGCGGATAATGCTCGGCTCATGAACACCGCCGATCTGTTGAAGGCCAGTTTGCCGTCCGACATCACGCCCGCTCCCAAGGTGCGCTGGAAACCCAACGTCACCGTGGCAGCGCTCATTGAGCGTGACGGCCGCTTCTTGCTGGTCGAGGAGGAGACCTCCGACGGCCTGCTGCTCAACAATCCGGCCGGTCACCTCGACCCGGGCGAGTCGCCCATCGAGGGCGTGATCCGCGAAACCCTGGAAGAAACCACCTGCACCTTCACCCCCGAGGGTTTCCTGGGCGTGTACATGTCGCGCTTCCGTCGCACCCGCACGGGCGAGGACATCACCTACCTGCGCATGGCGTTCTGCGGCTCGGTGAGCGAGGCCAATCCGGCGCTGCAGTTGGATGAAGGCATCGTGCGCACCGTGTGGATGACCGCCGACGAGATCCGCGCCTGCCCCGATCGCCACCGCAGCCCCCTGCTGCTGGAATGCGTGGAGAGCTACCTGGCCGGACGGCGTTACCCGCTCGACATCGTGACCGTACACGACTCCTTGTTTGCCGCGCCGTCGTACCATCGGGCCTCCTGAGCTTTTTTCTGATCTGACATGCAACAGAGGCAACGCATCGTCGTGGGCCTGAGCGGCGGCGTGGACTCGGCCGTCAGCGCCTGGCTGCTCAAGCAGCAGGGCCACGAGGTCATCGGCATCTTCATGAAGAACTGGGAAGATGACGACGACAGCGAGTTCTGCTCCAGCCGTCAGGACTTCCTGGATGCCGCCTCGGTGGCCGACGTGATCGGCATCGAGATCGAGCACGTCAATTTCGCGGCCGACTACAAGGACCGCGTGTTCGCCGAGTTCCTGCGCGAGTACCAGGCAGGTCGCACGCCCAACCCCGATGTCCTCTGTAACGCCGAGATCAAGTTCAAGGCCTTTCTGGACCACGCGATGCGCCTGGGCGCCGAGAAGATCGCCACGGGGCACTATGCCCGCGTACGTTCGGTGGCCGATGCGTCGTACGAAGGTGGGCAGCGCTTCGAGCTGCTCAAGGGGCTGGACCCGCTGAAGGATCAGAGCTACTTCCTGCACCGCCTGAACCAGGCACAGCTGAGCAAGACGATGTTCCCGGTGGGCGAGCTGCCCAAGACCGAGGTGCGCCGCATTGCCGACGAGATCCAGCTGCCCAACGCCAAGAAGAAGGACTCGACCGGGATCTGCTTCATCGGCGAGCGGCCGTTCCGCGAGTTTTTGAACCGCTACCTGTCCAACGAGCCCGGCCCGATCAAGGACGACCGCGGTCGCAAGCTGGGCGAGCACGTGGGCCTGAGCTTTTACACCTTGGGCCAGCGCAAGGGCATCGGCATTGGTGGCGTGAAGGACAAAGGCGCGCCGCGCGGCGGTGGCGAGCACGAACCCTGGTTCGTGGCCCGCAAGGACATGGCGACCAACACCCTGTATGTGGTGCAAGGACATGACCACCCCTGGCTGCTGCAGCACACCCTGATGGCCGACGACCTGAGCTGGGTCGATGGCCGGGGGCCGGCGGTCGGGCAAGCCGGCGTGGGGGCCAAGACGCGCTACCGCCAGGCCGATGCACCGTGCGAGGTGACGGCCGCCAGCGCCAGCGAGATCGCGCTGCGCTTCCCCGACGCACAGTGGGCCGTCACGCCGGGCCAGTCGGCGGTGCTGTACCGGGGTGAGGTGTGCCTGGGCGGTGGCGTGATTGCGCGCGCCGAATGAGCGAAGCCCCCATCGTCATCCTCGACACCAACGCCCTGCTGGACTGGCGCGTGTTCAAGGACCCGACCGCCCACCCCATCGTCGAGGCGATCCTGGCCGGACGGATGCGCTGGCTGGCCTGCCCGTCGATGGAAAAAGAGTGGCATCAGGTCTGGCCACGCAGCTACCTCAAGCCCTGGCAGCCCGACCCGATGCTGACGCTGACCGTGTTCCAGCACGCCACCTTCGTGGACGAGCCGCCGCCCTGTGGCCTGCGCTGCAAGGACCCGGACGACCAGGTTTTCATCGACCTGGCCATGCACGTGGGCGCGCGCTGGCTGTTCAGCAAGGATGCGGCGCTGCTCAAGCTCAACAAGCGCGCGTTTCGGCTCAAAGGCGTGCAAGTGCTGAGCCTGGCGAACTGGCCGGGCTGGGCCGAGGCGGCCGAACAAGTGTCGCCCTGACGACCATTGTCCGCAATGCTGGACGGGTCTGGGGGCGGCAATGTGACGCCTGCGGGCGCACGCGGGCGGTCAGAGGAGGACAATCACCTTTCTGCGCATTTCGACAGGTTGTGACCATGAGCATTTTCAGCAGCGATTCCCGCACCACCTGGGCCCAGGCCTTCATCTCCGGCATCCCATATGCCGCCTTTTCGAGCATGCAGGTGGTCGAGATCGGCAAAGGGTTTGTCACCTTGCTGCTGCCCGCCCGCGCCACCTGGACGGGCGACACCAAGCGCAACCTGATCCACGCCGGCTGCCTGAGCGTGCTGGCCGACACGGCTTGCGGCCTGGCCGTGGGCAGCGCGATGGAGGAAATGGAGCCTTTCGCCACGTTGGACCTGCGCATGGATTACCTGCGCCCGCCCGTGGCCAATGTGAACGTGACCTGCCGCGCCACCTGCCACCGCCTGTCGCGCAGCGTGGCCTTTGTCCGCGGCGAGCTGTTCCAGCTGGGCCAGGCCGAGCCGGTCGCCACGGTGAATGCCACCTTCATGCGCGGCACCGCCAGCACCCGCAAGGCCCCGCCTGCCACGCAGCCCACGCCAGCCGAGGCGGCTGCGCACCTGGTCTCACCCACCAGCCTGGACACCAGCCACTACATCCGCAGCACCCCGGTCGACACCCCGGAGACCCCCGCGCGCACGGGCGGTCGCTCGCCGTATGTGGACTTCCTGGGCATCCACCAGCAGGCCCAGGTGGACGCCGGGCCGGTGTTCCGCCTGCCGTTCCAGCGCGATCTGATCGGCAACCCCATCCTGCCCGCGCTGCATGGCGGCGTGCTGGCCGGCTTCGGGGAAACGGCCATGATCCTGCACCTGATGGACACGGTGCCGGGCATCCTTGATGCGCCCCGCAGCGTGGACTTTGCGATTGCCTACATGCGCTCGGCCAAGCCGGTGGACACGTTCGCGCAGTGCACCACGGTGCGCCAAGGCAACCGCGTGGCGCTGGCCCAGGTGTCGATCTGGCAGGACGACCCGCAGCGGCCGGTGGCCAATGCCCGCGGCCACTTCCTGATGCCGCGCGAAGAGGGCTGATCGGGCCGGCGCCGTGCCTCAGTAGCCAGCCATGCGGGCGGTCACCAGGCGGTTCATGAAAGCGGGGGACAGCTTGGACAGCAGGGCGAACAGCTTGGTCTGCCAGCCCACGCAGGAATGCACGGGCAGGCTGGATGCCGGGGCCGTGGCGAGCCGCCAGACGGTGGCGGCCACATCGTCCGGGCCCAGGCGCACGCCCAGGGTGGCCACGGTTTTCATGCGGCTGACCTCGTCGGTGACCATGGCGGTGTTGACGAACAGCGGCAGCACATCGACCACGCGGATGCCGTGGCGGCGCCATTCGATGTCCAGCGCCTCGGTGAGGCTGCGCACCGCCGCCTTGCTGGCCGAGTAGGTGCCCAGCTCAGGCTGGCCGTACAGGGCCGAAGCCGAGCACATGTTGATGACCCGGCTGTCCGGCGTGCGCTGCAGCGGCGCAAAGGCCAGGTGGCAGCCGTTGACCAGGCCCTTGAGGTTGATGTCGATGAGGCGGTGGTGGCGCGCCAGATCGGCTTCCTCAAAGGGCCGGGTGACCGCGATGCCGGCATTGTTGAAGAGCACGTCCAGCCGCCCGCCGGTGAGGCGCTCGAAGTCGGCGAGTGCGGCACGCCAGTCGTCGGCCGAGCTCACATCCAGTCGCGCGACCACACAGCGCTCGGTTCCCCAGCGCTGCTGCAGGGCCGCCAGACCGACCTCGTCCACGTCGTACAGCCCCACAAACCAGCCCGCCTGCAGGAAACGCTCGGCCACCGCGCGGCCAATGCCCGCCGCAGCGCCGGTCACAAACAAGGTGCGAGAGGGGTGTGACATACAAAGCTCCAGTGATGAGGGGACCCGCACCGGGCGTGCGGGCAGACGAGCTTCAGCCCTTGGCCTGGGCGGCCAGCCAGTCGGCCACGGCCTGGCGTTGCGCGGGGCTGTAGCGCAGGCCCAGCTTGCTGCGGCGCCACAGCACGTCGTCGGCGGTTTGCGCCCATTCGTAGCGGCGCAGGTAGAACAGCTCGGCCTCGTACAGGTCCGGCGCCACCTCGGCCCCCAAGTCGGCGCGGCTGTGGACGCCATCGAGCATCAAAGTCACCCGGCTGCCGTAGGCACGGCTCCAGCGCCGCATCAGGCCCAGGTCCATCCAGGGGTGACGCTGGCGCAGGCGCGCCTGAAAGGCCGTCATCTGCGCCACCGGCGACGCCGGGATCAGGGCCGTGTCGCTGCCGGACTGCAGCAGGCCGCCGGGCAAGAAGGCCTCGGTGGTCCAGTGGGAGCGCGGGTCGCCCAGCAGGGTGCCGATGCGGTCGGCCGCCTGCTCGGCCAGCACGCGGAAGGTGGTGAGCTTGCCGCCCCACACGGTCAGCCAGGGGGCTGGCAGCGCCTGCGCCTCCAGGCGGTAGTCGCGTGTGACAGCGGCGGCCGCGCCTTGGGCATCGTCCAGCAGCGGTCGCACGCCGGCAAAGCGCCAGACCACGTCCTCGGGGGTGATCGGGCGGCGCAG
>MESA01000005.1:89928-101417 GCA_001770775.1 Burkholderiales bacterium RIFCSPHIGHO2_12_FULL_63_20
TCATCGCTCACGCTCACGTCGCCCGGGTCGCCGGGGTGATCCACGTCGGTGGTGCCCACCAGGGTGAAATCGCGCTCGTAGGGGATGGCGAACACGATGCGTCGGTCTTCGCCCTGCAGAAGGTAAGCGTGGTCGTGCTCGAACAGACGGGGCACGACGATGTGGCTGCCCTTGACCAGGCGCAGGTGAGCGCCCCCCCCCTGCCCCCGTCGGCCAGCCGGTGCCACGGCGGGCACGCCCATGCCACGGCGCAGCAGCTGCTCGGCCCAGGGGCCGGCGGCGTTGACCACGGCGCGGGCCTGCACGGTCAGGGTTCGGGTGCTCAGGTCGGTGAGGGCATCGCGGCGCACCAGCGTGGCACGCCAGCCACCGCCATAGGCTTGCAGGTCTTCGCAACGGGTGCGCGGCAGGATCTGGGCACCCTGCTCGGACGCATCGAGCGCGCACAGCAGCACCAGGCGGGCGTCGTCCACCCAGCCATCGGTGTAGACAAAGCCCTGGCGCCACTGGCGATGCAGGGGCTGACCCAGGGGGCTTTGGCTCAGGTCCACGGCGGCGCTGCCCGAGAGGAAGTCGCGCGGGGCCAGGTGGTCGTAGAACCACAGGCCCAGGCGGATCATCCAGGCCGCTCGCGTGCGCGGGTCGTGCGGCAACACGAAGGACAGGGGGCGCATGATGTGCGGCGCCGAGCGCAGCAGGCGCTCGCGCTCCATCAGGGCCTTGCGCACCAGGCCGAACTCGCCGTGCTCCAGATAGCGCAAGCCGCCATGGATCAGCTTGGTCGAGGCCGACGAGGTGTGGCTGCCCAGGTCATCTTGCTCGCACAGCAGCACGCGCCAGCCACGACCAGCCAGGTCGCGGGCGATGCCCACCCCGTTGATGCCGCCGCCTACGACCAGCACATCACAGTGATGGTCGGCCTCGGGCAAGGGCGACGACGCGCTGACGCTCATCGGGTTCAGCGATCGGGCGGGGACCACCAGGCGCGCGCCTGCTCCTGACGGCGCAGGCGCAGCAGCAGGTAGCCACTGAACAGCAAGGACAGCGCGGCCACCGCCGAAACCGCCAGCAGCCAAACGGGGTGACGCGCATCGCTCAGAGCGAGCGGACGCTCCAGCCCCACCCCGGCAGCTGATGCCTGGGCCTGAGCGGATTCCAGGCGCAACTGGGTGATCAGCTTTTCCATCTCATTCAGACGCTGACGGTCCTGGGCCATCTGGGCCTGCAGGCGTTCGAGGTCGGTGCCGGCCTGGGAGGTGACCAGATTGGGCTGCACCCCGGACGCGGCCCCGCTGACCCCGGCACCCGGCAAGGGTGCCGCCACGGGCATGACGACGGGGTCGAGCACCAGGCGTGACACCGGCGCCGCCTTGGGCGCAGGCGAGGGCCGGCGCAGCACGACGGACGAGGCCTTGGGGGCGGGCGTCGGCACCGACGCGGGCACGGCGGCCGGCGCAGGTGCGGGCACCGGCTCTGCCACTCGCACGGGCGGCGGCGGGGCGGGCGGTGTGGGCTGGGCCTTGGGCTGTGGCACGGGCACCTTGACAGGGCGGCGCACCGGAACCGGTCGCGTCGCACGCGGTGCGGCATCCGGATCGCGCACCGCAGCGGCAGCGGCCCGGTCGGAGGACGCACGCGGCGACACCGTCGCCGGCAGCGCGGGGGCACGGACGCCTGCACGCACGCCTTCGCCGTCGGTCGGCGCCGAGGTGGTGGCGGGACTCAGCACCACCGTGGGCACGAACTCGGGCGGACTGGCGAACACCGTGAACTTGCGCGACAGGCGGGCGCCGCAGCCATAGCTGAGCGTCACCTCGATCAGCGGTTCGTTGATGGGCTGGATGGCGCGCACGGTGATGACGCGCTGGCGGCCCGTCTGGGGAGAGACCCCCAGGATCACCTTGCCCGCGTCCAGCCGGCTGTCGCCGTAAAACACCTCGGCTTGAGGACAACCGTCATCGGTGTCCTCACCGGATTCGAGCTCCAGCGGGATGCTCATGCGCAAGGATTCACCCAGGATGGCCCGGCTGTTCGGCACGCCCAGGCCCAGCGCATGCACCCCACCGGAGGCCAGCGCCATGACCGCAGTGGCCACCGCCGAAACCTGTTTCCACTGCTTCATCTTGTGTCAGACCCTGCTGTAACGAGGTGTTTTTCACTCTATCACGAAGGGGTTGGCTGCGACAGTCGCGCAAATCCGGTGATCGCATCCGCGCGACAGCTGGCGCGCTTGCCATCTTTTATGTTGCAATCACTTCGTTGACACCGCTTGCGTGCGCAACCTTGCTCGTCCTGGAGATTCCGCCATGCCCCCTGCCACCCCCTGGAGCCCCAACCCGCGTCAGCAGGCCCTGCTTGATGAGGTGCGGGCGCGGGGCGCCGTCTCCGTCGAGCGGTTGGCACAGCGCCTGGACGTGACGATGCAGACGGTGCGCCGCGATGTGCAGCGCCTGGCCGATGCCGGGCTGCTGCTGCGCTTTCACGGCGGGGTGAGCCTGCCGCGCGAGACCCCCACCGTGGCCGCCTGGAAAGAACGCCAGGCGGTGCAGGCCGACGCCAAGGCCCGCATTGCGCGCTCGGTGGCGGCGGCCATCCCCGAGGGCAGCAGCCTGATGCTGGGCGTGGGCACCACGGTGGAGGCCGTGGCCCGCGAACTCCTGAACAAACCCGGCCTGCAGGTCATCACCGACAACCTGCATGTGGCCGGCCTGCTCAGCGAGCACACCGATTGCAAGGTCCATGTGGCTGGCGGCATGCTGCGCGGACGCGACCGCGCCCTGGAAGGCGACAGCACCGTGGCCTACCTGCGGCAGTTCAAGGTCGACATCTGCATCGTGACCGCCCTGGGCATCGACCCGGACGGCACCTTGCGCGACCGCGACCTGCGCGAGCTGCCCGTGGCCCAGACCATGGTGGCGCAAGCCCGCGAAACCTGGCTGGTGGCCGACGTGAGCAAGTTCAACCACGCCGCGTTGGCCAAGGTGGGGCACCTGCAAGACATGAAGCGGGTGTTCACCGAGGCCCTGCCCCCGGCGCCCTTTCCGGCTTTGCTGCACGAATGGGGCGTGGCCCTGACCATTGCTTCCTGACCATGGCCCTGATCCTCGCCCTCGACCAAGGCACCTCCAGCTCACGCAGCATCGTGTTCGACGAGCAGGGGCACATCCTGGCCAGCGCCCAGTTGGAGACCCGCCAGCACTACCCGCGCCCCGGCTGGGTCGAGCACGACCCGATGGAGCTGTGGACCTCGCAGCGCGACACCGCCCATGCCGCCCTGGTGCAGTTGCGCACGCAAGGACGCGACCTCAGCGAGGTCTACGCGCTGGGCATCACCAACCAGCGTGAAACCACGGTGCTGTGGCGCCGCGACACGGGCCAGCCCGTCGGCCCCGCCATCGTCTGGCAAGACCGCCGCACCGAAGCGCAATGCGCCCGCTGGCGCGAGCAGGGTCTGGCCGACATGATCCGGGCCAAGACCGGACTGGTCATCGATCCGTATTTTTCTGGCAGCAAGCTGCAATGGCTGCTCGACCACATCGACGGGGCCCGAGCGGCAGCCCAGCGTGGCGAACTGGCCTTCGGCACGGTGGACAGCTGGCTGCTGTGGAACCTGACCGGCGGCACGGTGCACGCCACCGATGTGAGCAATGCCTCGCGCACGATGCTCTTGAACATCCACACGCAAGACTGGGACGACGAACTGCTGCGCCTGATGGACATCCCGCGCGAGGTGCTGCCGCAGGTCCACCCTTCCAGCCATGTCTATGGCGAGGCGCAACCCGGCATCTGGGGCAGCGGCGACTTCCTGGCCGGGCTGGGGGCCCTGCCGATTGGCGGCATTGCCGGTGACCAGCAAGCGGCGCTGTTCGGGCAGGCGGGCTTTCAGGCCGGCATGGCCAAGAACACCTATGGCACGGGTTGCTTCATGCTGATGCACACCGGCTCGCAGACCCAGCCCTCGGCCAATGGCCTGCTGAGCACGGTGGCCGCGCAGTTACCCAACCAGCGCGCCTATGCCCTGGAAGGCAGCGTGTTCATCGGTGGGGCGGTGGTGCAGTGGCTGCGCGACGGCCTGCGCGCCATCCGCACGGCCGGCGAAGCCCAGAGCCTGGCGGAGAGCGTGCCCGACAGCGGCGGCGTGATGTTCGTGCCCGCCTTCACCGGGCTGGGCGCGCCCTATTGGGACAGCGAGGCGCGCGGCGCCATCGTGGGCCTGACGCGGGGCAGCACCGTGGCCCACATTGCGCGGGCGGCACTGGAGTCGATTGCGTTTCAGAGTGCGGCGCTGCTGCAGGCCATGAGCCGCGATGCCGTGGCCTCGGGCTGCTGTGCCATGCGTGAGCTGCGGGTCGATGGCGGCGCGTGCGTCAACGACCTGTTGATGCAGTTCCAGGCCGACCTGCTGGGCATCCCGGTGGTGCGCCCGCAGGTGGTCGAGACCACGGCGCTGGGCGCCTCCTACCTGGCCGGCCTGAGCACCGGGGTCTATGCCGACACCGAGGTGATCGGCCGCCAGTGGCGGGCCGAGCGCACCTTCGAGCCCAGCCTCTCCCGAGACGAGGCCACCGCGCGCATGGCCCAGTGGGCGCACGCGGTGCGGCAGGCGAGCGCACGCTGACGCGCCACGCACCCTCGGTGTCGTTCAGGCAAAAAAAGGGGCAGCCTGAAGACTGCCCAAAGCGCTCTGAAACCTGAATTCAAAAAAGGGGCGTGTTCAACGCCCCCTCGTCATCACATCTTGCACAGCGGCGACGCGGCCGGCGTGATCGAGGCGGGGAAGGTCTGCTCGATGACCGGACGCAGCACGCCATCGGCCATCTTCACGCGGGCCACGAAGTTCGGGATCACCATCTGGTTGTCGGCCGCGCGCACGGTGGCCTTGCCATACAGGGTGTCCACGGTGGCGCCACGCAGGGCCTTGGTCACGGCTTCGGGCTCGACGCTCTTGGCCAGCTTCACGCCCTGGAACAGCACCATGGCACCGTTGTAGGCCTGGCCTTCGGTGTCGGTGGGCAGACGGCCGTTCTTGGCCTTGAAGGCGGCGGCAAAGGCCTTGGAGGCCGGCGAGTTCACGTCCGGGGTGTAGCCCACGTTGCCGGGCGTGCCTTCGAGCAGCTTGCCGGTGGCATTGATGATGAAGTTGGAGACCAGCGCGTGGCCGATCAGCGGGGTCTTCAGACCGAAGTCGTTGGCTTGCTTGACGAAGTTGACGCCGCCCGAGACGTCGGCGAACCAGATGGCGTCCACACCGGCGGCCTTGAGCTGCTGGATGTAGGGCGCGTAGTCCTTGGTGCCCAGCGGGGCGAACAGCTTGAGGCTGACCTTCTTGCCTTGCGAGGTCACGGCAGCTTCAAACGACTTGGCCGAGTCCTGGCCCCACACATAGTCGGCCGCCAGGATGGCGAAGTTGTTGCCCTTGAGGCCCTTGACCCACTGGTTGATCATCGCCAGGTCCATCGCGTCCGAGTGGTTGGTGCGGATGAAACGGGGGTTGCAGGCGTCGGCGGTCAGCTTGTCGGCCTTGGCCATGGTGCCAATGAAAGCGGCGTCCCAACGGGTCAGGTTCTGGCTGATGGCCAGCGAGATCGACGAGGTGATGGGGCCCAGGATGAACTTGTAGCCGTCACGGGTCAGCTTTTCAGCGGCGCGGCGACCGGCGTCGGGCGTGCTTTCGTCGTCGCCTTCGGCGAGTTCGATCTTGCGGCCATCGACACCGCCCTTGGCATTGGCTTCCTCGACGGCGAACTTGATGCCGCTGATCACGTCAGCGCCCATGGTGGAGAAACCACCGGACTTCGATGCCACCAGGGCGATCTTCAGGGGTTCCTTGGCTTGTGCCAAGGCGGCGGTCGGCAGGCTGGCGACCAGCACCACACCGGCCAGCAACTGGGTCATCTTCGTGTACTTGTTCATCATGGTCTCCTCGAATCAAACAATGTCTGCCGGATGCGGTCCGGCCGCCGATTCACCACATTCAGAAAAACTCACACCATCACGTGTTCTTCCAGGTCCTTGAGGCACTCGCGCGTGTTCTCGACACGGCCTTCGGCCACCACGGAGCCCTTGGCCATCGCCAGGTAGCGGTGCGCCACGCGCACCACCAGGCTCATGTTCTGCTCGATCAGCAGCAGGGCCGTGCCCTGGTCGGCGACCTGGTTGAAGATGTCGGCCAGTTGGTCCACGATCACCGGGGCCAGGCCTTCGGTCGGCTCGTCCAGCAGGATCAGATCGGGGTTGGCCATCAGGGCGCGGCCCACGGCCACCATCTGCTGCTGCCCGCCCGACAAGGCAGTGCCCGAGGTGTGGGCACGCTCTTTCAGGATGGGGAAGAGCTTGTAGATTTCAGCCACGTTCCAGTGGCCCTTGCGACCGGTGGCGGCGCCGAGCAGCAGGTTCTCTTCCACCGTGAGGTTGGCGATGATGCGGCGGCCCTGCGGCACCACGACGATGCCGTTTTGCGCGGCCATGTAGGCGCGGGGCTTGGCGATGGACTTGGCGCCGAAGTGGATGTGGCCGCTCTTCATCTGGGCCAGGCCCAGGATGGTGTTGACCACGGTGGTCTTGCCCACGCCGTTGCGGCCGATCAGGCCCACGCGCTCGCCCGGGTTCACGTGCAGGCTCAGGCTGTGGAGGATGTGCGCCGAGCCGTAGTAGGACTGGACGCCTTGGAGGTTCAACAGAGCGGTCATGCGGTGCTCCCGAGGTAGGCTTCACGGACGCGCGGATTGGCGCGGACTTCGGCGGGGGCGCCCTGGGCGATCACGCGGCCCAGTTCAAACACGGTGATGACATCGGAGATGCCGAACACCACGTCCATGTCGTGCTCGACCAGCAGCACCGACACGTCCCACTTCGAGGTCAGGGCCTTGAGGTGGTGGGCCAGGTCGTGCGATTCCTTGACCGACAGGCCGGCCATCGGCTCGTCGAGCATCAGCACCTGCGGGCGGCCCACCAGGGCCAGCGCCAGATCCAGGCGGCGTTGCTCGCCATAGCCCAGGTCTTCGGCGATGGTGTTGCCCAGGCGGTCTAGGTCCAGCTCCTTGAGCACGGCCTCGGCGTCTTCCGCCGAGTTCGCCATGCCCATCTTGTAGGACGCCAGCTCCACCTGCGCCCGCACGGTCATGCCGTGGAAGATGGACGTGCGCTGGAAGCTGCGCGACAGGCCACGGGCACGGCGCTCGACCGCGCCCAGGTGGCTCACATCCTGACCCATCAGGGTCACCTTGCCGCGGGTCAGCGGCCGACGCCCGGTGATGGCATCGATCACGGTGGACTTGCCAGCGCCATTGGGGCCGATCAGGCCGCGGATCTGGCCCTTCTCCAGGGTCATGTCCACACCGTCCAGCGCCTTGACGCCGCCGTAATGGATGGCCACATCCTGGGCCTGCAATACATATTGGCTCATGGTTGTCTCCTGTGGCGCTCAGTGGCTGATGGGCTGGTGGGCCGCACCCGCGGGCTTCTTGCCCTTGAAGGCACGCTCGATGGCCCCGGTGATCCCGTCGGGCGAGAACACGATGACCGCGATCAGCGCGGCGCCGAAGATGGCGTTGCTGTGCGTGGCGTACTCACCCAGCAGGTCCTTGAACAGGAAGTACACGATGGCACCCACGATGGGTCCGACCGGGCGCTTGAAGCCACCCACCACCACCATCAGCAAGGTGATGGCCGACACGCTCCAGTGCAGGTTCTCGGGCGACACGAAGCCGGTGTTGAACGAAGACAGCAGACCGGCGATGCCCGTGACCACGCCAGAGATGGCGAAGATCAGGGAACGCGGCACCGTGGTGGTGATGCCGATGAAGCGGGCGCGCTCTTCGTTGTCACGGATGGCCTCGGTGATGGCACCAAAGCGCGTGCGGATGACCCACAGCAGGATGTAGGTGACGACCACCATCAACACCCAGGCGATCATGAACAACACGGCTGGCTTGAGCAGCACCGATTGCGAGAAGCCGAACACCTCGTTGGGCCAGGCCACGCTCATGCCATCGGTGCCGCCGGTCATGCCGGTGGCGCGGGTGGCCAGCAGGTAGGCCATCTGGCCGATGGCCAGGGTCAGCATGCCGAAGGCGATGCCCGGCACCCGCACAATCACCAAGCCCATCAGGAAGCCCATGACGGCGAGGCCACCCAGCACCGCGAAGATGGCGGCTTCGGCCGACATCCACTCCAGTTGCAGGATGACGCCCATGCCGTAGCCGGCGGCGCCGAAGAACAGCGCGTGGCCGAAGCTGACCAGACCGTTCTGGCGCAGCAGGAAGCCCACGCCCAGGGCCGATATGGCATAGACCACGGCCTGCGTGAACATCGCCAGCAACGAGCTGGAGGTCACGAAGGTCATGATGCCCACGCCCAGGATCAGGGTCAGCACCGACAGGATGCTGACGCGAGACATACTCATGTTCATGTGAATCTCCGGTCGGTCAGGTGCGGCTGCCCATCAGGCCCGAGGGGCGCCAGATCAGCACGGCGATCATGAAGAGGAAGGGCAGCAGGACGGACACACCCGGCAGGTAAACCGCGCCCAGGGCCTGCATCATCCCCAGCAGGATGGCGGCGATGAAGGCGCCGGCCAGCGAGCCCAGGCCGCCAATCACGACGACGACGAAGGAGTCGATCAGCACGTCGGAGCTCATGTGCGGCGACAGCGACAGGAAGGGCCCGGCGACCACGCCAGCCAGGCCGGCCAGCGCACTGCCCAAGCCCACCACGCCCGCGCTCAGCACGTCGGTGTTGACACCTTGCATGGAGGTGGTGACGGGCTCGGTGGAGGCCGCGCGCACGAACAAGCCGATGCGTGACAAGCGCAGCCACAGCGTCAGCCCCACCGCCACGGCAATGCCCATGAAGAGCACGGCGATGCGGTAGGCCGGCAGGTCATGCCCGAACAGGTTCACCGAGAAGTTGAGCAACTCAGGCGTGAAGATCGAGTAGTTGCCCTTACCCCAGATCGCGACCACGAGGTCTTCCAGGATCAACAGCAGGCCGAAGGTGACGAGCATCACATTGAGCGGCTCGCGGTCCTGCAGCAGGCGAAAGCCATAGCGGTCGAGCAGCACGCCGACCACCGCCATGATGGCCGGGGCGGCCACCAGTGCCACCCAGAAATTGCTGTGGATGGCAACGGTGTAGCCCAGGTAGGCCCCGAGCATGTACAGCGCGCCGTGCGCGAAGTTCACGACGCGGCGCAGGCCATAGATCAAGGCCAGCCCCGAGCTCATCACGATGAGCAGGGCGCCATAGACCAGCCCGTTGAACAGGTTGATGGTCAACATAGAAATTCTCTCCTGTCAGGAGGTGCGGCGAAGCGCCACACGTGAAGTGGGCCCGTCCAGGCTTGTTCCCTGTCTGGGCACCCGGATGAGCTCACATGGAGCGGATCAAAGAGACTGTGTCAGCTCCGGCACGGCCGTGAAGAGGTCTGCCTCGAGGCCATAGTCGGCCACCTGGAAGATCGGCGCTTCCGGATCCTTGTTGATGGCGACGATCACCTTCGAATCCTTCATGCCAGCCAGATGCTGGATGGCGCCCGAAATGCCGGCAGCAATGTAGAGCTGCGGCGCGACGATCTTGCCGGTCTGACCCACTTGCCAGTCGTTGGGGGCATAGCCCGCATCCACCGCCGCGCGCGAAGCGCCCAGGGCCGCACCGAGCTTGTCGGCCAGGGGCGTGAGCACCTCGTTGAACTTGTCGGCCGAGCCCAGCGCGCGACCACCGGAGACGATGATCTTGGCGGCGGTCAGCTCCGGACGGTCGTTCTTGGCGATCTCGCTGCCCTGGAAGGTGCTCAGGCCCGAATCGGCCACGGCGTCCACAGTGGTCACGGTGGCACTGCCACCGGTGGCCGCCGCGGCGTCGAAGCCCGTGGTGCGCACGGTCAGCACCTTCACGGCATCCAGGCTTTGCACGGTGGCAATGGCGTTGCCCGCGTAGATCGGACGCTCGAAAGTGTCGGCCGAGATCACCTTGGTGACGTCGCTGATCTGAGCCACGTCCAGGCGGGCGGCCACGCGCGGGGCCACGTTCTTGCCGCCGGCGGTGGCCGGGAACAGGATGTGGCTGTAGCTCGAAGCCAGGCTCACGATCTGAGCCTTCACATTTTCGGCGAGGCCTTGGGCCAGGCTGGGGCCATCAGCGTGGATGACCTGGGTGACCCCGGCGATCTGGGCGGCGGCAGCGGCGGCGGCGCCAGCGTTGTGGCCAGCCACCAGCACGTGCACGTCACCACCGCAAGCGGCAGCCGCCGTCACGGTGTTGAGGGTCGCGCCCTTGAGCGAGGTGTTGTCGTGTTCAGCAATGACGAGTGCGGTCATGTGTGTGTCTCCTGTTTGAGCCGGTCTCACAGGACCTTGGCTTCGTTCTTGAGCTTGTCGACCAGGGTGGCCACATCGGCCACCTTGATGCCAGCCGAGCGCACAGGCGGCTCACTGACCTTGAGCGTCTTCAGGCGGGGGCTCACGTCCACACCCAGATCTTCCGGCTTGAAGGTGTCCAGCTGCTTCTTCTTGGCCTTCATGATGTTGGGCAGCGTGACGTAGCGCGGCTCATTCAGGCGCAGGTCGGTCGTCACCACGGCCGGGATCGACAGGGCCAGCGTTTCGGCGCCGCCATCGACCTCACGGGTCACCAGCAACTTGTCGCCGTCCTTCGTCACCTTGGAAGCGAAGGTGGCTTGCGGCAGGTTGGCCAGCTCGGCCAGCATCTGGCCGGTCTGGTTGCTGTCGTCATCAATGGCTTGCTTGCCGACGATGATCAGGCCGGGTTGTTCCTTGTCCACGATGGCCTTGAGCAGCTTGGCCACAGCCAGGGGCTGCAGCTCGGCATCGCTCTCGACCAGGATGGCGCGGTCGGCACCAATGGCCAGGGCGGTGCGCAGCACTTCCTGACTCTGGGCCACGCCGCAGGACACGGCCACCACTTCGGTGACGATGCCTTGCTCTTTGAGGCGCACGGCCTCTTCGACGGCGATTTCGTCGAAGGGGTTCATGCTCATCTTGACGTTGGCGATGTCCACGCCGCTCTGGTCGGCTTTGACACGGACCTTCACGTTGTAGTCCACCACACGCTTGACGGCGACGAGTGCTTTCATTCTTGTGCTCCGATGCGTGAGGGGAATCAGAAGGCGGCCGAGCCGGTAATCGCACGGCCCAGGATCAGGGCGTGGATGTCGTGCGTGCCTTCGTAGGTGTTGACCACTTCGAGGTTGACCAGGTGACGGGCCACGCCGAACTCGTCGGAGATGCCGTTGCCGCCCATCATGTCGCGCGCCATGCGGGCGATGTCCAAAGACTTGCCGCAGTTGTTGCGCTTCATGATCGAGGTCACTTCCACGGGGGCCTTGCCAGCGTCCTTCAGGCGACCCAGGGCCAGGCTGCCTTGCAGGCCCAGCGTGATTTCGGTCAGCATGTCGGCCAGCTTCTTCTGGATCAGCTGGTTGGCGGCCAGGGGCTTGCCGAACTGCTTGCGGTCCATCACGTACTGACGGG
>MESA01000006.1:0-102244 GCA_001770775.1 Burkholderiales bacterium RIFCSPHIGHO2_12_FULL_63_20
TGGACTTGTCCAGCATTGTCATCACCTCGGCGCCCACCCATGGCTCCGTCACGGTCAACGCCAATGGCACCGTCAGCTATATCCACAACGGCTCGGAGACCACGGCAGACAGCTTCAGCTACACCATCAAGGATGCACAAGGCCTGACCTCGGCGCCAGTGAGCGTGAACATCGCTGTCAGCGGCGTCAATGACCTGCCCGTCATCGACCCAACCAGCCCTGGGTTTGACCCCGTTGCTGGCCACTACAGCGCCACCACCGAAGAAGACACCCCGGTGTCCGGCCAAGTGATAGGCTCTGACGTCGATGGCGACACCCTCGCCTACACGCTGGGAACCGGCCCTGTGAACGGTGCAGTCACGGTCAATCCGAACGGCACCTGGACGTACACCCCCACCGCTGAGTTCAACGGCTCGGACAGCTTTACTGTCACCGTCTTGGATGGCCAAGGCGGTGTGGCCACGGCCACCGTCAATGTGGACGTCACGCCTACCAATGACGTGCCAGTCATTGACCCGACCAGCCCGGGTTTTGATCCAGTTGACGGCAACTATAGCGCCACCACCGAGGAAGACACCCCGGTGTCTGGCCAGGTCGTGGGCACTGATGCCGATGGCGACACCCTCGCTTACGCGCTGGGCACCGATCCGGTAAACGGTACCGTCACCGTTAACCCCAACGGCACCTGGACCTACACGCCAAACACCAACTTCAACGGCTCCGACAGCTTCACCGTCACGGTCTCCGACCCTGATGGTTCAACCACCACGGTCACCGTCAAGGTGGGCGTGATTGCTGTCAACGACGCACCTGTCGCCAACAACGACAGCCTCACCGCTGTCGAAGACACTGCAGTCATCTACACAGCCGCGCAACTGCTGGGCAACGACACCGATGTCGATGGCACCAACCTGAAGATCGCCAACGTCACAGCAGGCAACGGTGGCTCCGTGGTACTCAACGCCGATGGCACCGTCACTTTCACGCCCAACGCCAACTTCACCGGTGCGGCCGACTTCACCTACACAGTCACGGACGGCGCTCTGACCTCGGGCCCAGCCAGCATCACGGTCACCGTCAGTCCGGTCAACGATGCGCCGGTCGCCAACGTTGACAACGCAACTACCGCCGAAGACACCCCGCTCACCATTGACGTCCTGAGAAATGACACCGATGTCGATGGCCCGGCCTTGTCCATCAAGTCCGCCTTCGTCGATCCCGCTCAAGGATCCGTCAGCATCGTCGATGGCAAGCTTCTGTTCACCCCAGCGCCTAACTTCACGGGCTCTACAACCATCATCTACGTCAGCAGCGACGGATCCTCTGACTCGGCTCCGACTGCCGTGACCGTCACCGTCACCCCGGTCAACGATGCGCCTATCGTCACGTCGGACAATGCGACCATCTTCGAAGACTCCGTGGCCACAGGAAACGTGCTGAGCAACGACAGCGACGTCGAAGGCAATGCCCTCACTATCACGCAGTTCTCGATCAACGGCACAAATTACGCCTCAGGCAGTATTGTCAACATCACTAACGTTGGCACGATCACCATACAAACCAACGGCGACTACACCTTCACTCCTGCAGCCAACTGGAGCGGCTCTGTCCCATCCGTGATCTACACGACCACCGATGGATCAAGTTCCAGCACAGGCCTGCTCGCCTTGAAAGTCACGCCTGTCGTCGATGTACCGACCATTAGTGGCATCAACAACATCTATATGTTGATGGAAGGCAATACAACCATTTCAACAGGTTCAACCGACACCACAGTCAAACAATACGACTCGGGCTCGGGCGTCTCACAAGCAAACCTGGAGCTAGAGCTTGGCGTCGTCAGTGGCTACCTGGACAACCGATTTGACCCCAAAGGCCTGAACGTCAACGACTCGGGCTTCGTCGATATCATCGACGGGAAGGTCTCAGAATCGCACTTCAGCCTGCACACGGGCACAACGGTCACCTGGGACTACTCCTTCACAAATGGGGAAGACCTGATTTCAGAAGTGTCCGGTGGCTTCAATGACGTTGTCGTACTGCTGGTCACCGATCCGCTGGGCAACAAGCAATCTATCTTGGTGGATGCTTCAGAAGCAAAATTCCCGCAGAAAACATCGAACGGCTCCTTCAGCTACACCTCCACCATGGATGGTGCCTACACCTTCCAATGGTTGGTCTTGAACAGCGGAGACAACTACAAAGACTCCTCGCTGTCCCTCAACAACTTGCACTTCACCCTGGCAGGTGACACCACTCGCTACACGGTGCCAGTGGAGCTGCCCATCTTTGCAGCATTGCGAGACACAGATGGCTCGGAGACGCTGTCTGTCACCATTGGCGGCGTACCAGCGGGCGTCAAGTTTGATGCGGGGGTGAACAATGGCAATGGCACCTGGACCTTTACCTCCTCGCAACTCGCAGACCTGCATCTCTTGGCCCCTGAAAATTACCAAGGGACATTGAACCTGACGGTCACGGCCACCGCGACAGAATCAGCGACAGGCGAGACTGCGAGCGCATCACAAAGTTTCACCGTCACGATTGCCGAGACGACCAATACCTACACGACAAGTGGTGAAACATCCCAAACCATCGTGGGGACCAACAGCAACGACCTGCTCAGAGGCTATGCTGGCAATGACATCATCAATGCTGGCACCGGTGACGACATCGCTTACGGCGGAGCAGGGACAGACACACTGAACGGCGAGGCAGGGAACGACGTGCTTTACGGAGGCATCGGAAACGATGCACTCAATGGTGGACTGGGTCACGACATTTTGGTCGGTGGCAAAGGCAGCGACACCCTGACTGGAGGCGCTGGCAACGATGTCTTCCGCTGGGATTTCAGTGATGCCGGAAGCATGGGCACACCATCAGTTGACGTCATCACAGACTTCAACACCGCAGCCCTTTCCGCTGGCGGTGATGTGCTGGATCTGCGCGACCTGCTGCAAGGCGAGTTGCACGCAGGAACGAACGTTGGCAACCTCGACAGCTTTCTGCGCTTTGAAACCGTGGGTAGCAACACCTTGCTGCACATCAGCAGCACAGGGGCCTACGGATCAGGTGGCTACACCCCCACCAAGGATGACCAGACCATCACTCTGCAAGGTGTCGACCTCAGCAGCAGCAACACCCTCACCAACACCCAGATCATTCAGAATCTGCTCGCGGCGGGCAAGCTGATCACAGACTGACACGTCTCACTTGCGAAGTACCCAACCACAACGGCCCCTCGGGGCCGTTGTTCATGGTCACATCTTCACCACCGGCCCGGTCAATCCATCCATCCCCAATTGATACAACACCGGGATGTCGGCCGCATCGCTCACCCCTTCGGCATACACCTGCAAGCCCAGGCCATGCAGCATGCCCACGGTTGCCTGCACGAATGCCGCGCGCGCAGCATCCCGCGCCACGCCCTGAATCACCGAAGCGTCCAGCTTCACATAATCCAACCCAGCCTCGAACAGAAACTCGATGCGCGTCAAGCGCTCACCGGCGTGCTCCAGACCAATGCGAGCGCCCAGAGGCCTCAACTGCTTGCACAACTCCCGCACCAACTCGAACCGTTCCACAGCAGCGCTCTCGGCCACCTCCAGCCACAGCAACCGGCTCTCCTTGGGTGATGCCAACAACAAGGCACGTACGCGAGGCACGAAGCCACTGTCCAGCAACGATGCTGGCGACAGATTCACGCCCCGCGGCACCTGATCCTTGGCGATGCTCTCCAAGGCCAATTTCACCGCCAACTCGTCAATCTGCGACATCAGCGCCGAACGCAAGGCCATCGGCAACCACGTGGAGGCCACCTCGTAAGGGCCTTGACGCTCGATCTGAATCCGCATTGGGCACTCCTGGTGCACCAACTTCCCTCCGCGGTCCATCACGGGAAATGCCACCAAGCGCACCCTGCGCTCACTCAAGGCCTCCGTCAGGCTCACGCGCCAGGCATCCTCGCCCATCACCATGGGCAACACGTCATCCGTGTCTCCCAGCTCGACAGCAAACGCTCCGCGCGCCTCTGCCCGCGCCAACGCCGAGTCCGCCGCAGCCAGAACCTGAGGCTCTGACATGCCCCGCTTCCAGGTCACGCCACCCAGCACAAACGTGGCGTCCACCCCAGCGGTACGCAACACCTCCCGCCACGCCGCCACATACACCTCGGGGGTCACCGAGCGCAACGCATCCACGCCGCGCAGGCACACCGCAAAGTCACCGCCATTCAAGCGGCCCACGCACGAACCGCTTGAGGCCTGAGAGGCCGCCTTCAACGCCAGACCCAGCTTCTGCAACAAGGCATCGGTCTGCATGTGGCCCAGCGTGTGGTTGAGCCCCTGCAGGTCACTGACCCTCAGGAAATACAACACCCCGGCGCCCGCCCCCTCGTCATCATCCAGTGCACTGGCAAGCTGAGTCATGAAATGCGCACGATGCGACAGGCCCGTCACCGGATCGCAGTGCGCCTGCTTGCGCAGCATCTCCACCTGCGACGCCTGCTCATCAAACAAGGCCTTCAAGCGCAACACCACTCCGTTCATGGCCTGAGACAGCCGCGCCAGCTCCGGCACCCTCGGCTCCTTGACCGTGATGAAACGGCGCTCCATCAACGCTTGCGCCTGCCCCACCGTAGCCTCCAGAGGCTGGCGAATGCCTCTCACCCCGAACGTGGCCAACAAGCCCGACACACCGCCCAACAAAGCCAACCAACCAGCCGTCTTGATCGCCCCCTCCCACAACTGTGCATGCGCGAACGACGAATGGCTGACAACCTCGACCGCTCCCACGGCCCGCCAACCGTCCGAAACCTGCGCCACCCCAGGCGTAGACACCACTGGCATCAGGTTCACGAACCACGCTGGCACGGCCTGCTGCAGCCCGACTGCGTCCGACTCGCTGTTGACCACCACCTTGCCTGCGGCATCCTTGAGCGTGATCCGCTGGTAGTAGCCCGTATCGAACATCGCCATCACCGCCAACTCCATGGCGGTGGCGTCGCCCTTCTGTTGCGACAGGTTCAAAGCCAGTGCCTGCGCGTTGTCAGCATTCTTCATGCGCAATTGCGTCTCCAGGTATCCCTGTGACGAGGCCATCCACACCGCAAAGCTGCCCAAAAACGCCAGCAACAGCGTTCCCAACAGCAACAACCAGATCTGACGAATCAATGACATACCTGCACCATCCTCACCACCAGCCCTCGGCCTTGGCTTTCGTTAACATGTCGCGCCAACGTGACAAGCGGGCCGAGGGGTCGCCCGCACTCGAGACCCCCACCCCTTGCCACAGGCCTTCGGCGTTGAAACTGAACACCGGCGTCAGATCCGGCCGACGCGACGCCGGACGGATGTCACCGAGCAAATTGTCCAAAATCATGGGTTCGGCCATCGGGTCGCGGTAGTAGGCCAGCACCATGTGCGCCTGCGTGACCGCGCCAATCTGCGCACGCACGTACACCAGTCGCAACTTCGCGCTGGGTACACCCGCCGCCATCAGGGCGAAATACTTGGCAATGGCAAAGTCCTCGCAATCCCCCTGCCCCCGGTTCATCATCTCCAGCGGCGAGGCCCAATAGTCCACCTGCCCCCAGATGTCTCGGTCATCCCGGTACAAAATGGCACGGTTGAAGAAGGTGTTGACCCCCTTGAGCCGGGCCTCCTCCTCCATCCCCTGCGCTTCCATGATCTCCTGCGCCAGCACCTGAGCCCGCGTTGCCGCCATGGGCCCCAGACGCTGAGCTTGCGTCAACATGCGCTCCGCCGTCCAGGCATGGCTGAACATGCCCGCCAGCACCAAGCCTGCCGCGAGCGCACAGGACCGCGCACCTCGCTGCAGGATCGCCCACCAACGGGTCTGACGCCAGAACGACAGCAAAAACAAGGTCACACGCAAACGGAGGACTCAATCATGTTGTGCATCCAGAAAGCGGCCCCCTATTCCGGTGGATGGGGGTAAAAGCCTACAAACGTAACAATTTGTAAGAAGAGTTTGATGCCAGAATGATCAAATCATGACACAGCCGTTCTGTGCCATTGAGCCTTCAGGCCCCTGCTTTCGTGGCGCGGGCAGTGTTTGCGCACAAGAAACCGAGGATTTCGTGAACAACAAAACGATCAAGCTGAGCCTGTCTGCCTTGAGCCTGGCCATCCTGTCCGTCGCTGCCCATGCGCAGAGCACGCAACCCACCGGTCTGGCCGCCGCCGTGCAACAGGCCATCAACAACAATCCGGACGTCACCGCACGCCTGAACGCCTTGCGCGCTGCCGGCAACGAGGTCGATGTGGCCCGCGGTCAGTACCTGCCCAGTGTCGACCTCAGCGCCAGCGTCGGCCGAGACAGCGACCGCATCACCTCGCGCTCCCCCGCTTCGCAAAGCCTCAGCCGCACCGGTCTGGCCTTGAGTGCCAGCCAGATCCTGTGGAACGGCATGGCCACCAGCAAGGAAGTCTCCCGTCTGGGTCACGCTCGCCTGACGCGCTACTTCGAATTCCTGGGCGCCACCGAAGACACCGCCCTGGAAGCCACACGCGCCTACCTCGATGTCGAGCGCTACCGCAAGCTGGTGGTCCAGGCCGAAGACAACTACGTCCAGCACAAATACGCCTTTGACCAACTCCAGACCAAGTTCAAGGCGGGTGTGGGCCGGGGCGTCGATGCCGAGCAGGCCAATGCCCGTCTGGCCCTGGCCGAGTCCAACCTGACGACCGAGCAAGCCAATCTGCACGACGTCAGCGCCCGCTACCTGCGCATCGTCGGGGAGCTGCCTGCAGCCACCACGGGGGCCGTCGACAACCAATTGTCCAAGGGCATCCTGCCCGCCAACGTCGACACCATCAACCAAGCCCTCGCCAAGCACCCGAGCATCAGCGCCGCCATTGAAAACCTGCGTGCCGCACAAGCTCAGGTCCAAGGTGCCGAGAGCCGCTACCAGCCCACCGTCGAGGCCCGCCTGCGCACCGGCGTGGGCAAGAACTTCGATGGAGTGCAAGACCAAAAACGCGACAGCTCGGCAGAACTCCTGCTGAACTGGAACCTCTTCAACGGCGGCAGCGACAAGGCCCGCGTGCGCCAGTACGCCGACCTGCTGAACCAGACCGCCGACCAACGTGACCGCGCCTGCCGCGATGTGCGCCAGAACGTTGCCATCGCCCACAACGACATCCGCAAGCTGCAAGACCAGTTGGTGGCACTGGACCGCAACGTACTGGCCATCGAAAAAGCCCGCGATGCCTACCGCCAACAGTTCGACATCGGCCAACGCAGCCTGCTGGACCTGCTTAACGCCGAAAACGAGCTCTACACCGCCAAGCGTTCCTACGCCAACGCCGAGTCCGACCTGCAACTGGCCTATGCCCGCACCCAGGCGGCCAAACACAGCCTGACCAGCACCCTGGGCCTGTCGCGCGAAGCCGATGGCACCCAAGAACTGGTTCAAGACTGGCAGGCCGCCGACGATGCGGCACAGCGCTGCCCCGTCACCGCCATCGACGTGAAAGCCACCAGCCTGGGTGAGCTCGATGCCCGCGCCCGCAAGCTGGCAGTCCCTGCACTGGCTGCCGCACCTGTGGTGGTTACACCCAGCGCGCCGGCCCCCGACGCCTCACCGGCTGTGGCAACCGTTCAGCAACGCCTGCGTGACTGGGCTGACGCCTGGATGGCCAAGGATGTGGACGGCTACTTGAGCTTCTACGCCAAGGACTTTGCTCCCAGCCGCAGCACCTCTGCCAAGTGGATTCAAGAGCGTCGCCGCCTGGTCAGCAAGACCGGCACGATTGCGCTGACGCTCGACAACATCCAGACGCAAGCTCAAGGTGATGCAGTCGTGACGCGCTTTGACCAAAAATACACGTCCAACAACTACCAGGACCGCAGCGTCAAGGTGCTGACCTGGAAGCAGATCGATGGCAAGTGGGTCATCGTCAAGGAAAGCAACCGCTGATACCCGGCTGAATCGGCACCACCCCATGCAAAGCGCCCTGACCGGGGCGCTTTGTCATTCAGGGCTTGTCAACGATTTGACACACATGGATTGCACACTCGCGGCTTTCTTGTCCTGTCCTCATCGTGCGCACTCTCTTTTCCCTGCCGTCCCGCGCATGGCTTGATTCCCTGGGCACTCAACGCGGTCGCTGGCTGCTGGTCGTCAGCACCAGCCTGTCGCTGGGTTTACTGGCGCTGGTCTGGAGCTTCACCTGGCAACGCCTGGAATCTGAAAAAATGCTGACGCGGGCCAACGCCAACGTCCAGCAGCAAAACCTCACGGCCATCATTTCCGAGAACCTCGGCCAGGTTCTCGACCGTGGCAAGCTGATGGCCATCACCGCAGAAAGCTGGTTCGACGGGCATGAAAGCGAAGTGCCTGCGCGCCTCAGTGCGATGATTGCCGCCGACAGAATCTTCCTGCGGGTGGTGCTGTATGACAGGCAGCTTCGCCGCGTGTACGCCAGTTCACCGGGCGAAGATCCGCCCGCCCTCCACAGCGCCATGGGCCGCTTCCTTCATCCTCCGCAAGGGCAAGCCATGGCGCGTCTGGCCATGGCCCCGCGCCCTCAGGCCGATGAGCAAGCCTGGCAAATCCCGCTGATGATCCCCGTGCTGGGCAAGGATGACCGTGCCGCCGGGGTGCTGCTGGTTGTGCTCGACCTTGGCTACTTTCTCCAGCTGTACCAGCACATCGACATCGGACGCACCGGCCTGATCCAGGTCATCCGCCACGACGGCGAGATCGTGGCCGAAGCGCGCCAGGAGGGCCTGGTGCTACAGCGACAGGTGGCCCACGTCACGCCACACCTGCTGCCGATCAACCACCCCCAGGGCGCCATGGAAGCCGAGCTGTACCGAGACGGCCGCACCTTCCTGTCGAATTACCAGCAGTCCGATCACATGCCCTTGCGGGTCGTGGTCAGCCGGGAAATGAACGACATCCTGGCGCCGCACAAGGCCACCCGCAACCGCTTCCTGAGCCTGCTGTTGGTGGTCAGCACCCTCTTCCTCGGCGCCACGTTCTGGGTCACACAGGGCATACGCCGTCAAGGCCGCTATGCGGCGGCACTGGCGCAAGCCGACCAGAACAACCGTGCCTTGATTTCGCAACTGGAAGAAGAAAAGCGCCGCGCCTTCGTCATGGCCGCACACGACCCGCTGACCGGCCTGCCCAACAGGCGGATGTTCAACGAGCTACTGAACAGCCATTTGCAACAGGCCAAGCGCAACCGCAAGCACTACGCGCTCATGTACATGGACTTGGACCGCTTCAAGCAGGTCAACGACACGCTGGGGCACCATGTGGGGGACCTGCTGCTGCAAGCCGTCTCCGCCCGTTTGCGCTCACTCTTGCGAGAATCGGATCTCATCGCTCGCCTGGGCGGAGATGAATTCGCCATCCTGCTGACGGCCTTGCCGCGTGCCGACGATGCGGCGGTCGTCGCCAGCAAGATCGTCACCGAGCTCTGCAAGCCCTTCCCCAACCTGGATGGTCACGACATCGAGGTCAGCCCCAGCATCGGCGTCGCCCTGTTCCCTCGCGATGGCAACGACACTGACGCTCTGTGCCGCAATGCCGACGCCGCGATGTACCAGTCCAAGCGCGCCGGCCGCGCCCGCTACACCTTCTACGACGCTTCGCTGAACCCCACCGATGCCCGGCTCTTCAACCTCGCTCAGCGCCTGCCCAAGGCGATCGCAGAAGGTGAACTGGTGCTGCATTTTCAGCCCAAGGTCAACCTGTCCAACTACCAGATCAGCGGCCTGGAAGCACTGGTGCGATGGCAGCACCCCGAGCTCGGCCTGATCTACCCCAACGACTTCATTCCGCTGGCCGAACGCACCGGGGCCATTGTGGAGCTCGGTGACTGGGTGGCCGAGGCCTGCTGTCGACAACTCGCCAGCTGGCGGGCACAAGGTCAGCGTCTGGTTCCCATCGCCTTCAATGTCTCGGCCATCCAGTTGCACGACGACCTGCTGCCCGAGCGCATCGCACAACTGCTGGCCCAGTACAACCTGTCTGGGGAGTTGCTCCAGGTGGAGATCACCGAGACCTGCCTGGTCGAATCCATGGACGTCGCCAGCACCGTGCTCAACCAACTGGAGCAGCTGGGCATCCACATCTCACTGGACGATTACGGCAGTGGTTTTTCCAGCCTCGGCTACATCCGCACCCTGCCGATCCACTGCCTCAAGATCGACCGCGGTTTCATCCACGACATCCGCAACAGCCCGGACGACGCCGTCATCGTCAGCTCCATCATCACCCTGGCCCACAACCTGAACATGTGCGTGGTGGCCGAAGGCGTCGAGCTGGTCGATCAGCTGGTTCACCTGAAGACCGCGGGTTGCGATCAGGTACAGGGCTATTTCTTCAGTCGCCCGGTTCCTGCCGACAAGGCCAGCGAACTGCTCAGCCTCCCCTCTCTCGCCCCCTCATGAGATTCCTGGCCCCCGTCCTCTCACTGATCCTGCTGCTGTCCCTGCCAGCGCACGGGGCCGCCCCCCAGCCTCACTGCGAAGACCCACGCCCGCTGCGCCTGGCGCTGGTGCCCGTCAAGAACACCCAAACACAGGCACGGCAATACCGCCCCCTGATCCGGGCACTTGAGGCGGCCACTGGGCGCCGCGTCCACGCCGCCCCGGCCACCTCGTATGGCACCGTCATTGAAGGCCTGCTGGCCGGCGACATCGACCTCGCCGAGTTGGGGCCAGCCTCCTACGCCATTGCGATGGTGCGCGGTGCCCAAATCGACCCCGTTGCCTCCTTCAAGCTGCAGCCAGGGCCAGCCACGCCCAGTTCCCGGGCGTATCACTCGGTGCTCATCACCCAAAGCGCCCACCCCGCCAAGAGCCTGGCACAGTTGCGCGGCAGCACGCTGAGCCTGACCGACCCCGCCAGCACCTCGGGTGCGGTGCTGCCCCGCCAGGCCGTGCCACGCCTCACAGGCACCCAGCTGGAGGCCCACTTCTCTCGCGTCACATTTGCAGGCGCCCACGATCGCTCCATCGAAGCCGTGCGCACGGGCCGGGTCGATGCCACCTTCGTGGCCAGCAATGCCGTGGACGAGGCCGTGCGACGCGGCACGTTGCGCATGGACGAGATCCGCATCCTGTGGCGCTCCGACCCCATCCCCTACGACCCGTTCGTGACGCGCCGCAGCCTGTGCCCGGCCCTGCAAAAACAGATCCGCCAGGTGTTCCTGGGCGACACCCAAGCCTTGCAAGGGATGCTGAAAGAGCTGGGCATGACCGGCTTTGTGCCGGCCTCCCACGAGGACTACCGGGAGATCCGGCAGCTTTACCCTTGATCCGCCATCACTTGGCGATGCCGCCCGGGTAGCACAGCCCCCCCGTGATCTCGATCGTCGTGGCGTTGAGGGCCTCGTTCTGCACGCAGTAGCCGATCATGTCGGCGATCTCCTGCGGCTCGATCAGGCGATCGATGTGCACGTCCTTCAAGATGGCCTTGAGCGCCTCCTGGTTCATGCCCGTGAGCATCGGCGTGGCGGTGTAGCCCGGCGCGATCCCCACGCAACGGATGTCGCGGATGCCGCGCAGCAGGAACTCGCCCACGATGATCTTGGGCATCATCGCCACAGCCGCCTTGGCTGACGAGTAGTTCAGTTGCCCGATCTGGCCGATCTTGTTGACCGACGAAATCGGCACGAGCAAGCCCTTCCAGCCGCCGTTGACCATGGCCTCGGCCGCGTCACGCAGGGTCAGGAAGGTGCCGGTCAGGTCCACATCGATCACCGGCTTCCACTTGTCCATGCCCATCTTGCGAGACACCTTGCCCGTGGTCTTGTCCAGCGCCAACATGGTGCCGTCGCGGATGATGCCGGCGCACGTCACGGCAATGTTGAGCTGACCAAAGGCACTCACCGTGGCTTCGATGAAACGGGCCGTATCGGCCTCGCTGCTCACGTCGGCCTGCACGCCGATGGCTTCGCCGCCCATGGCCTTGATCTCGGCCACCACGCGGTCAATGTCTTCCTGCACCATGTCGACGATGGCGACCTTGGCCCCTTGCCGCACGAAATGCTTGGCAACCGCCTCGCCAATGCCCTTGCCACCGCCCGTGATGAGGGCCACGCTGTTCTTGATGTCCATGAACCGTTCCGATCTGATAACAATGAAATGACTGCACGAGCCTCACACCTTATGCGGGCTCCACCTCGACCATGATGACAGATGCACGCCACACGCTCAGCCGTGACAAACCGCACAGGCTGCGCGCTTGACGGTAGACTGTCCGCAAACAAGGGAAGTGACACAAGATGGCATGGACACGCACAAGTCGCTGGATGGTGGGCGCAGGCCTGGTGGCCGCAATCGCTGTGGCCGCCGGTGTTTACTGGTCAAGCCAGGCGGATGCAGACACGGGCCTGGTTCAGGTCAATGGGCGCATGGAAAGTGACCAGATCGTGGTCTCGGCGCGGGTGCCCGCGCGCATTGCCGAACTGCTGGTGCGTGAGGGCGACCAGGTCCAGGCCGGACAGGTCATGCTCAAGTTGCGCGATGAGGCCGTCGCGGCTCGCTCTGCCCAGGCCGAAGCTGCAGCGGCAGCCCAGCTGGCCCAGGTCCGTGCGCTGGAATCGTCCTTGAGCCTGCTGCGCAGCGAATCCACCGTCCTCACCCAGACCGCGCAGGCCGAAGTCACAGCCGCACAAGCCGAACTCACCCGCGTGGGCGTCATCGCCCAGCAAAGCGCCTTGGAGCGCGATCGTGTCAAGCAATTGGCCGAGCAAGGCTTTGTCGGTCCGCAGGCCTTGGAGCGCGCGCAGGTCGCCACCAAGAGTGCCCTCGAACAGTACAGCAGTGCCCGCGCCCAAGTGCAGAAAGCCCAGCTGAACCTGCAGAACGCCCGTCTGTCACCCCAGCGCATCCAGTCCCGCTCGGCCGAACTGCAAGCCGCCGTGGCACAGGCCGAAATGGCCCACGCCAAGGCCCTGGAAGCCGCGAGCGAGTCCAAAGAGCTGACCGTCACGGCGCCCGTCAACGGTCACGTGGTCGCCCGCTACATCAACCCCGGCGAGGCGGTGAACCACGGTGTGCCGCTCTACGCCATCGCTGACCTGTCCAAGGTTTACCTCAAGGCCTACATTCCCGAGCCCATGCTGGGCCGTATTCAGCTGGGTCAAGCGGCCCAGATCTGGACCGATGCCACACCCGACCAGCCCATCGACGCCAAGGTCGGCTACATTGCCAACCGCGCCGAGTTCACGCCCAAGGAAGTACAGACGCGTGACGAGCGCACCAAGCTGGTCTTCGAGGTCCGCCTCTACCCCACGCAAACCTCCCAGCTCAAGCTTCTGCCCGGCCAACCCGCCGACGGCATGATTCGCCTGAGCCCGGATGCCCCCTGGCACGCCCCCCGCCACTGAGCCCATGAGCCGCCAGCCCGCGCCAAGCAGCCTCCTGCCTGACGAGCGGCGCGCCGTGCGCCCAGTCGTGCGCGTAGACAAACTGGTCAAACGCTACGACCTGGTGGAAGCCGTTCGCGCGGTCTCGCTGGAAGTGAAACCCGCCCAGATCTACGGCCTCATCGGTGCCGACGGCGCCGGCAAAAGCAGCCTCATGAAGGTGATCGCCGGGGTACTCAGTCACGAAGAAGGCAAGGTGGAGGTGCTCGGCCAGCTCATCGACTCCGAGCGTCAGGCCGAGAAAGTCAAAAGCGCCCTTGGCTTCATGCCACAGGGCCTGGGCCTGAACCTCTACCCCACGCTGTCCATCGAAGAGAACATCGACTTCTTTGCCCGCCTGCGCATGGTGCCACCTGAGCTGTTGCGCGAGCGCAAAGAACGCCTGCTGGAGGTGACACGGCTGAGCGCCTTCCGCGCCCGCCCGGCCGGCCAGTTGTCGGGGGGCATGAAACAAAAGCTCGGGTTGATCTGCACCCTGATCCACGCACCGCGCCTCATCATTCTCGATGAACCCACCACAGGGGTAGACCCTGTCTCGCGCCGCGACTTCTGGCTGATCCTGGCGCAACTGATCCACACCGAGCAGATCACTGCCCTCATCTCCACGGCCTACCTCGATGAGGCCAGCCGCTTCGACCACGTCGCGCTGATGCACGAGGGGCAGATCATCCTCGAAGGCCCGCCCGACCTGCTGATCGATCGCAGTGACGCCACCATCGTGCAGTGCCCGGCCGAGGGTGCTGCACTGGCTGCACTCACGACCGCCTTCCCCCAGAACGAAGCCACCCAAGGTCAGGTCCGGCTGTTCGTGCCCCTGCGGGACGCCGCTCAGGCCCAGGCGCAAGTGCAGGCCACCTTGGTCGCCGCCGGCTTGCCCAAGGTCGAAGCGCCCATCGTCACCCGCCCGCAGCTGGAAGACCTGTTCATTGCCCGGCTCTGGACCGATGCCATCGCCGCCCGCTCCTACCTCCCACCCTCCACCTCCCGGGGCACAGCCGGCACCCTGGCTGATGCGCCTGCGCCGTTTCAGTCTCACGCAGTCGACACCGGCTGGGCCATCGACGCACAGGCCTTGACCCGCGATTTCGACCAGTTTCGCGCGGTCGATGGCGTGTCCTTCCAGGTCGGCTATGGCGACATCTTCGGGCTGCTGGGTGCCAACGGTGCAGGCAAGACCACAGCCATCAAGATGCTGACCGGCATCCTGCCTCCCAGTGCCGGTCTGGGCCGTGTCGCCGGCTCCGACATGCGCCATGCCCGCCAGGCCATCAAGGAACGCATCGGCTACATGTCGCAGGCGTTTTCGCTCTACACCGACCTGACGGTGGAAGAAAACCTGATGCTGTTCGCTGGCGTCTACGGCCTGCCGCGCAAGGTCGCCCGCGAACGCGCCCGCTGGGCCATTGAGCTGGGTGAACTGCATGGCTACGAACAGGTCGCTGCCATCAGCCTGCCCATGGGCCTGCGTCAGCGTCTGGCCCTGGGCTGTGCCCTGGTCCACCGCCCCCGCGTGCTCTTCCTGGACGAGCCCACCTCGGGCGTCGACCCGATTGGCCGCAAGCACTTCTGGAGCATTTTGCGCAAACTGGCCCGTGAAGACGGCGTCGCCATCCTGCTGACCACGCACTACATGGCCGAGGCCGAGCTGTGCGACCGCGTGGCCATGATGTACGCGGGCCGTGTGGTCGCCGACGCCCCGCCCGCCCAGCTCAAGCTGGATCTTCTGGCCCGCCGCGGTCAGCTGCTGGAGGTCACGCCGCGCAACGCCCTGCTGGCCATGCAGGCCTTGCAGGACGCTGGCTTCGACCAGGCTGTGCTCCACGGGCGCAACATCCACATCATGTCGCACCAGCCCGAGGCAGACCGCGCGCGCATCTTCAGCGTGCTGCGTGCGGCCCGCCAGCGCAGCGCCAACGTCATCCCCCGGCCCCTGACCATGGAAGACGTCTTCATCGACATCGTGCTCAGCCGCGAAGGCCAAGGCGCAAACGCTGACACCCACGCGCAGGAGGCTGCATGAACCTGCTGCGCGTGCGCACCCTGGTGACCAAAGAGGTCAGCGAAGCCCTGCGTGACCGGCTTTATCTCACCCTCGCCTTCTTCCTGCCCATTTTGCTGATGCTCGTGTTCACCTACGGCATGACCAGCAACATCGACAACGTCGGCGTCGTCATCGTCGACGAAGACCAGACCGCAGCCAGCCGCGAATACACCCAGCGCTTTTTGTCCACGCGGCACTTCAAGCAGGTCGAGGTCACCCACGCCCCCACCCGCGCTGACGCGGCCCTGCCCGCCTACCAGGCACGCCTGCTCATCTGGGTCGGCTCGGGCTTTGAGCGTCAACTCCAGAACGGCCAGACCGCGAAGGTGTCCGTGCAGATCGACGGCGCGTTCACCGAACCCGCGCGCACCATTGGCGGCTATGTCGAGGCCATCAACGCCCAGGCCAACCAGGACCTGCGCCAACGCTATGCGGCCGCGCAATGGGGCGCCCGCTCCAGCCTGACACGCCAGGTCACCCACCCCGTGCAACTGCAGACGCGCTACCTGTACAACCCCGAGTTGCGCAGCGTGGCCATGATCGCCCCCGCGCTCATGATGATGATCCTGATGATGTGCCCGCCCCTGCTGATCGCCGTCAGCGTCGTGCGCGAGAAAGAAAGCGGCTCCATCTACAACATCGCCAGCTCCACCGTCACCCGCGTCGAGTTCCTGCTGGGCAAGCTCATCCCGGTGGTCGCCATCGGCATGGTCAACGGCTTCATGCTCTGGGCTCTGGTCGCCTTCTGGTTCGACGTGCCCTTCCGCGGTCACGCCCTGTCCTTCACCCTGGCCCTGCTGCTCTACGTCGTCGCCACGTCCAGCATGGGCCTGCTCGTGTCAGCAGCGGTCAAGACCCAGCAGGCGGCCATCATCATCACCACCATGACAGCGGTGATCGCGTCCATGCAGTTCGCGGGACTGTTCGCACCACTGGAGACCGCCGACCCGGTCAACCAGTTCATCAGCCACCTCTTTCCAGCGGCCGACTTCCTGCGCGTGATCCGTGGCATCTATGTGCGCGGCGCAGGCGTCGAGGTGTTCTGGCCGGAGATGCTCTCCATGGCCGCCTACGGCGCCATCGCCCTCACGCTGGCTCACACCCTGTTCCACAAAAGGACCGCCACATGAGCCTGCGCCGCTGGCTCACCCAGGTGAGCGCCCTGATGACCAAGGAGTGGAAGCAGCTCTACCGCGACCGCGCCCTGCTGAGTTTCGTCATCTTCATCTTCACGCTCGACATCCTGCTGGCGTCTGGCGCACCCGCGCTCGACCTCAAGCAGACCCCCATCGGCATCATCGACCGCGACCACAGCGCCCTGTCGCGCGAGCTGATCTACAAGCTGCCGGCGCAGCAGTTCACCGTCGTCCCCATGGCCGATCAGGACCAAGCCGTGTCCCACGCCCTGGAACGCGGCGAACTGCGCGGCGTGCTCACCATTCCCCACGGCTTCGAGAAGGACCTGCTGCGTGCGCAAAGCCCGGCCCTGCAACTGGTGGTGGACGCCAGCGACGCCAACCTCGGGTTCCTGCTGTCGAGCTACACCGAGCGCATCCTGTTCACGCTCAGTGGTGAGCTCGTCGGCGGGCAGGCGGCCGCGCAAGGGCGGTCCGTGGTGCTGCCGCAGATCGACATCCAGTCACGCACCCGCTTCAACCCCAGCCTGACCGAGTCCTGGTACGCCACCCTGTCCGAACTGCTGACCATGGTGACCGTGGCCTGCATCCTGCTGCCCGCAGCCGCCCTGGTGCGCGAGAAGGAACGCGGCACCGTCGAGCAGTTGCTGGTGTCACCGCTGTCACCGCTGCAAATCGTGCTGGCCAAGGCCTTTGCGATGACCTCGGTGGTGCTGCTGGGCTCGCTGGTGGCCGTCGGGCTCGTCATGCACCAACTTGTGGGCGTGCCGTTCGTGGGCAGCCCGTGGGTCTTCTTCAGCCTGATCGCGCTCTACGCCATCACCAGCTCCGGCCTGGGCGTGCTGGCCTCCACCTTCGCGCGCAACTCCGGCCAGGTCGGCCTCATCGTCGTGCTGCTGGTCATGCCCATCATCATGCTCTCGGGCACCTGGAGCTTGCGTGAAAGCATGCCGGATTGGTTGCAAAACATGGTGGCCTTCTCGCCCATGACCTACTTCGTGGACATCGCCTACGGCGTGCTGCTCAAAGGCAGTGACATGGCGGTGCTGTGGCCCAAGGCGCTGAAGATGTCACTGCTCGGGCTGGCATTCTGGGCACTGGGCGTTTACCGTTTCCAACGCCAGTTCCGCTGAGTCGGCGCTTCCCGGCGATGTCCGCGCGCTGAAGCCCACTGCCTCTCACAATCACGTCATCGGCCAAGATCGCGTCACGGACGCTGCCGGGCCATCATTTCGCGCACATGGCGTGCCGGAATGGCATACGAAATGCCTGATGGCTGGCTCAAGGCAGACTCGCGCGCGCCCTTGAGCATCACCATGTTCACTACCCCCACCACCTCGCCGGAGACGGGGTCGAACAAGGGACCGCCGCTGTTGCCCGGGTACGCGGTGGCATCGAGCTGAAAGATCTGGAAGTTGCCTTCGCGCAAGCCCCGAATGGCCCGCTCGTTCAGCTGACCGCTCTGCGCCGAAGGCAGCCGAGCCTGTGTGATCGACGACACCATCGCCCGGTGCGTCACCGACGAAAACCCCAACGCCCCACCAATCGGAAAGCCCATGAAGGCCAACTCCTGCCCCTCCTTGACGCGATCCGAGTCCGCCAGTGACAAGGCCGGCACCGGTGGCCCATCGATCTGCAGCAGTGTCAGGTCATGGAACACGTCCTTGTCGAGCACCTGCGCGGCCCGCGTCTGAAACGTATCAGGGCCGGTGCGCACCTGCACCACCAGTTGCCCCTGCGGCGGGGCACTGCCAGGGGCTTGCAGCACATGGGCATTGCTCACCACCCAGTTGCCCGAGCCCACCACAAAGCCCGTGCCCCGCAGGCTGAAGCGCGGCGCCGCAGTCGGGTTGTAACTGCCCACGATCACCACCGAGGGCTTCACCTTGGAGATGGTGTCCGGCAGGGCGTTGTGTTGGGCCACCGCTGAAGCGCCCCACGTCACCAGCGTACACAGCAGCATCTGGCGCCCCCAGGGTGCCCATTTCGTGCAAATCGACATTCAAGCTCCTTGGGAGGGCGACCGCCACAGCTTTCGCAACAGGTGCAGCGTCAACAAGCCCGGCGGCATCCGCAGCCAATGACCGCGCAGGTACAGAAAACCACGGGCCAGCGGAGTCCACCGGTCGGCCACCAAAGGGTGAGGTGGGCACAACACCCGCGTGAACATCGCGTCCATCCACTTGAGGCGCCACGCCCCCGGACGTGCACCGTGCGCCTGATCCAGCCCTGCCAACACGTCCTGCGGCACCACGGTGCCCAAGATCATGCCCACATAGCGCAAGGCATAAAACAAGGGTCGCGTGAGCTGCAAGGCGGTGGCGCGCGCTACCAGATGTGGCCAGAAATCAGGCGCCGAGCCATGTTCGCGCAACAGGGCATCCAGGTCAACCAGGCCACGCATGCCCTGCTCGAAACTGCCCTCGTGCATCAAATGGGTGGCGCTGTGCAACACCATGTCGATCGGGGCCAGCACATGCAGGCACGAGCCCGGCTGCAAGGGCCGGGCTTCGCTCAACAGCAAGGCCGAGCTGGGATGGATGCGTGCCGAAACCGGCATGATCGCGTGGTGCACATCCAGCACCGTGCCCCGCTGAAGGTGCTGCATCGGCGGCAACTCGTGCATCCAGGTGCGGTAGTAGCGCTGGTCGTAATCCGACCGCGCCGAGCTTGCCCAGCCACCTAGCATCAGTGCCGCCTCTACCTCGGGCAAAGCGGTCTTCGGCACCAGCACGTCCACATCCGACACCACGCGCCCCTTGGCGGCATCCAGGTCGGCCGCCACATAGGCCGCGCCCTTGAGCAGCACCACCGGGATGTTCAACGAGCGCAACGCCAGCTCGATCTCCTGAATCTCGTAACCCAGCTCGCGGTGCTGGCGATCAGCCAGGCGCAGCGCCGACTCCAGATACTTGCGCGGCGCCTCAGGAATCTGATCCCATACCCCGTCGCGTTGAGCCAGAAAGCCCAGCCGCGCCGACAGGTCGGCCACCCGCGCCAGACGGATGACATGGTCCCACTGTTGCCCTGAGAACAATGCCATCTCCTGGGGCCGCTGCAGCGCACGCACCAGCATGACCTGCCCCGTGGTGCCGCCGCTCATGCGCTCAACCGGTCAAAACACGCCAGGGCCTCGTCGAGGTCGCTGTAGTGGAGGTCATAGACGTCGCAGCGCTCGACCACGTCGGCCAAGGTCTCGAACCCCTGCCGACCATGAACATGGTGGTTGAAACTGTTGCGATGCAGGTGCAGCAAGGCGTCGGCCTTGGCGCGCGCGCTCAGCGTCAACGGTGCGCCGGCCACATAGCGAGGAAAGATGATCCAGGCAGGCGTCGCCAACTCACGCGCGCGCGCCGTGCTGTCGGCCGACACCTGCATGTGGCACACCGTGCCCTTCATGGTGTCGAGCGCCACGGGCCCCATGACCGCACTCGGCGCCCGGCGTCGCATGATGTCGATGGACGCATTCTTTAGGCTGATGGGTCGGGGAGACGCCGTGAGCAAACCGGTGCGGGGGTCGAGCAAAGCCATCTCGTCAGAGAGCAGGCGCCAGCCATCGAGCATCAAGGCCGCGCACAGCGTGCTCTTGCCCGAGCCAGGTGGCGCAGGCAGGATAACGGCACGCCCATCACGCTCCAGCACTGCAGCGTGCAGGGTGATCCAGTTGTGGCAGTAGCTGGTGATGCACCAGTTGAGTCCCCACTCAAGGAATGCATAGGCCTCACCGTAGGCCAGGGGGGTGAAGGGTTGCTGCCCGTCCATCTCAAACAGGCACAGCGGGCGCGATGGGCGCCACTTGCGGCGCACCGACACATGAAAGTCCGCAAACTGACCGCCTTCGGTCCAGCACGCGTGTCCCGCGTACAAACGCTTGATGCCATCGGCCACGATCGGGATGGCACTGCGCACATGTACCACGAACGGATCCATGCGCAGATACAGACCCGACGAGCACAGTGCCGCAGACAAGGCATCGGGCAGCACCGCCTGAACCAGGCGTGGTGTCACGCCGACCGACACGTCACCACACCCATTGTCCTCAGGTCGTCCAATACCGAACTCACCAACGCGATGTCCGTGTCCTCTGGGGTCTCGCCGATCAGCAAACCGGCCAAATGCGCGGCGGTCTGAGCTGTTGTCTGGCCCGACTGGTCTGGCGAGTGATTCACCCGGTCCTTCAGCAAGGACAGCAACTGAAATGCCGACTCCGACACCTCATACAGGGCCGAATCGGCATCGTCGTACACCACGCCACCGTGCCCGATCCAGCCGCGCAAAGCGAAGCGGGACGAGTTGAACGCGTACTGCATCGTCAAACTCAAAGCACCTACTTTAACCACACACCCAACCGAAGCCCAACACGTCAGCCACAGCTGCTTCCGTCCGATTGTGACGATGGATTGATCAGGCAATCGCTGAAGCCCGTACCGGAGTACACGCGCGCGAAGTAATCACAGGTGTCGGACAACCCCCAGCGAACGCCGGCGGTGGGCTCCCAGCTACCGTAATTGCGCCAAATGTCCTTGCACCGCTGCTCGCTGATGTAGGAATCACTACCGTACTTCTTGGCCGACAAGTAACCCGCCGCCAGATACTGCGCCAGACGCTCCATGTCCGAGCGTTCATTCATCTTGAAAACCTGCTTCAAGGTCTTCTTGGCGATGGCAGGGCTTGGCGTCATTTCAAAGCCACAGCCACGCTTGTGGCTTCTGTCACAGCCATCCGGGCCAAACAGCAAGTCATCGCAGCCTTGGTGCTTCTCGCACTCGCTCATCGGAATGAACGATCCGGTGGTTTTCGCGTTGGGCGCCACACTGCCCCCCGTGGTCGTCAACGATGCGAAAGAGGAGGCACGAACCGTCACATTGGTGCCGCTGGTTGCAGCCAACACCATGTTGCCCTTGAAGGCCGCCACAACAGGCGCCGCAGCCAGACCAGCACGCACCAGCTTACGTCGACTGGTGTTGACTCCAGCGGGCGGCACGTCCACGCCTGTGGTCTGCGTGCGCTCGTTTTGCTGATCTGACATGGTGTACCCCTTGAAACTCGATGTATGTGCCCCGTGCCGCACACAAGCCGTGTCCGACACTGAACCTCAGCCTCAACTCATGCAATTTTCATACCGATTTTCGAACACATCGACAAGTACTTGATTTGCTTGAGAATCTACAGATGGCAGGCTGCAATTTCGCGAATCTGATTTCGCACTGTCAAAAATCTCGACAAGTCAAAGTGACTGAAGCATCTTATCGACTTCCGCCTGGCGGTTGAACTTGTCACCCACCTGTTTGAGCGCCTGCAAGTTGGCTTTCGCACTGGCCTTGTCGCCAGCCTGAATCTGGATCTGCGCCAGGTTGAACTTGAGCAAGTGCGCCTCTGGCTGGAGCTGCAACGCTCGCTTCTGAATCTCCAGGGCTTTGCTGACGTTCTTCTCCGAGGCCAGCAGCATCGCCCAGGTGTCCAAAATGGACGGGTTGTTCGGGGCCAGTTTGTCGGCCTTCTCTACCAGGCTCAAGGCATCCTTGCGACCCAGCTTGCCCGCCACCCAGGCCAGGTTGTTGAGGGTGAGCGCGCTGTTCGGCTGCAGGTCCAGCGCCTTCTGGTAGTAGCCGGCCGCCGCATTCAGGTTGTTGTCCGCCACCGCACGGTCTCCCATGTACAGCGTGAACACCACATCCTTGGGGTGGCTGCGCAGCCATGAGCTGGCCAAGGCGTCGGCCTCGCGCTTTTTCTGGGCCACCAGCTGCACAGAGTGCAGCTTGACGGCCAGATCCGAGGCATTGGGCGCCAGCTTCAACGCCTTCTCATACGCCAGGATCGCCGCCGCCCAGTTTTTTGCGGCGGCCTGTACTTCGCCTTCCAGCGCAAAGCCCACCGCTTCCTGCGGACGCTGCGTCTGTATCTCCTTGACCATCGCCAGGGCGTCGGGCACACGTTTGCCGCGCACCGCCAACTCGGTCAGACCTTGCTGTGCAGCCAGCAAATTAGGCTGAATCTCCAAGGCCTTGCGCAGGCTTTGAGCCGCCCCGGCGGCATCCTGGTTGGCCATGTAGACCCCCGCCATCCGCAGGTGCGGCAGCGTGGACTGAGGCTGCATTGAGGCCATCTTGCCGTAGCTGCTGATTGCCTGGTTGAACTCCTTCGCCGCCACCTGGGCCTGGCCCAGGCTGTCCAGCAACTCAGGGCTCTTGGGCAGCGCCGCGACGGCGTTCTGTGCGGCCGTCAAGGCCACCTTGGGCTCCTGATTGAGCAGGTGGTGTGCCACCAGAATCTGACGCGGCAGCAACTCGTTGGGGGCGACCTCGACCGCCTTGCGCAGCAAGCCAGCGATCTCGTCCTTGTTGACGCCCCGCAGCGTTTTCACGCGGGCCAAGCCCAAAATGGCCTGCACGCTGTCGGGCTTACGGGCCAGCAGGGCCTCAAAGCGCTTTTGTGCCGCGTCTGGCTGCTTTTGCGCCAGGTCCAGCTCGGACAGCGCACCGATCGCCGGGAAGAAGTCTGGCGACACTTCAAGTGAGCGCTCCAGGGCTTTGCGCGCCCCGGCCAAATCGCCTTTCTTCATCAGCACCTGCGCTCGCAGATGGCTGGGAATCGGGTCTTCTGGCGGACGCTTCTTCTCCAGTTGCGCAATGGCCTTCAACGCCTCGTCCAGCTTGCCTTGCCTGGCCAGCACGTTGATCATGGCCATGTCAGCCACCACCCCGGTGTCGCTGGCCGCAATGTCCTGCAACTCGCTGAAACCCACATCGGTCTGGCCCGCGGCCAGTTTGCTCACCGCCAGCGACGTGCGCTTCATCGGATCCTTCGGATCCAGTGCCGAGGCCTTCGCGAAATAGCGCTGAGCCAGCTCCTGGTCACCGTGAACCATGTAGGCCTGCCCGGCCGCCGACAGCATGGCGGGATCGTTGTCGATCTCGTCGAGGTTGCCAGGCAAGGTGGCAATCGCCTTGTCAACCTGTCCCAAACGCAGGTAGGTCATGACCAGCATGCGGCGCGCCAGCTTCAAGTCAGGCGCCGCGGCCAGCGCCTTGGACAGCATGGACTCGGCCTGGATCAGGGCATTGGACTGGGCTTCGATGGTGCCCGCCAGCTCCAGGGCCTGCGGACTGTTCGGGGTGGCCCGCAAAAGCTGTTGTGCCGCTTCACGCGCGCCCTTCAGGTCTCGCTTCTTCAATGCCAGCTGAGACTGCAGGTACAGCGTGTAAGGCGCCGTCGCCGCCATCTTCTTCAGCGCATCCATTTCCGTGGTGGCCTCGGAGAGCTTGTTCTGCGCCATGAGGACACGCACGATGCTGGCCTGCGCGTCCTTGTAACCCGGCTTGACCTTGAGCGCCTGCCGGTACGACGCCAGCGCCTCATCAGCTCGTTGCTGGCCGAACAGTTGAATGTCGCCTCGCAACTTGTAGGCCTCTTCATTCTGCGGCGCCACTTTCACGATCTGATCGATCTGCGCCAGCGCCCCTTCAAAGTCCTTGTTCGAGGCCGTCATCCGGGCCTGCAGGATCAGGGCGGACGCATGCTTGGGATCGAGCTTCAGCGCATCGGCCAAGCTGGCCTGAGCCAGATCGGCCTTGCCCTGTGCCAGCCACGCACCGGCCAGCAGTGTCAGCAACTCCGCCTGCGCGGCAGGATCCGAAAGCCGAGTCTGCGCATAGGTGTCGGTGAGCTTCTTGTGTTCGCCCAGGCTGAGCATCACGCGCGCCATCACCGGCACGATTTGCTCTTGTGCGTATCCGGCGTCCTGCGCCTTCTTCAACTCCGTCTGGGCCCCCGACGCATCGCCAGTCACCAGCAAGGACTTTGCCAACAGGAAACGTGCCTCAGCCAGATCAGGCTGAGCCTGCAGAGCGTTTTTCAGCTGGATGATGGCCGCTGCGTGGTCGCTCTTGGCCATGTAGTCTTTGGCGGACTGCATCAGCTTGGCGGGGTCGTTGCCACTGCAGGCCGCCAGCACCAATGTCAAAGTCAGCGCGGCCGGGAGAGAGCGAAATACAGAAGGTTTGTGCTTCATTTCAAGGTCCACTTCGAACACAGAGACTTACTTCAGACCGAGGCGGTGCATCAGGTCATACAGCGTGGGTCGGCTGACCCCCAGCAGCTCGGCCGCTCGCAGGACGTTGCCGTCCACGCGCGCCAAGGCGGCAATCACGGCCTTGCGCTCGGCCTCATCGCGCACGGTGCGCAAATCGAGAGAGCGATCGGCATCATCTTGTTCGACCGCAGCCAGACCCAGGTCATCGGCTGTGATCTGCTGCCCGTCGGCCATGATGCAGGCGCGCTTGATGCAGTTCTCCAGCTCGCGGATGTTGCCCGGCCAGGTGTGCTGCTCGATGGCGCGCACGGCATCGGCCGACAGCGTCAGCGAGTTGCGCCCACCTTCCGAAGAGAAACGCTTGACAAAGGCGTGGGCCAGCAAGGCCGCATCGCCCACGCGCTCGCGCACCGGCGGAATGTCGACCACGATTTCGGCCAGACGGTAGAACAGATCCTCGCGGAAGCGCCCTTCGGCGATCAACTGTTTGAGGTCCTGGTGCGTGGCGCAAACGATGCGCACATCCACCGGAATCTCCTGGCGTCCACCGACGCGCTCGACCACGCGCTCTTGCAAAAAGCGCAGCAGCTTCGATTGCAGGGGCAGCGGCAGGTCGCCGATTTCATCGAGCATCAAGGTGCCGCCATGCGCGGTCTCGATCTTGCCGACCGTGGTTTTGACCGCCCCCGTGAACGCGCCCTTTTCGTAGCCAAACAGCTCGCTTTCGAGCAGGTTGTCGGGAATGGCGGCGCAATTGATGGCGACGAACTTGTTGGCCTTGCGGCCACTGCTCTGGTGCAGGCCACGCGCCAGCACTTCCTTGCCCGTTCCGCTCTCGCCCAGCAGCATCACGGTGACGTTGCTGCTGGCGACCTTCTCGATGGTGCGGCACACACGCAACATGCCCGGATCGCGGGTGATCAGCCCCGCCAAGGCATCGGGTGGCTGCATGTTCTGCAGGCGACGGTTCTCGGCCTGCAACTCGGCCAGGCGGAAAGCGCGCTCCACCGTCAGCGTCAGCACCTCGGGCTCAAAGGGCTTGGCCAGGAAATCGTAGGCGCCCATGGCAATGGCTTTGAGGGCGTTGGCCTGGCCGTTCTGTCCGGTCAGCACGATGACCTTGGTGTCCGGCTCGGCTGCCAGAATCTGTTCGAGCAACTTGAAGCCCTCGGACACCGAATCGGCGTCGGGCGGCAACCCCAGGTCCATCGTGACCACCGAAGGCACGAAGCGGCGCAACTGCACCATGGCGCTGTGACGATCGTCGGCCGTCACCGACTCGAACTGGTCCAAAGACCACTTGATCTGCTTTTGCAAGGCCAGATCGTCTTCGACGATCAGCAATGTGTTTGCCTTGTCCGTGCTCATGCACCCTCTCCGCTGAGTATGTTGCCGGGTTGCACCACGTCCATCACAGGGAGCAGCAAGGTCACGAGGGTGCCCTCGCCTTCCTTGCTCTCGACCGTCATCTTGCCACCCAGTTCTTGTATGTATTGCAGGCTCTCGTACGCACCGATGCCCATGCCTGCCACCTTCGTCGTCTGGAAGGGTTTGAACAATCGGGTTTGCACGAATTCGTCACTCATGCCGACACCATTGTCACCGACCTGCAGGCTTGCATGGCTGCCAAATCGATGGGACTTGACCCAGACGTCATGACCTTGGTGTTCGGTCGCATCGAGGGCATTTTGAATGAGGTGACCCACCACGCGTTTGAGCCGCTCCACATGGCCCCGGGTGAAGACCTCGGGCTGCAGATCAAGACGCACGGTGCGTCCACGGCTCTCGGCCGACCTGGCCCATTCCTGGGCGATCGCTCCCAGGTCCACCCCAACGGCGCCGCCCGATGGCGCCGCCCCCTCGCGCAACTGCATCATCAACTGCTTCATGCGCTCCAGCGAGTTCTCCACCGTCATCAGCATGTCGGCCTGGAACTCGGGGTTGTGCTGCAGGCGCTTGGCGTTCTTCACCATCAGCGACAACTGGGTAACGATGTTCTTGAGGTCGTGGACCACAAACGCGGACATGCGGTTGAAGGCGTCGAACTTGCGAGATTCGAGCAAGGCCTCCGTGGCCTGCATCTGGGCCAGGAAACTCGCGGCCTGGGCCGCCGCCGTCTTGAGCAAGTCAGTCACTTCCCAGTTGAGTTCCAACTCCGTGCGCGGCTGCGCCAACAAGACAAAGCCCAACTGCTCTCCGCCAATGGGCAGGGGCACCAGCAACCAAGCTTGCTTGAGCTCCAGCAGCCAGTCGGGCAGGCTCAGCCCTTCATAGCGTTGCGGATGGCTTTGAAACTCCTTGACGTCGATCACCCAGCCCGTGCGCTTCATGAACTGCGCCAGCACCGATGTCAGCGGCTCCATCGCCGTGGACTGCGGCACGTTCCAGCGGGCCACCTGCACGAAATGGCTGTGCTCGGCGTTGAGCAGCCACAAGGCCCCCGCCGGGCTCTCCACCATGTCGGCCAGGCCACGGATCACATGCTGACTGAGTTCCTGAGGCTGGGTGTGGCTCGTCAAGGTGCGGGTGAACTTGAGCCCCTCCTCGCGGTAGTCGTAGCGGTAGCGCAGAAAGTGCTTGCCCAGCCACACCCTCACGCGCGCACGCAAAGTGCCCGAGAGCCCCACCGCCACCAGCGCCACCACGGCCAAAAAGACCAGGGCCACTTGCAGCACCCGCCCCCAATGCCCGCCAAAGTAGCGCACGTAGTAGCCCAGCGACGAGATGAACAGCAGGTAAAGCCCGGCCATCATCAGCGTGGCCGAGTGGAACACCACCTGGCGTGACACCTGGATCTTGGAGATCCAGTTGCGATGGCGCGCGCTGGGCAAGATCAGCAGCGGCACCATCAAGGCGTGGACAAAACCGCGTGCGGCGGCCGCATCTTCGTCCATGCCGTTGAACAAGGCCGCTTCCGAGAACAGGTACACATCGAACAGCAGCGTTCCGGCCAAGCCCAGGCAGATGGGCTTGGCGCTCCAGCGCGCATCGGAGGGAAGGTTGCGAAACAGCTGCTCGATCAAAACCAACCCGAACACGGCCAGCACCGTCATGGGCATGAAGTGAGGCGTGAAGGTCGCCACAGCCGTCAAGCCGATCGCCACCCAGGTCAAACGGCGCACCAGCATGCTGCGATGGCCGCCATCGCTGCGGGCCTGGCCCAGCAAGTGCAGCACGAATGCAAACCACAGGCCGTAGCGCGCCACGTCCAGCCAGCGCGGCAGCCAATGCCACACGCCCTCGAGCTGCAGCAGGTACACGGCAGGCACGCTCCAGGCCCAGACCACCGAGGCCAGGGTCGCAGGCAAGATCGTCTGGGTGGACCGATGCCCCTCGGTTTGCTGCCCACGCTGCCACAGCAGGCGCAGCGTCAGAACCAGGTAAGCCAGGCCAGCCAGCGCCTGCCCTGCAACCATCAACAGGTCGGCATCCAATGGCATGGGGACTACTGCGCGCCTTTGCCGGTCAGGACCACACCCACGGTTTCAAACAGGATCACAAAATCCAGGAACAGCGAGTGATTCTTGACGTAATACAGGTCGTACTGCAGTTTTTCGGTCGTGTCGGAGAGGGAGCCTGCATAGTGATAGCGGACCTGAGCCCAGCCCGTCACGCCGGGCTTGACGCTGTGCCGCACCGCGTAAAAGGGAATGTCCCGGGTCAACTGTTCGACAAAATACTGGCGCTCAGGACGCGGCCCCACCAGGCTCATGTCGCCCTTGAGCACGCTGAACAACTGCGGCAGCTCATCAATGCGTACCTTGCGGATCACACGCCCGACGCGGGTCACGCGGCTATCGCCAGCCTGGGCCCACTGCGGCACGCCATCCTTTTCAGCATCGGTTCGCATGCTGCGAAACTTGACCACGTGAAAGATGCGGCCGTGCAAGCCCACCCGTTCCTGGCGATACAGGACGGGGCCGGGGCTGTCGATCCGGATGGCCAGCGCGGTGATGAGCATCAGCGGCAGGCTCAACAGGATCAGCACCAAGGCCCCCGCGATGTCAAAGCAGCGCTTGACGAGTGTGCGGATGAAGTCCTGGTTGAAGCCCTCGCCAAAAATCAAATAGCCTGCCGACATCGCATCCAGGCGAATCTGACCGAGCTTTTGCTCAAAGTGACGGGCGATGTCCACCACACGCACGCCCTGCAGCTTGCAGTCGAGCAGCTCACGCATCGGCATGCTGCCCCCCCGCCGCTCGGTCAAGGCCACAACGATCTCGTCGACGTCGTGGTCTCGCACCACATCCGTCAAACTGCGCCCGGCAGACACCCGCTGCACCTCAGGCACCGTGATCTCGCTTTCATTGGGGCTGGCAAAAAAACCGACCACCTGCACGTTGGGGTCGGACTGCTGCAGAGACTCGGCCACCGACCGCGCGCGCTGACCCGCGCCGTAGATCAGAACGCGTTGCACCGTCATGGCGTGCGGCAAGGTCTCGAACGACAACTCACGCCAGATCATGACCAAGGACATGGTGATCGCCAGCATGGCGAAGGTGGAGACGAGGTTGTAGCCCTGGTCAAGTTGCAACAGCACGACCAGCACGAAAGCGACGACGCACGACACGCCCCACGCCAGCACGGCGCGAGTGCGCATCACCCCTTTGGCGAACGAGCGGCTGTACTCGTAAAGCCCCAGGGCACCATTGACCCCCGCGAAGGCCAGCGCCACCACACCCCCGATGAACACCCCCTCGGCCATCACCTCCGAGGCGATGGCGTTCGGCCCGCGTTGCAGCCACAAGGAGATGGCTGACACCAACCCTATCAATACCGCTTCACAGACGACCTGCAGCACAGTGCGTCTGTGAAAGTAATGCCCAAACACCTTGATCATTTTTTATTCTTCCCTGTTCTTCACAACAGCTGTCAACGCATGACGTTGAAAACCATTTGTTACAGCTCATTCTAGGCAGATCTGTCGCGTAACACACCCCCCCAAAGCGACGATACGAGCAACAGGCTGCCAGTCAAAAATGACAACCTCGGCAACTCCGTCACGCTGATGACACAAAGCAGGACGCTGCATGACACCAGCCCCCCCAGTATCGGCAGCAACCATGTCTCACCTGTGAAACACCGAAAACATACCTGCCAGAGTATGCAAGCCATCAATATGACATGAGCTACCGATCCTAGCAGGCCGCGCTCGACCCACAACTCCATGAACAAATTGTCGGCATGCCAGGGGCGAAAATATCCCGTGGTCACAAAATACCAGCCATTGAAACCCTCAGAAAAATCCGCATGGTGCAAAACGCCCTGATTTGTGGCGTTCCGAATATCCCAACCCAACACCTCGACAGCACGGTCAGCTTGCATGACAGTCAAGGACGCCATGCCTTCACGGAAACGTGCGGCCCCCGTCTGCCCGTCCAACTCAGGTCCAGACAGAGGCCACACCAGCACTTGCGCCGGGCCGGGCTGCAACGTCCCCACAGCCTCCTGGCAGCGGATTTCATACAACAGATGCCGTTCACAAAGGCTAAAACGCAAGCGGGTCTCCGCCGCTGCGCGAACAGTCAGATGCACCACGTGCGGCCCGGGGGCCAAAGACACCCTGCGCGCCAACGCAAAGCGCCCCGCCAACTCCGCTGACGCCTTCGGCCCCTGCAATCGCACGGCTGGCGCTCCCGGCTCGACCGACCAAGACAGATAACCAGGCATGGCCGGCCCCGACACCATGGCGCTGTGACGCGCAGGCAAGCGCCCCTGCCCCAGCCCCCACCACCAGTCTTCGGGCTCTTTCAGCAAGCCGTACATGGACTGCCAGTGCGCCCAGCGGCTCTGAACGTCCACACTGGTGTTCGAAAGACGGTCAGAGGCAAATTGACCAGCGCCCACCAGGCACAATGCCTCTGCCAACAGGCCTGCCAGCAACCAACGTTGAGCCTGCTTTCGCCACACCAGCGCGTCTTGCCGGGCCTGGGGCACGCGCCGCCACAACCACCACATGACGACACTGCCGCCCACGAACACGCCGGCCAGGCCTCGCGAGTACGTGGTGACCACCACGTACACCAGCACCGCCAGCAGCGTCGCAGCCAGCGCCCACTGCCACGTTGTGCGCGCCCGCCACAGGGCCCACCACGCAAAAGGGGCCGTCAAAGCGAGGTAGACGTCGATGGCCCCGCCCCCCACATGCATCTCCCAGAACCAGGCGGTGGTGCGGTAGTCGCTGCGCAGATCCCACAGCCCGATGTACACCGCCCTCTCCCACACGGCCAGGGCACACACCAGGATCAGACCGATGAGCAGCCCCCCATGCAGACTGCGGATCGCCTGAGGGGGTGAGCGGCAATAGAGCGCCTGCAGCCAAGGCGCGATCAGCAACAGGGCCACCATGCTTTTGGCCACGCGCCAGACGTTGCCTGTACTGTCGTAGCCGTCCCACAGCAGATCGGGGGCGCTGGCGCCCGCGTCGAACCACCCCCGCCAGGCCGACACCGCCCAGGTCAGCAGCACGGCGGCCCACGCCCATCGCACGGCCCCCCCGACGGCCGACTGCATGCCGCTGCTCTTCGGGGGAGTCGCGACACGCGGCAAGGCGTGCGACATCCTCATCCATGCTTCATGTGCGTAGCCCCCGCCCAGAATCAGCAGCAGCAGCACGTCGAACTCGTCGGTCACACGCCAACCGCTCCAGATGCTCAGGCTGGCCATCGGCAACAAGCCCAGCAGGGTCAGCAGCCCCCAGTAGGGCCGTACCGCCGACATGATCGCCACACCTGCCGCCACCAGCACCGAGGGCAGCGACAGCATGGGATGGATGCCGATCAGGCCGAAGGCCAGCACCCAAAGGGTCAGCGCGGCCAAAGCTTGCACAGCGACAGGCCACGGGGTGCTGCGGCTCATGGCCACCGCCTCACACCAGCATCTCCACGCAAGGTGGGTGACCCAGGAATGCCTGAGGGCTGGCCGTCGCGCCATAGGCCCCTGACTGGAAGATCACGATCAGGTCACCCTCGCTCGCCATGGGCAGGGTCACCTTGTGCGCCAACACGTCCAGCGGTGTGCACAAGGGCCCGACCACGCTAACCTGCTCCAACGTCGACCCCGCCAGCAGATTACCCAGGGCCACCGGATAATTGCGGCGCAAGACCTGCCCGAAGTTGCCGGTGGCGGCCAAGTGGTGATGCAGCCCCCCATCGGTGACGAGAAAGACCTCCCCACGGGACACCTTGCGCTCGAGCACCCGGGCGACATAAATGCCCGCCTCGCCCACCAGAAAGCGCCCCAACTCCACCACCAGGTGCGCTTGCGGCCACTGCGCGTGCAAACGCTGCTGCGCGGCCAAAAGGGCCGCCCGCACGGGCCCCAGATCCAGCGACTGCTCACTCGGGAAATACGGAATGCCCCAGCCACCGCCCAAGTTGACCTGCCGCACCGGCCCAGGCAAAACCGACTGCAGCGTCAACAGCATGTCCAGCGATCGCTCAATGAGATTGGCCAGCAACTCGGCCTTGAGCACCTGCGATCCGGCGTACACATGAAATCCCTCGAACTGCAAACCCGCCTGCGCCACGCGCGCCAGAAGGGCCGGCACCTGCTCCAGGTCGACGCCGAACACCTGGGCGCCCCCGCCCATGCGCATCCCGGCACCACGCAATTCGAAGTCCGGATTGACACGCACGGCCACGCGCGCCGGAAGCTTCATCTCTGTAGACAGGCGCGCAAGCAACTCGACCTCACGGAAGGATTCGATGTGGAGCAATGCACCGGCTGCCACGGCCTGGCGTAACTCGCCTTCCCGTTTACCGGGTCCTGCAAAACTGATGTGCGCCGGTGCGCAGCCAGCATCCAATGCGGCAGACAATTCGCGCCCCGACGCCACATCCATCCCGTCCACCAGGGGCGCCAGGCAGGACAGCAACGCCTGCATGGGGTTGGCCTTGATGGCGTAGTGCAGTTGCACACCCACGGGCAGCACCGCCCGCACCTCGGCGACTCGCCGTTGAATCAGGCTACGGTCATACGCGTAGAAAGGGGTCTGCCCTGCGCGCTGGGCCAGCCGCTGCAAGGGCACGCCCCCCACGCACAACTGCCCCTCGGTCACTTCAAAGCCGCGCATCGTCTCTCCAGCATTGACGGTCAAACTTGCCATTGGGGTTGCGTGGCAGGGGCGAGGCCACCCACACCACCTCCCTGGGCACCATGTAAGCGGGCACCTGCTGCCTGAAATGACCCAGCAACTCGGCGGTTCGGCTCTCGTCAGTGCCCCCCTCGCCGAGGTCACCATGCACCACCAGACGGATCACACTGCCCAAGGCCTCGTCGGCCACCGGCACAGCAACGGCCTCACGGATGCCCGCGTGCGCCATCGCCACATCCTCCACCTCGGTCGGGCTGACCCGGTAGCCCGATGTCTTGATCATCTCGTCACGGCGCCCCACGAAATACAGAAAGCCCTCGGCGTCACGGCGTACCGTGTCACCCGAAAACACAGCCACTTCCGGTGCGGCTGCGCCCTGCCCCGCCCTGCCCACACCTCTCGGCAAGGGTTTGAAGCGCTCGGCCGTAGCCTCGGGCCGCTGCCAATACCCCAGGGCCACCAAGGGGCCGCGTTGTACCAACTCGCCCGGCTCATCGGCGTCACACAGACTGCCGTCGTCTCTGAGCACCAGCACCTCGGCGTTGGGAATGGCCTTGCCGATGGCGTCGGGGCGCTGACTCACCTCTTGGGGTGGCAAATAGGTGGCACGAAAGGCCTCAGTCAAACCGAACATCAGATAAGGCAAGGCCGAGGGCGCACGCGCCTGCATGGCCGACAACACCGAGCGCGGCAGACGGCCTCCGGTATTGGCCCAGTAGCGAAGGTGCTGCGCGGCCTCGGGGGGCCATTCGAGGGTGGTCAGTTGGGCGTACAAGGGCGGCACCGCCGTCAAACCGGTCACACGGTAGCGCGCCATTGCGCGCACCACATCCATGGGCAACAGGTAGTTCAAAAGCACCACCTGCGCGCCCACGAGGAAAGCCGTGGTGAGCTGGCTGAAGCCCGCATCAAAGGACAAGGGCAAAGCCGCCAGCAAGGTGTCACCCGCGTGGTTGCCCAGGTAGGAGGCCACGCTGCCGGCCCCGGCCAACAAATTGCGGTGCGACAACATCACGCCTTTGGGCAAACCGGTGCTGCCCGAGGTGTAGAAAATGGCGGCCAGATCGGTTTCGAGGGCTCGGTGGGGCACCTCGTCGTCGGCAAGCTGATTGGTGGCGATGGTGGTGGTGGCACTCACGGCGTCGGCCGATGTGTGCGCCACGTGCCGCAAATCGGGACACGCCTCGCGCAAGGCTATCCACGTTGACTGACGACTGGCCGGGCCGATCAAGACCGCCACGCCACAGTCGCTCAAGATGTGTTGAACCTGGGCTGGCTTGAGCAGCGGGTTGATGGGCACCAGCACCCCCTGCGCCAGGCTGACCGCAAACATCGCCGCGACCGTGTCAGGATGCTTGTCGGCCACCACGGCCACCCGCTCGCCGCGTTGCAAGCCCCACGTGCACAAGCCCTGCGCCCATGACGCAATGCGAGCCTGAAAGGCCGCATATTCCCAGCGGGTATCTCCGGATGTCAGGGCCACGTGCGCAGGCCAGCATTGAGCAGCACGCGCGGGCAAATCATGCAATAAAACCGGAGGAAGCCCCCCCCTGAAATCGGGCGCCAAAGTCATGAATTGATGTTACGGCAGAAACTCTAGAATGCAGGCATGGACCTCATGAAACATGTACTCAGGGTGCTCGACGATGCCCTGCATCTGCAGGAGCAGGCTTTGGCCTTTGATGTCAATACCCCCTTATTGGGGAGTTTGCCCGAATTGGATTCCATGGCGGCTGTGGCCCTGATCACAGGATTGGAAAATCATTTTGGCGTCACATTTGACGAGGCCGATCTGAATGCCGACACTTTTGCCACGGTTGGCAGTTTGTGCCGCTTGGTTCAGGCTTATGTGAGCCCACCCTGAACATGGCCGATCTGCCCGACGCCTTCTTCCTGCCCACGCACAGCGGATCGCTGTTTTGCCTGTATCACGCACCTCAAGGACCCGTGCTACGCGGGCAGGTGCTGCACCTGCACCCGTTTGCCGAAGAGCTCAACACCTGCCGACGCATCAGCGCCCAGTGTGCGCGGGCACTGGCCGCGGCGGGCTTCGCCGTGTTGCAGTTCGACATGTATGGGTGCGGCGACAGCGTAGGCGATTTTGGGGACGCCACCTGGACCGACTGGCTGAACAATGCCCACGATGCCCAGGAAGAGTTGCAACGACGAGCGGGGGAGCCCACCGAGGCGGCCCCCTTGTGGCTTTGGGGTGTGCGCAGTGGAACCTTGATGACGGCTGACATGCTCAAGGACATGAATGTGCCTTGCCATGTGTTGTGGTGGCAGCCGGTGGTCAGCGGGCAACAGGTGTTGCAGCAGTGGCTGCGACTGGATGCAGCCAAAGAATGGCTGAGCAAAGACAAAGAGCGCATCGAAGCCACGCCATCCCTCAGTGAACAACTCAAACGTGGACAGGATGTACATGTGGGTGGCTACCGCATTTCACCTGAGCTGGCACGCGAGCTGAACACGCTGCATTTGGCGCCCTCCCGCCCACAAACACCCGGGCAAGGCAAGCTCGTGAGCATGGACATCTCTGCATCGCCGTCATCCCCCCCTCCCGGAATCACACGTCAGGCGCAGATCTGGCAAGACCAAGGCTGGCAACCCCATCTGCAAAGCGTGACCTGCGGCACCTTCTGGCAGCAATTCAGCAGCACAGATCCTTCGGATCTGATCGACGCAAGCCTGGCCTGCGTCCGGTGAATGCCACCCATGCCAGCAACAGACATGTCATCCTGCACTGAGAGCCCCGTTGAGATCCTGACCCAGGCCTCCGCAGCATGGGGCATCGTGTCCGCGCCTCAGGGGCCAGCCTTTGAGACTGGGGTCATCATCGTGACGGGTGGACTGCAGTATCGTGCGGGCGCCCACCGTCAGTCCGTCCTGCTCGCCCGACAACTGGCCGCAGCGGGGTTCACGACCTTGAGGTTCGATCTGGCCGGGCTCGGCGACGCCACCGGCAAAGTGTGTGATTTTGAGGTCCTGGGGCCGCAACTCACTGCAGCGCTCGATGCCTTGACCACAAAGCATGACGCCGTGAAACGTGTGGTGCTCTGGGGCTTGTGCGACGGCGCATCTGCCGCCTTGCTTCACTGGCGCACCACCGCCGACCCGCGCATCGCGGGGCTCTGCCTGGTCAACCCGTGGGTGCGGTCAGACACGGGGTTGGCGCGAACACACATCAAGCACTATTACGGGCACCGACTCACCGAGTGGTCGTTCTGGCGCAAGCTGCTGGCAGGTGGGGTGGGGCCCAAAGCCATTGCGCAGTTGATAGGCACCTTGAAAACCAGCCTCCACAGGCAGGATACGTCACAGAGCTTCCAGCAAAGAATGGCGCTGGCGTGGCACAACTTCCCCGCCCCCATCCTGCTGCTGATCAGTGAACGGGACCTGACGGGGCGGGAGTTCATGGATCACGCTCGCACCGACAAGGCTTGGCAGGGCTGCCTGCAAATGGCCAACGTGCAGCAACACATCATGCCGGGCGCTGACCATACCTGCTCGACACAAGGCGGTCATGAACTGCTGGGCCAACTGACCCTGCAGTGGCTACTGAGTCGCTTCAGGAACTGAGGCTCTTCGGATCGCATCAGGGTTCAGGCAGCGTCGGTAGAGCTTGCCAGCAGAATGCCTCGCCCAAGCCATGCATCCGCGCAGGCGGGACCTGTCGAAGGCGATCAGGCCCACCCGCTCACGCCGATGTGACATCCAGTCCTTCTTGTAGCTGTCGTCTCCCGTGAGGTAATCGACCTCTCGCACGCCATCCACATCCATCACGTGCTGCATCAGCGCAGCCGTCAACACCGATCCCACCGAGAAACGCTCGAACCCTGCTTGGTACGCCAACTTGAAAATATGCGCTTTGCCGGCGGTCACGATCCAGACTTGGGCTGCGACAACCTCACCCTCAAGCCACAACAGCCCCAATCGCAACAGCCCTTGATCAGCGGCCATCCGAATCAGCCCGGGCATGAACGCCTCATTGGGCTCTGCCTCTTTCCAACTTTGCGCATAAACACGCTGATAGGCCGCAATGCCAAGCTCTAGCGCCGGTGACGGGGCCGTCAAGATGTTGATGTGCCACGTGTGCGATCGGTCCAATCTGCGCCGAGCACGCTCCACCGTGTTACGCAACTGTGCCGGGCGCTGCCGCCAATAAGCCTCAAAGCCACCGGCCTCGATGGGCAGGTACCAGTTGCCAAAGCAGAAGAACCGATCGACGCGGTAACCGCAGGCGTGCAAGCCCGCTTCCATGCCACGGATGAACACGCCATCGGCATCCAGGGGCTGCAATCTGATCACCGCACTGCCAGGCAAGCGCACCACAGCCTGGCAGAGCTGGCGCCAATCCACACTTTCACACACCCCATCACACCACACGGGCCCGAACAGAGAGCTGTAATAGTTGGCGAGACCCGTCAACGGATCTTCAGGCTTCGTCTGCATCAAATGCAAACGCAGCGATGGCCCGCCAAGCTCCTGCGGGGCTTCTACGACATGGTGCGCGTAGGGGCGCGACTCGAATCCGCACGACAGAAGATGATCAAACCAAGCTTGATTTTCAAACACACGCTCACCACGTCTCGCGCCAGAAAAAGTCTTGCGTTGACCGCATGGCCCGCAAGCCGCAATGCGGACGCTGAGATCAAACCGCCTCGGATACTGCCGCCCCAGTTTACTTGACCAGCGCACCGCGACCCACACCTTTGCTTGCTATCATGCGGGCAATAACACATAAAATTTGCGGCGCAAGATCGGGGGAACCCGCCCTGCTCCGCAGGCAGGGAAGCATGGACATCAAACCGCAGCTCAAGCCATTGAGCGATGGATTCAGGACGGACATCAATGGGTTACGTGCATGGGCCGTGATGGCGGTCGTGCTCTACCACTTTGGCGTGCCAGGCTTCCAGGGCGGCTTTGTCGGGGTCGACATCTTCTTCGTGATATCCGGTTTCCTCATGACCGGCATCATCGTCAAGGGTATTTCACGCGCCTCATTTTCGTTCATCGGGTTTTATCTGGCACGCGCCAAGCGGATCATCCCGGCATTGCTGGCCGTGTGCATCACCTTGCTGATGCTAGGCTGGTTTTTCCTGCCAAGCACAGATTACAAAACGCTGGCCTCGCACTCGGTTTACAGCCTGTTCTTTCTCTCCAACATTGAGTATTGGCTCAGCGCAGGTTATTTCGACGCAGAGTCTCATGAGAAATGGCTGCTGCACACATGGTCGCTCTCGGTGGAATGGCAGTTTTACATGCTGCTGCCCCTCATTTTGTGGGCACCGTGGAAACTCAGGCCAGGTAAACGTACACTGATTGCGGTCCTGACGCTGCTAGCCCTGATGTCTTTCGCTGCATCGGCGTACTACTCGTCCATTTACCCGACCGCCTCGTTTTACCTGCTGCACACGCGCGCTTGGGAATTGATCGCAGGAGGACTGATCTGGCTTATGCCGGCGGCACAACTCAGCCAGCGCATCCGCTACAGTTTGACGCTGCTCGGACTGGCCCTCATCGGGGCTGCGATCGCAGGCCTCGATAAAAATGTCGTCTGGCCAGGTGCTTGGGCCGCACTGCCCGTCATCGGCACCTCACTGGTGATTTGGTGCCAGCAACGGACCGCGCTCACCCACCATCGCATCGCGCAATGGCTGGGCGACCGCTCCTATTCACTTTATCTGTGGCATTGGCCAGTGTTTGTCACCTTGGTTCTGCTAGAGCAGCGATATGAGCCGGTGGCGCTCGCCGCTGGCATTGTGATGTCCATTCTGCTCGGGGCCTTGTCATACCGTTGGATTGAGCAGCCGACCAGAGTCTCGTTTTCCAGGTTTACGGCGACACGAGCATGGGTCAGCCTGATCAGCGCTGCCTCGTTGGCATCAGGGGCGGCCATTGTGGTCTGGAAGCTCAATGGTTTTCCGGAACGCATGCCTCAAGCCGTCGAGTTCACTGCAAACGAACAGAACAACAAGAATTCAGCATCCGAAGCGTGCAACATCAAGACTGGCACCAAACCCAATATTTGCGAGCACGGCGACCATCACAACAAAATCATGATCGTCGGCGACTCCCACGCGCAAGCCCTTATCTCATCCTTGACAACTGCCCTGCCAAATTACAGCATCTTGCAGATCGGCTATGGAGGTTGCCCCCTTATCGAGGGACTGAAGCGCACAGCTGATGCGACCAAAACACTCCCAGCCAAATACGATTGCACTGGCTACAACCTAGAGTTAAAGCGCGCAATCCATCAGTATTCGCCAGAAGTGCCGGTGATTTTGGTCGGTCGCTACGCCATTCACGCCTTTGGTTTGAACGAATCAAATCCGGCCCCACAGAAACCACAGGCTTATTTCGACAAAATCTACGACGCGGGCACGCCTGAATTCATGGCGGAATTGTCTGCCGCCCTGACGAAAACAGCTTGCAATCTCGCCAAGGAGCGGACCGTCTTCATGCTCCGGCCCATCCCGGAAATGGGAATCAATGTGCCTCGAGCCGCTTCCGTGCGCATCGCGTTTGGTCTGTCGCCGGAAATCAGCATTCCAAAAGAGAGCTACATGGCCCGCAATGCCTGGGTCTGGAAGGCGCAAGATACCGCCCGCGATCAATGCGGCATCGTGATCCTGGATGGCACCGACGCGTTCTGCGACGACACCCGTTGCTACGGCACCAAGAATGCCCGCCCGATCTACTTTGACGACGACCACCTGAGCGAATACGGCAACAAACTCCTGGTTCCTACATTCAAGCAGATTCCCAGTCATTTGCCGGCTCTGCGCCATCCCTGATGCGGCAGACGCATGCTCGACACTGAGAGTCAGTCGGTCACCATGCCACGCACATCCAAGCCCGCCTGGAACCAATGGCTGACGCTGAGCAGGCTGTATGCACTGCTCGCTGCTGCCACAGTGAGCGTAGGCATCTGCGGAGCTGCAGGCATACAGAGCGAGCCCACCTCAGCGATACGCAACGCCTGGGCACAGGTCAACGCTCCCCAGCGGTTCGAGAGGCTGGCGCATTCGTTGAGCCTGTCGGTGCATCGTCACTTGGGGAGCGACCTTGTGGTTCCTGCGGAGGCTTTTAGCCAACTGGGCAAGGGGCAACAGGCCTTCTCGTTGCCAACGCAGATCTATGCGAAGGACGGCCGGCCGCAGCCCACCCCTCCCACGGCCCTCGTTGGCGAGCACGCCACCTCGCAGCGCTTGGTAACCTCAAGTCGCACTCAAGTGGTCCATGATGGCGCAGAACTACAGCAGGCCACGCTCAAGGCCCAAGCAGGTGACACCATCTTGTTGGCCCCGGGCATCTATGTGCTGCGCAGCCGGCTGAGTCAACGCCAGGACGGTCGCCCGGACGCGCCCATCACGGTGCGTGCGCAACGCCCAGGTGATGTGCAAATCCGAATGAGCGGGGGCACGATTCATCAAACGCACGCCCACTGGATCTACGAGAACTTGACCATTGAAGGTCATTGCGGCCCAAGGGGGCAGCCTTGCGAACATGCTTTCCATGTTGTCGGCGCAGCGCGTCATGTGGTGATCCGCAACAACCTCATCCGCAACTTCTCTGCGCACATCAAGATCAACGGTGAAAACGGCCAGTTTCCTGACGGTGGGCTGTTTCAGTTCAACACCTTGAGCAACGGCAAAGCCATCGCGAGCGACATCCTGACCCCCTTCGATTTGGTGGGCGCCAGCCACTGGGTTGTCGCCGACAATCAGGTCAGTCATTTCATCAAAGCCACCAGCCACTATCCGTCTTACGGTCTGTTCATGAAGGGTGGCGGAGAAGGTGGGCGCATCGAACGCAACCTGGTGATGTGCGCCATCGGAGGAGATGTCTCTCATGGTGGCAGCAGGGTCGGCATCTCCTTGGGAGGCGGTTTGACGGGCCCGCGCTTCTGTCCTGATGGGCGCTGCCTTTTCGAACACAAAGGCGGTGTCATCCGCAACAACGTCATTGTTGATTGCAATGATGTCGGCATCGACAACAACCGCGCTACGCAGTCCGTGATCGCACACAACACCGTCATCCGCACCCTTGGCATCGGCCTGCGCGCCACGCCTTCTGACGCCACGGTGTATGGCAACGTCGCGGATGGCCCCATTCAGGCGCGTCAGGGCTCGACGATCCGCCTCGATCACAACCATCGCGGCGATGCACGTCAGTTCCCCTCGGGCTGGCAAAACCCTCCCGCACGCATTCCGACACACCGCCTCGTCTCAGACGATTTCTGCGGACGCCCTCGCCCAGCCACAACCTTGCCTGGTGCCTTCCATCAAGCCGGTGGATGCCAAGATGTGACGCCCGCGCCATGAAAGTCTCTTCATGAATACCTTGCTTCACCAACTTCTGATCACGGCCGCCACGCCTCGCCGCGTCGGGCTTTATCGGCTGATGAAGGCGCGCGCTGCCTGGACGCCAGATCAGATCCGCACCTACCAGGAGAAGAAGCTCAGGGATGTCATCGCCTACTGTTGGCGGCACATCCCCTTTTACCGCGAACACTGGCGAGGGCACATTGACGACCCGCGCGAAATCCGCACCATTGCCGACCTGCATAAGCTGCCCTTGCTGACCAAAGACCAGGTGCGTGAACACCTTGACGCGCTGATCACGACCGACCCCAAAGTCAAGAGCACGGAAGCCCGCACAGGGGGCAGTACGGGCAAGCCCATCATCTTTCGCATGACCTACCACGACGAGCAACTGGCGTGGGCGCACATGTACGTCGGATGGTCGTGGGCGGGATACCGCATCGGCGATCCCTTTCTGATCGTGGGCGGCGAGTCGGTCGGCATTGGTCTGGGCGACAAGCGCACGCTGGCTGACAAGGTGATGAATCGCTGGGTGACCAGCGGCTCGAACCTGACGCTGGAGCGCACTCGCGCGCTGACCCAACAGCCCCATTTCCATCAAATACGCCTGATCTACGGGTATCCGAACTCCATCAAGGAGTTGTGTGAATACCTGGTTCAGTTGAACATTCGCCCCGCATCACTGCGCGGCGTGATCTGCACGGCCGAGGTCATGTTGCCCGAGGTGCGGCAACGCATCCAGGAGGTGTTGGGCGTCAAAGTCCTGGATCAGTACGGCCTCAACGATGGTGGCCTGCACGCCTGCGAAGGACCAGAACAGGACGGACTGCACCTGTCTTTCCATCGGGGAATTCTGGAGATTCTGGGGGACGATGATCAGCAGATCCACAGCCTGAAGACGACCGGGCGTGCCGTGGCCACCTTGTTCTCGAACCCCGCCATGCCCTTCATCCGCTATGAAACGGGTGACAGGGTTCATTGGCACAGCTTCGAGCCCTCGGCGTCGGGCGTGCACTGGCCACGCATTGGCCCTGTGGATGGCCGCACGGGTGATGTCCTGCATTTCCCCAGTGGGCGCAAGGTACCGATGCCCGGCCTGACCCTGGTGATGCGCTGGATGGCAGGTCTGAACAGTTATCAGTTCATCCAGTCCGCCGCCAACGTGATCACGGTGAGACTGGAACGCGGCCCCTCGTTCACCATGAGCGAAGAAGATGTCCGTCGCTTTCTCAACGACAAGATCGGCACCGAAGTCACTTGGCAGATTGAATGGGGCAAGCCTGAGCTGACCCAGAACGGCAAGCTGCTGATCATTCGCAATGACTGGCTGAAGCGCCAAACCCAAGTGGAGACAGCCAAGGCATGAGCCCCCCGCCCCCAACCGTCGTCAAGGACGCGAAGGCCTCCTTGATCAAAGGCGCCCTGTGGTCACTGGGCATGCGCTGGTCCATAAAGGGAATCGGTCTGCTCAGCACCTTCATCATGGCGCGTTTCCTGGCGCCTCAAGACTATGGGGTGGTGGCGCTGGCCTTCCTGGTCGTCGGCCTAGTCGATGCGTTCCTGAACGCGGGCTCCAATCAGGCCCTGGTCCGCATTGGCAACCCCAACCACGACCAAATCAACTCGGCCTGGACCTTGCGTGCGATGCAGGGGGTGCTCATGGCCGTCGTGCTGACCGCGCTGGCTCCGTTGGCCGCTCAGTACTTTCACGAGCCCAGGGTGCAGAACGTTCTGTGGATCGTCGCCGCCGGGATGGCCTTCATGGGCTTTTCCAACATTGGCATGGCCCTGGCTTACCGCGACCTACAGTTTGGTGTCGAGTACCGCGCAGCCGTCACGGCCAAGCTGAGCTCGGCGCTGGTCACGCTGGCCACCGCCTTGTATTTCGGTGACTACCGCGCCTTGGTGTGCGGCATCCTGGCCGGCTATGTGTGCGAGTTCGTCTTGAGCTACCGTCTGCACCCCTATCGGCCGCGCTGGTGCACGTCTCGCATTCCTGAAATCTGGGCCATCTCAAAATGGTTGCTGACCGCCGGGATCGGCAACTTTGTGCTCCGGCGCACCGATCAGATCGTCGCCGGACGGGTCGGCACCACTCGGGAATATGGCCTGTTCACAGTGGGTGCCGACATCGGTCAAATCCCCACAGGAGAGCTTGGCCCAACCCTGACGCGACCGCTTTTTCCCATCCTGGCGTCCATGCAAGGTGACCTGGAGCGAGCCAAAAGCGCCACCTTGCGCACGCTCTCCTCAGTGAACTCGGTCACCATTCCTCTGGGCTTTGGCTTGGCCGCCGTGAGCCATGAGGCGACACTCGTCCTACTTGGGCAGCAATGGCAAGAGGCTGCACCGTTTGTGGCTGGTTTTGCCATGATTGGGGTCGTGCAATATCTGACTGGGCCGCTCACCACCTTGATGAACGTGGTGGGGCATGTCAAGGTGCACAGCAAGGTAATCTGGATGGAATTCGCCGCCTTTGCGCTGCTCGCGGCAGCGCTGACGCCGGAGTACAAGCTGATCGGGCTGATCGTCGCACGGCTGATCAGCGGTCTACTGCATGCGCTCATGATCATCGCTGCCACGCACAGGTATCTCCAACTGCCAGCGGGTACGGCGCTGAAGACTTACCTGCGCCCCGTAGTTGGCAGCGTCGCCATGTACGTCATGCTGACGTCATTCAGCGTGAGCAGCATCGCGCCCATCGAGTTGATGAGCAAGGTCATCTTGGGCGGGGCATTTTATGTAACCTGGATGCTCTCCACCTGGGCGCTGGCGGGCAAGCCAGATGGCATCGAAACAATGGCAACATCCTTGCTCACCCGCGTCTTGACCAAGTGGAGGACACCGTGAACACCTACGGCTTCATGCTGGTCAAAAATGAGGCAGACATCATTGCCCAAACCCTGGCATCCTTACGGCGATACGGGGGCTTCAAGCACATTTTCGTCTTCGATAACGGTTCGACCGATGACACCTTGGCCATTGCCCGTGGCTTCATCGGACCCGACCTGAGCGTTGCGTCACTGCCAACACCGTTCAGCGACAACCTGAAGTTTGAAACCGTGTACCAGCACCGCCACCTGATGCAAGACGGCGACTGGTTCGCCATCCTGGATGCCGATGAGGTTTACGCCGAGCCACTTCAGCCCGTTCTGAATGCAGCGGCCCGTGAGGGCGCCAACTTCGTCGAGTGCCAGTCAGCCCAGTTTTACTTCACCGACGCTGAAGAAAACTACGGCTTCGACCCGGCCACACCCGCCATCCAGCAGCGCCGTCATTACCTTGTCAACTACGGGGAGCCCCGTGTGTTCCGCTATGCGTCCGGCACGACACTCACGGCCGACGCCGTCAAGCAACGCGCCCCGGGTTTGACCAAAGCGTCACGGCAGTTTTTGATTCACCATTTCCAGTTTCGCTCTGATCAGCAGACCCAGAAACGCATCGACATCCGCAGACAGAACAACCAGCACTCGAACAACTGGGGACACATCAACTCCGACCAGTGGCGAGACTACCTGGTGCCGCATCAGCACCTGCACCGGTACGACGGCGAGATCCGCTACGGCTTGCCTGCCAACGCGAACCTGTACAAGATCAAAGACAACGCGGCCTACACCATGGCCAACCTGAAATGGTTGCAACGGCACGGTCATCTGACCCCCACTCAGCAGGGCTTCATGTCTGCCGGCCTGCTCAAACGGATCATTCACAAGGTATGGTGAACACACAACGCAAACGGGTCTGCATCAGCATCCTGAACTGGAACAACGCCCAGGAAACCGTCGAATGCATCCACTCACTCGGCACACTCAATGACGTGGACGTCGAGGTCATCGTGCTGGACAACGGCTCCAACGATGACTCGGTCGAGGTGCTGTCGCGCACGACAGGTATTACCTTGATGACGTCGGATGTGAACCTGGGCTTTGCGGGGGGGCATAACCTCGTGATGCGTCATGCCCTTCAACACGATTTCGACTACGTCTGGTTGCTGAACAACGACGCGTGTGTTGAGCACGGTTGCCTGTCCAAGCTGTTGGCTGCCATGGAGGCAGACCCGACCATCGGGGCAGCCAGCCCGGTAATCCGGGACAAGGCCACACCTCATCAGGTTCAGCACGCCCTGAGCCTACTCAATGACACCGGCACGGGGGTGGTCGAGTACCCTGACCTTCAGCAAGCTGCCCTCATGCAACAAAGCCATCCACAAAAGGTCATCTTGTGGGGCACCGCGCTGCTGCTCAAACGCAGCACCATCGAACAGGTGGGCCTGCTGGACGACAAGCTCTTCGCCTATTCAGAAGACACCGATTACTCCCTGCGCTGCATCCGTCACAAGCTGAAGACGCATGTGGTGCTGGATGCCGGCATCCGTCACGATGCGCCGCCGCATCCCCGCAAACCCCATTACTACTACTACACGCAGCGCAATGCGATCCTGATGTGGCGAAAGTACGTTGGAATGGCTCAACTGGCTCGCGTGGTCCGCTGGAACGCCAGGCTCGCCCATGACCAGCTGAAACGTCTGCAAGGTAACCCTGCAGCGCAGACCGCGATCAAGCTGGGCATCTGGGATGGGCTGACGGGCAAAGGCGGAGCCTACCGCCCCCAGCGCACACTGCGCCCTCATCAGAATTTGATTGTTCAATCCTTGCTGACGCTCGCATGACCAAAGTACTGATCAGCATCCTGAACTGGCATGGCGCCGACAAGACCCTCGACTGCGTGCAATCGGTGCGGCGCTCCATCCTGCCCGGCACGCTGCAATGTGACATCCGCGTGGTGGACAACGGATCTGGTTCTGTGCAGGTTGATACCTTGAAAGCGGGGCTCCCATCTGACGTGGAGTTGGTCGTGAACCCGGTGAACACCGGATTCACTGGTGGACAGAACCTCAACATTCGCCATGCGCTGGCACACGGTTACGACTACGTTTTCCTGCTCAACAACGATACCGTCGTGGACCCCAAGGCGATTGCAGAAGTCATCCTTGAAATGAGCAGTGATCCACGCTGCGGCGCGGCGTCCCCCGTGATTGCCCGCCTGGGCAACCGCGACATTGTCGATTTCTGTGGTGCGATTCATGAGTGGCGCAACATCGACACGTTGCGGCCGTCGTCGCAGGCAGAGGCTCCCCGTTTTCTGGCCGACCACGCCGACCAGGTCTGGGCTGTCGGCACCGCGTTGATGCTCAAGGTTGCTGCGGTGCGTGAGGTCGGTGTGCTGGACGAGCGCATGTTTGCCTATTACGAAGACGATGACATGGGCGCCCGGCTCATCGCTGGTGGATGGCGCACGCGGATCGTCTTGAATGCGGTCGTCGAGCACGCCTGTTTTGATGGCGACATGTACCAGCGCCAACCCTATTTCTTCTACCTGATGACGCGCAATGCGATCTTCTTCGCCCTCAAGCATGTGCCGAGTGGCTACCGAAAGGGACTGCGGCTTCGCTACATCGATCGCTCCCTCGTGATGGCCGAGAAGCTAATGTCTCAAGGGCAAACAGACAAAGCGCGCGCTTGCATGCTGGGGCTGGCCGATGGTTTGGCTGGACGCGGTGGCCCGCCGGTGCTGGACCGCCCCGTTCCCCTGTGGATTCGTGCGCTGCGGCCGCTGAGTCGCGCGTGGAACGCCCGTCGCTGAGGAAGGCCATGCTCGTATCTGTGGTTGTCGCCACCCGTAACCGCCCGGAGCTGCTCCGTTCGACCTTGCAGGCCCTGAAAGCGCAAACGCATCAGGCGCTGGAGGTGGTCGTGCTGGACGATGGATCCTCCTCGGCCACACGTGCGCACTACGCCAGCTTGTGGCGTGACCTGGATGAGCGCTTCCACCTGGTGCAACAAGGGCAGGACGGGCAACGTGGTCAAGGGCCTTCCGCCTCGCGTAACCAGGCCATTCAGCATGCGCAAGGCCAGCTTGTCGCGTTCTGCGATGACGACGACCTCTGGATTGACAACGAGCATCTCGCCCGCGCCGTCGCTGCCTTCGGGTCACATCCTGAGTTGGACCTCTACATCAGCAATCAGCGCGCCGTTTACCCAGACGCTTCCGTTCGGGAAGACTGGCTGCCTCGGCTGACTGCGCGGCGGGCAGACATGCCCGCACTGGCCGAAGGATGCCATCGGGTCACGGCTGAACAGCTGAGCCAGTGCGGCGGGTTTGCGCACCTCAACATGCTGTTGTTGCGCCGCACGCTCCTGCTGGAGGTGGGCGGGTTCTGGGAAGGGGTCAACTACGAAGAAGACCGAGACCTGTTCTGGCGCTGCGTGGACCGCGCCCGAGTGATGGCGTATTGCCCAAGGGTGACCGCACAGCACCATGTGCCAGACCGGGGCAAACAGAACAACGTGTCCATGACCGTGCCCCCCACCGATCGGTGGTTGATGGCCGCCATGGTGTGCCGTCACATTGCCATGTCGGTGTCCAGCCCTTACATTGTCAAACTGAGTCTGCAGCATGAAGGAGACCTGCTGCGTCACCTCTCCGAACACAGCAGTCAAAATGGGCGTCATCCGACCGCGAGACTTCTGGCTTGGCAGGCTCTGGGAGCGAAGTTCACCTGGAAGTGGGCGCTTTACTGCGTCTGGCTGCAAGCAAGGTCTCTGATATCCCTTTTCCTCCCGTCCCGGTAACCGCATGGCGCAAGCAGCAAAGAAAGTATTGGTCATCGGCGATGACACGCGAAGTTTCCTGGCCTGCGTCCGCTCACTGGGGCGTCAAGGCCTGGAAGTCCATGTCGCTCCCAATACGCTGCAGTCGCCAGCCTTGGCCTCGCGCTACATCAAGCAGGTTCACATCCTGCCCTACTACCTGGGAGATGGGCAGGAGTGGCTGACGGCCACACGCGCCCTGTTGGAAAACGAGCGCTTCGCCCTTGTCCTGCCCTGCGAGGAGCGCAGCCTGCTGCCCTTGATTCGGCATCAACACGAGTTTCCGCCCGAAACCCGTCTGGCCATCCCCAACGAACAAGCCCTTGAAGCCTTCTTCGACAAGGTTCGAACACGCGAGTTGGCCTCACGCTGCGATGTGCCGGTGGCGCAGGCGCACCTCTTCCATGCCGAAGGACCACTGCCGCAGACCTTTCCGCTGGTCGCAAAGTACCGCAAGTCTTACAGCTGGCCAGACCTGTACGTACGCACCCAGGTCAAGATTGTGAAGTCGGCAAATGAGCTGGCGCAGTGGCTGCAGGCGCATCAACCCGCTGACCAGGAGGTGTTCTTCGAGCACCTGGTGCCCGGTGTCGGGGTGGGCGTGTCGGTGTTATGTGACCGCGGCGAGGTGCTGCAGGCCTTTGAGCATCAGCGCGCGCACGAGGTGTCAGGCAGCAGCTTTTATCGCAAGAGCATGCCGCTGCATCCGGAGCGCCTGGCGGCCGTGCAACGCATGGTATCGGCCATCCGCTACACCGGCCTTGCCATGTTCGAGTTCAAGGTAGATCAAGCCACCGGGCAGTGGCACCTGCTGGAAGTCAACGCGCGCCCCTGGGGCTCCCTGCCCTTGCCTGTGGCTTGGGGGATCGACTTCCCCTATCGCCTCTACCAACTGCTGGTTCTGGGTCAACGCACGCCATCCGTCACTTACCCGGCACCACGTTATGCCCGCAACTTCATGTCGGACCTCTGGCAGTTCAGGATGACGAGCAGCGAACTACGGTCTCATCCACTGGCCATGGCGAAACATGCTGCCGGATGGTTGGGTGGATTGCTGCGCATTCTGGTCAATCGGGAGCGGCAGGACACCTGGGTGTGGGACGACACCGGTCCCGCTCGACTCGAGTTTCAACAGCTGCTGGCGACGATCAAACACAAGCTGCAAGGCGACGATGTACGCACTCGGCGGGCACTGCCAGCGCTCACGCTGGAGCGTCGCCCTCGTCTGCTCTTCCTGTGTCAGGGCAATATTTGCCGCAGCTCCTATGCCGAGAAGAAGGCCCGCCAACTGATTGAGCATGCCAAGCTGAACGTGGCCGTTGACTCCGCTGGCATGCTGCCGCGCAACGCGCGCCCAGCGCCACTGGTGGCACAAGAGGCGGCACGCCAGCAAGGCGTGGATCTGAGCACGCACGCCTCCAAACACGCCTTTGAGCCCTTGCTGCGCCAAAGCGACTGGATCGTGATCTTCGACGACATCAATCGCCAAGCCTTGATCGAGCGTTATCCAGATCTGGAAAACCGACTGGTGTACCTGGGCGACTTTGCGTCCGCGCCTGACCGGCAGATCCTCGACCCCGATGGCAAGGATCTGGACACGTTCCTGCAAACCTATCGACGCATTGATGCCTGCCTTCCAGCCCTGCTGAAGCAGGCACATCAAGCCACGCCTGCCCACGAATCAGCATGCTGAACCTACAGGCTCACCAACCCCTCTCACTGCCCCCTTCCACTCGCCCGGTGCTGACGGTGGTGGTGGACACAGAAGAAGAGTTCGACTGGTCTCAGCCCTTTGATCGCCGCAATGTGGGGGTGAGCTCGATCGCAGCCCAGCCTTTGGCGCATGAACGTGTGTTCGACAAGCATGGTGTGGTGCCCACGTATGTCATCGACTGGCCCGTGGCGACCACGCCATCGTCCATCGCGGTGCTCAAGAAGCTGATGGACGAGGGGCGTTGCGAGATTGGCACCCACCTGCACCCCTGGGTGTCTCCGCCCCACATCGAAGAGGTCAATGTCTTCAACTCCTATGCCGGCAACCTGCCGCGTGAGTTGGAGTTCGAGAAGCTGCGCCTGCTGACCGAAGCGATCACCACCCACTTTGGCCGCGCGCCCAAAGTTTTCAAAGCCGGACGCTATGGCGTGGGGCCCCACACGGCCGAGATCATCGCCGAGTTGGGCTACACGGTGGATGCCAGTGTGGTGCCGCATACCGATATGTCGGCAGATGGTGGCCCCGACTTTTCAGAGCATGGTCGTGATCCATACTGGTTTGAGGCCAAGGGCGACCGCCTGATGGAGCAACCCGCCACGGCGACCTACTCGGGAATGCTGCACCGGCAAGGCCCTTGGCTGCACAAGCTGCTGCTGACATCCCCAGCCAAGGCGGCGCGCCTGCCAGGCATCGCCTCAAGACTGGGCATGCTGGAGCGCGTCAAGATCACCCCGGAAGGCTACAGCCTAGAAGAACTGAAGCGCGCCACCCGCTGCCTTGTGCAAAGCGGGGGACGGTTCGTTGGATTGACTTATCACAGCCCGTCGCTGCAGCCTGGCCACACGCCGTATGTGCGCACGCAAAGCGATCTGAACCAATTTCTTCGCACACTTGACAGCTACATCGAGTTCTTCAAAGACGAGTTGAATGGTGTGGTGATGTCATCGACGGGCTATCACGCTGCTGCGGAATCCAACAGCGCCTGAATTGCGCACACTCAACCGGACACGCCGACATGAAGATCACTCCCACGCTGTCGGTCACGTTGAACTTTTTACGTTTCATGGCGGCCCTGATCGTCGTGATCGGCCACATGAATGTGCTGGAATACAGCAACTTGGGCTTGGAGGTTGGGAAATATGGTCACACCATGGTTGTGCTGTTTTTCGTGATCTCCGGCTACATCATCGGCCGAACCACGATTGACCAGAATCCGGACACCAAGACGTATTTACTCAACCGAGCATCTCGGATCTACATTGTTGCGCTACCCAGCATTGCGCTTTGCTTCGCGGCCAGCTTACTGATTCCCGGCATCAACGATGCGAATGCCCCTACAAGCACATCGCATCAAATCATCCTTTTCCTGAAAAGTATTTTCTTCCTGAATCAATCGTGGGGAAGCTTTGAGAACCCGCCGCTCAATCCACCGTTCTGGAGCCTGTGCTACGAGGTCTGGTACTACGTCATATTTGCAGCTTTTTACTACCCCAAAACCAGAACCTCTAAATTGTTACTTGGTGGACTGGCCTGCATGATAGCGGGACCCGCCATTCTGGCGCTCATGCCAGCATGGCTGTGTGGCCTGGCTTTGGTATACATAAAGTCAGATCACATTAAAAAACCGTACCTCGTCATTCCAGCAGCCGCGCTGGCGATCGTCTTGATTGTTGAGGCAGAGTTGGACCTCCAAATAAAGAATCACATATCCAATCTCATACCCTCAGTGTGGCACCTTGGATTTGCAACCAAATTCCTCACAGACTACATTTTGGCCGTCTGCTTCGGATTGGTTCTGCTCTCAGTCGGAGCAATTCAAGTCAGATCCAGCGTCACCAGCGAGAGAGTCCTGGCCAATCTTGCCGGATTTTCATTCACGCTCTACCTGTTCCACGACCCCATTCTTCGCATCATGCAGTCGTTCACCGGGTTGAAGAACGTCAGCACCCTCACTCATCTTGCAGTCCTATCGATGGTGGTGGCATTGTGTTGGCTGATCAGTCTAGCAACTGAAGCGAAAACATCATCCTTCAGAAGACGGCTTAAGAAGTTGGTTACTTAACCTCGGAAGCCTCGCCCACCGACACTGCGTCACACTGAATGAGAAAAATGGAGGCGAATGTCGGAATCCATGGCCATGAAATCAACTGAACATCAATCAACCACCATCTTGGCAAGAACGTCCTTGGAGAATTGATAGGAAGCAATTGGGGTCAAGTGCCCGAAATCCCAGGTCGTCACCCCTTCAGCCACATCGTCGCCATAGTAAACAAGACAGCCCTTCTTGCCACAGAAGTAATCGATCAAGCTCACGTAATTCACGTGAGGCAACGATGAAGTCTCCGCTTTCAAGCGCTCATCCAACTGAATCACACCTTTATCTAATCCAGAGAAGGTATGCCGCGGAGGATTTGCCACAAACCTGGAAGCAATGACGGCTGGCAAGCTTGGCGACCAATGCGGGGTCGGCCCTGTAAAAATCACCTTCCTAACGCCCACCTCTCGCAAAGCGCGCGAAATCTTGTCCATGCCTTTTGAGGTGTGCTTCAAATTTTGCCCAACGATCACCACTTTCGGCTTGAGCTCTTTGATTTTCTCAAGAGCGAACCAGTTCGACTGCTGGCAATAATCAACTTTACTCTCGACAGCATCAAGTTGAGCAACACAACCAGAGCTGGCCACTTGCAGAATATCGTAATCGCCCGAAAGTGATTCACGAAGACCATGATTTAGTTGCTGAGCGTGCGAGTCACCCCAAATGAACACCAACTGATCGCTACTCTTCCCACTGGCATAGCACTCCGGCGATATAGATTCACGCGGCACATTCGTCGACCTCCCTGTCTGGTACTTTGCAATATCATAAAAATTACACTCATGGCGATATTTCTCAACCAAACCCTTCTTAACGTCATACTGCCAATCTGGGGATGCGTTTGCAAAATAATCCAGAAATACTTTTTGCACCTCACTGGTTTGCCCCAGATCGCCGTCTTTGTGATAGCCAACCATGCCCAGCGCGGCAAAAAACACCGTGCCGACCGAAGCGAAAATAAATACCCTCGCGCGACCAAAAAACATTCGACTCCTGAATGGAGCCTCAACATACCGCCAGCCAAAATAAGCCAGAATCATCGACAAAACAGACAATGAAAGAAAAACAAACTTGTCATGCTCGGTCACTCCCCGATGCCTGGCAAAAGCAAACAACGGCTGATGCCAAAGATATGCGCTGTAACTCAGCAGCCCCACCCCGACGAAAGCCTTGTTACCGATGAACCTACCAACAATCGTTTTTTGACTGGCAAACAATATGATCAGGGCCGCGCCAACCGTTGGAACCAGAGCGAAGAAGCCAGGAAATGGGACTGCCTTGCTGTAAGTAAAAACAGAAAACAGTATCAACACCAATCCGAACCAGCCACAAAACTCAGATGTGCCTCGTGAAAAGACAGCGCGATCAGCCGTTGACAGATAGAAGGCGGCAAACGCGCCGATGAGCAACTCCCAACCGCGTGTTGGCAGCAGATAGAAGGCTGCGGCAGGCTCAGTGACAGATGCCCACTGCGCCAAAGCGATTCCAGCCAAAAACGCAGCAGACAGCAGAAGCAAGGTCCACCGTTTGCCAAATCTCCAGGCAATCATCAAGAACAGAGGAAACAGGACGTAGTACTGCTCCTCAACGGCCAAACTCCACGTGTGCAAGAGTGGCTTAAGTTCGGCCGCGGTATCGAAGTAACCGCTCTCACGCCAGAATAATACATTGGACGCAAAAAACGAAACCGCAACAAGACTCTGTGAAAAGTCTTTCATATCGCTTGGCAACAACCAGAACCAAGCAAACGGAATACAGACAAGCATCACGAGAAACAGCGCTGGCAGAATGCGCCGGGCTCGTCGCTCGTAAAAATTAACTATCGAAAATTTGCCTCGCTCAAGCTCTGAAAGAATGATAGTAGTGATCAAGTATCCGCTGATCACAAAAAACACATCAACGCCTACAAAGCCACCACTGAATGTCTCGAAACCTGCATGGAACAGTATGACGGGCAGAACAGCAAGTGCTCTCAGTCCGTCTATCTCTCGTCTGTATTCCATTATCTTTTCGCCGCTTTCTGAAGTGCCCCGTTCGGTGCCTCATCCAAACCCATTCGATGTCGCCTGCGCCTCTCGCGACTGGACGCCGGTCGCGCTTCAATAGCAAGGTGTCGCCAAGCCAGCCACTGCATCATCGCCAAGCCCACGCACATCAAACTTATCGCGGCAACGAAACGCACAGCCAAGGCAGCGCCTTCGACATAGTGATCCCGGTCGGTGCTCAACAGGAACTGGAAGGCAGAAAACACCTTGCCGTATTTCAGGATCGTGTGTTCTGCGCCCCACCAAAAACACAATGACGCCAGCAGCGCGCCGCCCACGGCCAAGCTGATCAGCATCCCAACCTGACGACGCGTGCTGAGCGCCGCAGAGAGGGCGCTGCCCGACATACACGTCAACATCAAGCCGAGCACCAGCAGGCTGGCAGACAGGAAGCTGGCATGGTCGGCCACCAACTCCGTGAGGTTGTCGGTCGCAGCCCATTGCACCACAACCGTGTAGAGGGGCCACGCCAGAGTCAGGCTCAACATGAACCAGCACAAGAAGTAAGACAACCTGGCAGGTTTGAGAATGCTCTGCACCAGCAGCACCGCCCCGACCACCTGCAACAACAGGCTTGTGTGCAAGGCCATGTACCGGCCAGACAGCTCCCACTCCCCTGGCCACCCCAAGGTGGGGGCGCCCACAATGTCGTGGATGGACTCCAAGGGCACACTGAGGCGCAGCAGCCCCCAGGACAAGATCGCGTGTCCGATCAGGAATACCGGGAACATCACCAACCACACGCGGCTTGGCAAAGCGTCCAGCAGAAACACCCCATTCACCATGCTGTAGGTCAACACGCACAGGGCGACCACCGCAAACGCCCCGCGCCCACCGGATGGAATCAACTCTCGCAGGTTGTAAGACACGGCTGATGAGGTCAGTACGACGCCCAACACCAGGGCAAATACCGTCAAGAAGGCCATGTGAGCCAGCCAAGCAGGTGAACGTGCGTGTCTCACCCCAGTACGCGTCGCCCTCGTCGCACTGGCCTCCGCCATGCCGGCGGACTGGACGTCGGTCATACCCGGCACGGCAATCCAGCGTGCAATTTGGTAGCCCAACCACGCCCCACCGAACTCCAGCACGGCATCGGTCACATCCGCTACCTTCCCAGGTAAAGCCAGCTGACCAAACTCGACGACAAACGCCAACAAAGCCAGCATCCCTAAGTGCAAGCGCACCATTCCGGGCGAAACCTTGACACTCAGCGATGCGGCAAATCCCAGAATCAGCCCCGCAGGCAAGAAGAAACCAACCTTGCGCAGCAACTCGTTGATGGCATGGAATTCCGAGCCAAAGTAATAGGTGTAAAACGGTACCCGGGTGAACGCGGCAGCGACATCGGCGCCGCTCAGGTCCGCCACACGAAAGTGAAACGGAAACCAGAAAACGCACAGCAGGAGCACAGCCCAGGCGCCCCACACTGCGAACCAATGACGCTGGATCAACGACGCGATGGTCGGCCACGATGGTCGTGTGCGCCGCAGTAGTAACGCCCCTCCCAGGGCACCACACGCCCCCAGCAGCACATCGGTGACATCGGTCGTGCGGCTGTAAACAAACAACTGCAGCGCCTCAATGCCAGCGGCGGCCAGCAAACCGAGCCAAAAGATCTGACGGAAAGTACGCGCTGCCTGCAACGCCCACAGTGCACCCACCGGTGCCCAGATCAACAAATCCGTGAGAAGACCGTAGAGCGTGATGGACCATCCATCTTTCAGACCGTAGAAGGGTATGAAGATGACGCGTCCCTCTTTCCACTTATGGAACATCTCCACCGGGCTCAAGGTCAGGTCCAATGGCATGACATTGAAAACCAACAAGATGAGCAGATAGCTGCGCAACAAGATGCTGGCGCGGTCTTGCGCCTGCTGTGCTCGCCAGAACCCGTCGAGCCAAGCATGTACCTTTACGCCTGCGAGGAAGTGCAAGGCCGTACCGACGATGCCTCCGAGGCCTTCGGCCAGGATGTCGTTTTGCGACACCGTGCGCTGAGGGAAGAACAATTGGGTGAACTCGATACCCACCGCAAGAGCCCATGCAGACAGCGTCAACATGCCTGCGATGAGAACGCGCCTGAATGTACCTGCGGAGCCGTTCAAGACCAAGCCCGCCAGAAAGGTCAGCGGAATGAACAGGAGAAAGTTGGCAACCCAGTCCGCGCGGGAGTGGATGCCCAAATCGAGGAATGGGATGTTCCTGAACGCCTCCATCGCATCGGTCCACCCGCGATCCACAAAACGCAGAGGAACCAGGCTGCCGTAAATCACAAACAGGACATACAGCAGGAAGATCCAGATCTGAAGGGACCGAGAGTCATGCCGAGCGCGATGGGATGCGGTCATGTTCATGATCCCTGCAGGACGTCAGGCCACGGCACTGCGAATGCGCCCCAGAAACCTGTTGGCCTCTTTGAGATAGATGCCTTTGAGGTAACGATGGGGACCGATGAAGTGCACGAATGCCGTCGTGTGGTCGATCTTGTTGGGGGTTGTGTATACAGGATGAGGCAAAACCTCGGAACCAGGTATATTGGCCACCACAAAATTGGACGCGAATTGCTCGGTACCCCATTTGGCCCAGGCATCGCCCACTTGTTGCTGCATCCGCTTCGACAGCGCGACGAGATCATCGGGGGAAAAAGAGCCGCGTCCGAAGCCCGCAAAACCGGAGCACCCCCTGATGTAAAACTTGCCGGGGTTCCCCGCAGCTGCTGCGGTCAGAAGCGCCGCTTCACACACCAACTGGATATGAGGCGATGCATACGTCTTGCAATGTGATTGCGCCCAGCGGCTGACTTCGGTGACACTGACTTTCGCCTGCAGATCGTACGTACCGATGGTGAAAGAGACATTCTTCTTGAAGCAGTCCACGACATGATCTATGTCTGCCAGCGTCATGGTGTCGGCATCCAGTTGGATCACATAAGCCTCGCTGACGTAATGAGCGATCGCCATCAATCGCTCCCACGTTCCGCCAACGGGCACGCCAGGGCGCTCAAACTCGTGTGCGCGGTGGAGTTCTATCTCGGGAACCTGCTGCCTGAACATGGCCTCATCGCTGGCGTCGATGGTCTTATCGGCAACCACCACGACCCTGGACGGCAGCAAATGCTGAGCAAACGACTTTAATGCCAGCAGGTAAGGCAGCACATCGCGGTGATGCACCATGGACAGCAGCATCGGCCCCTCCTTACCCAGGACCAAAGGAGGTGTGTTCATCACGCCCGCTGCGGCTTTGTTGAACTGCCTGACATCCCATCTGCGCCGCAGATTGTCAAAATAGTACGATATGTTCATGAGTGGCAACCTGATGACTCGAAGCAAAAGGAATCAGATGAATTCGACCGATTCATGGAAGACCTGAGGCAATCGTTCCAGGCGACGCATGAATTCAGGACTGCTGCGCCCTATACTCCGAGCATAAGAATAAACCTTGGACCCTAGCCTGCTGGCATAAATAGACACAGAGCTGACATTCAGATAAAACTCCGCCCCACCTGTCAAAGCCATCTTTTCCAGAGACACCTCGCCCGCCAACTCCTGCACCTCATGCGCAGGAATTTTTTTCTTCAAATAGGCAATCAGGCGATCTGAAAATTCAGGCTTGACATATTGATAAGGATGGCGCTTGAGGTAAACAATCTCACTCTCACCCAAGCGTTCAGTCAGTTTCTCCAACAACTGGTCAAAGCCCGCCATGAAATCATGTTCGGCCACCACCCGGGTCTCGACCACAGAGTCCAGCACAATCACTTTCCGAGAACCTGGCGGGGGAATCACCTCATCTCCTACGCCCGGAAATGCGAGATCAACAACAACCTTTTTTGCAAAGCCAGGAAAGGCCTTTTCAGATGTGCAATACACTGAAAGATAGTCATCTTTGCAAAAAAATCGATCTTTGAAGCGTCCCAGATAAAAAACACGTGATAGCAATATCTGCTTCCACCCGAGTATGGCGGGCGGCACCACGTCATTCATCTTATCTACCGAGAAGTAGGACCACAAGCCCTCCTCCATCAAACTGTAGCCCCGACACCGGGGGTGAGACACGGCCAAGTTTGCAAACTCTGAATACGTATGAGGAAAATAACAAACAAATTCGGCGGGGGACAAATCATCAATGAACTGTCGGATTTTTCGAAAATGACGCCAACCCCGCAGCGGGTTCTTATAGATCAGAAAATATTCATCCGGCAAATCCAGAGGGGCCACTCTGATGCCGTCCTCGCTGGTTTCAAACTTTCTGTCCAGCAAGAACACCACGTCATTCGGCGTAATGCGCTCCCGGCGGATGATGGCCCAAGCCACCTCGCGGGTAATGTGACTGTGTATCAAAAAGATATGTTTCATGCGGCAACCCCATGATCGATACGGCTGTTAGCTTGATGGCCCGACTGACTGCGCCGGCATCGATCCGCCATGCTTGCCTACCAACTGTCTCGCAGTCAACTCCTCGTACAGCAACTTGCCCAGTAAGACGGCGCCCTCTTTGGTCAAATGACCACCGTCGTAGGAAATCAACCGCCCATTCGGCAGGAAGAGCGGGCACGAGCCTTGGGGGCCACACAGCAGACCTGACACGTTGACAAAGCGGGCTGTGCCCGCTGCCTCCTCCACGATCCGATTCACGTCCCGATGCGTTCCCGAGACCTTGTTCTGCCTGGCATACCTGTCCGGCAGCGGGATTGACATCAGTCGCTTGATGTCGATGGCACCAAAGCTCTTGGAGCCGAAGACGATGAACTTCTCACCATATTCCTTTTTGAGGTTAGTCAGGCTTTCCTTCAGCAGACCCGCCTCCCAAGGCGCCCATGCCGACGCAACCCAGACCACATCGCTCTGACGAATCAGGCCATCGAGGGCCTTGCCCTTGTACCAGCCATCGTTGTCGCACAAGAAGGGCTGTTTCTGAGTAATGTCCTGATGGAAGTCGCGGTCGAGGTGCAGATTGCCGCAGCCAGCCGTGATCTGGTGGGTGGAGATCTGCACCTGAGCCGCAAGCGGGCTTTCGTACACCGCATTGACCAGATCCTTGGCAAAGCTGTCGCCCACGACAAGAATCTTCAAGCGTTGATCGTTGGCCTTGAACGGCACATGCTGCAGGTCATCGAAGCGCTTGCGCACATACGCGCCATAGACACCGGGCGATACGCTGGCCAGATACCGATCCTCCGGCGCGAGGCGTGACACAAAGCCGTCCGAGGCATGGGCGACCGCCCCGAGCATGGCCACCGCGCCACATCCGGCGAAACTGAAACCAGCGATTTGCTTGCCCGTGATGCGCCTCCCATGGCGAAACGGGGTTTCAACGAAACGCCAGCTGCCGTACGCCAGGATCAGTGCAAACAAAGAGAGCCCGCCATACAAGACCGCGTGGTGGCTTGGCAACCCGGCGTGCTTGGCAAAAGCAAACAGGGGTTGGTGCCAAAGGTAGGCGCTGTAACTGATCAGGCCCACGCCGACAAAAGCCCGTGAACAAAGTACCCGGCCCACCCACGTCTGCGGCCCGCAGTACACGATGATCAATGCGGTGCCCACGGTGGGCACCAGGGCATAAAACCCCGGGAATGGCGTACGCTGGTCAAAACCAAAAATCGCGTACAGCAGCAATCCAGCGCCAATCAGCGCGGCGACATTGCGCGCCGCCAGCGAGACCTCCTTCTGCGCTGGACGAGACAGATAAAAAGCCACCAGGACCCCGAGAATCAACTCCCAAGCACGCGTAGGGAGCAGAAAAAAGGCGGCGATGGGCTTGTTGAGCGCCCCCCACTGTGCCAACGCCAAGCTGCCGATGGCCACCACGACCAAGAGGGTCGTCAGCCACGCCCTGCCCCAGCGCCACGCCAGCATCATGAACAGGGGGAAGAAAAGGTAGAACTGTTCCTCAACGGCCAGACTCCAGGTGTGCAACAGCGGCTTCAGCTCTGCCGCCCCCTCGAAATAGCCTGTCTGCGACCAGAAAAGGATGTTGGACGAGAAGGTCATTGTTGCGACCAGACTTTGGCCGAATTCCTTCATCTCGCTGGGCAACAAGAAAGCGTAAGCCGCCGGAATACATACCGCCACCACGAGCAGCAGTGCGGGAAGGATCCTTCGGGCTCTTCTTTCGTAAAAGTGAACGATGGAAAAGCGATCAGCCGACATCTCGGCCATCACAATGTTGGCGATCAGGTAGCCACTGATCACAAAAAACACATCGACACCGACATAGCCGCCCGAAAAAATCTCGAATCCCGCGTGAAACAGAATCACTGGAATGACGGCCAGTGCTCTCAACCCATCTATTTCTCTTCTGTATTTCATTCCACCCCCCATTCGGTCAACGTGCTCGACCAGCCGCCAGCCTCAAATCTTGCTTCTGAGCGATCACCATTGACCCTTTCCCACAGGCTCACGGCAGGTCGACCTCTTTATCCAGCTCGGCTTGCATGACCGTCGGCAGCAACGACAACATGACAATCAGGAAATAGACCAGCTCGAAATACGCAAGACTGACCCCACCACCGGCAGCCATGAACGCGACCAACGACAGGCACCCGGCGTTGCTCAAATCCAGCGCCCACAAACCACGCTGAGTCTTTGCGTAAATGCGTTTGACGCGAAATCGCGCATAAAAGGCCGATGTCAACAACCCCAGAAACAAGAAAAGTCCCACATATCCCAAGTCTCCCAACACTTGGAAGTAGATGCTGTGCGCTGCCTTGGGGCTGTACTTGCTCATATCGACCACAAACAGGCTCGGTCGATCCTTGTGTTCGTCCCAGATCCAGTAGTTCTGCACTGCATTGAAGCCACCGCCGAAGACAGGGTGTTCGTTGGCAATCGATGCACTGACCCGCCAGGCCGCCACACGGTTCATGAAGGAGTCGTCCTCACCCGCGGTCTGGATGGATTCAATGCGATCAAACCACCGCTCTGGTGCCATTTGCGCAACCCCGAACGCCAAAACCGCCACCACAACCAGAGAGCTCAACTTACGGTGACTGATCAACCAGTACCAGAAGCCCAACACAGCCAAGGCCAGAAAGCCACCGCGCGAGTTGGTGCCGATGATCGTCATGATGGTCACCACCACGCCGAATACAGCCACCAACTTGGCGGACTTTTGCGCACTGTATCGGTAGAGGTACATCAGCAGAGGAACCAACATCGCCATGCCCAAGGCGTAGAGGTTGTTGTCCGTGAGACTGGAACTGGTGACGCCCACGACGTTGTGGGTACCGCCCGACACGATCACTTTCAAGCCGTCTACGACCGCATGAAAGCCCAACCCCAAGGCCAGTACCACCAGGGTCATGTGAATTCGCCAACGCGAGCAGAGAAAGAAGGGGGCCATCAACGCAAGTGCCATGCCCTTCCAGAACGTCTCTACACGGATCTCCAGAAGTGGGTTGGGCTGCAATGCAAATGCGGCGGACAACATGCCGTGCACAACGAAAAACAGAAGCAAAACGGTGCTGGCATTCCATTGGAATTTCCCGCGGTCCTTCACGCGCCCCATCATCAACAGCAGCGCGGCAATTCCTGCGAACACGAACACGTATCTGAAGCCCTGCATGAACCCGTACAGGTAGTTCGCGGGCGACATCAACGTGGTGAAGATCCAAAGCAGGAAGGCGATGAAGCCATCCATGAATGCCATAGGCACCAGCCCCAGCATGATGCCGAACATGAAGAGGTCTCTCACTTCTTGCCCTTTGCTTTTTCTTCTTCGTAGGCAAACAGCCCCAGGTCAGCCGGGGTTCGGCCCTGCTTTTTATTGAACTTCACGATCACCCAGCAGCAGTACGCCAGCAAGAGCACATCAAGAGCAAACAGCAAAGATTCCATCGTCAGTTCACCATGTGTGGATCTTTGTCCATCGTGCGGAACACGTCCAGCAAGACCTGTACACGATGAGGCCACGCATTTTCTTGGGCGTACTGCCGAATGCGCGCAGCGTTCCACTGTGCCCTCAAGGCTGCCTGCAACGCTTTGCTCAAAGCCTGCGCATCACCGAAGGGCACCACCTCGCCCAATTCTGACCGACACACCACCTCGCGGTTCCCCCCCACATCCGTGGTCACCACGGGCACCCCGCAGGCCATGGCCTCCAGAAAGACATTGGCCCAGCCTTCGGCACTGGTCGCCAACACAAACACATCGGCCGCACTCAACACCTCAGCCAACGCATCATGCGGCTTCGGCCCTAGAAACCTCACATGTGGGCCAAGACCCAGCTCGGCCACCATCTTCTCCAGCTCTGCGCGGTTGTCTCCCTCGGCGCTGGCGCCGCCCACGATGAGGTAGACCAGATCGGGGTAAGTCTTCAGCAACTCCGGCAGCAGCGGAATGACACGATGGAACCCTTTGCGCTCGACAAGCCCACCCACAGAGATCAGCACCTGAGCAGTGGGTGCAATGCCGAGCTTAGCGCGAGCCTGGTCTTTGGGGTGTGGCTGAAACTTGCTGATGTCGACGCCATTGCCCACCACCAGCGTGCGTGCCGGATCAGCACCCAGCTCCAAGGCCACACGCTTCAACTCTGACGACACCGCGATGAGACGTGTCGCCCTCTGGAGCGCCTTTTTCAAGGGACCCACCAAGGCCGGTGTGCGCGCGTGACGGGCCTCGGTGCCACGCAGGGTGATTGCCACGGGCACCTTCAGCCATCGCCCCAGCAAGGTGGCTGCGTAACCGTCGGGGTACGCGAAATGCGCATCAATGATGTCTGCTCGGCCGGCTTGCCTCAGGCGTTTGACCATCGCATACGTGCTCAGGGCCATGAACACCCCATCCCACTGCTTGAAGACACCTGGAATGGAAAAGTAGCGCGGATACCAGACGTCCACCCCGTCTTGCTGCTGATGCGCAGGGGGCCTTGGGCGGAAGTGCGGCTTGAACATCCGCAAGACCGACTGGAACGGAAACCAGGGCGTTGGCGCGACAACCACGATGGGCAGATGCGCCCCCACCCTGAACATCCTCTCGCGCACAAAGACACCCGCGTTCGGTTGCACAGGACTGGGAAAGAGGCTCGAGTACACCAGCAGTGCCGGTCGCGGGGCCTGGTCTGACATCAACGCCACACGCCCTTTGTGTCGATCACCACCTTGTCCTTGATCAGCTCACGATCCAGGTCCATGAACTCCTCATGATCGACCAGCAACAAGAGAATGTCAGCCTTCTGGAGCGCCGTCTTCAAGTCGGTCAACGGGAAAGGCGCTTTCGCTGGGTCCACATTGGGATCGCAGGCCAGGATCTCCCCGATCTGTGCTTCTCGCAGGTGTTGAACGATCTCCAGCGAAGGCGATTCGCGCATGTCATCGATGTTGGCCTTGAAGGTCAGGCCTAGACAGGCAATCACAGGCTCCTTGAAGCGCGCGGCTTTGACACGCACCCGCTCGATCACCCAATGCGGCTTGTCGTCGTTGACCTCACGCGCGGTGCGGATCAGGCGCGCCTCCTGCGGTGCGCTGGACACGATGAACCACGGGTCCACCGCAATACAGTGCCCACCCACACCGGGGCCGGGCTGCAAGATGTTGACGCGCGGGTGACGGTTGGCCAGCGAGATGGTTTCCCACACATTGATGCCCAGCTTGTCGCAGATCACGGACAGCTCGTTGGCAAAGGCAATGTTGACATCGCGGAAGGAGTTCTCCACCAGCTTGGACAGCTCGGCCGTCTTGCTGTCGGTCTCCAGGATCGCACCGTTGCAGAAGGTCTTGTACAGCGCCTTGGCCTTCGCCACCGCGGCCTTGGTGGTCCCGCCAATGATGCGGTCGTTGTCCACCAGTTCACGCAGGATGTGCCCCGGCAGCACGCGCTCGGGGCAATGGGCGGTGTGCACCTTGCCCGCCAGTTCCGGACGCGCCTCGCGCACGATGCGCTCGATCAATTCGGTGGTACCCACGGGCGAGGTGGACTCCAGAATGATGAGGTTGTCTTCACGCAGATAAGGCACGATCGCGCGGGTCGCTGCTTCGACGTAAGACAGGTCGGGAGCCTTTGGATTGCCTTCGTCGACCTTGAAGGGCGTGGGCACGGCGATGATAAAGGTGTCACCCTCTTCCGGCACCAGCGAGGCACGCAAGTTGCCGCTGTTGACGGCCGAACGCACCAGGATATCCAGGTCCGGCTCGATGATGTGGATACGACCTGAATTGATGGTGTTGACCGCCGACTCGTTGACGTCCACCCCCACCACGGTATGGCCCTTGGTGGCCAGCATCGAAGCCGTGGGCAGGCCGATGTAGCCCAGGCCCATGACGATGATTTTTTGAAGTTCGCGTGCCATTCAAACTCTCCCTTGCATGTTTTGTAGTGTGTTCACGATGCGCGCCACAGCCCGCCCGTCGCCATACGGGTTGTGCGCGCGTGACATCGCCAGATACGCGTCCGAGTCGGTCAGCAGGTGCTCGCATTCGCGCACGATGGCGTCGCGCGAGGTGCCCACCAGTTTCACCGTACCGGCCGCCACGGCCTCGGGGCGCTCGGTGGTTTCTCGCATCACCAGCACCGGTTTGCCCAGCGATGGGGCCTCTTCCTGCACACCGCCCGAGTCCGTGATGATCAGGTGACTGCGGTTCATCAGATAGACGAAGGGCAGATAGTCGACCGGCTCGATGAGGTGGACGTTCGACAGGCCCCGTGCGGCCAGGATGTCGTTGACGGGTTGGCGCACATTCGGATTCAGATGCACCGGGTAGAGGATCTCGACATCGGGATGGCGCTCTGCCACGTCAGCCAGGGCATGACAGATGTTCTGAAAGCCCTCGCCAAAGTTTTCGCGGCGATGTCCGGTGACCAGGATCAGCTTCTTGCCGGCGTCCAGAAACCGAAAGCGTTCGGCCAGCTCGGCCTGGATCTCCGCACTGGTGTTCAACTTCTCGACCACCGCCAACAGCGCATCGATGACAGTGTTGCCCGTCACGTGAATGGCTGCGGCCGGCACCCCTTCTGCCAACAGATTGGCCTGGGAGGCCGCGGTGGGCGCAAAGTGCAGGTCGGCCACCGCCCCAGTGATCTTGCGGTTGATCTCTTCCGGAAAGGGCGCGTACTTGTCGCCCGTGCGCAAACCCGCTTCGATGTGTGCGACCGGAATGCGCGCGTAGTACGCGGCCAGCGTGGTGGCCAGGGTGGTCGTGGTGTCGCCATGCACCAGCACCCAGTCTGGGCGCTCGGCAGCCAACACCGGCCGCAGCCCCAACAAAATGTTGCTGGTGATGTCGTACAGGTCCTGGCCGGGCTTCATCACGTCCAGATCGTGTTCGGGCGTGATCTCGAACAGGCGCAAGACCTGATCCAGCATCTGGCGATGCTGCGCGGTCACACACACCACGGTCTGCATACCAGGTGCTGCTTGCAAAGCCTTGACCAGTGGCGCCATCTTGATCGCCTCAGGTCGCGTGCCAAATACCACCATCACCTTCATGCGTGGCTCCCGTCCAGAATGCTTTCATACGGCGCCTGGTAATTCGCGACGCTGTTGCGCCAGTTGCGCACCGATTCGACAAATTCACGGCCGTTGGCCTTCATGAGCGGCCAACGTTCAGGGTGGGCCAGCATGTCCACGATCGCCTGTGACAGGGCTGCGCGGTCATCGGCCTTGAACAGCCAGCCATTTTTGCCATGCTCGATGAGCTCTTTGTGACCACCCACGTCGGACGCCACAAACAGATGTCCCTGGGCCATGGCTTCCAGGGGCTTGAGGGGGGTCACCAGCTCGGTCAAGCGCATGGAGTGGCGCGGATAAGCCAGCATGTCGATCAGGTCGTAGTAACGGTTGACCTCGGCATGCGGCACCCGACCTGTGAAGATCACGTGCTGGGTCAAAACCAGAGACTGCACCTGGGCCTTCAGAGCAGCCTCCTGAGGGCCGCCGCCCACCAGCAACAAGCAGGCGTTCGGGTACGCCTTGATCACATCGGGCAAAGCGGCCACCAGCAGGTCCAGCCCTTCGTAGGCGTAAAACGATCCGATGAAACCAATGACCGTTCTGCCCTTCAGGCCCCACTTCTCCTGCAGGGCCGGATCGGCAGGCTGTGCCAGCTGAAAGGTCTCCACGTCCACCGCATTGGGAATCACCGTGACATGGCTGGCCGAAATGCCGCGCGCCACGATGTCGGCCCGCAGCCCTTCGCAGATGGTGAACACGTGATTCGCCCGTCGGATGGCCGAGGTCTCCAGCGCCCGTGTCAGGCGGTAGCGCAGGCTGCCCTCTCGGGTGGTGCCATGGTCCACCGCCGCGTCCTCCCAGAAGGCACGGATCTCGTACACCACCGGAATCTCCAGCTTGCAGCCCACACTCAGGGCCGGCATGGCGTTCAGCACGGGCGAATGCGCGTGAATGATGTCTGGTTTGATCTGGTTGGCCACCTCTTCGATGCGGGCTTCCAGCGCGCGCATCAGCTGCCACTCGCCCATCACAGGCCAGTTCACCCCCATGCCCTGGGCGGTCGGCGTGCGGAAAAAGCTCAAGCCATCCACCGTTTCTTCCGCCACAGAGCTCACACCCTGCTTGGGCGAGGTGACGTGGAAGGTCTCCCACCCCAGCGCACGCTGCTCGCGCAGCAAGGCGGCCGTCCGGAAGGTGTAGCCGCTGTGCAAGGGAATGGAATGATCAAGAACGTGAAGGATGCGCATGGTCAACTGCTTTGGAACAATCTGTCGTAATGGCCGACCATGGCATCCATGCCAAAGTCGCGCTGCGCCTGAGCGCGTGCCGCCAGCCCATGCTTGCGGGCTTGTGGCGGGTTCAACATATAGTGCATCAAGGCCTGCGCCATTGCCTCGGCATCGCCCGAGGGCACCAGGCGACCGGTGAGGCCTTCGGTCAGCAGGTCGGGCGTGCCGCCCACCGCAGTGGCCACCGACGGCAAGCCGCAGGACATGGCTTCCTGCAAGGTGCATGAGGTGCCTTCCGTTTCAGACGGCAGGGCAAAGCAGTCCAGCGACTGCAGCAGCGTGGCCACATCGGCACGCGCGCCCGGCAGCCAAGCCAGATGAGTGACACCCGCCTCAGACAGAATACGCTCGACTTCGGTGCGCAAAGGCCCCTCGCCCACGATGACGAGGCGAGCCTGCTCGCGCGCAGCCGGATACAGCTCCAGCAAACGCACAAAGGCCCGTGCCAGCAGCGGCTGATTCTTCACGGTCTGCAAGCGCCCCACTGTGCCGATCAGCCAGTGTCGTCCCGGCTCGAAGGGGCAGCCCTCAGGCCTCACCTTGACGTCGGGCGGCAATGAAAACTGCGCGGTGTCCACCCCGTTGGCAATCAGCGTGCGACGCTCTGAGGGCACGCCGATACGCTGATCGAGGTACTGATCCAAGTCCTGCGACACCGAGACATAGTGGCTCACAAAAGGCCGGTACAGCTTGCGCAGGCGCTGGAACTTGACGTTCTGCCCTTTGGGATCACTGGCGTCCCAACCATGCTCGGCATGGATGCGCACCGGCACACGCGCCAGCCACGCCAGCGGCACCACTTCCAGCGCAGCCAGGTTGCAGGTGTGCAGCACATCGGGCCGGTAGCGGCGAAACAGCCGGTAAAGCGCCGGATACAGCGGAATCGCATGCCCCGCTGGCTTGTGCAGGGACACGCGCTCGACGCCCGGCGTCTGGATGCGGTCCACAAAGTCGCCCATGTCGGTCAGCGACACCAGGCAATGCTGGTACTGATCAGCAGGCAGACGGTTGATCAACTGGATGACAACGTTCTCCAGCCCCCCCATGTGGAAGCTGTAGACGAAGTGCATCAGACGAAGGGGGCGGCGGGGAGACCGTGCGCGCATGGCTCAGCTCCCCTTGGCCGCCGGATGACGCCGGCGCAGGAAGGTCAAGAACCAATACACCCACAGCCTCGGATGCCAGAACGAATGTGACAAGGCCTGAGCAAAGGCACGCCGCGCATGCACGGCCTGACCGTGCCAGAAGTGCAGATACCCATGCCCGAAGGCGATGCCGAACAGGCGACGCTGAAGCTGCGCATCGGAAACCGCACGCCCATCGGCACCGCGCGCGCCATGCTGTGCCAGCGTGCGCATGAGGATGGTGTATTCGGCATTCTGAGGCCAGGGCTGCCGGGTGATGCTCTGCGCATGGATGCGATACCAGGCCACGCAGTCATCAAGCTGGTCGATGCGATGCGCACGCGACAGGCGCAGCCAGAAGTCGTAGTCGGACCCCGTGTGCAGGCTGGCATCGAAGCCCTGGACATCGTCGATCGCCGAGCGGCGCACAAGGGCCGTGATGATGTGCACCACGCTGTCGAGCAACAAATCGGCGTACAGATCGCCTTTCAGGGCGGTGGTCTTGAACGGTTCGGGCTGCTGGCGCCAGCGGGTGGCGGCTTGCTCATAGGCGGCGCGCGCGGGTGGCTCGGCAAACCGGCGCTCGCCTGTGGGGGTCTCCCAGCGCATGAAACGACCGAACACGGCGGACACGTCTGGGTGAGCCTGCAGATAGGCCACCTGGCTCAGCAGCTTGCCGGGCAACCACACGTCATCGGCGTCCACAAAGGCGATGTACTCGCCCCGGGCCTGCTGCAGGGCCAGATTGCGCGCCGCAGCCGGCCCTTGCTGGCTTTGATGGAGCACGCGCACCACGTCACCATAGGTGGCCAGCAGTTGGCGTGAGTCATCGGTGGAGCCATCGTCCACTGCGATGACCTCGATGGCCTCGTAGCCTTGCCAGAGCACGCTGCCCAGCGCCTGCGTCAAGGTGGCCGAGGCGTTGAACACCGGCATGATGACCGTGACCAAGGGTGGCGCCAACACGTTCTGCCTCACGCGGTCTGGTGGCTGACGCGCAGGAACGCATCAAACATGATCAAGGCCCACAGCGCGTCCGAGTAGTCGGCCTGGCCTTTGAGGTGCCCTTGCACCATGCGCTCCAGGGCGTCACGCTGAAAGTAGCCGCTGTCGAGCATGCGATCGCTCAGCACCGACTCGCTCATGCGCTGCGCCAGCGGACCACGCAGCCAGCGCGCCAGCGGCACCGAAAAGCCCATCTTCGGTCGGTACAGCACGTCGTGCGGCAGCAAAGGCTCAAAGGCCTTCTTGAACACGTACTTGCCCTCCCCACCCTGGATCTTGAGCGAACTGGGCAAGGTGGCCAGCCATTCGATCAGTTCGTGGTCCATCAAGGGCTCACGCACTTCCAGCGAATGCGCCATGCCTGCGCGGTCCACCTTGGTGTTGATGTCGCCCACCAACCAAGTCTTGTAGTCCAGGTACTGAATGAGGGCCAGCGGGTCGTCGGTGTTCGCCTTGGCCGCGTGCTGGCGAAACAGGTCCACCGTCTGATATCCGCCCAAACTCTGTTGAAACGCCTCACTGAACAGCGCGCGACGCTGCTCGGTGCGCAAGCGCGACATGCTGTGCTGATACGCCTCGGCCGAGTCCATGGCCAGCGCCTGGAACGTGGTCTTGGCCCGCAGCGGACGGGGTGCCCAGTCGGCCTTCGGGTACCACCGCCCCAGCGGACCGAACACCGATTGGCGCACACCCAGCGGCAAAGACTGGCGTGCCCGCTCCTCGCCCAGGTGCATGCGGTAGCGGCGATAGCCGCCCAGGCTCTCATCGCCCCCGTCACCCGAGAGGGCCACGGTCACGTGCTTGCGAGCCATCTGGCACACGCGGTAGGTGGGCAAGGCCGAGCTGTCGGCAAAGGGCTCGTCGTACAGGCGCGCCAGGGTGTCGATCAGATCGAAGTCGTCGCTCTGGACGATCTCCAGCCGGTGGTCGGTGTGGTAGCGGTCGGCCACCATCTGAGCAAAGGCCGACTCGTTGAACTGCGGGTCGTCAAAGCCGATGGCGCAGGTGCGCACGGGCAGCTTCGACAGGCCCGCCATGGTGGCCACCACGGCGCTGGAATCGACTCCGCCCGACAAAAAGGCGCCCAATGGCACATCCGCGATCATGCGCAGGCGCACCGACTCACGGACGCGCTCGCGCAACTCGGCTTCGGCATCGGCCAACGAGATGGGGTTGTCCAGGGTGAAGTGCACGTCCCAATAGGGCTGCGGCGTGGGCAGACCGGCCTGCCCGCGTCGCCACGTGAGCGTGTGCGCCGGCGGCAGCTTGTGGGCCTGACGGTAGATGCAGCGAGGATCGGGCACATAGCCCAGCGCGAAGTAGTCTTCCACGGCCTGCGGGTCGATCTGACGCTCAAAGCCCGGATGCGCCGTGATGACCTTCAGCTCCGAGCCGAACACCAGCGTGCCATCGGGCAGCAAGGCGTAGTGCAGGGGTTTGACGCCCATGCGGTCGCGCGCCATGAACAACGTCTGCTGTTTCTGGTCCCAGATGGCGAAGGCGAACATGCCGCGCAGGCGGTGCACGCACTCTGGCCCCCAGGCCATCCAGGCCTGGACGATGACCTCGGTGTCGCTGCGGGTCCGAAACACATGCCCCAGGGCTTCGAGTTCGGTGCGCAGCGACTGGAAGTTGTAGATCTCGCCATTGAAGACGATGCCGACGGTGCCATCGACGTTGAACAAGGGCTGCTGGCCGGTGGCCAGGTCGATCACCGACAGGCGGCGGTGGCCCAGCATCAGCCCGGGCTCAAAGTAGAGGTCGGCCTCGTCCGGCCCACGATGTGCCTGCACATCGTTGATGCGCTGCGCCAGCGTGGGGTCGAACGAGCGTCGCCCCTGGGTGTCAAACAGCCCTGAAATACCGCACATGGTTCACTGTCGAGATTGGGTGGCGCGCAAAGCGGTCAACAAGGCCCCGCCCTGATCGCTCACAAAAGCCTGCAACACAGCCTTGGCCGCATCAGGGCCGACATCCTGGGCCGCGTCCTGACGGGTCGGGGTGTAGATCACCACGATGGCACCGTCATCGCCCTGCCCTTTGAGTTTTTGCCAGGCGCCCCACAGCTTGGCCTGGACCGGACTGGACGTGACACGCCCGTCGACCCAGAAAAACTGCCAGGCCACCAGCCGCCGCAAGTCGGCATTCAAGACCGAGCCTTGCGCACGCAATTCCGCGCGTTGCACGGTGAGTGGCTCGCGCTCAAGCTGAGTGCTGGCGGTACCGCCTGACACCTGCGCCCAGGCATCATCCTCGCTGCGCACCAAGACGTTGGTGGAACTGACCTGCTTGCGCTCGTAGTTCTGCGCGCGGTAGTAAGCCACGTGCAGGCCGACGCGCTCTCCCGAGGGACTCACCCAGCCAGAATGCGACATCGCATTGGCGGCGTCGTAAGCCGGCACCCAGTCGGCCGGTGGCAGCGTGGCCCGCCAGCCCGCTTGCGCGGCCAGAGGCTGCAGCTGCACCATGCCTTGATGGACCCTCCCCTGCAACTGCCAGTTCAGAGCATAGGGCACACCCAGCACAACCAAAGCCAGTGCAGCACTCCGCACCCAACGCGCACCCACCGACTCGGTGGCGAGCTGGGTCGAAGGTGTCGCGGCCAATGCAGCCGGCTCACGGTCCGCCCAGCGTGCACCGATCATGAACATGATCGTGATGACCACGCCAAAAAACACCCAGCCGTAGACCAAGTGGTCCACACCCGTGGCAATCGTGTTGCCCGACAAGTGGCCGAGCATGACGATCATGTACGCACGCAGCCAGTTGGCCACCAGCGGCACCAGAATGGCCACGCCCACGAACAGCAAACGCTTGCGCAGGCTTTGGTAGTTGATGTACGCAAACAGGCACCCCACCGTGAACGAGGCCACCAGATAACGGATGCCACTGCAGGCTTCGACCACCGACCAAGCCCCACTCGGGATGATGAACTGCAAGCCCTCCCGATACACAGGAATGCCACTCACGCGCAGTGCCTCCACCGTGAAGTCGGCGGTCCACTCCATCAACTGCGGCAGCATGAAGTCGCCCACCGGCACCGCAAGGAGCAGATAGCACAGCGGAAAAAGCAGCGCCCTCGTGACCTGCCAGCCCAGCAATGTGGGCACCGAGAACACGATCAGGGCCATGAAGGCAAACTGCGTGACCGCGTTGACTGCCACCAGATCCCCGGCCAACCACAACAAAGCCGCGCCCAGCATGCCCAACAAGCCCAGCACGGTCGGGCTGGGCGTCATCGTCGCCAACTGCGCGCGCTTGCGCCACATCAGCCACAGGGCAGCCGGGGGCACGACCAAGCCATGCGCGTAGGTATCCGAACGCCACCAGATGGTGGCCATGGCAGACGCCGTGGGCCAGTACAGCAGCAGCACGAGCGCCCACAGCGCCAGGAGCGTCAGCAAGGGCGTTCGCCACACCGGGTTCTTGATCATGCGCTCCCCTTCCCGTCTGACGCTTGCGGTGGCAACCAGGCATCCAGCGCCGACAGATGCGCCTCCCAGCTGAAATGCTTCAGCACAAACTGCCTGGCAGCGCGCCCCAGTTCGGCCGTCTTCTCAGGAGAGAGCAAAAGCAAGTCGAGTGCCTGCACGAACTCTGGCGCAGTGGAGGCGCGCACAATACCGAACTCGAAGCCAGCACCGATCGCATCGGCACACGACGGGACCGTGACCACGGGTTTCTCCATCGCCATGGCCTCGAGGATCTTGTTCTGAATGCCTCGCGCCACCCGAAGAGGCGCGACCACCGCTGCTGCGTGCTGCAAATACCCGCGAACGTCAGGCACCGTGCCCGTGACCACCACCTGCGGCCCAGCCAAGGCCTTGACCTGGGCAGTGGGGTTGCGTCCCACGATGTAAAAACGCAGTTGCGGCCAGCGTTGCGTCAGCTCAGGCAACATCTGCTCGACAAACCAGCACACCCCATCGATGTTGGGCCAGTAGTCCATCGCCCCAGTGAAGACCACCGGCACCTCGTCCGCCGCGAACGGCGACACGCTGTCAGCCTGGGGGCTGAAGTAATCGGCGTTGACCCCATTGCTGATCGCTTGAACGCGGTCGGCCACCTCGGGCGCCAGCGACTGGAACAAGGCCGTCTCATTCGGCGTCACGAAGAACGACTGCCTGGCCTGCCGGGCCACATCGCGCTCGTACGCCAGCAAACGGGCGCCCTCACGACGGTAAAGCCAGGACAAGGGCCAGCGATGTTCCGGCGCGTACTGCGCCCACTTGGACGAGTCCACATCGACAAAGTCCACCAGCATCGGCACCTGGGGCAGCAAGGGGATGGCGAACTGCGCCATGACACCCGAGAACACCACGGTGGCATCCAGCTTGTGCTCGGCTTGCACCTCACGCACCCAACGATGCAAGCCCGCGTGGCGGTAGTAGGTTTCGGAGAGCGAGCGTCCTGTCAACAGGCCGCGGGCGCTGAGCACCTTCGTGCTGCGGGGGTTCAACTGCTCGATGTACAGGTTGGGACACAGGGCCTGAAGTGCAGGCACATGCGCGACATCTTCCGGATCGTCGATGAACGTGCCCAGGAACACCCGGTGATCCCGCTGCAAGTGGCGCAACAAGTGGTAGGAGCGCACCTTGTCGCCCTTGTTGGGCGGGTACGGCATCCGGTGCACCAGATACAGGATGTTCGCCATGTCAGCCCAGATTGCGCACGATGAACGGGCCCAGCCAGTTGGCCAAGCCAATCGGCATGCGCCGCCAGGTCTCGATCAGGAGCTTGTACTTGGCGTTGGACGGGTTGTTCTGCGGGATGCTGTCGCGCTTGTAGAGGCAGTATTCGTAGTGCAGCGGGATGGGCTCGAAACCCCAGTTTTTCTTGAAGGCATACGGTCCGGTGCCTTGCTTGCTGCGCCCATAGTCGAACACCTTCAGTCCACGCTCGCAAGCCCGGCGCATCAGTTCCCAGTACTTGAAGTCGTTGGCGGCCAAGTCGCGCGCCGCCAAGTCATCGCCCGCGTAGTAAGGCAGCGCCTCGTCGCGGAAGTAAAAGGTCAGCACACTGCTGAGCGGCTTGCCCTCGGCGCTGGACACCGTCAGCACCTCGCAATCGGGCCCGAACACGTCCATCAAACGCTGGAAGTAGCGCTTGGACAGGGCCGGCGTACCGTGACGGTGCACGTTGTCGGCATACAGGTCAAAAAATCGGTCCACATGGGGATCGACTTGGGCGGTCAGCCCATTCTTGATGCCCTTACGCACCATGGCGCGCTGCTTGCGCGGGATGGCCTGCATGTTTTCATCTTCCGTAGGGAGAATCTCTTTGCGGAAGGTGACGTACAAGTCTTGCGTGGGCCATTCTGGGTGACGGCCGGACTGCAGGTAGCGCATCTCAAGGTGGTCCACATCCAGGCTTTGGGCCAGGCGCATGGCCTCGGTCTCCAGCGCCTCGGCGGCCGCATCGGAATGGGCCACGACACCGCCATACACCGCAAAGGGCAGACTGGTCAGGGCATTGCCGAACAAGCGGCTTTTGACCTGGGCCAATGGCAGCACGCCTTCGATGACATCGCCCCGGTGGGCATACAGAAAATGCGTGGGGTGGCGGAACACCTCGGCCATGATCTGTTGCCAGCCGGCCCGGTGAAAGAACGTGGCCTTGGGGTGCGCGAACACGAACGCATCCCAACGCTGCACCCAGTCGGCTTGTCGCGCATCCAGGCGCGACACCTGCAAGCTCATCACCTCAGACACGCGGCACCCCGCTGTGAGCTGGCTTCAGGAAAATGTGGTCCATGCGGCCCCATTGAAAATCTTGCAGCAGGCGCTGCAGACGCTGCTCCATGCGCGGGATGTTCACATAGTGGCGGAAACGGGTGCGCACGTCGATGCCAGCCACACGCGGTTGCGCCGCGTCGATCTCCCACGGGTGGAAATAGAAAATGGCGGGTTGCTGGTCGTTCTGATTGACCTGGCGCAGCATCCAGCGCGAGAGCGCATACGGAAACAGGCGGAAATAGCCACCACCGCTGGAGGGTAGATTGCGGTTGAACATGCGCAAAGTGGTGGGGGGCACCTCGATCAGGTCCTCGCGAATGCGGTGTGCGAACCGGGGAGCATCAGGCATGCCGTAATGGTCATGCTTGATCGGATAGATGCTGGAGCTGTAGCGGTAGCCCTCTTGCTGCAGCACATCAAGCGCCCACAAGTTGCCCTGCCCGATCGAAAAACTGGGGGCCCGGTAGCCCGTGACCGCCACCCCGGCGATGTCCTCTAGCAAGTGCTTGGCCGTGCGGATGTCGTGCCCAAACGCCTCGGGCGTCAGGTCACTGACCCGCTCGTGACCGTAGCCGTGGCTGGCCACCTCATGGCCCTCGTCGGCAATGCGGCGCACCAGTTGGGGATAGCGCTGGGCGATCCAGCCCAGTGTGAAGAACGTCGCCTGAGTGTTCTGCGCGGCCAGCATGTCGAGGATGCGCCCGACATTGCGCTCCACCCGGCATTCCCGGGCATCCCAATCGGCGCGCTGGATGTAGGGCGCAAAGGCGGACACCTGGAAGTAATCTTCGACGTCGATGGTCAGCGCATTGACCAGAGGGACCTTCGGCGTGCTCACGATTGCCCCTTGCCGGTGGCGATTCTTTGCAGTGCCGACAGGATCTCGATGCTCAAGCGCTCCTGGCGCAGCACGCTGCGCTCGATGCGCAGCAGATGGGCGCTGAGCTGGCCGGCCGTCAAACGCGAAAGCTGCTCTTCCAGATCCTGCAGATCGCTGCTGTCGAGTTCGACATCCACGCCAACTGAGTCTTGACGCAAAGGCGGCGCCGCCTGAAGCACCGCTGCCGCCGACACCTGCTCAAACGGCGGGGCGGTCAACTCTTCCTGAATTTCAGCCAACACCTCGTTGAGCACAGGCACGGTGAAATGCGTGACCTCGGACAGGAAGCCATGCAGCATCAAACGGTCGCACAAGGCGTTGATGCGACGCGGAATGCCGCCCGTTTGCTCGTAAATCGTCGTGAAAACGTCTGCGTCGAAGGTGGGCTTGTCGATCGCTCCGGCACAACGCAGACGGTGCTCGATGTAGCCCCGTGTTTCTTCGCCGTTCATCGGCCCCAGGTGGCAACTGGCCGTGACACGCTGGCGCAACTGCAGCATGTCGGGGCTTTGCAGGATGTTACGAAACTCGGGTTGGCCAATCAGGAAGGTCTGCAGCAAAGCCTGCTTGCCATGCTGAAAATTGGACAGCATGCGCAGCTCTTCGACCGCCTGAGGACGCAGGTTCTGCGCCTCATCAACGATGAGCAGGCAGCGCTTGCCCTGGGTCAGCTGTGTGATGAAGAAGGCTTCTAGCGCCATCAGCAACTCGGCCTTGGAGGCATCACGCACCTGCACCCCAAAAGCGGCACCCACCAGCCGCAAGGTGTCTTCGGCGCCCAGCTGCGTGCTGACCAGTTGCGCGGCGACCATGGTGTGGGCATCGATGCTGTCGAGCAGTCCGCGCACGATGGTGGTTTTGCCGGCGCCGACTTCGCCAGTGATGACGATGAACCCTTCAGCGCGCATCACCCCGTATTCAAGGTAGGCACGTGCGCGGCGGTGAGGCTTGCTGCCGAAGTAAAAACTGGGATCGGGGTTGAGCTGAAAGGGCTTGCTGTTCAACCCGTAGAAAGCTTCATACATGGTCAGAAACGGTGAAGGATGTTGCCGACCAGCGCGCTCTCGGAGTACGGATTCAGGCCACTGTTGGAGTGGAGTCGACGCACCTGGACGCTGCCGGAGGTACGGCGCCCCAGCTGGGTGGTGATGCCCAACGTCAGTGTGTACTGGGAGTTGCGTTGGGTATCCAGATCGCCCTCGCTGCGCTGTAGCGCGTACGACGCATTGGCTGAGGTCACTGGGGTCAGGCGATGGGCGTACAGAAAGCTCAGCGTGTTGGTCTTGATCTGCGAGGTCGAATCGAAGTCGTCGCCCAGCGTCAGGTTGTTCAGCAATCGGCTGCTATGACCGCGGGCGTAACTCACGGTGAAGGTGCCGCGCCGTGCCGTCATCAGCACCGAGAGCTGTTGCCGACGCTGCAAGGTGGCTTGTGACACGAGGAAAGACTGGCTGACCAGCAGGTCACCCGGCAGGCCCCAACTTTGCAAGTCAGCCTGCACCAACTGCGCCCGCTTGACCGGATCAGGCTCCAGCGTGACATACAGGGCATCCAGCAGGTCGTACAGCGTGCCCAGCGTGGCATTGACATTGGCATTCGGCGAGGTCGAGACGTCACGAACATCCGACACGCGAACGACCGTGCGCGCCGCACGGTGCTCGAAAGACAGGTTGTGGCCCCTGCCGAAGTAACGGTCGTTCACGCCCGCCGACAGCGTGGTGCGAGCGGATGGACGCCAGATCAGGTCCACGCCGTAATTCGAATAGCTCTTCTTTGTATTGTCGGGCGTGAGCAAGTCATTGCTTTCCCGCCCAATGGTCAGACCTGTGATCCACTGTGGCGACCAGGCGTAGGAAAACCGCCCGGTCACGGTGCTGGACTCGGTCGTACGGCCCGAGTCGTAATCGACTTCCTGCTGATCTGCCGACAGCGACCAGCCGGCCGAGCCGACCTGGCGAGAGAGTCGCCCAGCCCAGCCCTGGGTGTCAGAGTCACCGCGAGCGTTGGACTTGGTCTTGGTTCCCTGCACGTTGTAGCGTGCGTCGTATTTCACACCGTAAGGGAACTGCCCTCGCACAGACGGCGAGACGCGGTAGGTCGCGGTCTGGGCCTGGTTGGCGTTCGTCGTTGACGATCCGGCCACCGGACCAAAGGCAGAGATGAGTTGCTGCGATACGGTGGCAGACGCATCGACAAAAGCCCAGTTATCGATGGCATTGATCTGCGCACTGGTGTTGAGTCGATGCTGGAGCTTGTCGCCACCCGTGTCTTGCATGCGGTACAGGCCGCTGAGGTTGTAATCGAAGAACCCCTTGACACGCGCCTGGTTGGCGACCACCCGGACACCCGGCGTCACCTCGAGCGTCTGCTCGCTTTGCTGCTGCCCGGCCTGGAGGCGGGCGTTGTCAGTCGCCGTGACACTGAGGCCGATGCGCGGCTCGACCCAGAGAGAGGCTTGCTGTGACGAGTCAGACTGTGCCCAGGCCGTACCCAGTGCGGCGACCGCGGCACCGCAACACCAGCGGTGCCAGCGTTTCATGATTGCACCTCGGCTTCGGCCGCTGGTTCGCGCTGCCCTTGGCCATATCCGTACCCATAACCGTAGCCATAGCCGTAGGCTTCCTGGTCAGAGCTGCGGGCCTGGTTGAGTACCATCAGCTTGACCGGGCATGACTCGATCGTGGAGAGCGCATGTTTGACTTGGGACTGGAGGGTCTTTTCGGCTTGCACAACCATGACGATCTGCCCCATGTGGGTGGCCAGCACGCGAGACTCCGTGGTCAGAAGCAGCGGAGGAGAATCGAAAATGATGATGCGGTCGCTGTAGCGCTTGCCCATGTCGTCCACCAGATCGGTCATGGCCGCACTGGCCAGCAATTCGGTGGCCTGCGCGTGGGGCGAACCACTGGGCAACAAGGTCAGGTTTTCGATGTTGGTACGCAGCAGCACCTGCGACATCTCCAGCTTGTCATCGACCAGCAGGTCCAGCAGACCCGGCCCGGGCGGCAAGCCCAGCACCTTCATGATGGAGGGACGTGCGACGTCGGCGTCCACCAGCATCACGGTGTGGTCCATTTCCATGGCCATGCTCAAGGCCAGGTTGACGGCAGTGAAGCTCTTGCCTTCCCCCGGCATGGAGCTGGTGACCATGATCAGGTTGCCGCACTGGACGACCGATGCACCCTTGCCCGTGGCGTTGTCAATCAGCGGGCGCTTGATGACGCGGAACTGGTCGGCCACCATCGAGCGTGGGGCAGTGGGCGTGACGAAACCGGCCGCGGTGAGGCGCTCAAAATCGAGCTTGACGGCCTTGCTGCCCACTGGCATCGCCGCGCGCGGGCGGCTTGGGGAAACCGCCTCGGTGGCGGGTTGAACCCGGATGGGCTCGGGTACAAACGCAGGCTCCGGCGTAGAGACAGGCGACGAAGACGCCGCTGGTGCCGCAGGCATCTGGGCGCCGGCTTGTCGGAGTTGTTCGAGCCGCTGGGCTGCTTTTTCAATGGAATTGGACATGGTCAATCAACTGAAGGAGCCCATTTGGTAAGCCAGGGTGGCCATACCGACTGCAAACAATGCCACCAGCGCCAGCAAGGCGCCCGCAAAGCGCTTGAGGCTGCGTTGCTCGGCCTGATGATGGACCGGGCCGGTGACCAGTGACACCACGCCCAACAAAGGCAACTCCGTGGCGGACCGCAAGGCCGAAGCTTCGAAGAAGACTGGGCGCAACTGGCTGATCAGGAAGGTGATGCCCAAGCCTGCGGCCAGGCCCGCCAACAGCGCCAGCGGCAACAACAGCAGGCGATTGGGCGCCACCGGCTTGTTGGCCGCGCGCGGCGGATCGATCACGCGGAAGTCGGCAAAGTTGGAGGCGTTCTCCAACTGGCCTGAAAGGTTGGCCGATTCGCGGCGCGCCACCAGGTCGTTGTAGTTCTTGCGGTGGATCTCGTAGTCGCGGTTGAGCTGGGACAGCTCGGCCTCCACCTGCGGCGCCACCTTCATCTGGTCCTTGGCACGATCGGCGCGGCCAGCGTATTCACTCACACGGGCCCGCAAGGAAGCAACCTGTAACTCGGCGGCCGCCAAGGTGCGGCTGTACTCCATCACTGCGGGGGACGACTCGACGAATACGGACCTGGGTGACGATGCCGCAGCCTGGCGCAAGGCCGCAATCTCACGGCGCTTTTGCTCTTCCAACTCGCGAATCAGTCGACGTGCGTTCGTCACATCCGGGTGCTGATCGGTGAAACGCTGCAGCAAGGCGTCAAGGTTGCGCTGCTGAGCATCAATGCGAGCGTCGATCTCCGGGGTGGCGATGGGCGTGCTCGGGTCGGACAGCTTGGGGGCCGCAGAGCGGGCCAGTTCAAGCTGACGACGTGCGGCGTCGCGTGCGCTTTCGGCCTCACGCAGCTCCAGGCGCGCCGCGCTGAGCGAGCTGGCAATGTCGGACACCCGTCCTGCTGCATCCATGTCGCCTTGCGTCTGCATGGCGATGTTTTTCAGCCTGAACTCTTTGAGGCGGGTTTCGGCCTCGATCAGCTTGCCTTCATAGGCCTTGATCTGCTCATCCAGGAAACGCCGTGCAGTGTCTGAGTCAGTACGCGATGCGCCCATGCTGGACTCGACGAAGATGGTCATCAAGGCCTGCACCACGCGCTGCGCACGCTCGGGCGTGTCATCGCGGTAGGAGAGCGTGTAGAGGTTGTCGCGCCCCGCCATGCGAATCTGGATGCTTTTGATCACCTCGTCGATGAGCGCTTCCTGGTCGGCTTTGGAGCGTGTACCCAGGTCGAGATCGGCCGTGCGGATCAGCTTCTCCACCGTGGGGCGACTGATGAGGGTGCGGCTGAGCATGGCCACTTGCTGCTCGACGTTGGGCTGAACGGCCAATCCCGACATCAGCGGACGCAGGATGGTTTGTGTGTCGACGTACACACGGGCAGAGGCCTCGTAGCGGTCCTGCATCAGGAAGACCAGCGCCGCCCCGACCAAAGCCACCACCCAGCAAACGGCCACCCCAAGGCGCCGATACTTCCACATCCCCCGGAGAATGGTGGAAAGTTGTTTTAAGAGTTCATCCATGCAGACAACGCAGACGGTAAAGGATCAGGACATTGCTTGAGTCAACGCGCACTCAGAACCAGCTCTGAGGAATGATGAGAATGTCCCCTGGCAACACCTCGACGTTGGCCGAAATGTCGCCGCGCTTGAGCAGATCGTTCAAGCGCACCGTATACCGCTTGTTGCCCTCGGCAGCGCGCACGATGGTCGCGTTATTGCCGTCCGCGAAGTCCGTCAGACCGCCGGCAGCGATCATCACGTCCAGCACAGTCATTTTTTGCTTGAAGGGCAGGAACTGCGGCTTGGCCGCCTCGCCCACCACGCGAATCTGCTCGCTGTAGGGGCCCACAAAGCTGGTGACGATGACGGTCACGACCGGGTCACGCACCAATTTGCCCAGCGCTTGCTCGACATCGCGTGCGATCTGGGTCGAGGTTTTGCCTTGGGCAACCAATTCGTCAACCAGAGGCGTGGAGACCTTGCCGTCGGGGCGCACCGGGAAGGAGCCCGAGAGCTCAGGGTTACGCCAGACGTTGATGGTCAGCGTGTCGCCCGGGCCGACGATGTAGTTGTAGTCGGGCGAAGCAGCAGCGGCTGGCGCGGCAGGGTGCCCGCCAAGGCTGCTGCAACCGGCCAGAACGACCGAACCCAAGACCAGGGCCACAGAACCCGAAAAGGTCCAACTTCTGGATGTCAACAGCTTCAAGGCAAGCTCCCACGATTTGTAAGTACCGATAACCGGTTTACTGGAATGTAGCGCAGACCGAGGCAGACATAAAGAAACTTGACCGTCCACCCCCGTATTTGCCCTGACGCACCCCTCATCAGGGGGAGGCAAACGCTGCGGAAGATTGAATGTGTCAAAGATATTACAGCCAACGCCCCCCAAAACGACTGCCAGAAATACGCCGCAAATAGCTATTGAAAATATTCGCAAGATAAAATCAATCCCCCATATTAGGGGTGTCGGGTGGTGCAGCAGGGCTGCGGGGGCGCCCTCCACTTGCCCCCGCCCGAGTTCGCTAAAATTGACAGCTTATGTATCGCATCCTTCTGGTCTGCCTGGGCAATATCTGTCGCTCTCCCATGGCCGAGGCCGTGTTCCACGATGTCATGGCACGCCGCGGTCTGGCATCGATGCTGCAGGTGGATTCGGCGGCAATCGGGCGCAGCCACCTCAAAGAAAAGCCCGATCGGCGCGCCATCGCCTGCGCCTTGAGCCAGGGCTACCGGCACATCGAACAGGTCCGCTCACGGCAGATCAAGGCACAGGACTTTCTGCAGTTTGACCTGATTCTGGCGATGGACGAGAGTGTGTTGCGGGCACTGCAGCGGCAATGCCCTCAGGAGGCGCAGCACAAGCTGGATCTGTTTCTTCGCTTTGCCGGCCATGAGGGCGAGCAAGAGGTGCCGGACCCGTATTACGGCAACGCTGAGGGCTTTGCCAAGGTATTGGGCCTGTGCGAGGGCGGTGTGAATGCGATTTTGCAAAAGCTGGACCTTCAGCGGTGATACCCCGGAAGGAGATGGCCTACAGGCCGGACGCCCGCAGCCCCAGCAACACCAGCACCAGCGCCGCAAGCACCACGGACAAGGTCTGCCAGAACACGACAGGATGGCGCTCGATCAGCGCAGGCGAGCGGTCGCGCTGATAGCGGGCGCTGGGCGAGCACAGATCCTGAACGAACTCCGAGAGGGCTTCTTGTCGCCTGTTGGGGTGAGGGTGCAAGGCCCGCTGCAAGACGGCATCCAGCCAGGCAGGCAGGTCCGGCCGGCGGCTCCGCAGTGAGACGTAACGCAAGCGCGCCAGATCGGCGGGGGCGCGCAACTGCGTGACCTGTAGCCCGTAGGGCAGATGGCCAGTCAGCATCTGATAGCTCAGCACCGCCAGGGAGAACAGCTCGGAGGCTGGACTGCCCTGCCCGCCCACGAAATACTCGGGCGCCGTGTACTGCAACGAGCCGACGATGGCGCGAGGCTGGGCGTCGGCCGTGCCTTCGGTCAAGCCGGCGACGTGTGTGGCACCCAAATCAATGATCTTGACGGTGCCTGTGCGGTCGACCATCAGGTTCTCGGGGCGCAGGTCCTGATGCAGCATCTCCTTGCGGTGGAAGGCTTGCAGGCCCTTGGCCACCTGGGCGATGAGGTCGCGCACCGTGTTCAGATCGGGCGTGGGGTGATCGGTCATCCATTGCGCCAAGGTCTGGCCTTCGATGTATTCGAGGGCAACGAACAGGTGCTGCCGTGGGCGATCGGAGACGATGGCCTTGACCACATGGACGCTGTCGAGGCGACGCGCGATCCACTCCTCAAGCAGGAAGCCGTCCAGGTAGTGGGCTTGTTCCCGCAAGTCAACCGAAGGTGTCTTCAGCACCACCTGTTGGCCGCTGTGCTGGTCAACGGCCAGGTGCACATGGCTGCGCGAACTGGCGTGCAACTCCCTCACGATGGTGTAGCCCTCGAAGAGGGCTCGCGGTTGGAGCGCGGGGGGCAGTCTCAAGCCTTCGCGTTGGGTCGGAAGCTGCGTTGCGGAAACGTCTGGCAGTGCGTCGATGCGCACGAGCTGGACCGTCAAATTGTCCTGGCTGCCTCGCTGTAGTGCGAGGGTGGTGAGTGCCTCGGCGGCCTGATCCAGATCATCCGGGTGCTGGGCCAGCACGGCGTGCACGGCGGCGACATCAAGGTGTTCGTAGGCGCCGTCGGTGGCCAGCAGATAGACCTCGCCGACTTCCAGGGGCCAGTTGCGGTAATCGATTTCGACGGCGGGTCCCGTCCCCAGCGCCCGACCCAGATAGGTCTCAGTGGCGGAGACCCGCATGCGGTGGTCTTCGGTGAGTTGCTCCAGCGCGTGCGCATGCAGGCGGTAGACCCGCGTGTCGCCCACGTGGAACAGATGGGCGCAGCGGCCCTTGAGGATCAGGGCGCTGAAGGTGCAGACGTAGCCTCGGTCTTTGTCGAAGCGGGCATCGCTGCGCAGGGTCTGTGCGTGCAGCCAGGAGTTGCTGGCGTTCAGCACCCGCTGCGCAGCGCGCCGCACCGACCACGCCTCGGAGGTGCAGTAGTAGTCGTCCAGAAAGCCCCGTACGGCTGCGGCGCTGGCCACGTGGCTGACGGCGCTGCTGCTGATGCCGTCAGCCAGGGCGATGGCCAGGCCTTTGGTGTGGAGGTGCGTTGCCGTGGGCGTGGCCGCACCATGGAAGTCCTGGTTGACGGCCTTGCGCCCAGCCTGCGAGTGCTGGCCCAGCGTGACGCGCAATGTCGGACTCATGATGTGCCAGATATCGCGCCTGGATCAGGCGGCCACGCGCTTGGGCAGGGTCTTGTAGTGAGTGGCGTACAAGGTGGCGCCCACAAAGGTGAGACCGCCCACCAGGTTGCCGATCACGGTGGGGATTTCGTTCCAGATCAGGTAATCCATGATGGTGAAATTGCCACCCAGCATCAGGCCGGAGGGGAACAGGTACATGTTGACGATGGAGTGCTCAAAGCCCATGTAGAAGAAGACCAGGATGGGCATCCACATGCCGATGACTTTGCCTGATACGGAGGTGGACATCATGGCGGCAACCACGCCGGTGGAGACCATCCAGTTGCACATCACGCCACGGATGAACAGGGTCAGCATGCCGGAGGCGCCGTGTTCGGCATAGCCCAGGGTGCGCCCCTCACCGATGTGGCCGATTTTCTGACCGATGGCGTTGGGGGCCTCGCTGAAGCCAAACGTGAAGATGATGGCCATGAAGAAGGCCACCGTGAGCGCACCAGCGAAGTTGCCGGTGAACACCAGGCCCCAGTTGCGCATCACACCTCCCCATGTGGCGCCCGGTCGCTTGTCGAACACGGCGAGCGGGGCCAGGGTGAAGACGCCGGTCAGCAAATCAAAACCCATGAGGTAGAGCATGCAAAAGCCCACAGGGAATAACAGGGCGCCGAGCAGCGGGTTGCCGGTGTTGACACTGACTGACACGGCAAAAGCCGCTGCGAGTGACAGGATGGCACCCGCCATGAAGGCGCGAATGAGGGTGTCACGGGTGGACATGAGCAATTTGGATTCGCCAGCGTCGACCATCTTGGTCACGAACTCGGCAGGGGCAAGGTAGGCCATGGTGCGTCCTTGAAACGGAGAAGACAAAAAGAAGACGGCGTCCGACACCACACCTGCCTCGGGCAGGTACAGGGTCAGGACGCCGTCATCCAGACAGGCAAGCCATCTTCAGCTTGATGACTGTTGAGAACGCAGGTTCTGTGCCAGCTTTTGTGTGGGGGCACCGCACCGCGAAGCCGCCAAGTTGGTGCGCAGCCGATCAGTTTTGGTGCGTGTCGGTGCGAGGTCCGAAGACCAGTTCAGGCAGGGCCAGCGCGGCCTCGGCCACGTCCACCAGTTTGCGGTTGTGGTCCATCGAGGTCTTCTGCAAGGCACGGAAGGCCGCGTCTTCGGTCAGGCCCATGCGCGCCATCAGGGCCCCTTTGGCGCGTTCGATGAGTTTGCGTTCGTGCAGTGCGCGTCGTGCCGTCTCCAGCTCGGACTCCATGTTGGCCAGTCGGGCCGTTTGAGCCTGCAGCAGCTCTTCCAAAGAGGAGACCTTGGCGGCGTCAGGCGCGCTGGCGGCGGTGTCACTCACGCTGTCTGATGTCGAGCCCAACACCGGCGCCGCATCAGGTTGCTCAGCGGTGCTGAAAAAGCGACTGACTGCGTGGGTGTGCGGCGGCGGGTTGTCACGCAGTTGCCTGAGCAGCCCCTCCGAGTCCCGCAGGTCCTGCTGGGTGGCGTCGAGCTGGGCGGCACAGGCTTGTCGCAGTCCTTCGACGAGTTCGACCTCACACTGCCACAGCGCGGCAATGCGCACGCTGGCAGCCTCGAACCAGCTGTCGCTGAGGCGGGCGTCGAGCACGGTGCCGTGGCGGGCGGTGCACAAGGTGCGGCGCAGGCGCTCCAGCATGGCCACATTGGGCGTCAGCTGCTGCTGTTGCCACAGGGCTTGCAGGGCAGGCTGCGCAAACTCTTCAAACACTTTGAGGCTGTGCTCCTGGGCATCGATGAGTTTGACGATGCGCAGCTGCTGGGCCTCGCTACAAGCACCCGAGGCGAAGAGTGCGGCACCCACGGCACGTTCCTGGCCGGCAGCCTCCTTGCCCTGGATCAGGTGAACCAAGGCCACCAGTTGGCGTGAGATGCCCGGATGGGGCGCCGCATCGGCCAGTTGGTAGATCAGTTCGACCAGGCCGGCGATCACGCGGCTGTACGCGGCCACGGCCTCGTGTGCAGTCGGGATGCGCTGATCGATCTGCAGGCGCAGCGCGGCCAGAGCCTGCAGGTCCAGCAGCACCCAGGCCATCAGGGACAGCGTTCGAGCGGTGGCGCCTTGTGTGAGCAGGCCTTGCTCATGGAACAGGGTGAGCAAGCTGGCTTCAATGGGGCGAACCGCCGCGAGCGCCGCCTGCCGCTCAGACTGAAACCGCTGCCCGGCTGAGGCGAGGTAAATGCTGGTGACACCGCGTTCGCGCTGCAAGGCGTCGATGAGCTGACCGACCACCCCGGCGAGCTCGACCCGCTCGACCAGATGCCGCACGGCATCGAGCTCCAGTTGTTTGGCACGCAGAACGAGGTGAGAGGCGGACAGGGTCATGAGCGAGCAGAGGATTCACGGACACGAGAGCGGCAGGGGGACTCGGCGCTCAGACCAAGGCCACCCTCACCTGACCACCGTCGATGCTGACACGGTGCGCCTGCACCGAGTATGCGGGGGACTCCAGGCATTCGCCGCTGCTCAGATCGATATGCTGCTTGTACAACGGCGAGGCGACGACAATGCGCCCGCCCAGGCTGCCGATCAGGCCCCGTGACAGCACACTCGCGCCGGTTTTAGGGTCGACATTGTCAATGGCATAGAACTGGTTCTGCCCCACGCGGAACACGGCGATGTGACGCCCTGCCACCAAGGCGCACACGCCGGTGTTGGGCACGATGTCGTCCACTGCGCACACGGGCGTCCATGGGTCCGATGTGGTCGAGGCGTCCGTGGCGGGCGGGAAACTCAAGATGGCTGCGTTCATGTTCTTCTCCTTCCGGTGACGGGGCTCAGGCGGTGATCTCGTCGGTCTGCGTGGCCGTGGCGTGTTCTTCGGGGCGGGCCGGACGGATCTGGCCACGCTCCTTGACGAAGACAATGCGTTCGTCCTTGGCATCGCTGTTGACGAAGGAGCGGAAGCGCTTGCGCACCTCGGGGTTGGTGACCGCGGTCTTCCATTCGCACTGGTAGGTGTCGACCACGTTCTGCATCTGGGCCTCCAGCTCGGCCCCCAGGCCCAGGCTGTCGTTCAGGATCACGTCCTTGAGGTAGTCCAGGCCGCCTTCCAGGTTGTCACGCCAGGTGCTGGTGCGCTGCAGTCGGTCGGCGGTGCGCACGTAGAACATCAACACACGGTCGATCATGCGCACCAACTCGTTCTTGCTCAGATCGGACGCCAGCAGCTCGGCATGGCGCGGCTTCATGCCGCCGTTGCCGCACACGTAGAGGTTCCAGCCCTTCTCGGTGGCGATGACGCCGATGTCCTTGCCCTGCGCTTCGGCACATTCACGCGTGCAACCCGACACACCAAACTTGATCTTGTGCGGCGCACGTAGGCCCTTGTAGCGGTTCTCCAGCTCCACGGCCAAGCCCACGCTGTCGCCCACGCCGTAGCGGCACCAGGTCGAGCCCACGCAGCTCTTGACCGTGCGCAGCGACTTGCCATAGGCATGGCCTGACTCAAAGCCTGCGGCGATCAACTCCTCCCAGATCAGGGGCAGCTGCTCCACGCGCGCGCCGAACATGTCGACCCGTGCCCCCCCGGTGACCTTGGTGTACAGACCGTACTTCTTGGCAATCTGGCCCACGGCGATGAGGCCGTCGGGCGTGACCTCGCCACCGGGCATGCGCGGTACGACCGAGTAGCTGCCGTCTTTCTGGATATTGCCCAGGAAGTAGTCGTTGCTGTCTTGCAGGCTGGCCAGGTCCTTCTTCAGGACAAAGTCGTTCCAGACCGACGCCAGGATGTTGGCAGCGGTGGGCTTGCAGATATCGCAGCCCAGGCCTTGGCCATGCTTGGCCAGCAGCTCGTCAAAGGTGTGGATGCTGCCCACGCGGATCAGGTGATACAGCTCCTGGCGCGAGTAGGCGAAGTGCTCGCAGACGTGGTTGTTGACCGCCATGCCCCGCTTGCTCATCTCGGCCTTCATCACCTGAGTGACGAGGGGCACGCAGCCGCCGCAGGTGGCACCCGCTTTGGTACAGGCTTTCAGGTCGGCGATGGTGGTGACGCCCTCCCCCACGGCGGCGCAAATCTGCCCCTTGCTGACGCTGTTGCACGAGCAGATCTGGGCCGTCTCGGGCAAGGCATCCACGCCCAGCCCGGGCTTGGCCTGACCATCGCTGGACGGCAGGATCAGGAACTCAGGCTTGTCAGGCAAAGCGATGCCGTTGAGGGCCATTTGCAGCAAGGTGCCGTATTCATCGGCGTTGCCGACCAGCACAGCGCCCAGCAGCTTCTTGCCGTCTTCGCTGACCACGATCTTTTTGTAGACCTGATGGATGTCGTCGTTGTAATGAAAGCTGCGGCTGTGCGGTGTCTTGCCATGGGCATCGCCGATGCTGGCCACGTCCACACCCATCAGTTTGAGCTTGGTGCTCATGTCGGCACCGGTGAAAGCGGCCTGCGCATCGCCGGCAATGTGGCGTGCGGCCACGCGGGCCATGTCGTAGCCGGGGGCCACCAGGCCGAAACACTGTTCGTTCCAGGAAGCGCACTCCCCGATGGCGTAGACGTTGTGATCGCTGGTGCGGCAGTGATCGTCGATGACCACACCGCCGCGCGGGCCGATGGCCAGCACGCACTGGCGGGCCAGGTCATCACGCGGGCGGATGCCGGCCGAGAACACGATCATGTCGGTCTCGTGGTAGCTGCCGTCTTCAAAGACCATGCGGTGGCGGTGCTCGGCTCCGTCCACAATTTTCACGGTGCTGCGGCTGGTGAGCACGTTCACGCCAAGCGCCTCGATCTTGTGGCGCAGGATGCGCCCACCGCCTTCGTCCACCTGCACGGCCATCAGGCGCGGCGCGAACTCGACGACATGGGTTTGCAGGCCGAGGTCGCGCAGGGCCTTGGCGCATTCCAGGCCCAGCAAGCCGCCGCCCACCACCACGCCGGTGCGGGATTTGGCGCCCGCCACCTTCATGGCCTTCAGGTCTTCGATGGTGCGGTAGACAAAGCACTTGTCGCGGTCGCGCCCGGGGATGGGGGGAACGAAGGGGGTAGAGCCGGTGGCCAGCACCAGCTTGTCGTAAGGCAGCACCTCGCCATCGGCGGTGGTGACGGTGCGGTCGCGGCGCTCGATGGCCACGGCGCGAGCTGCCAGTCGCAGCGTGAAACCGGTGCGCTCGAAGAAGCCGGGCTCGACCACCGACAGGTCTTCGGCCGATTTGCCGGCGAAGAATTCAGACAGGTGCACCCGGTCATAGGCTGGGCGAGGCTCTTCGCACAAGACGGTGACTTCGGCGTTTTGCAGGCCCGCCTCATACAGGCTTTCCAGAAACTTGTGACCCACCATGCCATGGCCGACGACGACGATTTTCATATGCACTCCTGCGAGACGTTAAAGGTGGTGTCACCGGGACAGGCGAGCGTGTACGCTCAAGCATGCCCAGGCCAGTACCAAGCAAATCAAGGGGAACGGACAGCCAAGCTGTCTGCATGGCTCCAGCGCATCAAACCGATGCCCGCCGTCGTTAGCGGAAGCCATGTCCGTGCACTGAGGCGACACTACCTGCGGGCACGCTGTGGGGGCAGCAATATGCGTGCCACCACGCCGTCGTGACATCAGCGGAGGAATGCGCCGTGAACCGGGGCGAGGTCCGGGTGTGCGCCGCCCCATCCTGGGTCATCGCCGCCCAGCGCACGAAAGCGGTGCACGCCGCGCCGTTTACCATGGCGCATGGTCTACGGCATCACTGATCTCACCACCTTCGTCATTGGCACCATCGTCATCGTGCTCTTGCCCGGGCCGAACTCGCTCTATGTCATGACGGTCGCGTCACAACACGGTGTGGCAGCGGGCTACCGTGGGGCGCTGGGCATTTTCACGGGAGATCTGATCCTGATGACCCTGGCGGCCACGGGCGTCGCGTCTCTGTTTCAGTCACACCCGGCGCTGTTTGTGGGCTTGAAGTACGCAGGAGCGGCCTACCTGGCGTTTCTGGGCTGGGGACTTTTACGAGCAGGCATCAAGCGGTGGCGCGACCCGGTCGGCAACGTCGATGCCCAGCCCCCGACCCCATCGGCATCCGGGCAGCCCTTCCGGGTGGCCTTGCTCATCAGCCTCATGAACCCGAAGGCCATCTTGTTCTTCGTCTCCTTCTTCATCCAGTTCGTGTCACCGGCCTACCCTCATCCGTGGCTGTCATTCCTGGTCCTGGGCGTGATCGTTCAGGGGTGCAGCATGGTGTACCTGTCGACCCTGATCCTGGGCGGCAGTTATCTGGCTGCCGTCTTCCGTCGCCGTCGCAAGCTGGCCGCGTTGTGCACCGGCAGCGTGGGGGGCCTGTTCATCGGATTTGGCGCCAGATTGGCCGTGGCCGGCCTGGGCTGAAAACAAAAACGCCCCCGGTCCGTGGGGCTTCCACCAACCGGGGGCGATGACGCGGTCAGCGTCAGGTGATGCGGTGCATCAGCGTTTCACAGCCACAGAGGCTTGCGAGCCGAACACCCCCTTGACCACCTGCCACACCATGGCCAGGGCGCCGACGATGAACACCACGTCACCGAAGGTGCGCACCCAACGCAGGGTTTGCATGATCTCTTGTTGCATGAAGGCTTCGCTGCGGGCGTACCACAGGCCTTCGCTGACGCTGGCGTGGAACTGCAGGAAACCGATCGGGAGCAAGCTGGTCGCGATCATCAGAACCAGACCGATGTTCAACCACCAGAAAGCGGTCTTCATCAGGCCCTCGTCAAAGCGCAGGTTCGGACGAACATAGCGCAGCACCAGCAAGGTGAAGCCCAAGGCGAGGAAGCCATAGACACCGAACAGGGCGGCGTGAGCGTGCACGGCTGTCGTGTTCAGCCCCTGGATGTAGTACAGCGCGATGGGCGGGTTGATCATGAACCCGAAGACACCGGCACCCAGCATGTTCCAGAATGCCACAGCCACAAAGCACATCAGCGGCCACTTCACGCGCTCCATCCACTCGGCACGCTTTTGCAAACGCCAGTGCTCCCACGCTTCGTGGCCGAGCACGATCAGCGGCACCACTTCCAGCGCACTGAAGGTGGCCCCCACCGCCATGACGGGCGTGGTCGTACCAGAGAAGTACAGGTGGTGGAAGGTGCCGGGCACACCGCCCAGCATGAACAGCGAAGCCGAAGCCAGGCTGGCAACCGTGGCCATGCGCTTGGACACCAGACCCATGCTGGAGAAGATGAAGGCCAGCGCCGTGGTGGCAAACACTTCGAAGAAGCCTTCCACCCAAAGGTGGACGACCCACCAGCGCCAGTACTCCATCACCGACAGGTGGGTGCGCTCGCCGTATGCGAAACCTGCACCGTAGAACAGGCCGATGGCGATCACCGAGGCAGACAACAAGGCCAGCAGATTCTTGTCGCCAGGCGCACGCAGGGCGGGCACGATCGCGCGCAGCATCAACGCCAGCCAGAAGGCGACACCCGCGAACTTGCCAATCTGCCAGAGTCGGCCAAGATCGACGTACTCATACCCTTGGTGACCCAGCCAGAAGTTCCACTCCGGCGGCATGATCTGCGCAATGGCGAGGTAGTTGCCGATGAAGGAGCCCACCACCACGACGACCAGCGCCCAGAACAGCACATCCACACCCAGTTTCTGGAACTTGGGATCCTTGCCGCCATTGATGATGGGCGCCAGGAACAAGCCCGCCGTCAGGAAGCCGGTGGCAATCCAGAACAAGGCGCTTTGGATGTGCCAGGTACGCAGCAAGGTGTAGGGGAACCACTGGGACAGCGGGATGCCGTAAAAGTCTTGCCCTTCTACCGTGTAATGCGCCGTGGCGCCACCCAACAGAACCTGGAACCCGAACAGAGCCACGACCAGGAACAGGTACTTGCCCAGGCCACGCTGCGAGTCGGTCAAACCCACCAGGCTGAGCGGATCACGCGCCGGTGCGACAGGTTCTTCTTCATCGTGGTCGCTCAGGAAAGCCCAGGCCCAGACAAGGAAGCCGACCCCTGCGATGAGCAAGATCACGCTGACGACCGACCAGATGAGGTTCTCCGCCGTCGGCTTGTTGTCGATCAGCGGTTCGTGCGGCCAATTGTTGGTGTAGGTTGAATCCAGACCCGGACGTTCGGTGGCAGCCACCCAGGAAGTCCAGAAAAAGAACTGCGTCAACTGCACGCGGCGAGCGGCATCCGGCAGGGTGCCCTCCTTCATGGCGTAGCTCTTGCGCGTGCTTTGCAGCGAAGGATCCGAGCCAAACAAGGCGTCGTAGTAAGCCGCCGTCTTCTGGACAGCGAGTTGACGACGTGGACTCAACACCAGAACATCGTTGACCACATTGTTGTTGCGGTACTCGGTCTTCAGGCGTTGACGCAGCATGGCCTGCTGGTCTTCCTTGAGCTGATCAAAAGCTTGACCGAACTCATCTTGCGCAGCCAGATCGAGCCAGGTGGTCAACTCACGATGCAGCCAGTCTGCGCTCCAGTCAGGTGCCTGGTAGGCGCCATGCCCCCAGATCGAGCCCAACTGCATGCCGCCCACGCTTTGCCAGGCGGTTTGGCCATCAAGGATGTCTTTCTCGGTGAACAACACCTTGCCATCGGCACTGGTCACCTGGTCGGGAATCGGGGGCGCCTCGCGGTACACCTCACGCCCGAACCAGCCAAGCAAGCAGAACGTGACGCCGAGAACCCCAATCAGGGTCCACCAAAGCTTGCGATAGTTACCCATGTTGACGTCCTCCTTCGCATGCGCGCGGGGTCCGCGTGCAACGATCAAGGGTGTCGGGTCGGGGACTTGTCATGTACTACTCCTTATGAGACGAGAAATGCGTGTCGGACCCACAGAGCGCAAAACCCGTGCCCGCTGATGATTTGTTTAAAATCAATCACTTACATTAGCGTCGGGTAGAATTTACCGTGTCAAAATATGGTTAAAATGACCTGATATGGTAGATTTCACCACCCTTCAAACCACGCTATTGACCGATCTGTCGAGCGAGCTGCCTGCGGCCCTGCGCTTGCAGCGCTTGGTGGTGGGCGTGCGCGACGCTTTCGCCTGCAGCGCCGTCGTGCTCTTGCGGCTGGACGGCGACAGCCTGCGCCCTCAGGCCGCGACGGGCCTGGTTCACGAAGTGCTCGGCCGCAGCTTCACGATGGGCAAGCACCCGCGTCTGGCGCAGATCATGGCGTCGCGCGAGCCAGTGCAATTTGCAGCCGATTGCGATCTCCCCGACCCGTACGACGGCCTGCTGCAGGACAGCCCGGATGCGCCGCTGCCGGTGCACGACTGTCTGGGCATGAGCCTGTTTCTGGATGGCCGCTTGTGGGGTGCCGTGACGCTGGATGCCCTCGAGCCCGACCATTTCGACGCGCAGACGCTGACGTCATTGCGTGCCTGCGCGCTCTACATCGAATCGGTGCTGCGGGTGTGCCGCCTGGAGCATGATCTGCGCAGCCTTCGCCTGTCACGCCCTGAAGGGGTCGCCGGCGAGAGCGATGCACCCAGCTCCATCTTGGGCAGCAGCCCAGTGCTGCGGCAGCTGCTGGACGAGTTAGGCGTGGTGGCCGACTCCGAGCTGCCAGTGCTGCTGCAGGGCGAAACCGGCGTGGGCAAGGAGCTGTTTGCCCGCTGGCTGCACCGCCATTCCCCCCGTGCGGACAAGCCGCTGGTGTACGTCAACTGCGCAGCCTTACCAGAGACGCTGGCAGAAAGCGAGCTATTCGGTCACGCCAAGGGTGCGTTTTCGGGTGCGGTGCAGGATCGCCCCGGACGTTTTGAAACCGCCAACGGTGGCACCCTCTTCCTGGATGAAATTGGCGAGTTGCCGCTGTCGATTCAGGCCAAGCTGCTGCGCGCATTGCAAAACGGCGAGATCCAGCGCCTGGGCACGGATGAGCCCCGACATGTGGACGTGCGCGTGATTGCGGCCACCAACCGCAAGCTATGGGAGGAGGTACGGGCTGGGCGTTTTCGGGCTGATTTGTACCACCGGCTCTCGGTGTACCCGGTGCACATCCCGCCCTTGCGCGAACGCGGGCGGGACATTCTGGTGCTGGCCGGACATTTCCTGGAGCTGAACCGGGCGCGGCTGGGATTGCGCTGCCTGCGTCTGTCACCGGATGCCGAGAAAGCGCTGCTGACGTATGGGTGGCCGGGCAATGTGCGCGAGCTGGAGCACGTGATCAGCCGCGCGGCCTTGAAGGTGCTGAGCCAGGCGGAATCACGCACGGAGTTGCTCAGCATTGAGGCACCCTGGCTGGGGCTGGATGGCAACGAGGTCGCGGCCAAGGCCGCGGAGACGCTCGCCCCCGTGCGCGACCTGGGTCCGCTGCAAAGCGCGGTGGACCGGTTTCAGCGCCAGCACATTGAAGAGGCCCTGCAACAGAACCAGGGCAAATGGGCCGCCGCCGCACGCACCCTGCAGATGGACCCGAGCAACCTGCGCAAGCTGGCGCGCAGGCTGGGGATGGTGTGACACATCAGGCAAGAAAAAACCCCAAGTAAATCAATTACTTGGGGTCATGTCTTGGCGGAGAGGGCGGGATTCGAACCCGCGGTAGGGATTAACCTACACACGCTTTCCAGGCGTGCGACTTAAACCGCTCATCCACCTCTCCGAAGCCCTCAACTATAGCAAGTTTTTCGCAGCCGCATTCAGTTGACAGCGACTTTCTTGCCATCTTTGTAGACGTACAGCGTCATCGCCGGGTTCTTCAGGTCGCCTTGCGGCTCAAACGCCACCCTGGCCGTCACACCCTGGTAATTGGTGGCGGCCAGCTTCGGCCCGTAAACCTTGGGGTCGACGGAGTTCGCGCGCTTCATGGCGTCAACCAGCACCATCGTCGCGTCGTAGGTATAGGGCGAGTAGACCTGGAACTGCTTGGGGAACTTGGCGTCGTAACGCGCACGCCAGTCCTTGCCATTGGGCATCTTGTCGATGGCCGCCCCACCGACCGCACACACCACGTTGCTCAAGGTGCGCGCACCGCTGGCCAGGTCCTTCAACTTGTCCGTGCAGATGCCATCGCCGCCGAACAGATAGGCCTTGCTCAAACCCAGTTGCTGCATCTGACGCAACATCGGGCCGGCCTGTGGGTCCATGCCGCCGAAGAAGATGGCGTCGGGCTTGCGACTCTTGATGGCCGTCAAAATGGCCATGAAGTCCACGGCCTTGTCGTTTGTGTATTGCTGGCTGACGACCTCGATGCCCAGGCTCTTGGCCGTCTTGGCAAACACGTCGGCCACGCCCTTGCCGTAAGCGGTACGGTCATCAATGATGGCCACCTTCTTGACCTTCAACACCTGAGACGCGTGTTGCGCCAGACCCGCGCCCAAGGCGTTGTCATTGGCCAGCAGGCGGTACACGTTCTTGTAACCCAGTTGCGTCAGTTCGGGGTTCGTGGCCGAGGGCGTCACCATCGGCAGGCCGCACTGGCTGTACACCTTGGCAGCCGGAATCGTGGTGCCCGAGTTCAGGTGACCGACCACGCCGTTGACCTTGGCGTCGCAGAGCTTTTGCGCCGCAGCTGTGCCCTGCTTCGGATCGGCCGCATCGTCTTCGGCGATCAGCTCAAAGCGCACCTTCTTGCCGGCAATCGTGACCCCTTGCGCATTGAGTTCCTCCACTGCCATGCGGGCGCCGTTCTCGTTGTCACGCCCGTAGTGCGCCTGGGGACCCGACACCGGCCCGACGTGACCGATGCGCACCACCGTTTGCGCCTGCGCCGAATGCGACAGCACCGCCGCCATCACGGCAGACACCGCCAGAACCGAACGACCCACCTGGGGGAAAGACGCCATGGAGAACTCCTTGTGAAGGTAACAAAGTCAGAAAAAAGCTCAGGACACCTCAACGCGGGCGCAACTTGGCCAGCTCCTGCGCCACTGAACGCGTCACGACGTCGCGCATCGTGAGGCTCAGCTCATCGCGCATGTCGCGGATCAGTGCCTCGGTGTGACGCGCCAGAATGGGGGTCAAGGCCTCGCGCAGCCGGAACTCGAGCATGCTGTCAACGCGCCGCTGCACATCCACCATCACGCGCTGCACGATCTGCTCGTGGGTCAACTCGGCTGGCTTCACCGGCATCGACGCCACGACTTCGGACGTCAGCACAGGGTCACTCAGCAAAGGCACATCACTCAGATCGACCGGAGGCTGCCCGAACTCAGGCGCGGACGCCTCACCGTCCGGGTGGTTGGGCAAGACCAGGGTCTTGAGAGGCACCCAATCCTGCGCGCCACCTTTCTCCGGCAGGTTGCGTGTCACGATCATGTGAGGTGGCTCCTCACCCGGAGCAGGTGCAGGCGCCGGATCCGTATCAAGGTGCAAAGGCTCGATGACTTCGGTCAAGGTGGGCACCTGCGGCAGATGGGGGCGATCAGTCTCGTTCATTCTTTGACCTCGTGGGGGTTCACCTGCCAGCCCTTGGCAGCATAAGATTTCCAGCGCAGGCGACCTTGCTGGCGGTCATTGGCCTCGTTGGAGACGATCTCGAACAAGCGCGCAAAACGTTCACAGCCTGCTGGCAGCGTCTGCCCGATGTTGACCAGCACGCCACGCTCACCGGGTGCCGTGGCCGGATCAACGGTCAGCCAGATGGGCGTGCTGTGCTGTCGAACCGGCAACGACCCTTCCGACTGTGCCAGCACATGCGGCACGAACTCACGGTCGTCGAACACCCATAGCTGTCGATCCAGGGCTTTGAGCGAGACGGCATCGCCCGTCACCACCACCTGGGCGCCCGTGCGGTAAGCCTTGCGCAACAGGCGGCAGGCATAGGCAAGCTTGTCGGAGATGCCGTGGTGAAACTCGACGATGCTCATGTCTGACCGACCTCTATGCTCAAGCGCGACCGGCCGCAGGCCGACGCGCCGACTTGGCGGCAACTTTCTTGACCGCAGGCTTGGCCACTTGCTTGCTGGCCACTTTCTTGGCCGCTTTGGCCGGCAACGGCTGGATGGCGGCCGCGCCCGCGCTGGCTTGATTCAGGATGAACTGCGTCAGCAGCCCGACCGGACGGCCCGTGCCGCCCTTGGCCGCACCCGACTTCCAGGCCGAGCCGGCGATGTCCAGGTGTGCCCAGCGGTAGGCCTTGGTGAACTTGCTCAGGAAGACGGCAGCCGTGATCGCCCCGCCCTCGCGTCCACCGACGTTGCCCAGGTCGGCAAAGTTGCTCTTGAGCGACTCGCCGTACTCTTCGTCAAGCGGCATGCGCCAGGCGGTGTCCAGGGCTTGCTGACCGGCGCCCAGCAGGGCCTGGGCCAGCTCGTCGTCGGCCGAGAACAGGCCGCTGTGCTGGTGTCCCAGGGCGATCACACACGCACCCGTCAGGGTGGCAATGTCCACCACGGCGGCGGGCTTGAAACGCTCGGCATAGGTCAGCGCATCGCACAGGATCAGGCGACCTTCGGCATCGGTGTTGAGCACCTCGATGGTCTGGCCCGACATGCTGGTGACCACGTCACCGGGCTTGGTGGCGGTGCCGCTGGGCATGTTCTCGCAGGTGGGGATCAGGCCCACCAGGTTCACCTTGGGCTGCAGCTCGGCAATGGTGCGGAAGGTGCCCAGCACGCTGGCAGCACCGCCCATGTCGTACTTCATCTCGTCCATGCCCGCGCCGGGCTTGAGCGAGATGCCGCCCGTGTCAAACGTGATGCCCTTGCCCACCAGCACCAGCGGTGCGTGCGAGGCGGCCGCGCCCTGGTAGCGCAAGACGATGAACTTGGGCGGCTGGGCCGACCCGTTGGTGACCGACAGGAAGGAGCCCATCTTGAGCTTTTCCAGCGCGGGGCGCTCCAGCACCTCAACCTTGATGTGCTTGTGGGTCTTGGCCAGTTGACGCGCTTCGTGCGCCAGGTGAGACGGCGTGCAGTAATTGCCCGGCAGGTTGCCCAGCTCGCGCGCCAGGGTCACGCCATGGGCCAGTGCCTCGCCTTGTGCCAGACCTTGTTTGACGGCGGTCTGCTCGGCCGCGGCACACAGCAGGGACACCTTCTTGAGCGCACCGGCCTTGGGCGCGCTGGGCTTGGTGTGGCGGAACACATAGGTGGCATCGGCCACAGCCAGTGCCAGCGCCTGGGCGTGCGCCGTGGTGAGGGCCAGACCTTGCGCGGCGGCGACAGCGGTGTGGGCGGCACCCAGGTCCTTGACCGCCGCCAGGCCCTTGGACACAGCGGCCTTGAAGGCCTTGGGCTCGGCATTGGCGGCCGCGCTCAACACCAGGCGCGACGCTTTCACGCCTGCGGGTCGGTGCACGTACAGCGTCTTGCCGGCCTTGAGGGCGAAGTCCTGCGCCTTCACGGCGTCGTCAATCAGGCGGTCGAGGGCGGCGTCGCCCGTGTGGGCCAGATCAGGCGTGAGCACCACCACGAGGGCGTCGGCACTCACCTGAGACAAAGCGGGCCCTTGGGCCGAGATAGCGCGGTAGTCCATGCTGTGCAAGTCCATAATGGACAGTTGAAATCAGATCAGAACAATGTTATTCGATTCCTCCGTACGCCGAGAACTCTGGCGCAGCTTTATCGGCACCCTGGTGGTGCTGCTGACCGTGGTGCTGACCATGTTGCTCATCCGCATCCTGAGTCAGGCCACGCGGGGCGCTTTTGCGCCTGCTGACCTGAGTCTGGTGCTGAGCTACACCCTCATCGGCCAGTTGCCCATCATGGTCGCGCTGGCCTTGTTTGTGGCGGTGGTCACAGTGTTGAGCAGGTTGTGGCGAGACAGCGAAATGGTGGTCTGGCAGGTCAGTGGGGCCAGTCAGTTCACCTTCATCAAGCCACTGCTGAAAATGGCGTGGCCGGCCATTGCCCTCGTGGCACTGTGTACCCTGGTGGCACGGCCCTGGGCCCAGAACCAGACCGAGGTGCTCAAGCAACGCTACGAACAGCGCTCCGACATGGCCCGGGTGGCGCCAGGTCAGTTTCAGACTTCCGCCGACGGCAAACGTGTCTTTTTCATTGACAGCCACAGCGATGGCCAGCAAACCGCCCGCAACGTCTTCATGGTGATGACGGACAAAGGTCAGGAGTCGGTGGTCACGGCGCGCGAGGGCTTGTTGCAGCAGGATCAGGGGCTGCGCTACCTGGTGCTGGCGCAGGGCGAGCGCACCCAGACGGACTTGACCACGGGCGAAAAGACCCTTTCTCACTTCGCCACGGCACGCATCGCCGTGGGGGAAGCGCCCAATGTCGCGCTCAAGGTGCCCGAGCCGCGCAGCATGTCCACCCTGACCTTGCTGGCCATCCCGACTCGCCAGGCCCAGGCTGAACTCACGTGGCGCCTGGGTCTGATCTGGGCCACCTTCAACATGGTGCTGGCCGGTCTGAGTCTGGCGGCCGGCAATGCGCGGCGCAACAGCAGCTGGAACCTGGTCTACGCCCTGTTGGTGTTCGTGGTGTACTTCAACCTGCTGAGCCTGAGCCAGGCATGGGTAAGTCAAGGCAAGCTGCCCTGGATACCGGGCCTGCTGCTCATCCACGGCGGTTTGACTGTGGGCGCCTTGCTGATGATCTGGTGGCGGAATGGGGCCGTGCTGCCAGGGCGCCACGTATCCCGGCGCGCCCTGGTCGTGACACGAGCTGAGGGCGTGTGATGCACACCGTTCGCAAACTGATTTACAGCACGGTCATCAAGCACGTGTTTGGCGTGACGCTGGCCTTTTCGGCCCTGTTCTTCTTCATCGATTTCGTCGATGAGATCCGCAAGTACGGTGCGATCGACTCGCTGATCAGCTGCCTGTACATGCAGGGGCAGCATTTCTACGACATCTTCCCGATTGGTCTGCTGATCGGCTCGATCCTGGCACTGGCCGGCATGGCCCGCACCAGCGAATTCACCATCTTGCGTACAGGGGGCCTGGGGCCCGGACGCGCCCTGAGTCTGTTGGGTGTGCTGGGTGTGTCTGCCGCCGTGCTGATGGTGGCGGTGGGCAACTCCGTCGTTCCCTGGACGGAGCAGCAATTGACTCTGCACAAAGCCCAGATTGGGCAACGCGGCACGCTGAAATTGGGTGGCAGTGGCACCTGGTTGCGCGAACGTCGGGATGCCCCCGGCGATGCGTCTCGCACCATCACCGTCAACGTGGGCTCGGCCGTCAGCGATGTGGAGTTTGGCGCCGTGCGCATCTTCGAGTTCGATGAACAAGGTCGGCTGCAGCGCCGTCTGTTCGCCCAAGAGGCGCGCATCCGGCCGCTGGGTGGCGGGGTCTCGGCACAAGGCTCCATCTGGCAACTCAAGGGAGTGCAGGAGACGGTCTGGTTGTCCCATGAGCAGCAGATCGATGAGCAGACCGTGCGCGCAGGGGCGCGCCTCGTGCGGGAGACGCAACTGGCGTCCATGGACTGGCAGAGCAGCCTCACGCCCTTGGTGGTGTCGGCCTCGGTGCTGCCGCCCGAAACCATGTCGACCTTTGCGCTGTGGCGCTACACAGAGCACTTGGCCAGCAACGCCCAGGCGGCCCAGCGCTACGAGATCGAATTTTGGAAGAAGAGCTTTTACCCCCTGGTGTGCCTGGTGATGGTGGCCCTGGCTCTGCCCTACGCCTACCTGCACGCGCGCAGCGGCGGCATGAGCCTGAAAATCTTCGGCGGGGTGATGGTGGGCATCAGCTTTGTGCTGGCCAACCACATCTCCAGCCATCTGGGCCTGCTGAACGACTGGGAGCCCTGGCTCGCAGCTGCGGCGCCCAGTGTGCTCTACCTCCTGCTGTCCATGAGCGCCTTTGCGTGGCTCGTTCGCTACCGGTGACCCCTATGACCAAAGATGGCATCTTGTTGTTTGCCCATGGCGCCCGTGACCCTGCCTGGGCCCAACCCTTCGAGGCGACCGAGCGTGCCTTGCGCGTACGTGCGCAAGCGCAAGGCGCCGAAGTGACCCTGGCCTTTCTGGAGTTCATGAGCCCCACCCTGCTGGAGGCCGGTGCGCAACTGGCGGCCCAGGGCTGCACGCAGGTGACCGTGGTACCTCTCTTCCTGGGTGCCGGCGGACATGTCCGCAAGGATTTGCCACGGCTGATGGCCGAGATGGCGGAGCATCACCCTCATGTCCAATGGCGCCTGAGCGCCGCCGTGGGCGAGACCGACATCCTGATCCAGGCCCTCTCAGAGGCTGCCTGGTCCCTGGCCCACCCCTCCTGAACCACCATGAACCTGCACCAGTTCAAGTTCGTCCACGAGGCAGCGCGCCGCAACCTCAACCTGACGGAAACCGCCAAGGCGCTGCACACCTCTCAGCCTGGCATCTCCAAGGCCATTTTGGAGCTGGAAGAAGAGCTGGGCGTGGACATCTTCGTGCGGCATGGCAAGCGCCTCAAGCGCGTGACCGAGCCGGGCCAGCAGGTGCTCAAGTCGATCGACGTGATCCTGCGTGAGCTGGGCAACCTCAAGCGCATCGGCGAGGAGTACGCCATGCAGGATGCGGGCACCTTGTCGATTGCCACCACGCACACCCAGGCGCGTTATGTGCTGCCCGAGCCTGTCGCAGCCCTGCGCAAGAAGTATCCCAAGGTGTCGGTGAGCCTGCACCAGGGCACGCCCGAGCAGGTGGCACAGATGGTGCTCGACGAGGTGGCTGACATCGGTTTGGCCACCGAGTCACTCAATGATTTTTCCGAGCTGGTCACCCTGCCCTGCTATGAGTGGCAGCACGTGGCCGTGATGCCGGCCAGCCACCCGCTGGCTTCGGTGCCCCGCCTGACGCTGGAGCACCTGGCGGCCGAACCACTGATTTCGTATCACCCGTCTTTCACCGGGCGCCGTCGCATCGACCTGGCCTTCGCCCAGCGCGGACTCAAGCCCAATGTGGTGTTGGACGCCATCGACGCGGACGTGATCAAGACCTACACCCGTCTGGGCCTGGGTATTGGCCTGGTGGCCGAGATGGCCGTGAAGGACGACCCCGCGATGAACATGCCAGGCAGCGAGCTGGTTTCACGCCCGGTGGGCCACCTGTTCGGGCCCAATGTGGCGCGTCTGGCTTTCAAGCGGGGCGCTTACATGCGACAGTTCGTGCTGGCGTTTGCCGAGCTGATCTCGGACCGGCTGACCCGCGCCTTGATCATGCAGGCGATCTCGCCGCAAGCGGGCCAGACGCCCAGCATCGATTACGGCTTGTGAACGCCGCTGCGCAGGTCGACGTCCAGCTCTGACAAACCGGGCAGGTCGATGTGCTCGACTTCCTGCTCGTTCGCGGCGGCGGCCTTGCCCGACACCGTGACGTCCCCGTAAGACGAGCGCGCCTTGTCGCCAGTGGCGAGGTCATCCAGATGCAGATCCAGGCTGAGCGTGGGCTGCACAACGGCGATGGCTTTGATCGGCCGGGTGGCCATCAATGGCTCCACTTCGTCCTCATGCGCCGACAGATCGAACGGGACGGTGTCAAGCTGACCACGCGACTCACGCGGCTCACTGGCCAGGAGATCGACGCGTGGCCGCTCGTCGTGATCACGCTCAGACAGGTCGCGGGCCACGGCGTACAAGAAGAGCAGTTCACGATAGGCTGGCAACTCGAAGGTGTCGGCTTCGTTTTCCGGGTGGGTAAGCGACTTCTCAAGGACGTCCATGGCCTTGGCGGGCACCGGCCACAGCGCCTGCAAACGCTCGACCACCCCTGGGTAGTCGACCAGTTCGTGCCCATGCTGCAGATCGGCATCCCAGGCGGGGGCGTGAGCGTTGAAGCGCTGATTGAAGGCGCCCTGAACGCGCTCGTAATCCGCGCGCTTGCCCAGGCGCTGGTAGATTTCGAGCAGTTTCAGGAAAGGCAAGGGGCTGGCGGACACCGAATGAACGTGAGACTCCAGCAGGTCCAAGGCCGCGTCGTCCTGCCCGAGCACCACAAAGAAATCAGCTTGCTGTTCCAGGTCGATCAACTCTTCCACCGAGACTTCACGCGTGGCATCGAACGAGGCTTGACGCGCCGACGCCATGGCCTGCGGGTTCAGCTGGGGCGCGGTCGCCATGGCTTGGCGCGACGACACCGCTGCAGCGGTCGCCACGGC
>MESA01000006.1:102254-147795 GCA_001770775.1 Burkholderiales bacterium RIFCSPHIGHO2_12_FULL_63_20
GATGCACGTTCGATGTCCGACTTCGGTGACGCTGCCACAGCCTGATGCGGGGGGACAGTTGCAGGAGTGGTTGCTGCCGCGATGGGTGCGGTGGCAGGTACGGCCACAGGTGCCGTGGTGAGCGTTGCAGCGTGCGGCGCCGCTTCTGGCGCCTCTCCCTGAGGCTCCTGCATCTGCGACTGCCACCAGGCTGCTTCTTCTTGTTGACGGCGACGCAGCTTCATGAACAGTGCAATGCACAGGCCGAGACCCAGCAGCGCCAACCCACCCACGAGGTACAGCAACCCCGAGCGCTCGCCTTGCACACCCGTCTCGGCGGCTGGCGTGGGCGACATCGGCCCTGCAGTGGCGGGCTGCGAAGCCTGCTGCTGCAGCTGCGCAAGCATCTGCTCTTGCGCGAGCAGCTTTTGTCGGTCACGCGCGACTTCCTCTGGCGAGAGGTTCATGGCTTGCCACAGGGCAGCTGCGGCAGCGCGACGCTCTTGCACCTCGGGCGAGGCAGCCTCGTCGGTGGAGGCCAAGGTGTCCAATGAGCCAGACATGCGCAGATCAGGGCGTGCGGCCGCGTCAGTCTCCACGGGGTCCAACACCAGGCGTCCCGCCGGCGCGACAGTTGCGACAGCTTTCGGGGTCAAGGACAGGCTGGTGCGAGGAGATGCCGCCGCATCGGCTTCGGTGACCTGGCGCACGGTGGGCGTCTTCGCGCCCCCGCGTGGGGCCTTGGCCGGACGGGCCGTGCGCTTGGCCGCATCGCGACTGGGACGCGTCGAGGAGGAAGTGGCAGCACTCTGTGCAGGTGCCTCGGCCACCGCCGGCGAAGCAGCGCGCGAGGCAACCGCCGGCTCGGCGTTGCTGGCCGACGGGCCACTCACAGGCCCGTTGATGCGGCTCACGGGCAAGGGGGTCATGCCCGGGGGGTCGGCGAGCGCCACGAACTGGCGGTTGATCTTGGCCTGACAGCCCGCCGTCAACTCGTAGGTGACGATGGGCTCGGTGATGGGGGTCGTGGTGCGCACCTGCACCGTGGCCTCGCGGCTGTTGGCGCCCACCAGAGACACCTGAACCTGGGTCGATGAGAGCTTGCTCTCGCCGTAGTGCACCTCGACCTTGACGCAGTCGGCATCCAGTGTTTCGCCAGCTTCGAGACGAAGCGGCACACTGACCCGCAAAGGTTCGCCAAGGATGGCGCGACTGACTGGACGTCCGAAGCCCATGCCGTGGGAAGTCCCAGACGCCAAAGCGAGCGTCGCACCAGCAAGTGCTGCGGCCGATACCCGCTTAAAGTTGTTCATCTCGGTGCATCATGAGGCCTAAGAATTCACTCTAGCATGAACATCCTGTGACACTCATCACGGGAAGCCCTGTAGTGGGGTGACACCCACACCCGAAACCTGCGGGGTAAATACCCCATGACCGTCATCCTTGAAGATTCCCATGAGCACTGAACTGCAAACCGAGCGCCAAGGCGACACCCTGGTGATGACCTTGTCGGGGCCCGCCACGCGCAACGCCCTGTCTCCGCAGGTGTACGCCGCAGGGGTTGAAATCCTCAGCATGGCCGAGTCCAGTCCGGAGGTGCGCGCGGTGGTGATCACCGGCGCTGGCGGGCACTTCTGCGGCGGCGGTGACCTGCAGCGCTTGGCGCACAACCGTGCGCATGACCTGGCAGCGCAGGCCGGCAACATGGATGCGTTTCATCAGTGGATCGAGGCGCTGCGCGCCTTCCCCAAGCCGGTGATCGCCGCCGTGGAGGGCGTGGCCGCCGGCGGCGGGGTGTCGGTGGCGCTGGCGTGTGACCTGATCGTGGCCGGTGAGAACAGCCGGTTTCTGACGGCGTACAGCAAGGTGGCGCTGTCGCCGGATGGGGGCGCGAGCTGGCACCTGGCGCGCGCCCTGGGCCGCAGCCGTGCCCTGGCCCTGCTGTGGCTGGGTGACACGCAAACGGCGCAACAGTGGGCCCAGTTTGGTCTGGTGCATCAGATCGCACCAGCGGGCACCGTGTTGGAGGAAGCTCTGAAATTGGCCGCCCGTCTGGGCGAATTGGCGCCCGATGTGCTGGCCAGCATCAAGGAGTTGGTGAACGACGCGTCACAGCCTTTGCGCCCGCACCTCGACCAGGAAAAGCACCATTTCCTGATCAACCTCAGCAAGCCTGCGGCCGGTCAGGCCATGGAGGCGTTTCTGAGCGGTCGTCAGCGCAAGGGCTGAGCCGTCACTCAGCCCACCAGGCGCGCCACCACCTGCAGGCGTGCCGCCAGCTTGGCGAACAAGGCGCTGACCAGCTTCAACTGAGCGTTCTCAAGGGGTTGCCCGCCCATGCGCGCCGTCAAGATGCCGCGATTGAGGGTGACGACCAATACGAGGGAGTCCGACCACCAGGAGGTGGCGGCTTCTTCTAGGGCATGCACCGTGTCGGCGTCCAACCAGTGCGTCATCACGGGTTCGGCATTGGCAAACAGAGCGAAACGCCGCGACAAGACCGACTCGTCGGGCAGGCGCACAGAGGGGTGCATGGCCAACCAGCGCATCTCGTCGGGCAGCGTGTTGTCGATCTGCGTCTGCATGGCGTTGGTAAAACGGCTGAAGACGTCGGACTCCAGCGTGTGGGCCAGCACCTTGGAGACCAGGATCATCTGCACGTCACCGGGGATGCCGGTTTCAGCGCGAAAGCGCAGTTCCTTGCCGATGATGTAGGGGCGCTGGGAGCTGCCCCACTCGGCCCGCCAGCCTGCGGCCGCCTCGACGACGTGCCCTCCGCCGGTCTTGCCCTTGACATGCTTGAAGGCGTGCCCTTCGGCTTTGGCCCATGCCAAGAGCACACGGGCATCATCCGATTCGACGTGATCGGGATCGATCAAACGCTTGAGGGCATCAAACATGAGTGGCTGATCCTGAGGTCGTAGAAGGGATCTGGTCGCAGGAGGATGTCTGATGACACCCCAGAGACCGCTGGTGACGAGTGTAATTCACAGGATGGTAAACGAACACGTCGCGCCAGCGCCCCATCCCGGGGGCGCCTCAGTCGTGTTCGTGCGTGCTGCGCCCGCCCAAACGGGCAATCAGGGGCGCATCGATGCCATCGAAGGCGAGCACGACACCACCGCGACTGGCCGCAAAGGCCTGCGCGGCCTCGCGCGAGGCGAAGGCTGGCAGGTTGCCGGCACGCATCGGGCCTTTGGCGGACGATCCGTGCACATAGAAAGCCGTGCGGGCGTCGATCCACCGCGACGTCGGAACCATGCCGTCCTGGCTGACCGGCAGCCTGCCGGCGTCGGTGACGTACTGCGCCACGATCTGCTGTGCTTGGCGCCCGGAGCCATAGCGTGCCATGTCGTGCAGATACATGAACAGGCTCAGCGGCGAATCGAAGAAGTGGGCATCACCATCGTCAAAGATGATCTGCGCAGCCCAATCTGGCGCGCGCGCCGGAAACATGCCGCACACCGGGCAGCGCGCCTCGGGCGGCACCGTGCGAGCCTGCGTCGGCCCCAGGCCCGAAGCCGGGTCGTAGGGCGTGGTCGGCGCGACCAGGCAGAGGTCTGCCTCCAGAGCGACGTTCTGGGCCGACGCAAAGGGGCTCCACACACCCATGCGCCAGAGCACGGCGATGGCCAGCCCGAGCCCAAGCACCAGGCTGCCCCCCAGCCACAGGCGTGTGCGCGACCGGTTGCGGCGGCTGTCGTGTGACGGGGCAGTGGACATGATGGGGTACGGCAGGAGACTGGGGCAGATGTGCCAGGCTTACATGCGGGTGTCGTGCAAGGCGCCGCCGCTGAGGTCCACCATGTCCGCTTTGATGTCGGTGAAGCGCAGGACCTTGCCGCCGTACTCGGTGGCAAAACGGCGGGCGTCGGCCTCCTTGGCAAAGCTGGCGATGGTGGGGCCCATGGAGCCGTGTCGCTTGCTGCCCAACACATAGAGAGCGGTCTTGGCATCAATCCAGTGCCCTTGCGGCTGGTTCCAGTCGGTAGCCCCCATGTCCTGCACGTAGACAGCGCGCACGGCACGCACCTGCTCACCGGCCAGCAGGGTGTTGAACAGTTCAACGGTATCGCAGAAGAAACTGGGCTGAGCCTGCCCTGCAAAGTGGACCTGCGCTTTGGGACCGGGGTAGTCGGCCAGCAACATGCCATCGAGCTCGCAGCTGGTGGCGCGGTCGATCTCGACGGGTGCCAGCGACTGGGTTTCAGCAGCCTGATCGCCACAGCCGGTCAGCCCGCCCACGGCGCTCAGGGCCGCCAGGGCAGCCAGGCCCAGCACCCGCCGGCGATCCGGGCAGGCGTGAGCCGGGGCCGCGTCGCGGGCACGGCCGCGGCAGGAACAGCGGTACATCATGGTTTGAATCTCCAATTGGCCAGAATGAGGGGGACGGCGATCCAGAGCAGCATCACGCCGCCCATGATGGCGGGACTGCCTAGCGATGTCGGGACGACACTGGCCAAACCGTAAAGGGTCCGCACGTCCTCGAGCGAGAACACATTCAGGATCCGGAACACGTCGGCCGGATTGAGCAGCAGCAGCCAGGCAAAGGCGTCCCCCGCAAACTGCCCCCCGGTGGCCACGAGCAGGCCCAGCACCAGCAAATCGAACACCAGCACAAAGAAGAACCAGGTGGCGATGGCCAGGCCCGACGCACGGGTGCGGTCGCGTGCGAGCACGGACAGCAGCACCGCCAGGCTGAGAAAGGCCAGCCCCAGCAGCACCGAGCTGAGCATGAAGCCCGCGTAGTGGTAAAGCCCTGCTCCGCTCATGTGCTTGAACAAGAGCACGGCGACCAGGCCGAAGCCGGCCACCGTGGACACGGTGAGTGCCACCGCCAGCCCCAGATACTTGCCCAGCAGCAACTCCAGCCGCGTGATGGGCAAGGCCAGCAGCAGGTCCAGGGAGCCACGCTCGCGCTCGCCCACGATGGCGTCGAAGCCCAGCAGCAGTGCGATCAAGGGGATGAGGTAGATCACCAGGCTGACCAGGCTGGCAATGGTGAACTCGATGGAGCGGAACCCCACCGTGCCTTGTTGTGCGCCACCAAAGTAGGCAATCACCAGCGAGAACACGGTGAACACCAGCGCAACGGCCAGCACCCAACGGTTGCGCATGCGGTCGTGAAACTCTTTGGCGGCAATGGTGAAGATCGGGGCAAATTCCATGGGGAGTCGGTTCCGGGTGTCGTGGGCACGTGTCAGGCAGAAAAGCCGAAGAACACGTCTTCCAGCGAAGGTTCGAGCAGTTTGATGTCGCGCACGCGATCACCCAGGGACGTCAGTGCTGCCAACACCGCCATCTTCTGCTCACGCGGACATTGCAGGCGCAGGCCGGTGGGGATGGACTCAGGCGCCAGGGTGGCGAGCGGCGCCAGGGCCTGCAAGGCGGCAGGCACATCACTGGCGATCATCTCGATCTCGAATGTCAGAGGCATCCGGGTTTGCTGGCGCAAGGCCTCGACACTGCCCACAGCCTGCACCCGGCCCGCAGCCAGAATGGCCAGGCGATCGACGCGTTGCTGCAACTCGGCCAGGATGTGCGAGGTGATGATCACGGTCACGCCTTCGGATTGCAGGTCACGCAAGGTGGCGTAGAAGTCGCGAATGGCTTGCGGGTCCAGGCCGTTGGTGGGCTCGTCGAGAAAGAGCACCTGAGGGGTGCCCAGCAAGGCCTGCGCAAAACCCAGTCGCTGACGCATGCCCTTGGAATACTCCCGAACCGGTCGCTTGCCTGCGTGCGTCAGGCCCACCCGATCCAGGATGGTGGCGCACTGTGCCATGGGCGCGTGCTTGAGCTTGGCAAAGAACTGCAAGGTCTCCAGACCGTCGAGGTTGTCGTAGAGCACCACGTTCTCGGGGAGGTAGCCGAGGTGACGGCGCGCCGCGCGGAAATGGCGGCCGGTGACGGACGCGCCGCCGACCAGGATCTCGCCCTGGGTGGCGGGCACGAGGCCCAGCATCATCTTGAACAGCGTGCTTTTGCCCGCACCGTTGTGCCCGATGATGCCGAAAATCTCACCGCGTGGGATCGCCAGGTCCACGCCATCGACCGCATGCAAGGCACCGTAGTGCTTGCTGACGCCACGCAGCGAGATGGCCATGTTGTCACTGGCCGGGGAAATGCTTGCCACGCCATTCACTCCATTGTTGGTTGCCAGGCTGCATGCGCGGGTGGGGATCCACCACAGAGGGCACGCGCAGCACCGGAAATTGCTGCCCGACCAGCCTGAGGGCCTGGACGGCCGGACTGGCCAGCAGCAACTTGATGGCGGGGTAGCGCCAAGTCAGGCGGTCCACCATGTCGTTGGCTTCGTAAGGGACATCACCCCGGCCGTCGCCATCGCGGTCCCAGCCCACGTAGTTGCTCCAGTGGTTGCCGCCTTGCGTGCCCCAGCGTTCGTCGCGGGCACCCACGTAGCGGACCTGCTCCCGGTTGGAGATGAAGTCGTTGCCCTCGACCTCGTTGCGGGTGGAGCCGGCCGCCAGGTGAACGCCGACCACGTTGTCGACCACCAGATTGCGGTTGAGCTTGATGTACTCCACGTCATAGATGAAGAACCCGCGGCTGTTGCCGGCCACGATGTTGTCCTCGATGACCGAGTCTTGCATGGTGCGCAACATGATGCCGTGGTCGGAGTTGCCCCAGGCACGGTTGCCGCGCACGACCTGATTTCGCACCTCCATGAGGGCCAGGCCACCGCGGTTGTAGTAGGAATCGTTGTCCTCCCACAGGTTGTGGTACGAGTTCATGTAGTGCGAGCCATAGCGGCTGTGGTGCAGCCGGTTGCCACGAAAGACCGCGTGGTGCGACACGTCGACATACAGGGCGTCACGCACAAAACTGATGTTGTTGTGAAAGATGCGCGCATTCTGGGTGTTGTACAGCTGGATGCCATTGCCGCGCTGCGACGACCCGTACTCACGCTTGCCGGTGATGGTGTTGTGCTCGATGAGCACATCATTCGCCTTCTCGATCCACAGCCCGAACAGGTTGTAGGTGAGATCGCAGCGGCGCACGATGGCACGGTGGGCGCCGGGGTAGAGGTAGATCCCGGCGTTCTGGTGCTTGAGGCTGTCGCCCGAATCGCGCACGATCAGGCCCTCGATCACCACATCGGGCGACGTGACACGGATGGTGTCGCCCTCGTTGCCCCCACTGAGGGTGGGACGATCGAGGCCACGCAGCGTGAGTGGCTTGTCGATCAGCAGGTTGACGCGGTACATACCGCGCTTTACCTCCACCACATCACCTGGCGAGGCCTGGCGCACGGCTTCGGCCAGGTCTCCCCCGGGTTGGACGGTGAGGGTGGCGGCCTGTGAAGCGAGCATCAGCCCACCCCACAACGCCCACCCCGACACGCAGCGACCAGCGAACAGGAACCAGGTACGCGTCATCACAAAGACACGCCCATGGACTTGAGTGCGAGGAACAAGGCAGCCCCGATCAGCAGATTCTTGAAGCCCACGTAGCTCAACATGTCCATCACGCCGGCCACGCGGTAGTGGTCGCGCCACCAGGGTCCATCCTTCACGTAACGGCGACCCGAGAGGCGGATGAGCACTTCGTACAGGCTCCAGCCGAACCACCACGCGATGATGGCGCTCGACGACAAGCTGCCCACGGCGGCCATGCCCCAGGCCACGGTGGCGGCCACCGCGAGCGACAGACCTGCCACCTGCAGCGCCCGCTGGCTGCGCCAGCCTTCGGTACTCCAGGGCCAGATGTGGTCGCGCAGTTCCAGGAAGAACCAGGCCACGAAGCCCACCCCACGCTTGTGCGCGGGCAAGGTCGGATCGGTGGGCATGCGGGGGTCCGGACCCTGAGCGGCCTTGGCGCTGATCTGGTCAGCGTGACTGGTGGCCGGGTGAATGGGGATGAAATAGCCATTGACGCCAATGGGGGTGATCTCCAGGCCATCCTTCTCGCGGCGCTTGCGCTCCTTGGCCAGGGGTGGGCAACCCTTGGGGTCGGTGTACAGGATCATGCAGTCCAGGCAGTGCAGGCACTCGCGATGGTCGATGCGGCCATCGGCGTCAATGGCCTGAGCCCCGCAGCCCACGGCGCAGGCCTTGCAGCTGTTGCAGTCCTGCTTGCGCTTGAGACCGAACCAGCGGAAGGTGCTGGGCATGGCCAGGGATGCGCCCAGCGGGCAGATGTACTTGCAGTAGGGTCGTTCGATGAAGATCGACACGCCCAGAATGGCCGCCACGAACAAGCCGTAAGGCCAGGAGCGGTTCATGACGCCCACCAGGAAGGTGGTCTTGAACGGCTCGATCTCAGACAACTTTTCCGCCAGGCCCATGGAGAACATGGACACCGTGAGCAGGAAGAAGAAGACGGCGTACTTGAGCCACTTCAGGCGGTCGTGCCACTTCTGCGGCACTGGCCTTTGGAAGCGCTTCAAGCCCAGCGCTTTGGCGACCTTGAAGATGGATTCCTGCAGCGAACCGAAGGGGCACATCCAGCCGCAGAACAGGCCTCGGCCAAACAGGAACACCGTGACGATGATGAAGATCCAGAACAGGAAGATGAACGGATCCGACAGGAACAGCGACCAGGTCCACTGGAACAGCAGCGCATGGAACCAGGTCAGCACCTGGGTGATGGAAGGCTGGGCCATCAGGCCAAAGCCGATCCAGGCCATGCTGATGGCCCAGAAGCTGTATTTGAAGGCGTTGACCGGCCACTTGTTCTTGTGCGTGGACAGGCGGGTGAGTTTTTCGCGGAACGCGTAGACCACGGTGACCGCCACCAGCACGAAGGCAAACAGGGCAATCTGCCAGGACTGATTTTTCCAGACACGCACCCAGGGTGCATCGGGCTCGACGACCTTGGGGCGTCCGCCTTCAAGCACGTCGTCGGGCAGCCAGTACTTGGACTCGAACACGGCAAAACTGCGGTGACCGGTGGCCCGATCCACGCGGTTGCCGAGAAAAGCGAGCTTCCAGGGGTAGGACGCGGAGAACGACTTCGAGCGAATCACGAAGATCGCCGACTCGGTGTAACGCGGCGCGCCCGCAGCTTCCAGGCCGTAGAGGTTGAACGAGTCGAGATCACGGAACGTGAAGGAGTCGGCGCCTTGTTTGACCTGCACGCGGTCATAAATGCCGCCGCGCACGAAACCCGAACCCTTGAACGATTCGGCACCCGCAGTCCGAACCAGGAAGAAGGCGCTCTCGGTGTCTTGCAAACGTGAGCGCAGGCTGTCGTAGCCGTTGTCACCCAACAGGCTGCGACCCAGGTCGGGGTGATTGAGGTCGCCGAACCACAGTTCGATGAAAGGCTCGGGGCCACGTGGCAGCCCCACCTGCTCGGGCGTCACGACGAGGCGTTGGACTGCCCCCATCTGCATGAGCTGTGCCCAGTCATAGCGCTTGCCCGTGACGGCGAAGCGCGCAGGGTCCCGCACGGTGGGCTGGATGATGCCCGTCTGACGGGCCACGGCGGCCCCCGACATCATCACCACCTGGTTCTGTGCGATCACCGTGACCGTGGCGCCTGAGATGGCGTCCAGACCGATCACGTCTTCTTCGGGGCGAGAGGGTCCGACCTCGAGCTTGTCGGCCACAGATTGGCCCAGATACTGATTGTTGAAATTGATGAGGGCCGATTCCGGGATGCCCAGCAGCAAGATGGGTTCGGAGTGCTTGAGCACCTTCACGCCCACGAAACGACCAGTGAGGTCCATCCCGATCAGCGTCACCACCGGTTTGCCCGAATAGGCCGGGGTGTCGGTGATGTCGGTGGACAGCATCACATAGCCCATCAGCTTCTTGTTGGGCGCGTTGCGGTCGTACGCCTCAACATAGGGCGGCTGGCCCTTGCGTTCAGAAAAATGGCTGGCGCCCGGGAACACCTCGGCACAGGGTAGCAAGGCGCACATGTCCTTGGCGGTGCTCAGGTTGGCAGGCAGCTCGGCTTCGTAAGCGCTCGCCATGACGCGCGGCGCAAACAGAGAAAGAGTGAGAAGTAAAACAGCCCAGAAGGCTTTGATCCGCTGGCCAAATTGAAGCATGGCTCATTCCAGTTGCGCAGGTGCCACCGGCAAGGCCGGCGACACCTGCATGGGTCCGCCTATCAGGCCTCGACGATCATGCGCGTGCGCATCTCAAGGTGCAGGGCATGGCAGAAGTGGGTGCAGTAGCACCAGAAGATCCCGGGCTGGTCGGCCATGAAGGTCACCGACTTGGTCTCCAGCGGATTGACGATGAAGTTGACGTTGTACTTCGGAATGGCGAAGCCGTGCGTCAGGTCTTCGATCTTGTCCAGGTTGGTCAGGATCAGGGTGACCTCGTCACCCTTCTTGACGGTGAACTCACGCAGACTGAAGGCCGGCGCTTGCGACGTGATCCTGACCGTGACCTTCTTGCCGTTGCGGGTGACACCGGACTCCTTGGGGTCCTTGGTCGCCAGCGGGAACTCGTCGAGGTCATACACCTGCTTAGGCTTGAGCAGATCGCGCTTGAAGATGATGAAGTCGTGCGGCTCGCCGCGCACCGGGTGGTCGGCCAGCAGCACCATCTTCTCGCCCGAGATGTCGATCAACTGCTCGTTCTCCGGATGCAGCGGGCCCACCGGCAGGAAGCGGTCCTTCGAGAACTTGCAACCCACGGCCAGGTACTTGCCGTCGGCCGCGCGGGTTTCAGACTGCGAGGCGTTGATGTGACCCGGCTGGTAGTGCACGTCCAGCCGATCGACCACATACTTGGCGGCCTTGTCACCGGCGTGGAACTTGATGGCTGCGTCCACATTCCACTTGACCACCTGGCTGTCCAGGAAGAGCGTGGTGTAAGCGTTGCCGCGACCGTCGAAGGCCGTGTGCAGGGGGCCCAGGCCAATTTCCACTTCGGCGACGATGGCCTTGTCGAGCTCAGCCAACTTGCCGTCGAACCAGTCGAGCACCTTGCTCAACTCGATCACCGTGGCGGTGGGCGAGAGCTTGCCGGCGCAAATGAAGTACTTCGCATCGGGGCTGGCGTTCACACCGTGCGGGTTCTTGGGAACGCTCACGTAGGCGGTCAGGGCGGTCTTGGGGTCCTTGTTGCTCTCACGTGTGCCATCGACCACGGGCACCTTAGAGGTACCGACGGTCGTGAACTTACCAGCCTTCACCGCCTCTTCGATGCGGGCGATGTTGAAGAACAGGCAGGCGTCCCGCTCGGACGACATCATGTCTTCGTAGTGAACGCCGTTTTCGATGTTGTACTGGTTGGTGGCCGCCAGCTTGCCATCGTAAGAGGTGGCGGTCAGGTCGCAGTTGCCGTCGATCAGGACCTGCCAGCGCACTTCCATGCTCTCGGCGTCCACGCAGGTGAACATCGAGCGGTACTTTTCGGGTTTGTCGATGTCACCGCCGTTGTTGGGCAGCGGAATCGCGAACTCAGCGCCGCAGAAGACGCGGGTGGTGTAGTTGATGGCCGGATCCACCGGGTCGGCCTTGTCCGGGAAGATGCCGTGGAAGCCTTGCACGTTGGGCAACTCGGTGATCTTGTCGCAGACGAAGTAGTCAAGGCGAACACGCGCGATGCGGCTGTTGATCTTGTCGTTGATCCAGGCGTAGCGACCGTCGTAGTTGCCGTCCTTATAGGAGGCATGGGTGTGGTGGGTGTCGGCCACCGTGTAGCGCAGGTGACCATCGGGCTTGGTGCCCATGATGGCTTTGGATTCGTTCGTGACACCCCAGCCCACGAGGGCGTCGGGCACAAAGCAGGGAATGCGGTGAATTTCGCGTCCGGACGGCAGGCCCAGGATGCGCATGTCGCCGGTGTGGCCGCCGCTCCAGATGCCGTAATAGGTGTCGAGTTCGCCGGGCTTGAGGTGAGTGCTGGAGTTGGCGTGCGCAGCAGGAGCCGCCGCCGAGGTACCGGAAGCCGCTGGCGCTGTCTCAGGCTTGTCGTTGCAGGCCGCAACGCCAAGCGTGAGGCCCGTCAACGCGGCGGTGTTGAGGAATCGACGGCGCCCGAGGCCGACAGCTTCCGTGCTCATATCGTCTTTCTTGTGGCTCATGATGACCTCTCTCAGGTGTGGCTAAGGAAACGGGGGGGGGGCTCGCGCAGGCGGCAAAGCCGCCGTGGTGACTGGCGTGTCGACCAGATTCGGGAGCGCAAGTTGGGTGTGAGTGGCCTGTGGCGCTGGCAACGCGCCAACCGGGGACGGCGGAGGCGCTGCGCTCATGAGGCACAGGCCGCAGTCCATGTCAGGAGACGGGGATCCCGGGCTGCTGTCGCTGGCGTGCGCGAGCAAAAAGTAACCGCCCGACCCGGAGCAAATCAACTCCAGGGAGAGCGGTTGAACGAGTGGTGCAGCCATGACCACCCCCATGCCCAGCAACACCCACGCAGCGATCAACGATCGCAGGCGTTTGAGTGTGTGGAAGAGGGTCATGGCGGAGGCTGTGCCTGCGTGGTGTTGAGCTTTCGCACCGCAAGGCGGGCGTCCATGTTTAAATGTTCACCTCAGATGATTCTTTGGACTTTGACCAGAGTCAAGTGAGTCTTACTGAAGAGTGTCCAAGATGCGTCTGGTACTAACCCCCAGACACTTTTTGAACGATCGCGTCACCCTAGGCGCATCGAAACTGCAACGAAAGGCTGTTCATGAACTACGTATCTCTCACGATGGCACTGGCTGCCGCGACCCTGGTGCTTGCTGCTTGCGGCAAGAGCGAAGCGCCTGCAACGGCCACGGCGCCAGAGCCCACACCAGCCCCCGTGACCCAAGCGCCTGCGCCCGCTCCTGCCCCCACGGCTGAGAACGCTGTGGGCAAGAGTGTGTATGGCAAGACCTGTGCGCTGTGCCATGCCGCAGGTGTGGCGGGCGCACCCAAGCCGGGTGACAAGGCAGACTGGGCGCCGCGCATTGCGCAGGGCAAGGACCTCCTGTACAAGCACGCCATGGAGGGCTTCACAGGTAGCAAGGGCGTCATGCCGGCACGCGGTGGCTCCACCACACTCACCGATGACGAAGTGAAGGCTGCTGTGGATTACATGGCAGATCAATCCATTTGACAAGCAGGAGGCTCGCGATGAACACGGATCTGCGCATGCCGATGGGGGGAGGCGGACTGTCTCGGCGGCGTTTCGCCCTCGCCTTGCCACTGCTAGGCGCTTGTGCGCTCGCTGCGCCCGGTGACGCCCTCGCCAGCGCGGATCCCCGGGTACAGCGTGCGAACCGGGTCATGATGGGCACACGCGTTGACATCGTGACCGTGGCAACGGGTCAGCGCGACGTGAGCACCTTACAGATCGCCATGCAACAGGCCTTCGCCGAGATGGCGCGCCTGGAGGCGCTGATGAGCCGCTATCGCAGCGACAGTGTCGTGTCGCGCATCGGCGCTGCCTCGGGTCAGCGGCCCGTGAACGTGGCACCGGAAGTCATGTCCGTGTTGCGGCAAGCACAACGGCTGTACCGGGGCAGTGCCGGTGCATTTGACCCGACCATCGGCACCCTGCGTGGGTGGCATTTCGAACCCGGCCAGGAAGCAGCCCCCTCGCCTGCTGAGATCGCCCGGGGACTGCGTCTCGTTGATGCACGCGCCTTGGTGCTGGATGACGCAGCGGGCACGGCGTACCTGACCCAGCGAGGCATGGCCCTCGATCTGGGCGGTGTGGCCAAGCTGCCGATCTTGCAAGCTGGCCTGCAGGTTCTGGAGCGGGCTGGCATCGCCCATGCCCTCGTCAACGGGGGCGGTGATGTGCTGGTGCTGGGGAGCCTTCAAGGACGGCCCTGGCGCGTGGGCGTGCGCGACCCGGCTGCACCAGCGCAGCTGCTAGGAGCTCTGGAACTGGAGGGCCGTGGCGTGGTGGCCTCGTCCGGCGACTATGAGCGTGGGTTCGTGCGTGCGGGCCGCCGCCTGCATCACATCCTGAACCCGCGCACAGGCTGGCCCACCGAGGGTGTGCATGGCGTGGCCTTGCTGGCGCGCAACGTGGACGCGGTCAACGGCTGGGGAGCCACACTCATGGTGCGCGGCCCGGCCCACGCACCTGCGTGGCACGCACAGCACCCGGAGGTCGAGGTCATGGTGGCGCACGCCGACGGCAAGCGCTGGTGCTCCCCTGGCATGACGGCCGCACTCAAACCCACCGCCACGGTGCGGGGCTGAATGCCGATTTAAGGACATCAGCACGGCTGATATGAAGTGGCCCGCCAGGAGGGAGTCGAACCCCCGACCGCCCGCTTAGAAGGCGGGTGCTCTATCCAACTGAGCTACTGGCAGCCTGAGCCCGCGAGTTTACGTCATGCACGCCAGCGCGACAGCAGCAAGGCGTTGCTCACAACACTGACGCTGCTCAAGGCCATGGCCGCACCGGCGAGCATGGGGTTGAGCCCCCCGAACGCCGCCAGCGGTATGCCGATGATGTTGTAGCCAAACGCCCACGCCAGGTTCTGCCAGATCTTGGCCGAGGTTCTCCGTGAGATGTCAAGCGCAGCGGGCACCAGCGTCGGGTCGCCACGCATGAGGGTGATGCCGGCGGCGTTCAAGGCGACGTCTGCGCCGCCCTGCGGGTTGGCCATCGCCATGCCGACATCGGCCGCAGCCAACGCGGGCGCGTCGTTGATGCCGTCGCCCACCATGGCGACCACCTGCCGGGCACCGCCCTGCCCCTGTTGCAGGCGCTGGATGTGATCGGCCTTGTCGCCTGGCAACACTTCGGCGATGACCTGCTGGATGCCCAACTGGTGGCCGATGTGCTCGGCCGCACTGCGGTTGTCTCCCGAGATCATGACGGTGCGAACGCCGAGTTCGTGCAATCGCTTGACCGCAGCAGCCGCCTCGGGCTTGAGCTCGTCACCGAAGGCCATGAGGGCAATGACCTGCCAGGCCGCCGGTGCGGGGCCTTGACGCAGCAACCACGACACGGTGTGGCCCTGGGCGTGCCAGGCGTCCAGCTTGTCCGACCATGGGCTCAGGCTGGTGTCCGGGCACAGCTCACTCATCCAGCGGGTGCTGCCCAGAGCCCAGGTCTGGCTGACGCCCGTGCCATCCGTGCCGGAGGGCAGCACACCCTGGATGCCGCGCCCTGCGACGGCCTGCAGGTCCTGCACGGCCGGCAGGCTCAGGCCCTGGCGAGTGGCCTCGTCGAGCACCGCGCGGGCCAAGGGGTGTTCGCTGCCGGTTTGCAGGGCCGCCGCCACTTGCAGGGCCTGCTTGCGGTCCAGTCCCTGGCCATCGGCCACCTGCCAGTCCACCAGCAAAGGACGCCCCTGTGTGAGCGTGCCGGTCTTGTCGAAGGCCACCACCTGCACGCGGTGAGCGACCTCCAGCGCCTCAGGGTCTTTGATGAGGATGCCGTATCGAGCCGCCGCGCCGGTCCCGGCCATGATGGCGGCAGGGGTGGCCAGGCCCAGGGCACAGGGGCAGGCGATGACCAGCACGGCCACCGCACGGATCAGGGCCACTTCGCCGCCCACGCCCGCCCACCACCAACCCAGGGCGGTCAGCAGGGCAATGCCCAGCACGGTGGGCACAAAGACGGCCGACACGCGGTCGACCACGCGCTGAATGGGCGCCTTGACGGCCTGCGCTTCGACCACACGGCGAATGATGTGCGCCAACATGGTCTGGCCGCCGACGGCGGTGACGCGCATCAGCAGGCGCGCCTCGGTGTTGATGGCGCCGCCGGTAAGGGGGTCACCCGGGGCCTTGCTCACGGGCAGGGGCTCGCCGGTGAGCAGGGATTCGTCGACGTGGCCGCTGCCCTCGATCACCACGCCATCGGTGGGGATGCGCTCGCCAGGGCGCACGATGAGGACATCATCGACCAGCACCTGCTTGAGCGGCACCTCGACTTCGCCTTGCGGGCCTTGGCGGTGAACCGTGTCGGGCCGCAGGGATTGCAGGGCGCGGATGGCGGCGGTGGTCTGGCGCTTGGCGCGGGCCTCCAGGGCCTTGCCGAGCAGCACCAGGGTGATCACCACGGCGGCAGATTCGAAATACAGTTCTGGCGCGCTGTGGGCGGCATGCGGGTCGGTGCTGTGGCTGTGGCGCCACCACAGCCACATCGACAAGCCCCAGGCGGCCGAAGTGCCCAGCGCCACCAACTGGTCCATGTTGCCGCTGCCGGCTTTGAGGGCTGCCCAACCCGCTTTGTAAAAGCGTGCGCCCAGCAGGAACTGCACCGGGGTGGCGAGGGCGAACTGTACCCAGGCGGGCCAGAAGTGGTGGTCGCCCCACAGCATGGGCAACACCAGGGGCAGGCTGGCCACGGCGCCCAGCAGCACGGCCCCCCAGACGTCCCACCAGGGTACGACCTCTTCCACGACCGTGTCGTCGGCGTGCTGAACCTGGGCGTGGTAGCCCGCGCGTTCAATGGCCGCGAGCAGGGTGTCAGCCTGGGCCGTGGCGTGGGACTCGTCCGGCGGCACAGCCCATTGAACCGTGGCCATTTCGGTGGCGAAGTTGACCTGCGCCTTCGCCACGCCCGGCACCTTGCTGAGGGCCCGCTCGACCCGGGTCACACAGGCGGCACAGGTCATGCCGCGTACGGCCAATTGCACCGCGTGGTCTGCGGCAGGGCCCGCCCCTGCGCTGGGCGCAAGAGAGGAAACTTCGGAAGCAGGCATGGCGCACATATCGGGTTCGCTTCACAATGGTGTCCATATCATCCTCTGAAAGGATCTTGGTCATGACAACCCCTTCCAATTACCAGCTGCACGTCACGGGCATGAGCTGCCAGCACTGTGTCAAAGCCATCACACAGGCGGTGCAGGATCAGGATGGTGAGGCGCAGGTGACGGTCGACTTGCCACAGGGCCTGGTGACGGTGGACACGGTGCTCGGCGAGGACGCCGTGCGCGAGATCATCCGCGAAGAAGGCTACGGTGTCGCCTGATGGACGCGCCCCTGCATGAATCTCAGCTGACCGCCTGCGGCATTCGCACCCGCGTGTTACAGAGCGGCGCGAATTTGCGTGCCACCGAGGCGGTCGTGTTCGTGCACGGGAACCCCGGCTCCGGGGAGGACTGGTCCGACTTGATGCGTCGGCTGTCACCGCATGGCCGTTGTGTGGCGGTGGACATGCCCGGCTTTGGCCAGGCCGACAAGCCTGCGGACTACCCCTACTCGGTCGAGGGCGGCGCCACCTTTTTGGGCGAGGCTTTGAAACAGCTGGGCGTGAGTCGGGCTCATCTGGTTTTGCATGATTTTGGCGGCCCCTGGGGCCTGATGTGGGCCGCCATGTCACCGCTGTCCGTAGGCAGCGTCACGCTGATCAACACCGGCGTGCTGCTGGGATACCGCTGGCACACGATGGCGCGCATCTGGCGAACCCCCATCCTGGGCGAGTTGCAGCAGTGGCTGACCCACCGAGCGGGGTTCAAGTGGGCCTTGCGCCAGGGGTCACCGCGCGGTTTGCCCGATGCCTTCCTGGACCGGATGTACGATGATTTCGACGCGGGTACGCGCCGAGCGGTCCTCAAGCTTTACCGTGCAACCTCAGAGCCGGGTCAGCGCGCTGAGCTGCTGGCGCAGTTGTTGCGACCGCATCCGTGGCCGACGCTGGTGGTGTGGGGAGTCGCCGACCCCTATCTGCCCGTGGCCATGGCCGAGCGGCAAAAAGACGTGTTTGCCAAGGCCGAAGTGGTGCTGTTGCCTGACAGCGGCCACTTCCCCTTTGCGGATGACCCGGAGGGAGTGGCCCGGGCCGTGGTGCCCTTTCTGACGCAGCAGTTGAGCCACAGCCACCATCCATGAGCAGAAACAGGAACCCAAGGACATGAGCAAAGACCGGGACAGTCAATGGCAACAGCAGAAAACCGATGAGGTCTCGACGTTCGAACACTCGGGTTTCACGCACTCCAGCACGCTGGACTCACGACTGGGCGAGGACAAGCGCACCCCACCACCGTCTCGCAGCAGCCGTCGCCATGCCAATCGCAAGCCGTCCTGGGTGCTTTTGCTGATCCTGATGGTGGTGCTGGCAGGGGTAGCGGTGCTGAAGGTGATCAGCTATCTGACCTGAAGCTGCGGTTAAAACCGCGCGGGGGTCATTTTTTGGTTCGGCTCGGTCGCTTGGGTTTGCTGTCCTTCAAAGCCGTTTGCTGGTTGACCTGATCCAGCCACAGCAGCGCCTCCATTTGCGCCAGGAAGCGCCCCAGGTAGTCGGGCGAGAGGCTGCGCATGAGGGTGAGCGAGCGCAGCATGAGCCGGTGTGAGTTGAGTGGACCGGCATTGTCCGGACCGCGGTGCACGGCCTGGACCACCTGCTGGTCAGCCGCGATCTTGATCCAGACCTCGCTGAAACCGCGCACACTTTTCAGGTCGGAAGCATTGCCGCCCTCCTCCGGGTCTGCGTGCGACACCTGAGCTTGGGTGCGCTCCTGAATGTAGCGGTTCAAGCGGGTCAAAGGCGCCGCATGCGCCGAGGCCAGCACGGTGTTGGCAACTCGCGCACCTGCGGCTTCGCCCTCGGATGAGGCTGCGCTGGCAACACGCTGGACGTAGTCTGCCACCGCGACATGCAAACGCTGCGTCAGGCGCTGTCGCACCGCGTCGGGCTGCGTGGCCAGGCGGCGTTCAAGCACCTCCAAGTAATGGAAGCGAGCCGGATCAAGGTGATGGGCACCCGCTTCGCGCAGCGATGCCAGGGTAGGCTCACTCATGGCGCTTCGGGCTCGGCGGCTTGGTCGGCCTGCGGCGGGAGGCTCGGGGACTGAGCCTGAGTGGAAGCCGGAGTAGGTGCCGTTTTGGGCACCGGCGCCATTTCCACCCGTCGGTTCTGCGCCCTGCCCCGCTCATCGGCATTGGGGGCCACGGGTTGCTCGGCACCGAAGGCGGCGGCAAAGACTTGAGACGAGGGCATGCCTTCGTCGATCAGGGCGCGGGTGACGGTCAAGGCGCGCTGAGCGGACAGCTCCAGGTTGTCGGTGAAACGGCGGTTGCCATCGCGCAGCAGGGTGTCGTCGGTGAAGCCGCTCACCATCAACATCTCCTGGCGTTCGCCCAGGTACACGCGCAAGGGTTCCACCAGACTTTTGAGCAGCTGGCGCCCATCGGGCCGCAACTCGTCCGAGCCCGCGGCGAACAGCACACTGCCGCTGATGCCGATGCGGCCATCGTTGAGGGTGACGCGACCGCTGGCCAGCGGGCCGGCCAGGGCGTGTTCGAGCGCCATGCGACGCTGCTCTTCCTGCTGACGCTTTTCGACCTCCTGCTTGAGGCTGCTGACGAGGTCCATCTGCACCACGAGCATGCCCACCAGGATCAGCACGAAGGCGCCCAGCAGGCCGGACATCAGGTCACCGAACACGGCCCAGACCGGCGCCGTCTGCTCGACGGCATCGTCCCGGTCGTCAAGGTCCATCATCGGGCACTCCCTTCAGCGGAGGCCAGGGCCTTGCCATGCAGGCGACGCAGGTCTTCGACGATGCCTTGTTGCGAGCTGATGCTGAGGTCGATGACCTCACGGGCCTGGGCCACGTAGTAGGCCAGCTGTTCGTCGCTGCGCGTGAGGGACTGACCAATGGCGCGCTCGATGCCTTGCAGACTGCCGATCAGCTTCTCGTTGGTGTCGCTGAACAGGCTCACGCCATGCGCGAAGGACTCGCCCAGGCTGGACAGCTCGACGGCGCTGGCCGCCACATGGGCCGCCACCTCATCGACCTGACCGGCTTGCTGGCTGAGAGCGCCCGCGAACTGGGCGCCGGCTTCTTGCAGCACGCCGGTGGCCGAGCTGACCATGGACTCGATGGCGGCGCGCTGTTGACCCGCGGCTTCGTTGACGGACTGCAGCAAGGTGCCGAGCTGCGCCATCATGGCGGTGCGCTCGGACAGGGCGAGGTTGTCGCGCTCGCTGATGTGGGCCATGTCGCGGCGCAGCTGCACGATGACCTCGGAGGCGGCCTGCGGCACTTCGGAGGCGGTTTGCAGCAAGCGGTTGAGCGGAGCTTCCAACGAGGTGCCCAGGGTGGCGAGGTGCTGGGCCACAGCGGCCTGCAGAGCGTCCAGGCGCTCGACGGCGGCACGGCCACGCTGCGCTTCTTCATCGCGCAGGGCCTGCAGTTCGGTGCGCCAGACGGTGCTCAACTGGTCCATGCGCTCGCCTTGTGAGGCGATCCATTGCTGCTCTGAGGCCAGGCGGGCACGCACCAGTTCTTCCGATTGGGCCAGCAGTTGCGTCACGCCGGCCAGGGTCTGGCTGACGTGCTGGCTGGCGCGCTCGGTGATCTGGCCGGCGGCGCTCTCCAGCGTCTGGCAGACGGCCTGCTGTTGGTCCAGCGTCTGGGTGCCAACACGCTGCCATTCGGCGGCCAGCGTAGCGGCCGTGGTGTCCATGGCCTGCTGCCAGGCGGCCAGGCGTTGCTGCTCGGCGGTGGTTTGGGCGGTTTGTGCTTGCGAGGCGGTGTCCTGCAACGAGGTCAGCACGTCGCGGGCACGCTGGGCGAAGGTGTCGTTGAAACCCTGCAGGGCTTGCTCGAGGCCGGCCACCAGCGTCTCGTGGGTGTGGGCCTGGCTGTGCTGGGCCGCCGTCCAGCTGGCGGCCACCTGAGCGGCCTGTTCGCGGATCTGCGCCGAGGCTGCTTCCAGGGCCTGACACACGGCCTGTTGCTGGCTCACGGTCTGAGCGCCGGCCTGCTGCCATTCGCCCGCGAGCGTGGTCGCCAGTGTGGCCATCGTGCCTTGCCATTCGGCCAGGCGCTGCTGGTCGGCCTCAGCCTGCGCCGCCTGCGCTTGCGAGGCGGCGCTGTGCAGCGACGTCAGCACGGTGGCGGCGCGTTGCTCGAAGGTCTGCGTGAAGGCTTGCAGCGCGCCATCCAGCCCCGTCAGCAGGTGCTGCTGGGTCTGGCTCTGGTTCTGCAGGGCCGAGGTCCAGGTGTCGGCCACCTGGCGGGCGGTGCCCTCCCACTGCGTGCTCAAGCCGTTGAGCTGGGCCTGGGTGGCGTCGATCAGGCGCTGGTGCGTGCGCTGCGATTCTTGCGCGATCTCGCTCATGGCGGTCTCGACGACGGGCTTGAGGGTGTCGCTGGCGGCACGGGCGCTGGCGGTGAGGCTGTCTTGCAAGGCGGTGCCCACGGCCTGGGCCAGGTCGGTGTAGGCGGTGGCGGCTTCACGGTGGAAAGCCTGTTGCTGGGCCAGCAGTTGCGCGTCGAGCTGTTCGCTGCGGCGCTCCAGCCCGGTCATCAGGGACTGCAGCCGATCGACCAGCACCGGCATGGCATCGGCCTGCGCCTGCAGCGCCTTGAAGGTGGCATCACGCTGGTGAGCCGCTGACAGGGGGCGCAAGGTGGTGGCGATCTGGGCGTCGAGTTGGCGTGCGACCTCGATGCGCTCACGACGGGTCAGGGCCGACATCAGGCCCAGCAGCGCCGAGGCCGCGACCCCGGCCACCGAGGTGCCAAACGCCAGGCCCAGGCCCTTGATGGGCGCGGCCAGAGCGGCGCGGATGGCCTCCAGATTGGCCGAGCCTTCGAGCGCGAACACGGCACCCTTGAAGGTGACCACCATGCCCAGGAAGGTGCCGAGCATGCCGAGCATGACCAGCAGGCCCACCAGGTAAGGGGTGAGCGCCGGGCCCGGCATGGCCACCCGCTGGCCTTCGATGCGCGAGCGCACCGGGTGCTGCAAGGTGGGGTGCAGGCGGGACAGCCAGGCACCCAGGTCACTCAAATCGGGTGGGATGTGGGCCAGCGCCTCGCTCAGCGTGGCCGTGGCGGCACGAAAACGCCGCAGTTCCAGGGCGCCGAGGACGTAGACCCCGCCGATCACGGCGGTCATGGCCAGGGCCATCCAGCTCGCCCCCACAAAGCCCCAGCCGACCCAGCCCACGGTCACCAGACCGATGCTGAAGATGACGGTCATCATGAATTTGTTCATTGTGATTCGCTGCTCTCGCTGTGTTCGCTGTTCTTGTTTAGCTCATTGCCCGCGTTCTGGGCGGCTTCCATCAGGCCCAGAATGGGGTGCAGACGCTGGTGCAACTCGGCCAGCATCATGTCGCGCATGTCGCGCTGAAAGGCAGCAATCCAGCCGCCGGGTTGTCGCCAGCGGATGGGATCATCCTCGCCTCCCTGCACCGCGACCGTCTGTTCGTGTTGCTGCCGCCAGTGTTCCAGGCGCCGCTCCAGGTACACCGGCACGCTGGTCCACAGCTTTTGCTCGCGGGCGCCCAGCATCTGCTCCATCACGGCATCCAGCGCCACCAGCTGCCGCAAGGCGGGCGAGCCTTTGGAGAGCATCTGGCGCACCTGGACTCTCAAGGCCCCCACGGCGTTCTCCATCTGCTTTTGCAAACTTTGGTAGCGTTGGTAATGGGGGGCGTACTTGGACTCGGCGCGGGCGTCGTCTTCTTCGAGGGTGTGCAGCAGGGTCCGGGGGGAGGACGGCAGCGGGGTGTGGGGCGGCGTCACCTTGGCGGTGATCAGGGCGGTCAACTCGGCCTTGACCTGGTTCACCAACTGGGCCACCGCGCTCGCGTCCACCGCCTGTCCGCGCAACTTGGTCTGAGACGGGTAGGACTCGATGGCCTGTAGCGCGCCATCGAGCTTGACGGCATCGAAGGCGCTCAACCAGTGGCTGAGTCGCTCGGCCACGTCCTGACGCGCCGACTCGCCATCCACCTGCGCCCATTCCTGGAGCAAGCGGACGAGTCGTGAACTGCCGAGACGGTGCTGCAAATCCAATCCTTCCATGCCACGCGCAGGGGTGGCGGCCTTGTGATGCGACGACGGGCGAAACCGCGTATTTTCGTTCAGGACGGAGGCGGTGGTGCCGCATGCGTGTGCGGACACTGTGCAACGGGTGGCGTGGCCCACACCCTTGCAATACTTCAATGATCGTTGTATTATTGCTGTATGGAACAACGCACAGCCACCACCGTCTTCGAATCCCTGTCCTCCGGGGTCCGTCTGGATGTGTTCCGACTGCTGGTTCGCATGGGTCAGGAGGGCATGGTCGCGGGCGACATTGCCGCCAAACTGGGCGTGCCGCCGACCAACCTGTCCTTCCACCTGAAGGCGATGGCGCACGCCGGTCTGGTCACGGCCACCCAGGAGGGGCGCTTTCAGCGCTACCGGGCCAACCTCACCTTGATGTCGGACCTGATTGCCTACCTGACGGAAGAGTGCTGCGGCGGGCAAACCGAGTTGTGCCCGACCGTGAACGCGTCCAACATCTGCACCCAGTGCTGAGAACGAGGGGCCGCCATCATGAAAGTCCTCCCAATGACCTGGCAAAGGCTGGTGAACGACGCGGGACAGACCTGCCCGCGTTGCCGTGACACCGGTTCGGAGGTGCAGGCCGCCGTCGAGCGCCTGCGGCAAGCCCTGGCGCCCCTGGGCGTCGAGCCTCAGTTGCAGACTCAAGAATTGAGCGAGGCCACCTTTCTGGCCGAGCCGGTCGTGTCCAACCGCATCCTGATCAACGGCGAGCCGATTGAACACTGGCTGGGGGCGCAAACCGGCACCAGCCCGTGTTGCGAGCAATGCGGCGACAACGAATGCCGCACCCTGGCCATGGACGGCCAGACCTACGAGGTGATTCCGCAAGCCTTGATCGTGCGCGCAGGGCTGATTGCCGCCACGCGCATGTTGGATTCAACCCTGCCCTCTTGATGCGTGGCACCGACAGCGGCCATCCCTCGCTTTTTATTTTGATTGTTCAAGGAGTCTGAAAATGAAATCGATTCAAGTGTTTGACCCCGTCCTGTGCTGCAGCTCCGGCGTCTGCGGTGTCGAGGTCGATCAGGCCCTCGTGAGCTTCGCGGCCGACATCGATTGGGCCCGCCAGAACGGCGCCCAGATCGAGCGCTTCAACCTGGCCCAGCAGCCCATGGCCTTTGCCGAGACGCCCGCCGTCAAGACCTTCCTGGAGCTGTCTGGCCAAGAAGGCCTGCCGCTGACCCTGGTCGATGGGCAGATTGCCCTGGCCGGTCGCTACCCTTCGCGGGACGACCTGGCGCGCTGGGCCGGCATCACCGCTTTGGCGGCCACAACCGCTGCCGGTGCTTGCTGCACGGGCAGCCGCTGCTGCTGAGAACGGAGTCCCCCATGCTGTTTCTGGACCAGGCACCGCGCTTTCTCTTTTTCACTGGCAAAGGCGGCGTGGGCAAGACCTCGCTGGCCTGCGCCACGGCCGTGCGTCTGGCCGAGGCCGGGCGCCGTGTGCTGCTGGTGAGCACGGACCCGGCGTCCAACGTCGGGCAGGTGTTCGGTGTCCAGATCGGCAACCACATCACGCCCATCCCGGCGGTGGCCCACCTGTCCGCGCTGGAAATCGACCCGCAGGCTGCGGCGCAGCTCTACCGCGATCGCATCGTCGGGCCAGTGCGCGGCGTACTGCCCGACACGGTGGTGAAAAGCATCGAAGAGCAGCTCTCGGGCGCCTGCACCACCGAGATCGCCGCCTTCGACGAGTTCACCAGCCTGCTGCTGGACTCGCCCCTGACCGCTGATTTCGATCACATCGTGTTTGACACGGCCCCCACCGGCCACACCATCCGCCTGCTGCAACTGCCAGGCGCGTGGAGCGGCTTTCTGGAAGCTGGCAAAGGCGATGCCTCGTGCCTGGGCCCGCTGGCCGGGCTCGAAAAGCAGCGCGTGTCGTACAAGGCGGCTGTGGATGCGCTGTCCGACCCTCTGCGTACCCGACTGGTGCTGGTGGCGCGCGCCCAGGGCGGCGCCCTGCGTGAAGCGGCCCGCACGCACGATGAGCTGGCGGCCATCGGCCTGTCGCGCCAGCATCTGGTGATCAACGGCCTGATGCCAGAGCGCGAAGGCGCGCACGACCCACTGGCGGCTGCCATCCAGGCACGCGAAGCTGCCGCACTGGCCGACCTGCCCCCGTCCTTGCGCGAACTGCCGCGCGACGAGATCGAGCTCAAGGCCTTCAATCTGGTCGGTCTGGACGCCCTCCAGCACCTGCTGTCCGACCAGGCGCCACCCACCGACACGACCCCGGTGGCGCTGCCGCCATCCCTGCAGACGGCGCGCCTGTCGTCGTTGGTAGACGAGATGGCGCAAGACGGGCATGGCCTGATCATGCTGATGGGCAAAGGCGGCGTGGGCAAGACCACGCTGGCCGCAGCTGTGGCCGTCGAGCTGGCCCACCGCGGCCTGCCCGTGCACCTCACCACCTCCGACCCGGCCGCGCACCTGACCGAAACGCTGCAAGGCAGCCTGGACAACCTGACCGTGAGCCGGATCGACCCGCACGAGGTCACCGAACGCTATCGCCAGCAGGTGCTGGCCACCAAGGGCGCCAAGCTGGACGCGCAAGGCCGCGCCATGCTGGAAGAAGACCTGCGCTCGCCCTGCACCGAGGAGATTGCCGTCTTCCAGGCCTTCTCGCGCATCATCCGCGAGGCCGGCAAGAAGTTCGTGGTGATGGACACGGCGCCCACCGGGCACACCCTGTTGCTCCTGGACGCCACCGGCTCGTACCACCGCGACATCGTGCGCCAGATGGGCGACACGAACGTGCACTTCACCACGCCGATGATGCAGCTGCAGGACCCCAAGCAGACCAAGGTGCTGCTCGTGACCCTGGCCGAAACCACCCCGGTGCTGGAGGCCGCCAACCTGCAGGCCGACCTGCGCCGCGCCGGCATCGAGCCCTGGGCCTGGGTCGTCAACAACAGCATCGCCGCCAGCCAGCCCCAATCGGCCCTGCTCAAGCAGCGCGCCCGCAACGAGCTGCGCGAGATCGACCTGATCCGCTCCCAACACGCGCAGCGCCACGCCATCGTGCCGCTGCAACAGCAAGAACCGGTGGGTGTGCAGCGCCTGCTGGCTCTGTCTGAACTTTCTCCCCTTCCCGAACCCACCCCTTCTGGAGCCTGACATGGCAGACAAGATCTACAACGTGCTCTTCGTGTGCACGGGCAATTCCGCCCGCTCCATCATGGCCGAGAGCCTGCTCAACGGCATGGCAGCCCACCGCTTCACAGCCTGGTCGGCCGGCAGCCAACCCAAGGGCGAGGTGCACCCGCTGGCCCTGCAGGTGCTGGCTCACCTGAACCTGCCCCACGATGGCCTGCGCAGCAAGAGCTGGAATGAATTCGCGGGCCCCGACGCCCCTCAGCTCGACTTCGTGTTCACCGTGTGCGACAACGCCGCCGGCGAGGTCTGCCCGGTGTGGCCCGGCCAGCCCGTGACGGCCCACTGGGGCGTGTACGACCCTGCTGCGGTCACCGGCACCCCGGCGCAGCAACTGCACGCGTTCGAAGAAGTGGCCCAGATCCTGAAGCGCCGTATCGACTTGATGCTGTCACTGCCCGCTGAGAAGCTGGCCTCGCTGTCCATCCAGGCAGACCTCAACGCCATCGGCAAACTCTGACGCGCCCACGCCCACCATGACCACCCACGTTCTGATCCTCTGCACCCACAACTCGGCCCGCAGCGTGCTGTCCGAAGGCATGCTCAACCACCTCGCCGCCCAGCTCGGCAAGGATGTGAAGGCGCACAGCGCTGGCAGCGCGCCCAGCGGTCGCCTCAACCCCTTCGCCATCGAGGCCCTGAACCGCGCGGGCATCGACACCTCGGCCTACCGCAGCAAGAGCTGGGACGAGTTCACCACACCCGACGCGCCTCCGCTGTCCATCGTCATCACTGTGTGCGACAGCGCCGCAGCCGAAACCTGCCCGGTGTTCTTCGGGGGCAATGGCCACCCGGTCAAGGTGCACTGGGGCTACCCCGACCCGTCCAACGCCGAAGGCGGCGACGATGGCAAGCGCCGCGCCTTCGAGCTGACCCGCCAAGCCATTGGCTACAAGATGCTGCAACTGCTGGCCCTGCCGCTCGATGCGATGAGCCGCGACGCACTGCAAGCCGCACTCGACGACATTGCGCGCAGCTGAACCCCACACACACGGAGTATCCAAATGGGATTGTTTGAACGTTATCTGACCGTGTGGGTGGCCCTGGGCATCCTTGCCGGTGTGGGCCTGGGCCTGCTGACCCCTGAGGCTTTCCAGGCGATTGCCGCGCTGGAATACGCCCAGGTCAACCTGGTCGTGGCCGTGTTCATCTGGGTGATGATCTACCCGATGATGATCCAGATCGACTGGCACGCGGTCAAAGACGTGGGCAAGAAGCCGCAGGGTCTGATCCTGACCCTGGTGATCAACTGGCTGGTCAAGCCCTTCACCATGGCTGCCCTGGGCGTGCTGTTCTTCCAGTACATCTTTGCGCCCTGGGTCGACCCACAATCGGCCAGCGAGTACATCGCCGGCATGATCCTGCTGGGCGTGGCCCCCTGCACGGCCATGGTGTTCGTGTGGAGCCAACTGGTCAAGGGCGATGCCAACTACACGCTGGTGCAGGTGTCGGTCAACGACCTGATCATGGTGGTGGCGTTTGCCCCCATCGCGGCCTTTCTGCTGGGTGTCACCAACGTGACCGTGCCTTGGGAAACGCTGGTGCTGTCCACCGTGCTGTACGTGGTGCTGCCCCTGATCGCCGGCATGGCCACCCGCCACATGCTGGCGCGCCGCTCCAGCCATGCGGTGGCCGACTTCACCGCCCAGCTCAAGCCCTGGTCCATCGTGGGCCTGATCGCCACCGTGGTGCTGCTGTTCGGCTTCCAGGCGCAAACCATTGTGGCCAAGCCCGGCGTCATCCTGCTGATCGCCATTCCGCTGACCTTGCAGACCTACGGCATCTTTGCCATCAGCTACCTGGCTGCACGCTGGATGAAGCTGCCCCACAACGTGGGCGGCCCCGCCTGCCTGATCGGCACCTCCAACTTCTTCGAGCTGGCCGTGGCCGTGGCCATCTCGCTGTTTGGCCTGAACTCGGGCGCCGCCCTGGCCACCGTGGTGGGCGTGCTGGTAGAAGTGCCGGTGATGCTCACGCTGGTCGCCATGGTCAACCGCAGCAAGGGCTGGTATGAACAAGGACAATGCCCAGCATGAGCGACACCATCATCTATCACAACCCCAAGTGCGGGACCTCCCGCAACACCCTGGCACTGATCCGCAATGCCGGCATTGAACCTCAGGTGATCCTGTATCTGGAGACCCCGCCCAGCCGCGCCCAACTGGTGCAGCTGGTTGCCGACTGCGGCCTGAGCGTGCGCGAGGTGCTGCGCGCCAAGGGCGCCTTGTACGACGAACTCGGCCTGGCCGACCCGAAGTGGACCGATGACGAGCTGCTGGACTTCATGGTGGCCCATCCCATCTTGATCAACCGGCCCATCGTCGTCACGCCCAAGGGCACGGCCCTGTGCCGCCCCTCTGAGAAGGTGCTCGACATCCTGCACCAGGCTCAGCAGGGCCCGTTCACCAAAGAAGACGGCGAGGTGGTGATTGACGCCAAAGGGCAATATGTGAAGGACTTGGCGAAGCCATGATGTCCGATCGGGTGTGCGCATGTTAGGCTCAATCTGACTGAGTCAACCGCTTCATCGCCCCCTGCAGGAGGACACATCCATGTCAGGCATTGCCTTCGTTTCCGCGCTTTCCGTGAAGCGCATGGCCACACGTCTTCTTGGCCTGGCTGTTCCCCTCCTGCTCACAGCCTGCGCCGTGGCGACCGACCCGGCCGACTACCAGCCACCGGTCCAACCCACAATCACGATCAACACCATCCCGAATGGCGCCGACATCTCGATCCAGGGAAACTACGTCGGCGTCAGCCCTCTGGCTGTGCCCGCCCCGGATCAGTACCGCAGTGGCGAGCCCTGGCGAATTGAGGTGCGCCTGGCAGGCTACGAAGCCAAGAACGTGGTGATGGGTAACTATCACCCGCCGCAGGATCAAGTGCTCACACGAATGGTTGAGTCGGCATCGATGATTTACTCGGCACCGGTCGGCACCAAGACGATTCCGGCGTACTACACCTTCCCCAATCGCATCGACATCAAGCTCTACCCGCTGCCTGGCACCCAGGTGCCCGCTGCGGTTGCCCCTGCAGCCGCGGTGCCCGCCGGTGTGCAGCCAGCTGCCAGCGCGCAACCCGGCCAGCTTGCCCCCCCGGCGTTCACCCCACCGGCCACCACCTACCAGGCCAAACGCTCCTACAGCAATGGCGACACCTATGTGGGTGAGTTCCGTGCCGGCCAACTCAATGGCAAAGGCGTGTACCAGTTTGCCAACGGCAACCGCTATGAAGGCGAGTTCCGCGACAACCACATGCAAGGCAACGGGACCTTCACCTGTGCCAATGGCAAGACCATACTCGGCCCCTTCAACAAGCTGCAACCCCTGGGCCTGGTCATGAAATGTGACTGACCGCTTGCCATGGCTCACGCACACGCTCCTCATCCACGCCCCCACGAACGGGCTGACCTTGAACCCGAGCAGCCTGCTCGGCGCATCTGGTTGAGGCGAAGCCTCGGCACCACAGCGCTGGTCGGACTTTCCTGGGCACCTCCTGCCCGCGCCGACTGGACCGATGACGTCACCACCATCAGAAAGTTCGCTGCCCGAGGCAACTTCCTGGCGGCCGAAGAATTTGCCACGCAGAGCCTGAACCGAGGGCCCGGCGGTTTCCTGTTTGCGGGCACGGGCACCTTGATCATCCATCACTGGCGCGCCCGCTTGCGCCTGCTGGGTGGCGACACCCAAGGGGCCATTGCCGACTCCGACAAGATCATCCAGGCCGACTCCTCGTTCATGTCACCCGACGCAGGTTATGCCCAGCGCGCCATGGCCAAAGCGGTTGCACGCGACGCCAGCGGCTGCGAGGCCGACTTCGCCCGGGCGATCGAGCTGGGCCGTTCAGGCTCGATGTCGCGCTTCCGTGTCTACAGCGCCATGGGCGAGCGCGCCGTGGCACGCCTGCTCCTCAATGACTTCGCGGGGGCCCTGAAGGACCTTAACGAGGCCATTGACGGCGACCACGACACCCGGATGATGGCCACCCAGGTGGCGATCAAGAAGACAGCCTGGACGCATCTGCGTCAGGCGATCCCCTTTCTGGAGACCGGCGATCTGGTCCAGGCCACGGTCCCGATTCGTGCAGCCGTTGACGTCCTGCTGAAAGCGGCCGCAGAACATTTGGGCAGTGACTTCCTGACCCCGCAATTGCTGCTGATGCAGATCGAACTGTGGCTGGCCGAGCGTCAAGCCACGCAAGCCGCGCCGGTCACGGCACCCTGATTTGATCCGGGCATCAGCCTGCCCCTGACTCAGAGACAAGACCATGCCTTACCTGCTGCAAGTTAACTTCCCCTACCCTGCCCCCTGGGGAGATGAAATGACCCAGGCCATGACCGGCCTGGCGCAATCCATCGCCCAGGCGCCGGTCTGAGACATGCAAACCATGCGTCCGTCTCTCGCGGCGACTCAGGCGTCCTGACGGATCTGACTCCACAAGGTTGACATGTCCGCCGCCTTCCGCATCAGCCTGATATACCTGCTGCTGGCCAGCGCGTGGATCTGGCTATCCGATTCGTTCGCGTACTTGCTGCCGATCCCTGACCGCTGGGCGGCCCATGTCCAGTCCATCAAGGGCGGGCTGTTTGTCGTGCTCACCGCCGCCCTGCTCTACTGGTTGATCCGCACGGAAGAGCGTCACCAGCATGACCTGCAGGCAGAGCTGCGCCAGACCCGCGTCAAGCTCGAACACTTCGTGGATGCGAGCACCTCCGTCATCTATGCCTTCGAACAAAGAACCGCCGCCCCCCGCTTGTCGCTGAGCTACGTCAGCGCCAACATCGAACGCCTGACCGGCTACGCACCAGATTACCTGTACCAACATCAATCGATCTACTGGGAGCGCTTGCACCCCGACGATCAGGAGATGGTGCGGGTCCGCCTCAAACGATCCATGCAGGAAGGAGCGGGCTTCACCCTGCAGTACCGCTGGCGGCACCTTGACGGCGCTTATCGCTGGATCGAAGACCGCTCCAGCATCAGCCGCAACCCGGACAGTGGCCTCATCGAGCTGATTGGTAACTGGCGAGACATCACCCAGTTGAAACAAGACCAGCTCCTGCTGCAGATCACCGAAGAACGTTGGCGTTTTGCCATTGACGGCAGCAACCTCGGCTTGTGGGACTGGGACGTCACGGCGGGCACCGTCTTCTTCTCCACCCGCTGGAAAGCCATGCTGGGGTTCGAAGAGCACGAGATTGGCGACCAGATTTCGGAATGGTCAGACCGCGTGCACCCGGACGATCTGCCAGCCGTCCAGGGCGCCTTCCAGGCCATGCTGGCCGACCCCGACGCCTACTTTCGCAGTGAACACCGAATCCGCTGCAAGAACGGTGATTACATATGGATTCTGGACCAGGGCAAGGTGGTGGAACGCGACGAACGCGGCGGCGCCCTGCGTGTGATTGGCACTCACACAGACCTGACTGAGCTCAAGCGGCGCATGGCCGCCGAAGAGACCATTCAGCACCTCACCCAACACGACACACTGACCAACCTGCCCAACCAGTCCGTCATGCGAGACAGGCTGGGTCGGGCCCTGGCCCAGGCAACGCGCAATGACGAAGCCCTGTCCGTCATGTTCATGGACCTCGACCGTTTCAAGAACATCAACGACTCTCTGGGGCCAACCGCTGGGGACGCCTTGCTGGTGGCCGTGGCCGAACGGCTGACCGAAAGCTTGCGCCAGCAGGACACGGTGTCGCGCCAAGGCGGCGACGAGTTCACTCTGCTGCTGCCGGGCGTGGATGCGGAGGGTGCGGCCCACCTTGCGCAAAAGCTGCTGGCAGGTTTTGCAGAGCCCTTCCCAGTGGCCGGACAACTGCTGGTGGTGGCCCCCTCGATCGGGATCGCCATGTACCCCAACGACGGCCAGGAGGTGGATGCGCTGCTGCAGGCCAGCGACTTGGCCATGTACCGGGCCAAGCGGGAAGGCGGCAGCACCTTCCGCTTCCACACGGCCGACATGCACCAGCGCGTCAGCAAGACCCTGTACCTGGAAAACGAGCTGCGCAAGGCCCTGCGTCGAGAGGAGCTGTTGCTGCACTTCCAGCCTCAGGTGTCCTTGACCACCGGTCGGGTCGTAGGCTGTGAAGCCCTGGTGCGCTGGCAGCACCCCGAGATGGGCTTGATGCCGCCCGCTGAATTCATTCCGGTGGCCGAAGACTGCGGGCTGATCGTGCCCATCGGGGACTGGGTCTTGCGGACCGCCACCCGACAGTGCCGCGCCTGGCAGCAAGCTGGGCTGACCGACCTGGTGGTGGCGGTCAACGTGTCCACCGTTCAGTTCAGACAGGCGGACTTTGCCCAATCGGTTCAACAAGCACTGGTTGCGGCCGACCTGAACCCGCGTTACCTGGAAGTCGAAATCACCGAAAGCGTGATGGCAGACGATCCGGAGCGCGCCATCCACACCATGTTGCAGCTCCACGAACTCGGCGTGCAGCTGTCGATTGACGACTTCGGTACAGGCTACTCCTCGTTCTCCTACCTCAAACGTTTCAGAATCCACAAGCTCAAGATCGACCAGAGCTTCGTGCGCGACCTGAACACCGACAGCAACAGCGCCTCCATTGCCGAGGCCATCATCTCGATGGCACACAGCCTGGGGCTGTCTGTGATCGCAGAAGGCGTGGAAACCGAGGCTCACGCCCGCTGGCTGGCCGAACACCGGTGCGACGACGCACAGGGCTATCTGTTCGCACGGCCCATGCCTGCGGATCAGTTCGTGGCCTGGCTCGCCAGCCCGGCAGCCAGTGAGGCGGCGATCAAGGCCAGCACCTGAGGCGGTAACATCGCTGCCCTGCGGTCATCTGGCCGCCAGCGATTTGCCTGATGGGTTCCCACATGACATTCCAACACCTCCGAGCTGAAGTACTGGCCGGGGTCACCACCGCCTTTGCCTTGGCGCCTGAGTGCATTGCTTTCGCACTGGTTGCGCAGCTGCATCCCTTGATGGGTCTGTATGGCGCTTTCATCATCTGCACCCTCACCGCCCTGTTCGGGGGGCGGCCCGGCATGGTCTCGGGTGCGGCCGGCTCCATGGCCGTCGTGATCGTGGCGCTGGTGGTGCAGCACGGCGTGCAGTACCTGCTGGCCACGGTGTTGCTGTCGGGCATGCTGATGGCAGTGTTCGGTTTGCTCCAGCTGGGCAAGCTGGTGCGCATGGTGCCGCACCCTGTGATGCTGGGCTTCGTCAATGGCCTGGCCATTGTCATTGCCATGGCACAGCTGGAACACTTCAAGCACGACGGTGCCTGGCTCACTGGCGCACCGCTGTACTGGATGGCCGCACTGGTGGCCGTGACCATGGGCGTCGTCTACCTGCTGCCCCGGCTGACCCGCGCAGTGCCCCCCGCACTGGTCGCCATCATGGGCGTGGGCCTGGTGGTGTCCCTGCTGAACCTGCCGACCCACACTCTGGGCGACATGGCCCACATCGCCGGCGGCCTGCCGGTGTTCACCTGGCCCGACATTCCCTGGAACCTCGAGACACTGCGCATCATCGCGCCCTACGCCGTGTTGATGGCCCTGGTTGGCCTGCTGGAAACCTTGTTGACCCTGAACCTCACCGACGAAATCACAGAGAGCCGCGGCTACCCCGATCGGGAGTGCGTGGCGCTGGGCGCGGCCAACATCGCATCGGGTCTGTTCGGGGGCATGGGCGGCTGCGCCATGATCGGGCAGACCGTCATCAACCTGAACTCCGGCGGGCGTGGGCGCCTGTCGGGTGTGGTCGCTGGCGTGATGATCCTGCTGTTCGTGCTGTTCCTGTCGCCCTTGATCGAGCAGATTCCCTTGGCAGCATTGGTGGGGGTGATGTTCGTGGTGGCGCAGCAGACGTTCGCGTGGGCCTCGCTGCGTGTGATCAACAAGGTGCCCTTGAACGATGTGCTGATGATCGTGGCCGTGACCGCCATCACGGTGCTCACCGACCTGGCCACGGCGGTGCTGTGCGGCATCGTGCTGGCAGCGCTCAACTTTGCCTGGCAGCAGGCACGCGCGCTATACGCCGACAGCCACATCGAACCCGATGGCAGCAAGCTGTACCACGTGCATGGCACCTTGTTCTTCGCCTCGGTCACGTCCTTCCTGCAGCAGTTTGATGCGGCCAACGACCCGCAGCACGTCACGCTGGACTGCGCGCACCTGAGCTTCGTTGATTACTCGGCCATTGCTGCGCTCAAGACCCTGCGTGAACGCTATGCCAAGGCCGGCAAGCAACTGAAGGTGGTACACCTGTCCGCACGCTGCCGACAGTTGCTCAGGCGCGCCGGGGTTCAGGCTGTGACGAGGTGAAATCTCCTGCACAGCAGGGGCTCATTGACGGCTAAACGCCTGGGGGAAGCTTGGACGCCATCATCGTCCTGCGGTCGAGCTTGCGGCCATCGACGATGAAGGTGCCGTCCCCCACAGCGTGAACAGTGCGCCGCTCCTTGCGCTCGGTATCGACGTAGGCGGCCACCCCGCTCAGCACCACGATGTTGTGCGGCTCGATGATGTCGGTGACCTTGCACTCGATGTTGGCAAGACACTCCTGGATCAAGGGTGCCCCAACGAGCTTGGCCTGCACCGACGTGAGTGCGAATTTGGCAAACTTGTCGGTGTCTGCCCCTGTGCACGTGCCGATGCCCACCATCTTGTCCAGCAGGTCGACCGTGGGAATGGCAATGACACATTCGCGATGCTTGTGCAGCGCAGCGTACGAGTGATTCCACGCACCCGTGGTGATCGCAAACACCGGCGTGAAATCCATCACCATGGTCCAGGAGATGGTCATGATGTTGAGCTTGTCCCCATCACGCGTGGTCACGAGGACCACAGGCCCCGACTCCATCAGTGTGAAGGCCTTGCTCAGATTCAAGGCATGCATGTGAGCACCTCCGAATGGTCTTGTCCATGACGTGACCCAGCACAACCGAGGCCAAGTCACGAACGGGATCCCTGTCATCCAGCGCAGGGGATGGCGACATTCCTGCGAACGTCATCACTTAGCCACGAATGCCTGAGATAAGCAAGAGTCGGCAGATGGCACCTGGCCCCTGCTGAACCTTGGCCCCCCTTCAACTTACCGGAGGTGGCTTGAATGTTGCATGCAGTCAGCGACAGCATCGCTCTCTGTTCCAGAGACCACGCTTGCCTGATGAACCCGCACCAAAATCATGCGCCCCCACACAGCTCTGACCGCTCAGAACTGGGTGTGACACATCGGCTTCGACATTGGCTTGGCAAATGGCTGGCGCCACAACCGTCACCAGAAGACGTCCAGGTCGACGCAACACCCCCGTCATCTCCAACGATCAGCCTGGCGCTACAAGGTGGAGGCGCACACGGCGCCTACACCTGGGGCGTGCTGGATGCCTTGCTCGAACACCCCGATTTGCAGTTTCACGCCCTCAGCGGCAGCAGCGCGGGCGCCATGAACGCGGTCGTGTTCGCCGACGGCTGGCTCAAGGGGGGGCGTGAGGGAGCGCGCCAGGGGTTGGCGCAGTTTTGGGGCGACATCGGCAAACACATGCCCTGGGACTTCATGAGCCAGCGCTCAGGTGACTCTGTTGGCATCTCGCCATTGGGCAAAGCCCTGTCTCGCTGGGCCAGTTGTTTCTCGCCCTACCAGCTCAATCCGTTTGACCTCAATCCCTTGCGCGAGTTGCTGACGTCCCAGATTGATTTCGAAGGTCTGCGCGCACACAGCCCTTTCAAGTTGCGCATCGGCACCACGCAGGCAAACACGGGCCGTCTGCGCCTCTTTCGCGAACACGAGCTGACGGTGGAAGTGCTGCTGGCGTCGGCCTGTTTGCCCAAGGTTCACCACACCATCGAAATCGATGGCATCCCGTACTGGGATGGTGGCTTCTGCGCCAACCCTCCCGTCTTTCCTCTGGTGCTCGACAACGAGATCAACGATCTGTTGATCGTCTTGCTCAACCCCTTGGAGCGCCATGACGTGCCAAGAACCCTGGACGAGATCGAGGCGCGCATGTCCGAGCTGGCCTTCACCGCCCACCTGATGGGCGAGTTGCGCATGCTGGCACAGGCGCGCGCTTGTGCGTCAGCCCAACCGTCATCGCATGGACCGTGGGAGCAGCGCTTGCTGGACATGCGCTTTCACATGATTGATCCCAGCCACCTGGAGACCTTGCACCAGAGCGACACCAAGTTGCTGGCGCATGGCCCGTTTCTGGAATTCTTGAACCAGCGCGGGCGCGAGGAAGGCCAAGCCTGGCTGGCAGGCTGCGTGGGCGCGGTCGGTCACCGGTCCACGATTGACCTGTCGACGCTGGTCGACTGATCCAGCCTGGGTTTCACGGCCTAGAATGAACCGCTCAACGAACCAGGGCGTGAAACATGGATTGGATGCTCAAGCTGCTCCACGGTGGGGCTGGTAGCCTCGCCTCCTACTTGGCCGCACACGTCCTCTTGTGCCTGCTGCCCGCGTTTTTCATCGCGGGTGCCATGGCCGCGCTCATTCCCAAGGCCAGCATCACCCGTTGGCTGGGCCGCACGACGCCGGCGTATGTGTCTTACCCCGCCGCCGCCTTGGCCGGCTCACTGATTGCGGTGTGCTCCTGCACCATCGTGCCTTTGTTTGCGGGCATCTACCGCAAAGGGGCGGGCATCGGGCCCGCAGTCACCTTCCTGTTCTTTGCGCCCGCCGGCAACGTCATGGCGCTGGCCTACACCGGCAGCATCCTGGGGCCGGAGTTTGCGATGGCCCGGGTGGTCCTGTGCCTCCTGTTCGGGATCGGCATCGGCTTGCTCATGTCGCTGATCTTCTGGCGGGACGACGCCACGCACGACGCCGAAACCGATGATGCCTTCGCAGACCAGGCCCAGATCGCACCGGCGGCCTTGGGCGTGTTGCTGTCGCTCGTCGCCCTCCTCATTGCGGGCACGCTCAAGCTGTGGCCCTTGACGAGCACCGTCGGCACCGTCACGCTGCCTTTGAGCTGGGCGCAGGCCTGGCAAGACACGCTGTTCGCTTGGGTGCCGTTCGATGCGGCCAAGGGCGAGGAAGGCGTGAGCTTGCAGGGTTCGGTCTTGATTGCTTTATTGATCATGATTGCAACCACCGCCTGGAAAGGCATGGAGAACATCATGGACGGCGCCAACCGCTGGACCTGGGTGGCGATCGGACTGGCAGCCACGACCTTGTTGGTGGCCGCCGCACGCCTGACACCGGTCCCCGGGGGCCTGGAGTTCGCTCTGACCGGTCGTGTACTGGGCGTTGGCCTGACCCTGTGGGCCGTGTGGCACTTTGCCAGACAGCTGCCAGCCGATGACTGGCAAGCCTGGTTGTGGGAAGCCTGGCGCTTCGTCAAACAGATCTTTGTGCTGCTGATCGTCGGCGTGTTCATTGTGGGCATGGTGCGACAGCTCATTCGCCCCGAATGGATCGAAGCCGTGGCCGGCAGCAACACGGTGCAGGCCAACGCCGTGGCGGTGGGCTTTGGCGTGTTCATGTACTTCCCGACCCTGGTAGAGGTGCCGGTGGCGCGCATGTTCCTGGACCTGGGCATGCACCCCGGCCCCTTGCTGGCCTACCTGATGGCCGACCCCGAGCTCAGTCTGCAAAGCATGTTGATGGTGGCCGCCGTGATCGGGCGCACCAAGACGGCGGGTTATGTGAGCCTGGTGGCCTTGTTCAGCATGTGCGCCGGCTTCATCTACGGTTCCTGGATCGATGGCGCCATTCTTCAATCCATCGCGATGGCCTTGGGGTTGTTCTCGTTCGTGGTGGCGGCCAGCTACTTCTGGTCGCGCGCACGCGGGCCAATCAACCCTCAGGCCTGAGGTCCCCCCTTCTTTGTTCAGGAGCGTTCACATGTTGACCATCAAGATCCTTGGCTCGGGCTGCGCCAATTGCAAGAAACTCGAAGCGGTCGCGCGTGAGGCCGCCACCCAGGCCAATGTGGAGGCCGAATTCATCAAAGTCACTGACATGAAAGAGATCATGGCCTACGACGTGATGTCGACGCCGGCACTGGTGATCAATGAGAAGGTCGTGAGCAGCGGCCGCATCCCCGCCACTGCCGATGTGATCAAGTTGCTGACGGCCGCCTGATCGCCTCGACACCGAAGAGGCCGACGCCCAAGGATCACCCGTGGGTCAGATCGAGGCCTGGTTGACCCGCTTCATCAAGGCCTCGGCGCTCTCTTTGCGCTCGCTGTAACGGTCGACCAGGTAGGCCGACACATCCCGCGTCAGCAAGGTGAACTTGACCAGCTCTTCCAGTACGTCCACCACACGGTCGTGGTAGCTGGACGGCCTCATGCGGCCATGCTCGTCAAACTCCATGAAGGCCTTGGCCACCGAAGACTGGTTTGGAATGGTGATCATTCGCATCCAGCGCCCCAGCACGCGCATCTGGTTGACGGCGTTGAAGGACTGCGAGCCGCCACACACCTGCATCACCGCCAGCGTCTTGCCCTGCGTGGGGCGGACAGCGCCCATGCTCAACGGGATCCAGTCGATCTGCGACTTCATGATACCGGTCATGGCACCGTGACGCTCGGGTGAACACCAAACCATGCCTTCGGCCCAGTTGCACAGCTCGCGCAGCTCCTGCACCTTGGGGTGGGTCTCGGGGGCATCGTCAGGCAGCGGCAAGCCGCTGGGGTTGAAGATCCGAACCTCACCGCCCATGGCAGTCAGCAGCCGCGCGGCCTCTTCCACCAACAAACGGCTGAACGAGTGCTCGCGCAGTGAGCCGTACAAGAGCAAAAAGCGAGGCGCGTGTGTCGAGGGCTGAGCCGGCCGCAGCTGGGCCCAGTCGGGTACGCGAAAGTTCTCGGCGGCAACCTGCGGGAGGTCGACCAAAGTGGGGGTGACGTCAGACACGTTGCGGGACTCCTGCATCTCAGCCCGTCGCCAAAACACTGGCGCTCACGACCCTCTGCTCCAGGGCAGTTTACATGCGCGCCAACAAGGGTCAACGGGCCCCAAGAGACGTCACCTCGTCACGTTTCTGACTTGGGGGTGTCATCAGAAATTCGCATCGACCGCAGAACATGGCACTCAGCCCAACAGAGAAGGCACCGGGCATGCGCATCTACTCAAAGCAGCCTATGACCACCCACAAGCCTTCGTTGCCTCTCTCTGCACTGTTGGTCAACGACCCCAGTGACGCCGCCGCGCATGTCGAGCGCATCGGCATGGCCTTCCGCCACCATGTGGACAAGATCAGCCACGCTCACCAGGACCGACTACAGAAGTGGTCTGACGGCCTGATCGAGTGGCAGCAAAGCGCGATCACCTCGGCCATCGCGGGGCACACCTTCCAGCAGGTCAGCGAGTACGCCGTGGATGCAGCTCAGCGGCTGATCCTGACTTTGGACGTGCTGCGCGAACGCGGGAACAACGATCGCGCACACGAGGCAGCTGGCACGCCCCCGGTGCTGGACTACCAGTACGAGGTCATCGTCGACGGCCGAGACCTGCCTCACCCGGTCAACTACCAGCTGCTGCGTATCCAGCCCAGCACAGGCGTGGAAGTCTTCGACTGGAAGCGCCCCTACATGATCATCGACCCGCGCGCGGGACACGGTGCGGGCATCGGAGGGTTCAAGCCTGACAGTCAGGTGGGCGTGGCCCTGCGCGGGGGACACCCTGTTTACTTCGTGGCGTTCCGCCAGCATCCGGAACCTGGGCAGACGCTGGCCGACGTGATGCGCGCCGAGGCCGAGTTCCTGCGCGTGATCGCCCGACGCCATCCCCAGGCCGCCAAGCCCGTGGTGGTGGGCAACTGCCAAGGGGGCTGGGCCACGCTGATCCTCGCCGCAGCCAACCCGGACATCACCGGTCCCCTCGTCATCAATGGCGCGCCGGTGGCCACCTGGTCGGGTCAGGTCGGCGAGAACCCCATGCGCTACAACGGCGGCTTGCTGGGCGGCGCGTTGCCGGCCTTGCTGATGTCAGATCTGGGCCACGGCGAGTTCGACGGGGCACATCTGGTATCGAACTTCGAGATGCTCAACCCGAGCCGGAACTACTTTGGCAAGTACTACGACCTCTTTCGCAACGTCGATACCCATCGCACGTCATTCCTCGAGTTCGAGCGCTGGTGGGGTGGATTTCACTTTACCAACGAAGCGGAAATCCGCTGGATCGTCGAGCAGTTGTTCGTCGGCAATCGACTCGCACGAGGCGAGGCGCAGCTTGAGCCAGGTCGACACCTGGACCTGAAGGCGATCCGCTCACCCATCATCGTGTTCTCCAGCAAGGGCGACAACATCACGCCGCCCCAGCAAGCCCTCAACTGGATCGTTGACACCTATGTGGACGAGCATGAAATCCGCATTCGAGGCCAACGCATCATCTACATGATTCACGACAAGGTAGGCCACCTCGGCATCTTTGTCTCATCGTCGATTGCCCGCAAAGAGCACACCGAAATGGCGTCGACGCTGAAGACCATTGAGGCCCTGGCGCCCGGTCTTTACGAGATGAAGATCGAGTCGCTGGACCGTGACGAGACGCAGGAGCACTTCACCGTCAGCTTTGAAGAGCGCAAGCTTGTGGACATCGTGAGCGTCGTGGCCAACGATCGCGTCCAGGAGCGGGACTTCGCGGCCGTGGCGCGCTTGTCAGAGCTTGGGACAGATGCCTACGAGATCATCGGGCGTCCCGTGGTGCAAGCCATGGTGACCCCACAGACGGCCACGACCCTGCGGGATGCCCATCCATCGCGCGTGGGGCGCCGCGTGTTCTCCGATGACAACCCCGTGATGGCCTTGATTGCGGCGGCCGCCGACAAGGTCGGCCACACGCGTCAGCCCGTGTCTGGACCGAACCTGTTTGTGGCTGGCGAACAGCTGGTCGCACAGGCCGTCAGCCAAAGCATGGACCTGTGGCGAGATCTACGCGATGCGGCTTACGAGAGCACATTCCTGTCCATCTACGGCACGCCCTTCATGCACTGGCTGGGGCGCTCCCACGCCAATGAGCGCACGCGTAAAGATCCCAATGAGCTGCGTCACCTGCCTGAAGTGCAGGCCATGTTGCTGGGGGTAGACAACGCTGGATTCGAGGCAGCGGTCATCCGCATGCTGATCCTGCTGGCCGAATCGCGCGGTTCGGTGAGACGTGATCGGTTGGAGCGGTCGGCAGAGGTGTTGACCACCCACGAGCCCTTCGCCTCGCTGGGTGGCGAGAAGCGGGCCGCCTTGATCCGCGAGCAATCCATCATCGTGGAGTACGAGTCCCAGGCCGCACTGAGCGCCTTGCCGCGCTTGTTGCCCTCTCTCCGGCAGCGCCAGGAGGCTCTGGCGTGTGTGCACTACATCGTCGGTGCGCGCGAAGAGATGGAGCCCCACTCGCTGGCCATGCTCGAAGCCATGGAACATCTGTTGGCCGATCCCGCTCGGATCCAAACGGATGACTTGATCCAGGTGGCCGCATGAGTGGAACGATTGCTCATCATCCCAACGATCCACTGCCCAAGGTGTGGGATGAAGACAGTCGCATTGGCGACATGCTCAAGGGCAAAAGAGGCTTGGTCGTCGGCGTGGCCAATGCCGACAGCATCGCCTTTGGTTGCGCCACCAAACTGCGGGCGTTCGGGGCTGACATCGCCTTGACCTACCTGAACGACAAGTCCAAAAGCTATGTGGCGCCCCTCGCCCAGGAGATCGAAGCGGATCTGCTCTTGCCGCTGGATGTGAGCCAGCCCGGTCAGATCAAGGCTGTGTTCGACCGCATAGCGCAAGAATGGGGCTCGCTTGACTTCGTCATCCACTCCATCGCCTTTGCACCCCGTGAGGACTTGCACGGTCGCATCATCGATTGCTCACGCGAGGGCTTCCTGCAAGCCATGCAGATTTCCTGCCACTCTTTTCTGGAAATGGCGCACCACGCCGAGCCCCTCATGCGCCCCGGCGGCGCACTGATCAGCATGAGCTATCACGGCGCCGACAAGGTCGTGAACCACTACAACATGATGGGCCCGGTCAAGGCGGCACTGGAGTCCTCGGTGCGATATCTCGCGCTCGAGCTGGGCGAGAGAGGCATCCGCGTGTTTGCCGTATCGCCTGGACCGATGCGGACACGCGCAGCCTCCGGTATCGGCCACTTTGACGAGATCCTTGACATGGCCGTGACGCGCTCGCCCGGTCGTCGCCTCGTCGACATCTCGGAAGTCGGACGCGTCGTGGCCTTTCTGGTCGGGGGCGCGGCCTCCGGGATGACGGGCGATGTGATTTATGTGGATGCGGGCCTGCACATCATGGCCTGAGCGATCGCTGTCAAAGGGATGGCGCCACCAACGTTGACAAAGAGAAGGACCAAACATGTACGCCATCAAGCGGGTCAAAGCATTCATCGCGGCCCATCCCCACGACCCTCAGGCAGCGCTGCTGACGGACGTCATGCAGGCATTGCGGGACGAGACGCCTTTGTCACTGGTGACGCTCTATGACTCAGAACTCAAGGTCTTTGAGCTGATGCTGGACCTCATCAGGGAGTGGCGACTGGATCGCTATTACGCCAACACGTGGCACTTGTTGGATGCCGATCCTTCCTGCCCCGCGCCGGCTGTGGTCGCGTGAGGCCATCACACGTTGTAACTTCAGCCAGAGAGACGGCCATGACATTGAATCCCGTCAAACGATCCACGGTGCAGGCAGTGACATATGAGGTTTTGCCGATCACGGGCTTGGCCTATCTGGTGGACGACGAAAACCGGACGTGGACGCTGACACGCCAGGTGGGCGGTCCGTTATTTGATCAGTTGCAACCGGGAACGTCTTGCCACCTCACTCTGGAACATTACCTGCTGTTCACCATTGTGGGAGCGTGTGATCCCTTGGAGCCGTCCGGCTCGCACGTGGCTGAGGCTTCGCAAAGCATCACATCTCACTGAGCGCGGCGCTCAGGGTAGAAAAACAAAACGGGTCAGCACCAAATGATGCTGACCCGTTGAATTCAATGGTCGGGGCGGTGGGATTCGAACTCACGACCCTCTGCTCCCAAAGCAGTTTACGACCAAATCCACAAGGTTCAGCAAGCGCCAGAAGATCAAGGCAATCCATTATAAATCAATAGCTTGCATCATCATCTTGTTCAACACCAACCTAACCAATACACTAACAGCCGGATTGATGTAGTCACCAAGTAGTCACCATAAGCTTGATGACAGAACCGATGAGGCAGTTATGGCGTTGATCACCGACAAGGGAATGCAGGCGTCCGCCACTGATGCCGATCAGTGGCTCACAGAGGGTCTTGCAAAAGGAAATGGGGCCTTCCTCGGCCGGATCACCCGTGGCGGTCTGCGTACTTTCTACTACCGCTACAAGGGCACTACCGGGCAAGTTCGACTACCAATTGGCCCCTTCAGCGCCAAAGGTGACGGTCATTCCAGCTTCACTGTTGCCCAGGCTCGGGCACGCGCTCTGGCTTGGTCAGCTCTACGGCGAGAAAAAGGGATCGTCGACCTGCGTGAGTACCTCGAAAACACCCAGAAGCTCGAGCAAGAGCGCCTCAACGAAGAGCTGCGCCAACAGCAAGCGGCCATCGAACAGGCCAAGCAGGAAAGCCAACGCCTTCTGTCAGTCAATCAACTGTTTGAGCGCTGGCGCACCACCAGCTTGCAGCCACGCATTGGGGCTGACGGGCGACGTGAAGGCCGGAAGGATGGGGGCAAACTCGCACAACAGCAGTTTGACCGCTATGTCTCACCAAAAATTGGCACAACCCTGCTTCGAGACTTGACTAGAGCAGATCTCATTGGTTTGCTAGACGAGCAGCGAAGCGCTGGAAGGCATCGGACAGCCCAGATGATGTGGGCGGACATGAGGCAGATGCTAACCTTTGCGCTTGATCGGCAACTCATAAACAGCGACCCCCTGTCCGGGGTGGAAAAGGCACGCATTGTAGGTAAGGCTACAGAACGGGACCGCTTCTTGACCGAGGCCGAGTTGAGCCTTTTAGACAAACAGATCCTTGCATCCGGTCTAGCATTTAGATCTTCATGCGCCATCTGGCTAACGCTTGCCACTGGAGTCCGGGTCGGCGAACTCGTTGGAGCTATTTGGTCCACCGCCCTCCCCGACTCCCCACTTGAAAGAACCCAGCGCATTTCCGCACTTCAAGATGTTGCCAACCTTGATGGTGCCAAGATTGGCATCGTCGATCAGGACTCCCGCACGTGGTACCTGCCAGACACAAAAAATCAGCGAGATCACTCAGTCCATCTGTCAGACTTTGCACTGAAGGTCCTGAAGCAACTCTGTCAGGTTCGTGAGCATCTTAAAGATGGTGATCCAGGCGAACTAAGCCCGTGGATCTTCCCTGGTGAAAACAATCGACTTCCAATCAAGCGGGCGAGCATTGGCAAGCAAATTGCCGATCGGCAAAAAGATCAAGGCAGTCGCCTGAAACAAAGAACGAAGGCGCACGACTCCTTACGACTTCCCGGCGGCCACTGGACCATGCACGATCTGCGCAGGACCACCGGAACAATGATGGCAGAGTTGGGTGTCAGCGGCGATGTGATTGATGAGTGCCTGAACCATGTCATCGAATCGAATGTGAGGCGCCGATACGTCAGGACCCGCCGTCTCGACGATCAACGTAAAGCATTCGACCTGATTGGGTCAAAGCTCACATCAATCGTCACCGCAACATGATCAAGATGACCGATCTAGCGTAGTGTTTGCATGAGTGACTACTCAGATGCAGCGCCATGACCACTTGTCATCAACTCCACGGTATCGCTCAAAAAACAGGGGTGACGCTGGAAGACGTTCTTCATCATTGCAAGTCACTCGAAGTCGACCTGTTCTTCAAGGTCCCTGAGCACTTAACAGTATTCGTTATTGACTCAAGAAGGCACCCGTCCGGGGACGCCCAAATCAACCACACATTGAACTCCAGTTACTCGCCTGCCGAGCCTAGACCTGAAATTCATTTTCTTTCGATCACACGCGCCACCTTAGCAAGCCTGACCTCGCAAACAGAATTACATGCCTCCTCAAGCCACCTCGGATTAGCCGACAACGGGAAACTTACCACTCCTAGTTGGAGACATAAATTTGAGGACCTAATAGCCTATGAATTAACTGGATATTACAAAGCAATCCCGATCTTCGGACTCTTACCGTCGCAACTCACGCACAAGGTAAGCTGGAAAGGCTCATTAGACCTCAGAAACGAACATAGACCTGAATCCATACGCGTAGAGGCAAAACATCTCCACATCACAAACGAAGCATTCGAAAAAATCAAATCAAGAATCGCACAAGTACCTGAAAGAAAAACTTTCAAAATGGAACGCAGAGAAGGTGTTTTCTCGGAAAAACTCTACCATATGCACGTTGTTTTTGAAACCCTCTGGACGAATGTCAGGGGCAGCAGACTGCCGCGCCAAATTGAATGGCGAACAAATGCGAAGAATAAACTAAAAGAGTTCTTATCGGTTACCGATGCCTCAGTCATGGCATGTCTGATCTGTCCCAGCGATGCTGAGTACACTGCTGCACAAAGCACGGACAAAAAACCAGGGTCAGGCTTTCCCACAGATGCATTCATGGCCTTACATGATACTGCCCTGAAGTATTGGGACACGAACCCCTATGCAAAAATCAAGAAAGAGGATTTGATCGAAGCACTTTCTGAGAAAGGACTCAAATCCAATTGGGCTAAATGCGGCGCGGTGGTTATCAACGTTAGGGAAGGTCTGCACAAATGAGTGCTGACCATGATTGGGTGTGCTGACATGACCGCAATGGCGGCTGAGCGCACCTCTGGC
>MESA01000007.1:0-34441 GCA_001770775.1 Burkholderiales bacterium RIFCSPHIGHO2_12_FULL_63_20
AACCCCTGTCTGGCCGGAGAGAGGAAGCCGCAGTATCCCAGCTCCCCAACTTCTAAAACAGGTGTTGCACTTCGAATGTGAATCCGCGGCCGCAAATCGCGGCTAGCTCGGGCAGGGGAAGTCCCTTTCATTCGTTAGGCTTTGCGGCGGCTATGCCGCAAGGTCCGTATTGGCAAAGAAATTACTTCACCCAATCTGGAAAGTAACCAAGCGCGTCCTGCACGGCAGCATCATGAGATGGCACGACCGTTAGATCAGCGTTCCGCTTGACCACAGCACGTATCTGTTCAACAACTTGCTGAGTTTTCTCCCTGTCATGATCAACAAGCAAGCTTGCCGCCCAAAATTTGGGGCGTCCTTCTTTCAAGGCTGCGGCACGCCAGACGGTATCGCCCACCAAGAAATAGCGTCGTTTTGAATCAACTGTTACGAAGACCCCAACTGAGCCCGGCGTGTGTCCATATAGAGGTACTAGCACCACCGATCCATCACCAAACCAGTCTAGGCTGGCATCGAAGCCCTCATAAGGACCTGGCTTGAAGTCGAGACTCTTCCATTTGATACTGGGAGAGCTAACTTGTGAAGGCCAGGCCCCCCCAAAGCCGTCTCCGGCATGACGGATCACCTCCAACTCGGATGCTGGCGCCCTGACTGTGACCTCAGGAAAGTCGGAAATGCCGCTCGCGTGATCCCAATGGCTGTGGCTGATGATAATGTTGCCGACCGGCGATACGCCTTCCTTGTCAAGTTGACTGCGTGCCGTCACGACAGGTTCGTCGTACTTGAATAATGGGCGGGCCCAGAATGGCATGTCTTGCTCATATTGTTGGGAGACATGGCTACCGAGCCCAGTGTCAAACAACAAGATATCCTCTCCATGTTTAATGAGGAACGCCGAGAAGTTGGCCTTTACCTTGGTGGTCATGCTCCCCCCCGAAAAGAGCAGCCCTTCAAGCGTGGTCGAGCTCGCAGTGCGGATGATTGACATGCCGACTCTCGGCGGGATTTTTTTGTGGTGCGACGTTCCAGAAGCATCGCCTGCAGAAGCGAGGCTAACAAGCACCAGGCCGGTCAAAGCAAGTAGGTATCGTTTCATGAATCGCTTTCGATTGGTAGCAATGCCGGCACCTTAAACCTTGGTGTAGACTCCAATGTCAAGCAGTTTTTTTTAAGGGAATTCACCAATGAACATCAGCTCCCTGGCCAAAGCAACTGGTACCACCGCAGATACGCTGCGTTACTACGAAAAGCTTGGGCTGCTTGATGAGCCACAGCGAGCAGAAAACGGGTATCGCCGCTACGATGAACTTCACATCAGCCGCGTACGATTCATACGCAGCGCGCAGTCACTGGGCTTCTCGCTTGCTGAAATCGGCTCGATCATTCCGCAAATGACCGCCGGTCAGTTCGGTCGCACGCAGATCGAGGAAGGCTTGCGCAAGAAAATTGGGCAGATAGACACTCACATCAAGGAATTGCAGCGGCTCAAGAAGGATCTTCTGTCAACGTTCAACATGCTCACCTGCGAGAGAAATGCAAATTTTTCCGAGTCATCGGCCAGCCTACCCACAGGTTCAGCACGGAAAAAAATGCGCAGCTTTTTTGCCAATTAACATGGATGTGAGGCCGAGGAAGTCGGCGTGTCATCCTAAAATAGGGCATGTATGAAAAAGAAAATTACAATCATTCTTGGGCACCCTGACTCAAGCAGTTATTGTGGCTCTATTGCAAAAAAATACGAGCAGGAAGCAAAAAATTCAGGGCACGAAGTGCGCATGTTGATGTTGGGCGATCTCATCTTTGACCCAATTCTCCACCGTGGATATAAATATATTCAAGCACTAGAGCCATGCCTTGCGGAGGCGCAAGACGCAATCCAGTGGTCAAATCATCTAGTTCTTATCTATCCTATTTGGTGGGGCTCTATGCCGGCAATACTCAAAGGCTTCTTCGACCGAACCTTTTTACCCGGCTTCGCATTCAAGTATCGCAAGAATTCCCAACTTTGGGACAAATTGCTTACTGGCCGCAGTGCACACGTCTTTACTACAATGGACACTCCTCCATGGTATTTTCGGCTCGTGTACAAGATGCCAGGTCATCATCAAATCAAGAGAACCATCTTAGAATTCTCTGGCGTCAAGCCAGTGAAGATCACTTCTTTTGGCCCCCTCCGCTACGCTTCTCCGGATCAACAGGAAAAGTGGTTGGAAAAGGTCGCGGCTTTCGCACGTAAGGCGTAGGTTACCGCCTCAAGTGCAACACCGTGCCTTCGCACCTCAGCCTAGCGGTAGCTGATGCGGCCCATCGCTTCGGATGCGCCTGATGGGCGCCAGCTAACTAGAATGAAGCAGCCTAGATCACATCAATATTGAAGGAGGCGCTGTTCATCGATAGGTAACAGAGGACAGTCATACATTGGCTACCCACGCCTCGACATCGCTTTCAATGTTGATCATGGCGTCTGACACATCCGAGATCATGGAAGCTTGTTGGCCAATGCAGATGTGGCTTTGTTGTGGCACGTTTTGACTTGGACTTACAGAGCCCAGCGTTTGATCGTGTCCAGTGGTTTGCCTTGTGACTGCGCCTCCGTTGCGGTGTGTCACATCGATACATGCGCACCACCACCTCAATTGCTTCACTGCTTGAGCCTGCGTGACCAATGGTGCGCCATGGCGCACGCCACCTCATCACAAAAGCGCTCAAACTGCGGGCGACTCAGCCGGTGGCTCTACCGAGACGCCGCCAGTGCGCACCCGCCTCACACACTTGAAACTCCAAGTCCGCTATATCAACGCCAACCACCACGCCGCGATGGGATTGAATCTTCTGAATACGGGCTGTAGCATTCATTTCGAACGCCTTCGTGTTGAGCGCCGGCCGTCACACCACCTGAAAGCTGGCTGGCACATTGATGCGGAAAAAGCGTAAGAGTCCATCCCATCATTCAACGTTGACGCCCGCCAACAAATTCTTTGAGCACCCCCATGCTACCGCTCGCCTACACCATCGTTTTCGGCGCGACCTTGCTGATGTCGTCTGTGGCAGGCGCTTCCACTGTGTATCGCTGGATCGATGAAAGAGGGAGGGTTCACTATTCAGACGTGGTGCCCGACCGGTATAAGCGCATCGCAAAGCCCGTGAATGCTGGCGGTGCCGAGCCAACAGCTGAGCAACAACGCGAAGCACTCGAGCGCAGTCAAGCAGAGCGCGCCAAAGCCTTGCTGGCTTCTACCAACCGCAGTGCTTCTGCCTCAAGCGCCGCACCAGCTTCTGTCGCGTCTGCTCCTTCCGCCAAGCGCCCAGCCCAGGTTCCGAATGACCGAACGGACTGCGTGACTTGGCAGCGCTTGTATGAGGAAAGCGCGGAATGTTTCGGCCCATACAGAACCGTTGGCGGAGGCATAAGGCCAGGAGCATTTGAAGTCTGCAATGAAGTCCCGGAACCCCCACCAACGCGCTGCCGCATGAGCATTCCATCAACGACAACGCCCTGAATTCGCATTGCAAGGGCTGTACTGAGCTTCGCTCCCCGTCTGCCGGTGAGTTCGATGTGAACGCCGACATTTGAACTGCTTGCGGTCATGTCACTGGCCAATAAGGGTAGTCATTCCTTGCTGCATCTGAGAAGATCTGCCTCATTCGGCAAGCTCACGCACGACACCGGCACAGTCGTTCAATCCCTCCATGGCGCTCATGAGTCGATCCTCCGCATGCAGGCAACGGCGCCGGTTCATTGATTCGTGAGGCACAGGCTGCTTGTCCACCGCCTTGTGCGTTCTGCGCGAATCACGGCCAAACGCGGCGCCCCGAACGTCGACAAGGTGAACCATTTGGACTACGCATCATGGAATTTTTAAGGCCAGCAACTGGCTTCAGCAGTCGGCGCATCAAGATCGTCACTGTCACGGCTCTGATCGTTTTGGCGGCTCTCGTTGGCGCGTTGCAAGGGGTTGTCTATGCAAGGCCAGCGGTCGATGTTGATTCCGCTGAGGTCCTTTATGAGCGGGACGCAGGCAGGAAGCCAGGCTTGCGTGCAGTGTTCTTCGGCACCAGCACAATCCTCTTGACCGACGGGATGAGTTCGATCATGACGGACGGCTTCTTTTCGCGGCCATCCTGGTTGCGTCTGATGATGTCGATCAAGCCGGATCCAGAAGAGATCAACTTTGCCCTGCGCAAGGCTCCAAGCAAGATCGACGCGATCTTCGTCGCTCACGCCCATCATGACCATGCCATGGACTCGGGTCTCGTTGCGCAGAAAACCGACGCCATCGTTTACGGCTCTGAGTCGACGCTGAACATTGCGAGAGGCCAGAGCACGCCAGAGCACCAATTGCGCGTGCTGAAGGTGGGGCAGACCGTTCTGATTGGTCATTTTCGTGTCACTGCCTTTGAGACGCCGCACTCTCCCGATGCCATCAGCCCCGGGTTCATCACACACCCCGTTCAGTTTCCCGCAAAGCTTGGGGAATTCCGAGCGGCAGAGAACCACTCATTCTTTGTCGAGCACCCGCTTGGCAAAGTGCTCATCGTGCCAAGCGCCAACTACAGCGTCAACGCATTTGAGGGGCTGCAGGCAGACATCGTTATTCTGGGAATCGGCACACTCGGGCGACAGTCAAATGTGTTCACCGAAACCTATTGGAACGAGGTCGTGACGAAGACCGGGGCCAAGCTTGTCTTGCCTGTGCATTGGGACGACTTCACCCAATCGCTGCGAGCCCCGCTCGTTCCACTTCCCCTTTTCGCCGACAACATGAACGTCGCGATGGAATGGCTTGGTCCGCTGGCCAAACGTGACGGAGTAGCGATTCGCTTCTTGCCTTCGCTGCGCGAAGTGACGCTGCCCGCCGGCAACTAACCTTCTGTTTTCATTGAGAGTCAAAGAAATGCAGATCAATATGCGATTGGCGGACTTCATTCGAGCGGAAATTGAGCCGATTCTTCAAGATTGGGAGGAATTTGCCCTGACCATCCTTCCAGCCAAGGATATGGGCAAGACTGGCCTACGCGACCACGCCAGGGGCATGCTTCTGGAGATCGCCGAAGATCTCGACTCACACCAGAGTGAGTCAGAACAGGCCGCCAAATCGATGGGCCGTGAGCCGAAGGCTGAAGGGGAGACTTCGGCAGAGGTACATGGTGGCGATCGACAGTCCAGCGGCTTCAGCGTCATTGACACAGTTTCCGAGTTTCGTGCCCTGCGCGCGAGCGTGGTATCACACTGGACAAAGGCTTACCCCACCATTACCGGGCAACAGGTTGAAGACCTCACCCGGTTTCATGAAGCGATAGACCAGGCGGTCGCAGAATCCTTGGAGCAGTATGCAACCGTCAAAGAGACAGAAACCCGGCTGTTCGGTGCTGTTCTGCTTGCATCGCCTGATCCGATTTATGTGCTGGATCTCGAAGGCGTTTTCATATATGCCAACAAGGCCACAACCGACCTCTTTGCGATGGAGCTCGATGCGATCATCGGAAAATCCGTCTTGGACCTCGGTTTTTCGTTCGCCTCTGAAATCCAGCATCATCTTGAAAAGGTGATTGCCGACAAGTCCACACACCGAGGCAAGTTCATTTATACCTTTGCTTCTGCCCGTGGCGAAAGGTTCGAGTATCTGCTGGCACCTGTGCTTGACGAACATCAGAACACCGAAGCGGTGGTCTGCATTTGCAGAGACGTGACCGAGCAGGCGCTCGCCGAAGAAAAAATATGGCACACCGCACACCATGATCTTTTGACTGGGCTACCAAATCGACGTCTTTTCCTAGATCGACTGGAGCAGGCAATCAAACACGCAAAGCGCAGCAAGACGCCTCTCTCCGTACTTTTCATGGACCTTGATGGCTTCAAGAATGTGAACGATACGCTCGGCCATGAAGCGGGGGACCGCTTATTGTCTGACGTTGCAAAGCGCCTGACAAATTGTGTTCGGGAGGGAGACACGGTGGCCCGTTTGGGTGGCGATGAATTTACCGTGATTCTCACCGGCGCCAAGCAGCGCGCGGATGTGGCGATGGTGGCTCAAAACATCATTGATGCACTCACCCTCCCCTTCAACATCGCGCATCAGCCTGTCCAGATTTCAGTCAGCATCGGGATATCACTCTACCCACATGACGCATCCTCACCTGTTGCGTTGCTGGAGGCAGCCGATCAGGCCATGTACAAATCCAAAAAATCTGATTCCAACCGGCTGTATTTTCATGACACCGTCGATATGGAAGGCGGAAATTCTGCTTAATCCCGTCATTCTGTGAGACATGAGCGTGACCCGCTCACGACAACGCCGGTGAATCCATTGACGGTACGCTCATCCGAGCGGATGCCACGCTGCACGTCGCCCAACCCTGCGGCCGCAATCGCCTGTGTTCAAAGTCTCGTCGCACCCGCGACTGCTTGACCTATAAAGCAGTTACATTGAGCAGCACCATCAGGAGACCAACATGCCCAAAGGCGAACAACGTAGCAACAAGATGCCCAAAAAGGCCAAGAAGGACACCAGTCCACCCAAAGATTCAGGCCTTGGTACCCCATCCACCCGCCCGACACCGCCCATGACATCGGTGGCCCCCAAGGGCAAGCTGAAGAACAAGTAGCACTGGGCTACTGGCCAGCGCGGGTTTTACGCTCGATTGCAGTCACATGTCTGTTCAGTTTTTGATTCGATTTCTTACGCTGACGGTCCTCGTCGCGCAAGGTGCATATGCCCAGCCTGCCCTTTTGCAAGCGCGCAGTTCTGGTGAGCAGGTCTATCAAAAGGTGTGCATTGCCTGTCACGACAGCGGCGTTGCGCACGCACCCAAACTCGGCGATCGCACCGCATGGGCACCACTGATTGCAGAGGGCCAGCACGTCTTGACAGGGCATGCTTGGGTTGGTGTGCGCGCCATGCCGGCTCGCGGCGGGAGTGCCGAGCTCTCTTTGGTGGACTTCTCGCGCGCGGTCGCGTTCATGGCGCGATCGTCTGGTGCGAACTGGCAGGATCCCGATGCCAAGCTCTTGTTCAAGATCGTTCACGAGGCCGATAAGCGGCTCGTACAGTCCATCAACGAGCAAAAGGCCATGCAGCGCGAACTGCATCGCATTGCCAAGCCAACCCGGTAGGCGCTCGCCCAAGTGGATCGGTGACCCAGCCATGCGCCACAGCGCTTGATGGCTCATTGCGCATTGGCCTGCGCGCGCCAGAGCTTTTGGGGTGTTTACATGCGTCAACCAAATGTTGCTTGCCCTGAACACCACACGGCCGCAGAATGAACTTTCCTATAACTTTCTGTGGAGCAACCATGTCAGTCGCCAAGGTCATAGAGGTCATATCTAAAAGCAAGATCAGTTTCGAGGATGCGATCAAGCAAGGCGTTTCTCGTGCAGCCGAAACGGTCAATGAGGTGACGGGTGCATGGGTCAAGGATCAAAGCGTTGAGGTCAGCAACGGGAAGATCACTTCCTACAACGTGATGCTGAAGATCACGTTTGTGCTCAAAGCCTCTTCAAAGGGCAAGTCCAAGTAAGGCTGTACGCGCTGCCGCTCCGCTGGTCGATCGTTGGCGGCGCATTTTCCTTTATCGCGCATGAAGTACCCAGTCAAAGGAGACTGAACCTTGAACGCCATCAAACTCATCGCCATCGTGCTCATCATCGGTGGGGTACTCGGCCTGACCTATGGCGGCTTCAGTTACACCAAAGACACGACGGCCGTGAAACTGGGTCCTCTCGAGCTTTCCGTCCAAGAGAAAGAAACGGTCAATGTTCCCGTTTGGGCAGGCATCGCAGCCATCGTTGCCGGAGGCCTCCTCCTCGTGATCGGTGGCAAGCAACGCTGATCGCTGGTGTGTTGAGTTAGTGTGAATCTGTGCGGTGCAACAGGCAGAGGCGACACGCCTTTGTCACCCGGCGGGTGCATGCTGGCTCGCCAATCAACCAGGGAGAGAACCATGGGATTTTTCAGCAATATTCTCGAAAAGCTCGGCATCGGCAAGGAAGACGCCGCAGTCCCCAAGGCACCGACCACAGCCCCTTCGACCACACCGACAGCTCCTCCCGCAGGAACGGCGCCGGCTGCACCGGCTGCACCCAAACCTGTCGAAATTGTCGATGTGGTGGCGCAACTGGAGCAACGAGCAAGCGCCAATGCCCAAAAGCTGAACTGGCGAACCTCGATTGTCGATCTGCTCAAGCTCCTCGACATGGACAGTAGCCTGACTGCACGCAAAGAGCTGGCCACGGAATTGAACTGCCCTGCCGACCTCATGGCGGACTCGGCCAAGATGAACACCTGGCTGCACAAAGCCGTGCTCACTCGCATCGCTGCCAACGGTGGCAACGTGCCCAAAGAGCTGCTGGACTGAGCCAGCGACATCACCACCCGGCACAGGAGTAGTCATATGCAGATCACCGACATTCTGGCCCAGATGGGCGGACTCCAGTCCATTGCCAAGGAACTGGGCGTCAGCGAAACGCAGGCCACCAGTGCCGCTGAGGCCCTGGCCCCGGCCATTCTTGGCGGCTTCAAAAAGCAGGCCCAGTCACGACCTGGGGGCCTTGAAGGCCTGGGCGGTTTGCTGGGGCAACTCGGCGGCGGTGGCCTGCTCGACCAGGTGCTGGGTCCGCAGCCCACAGACGTGAGCCGGGGCAACGATGTTCTCGGTCAGATTTTCGGGTCCAAGGATGTGAGCCGCGCGGTGGCGCAGAACGCTGCCTCGCAGTCAGGGCTCGACCCCTCGTTGCTCAAGAAGATGCTGCCCATGCTGGCCATGCTGGTCACCGGGTACATGGCCAAGCAAGCTGGTGGCGGTGCCGCATCCGCTCAGCAAGATCCTTCTGCGGGCGGTCTGGGGGGGCTGGGTGGAGGCCTTGGCGGTTTGCTGGGTGGCCTGCTCGGCGGTGGCGGTGGTGGCGCCGGTCAGGGCGCCCCCGCATCGGGTGGACTCGCCTCCATGCTGGACCTCAACGGTGACGGCAACCCGCTGGACGACATCATGGGGATGATCGGTAAAGTAACCCGCTGATGCACGCCTGCGTCAGCGCGTGAAGGGCAGCGTCAGTCCCGCCGGGACTCGCTGCCGAGAAGTTCTGACACCTGAAAGGGGTACAGACATGGGTTGGATCATTTCATTGATCATTGGTGGCATCGTCGGCTGGCTGGCGAGCATGTTCATGAACACCGACGCCCAGATGGGCTGGATCGCCAACGTGCTGGTCGGCGTGGTGGGCTCGATGTTGGGCTTCTGGATTGCCGGAGCGCTGGGCATTGCGCCTGCGGGCGGCATCATGCGTTTTGTGGTCTCGATCGCCGGCGCGGTGCTGCTGATTTTCATCCTGGGCAAGCTGGGCATCTTTCGATAAGCGTGACGCCGGGCAGGCGTGGCTTCGTGGTAAGTTTCCGGGGGGCACACACCGTGCGCTCGCCCCCCATTTGAATCGCCCATGAAGATCACGCCCACTGTTCTCACCGCGGCCTTGGCCGGCTGCCTCTCTGCGTTTTCCTGGCCCTGGCTTTGGCCGCTGTTCACAGATCCCGGCTCGTCCGGCAGCATGTGGATGGTATTGGGCATGCTGGTGTTCGTCGCCCTGCCCGCGCACGCTTTTGTCTTCGGCTTTGGCGGCAGTCCCACGCAACACGGGCGCTCGGTGGATGTGGGCTTGCTCAAGCGCATCGGCGCGTGGTTGAGCGCCGCCATCCTCACCGCTGGCGCGATGTCGCTTCTCGGCGCGCCCACGACGCCCTTGTCCTGATCCTTCATTCACGCTGTTCCGATGAAACTGGACTTGGCCCGTATCCAGGCGCAGGCTGTTGTGCTGCTGCGCCGTACGCTGCACCACCTGCGGCACCCTACCCGTCGTGGCATCTTCTGGGGCATCGCCGCCATCCCGGCGTTGTGCCTGCTGTATGTGCTGGTGTTGATTCCGCTCACACCCAGCATCAGCGACATCCGCAAGGCCCGCATCACCGAACCTGCTCGCATCCTGGCGGCCGACGGCAAAGAGATGGCCGTGTTCAAACGGGCCAACCGCGCCTGGGTGAAGCTCGACGAGATGTCGCCGCACCTGGTCAAAGCCCTGGTGGCCACCGAAGACCACCGCTTTTACGAGCACTTTGGACTGGATTGGCGACGCACCGCCTCGGCCGCGTTGAGCACCTTTTCGGGCGACCGCCAAGGCGGCTCCACCATCACGCAGCAGTTGGCACGCAACCTCTACCCCGAGGAGATTGGCCGTGCGCCTACGCTGACCCGCAAGCTGAAAGAGGCCATCACGGCGCTCAAGATCGAGGCCCTGTACTCCAAGGACGAGATTCTGGAGACCTATCTCAACACGGTGCCGTTTCTGTACAACGCCTTCGGCATCGAGATGGCGGCTCGCACCTACTTCGACAAGCCTGCCCGCCGGCTGGACGTGCTGGAGAGCGCCACGCTGATCGGCATGCTCAAGGGCACCAGTTACTACAACCCGGTGCTCAACCCCGAGCGGGCCGAGCAGCGGCGCAACACCGTACTGTCGCAAATGTTCAAGCGCGGTGAGTTGACCGACGCCGAGTTCAATCGCCTTAAAAAGCGCCCGATGCGCCTGGACTTCGAGCGCCAGACGGAGGCCCCCGGCGAGGCCCCGCACTTCATGCAGCAGTTGCGCAAGTGGCTGATCGAATGGGCGGATCAGAACGATTACGACATCTATGCAGATGGCTTGGTGGTGCACACCACCATCGATTCGCGCCTGCAGGCGTGGGCCACGCAGGCGGTGCAACGTCAGGGGCGGCAGCTGCAGTCCGTGGCCGACAGCGCCTGGGCACCCTCGTCGGTCTGGTCCATTGATCTGGACATGGTGCAGGCCTTCGTGCGTGAGTCGAGCGAGTACAAGAAGGCCCGCGAGGCCGGGCAGACCGAATCGGAAGCCATGGCGCGGCTGACGGGCGATGCTGCCTTCATGAAGGCGCTGAAGGAAGAAAAGACCCAGGTGCAGGCTGGCTTCATGGCGCTGGACCCGCAATCAGGCGAGATTCGCGCCTGGGTGGGCAGCCGCGATTTTGAGCAGGACCAGTTTGACCATGTGCAGCAGGCACGTCGCCAACCAGGGTCCACCTTCAAGCCGTTTGTGTATGCCGCGGCGTTCATGCAAGGCGCCAAGCCCACAGACACCTTGCCCGACAAGGCCATCGAGATCGAAACCGAGGGCGGCGACGTGTGGCGCCCCACGGACAGCCGCCCACCCAGTGGCCGCAACATCACACTACGCAGCGGCTTGGTCTATTCCAAGAACATCATCACCGCGCAGTTGATGCAACAGGTGGGCCCCGGGAAGGTGGCCGACCTGTCGCGCAAGATGGGTGTGAACGAGAGCCCGCTGGAAGAAGTGATGTCGCTCTCGCTGGGCACAAGCCCGGTCACGCTGTATGAGATGGTGACGGGCTACGGCACCATGGCCAATGGTGGGCGCTACATTGCGCCCCGCTTTGTGACCCGCATTGAAAACCGAGCAGGCAAGGTACTGGGAGAGTTCGCGATGCCCAAACCCAAGGTGGTGCTGCCCCCCGAGGTGGACGCCACCTTGCTGGACGTGATGCGCGGCGTGATCGACAAGGGCACCGGCTCGGCCATTCGCAGCCGCTACGGCTTGCGGGCTGACCTCGCGGGCAAGACGGGCACCACGCAGAACAACACCGATGGCTGGTTCATCATGATGCACGGCCAACTGGTGGGCGGCGCCTGGGTGGGCTTCAACGACAACCGCATCACCCTGCGCAGCGACTACTGGGGACGAGGTTCGCAAAGTGCCTTGCCCATCGTGGGTGAGGTGTTTCAACAGGCGCTGCGCAACCGGGTGATCGATGCCCGCCTGCGCCTGGGTGAGCACGACCCCGATGTGATCAAGCGCGTCAATGACTGGCTGGGTGGCGTTTTGCAGCCGGCCGCACCCGCCAGCGCCGCCAGCGAGACCGATGAAGAGGTCACCGTGGGTGATGAGCCCGTGACCTCGGCAGAGGTGGCCGCCAGCGCCGTGACACCGGCCGCCAGTGGCACCGCATCGGCCAACCCCACAGCAAGCGAACCGGTGACAGGCAGCGCGTCAGCGCCACGCCCCTCAAATGAAGGGGCCTCTGAGGGGACTTGATCGGGTTACCCGGGTGATGATCCCTAGCAAGGCGGGGCTGGCGCCCTCCTACACTGCCCCGATTGTTTCACTGTCTGAGTCTGTGTTCATGCGCCATCTTTCCCTGACTTTGTTGGCCTCGGCCCTGTTGTGCACGGCTTCGGCGTCCTGGTCCCAGGCGCGCAAGCCGGTTGCGCCGGCCGCAAGCTCTGCGCCCGCATCGGCCGCGCAGGCCGAGTCACGCACGGAGCTGGAGATCGACCCGAGCCAGCCGCACATCCAGGCGGCGATGAAGAAAGGGCGCGCCACCGCAAGCGAGGTGCTGAAGGTGGCCGCCACCGGCGACGAGAAGCGGTATGAAAACGTTGCCGTGCGCGTGCTGGTCCGCGAGGGCAAGCTGCAAGAGTTCATCTGGCTGCAGCCCATTGAGAAAACCGACAAGGGCTATGTGGGCTATGTGGCCACGATCCCCGTGGTGTTGCAGCGCATGCAGGTTCGCATGAGCTACACGTTCAAGCCCGAAGACATCGTGGACTGGATGTACACCGACAAGGTCAAGAAGACCATGCACGGCCAGTTCATCGCCTGCGCCCAGGTCAAGAAAGAGGCGCCGCAAGACGCCGCCGTGCTGAAACGACGTTACGGTCTGGACTGCTCGCGCTGAATCGGCACCACCTTGCGGCCCGTCGCCACGGCGTGACGGGCGCGCAATTGACCGCATCCCCCATCCACATCTTGCCCGGCTGAGTTGCGTAGCTTGGTCAAAATGCCGCGCTGGTGCAGGGTGCGTGCAATGGCCGCCGCCTTCTCCCACGAGGGGCGACGGAAAGGCAACTCGGGTACGTCGTTATACGGGATCATGTTCATCAGGGCGTACTTGCCCTTGAGCAGGCGCACGATGCCGTCGAGCTCTTCTTCCGTGTCGTTGATGCCATCCAGCAAGGTCCACTGGTACTGAATGGGATAGCCGGTGGCACGGGCGTAGCGCTCGCCCTCCTCCACCAACTCTTCCGGGCTGATGCGGGGAGCCCGTGGCAGCAGTTCGGCGCGCACATCGGCCTTGGTGGAGTGCAGAGACAAGGCCAGCGCCGGTTTGACCCGACCCTGCGGCAGGCGCTCGAAAGCGCGAGGGGCGCCCACGGTGGAGAACACCAGGCTCTTGTGGCCGATGTTGCCCACGGTGCCCAGCAGATCGATCGCCTCCAGCACGTTGTCGAGGTTGTGCGAGGGCTCGCCCATGCCCATGAAGACCACCTTCTTGACTGGGCGCAGGGTGCGAGCCAAGGCCACCTGAGCCACGATCTCGGCACTGCCGATCTGCCGCAGCAGGCCTTCCTTGCCGGTCATGCAGAACACACAGCCCACAGCGCAGCCGATCTGGGTAGAGACACACAGGCCGTCACGAGGCAGCAGCACGCTCTCGGCCATCTGACCATCGGCGAGCTCGACCAGCAGGCGGGCGGAGCCGTCATCACCTGGATGTTGCGAGCGCAGGCGGGCCAGGCCCTCGAGCTCGGCCACGATGTCGGGCAAGGCGGCGCGCACCTCTTGAGGCAGAAAGTCTTGCAACTGGCGGCGGCCGCTGTCTTGCGGCAAGGCCTGAGACCACAGACGCAGCACGCGCTGTTCGTGGATGGGTTTGGCGCCCAGGTCACGAAGACGCTGGCGGAGGGTGTGGATGCGCATGGCAGGGAGGCGAAATCAGGCGCCAGTGTAGGCACTTTTGGGGGTACATCTGGCCTGCGCACGTCCGCTGCGCGCCTCAAGGCCCTGGCTGGGCGCTGAATCCTTGTGCCAGCCACTGCTGCCATTGTTGCCTCGCCGCCGCTACATGGGGTTGGCGGATGGGGCCGTAGCCCTTGATGGTCTTGGGTAACTCGGCAATCTGGCAGGCCAGCGGCAGGTTGGCTTGCGTCAGGCGAGGCAGGATCTGGTCGAGGGCGTGCAGGTAGTCGTCCAGCACCTGGCGAGCTTCACGGTGCTCGGCAGAGTGCCGCAAGGGGTCCAGCCAGGTGCCACGCAGCCTGCGTGCCCACGCCAGCCCCCGCAGGGCGCCGCGCCAGGCCGGACCGAAGGCGCGCTTGACCGGGCGGCCCGCGTCATCCAGTACCTGGTTCAACATGGGCGGTGCCAGGTGGTACACCATCGTCCACGCCCCCTCAAACTGCTTGGCGATGAGCTGACGGAACGCGTCGGACGTGAGCAAGCGCGCCACCTCGTACTCATCTTTGCACGCCATGAGTGGGTAGAGGTAGCGCGCCACGGCCAGGCTCAACTGCTGCGAACCCAGCGGCTGCTCGGCCGCCCTCACCCGTGCCAGCACGTCCAGATAGCGCTGGGCGTAGGCCCGGTCCTGGTAGTCCACCAGGCGCGCATGACGATCTTGCACCAGCTCATCCAGCGTCTGCACAGACCCAGACGGCTTGCCCCGCCCGAACCATTGCACGGTTTGCGCGGGAGCGCCCCACCGCGACAGCAAGGCCGGGTCTTGCGCCGCGTGCCGCCCCCAGGTGAAGGCTTGCAGGTTGCGCTCCACCTGGGTGGCATTGAGCGTCAACGCGCGTTCGATGGAGGCCCGCTGCAGCGGCACCCACCCCATCTGCCATGCAAAGCCCAGCAGCAAGGGGTTGGCGTAGATGGCATCGCCCAGCAGGTGTTCGGCCAAGGCCACGGCGTCGAGCCGCCGCAGGTGCTCGGGCCCCACGCCCTCGGTCAGCACCTTGTCGCACTGCCCCGAGGGGAAGGCCCAGGCCGGGTCATGCAGCACGGCGGCTGTTGGGGTGCCGTGGCTGTTGAGCGCCAGGCGGGTGCGGCCGCGCTGCATGACGGACAAGGTAGCCTCGTGGGCCGAGACGATGGGGTCACAGCCCAGCACCAGATCCGCCTCGGCCATGCCGACCTTGGTGGTGTGGATGGCACGCTGGTGTTCGGCGATTTGGACATGGCTCCAGGTGGCGCCGCCTTTCTGGGCCAGACCGGCAGCCTCCTGGGTGACGACGCCCTTGCCCTCCAGGTGCGCTGCCACGCCCAGCAGCTGCCCGATGGTGATGACGCCCGTGCCGCCGATGCCGGCCACGACGATGCCGTAAGCCTGTGTGCAGCTGGGGAGTGTTGGCTCGGTCAGTGGTGGCAGGCTGGCGGGGTCGGCTTGTTCAGCGGATGACTGCTTGCGCCGCAACTGGCCGCCCTCGATGGTGACCAGACTGGGGCAAAAGCCCTTGAGGCAGGAGAAATCCTGGTTGCAGCTGCTCTGGTTGATGCGGCGCTTGCGGCCCAGGTCGGTCTCGACCGGCTCCACGCTCAGGCAGTTGGATTGCACGGCGCAATCGCCACAGCCTTCGCAGACCTCTTCGTGGATCACCACGCGCCGTGCCAGGGCGGGTTCGGTGCCGCGCTTGCGACGCCGGCGCTTTTCGGTGGCACACGTTTGCTCATAGATCAGTACCGTGCAGCCCGGCACCTCACGCAACGCTTTCTGCACGGTGTCCAGCCGGTCGCGGTGGTACACCTGTACGCCGGGCGCCAGCTCCGCATCGGCGTGGTACTGGTCCGGGTCGTCGCTGACGACCGCGATCTGGCGCACCCCTTCGGCCTCCAGCTCGCGTGTCATCGCGGCCACGCTGAGCTTGCCATCGACGGGCTGGCCGCCTGTCATGGCCACCGCATCGTTGTAGAGGATCTTGTAGGTGATGTTGACCCCGGCCGCAATCGCCTGTCGGATGGCGAGCAGGCCGGAGTGAAAGTAGGTGCCATCGCCCAGGTTGGCGAACACATGGGGCTCGTCGGTGAACGGCGCCTGGCCCACCCAGCTCACACCCTCGCCGCCCATTTGCGTGAAGGTGCGGGTGTCACGGTCCATCCACATCGCCATGTAGTGGCAGCCGATGCCGGCCAGCGCCCGCGAGCCCTCGGGCACGCGCGTAGAGGTGTTGTGCGGGCAGCCGCTGCAAAACCACGGCGGGCGGTCGACTTGGGCGGGGGCATGCGCCAGCGCCTGTTCTTTGGCTTCGATGGTGCGCAGGCGCTCGGCCACGCGCGCGCGCAGGGTCGGGTCGGCGTCGCGCAACAGGCCCAGTTTGTCGATGCGCTGGGCCACGGCTTTGGCGATGAGGGCCGGGTTGAGGTCGGCCTTGGCGCGCAGCAACCAGCGCGATGCCGGATGCGGGTGCGACCACTCGCCGCCGCTCACATCCCCTTCGGGTTCGTTGAACTTGCCCAGCACATTGGGGCGCACGTCTTCGCGCCAGTTGTAGAGCTCCTCCTTCAACTGGTACTCGATCATCTGGCGCTTTTCCTCGATGACGAGGATCTCGCGCAGGCCGGTGGCAAATTCGCGGGTGATGCTGGCCTCCAGTGGCCACACCACGGCCACCTTGTGCACGCGCAGGCCGATGCGGCGGCAGGCGTCGTCGTCCAGGCCCAGGTCATGCAAGGCCTGGCGCAGGTCGTTGTAGACCTTGCCGCTGGAGATCAAACCCAGTTGCGCATGGTGGCTGTCGAGCACCGTGTGGTTGAGGCGGTTGGCACGGATGTAGGCCAGCGCGGCGTACCACTTGTGGTCCATCAAGCGGGCTTCTTGTTCCAGCGGCGAGTCCGGCCAGCGGATATGCAGGCCGCCCGGCGGCATGTCGAAATCTTCGGGCAAGTGGATTTGCACACGGTCGGGGTCGATCGACACCGTGCTGGACGACTCCACCACCTCCTGGATGGTCTTGAGCCCCGCCCACAGGCCCGAGAAGCGACTCAAGGCCAGCCCGTGCAGGCCCAGGTCCAAAATCTCCTGGACATTACTGGGAAAGAACACCGGCAGGCCGCAGGCTTTGAAGATGTGGTCGCTTTGGTGCGCCACCGAGGAGCTTTTGGCCACATGGTCGTCGCCCGCCACGGCCAGCACCCCGCCATGCCGGGCCGTACCGGCCATGTTGGCGTGCTTGAAGGCATCGGCACTGCGGTCCACGCCCGGCCCTTTGCCGTACCAGATGCCAAACACGCCGTCGTAGCGGCGTGGCCCCGGTGTCAGGTCGAGCTGCTGGCTGCCCCACACGGCAGTCGCCGCCAGTTCTTCGTTGACACCGGGCTGGAAGACGATGTGATGGTGATTTAGGTGGGCTTTCGCAGCCCACAAAGCCTGGTCGTAGGCGCCCAAGGGCGAGCCCCGGTAGCCGCTGATGAGGCCGGCGGTGCGCAAGCCATCCAGCGCATCCCGGGTGTGCTGCAGCATGGGCAAGCGCACCAGAGCCTGAATGCCGCTCATATAGACGCGACCTCGCTCCTGGGTGTACTTGTCGTCCAGCGACAGGTCGGACAGGACCTGCAGGGACGAGTGTGGCAAAGGCGCGTTCATCACGACCTCCTGCGGTCGGCGATGGTGTCGTGGGCGACACACAGCTTGCCCATGACGGGGTGACGTACGGGATGGTTTGGGTCAGTTTAGGACGGGCCGCTTCGCCTGACCCGAGTGGTTTTACCGAGACAGCGCAAGCTCGTGCCAGCCCTTTATGCGCTTTCCAATGAAGCGTGAACGCGCTGATTCCTTGCCCAGCATCGATTACCCGTCTATCGTGTCACCTCGCCTCACACGCACCTGCGGCGTGAAGGCCGCCACAAGATCAATTCTGGAGATTTGAATGAGCAACCCCGACTGGAAGTTTGAGACCCTGTCCGTGCATGCCGGCTACTCGCCCGACCCGACCACCAAAGCTGTGGCCGTGCCCATCTACCAGACGGTGGCCTACGCCTTTGACAGCGCCCAGCATGGCGCTGACCTGTTTGACCTGAAGGTGCCAGGCAACATCTACACCCGCATCATGAATCCGACGCAAAGCGTGCTGGAAGCGCGCGTGGCGGCCCTCGAAGGCGGCATTGGCGCACTGGCCGTGGCCTCGGGTCAGTCGGCCATCACCTACGCCATCCAGACGATTGCCGAGGCGGGCGACAACATCGTCTCGTCCACCGCCCTGTACGGCGGCACCTACAACCTGTTTGCCCACACCTTCCCCCAGTTCGGCATCACCACCCGTTTTGCCGACCACAAGGACCCTGCCAGCTTCGAGGCATTGATTGACGAGCGTACCAAGGCGATCTTTGTCGAGTCTTTGGGCAACCCGGCCGGCAATGTCACCGACATCGCCCGCATCGCCGAGATCGCACACCGCCATGGCGTGCCCCTGATCGTGGACAACACGGTGCCCTCGCCTTACCTGTGCCGCCCCATCGAGCACGGCGCGGACATCGTGGTGCAGTCGCTGACCAAGTACCTGGGCGGCCATGGCACCAGCCTGGGTGGCGCCATCATCGACTCGGGCAAGTTCCCCTGGGCCGAGCACAAGGCCCGCTTCAAGCGCTTGAACGAGCCCGATCCGTCGTACCACGGCGTGGTCTACACCGAAGCCCTGGGCGCCGCCGCCTACATCGGTCGTGCGCGCGTCGTGCCCCTGCGCAACACTGGCGCAGCCATCTCGCCGTTCAACGCTTTCCTCATCATCCAGGGCATCGAAACCCTGGGCCTGCGCATGGACCGCATCAGCAGCAACGCCTTGAAGGTGGCCGAGTTCCTGAAGGCGCATCCGGCGGTGAAGTGGGTGAACTATGCCGGTCTGCCGGACCACCCGGACCATGCCCTGGTGCAGAAGTACCTGTCGGGCCAGGCCTCGGGCCTGCTGACCTTTGGCGTGCCCGGTGGCCGCGAAGGCGGCGCGCGCTTCCTGGACAAGCTCCAGCTGTTCACCCGCTTGGTCAACATCGGCGACGTGCGCTCGCTGGCCACTCACCCCGCCTCGACCACGCACCGCCAGCTGTCGCCGGAGGAGTTGGCCAAGACCGGCGTGAGCGAGGAAACCGTGCGCCTGTGCGTGGGCATCGAGCACATCGACGACCTGCTGGCCGATCTGACTCAGGCCCTGTCTGCCGCAGGCTGACGTACCGCGTTGTCTGCGTCACAGTGAACCTGGCCTGCGGGCCAGGTTTTTTTTCGTTGCGATGAGGCCAACTCAAGCTGCGAAGATGGCTGGGCCGAAGTGCGGGTGACACAATATCGTCCTTGAGAAAATGGGCCCCACGGCCAGAGGTCTCGCGTGATTGTTCGTCCCCGTCCCAATTGGCTGCGCATGCTGTTCGTCTGGCGCGGGTCGATACTCAACAAGATCCTGCCTCAGCTCTGCTTCACCACCGCGCTGTCGATTGCGGTCGTCATCTTCCACGGTGAACTGCTCGACTGGAAGGTCACCCTCACCGCCGTGCCCTTCTCCCTGGTCGGGGTGGCGCTGGCCATCTTCCTGGGCTTTCGCAACAGTGCCAGTTACGACCGCTACTGGGAGGCCCGCAAGCTCTGGGGCAAGCTGCTGACTGACAGCCGCAACGCCGCGCGTCAGTGCATCAGTTTCATGCCCGACGAGCCACGTCCGTTCGTACTGGGCATTGCCGCCTTTGTGCATGCCGCACGCCATCAAATGCGCGGCACCGACCCCACGGCTGACATGACTCGTCTGCTGCCGCCGCAGGTGGTGAAGCAGCTCGAAGGGCGCCGTACGCCGGCGCTGCAGGTGATGATGTGGCTGTCAGCCCAGGTGAAACAAGCTCATGATGAAGGCAAGCTGTCACCCATTTTGGCCGCGGAGATCGACCACTCACTGTCTGGCCTGAACGATGCATTTGGTGGTTGCGAGCGCATCGCCTACACGCCCCTGCCCTTCACGTACTCGGTGATCTTGCACCGCACCGTCTACCTGTACTGCCTGATGCTGCCGTTCGGCCTGCTGGACTCGATCGGGTTCATGACACCTTTGATGGTGGCCTTTGTGGCTTACACCTTCTTCGCCATCGAGGCCTTGAGCGACGAAATCGAAGAGCCCTTTGGCACCATGCCCAACGACCTGGCGCTGGATGCCATGTCGCTGAACATCGAGGTCCATGTGCTGGAGATGCTGGGCGACCGGGATCTGCCCGCCCCCATGGAACCGAGGGACTACCTGCTGACCTGAGTCTGTCCAGCGTCCTCGAGGCGGCGTGGCGCTGCGTGGCGCTCAGCCGTCCGCCAGCAGACCCAGCAGGCCACTGGCCCGTTGCGTGGGATGCTGGATCGCACTGGCCAGCGCCCCTGCATCGGGCGCCACCAAGGTGAACGCCTCCCGTGCACGGGTGATGCCGGTGTAGACCAGCTCACGCTGCAACATGCCCAGACCATAGGGCGGCAGCACCAAAGCCGTGTGACGGAACTCGGAGCCCTGGCTCTTGTGCACCGTCATCGCAAAGGCCGTGTCCACATGGGCCAGGCGGCTGACGCCCACCGAGCGGATCTCGGGCCCGTCCATGAAGTAGGCGCGCAGCGGGGCCCCGCGTGTGACCGGGCGCAGCGCGATGCCGATGTCGCCGTTGAAAACACCCAAAGTCGGGTCGTTGCGTGTCACCATGACCGGTCGCCCCTCAAACCATTCGCCTGAGGGCTTGAGCCAGCCTGCACTGGCCAGCGCTTGTTGCACGGCACGGTTCAAACCCGCGACACCCCATTCGCCTTCGCGCACCGCACACAGCAGGCGGAAGCGGTCGAACGCGGTGAGCACCTGGCGCACCCATTGCGCATGGGCGGCTTCGTCGCCCGCCTCGGGCCGCTCGGCCATCGCACGCAGGTACTCGGCATAACCGCCCTCGGCCTTGGGGCGTCCCTGGAGTGCCAGTTGCACAGCCACCTCGGGACCCGTGGCGGCCAGGTTGCGAACCGCGCCGGACTTGTCCTGCGACAGGATGGCGTGGCTGGCACGGACATCGCCCTGGTTGACCGCCAGGGCCAGTTTGCCGATGGGGCCACCGAAACGACGGCTTTCCCTCAGCATCACGGTTTGCTGCGCCAGCAAGGGGGCTGCGCCGCTGTGGTCCTGGTAGATCAGATCCAGATCTTGGCCGGCCACGTCGCGTGCGTAGCGCAGCGTCTCGGGCTCGTAGCACCCCCGCTCGGCGTCGCGACACAGGTCACCCAGCACCGCCCCCGCTTCCACCGAGGCCAGTTGGTCCTTGTCGCCCAGGAAGATCACCCGCGCTGTGGGCGGCAAAGCGTCGAGCAAGGCCGCCATCATCTCCAGGTGGATCATGGAGGCTTCGTCCACGATCAGCACGTCCACATCGAGCGGATGGCTGGCGTTGTGGCGGAACTGGCGCGTGTCGGGCCGGGCGCCCAGCAAGGCGTGCAGGGTGCGGGCTGCGCCCACCCGCTGAGTGAGTGCGTTCAGGTCGATCCGATCACCCAGGGCGTCTTGCAATTGCACCAGCGAGGCATCGATGGATTGTTTGAGGCGGGCTGCGGCTTTGCCCGTGGGCGCCGCCAGCGCCACACGCAAACGCTGGGCATCGGCATCGACCGCGAACAGCAAGGCCAATAGGCGTGCGGCCGTGTAGGTTTTGCCGGTGCCGGGCCCACCGGTGATCACCGACAGACGTGCCCGCAAGGCCACAGCGCAAGCGAGCTTCTGCCAATCGGTGACTGGACTGGTCGTGCCTGCGTCAGCACGCTCAGGCAAAGGGAACAACTGGTCCAGCCATGCGCGGGTCGCCACTTCGTCCACCGGGACGCGCTCTGACACCCGTTGACGCAACTGCCGCGCCACGCGGCACTCGTAGTCCCAGTAGCGGCGCAAATACAGCACCGGGGCAAACTCGCTGCCGCCCAGCACGAGCGGCTGGCCCTCGTCGGCATCAACTGGGGCCTTCTGATCGCCAGACCGGCGCGCATCACGCACCACGCGGCTGCTGCGCAAGGCATCTAGCCACCCGCTCAAGGTCGCGGGCAAGGTGGCCCACACCGTGTGCAAGGCCGCCTGGGCCTCGGGTGGTCCCGCCAGCAAAGCCACGGGCGGTACAAGCACATGGACCAACGGCAGGCAGGTATGCCCTCGCCCCTCCATCTGCGACAACACGGCAGCCGCCACCAGTACCGCAGGCTGAGCTTCGGGGTCACGCTCGGACAGGAAGGCCGACAGCGCGGCATCCAGCCGGCGTAGCCATCCCGATTCGGCCCATTGGTCAAGGGTTTGGCAAATCGCGCTCATGCGGCGTGCTCCTCATCGGCCAGCAAGGTGTCCAGCGCATCCAGCAGGGGCCATGCCGGCTGCATCACATACGCACCACGCTCAGGGCCATCAATGCCACGCAGGAAGAGATACACCGCGCCCCCGAGGTGTTCGGTGGGCTCGTAAGCATCCCCCAGTCGCACACGCAACAGGCGGTGCAAGGCCAGCAGGTAGATGGCGGACTGCACGTCGTAACGATGCTCGGCCATCGACCCCTCCAGCCGTTCGTGGGTGTAAGCCGCGCCTTGGTCCCCCAGGTAGTTGGACTTGTAATCCAGCACCCAATAGCGGCCTTCGTGTTCGAACACCAGGTCGGCAAAACCCATCAGCATGCCGTGCAGTTCGCGCTCAGGCAGAGCCGGTCGCTCCCGTCCGGCAAGCAGATGCATGCGGCACAAGGCATCCATGGTCTGCGCCTGCAACCGGCCTGCTGGCAACCAGAACTCCATTTCGGGCAAGCGGCGCTGCAGCGATTGCAGGCTGGCGCCCACGCCCGGCAAAGGCAGGCTCACCACGGCTTGCAGCCACTGCGCTACCTCATCGGCCTGCGCCAGCCGCCCTGCCCGCTCGCACTGACGCTTCAGGCGTTCTGCCACATCTGGGCGGTTCACGGCGAAGCCCTCGGCGGCCAGCCACTCCAGCTGGTCATGCAGAAAGTTACCGGCCACGGCCCCCTTGGTGAAGCGATGCCAGGCGGGCACATCGGCCGTGGTCTCCAACGTTGCTTCGTCCGTCGGCGGGATCACCGTGGCTGTCAGATCGCCACCAGGCGACGTGTCACTAACCGCGTCACCTGCCAAGACCTCCGCCATCGGCCATTCGTCATCAGCAGGTCGCGGCGCGGCCAGGGGGGCTGGCGACGCCACCACACTGCCCAAGGAACGCACCAGCGCCGAGAAGCTGGCAATGGTCCAGCGGCGGTCAAACCGCGCGGTGTAGACCGACGGGGCCTGCAAAGGCACCACTGCTTCGTCACGCCTCAAAGGGGTACGCTCAATGTGGGTCGGCAACGGCGCCAAGGCGATGTTGGCATCCCGCGCTGACAAAGCTTCCAGGCAGGCCATCAAGCCTTCTGGCTCGGTCGGGCTCGGCCCCGCCAGCAGATAGCCCGACGCACTGAGGTGGTTCGTGCATCTCTGGCTGCGCCCATCGCTGACGGCGGGCAGGCCCACCCACAAGGCATGGCGGGCACGCGTCAGGGCCACATACAGCAGGCGCAGGTCTTCGCGCAGACGGTCGCGGTCGGCGGCCTCCTTTACCTCGGGATCGGACAGATCCAGCACCAGGCGGCGCTGCCCAGCCTCATCGAGCAGGTGCACAAACGCCGTGCGCGAAGGGTCCACCTTGCGGTGCGCCGCCGCAAAAGGCAGGCACACCACTGGGTACTCCAGCCCCTTGCTCTTGTGCACGGTCACCACCTTGACCAGGTCGGCATCGCTTTCCAGCCGCACGATCTGCTCTTCGCTGCCGCTGCGTCCCTCGTCGATCTGCATGCCCAGCCAGCGCACCAGCGCCTGCTCGCCGTCGAGTTGCGTGCTGGCGTTTTGCAGCAACTCGGCCAGATGCAGGTAGTTGGTCAGACGGCGCTCGCCGCCGGCCTCCGCCAGCCATCGGGCCGGCAAGTCAAGCCGGTGCAAGGTCTGGCGCAACATGGTCAGCACACCCTGGTTCTGCCAGATGCCGTGCAGTTCGCGCAGGGTTTCGCTGCGCGCGTCAAAAGCCTCGTCGTGGCTGGCCAGATACGCCAGTTCGTCCAGGCTCAGGTCCACCATGCGCGTGGCCAGCGCGGCGCGCGCCAGCCGCACATCCAGCGGCGACGCCACAGCGCGCAGCCAGTGCAGCAGGTCGCGCGACTCCTCGCTGAGGAACACAGAGTCCTTGTCCGACAGGTACACCGAGGCCACCTTGCGGTGCCGCAGCTCACGGCGAATGGCTTCGGCCTCTTTGCCATCGCGCACCAGCACCGCCACGTCGGCCGGTCGCAAACGCTGGAACGGCTGGCCCTCTTGTGCAAAGCCCACAGCCGGGTCGTTCAACCAGGTCACGATCTGCTCGGCGCAGCAGGCGGCATAAGGGCGCAGCGCCTGCTTGGCCGGACGCACCCCGTCCAGGGCATGGATCACCTGAATGGCAGGCACCGCGCCGCGGCCATCCACCAGCACCTCGGCACGGCCCTTGGCCTGCACGGGCACAAACGGCAGCACGCTCTCGGTTTGCCCCGGCTCACCGAACAGGAAAGCCCCCGGCCCGTCACGCTCTTCAGCTTGCTGGAACCACGCGTTCACCGCGCCCACCAGCGCCTGGGTCGAGCGGTAATTGGTGTCCAGCACATAGTGCCGTCCGGCCGTGGCCCGACGTGCCGCCATGTAGCTGTGAATGTCGGCACCCCGAAAGCCATAAATCGACTGCTTCGGGTCCCCGATCAGCAGCAGCGCGCTGTGCCGGTCGTGGTCGGCCGTGCGGTAGATCTGATCGAAGATGCGGTACTGCAGCGGAGAGGTGTCCTGAAACTCGTCGAGCATGGCCACCGGATACTGGGCCAGCACGCGCTGACGCAGGGTCTCACCATGCGGGCCTGAAAGGGCTGCATCCAGGCGGTGCAGCATGTCGGCAAAGCCAAAGGTGCCCGCCTGCCGCTTCAGATGCGCCAGCCGCTGCCCCACGCGTGCGGCCCCATGCAGCCGGACGGGTGTGCGCACATCGGGCAGATGCCGCAGATCGTCCAGCAATTGCGCAAAAGCTGCAAAGTCCTCAGGCAGCTCGATGCCGGGAGCCGACGCCTTGCGCGCCTCCAGCAGACCCTCCGGACTCAGGCGATGGCAAGCGGCCGGGGTCAAACCATGTGCATCCAGATCAGGGGCGTCCGCCCACGCCGCCAGATTGGCAAGCCACTTCTGGTAATTGGCAGGTTTGAGCGATGCGCGATTCCAGTCACACACTGCCGGCGCCGTCTGCCCATCCAACCAGTCCCGCATGGCCTGCGCGCGTTGCGCCCATCCAGCCTTGAGCGCCTCCAGTCGCTGGCGACGTTGTTGCAGGCTCTCGCGCAGGCAATCGGCCAAGCTGCCCTGCCCCGCGCCCTCGGGCAAATCCTGCTCATGCAAGCGCCCCACATCGCGTGTCAAGGCCTGCACATCCGCCCACACTTTCAGCACTTCGGCCAGCTCATCGCCGCTCAAGCTGTAGCAATGCTGGCGCCAGTAGTCCTGCGCTGCCTCGGTCAACAGGGCTTCGGCATCTGGCTCCAACGCTTCGTCGAACAGGCAACCGCTGTCGAACGCATGCTCACGCAGCATCCGCTGGCACCACGCGTCGATCGTGTGCACCGAGGCCTCGTCCATGCCCTCGGCCGCCATCGACAAGCGCCACGCGGCCTGGCTGCGCGTCGCCTCGTCGGGATACGCCGCCAGCAAGTCCCTCAACATCGGGTCGACCTGGTCTGCGGGCACTTCGCCGCGGAAACAACGCGACGCTTCGACCAGACGCGAGCGAATGCGGTCCGACAGCTCTCGGGTGGCCGCGCGGGTGAAGGTCATCACCAGGATGTCAGCGGGCAACAGCGGCCGCATGAAGCCTTCTTCGCCCCCATGCCCCAAGACCAGACGCAGGTAGAGCGCCGCAATCGTCCAGGTCTTGCCGGTGCCCGCGCTGGCCTCGATCAGCCGGCTGCCCCACAGCGGAAAACTCAATGCGTTCAGAGGCTGGCTCATGCAGCACGCTCCCCAGGGTTGGACTCAGACGCGTTCGATCCCGTGTCAGCCATCGGTGCTTCGTGCAGACTCACCGTGACGTGGGTCGCGGCCCAGGCGACGACCCGTCCCCACACTTCCTGCGCCAGCGTGTCGAACCGCCCATCGGCCATCAGCGCATCAAAATCCGGGTAAAGGCGCGACCAACACGGATCTTCGCTCTCCGCGCTGCGCATGAAGCCGCCTTCGTACACCGCCTCGGGCTCCTCCGCCTCGGTCACCTTGGCCAGCGCCGTGCGCATCGGCAGCGGCACCGGCGCATCCAGCCCGTCGCGCCACACCTTCAGCAAAGCACGCAGGTCGTCCTGGGCGGCAGCGGGGTCCATGGCCTGGCACAACAGCGTCGCGTCACTGCCCACCAACACGCCTTGCACCGTCACGCCGCCACACGCAGCCACCAGGCTGCGCACCCAGGCCAGCCTCAGCTTGTCCAAGCGCGGCTGCGGGGGCTCCTTCTTGTTGCCTTTGCCCTTGGCCAGCTTGCCTGCCGACAGCTCCAGCCAGGTTGGCACGGCGTCCGCGTCATCGCTCAAGCGCAGGTGATCCAACCAGTCCTGCAGCACCACGCCGTCTTGCTCGATCCGCACTGGTTGACGCGCCGCAGGATGCGGATGGCGCGCAACCTCCCGCTGCCACGCGGCCAACATGGGCAACAAGGTACCCTCCAGCTCTTGCTGGGTCCAGGTGCCCAGCGCCCCCATCGGCAGTCGCCCCGAGCGACGCAAACGCTCCATGCGCGCGCTCACCTGCCCCCGCAAGGCCGCCAGCTGCGCTGGCTCATCCGTCACGGCCTCTTGCGATGCCAACCACGCATCCAGGTCGGCCAGCACCTCGTCCATCAGGGTCGACACCAGTTGATGCTCTTCCAAGGCATCCAGCCCGAAGGACTCTTCGTCTTCGGGCTCGGCATCCATGTCATGGAACACCACATTCAGGCGCTGCCGAAAGAACACCTGCGCCGGGTTGCGCAAGAACTGCGCCAATTGCGCCATCGTCAAAGGCACGTTCGGATCAGGCTCGAACGGTGGCATGGGCGGAATGGACGGCACATGGTCAGGCACGTTGCCATCAACATCGGCATCGGCATCGGCATCGGCCTGGACGTCAGTGTGCGCCGCATGCCACTCCCGCGCATGGGTGAACAGCGTCGTGCCTTGCTCGAAGTAACGGCGGCTGAACGGCTGCAAGGGATGCTCGGTGGTACGGGGTCCCAGCACATCTCCCGCCCACCCGGCCGCAAGATAGTCCCGCAACTGCGACACCAGTACCGAAGAGGGCTGCTCAGTGTTGTCACGCACGCTGCGCCCCGTCCAGCTCACGTAGAACTGCCTGCGCGCCGACAGCACCGCTTCCAGCATCAACTGCCGGTCGTCGTCGCGACGTGAGCGGTCGCCTGCGCGGTTCGTCCCGGGCTGCAGCATCAGGTCAAAGTCGGTGCGCATGGCGCGGCGCGGATAGTCGCCATCGTTCATGCCCAGCAGACACACCACCTCAAACGGAATGGCCCGCATCGGCATCAAGGTACAGAAGGTGACCCCGCCCGCCTTGAAGCGCTTGTTCACGGTGGGCTCATTGAGTGCCGACAACCAGGCCTCACGCGCCACGTGCAGGTTCACCGGCGCGTCAAACGCTGCCTGCGCGCAGGCCTCCAGCCAAGCATGCAGTGCATCGTCCAGGGCCGACAGCATCAAACGGTCGTTGTCATCCTGAGCCGCTGCCATGTCGGCCATCAAAGCGCGGCCAGTTTCGGCCCAGCCGGTGGGCGTGGCAGGCTCACTCAACACCTCGCGCCAGTGCGACAGGCGCGACAGCAAACTGGCCAGCGCCCCGGCCAGTTCAGCCTCCAGCCCGCCTACCTCGGGGTACGCCTCAATGCCGTCAAACACGCCCTCCCCGGCAGCGTAGCCCAACAGCATGCGGCGCAAGCCAAACCATCCGGTATTCTGATCTCCGCACGCCGACAGCCCGAGGTTATCGCGATGGGCCTCGTCCAGCCCCCAGCGAATCCCCGCCCCGGCCATCCACTGTGTCAGCCGGGGCAAGGCATCGGCAGGGATCCCAAAACGCGCCGCCACCGCCGGCACATCCAGCAGATCCCGCAGCTCGCTGAAACGGCAGCGCTGCTGAGGCAGGCGCAATAGCCACTCCAGCGCCGCCACCAAGGGACTGCTCGCGCGAGCGCTGAGGTCGGCAATGTCAAACGGGATGTAGCGGGCATCGTGCCGCCCGTATTGTCCAAACACCGCCCGGATGGCCGGCGCCACCTGATCAATGTCTGGCACCATGACCACCACGTCACGCGGCTGCACCGGAAACACCGACGATGCCGTGTCAGCAAACAGTTGCAGTAACTGATCGTGCAGCACCTCCACCTCGCGCATCATGCTGTGCGCAGCATGGAAAACGATCGAGCGGTCGCTGGCGGCCACGGCCCGCCTCGGGTGCTCACCCATGGGCGTCAGATCGCGGATGCGCTGCTGCACCTGACTGAGCAGCGGCGCATCGTCGTCCTCGCCCTCGTCAAACAGGTCCACGCGCGGGATGGCGAAGTTGGCCTGGGCCTGCTGCACGTCATCGAACTCGTCGAGCTGCCGCACGAAGTCGCGGCTTTGCCGCCCCCACGCGGCCAGCAAGGGGTGGGCATGCGCATGCATCTGGTCCAGCGACAAAGCCGACAGGTCCACATCCCCCCGCAAGGCATGGCGGCGCCGCGCAATGCCGCGCAACAGCTCCCGCCCTTCCATGATGTCTGCCCAGTGGAAGCGGCAAGGGTTGGGAATGGCCATCAGCACCTGGCTGTGGGCACTCAAGGCCGCCAGAATCTGCAGCGTCGGCAAGGGCACGCTGGTCATGCCAAACACCACCACCCGACGCGCCACGGGGCTGACCGGCAGCACACCCTGCTCCAGGGCGGACAGCACCCGCTGGTGCACGCGCGGCCGAATGCTCTCCAGATCAGACGGCGCCAAGGTGGCCAGCAAGGCGCGCCACAGCATGGGCTGCCAGCCCTGCTCGGTCGGCACCGGCTGCGTGGGCCGCCCCGGGGTCGGCAGCACATCCTGCCCCTCGGCCCAAGCTTCCAGCCAATCGGCCCGGTAGACCTGATATTGGTCAAACAGGTCGGCCAATCGGCTGGCCAATTGATACAAACGATCCGGCTCGTCACCTTGCAGAAAACCGGCCACTGCCTCAAACCCGGGCGCGTGCATCCACTGCGGCAGCAAATGCATCAAGCGCCAGGTCAGCGGGGCCTTGTCGGTCGCGCACTGGCTGGGCACCTGGTCGCGCCCCAGCACCTGCCGGTAGGTGCGCCACATGAAACGCGCCGGCAGCTCCACCCGCATGGCTGCGCACACCCCGCCATCGCGGGCCAGCGTCATTTTCAGCCACTCGGCCATGCCGGCGCTCTGCACCAGGATGACCTCTTCTTCAAGGGGTGCCAATGGGCGTTGACGCAGCCACGCCAACACCGCCTCGGCCAAGGCCTCGGAGCGGTTACCGTGCAGGGCCAACAGACCCGTCTGGATGTCAGTGCGCATGAGTGGGGTGCAGGATGAATTCACGCTCATCTTCCCCGATTCCTGGCTCATGGCGTGAGCCAGGATGGAACAAGCGCGATGGGCTGCTCATTGTCTCTGATGCACCACAGAGGTGCCGATCGTCACGCTCGTGTGGCGATCCCACAAAGCAAAACGCCGACAAGTACCAGACTTGTCGGCGTTTACTTATGCGGTGGGGTGGCTAATGGGACTCGAACCCACGACAACCAGAATCACAATCTGGGACTCTACCAACTGAGCTATAGCCACCGCAGAACAGATTTAAAGTATAGCGCGATTTCGCACCTTTTTACAAGGCCGACGCAGATTTTTGCGCCGCTGCGGCCTTGTCCGCCACACTCTTACCTTCGTTCAGGTACTCGACCTTGTACTCGCGCTTGAGGGCGCGGTAGTAGGCGTCGGCCTCGGCTCTCGCCCAGTAGCCGCTGAACTGCGCCTGCATTTCCTTCAGCTCTTCAGGCTTGACCTCCAAGGGCACCACCTTGTTGACCTTCAGCAGGGCGACACCTTCATCGCCCAGGCTCACCACGGTCCAGGCGGGCAGTTGCTTCTCAGGCACACGCAAGGCCGCATCGAGCACCGCAGCAGGCTGAGCAAACACCGTGCGGCGCGACATTTGCGTCGCAGCCGGCAACGCCGCCTTCTCGGGCGACTGCTTCCACAACGCCATCTTCTGCTCGGCGTCAGCACGCGCGGCCTTCAGGGCCTGAGCCGTCATCCAGCGCTCACGCACCAGGGCCTGGGCCTGGTCGAACGGCATCAAGGCGGCCGGGCGGTACTTCACAATGCGCGCGGACACCAGCTTGTTGGTACCCACTTCCACTGCTTCCGTGTTGTGTCCCTTGCCACGGTTGGCCGGGTCAAACAGCGTGTCCAGCAAGCGGCGGTTCGACAAAGCACCTTGGTCCTTGGTGCCAGGCTGACGCAAGACGCCATTGGCCGTCTGAATTTGCAGCTTCAGCTCGTCGGCGACCGGCTGCAAGCTGTCCGACTGCTCGTACACCATGTTGGTGAACTTCTCAGCCGCTTCGGCGTACTGGAGCTGAGCCAGCTGCTTGCGGGCATCGTCTTCGATCTCGGCACGCACGGACTCAAAAGGCTTGGTCTCGCCACCGCGAACGCCCGTCAACTGGATGATGTGGAAGCCAAACTCGCTCTCGACCAAACCGCTGAGCTGACCAGGCTTGAGCGCATAGGCTGCATCTTCAAACGACTTGACCATGTCGCCACGGCCAAAGAAGTCCAGGTCGCCGCCATTGGCACCTGAACCCGGGTCGTCGGAGTTCTTGCGGGCCAGCTCGGCAAACTGCGCGGAGTTCTTCTGCAATTGCGCCAGCAGCTGCTCGGCCTTGGCACGTGCCGCCTTCTTCTGCTCAGCCGAAGCACTGGCTTCGGCCTTGATCAGGATGTGGCTGGCACGACGCTCTTCCGGCGTCGAGTAACGCTGGATGTTTTCCTTGTAGGAACGACGCAACTCGTCTTCTGACACCGATACGCGAGCCTTCAAGGTGTCGAGGTCCAGCACCAGGTACTGCACGTCAGCTTGCTCGGGCGTGGTCAGCCAGGCGGCGTTGGCCGGATCCTTGTAGAACGCTTGCAGCTGTTCAGCGGTCGGGTTCAGTTGAGCCATGTAGGCCTTGGGCTCGAACTTCATCCACTGAACGTCACGCACCTGGAACAACGCATCCACCGCGGCGCGCGTGGACAGTTGCGCACCATGGCTGGACACCTGCACGGCCCCCAGAACCTGCGACACCGTCAACTCCTGGCGCAGCATGGTTTCGAGTTGCAGCGGCGACATGCCACGGGCTTCAAGCAAGGCCTTATTGACCGAGCCATCCGGGTTGCGCAAGGCGGCAAATTGCGGATCGTTCGCAAAGATGCGCATGATGCGGCCGACTGGCACGGTCAGGTGCTGGTCGTTCGCCGCCATCAGCAGCACGTACTCGCGAACCAAGGCGTCGAGCGACTGCTGCTTCACCGAAGGTTGGTCAAACAGGCTGAGGTCGAGATCCGGGCGCTGGGAACGCTGACGTTCCACAAAATTGCGGTGCGCGTTGTCCCATTCCTGTTGGGACACCTTTTGCTTGCCCACCTTCGCCACGGTGCCAGCACCGTCGGTGAACTGCGAATACCCTTCCATACCGACCAGAACGAAGGAAGGCAGGATCAACAGAACCAGAATCAGCTGGAGGATGCGGGTGTTTCTGCGAACGAATTCAAACATGGCTGTTGGCCAGTTGGAGACTGGCCTGCTGTAGCTTGGGAATCGGTGTCACGCTGTCAACAAGCGTGACCCAGATAACACAAAGGCGAACCTGGGTTCGCCTTGCAGGAGTGGCCATCGGGATGGTGGGTGCTGAGGGGCTCGAACCCCCGACCTACGCCTTGTAAGGGCGCCGCTCTACCAACTGAGCTAAGCACCCGATCGCACTCAAGCCAGCTATCTTACATTAATTGAGCGCGTCCTTCAGGGCCTTGCCTGGGCGGAACTTGGGCACCTTGGCCTTTTTGATCTTGATCTCGGCACCCGTGCGGGGATTGCGTCCGGTACGCGCCGCGCGGGTGCTCACCGCGAAGGTGCCGAAACCCAACAGCGACACGTTGTCACCTTTTTTGAGGGAAGTCTGGATGCCACCGATCACCGCCTCCAGCGCACGACCTGCGGCCGCCTTGGAGATGTCTGCCTGTTGGGCAATGTGTTCAATCAACTCGGACTTGTTCACGAAAACTTCCCTCCACAGTACAACGAAAAAACTCAGCGCGACTTGGCCCGGATGTCCGGCAAAGACTTCTGCAGGTAGTAAATCATCGACCAGATCGTGAGCGCACAGGCGATGTAGATCAACCAAGTGCCCACCAGGTGGCTGTGAAACAACCCGAACACATCGGCGTCCAGCAACAGCAGTACGATGGCCGCCATCTGGGTTGCCGTTTTCAGCTTGCCCAACATGTGCACCGCCACGCTGCCTGAGGCACCGATTTTGGCCATCCACTCTCGTAAAGCAGAAATGGCAATTTCGCGGCCAATGATGATGAAGGCCACCAGCGCCCCGACACGGCCCAGGTCCAGCAAAATCAAAATCGAGGCACAGACCAGGAACTTGTCGGCCACCGGATCCAGAAAAGCGCCAAAAGCCGAGGTCTGGTTCAAGCGACGCGCCAGCCAGCCATCCAGCCAGTCTGTGGCGGCCACCACCACGAACAATGCGGCCGCAGTCACATTGATCTGCGACTGAGTCCAAGGTAGATAAAAAACAGCCACGATGAGCGGAATCGCAACGATCCGCGCCCAAGTGAGCATGGTGGGCAAGGTGAGAAACATGGGAGCATTGTGCCGTGAACCACGGTCGTCAGTGGTCCTCACCGGCGATCCAGTGTCATCGGTTTGAACTGGCGTTGCTCATTGAACAGAAACGTCTCATTGAACTTCCACGGTCGCGGCAACCTTGACACATTGCCAAACGGCGCAGCACGACGCACGGCCTGGATGGCAAGTTGCACCGTGTCGCGCGCCTGACTGGGGTAACGCATGACATCAATGTCGCGCACAGAGCCATCGGCATTCAGCTCGATGGTCAGCACCGGAATGGCCAGCAGCATGGGGGGCGATGCGTCCGAGTAGCTCAGACCGGGGCTGGCAGCCACCATGCGCCGCGCGGCCTGCTCACGGGCGTGGGCCCAGTTCCGTGGCGTGTCGGGCGGGGCCAGTTTCACCACACGCGGCGCTCCCGGGCGACTCGGCTCTGCGGTGGGCGCCCCAACCTGTGGCGGTTTGGGCGGCGGTGGCGCACCTTTGTCCGATGGCATCAGGCCACATCCTGCCAGCCAGGCTGACAAGGCCAAAACACCCAACAGGCCGGCACGCGCTCCCGGCGCATCAGCGCAGGGCCTTGTAGATCTCTTCTGCCAGTTCATGCGAAATTCCCTCCACGCTTGCCAGTTCTTCCACGCTCGCCGAGCCCACGCCTTTGACGCCGCCAAACCGTTGCAGCAGTTTCGCACGGCGTTTCGGGCCCACCCCGGCGATGTCTTCCAGGCGGCTGCCGCCGGTGCGCACACTGGCACGCCGAGCACGCATGCCAGTGATGGCAAAGCGGTGCGCCTCGTCCCGGATCTGCGCCACTAGCATCAGCGCAGCCGAGCTGGGTGACAGGGCCAGCTTGGGCCGCCCGTCGGCAAACACCAACTCTTCCAGGCCCACCTTGCGCCCCTCGCCCTTTTCCACCCCCACGATGATGGACAAGGGCAAGCCCAGGGACTGGAACACGTCACGGGCCATCGCCACCTGCCCCTTGCCCCCGTCGATCAGCACGAGGTCGGGCACCCGGGCGGCCTTGGTACCAGCGGCACTGTAACGTCGCTCCAGGGTCTGCTTCATCGCAGCATAGTCATCACCCGGGGTGATGCCCGAGATGTTGTAGCGGCGGTATTGCGAGGGCTGCATCTTGTGCCCCTCGTACACCACACAGGACGCCTGAGTGGCTTCTCCAGCTGTGTGGCTGATGTCGAAACACTCGATGCGCAGGCCTGACAGAGGGTCATGAACCGCGGCCACGGGTGTCGCCGGTGCCGCCGCATCGCCTTCTTCCGGTGTCTCGGCCGCATCGTCCAGACCGGCCTCGCGGGCATCCAGATCCAGATCGAGGTTGAGCGCCTCCACCAGCGCGCGCGTGCGTGCCTGTTGCGAGCCTTCTTCGCTGAGCAGACGTGCCAAGGACAGCTCGGCGCCCTTGATGGCCATCTCCAGCCAGGCCCGACGCTGCTCCCGCGGCTGGTGTACCACCGTGATTTTGCGGCCGCCCTGCTCTGCCAGTGCCTCGACCAGCGCAGGGTTCACCGGATGGCTCAAGATCAACAGAGACGGCACCGCGCCGCCCAAATAGTGCTGCGTCAGGAAGGCCTCCAGCACCCGCACCTCGGTCGCCTGCACCAAGGCATCCATGTCCGGCGCTCCGGCCCCAGGCGCACCCGGCACAG
>MESA01000007.1:34457-58069 GCA_001770775.1 Burkholderiales bacterium RIFCSPHIGHO2_12_FULL_63_20
TTCCATCTCATCCGGCGCCAACACATGGTCCTGCACATGCACCGGGAAATGCGCCCGGTCGCCCAGGTGGCGGCCGCCCCGCACCATGGCCAGGTTCACGCACGCGCGCCCGCCGTTCACCTTCACGGCCAGCACGTCCACATCCTTGTCCATCACCGTGTCCACCGACTGCTGGTGCAGCACGGTCGATAGCGCAGAGATCTGGTTTCGAAACTCCGCCGCCTTCTCGTACTCCATGCGCTCGGCGTGCGCCATCATCCGGTGCTGCAAATCGGCCATCACCGCCTCGGGCTCGCCCAGCAAGAAGCGCTCGGCCTGCGCCACGCTGTTGCGATAGTCCTCGTCGCTCACCAGTCCCACGCAGGGGCCGCTGCAACGCTTGATCTGGTAGAGCAGACACGGACGCGTGCGGTGGTTGTAGACCGAGTCCTCGCAGGTGCGTATCTGGAACACCTTCTGCAACAGCTGGATGGTTTCCTTCACCGCCCAGGCATTCGGAAAAGGCCCGAAATACCGGTGCTTGCGATCCACCGCGCCCCGGTAGTAGCTCATGCGCGGGAACGCGTGCGAGGCAATCTTCAAGTACGGATAGCTCTTGTCATCCCGAAACAGAATGTTGAAGCGCGGATTGAGCGTCTTGATGAGGTTGTTTTCGAGCAGCAGCGCCTCGGCCTCGCTGCGCACCACGGTCGTCTCCATCCGCACGATCTTCGAGACCATGTGCCCGATGCGGGAGCCGCCGTGGTTCTTGTGGAAGTAGCTCGACACCCGGCGCTTGAGGTCGCGTGCCTTGCCCACGTACAGCACATCACCCTTTGCGTCGAAATAGCGGTACACGCCCGGCAAGGCGGGCAAGCTGCTCACTTCCTGCAGCAGGCGCGCCCAGATCAGCTCGCGCTCACGGTCCAGGTCTGGGCCGGGTGCGGGTGCGGGTGCGGGCCCCTCGCTGGATGCATCCTTTACGTCAATCGACTCACTCATGGGATGAGATTGTCCCCGAGTGCAGACCCTCCCCGCCTATGGGTTGCCATAATCCGCGCCATGCTGTGGGATCTTTTCTGTCGCGTCATCGACAACTTCGGTGACATGGGGGTGTGCTGGCGCCTGGCCTCAGACCTGGGCCAGCGCGGCCATCAGGTCCGCCTGTGGGTGGACGACGCCCGCATCCTGCAATGGATGGCCCCACAGGTGAGCTGGAGCGCAGACGCCGATCTGGGCCAGCAAACGGGGCGCGGCCAGGCTGGCGTCACCGTCTGCCACTGGGCAGACGCCGAAGCCCTGTCAGACGCGCACCCTTTGGTACCCGGTGATGTCGTCATCGAAACCTTCGGCTGCCACCTGCCCGATGCCTTTGTCGCCCGCATGCAGCGGCCCTCGCCCCCCCAGTGGGTAAACCTCGAATACCTCAGCGCCGAAGACTATGTCGAGCGCAGCCACGGCCTGCCCTCCCCCGTCTGGCACGGGCCCGGTGCAGGTTTGCGCAAGCGGTTTTACTACCCAGGATTCACGCCTGCCACCGGCGGGCTGTTGCGAGAAGCCGACCTGCTGGCACGACGGGCGACGTGGGACGACACCGTCCGACAGACTTGGCTGCGCCAACACGGCATCCCCTGGGCGCCCGGTGACCGGGTGGTGTACATTTTTTGCTACGCGAACGCCCCGGTCGATGCCCTTCTGACGCATCTGGCGGCCAGCCCGCACCCCGTCACCCATGTACTGCTGGCTCACGGCCATGCCACCGAACTGGGGCACGCCTGGGAGAAAGCCCAAACCCACATCGCCGCCCTCCCCCATCGTGAGCCCCAAGCCGCTCCCGGCGAGCCCCGCGCGCACCTGAATGCGCTGCGTCTGCATTCCCTGCCGGCCCTGCCGCAGGCGGAGTTCGATCACCTCTTGTGGTCGAGCGACCTCAACTTCGTGCGGGGCGAAGACTCCGCCGTGCGGGCGCTGTGGGCTGGCCGCCCGCATGTCTGGCAGATTTATGAGCAAGATGACGGTGTGCATGCCGACAAACTCGACGCTTTCATGAACCGGTGGATGCGCGATTGGCCTGCCCAACTCAGCGCAGACGTGAGGGCCCTCTGGCGGGGGTGGAACGGGCTGGGGCCGTTGCCGGCATCACTCCCGGCGTGGCAATCCCCGCAGACCGGGTGGGCACAACACACGCTAGATTCACATCAAACCCTGCTCAAACAGACGGATCTCGTCACGCAATTGATTCACTTCGTCACCCAGACAGGGTAAAATGTTAGGCTTTGCTTCTGGCAGATTCCCCCGTGCAAACTCAGCTTTGCAATCATCGGGGAGCCGGGAGCGCCCCAGTTTTGCATAGACCCTAATCGGGAATCCACATGAAACTCGCACAAGAAATCCGCGCTGGCAACGTGATCATGCAGGGCAAGGACCCGATGGTCGTCCTGAAGACTGAATACAGCCGCGGCGGCCGTGGTGCTGCCACCGTCCGCATCAAGATGAAGAGCCTGCTGAGCGGCTTCGGTCAGGAAACCGTCTTCAAGGCCGACGACAAGATGGACCAGATCATCCTCGACAAGAAGGATTGCACCTACTCCTACTTCGCCGACCCGATGTACGCGTTCATGGACGCTGAGTACAACCAGTTCGAGATCGAAGCCGAGAACATGGGCGACGCGATCAACTACCTGCAAGACGGCATGGAAGTCGAAGTCGTGTTCTACGACGGCAAGGCCATCTCGGTTGAACTGCCCACCACGATCGTGCGCGAAATCGAAACCGAACCCGCCGTCAAGGGTGACACCTCCGGCAAGGTCATGAAGCCCGCTCGCATCGTCGGCACCGGTTTCGAAATCCCCGTGCCCCTGTTCGTCGACTCTGGCGACAAGATCGAAATCGACACCCGTACCCATGAGTACAAGAAGCGCGTCTAAGCCATCTCGGCACTGCGCCTCGCCAAACGAAAAGGACACCTCGGTGTCCTTTTTTCATGTCTGCGCGTCGCGCCTCAAACAAAGACGGCCAATCAAGGTCGCTGATGCGCCATCGCCATCACTTCAGAGGGCAGCAGGTCCTTGAGCTTGTGGTCGGACCAAACCTGGCGCCAACGCCTCGCGCCCGGCAAGCCGTGGTACAGCCCCAGAATGTGGCGGATCACCTGGGGCCAGCGCACCTCGCCATGCGCCCAACCCGACGTGCGCGCCATCTCGCGCTCGGTATAAGCCACCATCTCGGCCTCCACCGCTTCACGCGTCAAGGCCTGCTCGCGCGGCGGCAAGCCAAACAGCAGCTCGTCCCACTCGGCCATCAACCAGGGGTTGTGATAGGCCGCACGACCCACCATCACGCCGTCCAGCGCGACCCCGTCGATCACGGCGCCACGCTGCAACTGCGCCACACAGCTGGCGTTGTCGGCCAGGCCACCATTGAGCACGATGGTCAGGTTCGGGAAATCGCGCTTGAGCTGGTGGACAAACTCGTAACGCAAAGGTGGAATCTCGCGATTCTCTTTCGGGCTCAGCCCCTTGAGCCAGGCATTGCGCGCATGCACGATGAACACCTCGCAGCCCGCGTTGGCCACCGTGCCCACAAAGTCGCGCACATAGTCATAGGACTCGATCTGGTCGATGCCAATGCGGTGCTTGACCGTGATGGGCACCTTCGGGTCACCTCCCACGGCATCGATCATGGCCTTGACACAGTCGGCCACCAACGTGGCCTCGTTCATCAGGCACGCGCCGAAAGCCCCGCGCTGCACCCGTTCACTCGGACACCCGCAGTTCAGGTTCACCTCGTCGTAGCCGAACTGCTGGGCCAGTTTGGCGCAGTAGGCCAGGTCGGCTGGCTCGCTGCCGCCCAGCTGTAAGGCCACCGCATGCTCCTCTTGGTTGTACTCCAGAAAACGCAGCATGTTGCCGTGCACCAGCGCCCCGGTGGTCAACATCTCGGTATAGAGCCGTGCATGGGGACTCAGGAGGCGATGAAAGTAGCGGCAATGACGGTCCGTCCAGTCGAGCATCGGCGCCACGCAGGCGCGCCACGGAGAGGCCGAATCCACAAGTTGTTGATTTTCTTTGTCTTCCATCGGGCAGGCCACCTCAAGGGCCGTCACATTTCACACTATGCAGGGGCGGCTTTCACACACCTCCAGGGCCCTCATTTTCTCAGAGTCCCAGCTTCTTTGACGTGCAAGGCCATGACCGGCCGTATGACGGCGGCCTAAAGACCGACCTCAGAACCAGGCTGCTCGCAACAGGTCTCCCCAGTGAGCCGGACAGCGGCGATGCCGAACGTCCGGTGCCGCACAGACAGCATCCGTTTTCGCGGACATAAGTTCAATCAATCGTTCACGACGAGCGTCTCGCGCTCGTTCCGTCGTTCACTCACACAGGAGAGTCCCATGAACCCATCTACCACCCCGCAGCTCAAAGCCGATCCCGCCGACAGAGACCTTGCCGAGCAGGCCGTCCCTGGTCACGGTATCCCGTCCCAGGACCCTGATCCCAAAGCCCAGATTCGCTTGACGCCGGACGAAGCGGACCGCGAGGCCAACTCCGTACTGATGGGCGGCGGCATGGTAGCCGGCATGGCCACGGGCGGCGCCATCGGCACCGTCGTGGGCGGCCCCGTGGGCGGGCTGGTCGGGGCTACCATGGGCGCCGTTGCCGGGGCCCTGGGTGGCGCCGCTGCTGGCGCCTCGAGCACGCCCGACGAGTCGGATCGCACCGAAGCAGCCCATGAGGACGGCATCCACCTGCACATCGAAGACAGCGGGGGCAGCGGCCGACCGGTGGTGCTGATCCATGGCTGGCCACTGTCTGCCCAAGCCTGGGGCCCACAGATCTCGGCGCTGCAAGCCGCCGGCTATCGCGTGATTGCTTATGACCGACGAGGCTTTGGCCGTTCAGACAAACCGGAGTCAGACTACAGCTACGACACGTTGACCGACGACCTGCACCGTGTCATGAATCAGTGCGAACTGCAAGACGTGACGCTGGTGGGCTTCTCGATGGGTGGGGGCGAAGTTGCACGCTACATCGGCCGGTATGGCGAATCGCGACTGCACAGCGTGGTGTTTGCCGCAGCCGTACCGCCCTACCTGATGAAGGCCGCCGACAACCCGGACGGGCCACTCACCCCCGAGAAGGCGCAAGAGAAGAAACAGGCGTGCGCGCAGGATCGAGACGCCTACTTCGACCAGTTCACCCGGAATTTCTTCTCGGCCAACGGCGCGCTCCAGGTCACTGAGGCGCAGCGCGCAGACGCGATCGCGCTGTGTCAACAGTCTTCGCTGCATGCTGCGCTGGCCTGCATGGATGCTTTCGCCACGACCGATTTTCGCGAAGACCTGAAATTGGTGACCGTGCCGACGCTCGTCATTCATGGAGATGCCGATGCGATTGTGCCCATCGAGGGCTCTGGCGAACGCACCCACCGCGCTGTGCCTCACAGCAAGTTGGTGCGCGTGGCCGGCGCACCGCACGGGTTGAACGTGTCGCATCCGCAAGCATTCAACGATGCCCTGCTGTCGTTCCTGAGAGAGTGAACCAGGCCGAGGGAGGTGTGGGCGGTAGCTCGGGTCTGTGCATCGCCCCCGCAGGCCCCCATGTACAAGCCAGGGTCTTGTCAGCTACAGTGAGTTTCGTCTGATGACATCACGTGAGGCCTCCATGAAGCAGATCCTGACCACCTTGAGCGTGCTGGCCACCCTCACCCTGGGGGCCTGCGCCACCGCACCTGATCACTACAGTGGTCAGGTCGTGGTCAGCAACGCGCAAGCCACCGAGCGCTGCCAAATCCTGGGCGAACTGTCCGGCTCCTCGGGTCTCACCGGCTTGTTCGGCATGAAAGGGGTCGATGACATCCGTCATGGCCTGATGCGCCGCGCCGAGGCCATGGGGGCCACCCATGTCGTGTGGGGCAAATCCACGGTGGGCTATTTCAACACCACAGAAACCGCACGCGCCTACCGCTGCAAGTAGCTTCACAGCAGGTCGTGCAGGTCTCGCAGCGGATGAGCATGGGGGGGCCACACTGCCTCGAAAAAGGCCTCCACCATGGCGGGCGTCACCGACTCCACCTCCGATGGGTTCCAGCGGGGTTGGTGATCCTTGTCCACCACCAGCGCCCGCACACCTTCGACCGTCTCGCTGGCCGCACCAGAGCGCAGCTGGAAACAATGCCTCACCATCGTGCGCTCCATGCGGAAGACATCTGCCAAAGGCATACTGCGTCCACGGCGGATCTGCTCCAGCGTCACGCCCATCATCAACGGTGAATGCCCCGCCATCTGTTGGCGCACTTGCCCCGCCCACTCACTGGCATCCAACAGCAAAGATGCCCAGATATCCTGAAGCGTGTGCAGGCTGAAATGTCGATTGATGGCTTCCAGATGCGCCGTCACGGTTGCCTCCGGCAACTGCGTCAGCCCATGCAGGTCGATGTACGCACGACAGCGCCCCATCAACTCCTCACCACCATGTGCCGGCCGCACACGCAATTCGGCCAGCATCGACGCCAGTGCTTCAGCCCGAGCATGCACATCGGCGAAGCCCAGGGTCAAGGCATCCGTCACATGAAGGTGCGGCCCCACCATGCCCAGGAACTCGCCCACCGACCCCACGCAACGCGACAGAAAGTAGCCGCCCCCCACATCTGGAAACAAACCGATGCGGGTCTCGGGCATCGCCATACGCAGTGACTCGGTGGCCACACGCAAATCGCATCCTTGCGCCAGGCCCATACCGCCCCCCATCGTGACCCCTTCCATCCAGGCGATCGTGGGTTTGGGGTAGGTGTGGATCAGGTGGTCGAGGCTGTATTCCTCGGTGAAGAAGTCCTCGACCGCCGCATCCCCCGCCAGAGCGGCGTCATGCATGAAGCGGATGTCTCCTCCGGCGCAAAAATGCGTCGCCGGATGTTTGCTGCCGTCCGCCGGACGCGGCGCACCATGCAGCAGCACAGCATGGACCGCCGGGTGCGTAGCCCAGCCACGCAGCACCACCGTGAGCTCACGCACCATCTCCAGCGACAAGGCATTGAGCGCCTTGGGCCGGTTGAGGGTAATGACGCCCAAGCCGCCCACGATCTCCGTTTGAATCACACGCTGCATCACATCTCTCCAGGCATCGAACAAAAAAAGGCCGCGTTGTCACACGCGGCCTTTTTACCTCAATCCGTCAAAGCGGATCAGGATTCGCGCGAAGCGCGCTTGCGGTCCTGTTCCTTCAGGTGGCGCTTACGCACACGCACCGACTTCGGCGTGATTTCGACCAACTCATCGTCATCGATGAAGTCCACACCGTATTCCAGTGTCAGGTCGATCGGAGGCGTGATCTTGATCGCGTCTTCCTTGCCAGAAACGCGGAAGTTGGTCAGCTGCTTCGTGCGGGTCGCGTTCACCACCAAGTCGTTTTCACGGCTGTGGATGCCCACGATCATGCCTTCATAGACAGGGTCGTTGGGCTTCACGAACATGCGACCACGGTCGTCCAATTTGCCCAGCGCGTAGGTGAAGATTTCGCCTTCGTCCATCGAGATCAGCACGCCGTTCTTGCGTCCGCCGATTTCGCCCTTGTGCGCTTCGTAGCCGTCAAAGATCGACGAGATCAGGCCCGAACCACGGGTCAGGTTCATGAATTCGTTGCTGAAACCGATCAAACCACGCGCCGGAATGCGGTATTCCAGGCGCACGCGGCCGTGGCCGTCCGGCTCCATGTTGACCAGGTCGCCCTTGCGCAGACCCAGGGCCTGCATCACGCCACCCTGGTGGATTTCTTCCACGTCGGCGGTGACCAGTTCCATCGGCTCGCACTTCACGCCGTCGATGTCCTTGAACATCACGCGCGGCTTCGAGACGGCCAGTTCATAGCCTTCGCGACGCATGTTTTCCAGCAAGATGGTCAGGTGCAACTCGCCGCGGCCGCACACTTCAAAGATACCGTCTTCGTCGGTTTCCTTGACGCGCAGCGCCACGTTGTGTTGCAGTTCCTTCTGCAGGCGATCCCAGATCTGACGGCTCGTCACGAACTTGCCTTCACGACCGGCCAAAGGCGAGTTGTTCACGCAGAAGTTCATGGTCAGGGTGGGCTCGTCGATCTTCAGCATCGGCAGAGGCTGAGGATTCTCACGATCGGTCACGGTGACACCGATGTTGATGTCTTCGATACCGTTGATCAGCACAATGTTGCCAGGACCGGCTTCGGTCACTTGCACACGGTCCAGACCGTGGAAGGTCAGCACCTGGTTGATACGGCCCTTGATGGACTTGCCCTCAGGGCCTTCCATCACAACCACGTCTTGGCCCGCTTTGACCGTACCTTGGCTCACGCGACCCACGCCGATGCGGCCCACGAAGGTAGAGAAGTCGAGCGCAGAGATCTGCAGCTGCAGCGGTGCAGCGGGGTCACCCTTTTGCGCCGGCACGTGCTTGAGCACGGTGTTGAACAGGGCCGACATGTCGGGACCCCATTGTTCGCCAGGCGCCCCTTCTTCCAGCGACGTCCAGCCATTGATGCCCGAAGCGTACACCACGGGGAAGTCCAGTTGCTCGTCAGTCGCGCCCAGCTTATCGAACAGGTCGAAAGCGGCGTTGATCACGGCATCAGGCTTGGCACCGGGCTTGTCGACCTTGTTGACCACCACGATGGGCTTCAGACCGAGGGCCAGGGCCTTCTTGGTCACGAAGCGCGTCTGAGGCATCGGGCCTTCTTGCGCGTCGATCAGCAGCACCACGCCATCGACCATCGACAGCGCGCGCTCGACTTCACCGCCGAAGTCCGCGTGGCCTGGGGTGTCGACGATGTTGATGTGGGTGCCTTCCCAGCTCACGGCACAGTTCTTGGCCAGGATGGTGATGCCGCGCTCACGTTCGATGGCGTTGTTGTCCATGACCGTGTCGACCACCTTTTCGTGATCGGCAAACGTGCCGGACTGGCGCAGAAGTTGGTCAACCATGGTGGTTTTGCCATGGTCAACGTGGGCGATGATCGCGATGTTGCGAATTTGAGTGCTCATAAAAGCTCTTTGGTCCTAAATCAAATTTCTGAGGCTGATGCCACCGCAGCGGAAGGGGCTGACTGGGTCAACATGCCTTCCACCTCGGCCGGACTCAGCAGGCGCGTAGGGATCAGTTCGCCGCCCTTGATGTGGGCACTGCCCAGCAACACGCGGCGATCCGGGTGGCTGCCCGGCTCAGGATGGGGCCCATACACACGCACCTGGGGCGCATCGGCCAAACTCGTTCTCCGGCGCAAGCCGGTGAGGAAACGCGCGGCCTCAGGCTCACTCAAGAGCACCTCCGGCCAATCGTTCAACAAAATATCAGCAGGCAGCAGATGGGCGTCCCGCTCGACTTCGCTCGCGGCCATCAGGGCCTCCAACGTCACCGCACCGTCCAATCGCACACCACCACTGCCCGTGCGACGCAGCCCGATCAGATGCGCCCCACAACCCAGGGCCTCACCGATGTCCTGCGCCAGGGTGCGAATATACGTCCCTTTGCTGCATTGCACATCCAATTCCAGCACGTCACCCTGCCAGTTGAGAATGTCAAGGCGGTGAATGGTCACCGAACGCGGTGGGCGCTCAATGTCAATGCCCGCACGCGCGTACTCATACAGGGCCTTACCCTGATGCTTGAGCGCCGAGTGCATCGGTGGCACCTGCTCGATCGGGCCGGTGAACCGTTCGCAGGCCTGTGCGATGCTCTCCGCGTTGACCTGCTCAGGCGTCACGGGTCGCGTCAGCAGCACCTCACCCTCGGCGTCACCGGTGGTGGTGGTGACCCCCAGCTTCACCGTGGCGATGTAGCGCTTGTCGGCATCCAGAGACACCTGGGAAAACTTCGTGGCAGCGCCGAAACACAAGGGCAGCAAGCCCGTGGCCAGTGGGTCCAGCGTGCCGGTATGGCCCGCTTTTTCCGCACGCATCAGTCGACGCACTTTCTGCAAAGCATCGTTGCTCGACAGGCCCAGAGGCTTGTCAAGCAAGATGACGCCATGCAGTGGGCGACGCGGCTGACGCGGTGGCTTGCTCACGAAGGCGTACCCTCACCTTCATCGTCCTTGGCCTTGTCGGCCACGGCACGGGTGATCAAGGCATTCAACTCCGCCGCACGCTCGGTGGTGCGATCGAAATGGAAGTGCAAGGTCGGGACGGTGTGGATCTGCAGGCGCTTGAACAGCCCGTTGCGGATGTAACCCGCCGCCTCATTCAGGCCTTCTTCGCAAGCCGCGGCGTCACCCACCAACAAGGAGAAGAACACCTTGGCATGGGCGTAGTCGGGCGTCACCTCCACGTGGGTGATGGTGACCATGTTGCTGATCCGCGGATCCTTCAGATCACGGATCAGCTCGGCCACGTCGCGCTGAATCTGGTCATTGACCCGATTGCTGCGGTTGGGGGTAGCTTTTTTATGGCGCATGGTGAATTCCTGCTGTCATGGCGGTCGGTGCTCGGAAACACAAACCCCGCCTGGACTCAGGCGGGGTTGAGGGGCAGAGCAACCTGCGCGCTGCTTACAGCGTACGGGCCACTTCCTTGATTTCGAAGAACTCGAGGACGTCGCCTTCCTTGATGTCGTTGTAGCCCTTGATGTTCAGGCCACACTCGAAGCCCTCGCGAACTTCCTTGGCATCGTCCTTGAAGCGCTTGAGGCCTTCCAGCTCGCCGGTATAGATGACCACGTTCTCGCGCAGCAGGCGCAACCTGGCGCTGCGGCGAACCACACCGTCGGTGACCATACAGCCCGCGATCGTGCCGATCTTCGAGGCCACGAAGACCTGACGGATCTCGGCCGTACCGATGACTTCCTCGCGCTGCTCCGGAGCCAGCATGCCGCCCATTGCTGCCTTCACCTCATCCACAGCGTCGTAGATGATGTTGTAGTAGCGCAGGTCGACGCCGTTGTTGTCAGCCAGCTTGCGAGCGCCAGAATCGGCACGCACGTTGAAGCCAATGATGACCGCCTTCGAGGCAATCGCCAAGTTGACGTCCGACTCGCTGATGCCACCGACTGCGGCGTGCACGACTTGAACACGCACTTCCGGTGTGGACAGCTTGAGCAGCGAGGTCGCCAGCGCTTCTTGCGAACCTTGCACATCGGCCTTGATGATGAGACCCAACGTCTGCACGTCGCCTTGGCCCATGTTCTCGAAAATGCTTTCGAGCTTGGCGGCCTGTTGCTTTGCCAGTTTCACATCGCGGTACTTGCCCTGACGGAAGGTGGCGATTTCACGGGCACGACGCTCATCGGTCAGGACCATGAATTCATCACCCGCAGACGGCACCTCGGTGAGGCCCTGAATTTCGACGGGAATTGACGGACCAGCCTCGGTCGCAGCCTTGCCGTTTTCGTCCAACATGGCACGAACGCGGCCATAGCTTGCGCCGGCCAGCACGATGTCGCCCCGACGCAGCGTACCGGATTGAACCAGCACGGTGGCAACCGGGCCGCGGCCCTTGTCGAGACGCGCTTCGATCACCAGACCCTTGGCCTGCGAGGTGGTCGGGGCCGTCAATTCCAGCACTTCGGCCTGCAGGAGAACTTGCTCCAACAGATCATCAATGCCCTGACCCGTCTTGGCAGACACGTGCACGAACGGAGAATCGCCGCCGTATTCTTCAGGCACCACTTGCTCACCCACCAGTTCCTGCTTCACGCGATCAGGGGCTGCACCAGGCTTATCGATCTTGTTGATCGCCACCACGATGGGCACACCCGCCGCCTTGGCGTGGTGAATGGCTTCCTTGGTCTGGGGCATGACGCCGTCATCGGCGGCCACCACCAGAATCACCAAGTCGGTTGCCTTGGCACCACGAGCACGCATGGCCGTGAAGGCTTCGTGACCCGGGGTGTCGAGGAAGGTGATCATGCCGCGCGGCGTATCGACGTGGTAAGCGCCAATGTGCTGCGTGATGCCACCGGCTTCACCCGAAGCCACACGCGTGGTCCGGATGTAGTCCAGCAGCGAGGTCTTGCCGTGGTCGACGTGGCCCATGACGGTCACCACCGGCGCACGTGGGAAGGACTCGGCTGCCTGATCGGCATGCTCTTCCATCAGGAACGCATCCGGATCGTCCAGCTTGGCCGCGAAGGCCTTGTGACCCATTTCCTCGACCAGAATCATGGCCGTTTCCTGGTCCAGCTGCTGGTTGATGGTCACCATCTGGCCGAGCTTCATCAATTGCTTGATGACTTCGGAAGCCTTGATGGCCATCTTGTGAGCCAGATCGGCCACAGAGATGGTTTCCGGGACATGGACCTCGATGATTTGCGGCTCGGTCGGCGCCACGAAATTGGACTGGCTCTCACCACGGTCATTGCCGCGACGACCGCCACGTCCGCCCGGCGCTTTCCAGCCACTGCGCGAAGCACCTGCATCGCTGCGGCCCTTGCTGGCCGGCGCGCCACGCTTCTTTTCATCGGCCCAGCTCGACGACAGCTTCTCGGACTTGACCGATTTCTTGTCGCCAGGCTTGGCAGCACCCGCGACCGTACCTGGTGCAGCCGCACCTGGCGCGCCCTTGGGCTTGTGAATGGTGCCCTTGATGGCAGCCTCAACAGGCTTAGGCTCTTCCTTCTTCGCCACGAGCACCTTCTTGGGTGCATTCATCATGGCGCGGATGGCTGCGGCTTCGGCTTCGGCGGCCTTACGGCGCGAGGCCAGATCGTCGGCACGCTTTTTCTCTTCAGCCTCGATGTCGGCAGCCTTGACCACACGTACGGCGGTAGGCTTGGCGACTTCGGGTACGGGTGCGGGTGCAACGGCCTTGGTTGCTTCGGCAGCCGTCTTGGCCGCTTCAGCAGCCTTCACGACCTTGGCAGCTTCAGCCGCCTCAGCCGCATCTGCCACCTTGGCCGCTTCAGCCACCTTGGCTGCTTCGGCTGCCTTGGCCATGCCACTGCGGGTGCCACGCTGAGCGGCAGCCGTCAGGGCAGCAGCTTCAGCGCGACCGGCTTCTTGAGCTGCGGCACGGCGGGCTGTTTGAGCCACCTTCTCCGCAGCGTCCTGCTCAGCCGTCTTGGCGGCGATGGCAGCAGCAGCTGCCTTCGAACCGGCCTTGGACGACGAAGCGGCAGCTTCTTGCTCAGCCAGCTCACGCGCAGCACGTTCAGCGGCGGCACGCGCACGCTCCTCGGCTTCTTCACGCTCGCGGCGGTCCTGCTCTTCGCGCAAGCGACGGGCTTGCGCCAGTTGCTCTTCCTGAACACGCAGGGCTTCAGCCTGGTTGCGTGCTTCTTCTTCGCGGCGAGCGAGCTCAGCTTCTTCCTGAGCAGATTGAGCGGTGTCATCGACAGCGTCATCACGCTTGACGAAGGTCCGCTTCTTCTTCACTTCGACCTGAATGGTACGGGCTTTGCCTGAGGCGTCAGCCTGCTTGATTTCGGTGGTCGACTTGCGGGTCAGCGTGATCTTCTTGCGATCTGCGCCAGCGGCAGAGCCGTGGGCAGTACGCAGGTGTTCCAGCAGACGCTCTTTATCGGCCTCCGTGAGCACGTCTTCCGGCGTAGCTTTTTGCATGCCAGCAGACTGGAGCTGATCCAACAGTGTCGCAGCCGGGCGATTGAGCTCCGCGGCGAGTTGTGCGACGGTGGTCACGGCCATGTGTTTGTATCCTTGCGATGAGCTTGCTTAAATGAGTCGAGTGGCTTGGGCGATGAGCGCGGTATCAGGCGAACCAGTGCTCGCGTGCCTTGAGGATGAGGGCACGCGCCTCTTCATCCGCCACACCTGTGACTTCGGTGAGTTCGTCCACGGCCAGATCGGCCAGGTCGTCACGGGTGTGGATACCTGCGTCAGCCAGCTTTGCGAACAACTCAGGAGTCAGACCTTCCAGACTCTTGAGATTTTCCGACAAAGTTTCGACTTCTTCTTCCTTGGCGATTTCCATGGTCAGCAAAGCATCTTTCGCGCGGGTACGCAGCTCATTGACCGTGTCTTCGTCAAACGATTGGATTTCCAGCATTTCCTGCAGCGGCACATAGGCCACTTCTTCCAGGCTGGTGAACCCTTCGGCGATCAGAATGTCGGCCACTTCCACGTCCACGTCGAGCTTGTCGACGAAGAGCTTGCGGATGGAGTCGGACTCGATGGCCTGCTTCTGAGCGGATTCCTCCGCCGACATGATGTTGATGCGCCAGCCCGTCAGCTCGGAAGCCAGACGGACGTTCTGCCCACCACGACCGATGGCGATGGCGAGGTTTTCCTCGTCCACCACCACGTCCATGGCGTGCGGCTCTTCATCGACAAAAATAGATTGCACATTGGCCGGGGCCAGTGCGCCGATCACGAACTGCGCCGGGTCTTCGGACCACAGCACGATGTCGACACGCTCGCCAGCCAGCTCGTTGGTGACGGCGGTCACACGCGAACCGCGCACACCGACACAGGTGCCGATGGGGTCGACGCGCTTGTCATGCGACAAGACAGCGATCTTGGCACGCGAGCCGGCGTCACGCGCACAGCTCTTGATTTCCAGCAGGCCTTGCTCGATTTCGGGCACTTCCTGGCGGAACAGTTCGATCATGAATTCAGGGGCGCTGCGCGACAGCATGATCTGCGGGCCGCGGGCCAGTGTGTCCACGCCCAGCATATAGGCACGAACGCGGTCACCGGTGCGCAGGTTTTCCTTCGGGATCATCTCGGTGCGCTTGAGGCGACCTTCGACACGACCCGATTCGACAATGATGTCGCCCTTGTCCAGGCGCTTGACCGTGCCGACGAAGATCTTTTCATCACGCGACAGGAAGTCGTTGAGCAACTGCTCACGCTCGGCATCACGGATCTTCTGCAGGATCACCTGCTTGGCAGCTTGGGCACCGATACGGCCGATGGGCACGGACTCGATGGACTCTTCGATGTAGTCGTCGACTTCGATGTCAGGAATCTGCTCCTGGGCTTCGAACAGCAGGATTTCAGCATCGGGCAGTTGCAGGCCGGCCTCGTTGGGCACCACGTGCCAACGACGGAAGGTTTCGTAGATGCCCGTTTCGCGGTCGATGGCCACACGGATGTCCACCTCGCCTTGATAGAGCTTCTTGGTCGCGGAAGCGAGGGCGGACTCCACCGCACCAAACACCACGTCACGGTCCACGCTCTTCTCACGAGAGATGGCATCCACCAGCATCAACAATTCACGATTCATTTCTTCTGACCTCCGAGTTCTTGCGCCTCATCTACGGCAACCTCACCGGCCGCCGGGGTTGCCGCCCGACGACTACGCCCCTTGAAACTCACGGCAGGCACCAGACGTGCCTCGCGGATTTCATCGAGCGTGAAACTTAATATCTGATCGACCGGGCCCTGGACAGCGTCCGGGCCCGCTTTGGCCTGTTCTTTGGCCAACTTCTTGGCGGCCGTCTTGGACAAAGGCTTGTCTGCGTCAGGCGAACGCAGCACCAAGCCCCAGGCCTGCCCCGCCCCCATCTGCGCCGGATCTGCATCCTGCGCTGCACACAAGGTACCGCTGTACTTCTTGACGCCCTGGAACGGCACCTTCAGCGTGATCGCGATCTCTTCCCCCTCGAAGCGCGCAAAGTGCGCAGGGGTCTTGAGCGGGCGATCGACACCCGGAGAAGACACTTCCAGACGACTGTAATCGGCATCGACCGTCTCCAGCGCATACTGCAACTGACGGGTCACCTTCTCGCAATCGTCAACGGTCACCAGGTCACCCGGCAGATCGTAGGCCTGATCAGGAAAACGATCGATGTACACGCGCAGCAACCCGCCGGAACTGCGTTCGCAGTCCACGAGTTCGTAGCCGAGGCCGGATACGGTGGTTTCAACAACTTTGAGCCAGGTCATCCAATGAAAAACGGTCGAGCAAAAAAAATGGGCTGGAAAGATCCGCCCATTCGTGACAAACACGAGACGATCCACTTTGCACCCGATGCGATACAAGTCTGCATCGGACAAAGCAACCAATTCCGCATTTTAGCCTGAGGAATGCGCCGCAGCAAGGCATGCACGTTAATTTCGTGTTTTGCGCTGCTCCCGTGCCAAAATCGCCCCCTCGTTAAGCATTCTGTATGGAGACCCCATGGGATTTCTCGCTGGCAAGCGCCTGTTGATCACCGGCCTGCTGTCCAACCGCTCGATTGCCTATGGCATCGCCAAGGCCTGCAAACGCGAAGGCGCTGAACTGGCTTTCAGTTATGTGGGTGAGCGCTTCAAGGACCGGATCACCGAGTTCGCCAAGGAGTTCGACTCCGAGCTGATTTTTGACTGCGACGTCGGCAGCGACGAGCAGATTGACGCGATGTTCGCCGACCTGGCCAAGACCTGGCCGAAGATCGACGGCTTCGTCCACGCCATTGGTTTTGCCCCCCGCGAGGCCATCGCCGGCGACTTCCTGGAGGGCCTGTCCCGCGAGGGTTTCCGCGTCGCCCACGACATCTCTGCCTACAGCTTCCCGGCCATGGCCAAGGCCGCCCTGCCCTATCTGAACGTGGGTGCGTCGGTGCTGACGCTGTCCTATCTGGGTGCGGAGCGTATTGTGCCGGCGTACAACACGATGGGTCTGGCCAAGGCTTCTCTGGAAGCCAGCGTGCGCTATACCGCCGGCAGCCTGGGCCCCAAGGGCATCCGCGCCAATGGCATTTCGGCCGGTCCGATCAAGACCTTGGCAGCCTCGGGCATCAAGGGCTTCGGCAAGATCCTGAGCGTGGTGGAAGATAACGCGCCCCTGCGCCGTAACGTCACGATCGATGACGTGGGCAATGTGGCCGCATTCCTGCTGTCGGATCTGGCCTCGGGCATCACCGCCGAGATCACCTATGTGGACGGCGGGTTCAGCAAGGTGATGGGCGGCGGCGCTGACGCAGCCTGAGTTGCGTCAACACATCGCTTGCAGGGGGGGCCTCAGGGCCCCTTTGTTGCTTTTCAGACATGATGGGGCTTGGCAAAATGCCTGCATACACCCCTAAGGAGCCCGAATGAACCGCACAGAACTGGAAGCGCTGCTCAAGAAGTTGCAGTCGGAGCTGGCATCCGGCCAGCCTGTGGACGAAGAACTGCGTGCCTCGTTGCGCAAGCTCGATGAGGACATCGTGCAGGTGCTGGGCGCAGGCAGCCCGCTCTCCGAGACCGAAAACGACGAGAGCCTGGCTCAACGTGCGCAGGAAATTGACGCCCGCTTTTCGGCCGAGCATCCCTATCTGGCCAACACGCTGCGTGATGTGATGGATCTGCTGGGCAAGATGGGAATCTGATCCCGCTCAGTGTCGGCGCGAAGGGTGCGCCGGCACGGCAGACAGCAGGGTGCGGGTGTAGCCGTGCTGCGGTCGCTCCAGCACCTGCTTTGTGTCACCTTGCTCCACGATGCGACCGTTTTGCATGACCGCCACATGGTCGGCCAGGTAGGCGACCACGCTCATGTTGTGCGTGATGAAGAGCAGACTGAGGCCCAGTTGGGACTGCAGTTCGCGCAGCAGATTCAATATTTGCGCCTGCACCGATACATCGAGTGCAGACGTCGGCTCATCACACACCAGCAACTGCGGCTCGACGGCCAGGGCCCGTGCAATCGCCAGGCGCTGACGTTGCCCGCCTGAGAACTCGTGCGGGAAACGCTGCAAGGCATCGGGCCGTAAACCCACGCGCTCGACCAGTTCGGCCACCTGGCGCAGGCGGCGATCTGCCGACCAGTCGGGGCGCAGGGAGCGCATGCCCTCTTCCAGGATGTCAGCCACCCGCATGCGCGGATTGAGCGAAGCAAACGGATCTTGAAAGACCATCTGAATGGCCTGACGGGCTGCCTGCAAGGCCGGCGCCGGCATCGTCAACAGGTCTGCGCGTGAGGGGCCCTGGTGCAGCCAGACCTGGCCACTGACGCGAACCTGAGGCTGGCCGCGCAGCAACTGGACGATGGCTCGACCCGTCGTGGTCTTACCGCAACCGGACTCCCCCACCAGCGCCAGGGTCTGCCCCGAGCGCAAGCTGAACGACACATCCTGCACGGCGGCCACGGCATGGCTCGGCCGAAACAAGCCGCCCCCACTGTGGAAGGTGACGCTGAGCGATTGCACGTCAAGCAACAGCGGCGGTTGCGCACCCACCTCGGCCGGCCCGATGGTTGGCTTTGCGTCAGCTGCAGCTGCAGCTGCAGCGGTCGCGCCTGCCACAACGGCGGGCGGTCGCACCATCGCGTCGTCCCGGCTCAGCGGAAACCAGCAGCGCACCTCGGCACCCCGGTCGCCTGGCACCTCGGCCAGCGAAGGCGCCTGTTCACGGCATTTGGCCTGGGCCCGGTCACAGCGGGGCGCAAAGCGGCAGCCTTCAAAAGTCTGCCACAAAGGTGGAACCGAGCCGCCAATCGTCACCAAAGGCTCGCCTCTGCGTTCGGCATCCGGCAGAGCTTGAAGCAGCATGCGAGCGTAGGGGTGATGCGGTTGCGCGAAGAACGTGGCGGCCGGCGCCTCTTCGATGATCTGCCCGGCATACATCAGGGCCACCCGGTGCGCCATATCGGCCACCACGCCCAGGTCGTGGGTGATCAGCAGCAGTCCCAGTTGGCGCTCCTGCTGCAGGGCCTTGAGCAGGTCCAGCACCTGCTTCTGGATCGTCACGTCCAGCGCGGTGGTCGGCTCATCGGCGATCAGGTAACGGGGCTCGGCAGCCAAGGTCATGGCAATCATCACCCGCTGCTTCTGGCCGCCGCTCATCTCGAAGGGGTAGCTGTCGATGCGGCGCTCCGGCTCGGGGATGCCCACACGGCGCAGCCAGTCCACGGCTTTGCGCCGCGCCGCCACCCCACGTAGACTGGTGTGCGCTTCGATGGACTCGACGATCTGGTCGCCTACTCGCATCACCGGGTTGAGGCTGGTGGCTGGCTCCTGAAAGATGATTCCCACGTGCCCGCCACGGATGCGGAGCATCTCGCTTTCAGGCAGGTAGAGCAGCTCGGTTGGCTTGCCGTCGGGCACGTCGGCGCCCAGATCGACACTCCCCTGCTCGATGCGGCCGTTGTCGGGCAGGAGGCGCATCAGCGCCAGGGCGGTCATGCTCTTGCCGCAACCGGACTCCCCAACCAAGGCGAAAGTTTCGCCGCGCTCCAGCGTCAGGCTCAAGCCATCGAGCGCGCGCACCAGGCCCGCTTCGGCGTCCAGCGTGACATGAAGGTCATGGGTCTGCAGCATCGGAACCTCAGGCTGAGTGAACGGCCGCCCGCGGACGGGCGCGATAGACACGGGCGCGAGGATCAAAGGCATCGCGCACGGCGTCGGCAAACAGGTTGGCCGACAGCACGATGGCCACCATGAACACGAACGCCGCCAGGAAGGACCACCAGACGATGGGGTCGCGGGACATCTCGACCCGTGCCTGGTTGATCATGCCGCCAAAGCTGTTCATGGACGGATCGACGCCCACGCCCACGTAGGACAGCACGGCCTCGTAGAGGATCAGGCCGGAAAATTCCAGCACCGTGGTGATCAGCACCAGGTGCATGACATTGGGCAGCACATGGCGCTGCATGATGCGCCAGTGGCTGACTCCGAAGGCGGTGGCCGCCTGCACGTATTCCAGCTCGCGCAGCTTGAGCGTCTCGGCCCGCAGCAAGCGGCACAGGCCGGCCCAGCCGGTCAGGCCCAGGATCAGGCAGAGCAGGAAGATCTTGAGGTCGGCGCGCTCCAGCCCGGTCTCGAACAGCTCGGGATGCTTGTCGAGGAAGACCTGCACCATCAGCACGCAGGCCGCGATCAGCAAGATGTTGGGCACCGACGAGAGCACCGTGTAGAGGTACTGGATGACGTCATCGACCCAGCCCTTGAAATAGCCCGCCGCGATGCCAAAAATCAGTGCGAACGGCAAGGTGGCGATGGTGGCCAGACTGCCAATGACAAAGGCCGTGCGAACGCTCTTGAGCGTCATGTACAGCACGTCATTGCCAGTGCGGTCGGTGCCAAAGACGTGGTACCCCTGCCCCCAGCTGAGCGCCACGCCCCAACCCACCAGCACGGCCATCACCGAAGCCGTGATCCAGGCAGCACGCCATGCCAAGGGTGGGGTCGTCGTTGTTGAGGTGGCGCGCGCCGGGCGCACCAGCAGCCACAGTAGCAGGCTCACGGCCGCACCAGCCAGGGTGCCCCAGGCCAAGCGCACCGCGATGTCACCGGCCCAGTCACGCTCGGCATCGGCCAGGCCTGCCCCGCCGTGCCGCAAGCGCGGATAGGCTCGTACAGGCAAGGTGGGGACACCGTGTTCATCCAGCACAGGCTTGGCATCGGGCTGTGGAGGCACAGCCTCCTTGCTGAATCCATAGGTCGCCAAGGGCTGAGAGTAGCTGTTCTCGCGGCTGGCGATCAGCTTGGCCAGCCCGATGTCCAGCACGGACTCGGTGCGGGTATCGAACGCGCGTACGCCTCCGGCCACATCGGGCAGGGCGCGACGGAAATGCATGCTGTCTGCCAGGGTCATCAGTAGCATCAGGCACAGCAGCACCGATGACGCCATGGCCGAGGGCGTGACGAACACGCGGCGCCAGGTGGCGCGCAGCGCGGCGTCCCGGCGCACCTGGCGCACATACAGCCCCAAGCCGAGCAACATCACCCACAGGACTACATCGGTCCACAACGTCACAAATTTGAAGGGCAGGTCCATGTCAGGGCATCCTCACTGCATCCGCACACGCGGGTCGGCCAGGGTGTAGGCCACATCGATCAGGATGTTGGACACGATGTAGAGCACCGAGCCTAGAAACACCATGGCCCGCACGATGGCGAAATCCTGGCTGGCGATGGCGTCGATCGTGTACGAACCGAGGCCCGGAATGCCGAAGAAGCTCTCGGTCAGCAGGCCACCCATGAACAGGCCCGGCAAGGCGCTGCCCGAACTGGTGATGATGGGCAGCATGGCGTTGCGCAAAACATGGCGACCCATCACGGCGGTTTCGGCGAGACCCTTGGCGCGCGCGGTGCGCACATAGTCTTTGCCCGCCTCTTCCAGGAACAGGGTGCGAAAAAAGCGCGCCTGTCCCGCTAACGAAGCGACCAGCATCAGGCAGATGGGCAAGACCAGGAAGCGGATGGCATCCAGCCCACCGGCATAGCCCGAGATGGGCGCCAACCTGGCCACTCGAGAGAACAGATACTGGCCGACGATGATGTAGAACAAGCTGGAGATCGACATCATGACCACACAGGCCACCACGCCCCAGAAGTCTACGCGGGTGCCTCGAAACATCACCAGCCACAGGGCAAAGATGACGCTGGCCAGCAAGCCGAGCACGAAGATCGGCACCGTCAGCCTCAGGCTCACGCCCATCCGCTGCGCGATCTGGTAGCCAATGTCGCCGCCGCTGGCGTTGTCGGCGCGCCCAAAATCAAAGCCAAACAGCGAGACCGAACGCTCCCAGAACACGGTCTGGGTGAGCTTGTCGGTGCCCTGAGCCTGATCGTTGAAGAGCATGGGCTTGTCATAGCCCCGCTCCACTTTCCACTTCTCGATCTGATCGGGCGTGACACGTTTGCCGCCGATGTTCAGGCGCGCCATGTCGTCGGGCGTGTTGACGGTGAAGAACAGCAAGAAGGTGATGAGGTTCACCCCGATCAGGATGACCAAGCCATAACCCAGGCGGCGAAGGATGTACTGCAGCATCACCGACCTCTCTGTGACGAAGACACGGGGCGAGGCAAGGCCGTCTGCTGGTCACGTGCGCGCAGAATCTTGACGGCTCCCCAGGCCATGGCCGCCAATACCGCCAGCACGGCCAGTACCGGCCAGTAAACCGGGTGGTTCCACTCCTGCAGGCTCCGACTGCGCTCGACGGTATCGAGACGGTAGTACTGCGCCTGGTCACGCACCATGATGCTGGGCTTGCCGTTGCGCACCCAGCGGTGATACGCGCCTGATGAATAAGGGAAGTAGCCCCAGGACCACGGCGCGTCCTCTTGCAGGATGCGCACCATCTTGTCGATCACGGCCTGCTTGGCCGGGCCGTCGTCCATGAAACGCAAGGTGCTGTAGAGGCGGTCGTACTCGGCATTCTGGTAATTGACCGCGTTCTCACCGTCATGCACCGACTTGGCTCCGGGCCCGTAGAGCAGGAACAGAAAGTTCTCGGCATCCGGATAGTCGGCCAGCCAGCCCCAGGTGAAGATCTGATGCTTGCCACGGCGCACCTTGTCCTGGAACTGGTTGTAGTCAGTCGCGCGGATCTCCAGCTGAATGCCCAGCTTGGCAAACTGTTTGGCGGTCCAGTCCAGGTTGGCCTTGCTGTCGGGCGTGTTCGCGGCGCCCACGTCGTAGTTGAGCACCAGAGGCTTGCCAGACCGGGCATCACGCCCGTCAGGATAGCCCGCTTCGGCCAGCAGCTTCTTGGCGTCCTCAATGGGCCGGCGCACCGCCTGGCCATTGACCCAGCGGTGGGTGATCGGGTTCAGGCCCTCGGCTGTGCCGTGGCGCGAACCGAACACACCGCCGGGCAGCGGCCCCTGAGCCACTTCACCCGCTGCCTTGGGGAAGATGCGGTTGAACTCATCCCAGTCGATGGCGATGGACAAGGCCTGCCGCAGCTTGCGGTTGCGCACCTGCTGCTCAGGCGTATCGCCCTTGCCCACCACCGGGTCAAGCCAGTTGAAGCCCATGTAACGGCTGGAAAGGTCCACCGTGCGCGACAGGACGATGCCCTTGTCAGTGAACTCTTTGTGGAAGTTCGGCGAATCTTCCATCTGGATCTTGTAGGCGTTGCCATAGCTCATCTGGTCGAACTCGGGTACATCCAGATAGCCCTGGCGGAACTTGGCGTCCTGCGGCACGGCTTCTTTTTCGATGTTGAAGACCAAGGTGTCGATGAACGGCGTCTTCTGGCCACAGTCCTTCAAGCGCCCTTCGGCCTTGTCTTGCGGCGTGCCCTCGCAGGGGTACGGCTCGCCCCGGTAGTTGGGGTTGCGCTTCATCACGTGCCGGCGGTCCTGCACGAACTCGGCCATCATGTAAGGGCCCGTCCCCACCGGCCAGCTGTTGAGCGACAGGCCGTTGCCAGCCATGCCGGGTTGAGCATAGAAAGCATCGGCCTCCCAGGGAATGGGCGCCATAAAGCTCATTGCCATCCAGTACTTCCACTGCGGGTACTTGCCGTGGATGCGGATGCGCAGCGTGTGGGAGTCCAGCGCCTGGGCGCCAGCGAGCGGCCAACGACGGAAGTCCAGAAAGGGCTTGTCCTTGCTGGTCGGCGGCACACTGGCGCGCAGCTTCTGGTCTTCAGCACGAATGAGCTTGCCGTAGTCTGCCAAACCCACCACATATTCCGAGAAAATGCCGAACACCGGCGCTGCGGTGCGCGTGGTGGCGTGACGCTTGAGGGCGTAGACGAAATCGTCGGCTGTGAGTTCGCGCGTGCCAGTTTGCTCGAACGCCCAGGGGCTGCGCTTGTCGGCCACCTGGTCGGCCCTCAGCCGGTGGTAGAGGTACTCCCCCTGCGCATTCCTGGCAAACGCCGGGTGAGGCGCAAACAACACGCCGCGCTTGATCGGGATGTCGTAGACGCTCTCCACAATCTGACTTGCCGGGGCCGAATCAGGCAGAACCTGCCCTTTACTGCCCAGGTAACGCGGCTGCACCACGGCCGCCGCCGTCTTGGGTACCAGCGTGTAGGGACGCTTCAGGTAGTGGTAGCCGTAGAGTGGCTCGTAGATC
>MESA01000007.1:58078-67257 GCA_001770775.1 Burkholderiales bacterium RIFCSPHIGHO2_12_FULL_63_20
ACGACGAGGTCGGGTCCAGATAGCGGGGCGAGCGCTCATTGAAGGCGGTGTACAGCGTGTTGCTGTCGGCGGCCCCCACCGGATAGGGACTGTTGTTGCAGGCAGCCAAACTCAAGGCCAGGCCCAGCGCCACGCAGACGCGCCCGACCCCCAGCCTGCTCAGCCACGACGCCCTTTTGTTCAACCCAGTCCCGCTCTGTGTCATGTCTTGATTGTGTCCTGACCTGCACGCCCTCCACCTTGAGGGTTTCACCACATCACCAGAACGTCGCGTCCTTGCACCACCAGGTTCACTTTGCGCCCCAGGGGCAGGCACAACTTGGTGGGCACATGACCGAAGGGCAGCCCGGTGAGGATGGGGGTTGACGTCAGCGTGCGCAGGTAGGCGATCGCCGTCTTGAGGGTGTAGCCCCGGTCGAGCGGCGACTTCTTGAAGCCGTTGAAGCTGCCCAGCAAAATCGCCTTCTGCTGGTCGAGGACGCCAGCCTGGTGCAGTTGCAGCAGGGTGCGCTCGATGCGATAGGGGTGCTCGTTGATGTCTTCCAGAAACAGCACACCGTTCTTGATCTTGGGGAAATGCGCGGTGCCCAATAGCGACTGCACGACTGCGAGATTGCCGCCCCACAGGCGCCCGCGTGTTTCCAGGCCGTCGAAGCCGGCCTCGGTGCGAAAACCCACGGCCTCCAGTTCACCGGTCATGGCCTCCACAAACACCTCCTGGGTGACGTCATCACCACCCTCCGGACTGTCCGCGCGACCGAAGTCATCGTTCGCCATCGGGCCGGCCCAGAAACCGGCCGTGACGCCCTCTTCCACCGTGTCTGGGCCAGCGGCCTTGTGCGCCAGCGCCGCAAGCTGCAAAGCCGTCACATCGCTGTAGCCCACCCAGGCAGTGCCTTGCTCCACGCTGCGGGCGATCAAAGGCCACTCGATCTGGTCGAGCAGGCGCGTCAGGCCATAGCCACCGCGCGTGGCCAGGGCCACAGAAGGCGCAGCTTCCGCCACACGATGGATGGCTGCCAAACGTTCGGCATCGTCACCTGCAAAGCGCTGGTGCTTGCTCAAGGCCGATGCATCGATCGTGGGCGAGAACCCCAGCGCGGTCAAACGCCTGAGCGCCTTGCGCACGGGCGCGGCAGCCGGAACGATGCCGGCGGGACTGTAGATGATCAAGGAGGGGCGGGTGTCAGTCATGCTGACATTCTCACCGACGAAACCACCCGCAAAGCATCACGCCCCGACAGTTGGTGGACGTTGACAGAGAACCTCTCTGTCAACGCGGCGCGGTGGCCCCCACCTCAGCGAGGCTGCGCCTGACCCATCATGCGCACACGCCACAGCGCCAGGCACTCACGGCATCCGGCCAACACAGCGATGCACAGCAACAAGAAGCGGAACAAGGAAGCGCGGGATGGGAGCATGGTGTGCCGAATAGTGTCTCGCGCCAGCCTATCCCGCCCTTGTGACGGCCCGGTGACACGCCGTGCTGTCCACTGTCGTCAGCCTGACATGAAACAGACTCAGCATGCGGCGACTCGCTCCACTCTCACGTTGCCAGCTTGCCCAACGACTCCCTGCCCGAACTGGACGAACTGCATCGCCTGATCGAGATGGGGGGTAGCCACGTCACCCCGCAATCGCTTTGCACCGTTCGCGCAGGCAACCACAGCTTTGACGTGATGGCGGTGACACTCGGTAGTGACGCGCCCAACGTGCCAGCTGTGGCCTTCATTGGCGGCGTGCATGGGCTCGAACGCATCGGGACACAGGTCGTGCTGACCTACCTCGCCAGCCTGGTGCAGCGCCTGAAGTGGGACAGCCTGCTGCACCACGAGCTGACCCATTTGCGCCTGGTGTTTGTGCCGCTGGTCAATCCCGGAGGCCTTAGCCTGGGCACCCGCGCCAACCCTCGTGGCGTGGACCTGATGCGCAACGCCCCCATTGAGGCCAGGGAGGATGTGCCCTTTCTGGTGGGAGGGCAACGGCTCAGCTCGGCCTTGCCCTGGTACCGGGGGCCGCTGGGCGCCCCGATGGAGCCAGAAGGCGCGGCACTGTGCGAACTGATCACCAAAGAACTGCTGCCACGCCCCTTCAGCCTGGTGGTCGACTGCCACTCCGGCTTCGGCACCGAAGATCGGCTCTGGTTTCCCTTTGCCCACACCCGAGAGCCCATCACCCACCTCGCCGAAGTGCATGCCCTGCGGCGAATTTTTGACCAGACTCAGGCGCATCACCCCTACGTTTTCGAACCTCAAAGCCTGCAGTACCTGACGCATGGGGATCTGTGGGACCACCTGTACCTGCAATCCCGGACACTGCAGCCGGCTCACGTCTTTCTGCCCCTGACGCTGGAGATGGGCTCCTGGATGTGGGTGAAAAAGAACCCGCGTCAGTTGTTCAGTCGTCACGGCATCTTCAACCCGCTGATCACCCATCGGCAGGCACGGGTACTGCGACGTCATCTGAGCATGCTGGACTTCATGGCGCGCGCCACAGCCAGCAACCTGCGATGGATGCCCCAGGGAGACGACCGTGAGCTTCACCATCGACAGGCACTGGCCCGCTGGTATCCGGAGCAACCACGCCCTCGACGCCGAAAAGCACCACGATGAACACCTGGATTTTGCTGCGCGGACTGACACGCGAACAAGCCCACTGGGGGCCCTTCCCTGAGTTGCTGCGCAAAACCTTGCCCCGAGACGCACTCATCCTGACGCCAGACCTGCCCGGCAACGGCACGCTGTGGCAGTCGCGCAGCCCTTGCTCTGTGAAAGACATGGTCGAGCACTGCAGACAGGCACTGCGGGAGGTCGGCCATGCCCCCCCGTACCACGTGCTAGCCATGTCACTGGGTGCCATGGTGACGGTGGATTGGGCGGATCGTTACCCCAATGAACTGGCGGCAACCATCCTCATCAGCACCAGCATGCGGCCCTTCAGTCCCTTTTGGCACCGACTGCGTCCGCTTCAATACGGCCGCCTTCTGCGTCTGTTGACCTGTCACCCAACCAACGTGGAATGGGAACAAGCCATTCTGGAGATGACCACCTGCCACCCCGCAGATCCCCAAGCCACTGTTGAGAGATGGGCGCAAACGCGCCGCTCACACCCGGTCAGTGTAGGCAATGCCTGCCGCCAACTCTTGGCCGCGGTGCGCTACCAAGCACCCAGCCACCCCCCCAAGGTGCCGATGCTGCTGCTCAATGGCCAGGGGGATCAGCTGGTGCATCCCGACTGCTCACAGACCCTGGCTCAGACGTGGCAGCTACCCTTGATCACACATCCCACGGCGGGGCATGATCTGCCGCTGGATGCGGGGCCGTGGGTGGCGTCTCAGGTGCAGGCGTGGCTGGCGCAACGCCCCCAATGATCTGCTCACCGCCCAGCGCCTCCACCAGGTCTGGGATCAACTGAATCAACTCGCCCGTGGCAATGGCTGCATCGGCATCGAAGGTTTCACCCTTGTCCACGGACACGGCGCCCTCGAAAACCACATCCAGAAACGCCACTTTCTTGAGCGCCATGGATTCGGTCAGGATGAAGGAGACGCGGTCACGCCAGGTCAAGGCCACGCGTGTGGGCACCTTGCCGCTGACGATGTGTTGCTTGACCTCATCGGTGTCGAGGTTGTGCCGCGCATAACGCACTACCGACTTCATCTCGTCCGTGGACTTGAGCTCGCACTCACGGTCGATCGTGAAGTTGTAAGGCGGCTCGCCAGTGCCCAGCCAATGCGTCATCGCCGCTGTGGGCGACATGGCCGTCTGAATCAGGCTCATGGACAAGCCGCGGAAGGTCTGGGCTAGCAAGGTCACCACCTCGTCAGCCTTGGACTGACTGCCGGTGTCCAGCATCAACAGTCGCTCCTGCGGCGCGATCCACACCCGGGTCGTCGACTGCTTGGTGAAGGCCATGGGCAGCAACTCGTGCAGCGCCTGCTCCTTCAGGTCCTTGATCTGCTTTTTGCCCGGTTTGCGGCCCGTCTGCTCCTCGATCTGGGCGGCAATCTCTTCCGTGCGCTTCTTGATCACGGAGCCCGGCACCACCCGCTGTTCGGTCATCAGCTTGAGCAGGATCTGACCGTCCACCACTTCGACGAGGGGCGCATTCGCTTCGCCGCGCGGCTCCACCCAGCCCATGGACTTCTGTTGCGAGGCTCCGCACTCCACGAAACGGCCCTTGTCCAACTCTGCCGCGATCTCGGCTGCGGTTGCAGTCCAGTCGGGGCCCATTCGATACACCGTCAGATTCTTGAACATGGTCGTCCTGTCAGCTCGTACACACAAAAGAAAAAACCCCAAGTGACGAATCACTTGGGGTTCAATCTTGGCGGAGACGAAGGGATTCGAACCCTTGATGCAGGTTTTGCCCACATACTCCCTTAGCAGGGGAGCACCTTCGGCCTCTCGGTCACGTCTCCAACAACAGCAAGCATTCTAGCCCAGAATTTTGGGCGTTCTGCCTGTTGTGCTCAAAACAACAATCAGGCCTTGGGGTCGTCCAGCCCGAAAGCCTTGTGCAGGGCACGCACGGCCAGTTCCAGATACTTCTCGTCGATCACGACCGAGGTCTTGATCTCGCTGGTGGTGATCATCTGGATGTTGATGCCTTCGTCCGACAGGGTCTTGAACATCGTGCTGGCGATGCCGACATGGCTGCGCATGCCGATGCCGACGATGCTGACCTTGGCGATCTTGGCGTCACCCACCACATCACGCGCGCCCAGTGCAGGCAACACATTGCCCTTCAACAGCTCCACCGTGCGAGCGTAGTCGCCGCGGGGAACCGTGAAGGAGAAGTCGGTCTTGCCATCGTGCGACACGTTCTGGATGATCACGTCGACTTCGATGTTGGCCTCAGCAACCTTGCCCAAGATCTGGTATGCGATACCGGGGGTGTCGGGCACGCCGACCACGGTGATCTTGGCTTCATCGCGGGTGAACGCGATGCCCGAAACAACGGCTTGTTCCATTTTTTCGTCTTCCTCAAAACTGATGAGCGTGCCCGACTTGGCTTCTTCAGCCAGATCGATGTCCCAGGGGGTGAAGCTGGACAGCACACGCAGGGGCACACGGTATTTGCCGGCGAATTCCACCGAGCGGATCTGCAACACCTTGGAGCCCAGCGAAGCCATCTCCAGCATCTCTTCAAAGCTGATACTGTTGAGGCGACGGGCTTCCGGCACAACGCGCGGGTCGGTGGTATAGACACCATCCACGTCGGTGTAGATCAGGCATTCGTCCGCCTTCATCGCGGCGGCAATGGCCACGGCCGACGTGTCCGAACCGCCGCGACCCAGCGTGGTGATGTTGCCGTTGGGATCCACGCCCTGGAAACCGGTGATGACGACCACCTTGCCCGCGTTCAGGTCAGCGCGCACGCGGACATCATCGATGCTTTCAATGCGTGCTTTGGTGAACGACGAGTCCGTCTTGACCGGCACCTGCCAGCCTGCATAGCTCACCGACTGCATGCCTTCGGCCTGCAGTGCGATGGCCAGCAGGCCCACAGAAACCTGCTCGCCGGTCGAGGCGATCATGTCGAGCTCGCGCTCGCTCGGGCGGTCGGAGAGCTCCTTGGCCAGCCCCAGCAGACGATTGGTTTCGCCGCTCATGGCCGATGGGACGACCACGATTTGATGCCCGGCCCGAACCCACTTGGCCACGCGCTTGGCCACGTTGCGGATGCGCTCCGTGGAGCCCATCGACGTGCCGCCGTATTTGTGAACAATCAGTGCCATGTCAGATGTTGTTGGAAACGATCGCGTGTCAAACACACATGTCTATCACCAGCTCACGCGATCAAACTCTCGATTTTACCCGGACCCCACGCTCATGGAGACATCGCCCCCTGAAAGTGCCCGGAATCAGTGCGAATTGGCGCCTGGCAACCACTCAATGGACCACTGCGGCATGCCCTCGGCCGCTTGAGCGCGGGCGTCGATGCCCAGGCCTGGGACGTAGAGGAGTTGCTCCCCGGCAAACACCAAAGGACCATTTCGCTGCCAGGCTGGAACCCCCAAGGCCTGGAACTGCTTCTTCAAAGACCGGGCCGGACGCCCTGCTCCCATCTGAAATTGCTCCCCGCCAACCCTCCGGCGCAAAACCACATCCCCCAACAGGGACAATGGGACACCGCCAGAGACCACCTCACGCACGCGCAGGCTGCCACCCCACGGCGCCGCCGGCCAGTCTCCGGCGCCGCGCACGGACAGTCCCAACTCAGCGTCCTGCACCGCGTCGGCCCCATACGCAGCAGGGCGCTCCCAACTCAGCACCCCACGGTAGAGCGACAAACTCAAGGCGGCCCACTGCGCCACGCCGTGTGCAGCCACCATCCTGGGCAACTCCTCTGCCAGGCGTTCGACCCATGTCGCCGACATGCCCTGCCCGGAGACCTCACGGTACCAATGACGAAGAGATTCGCGTCGCAAGGCCGCTGGCTGCACTGCCCACAAGCGGGCGTCCAGCGCCGCAGTCGCCGGCGCCACCCCACCGTCAGGCACAGCATCCACGGTCGGCGTGAGCAGCGGCGGCAGAGCCTGCGCGCGCCAAGCAGCCATCACCGGTAAGGCATCCGACAGGCGCCGCGCGGACGCTGCCAGATTCGCCTCGGCATCAGGAAAGGCGCTCACCAGCGCGGGCCACACCGACATCCTCAGCAGATTGCGCGCATACCGCGGGTCCGCATTGCTGTCATCGTCGATGTAGACCAAGCCGTGCGCGGCCACGTAGGCCTCGATGGCCGATCTGGGATGATCCAGCCACGGCCTCACCCAGCGCACTCCCTCACGGATCACATCCCGGGGAATGCCGGCGAGTCCGGCCAATCCGCCGCCGCGCAAGGCCTGCAGCAACAGCGTCTCGGCCTGATCCTGACGGTGGTGTGCCAACAGCAGCAAATCTGCATGCGCCTCACGGGCCATCTCCTGCAACGCGGTGTAGCGCGCCGCACGGGCCACGGCCTCGACGCTGTCACCGACGCTCAGGTTCAGACGGACGCGGCGACACAGCAGGCGAACCGGCAAGCCCTCAGCGGCCCACACCTGGCAGGCCGCCTCGGCGTGTCGCTGCCAGCCATCGGCTTGGGCGCTCAAGCCGTGGTGCACATGCAAGGCGACCACCGTGGCGCCCGGCCAGTCGCGCGCTGCGACGGCTGTGGCATGCAACAAGGCGGTGGAATCGCGGCCGCCGCTGAAGGCCACCGCGACACAGACAGGCTCGTAGCCTGCCATCATCCCGCCCTCACCCGAGGATCAGGATTCCTTGGTGTCGTTGTAGCGACCATAGCTTTGCAGGCGGTCGTAACGCGTCTGCAGCAGATCCTTGACCTTCATGTCACCGACATGACGCATTGCGTCGTTCAGGCCACGCTTGAGGTTGGCACAAGCCTGCTTGTAATCGCGGTGCGCACCGCCCACAGGTTCGCTGACGATCTTGTCGATCAGACCCAGGGCCTTCAGGCGATGGGCCGTGATGCCCAGGGCTTCGGCCGCATCAGAAGCCTTGTCCGAGGTCTTCCACAAGATGGAGGCGCAACCTTCGGGCGAAATCACCGAGTACACCGAGTACTGCATCATCAACACCTGGTCGGCCACGCTGATGGCAAGCGCGCCACCCGAACCACCCTCACCGATGATGGTGGTGATGATGGGCACTTCCAGGCGCGCCATCTCGAAGATGTTGCGGCCAATGGCTTCAGACTGGTTGCGCTCTTCGGCGCCGATGCCAGGGTAGGCACCCGGTGTGTCCACAAAGGTGAAGACCGGCAGGCCGAACTTCTCGGCGGTCTGCATCAGGCGCAGCGCCTTGCGATAACCCTCAGGGCGCGACATGCCGAAGTTACGCATGGTGCGCTCTTTCGTGTCACGGCCCTTCTGGTGGCCCAGCACCATGCAGGGCTGGCCGTTGAAGCGCGCCAAGCCACCCACAATGGACAGGTCATCGGCATAGTGACGGTCGCCGTGCATTTCCTGGAAGTCCGTGAACAACTCGTTCACGTAGTCCATGGTGTAGGGGCGCTGCGGGTGACGAGAGATCTGCGTGACCTGCCAGGGCGACAGCGTCGAGTAGATGTCTTTGGTGAGCTGCAGGCTCTTCTTGCTCAGGCGGTCAATCTCTTCCGAGATGTCCACGGCTGATTCGCTTTGCACATAACGCAGCTCTTCGATTTTGGATTCCAGTTCGGCGATCGGCTGCTCGAACTCCAGAAAGTGTCGTTTGCTCATGGCAAATTTCCTTCTTCACGCCGCTTGGCGTCAATACTCTACGGGCAGCGGATCAAGACTGCGCCACAGATACCAGGTCCCCACCGTTCGGTAGGGTGCCCAGGCTTCGGCCACATCGCGCGCTTCGGCACGCGACACCGGCTCACCACTGAAATAGCTCATGCTGATCCCTTTGATCAGCCCCACATCATCGAGGGGCAGCACATTGGGCCGCATGAGATGGAAAATCAGAAACATCTCAGCCGTCCAGCGACCGATGCCACGAATGGCCACCAGTTCGTCAATGATGGCCTCATCGCCCATGTGCTGCCAGTCGTCGACATGCAGGCGATTTTCGTCAAAGTGCAACGCCAGGTCACGCAAATAATCAACCTTGCGGGCAGACAGCCCAACCTGACGCAAGCTATCTGGGTCCTGACGCATCACATCGGCCACCGGGATGGGGCCACGGAAGCCCACATCGTCATGCCCGAGCAAAGCCAGCAGACGATTCCACACCGACTGCGCCGCTTTCACCGAAATCTGCTGCCCCACGATGGAGCGCGCCAGCGTGGTGAAGGCATCGCCACGGCTGTAGAGCCGCGCGTGGCCGTGGTCGGCCACCAGCTTACGCATGACCCGGTCGCGCTTGGCCAAATGCTTGCACGCCTCGTCCCAATAAGCAGGCGTGACGAGCGCATCGGCGGGTGCGTCGGCTGCCTGTGCAGCCATTTTTGGAGCAGGGCTACCCATCAGGCCTTCACCCAGGTCGTGCCTTGCGGGCCGTCCTTCAACTCGATGCCTTGTGCAGCCAGGTCCGCTCGGATGCGGTCGGCCTGCGCGAAATCGCGCGCCTTCTTGGCCTCGGCGCGCGCCACGATCAAAGCCTCGATGGCGGAAACATCCAGTCCGCCGGACGCAGCGCCGCCTTGCAAATAAGCCTGGGGCGACTGTTGCAGCAATCCAAGGCACG
>MESA01000007.1:67270-117220 GCA_001770775.1 Burkholderiales bacterium RIFCSPHIGHO2_12_FULL_63_20
CAAACAACACCGACACGGCGATCGGCGTGTTGAAATCTTCGTCCATGGCCGCCTTGAAGCGGGCCGCTTGCGGCTGTGACCAGTCGATCTCCACCGCCAGGGCCGCGTCCAGGTCAGCCGCATCCAGGGCGGTGTACAGCCGGCGCAGGCCCGTGCGCGCATCATCGAGGCCCGCATCGCTGAAGTTGAACGGGCTGCGGTAGTGCACCCGCAACATGAAGAAACGGACGGTTTCGCCGTCGTAATCCTTCAACACGTCACGGATGGTGAAGAAATTGCCCAGCGACTTGGACATCTTCTCGTTGTCGACGTTCAAGAAACCGTTGTGCAACCAGTAGTTGACGAACGGCTTGCCAGACGCGCCTTCGCTCTGCGCGATCTCGTTTTCGTGATGCGGGAACTGCAGATCCAGCCCCCCGCCGTGGATGTCGAAATGCTCACCCAACAGCGCGCAGCTCATGGCGGAGCACTCGATGTGCCAACCCGGGCGGCCTGCGCCAAACGGCGAGGCGTACTTGGCGTCGTCCGGCTCCTCCGGCTTGGCAGCTTTCCACAAAACGAAATCGAGCGGGTCCAGCTTGCCATCATCCACCGCCACGCGCTCACCGGCACGCAACTGGTCGAGCGACTTGCCCGAGAGCTTGCCGTAGCCATCAAACTTGCGCACGGCGTAGTTCACGTCGCCATTGACAGCCCGGTAGGCCAGTCCCTTGTCTTCGAGTTTGCCAATCAGGTCGAGCATCTGGCCGACGTATTCAGTGGCGCGGGGCTCGTGCGTCGGTGGCTCAATCCCCAAGGCAGCGATGTCTTCGTGCATCGCGCTCGTCATCTCGTCGGTCAGCGCGCGGATGGTGATGCCCCGTTCCACCGCGCGACGGATGATCTTGTCATCGATGTCGGTGATGTTGCGCACATAGGTGACCTGGTAACCCGACACCTTCAGCCAGCGCTGCACCACGTCGAACGACATCATCATGCGGGCGTGGCCGACATGGCAGAAGTCGTAAATGGTCATGCCGCAGACGTACATGCGGACCTGCCCGGGCGTCAGGGGCACAAAAGACTCGATCTGACGCGACAGGCTGTTAAAAAGACGCAAACTCATGGGAAAGATGGGATCGGGGTGCGGCGGCGAGGCCTCTGGACCGCGGGTAAAACACCAGCAGGCAGGCGAGATCTGACGCCGAAACCACTCAGATACAATCCGGCGAGTATAGCGGGATGACCTGTGTTCAGGGGGAACCCTCCGGGGGCGGCGCGCATGGGCTGTTATTCTTGTGCTTCTGTTGCGAGCGATCTGATGGGTCTGTCCTGCCCTGTCTGCCGCCGGCACCCCGCGCACAGTGCGCTTCACGAACACACACTGATTTGCCCATGTCTCTCATGCATGCTGCTGCGTCCCGATTCGGGTTGCGTCTGACGTCCCTCGCGGCTCAATGCCTGACCGTTGCCGCCTTGTCGATGACCACGTTGAGTGTCCGCGCAGATGACATCGCCGATGTTCAGAAGTTGCTTGCCGCTGGCAAGAACACCGAAGCCCTCCAGAAGGCAGACCAATACCTCAACGGCAAGCCCCGCGACCCGATGATGCGCTTCCTGCGCGGGATCAGTCTGTCGCAAGCTGGCCGCTCTGCCGAAGCCGTGACGGTGTTCACCAAACTGACTGAAGACTATCCAGAGTTGCCTGAGCCCTTCAACAACCTCGCCGTGCTCTACGCCCAGCAAGGTCAGTACGACAAGGCCCGCAACGCCCTGGAAATGGCCATCCGGACCAACCCCAGTTACGCAACCGCCTACGAAAACCTGGGCGACGTGTACGCCAAGCTGGCCAGCCAGGCTTATTCCAAAGCCCTGCAAATCGACACCCGCTCGGCCGTCGCTCCCAAGTTGGCCATGGTGCGCGACCTGTTCCCCAAGGAACGCAACAGCATCGTCGCCGCCGCAGGTGGTAACGCCAATCAGCCTGCGCCAGTGGTTGCGCGCCCCGCCGTGGTGCCCCCCCCCCCAGCCGCAGTCCTCGCGCCGCCGGCACCCGTCGCAACGCCGCCCAAGCCAGCCCCAGCACCTGTGATCGCCAAGGTTGAGCCAAAACCTGAGCCCAAGGCCGAACCCAAGGTCGATGACAAAGCCGCAGAGCGCGATGTGGCTTCTGCCATTGAACGCTGGGCCTCTGCCTGGAGCCGCAAGGACATGAACGGCTATTACGCCGCCTACACCCGCGACTTCAATGGTGGCAAAGGATCACGCAAGGATTGGGAAGCAGAGCGCCGTGCCCGCATTGTCAGCAAGCGCAGCATCGACGTCGAGGTGTCGAACATTGATGTGGACATCAAAGGCGACAAGGCGACGGTGCGTTACCGTCAAGCTTATCGTGCTGACAGCCTGAACATCAACAGCACCAAACGCTTGGAAATGGTCCGCTCGGGCGGCAAGTGGCTGATTGCGAAGGAAAGCGCCGGTTCGTGATGAAGTACGTGTCCCGCCGAACACCTGTTTCGGCCTTGCTGCTGAGCCTGGCTGTGTGCCTGTGCGGCAGCGCAGCAGCTCGTGAAAAAGAACCCACACGAGCAAAAAAAGCGCCTCCGGCAGCCGCGAAAGTAGCGCCCCAGGTCAAACCGCGCCCGACTCCCACACCACGCGCCCTGCCCCGTCAATCGGCCAGTGCCGAGGCTCGCCTGCTTGAGATTTACCGACTGGTCGGCAGCGCCCAGGCCGATACGGCTATGGCCAAGGCCGAATCACTGGTACGCGATGTACCCAACTTCCAGTTGGCGCAACTGGTGTACGGCGACCTGCTGCTGGCACGCACCCACACGTTGCCCACCATGGGCAACGCCCCTGCCGCCTTGGCGGGCAAGGCGCAGGAGCGCCTCACACAACTGCGTGTCGAAGCCAACCGGCGTCTGACAGCCTTGCGTGAGCGCCCCCCTGAGGGGTCGCTGCCAGCACAGTTCATTTCCCTGCCAGCCACGACCCGGCACGCCATTGCGGTCGATGCCAGCCGTTCGCGCCTGTATCTCTTCGAGAACGGCCCCGACGGATTGCGGCTGATCGCCGACCACTACGCCTCCATCGGCAAACTGGGCCCCGAAAAGAGCTTCGAAGGCGATCAACGTACGCCGTTGGGCGTGTACTACATCACCAGTCGACTCGACGCGAGCCAGTTGACCGATTTCTATGGCGCCGGCGCCTTGCCGCTCAATTACCCCAACGAGTATGACCGGCGGCTCGGCCGCACAGGCAGTGGCATCTGGCTGCATGGTGTACCTAGCGACAGTTATGCCCGTAGCCCCGAGAGCACCGATGGTTGTGTGGCGCTGGCCAACCCTGAGCTCCAGAGCATCCTCGACCAGGTTCAGCCTCGCACCACCCCCGTTGTGATCGCGCGCTCGTTGCAGTGGGTCACCCCGACCAAGGTCGAGCCTCAACGACGCAGCCTGCAAAACATGATCGAAGGCTGGCGGGTGGCCCGTGCCAGTGGCGACATTGGCCGTGTCATGTCCTTCTACTCTCCGCAGTTCTCCAGCGGCAACAAGGACTTCACACGTTGGCGCCAATCTGTTGAGCGTGATGTCAGCGAATTGCGTGGCAAAGCCATCGAACTCAAAGATCTGGCCATCCTGGGTTGGCAGGACAAGGGGGACATCCTCGTCGTGACCTTCGGTGAAGTCGCTGGCGGTCAACGAACTGGGTCGGTCAAACGTCAATACTGGGGCAAAGAGGGTGGCCTCTGGAAAATCTTCTATGAAGGAGTGATCGGATGATTCGCAATGTGATCCTGGCCAGCGTCATCGGCCTTAGCGCCTTGGCGGCGCAAGCTCAGACCGTCAAGCTCAGCACCAGCCAGGGTGACATCGTCATTCAACTGGACGCGGCCAAGGCCCCCAAGACCGTGGCGAATTTCCTGGCCTACGTGAAGGCCGGTCATTACAGCGGCACGATTTTTCACCGTGTGATCGATGGCTTCATGATCCAGGGCGGCGGCATGACGCCGGACATGCGTGAAAAACCCACCAACCCGCCGATCCCGCTGGAAAGCGCCAACGGTTTGAGCAATGTGCGCGGCACCATCGCCATGGCCCGCACCGGCGTGCCTGACTCGGCCACCGCGCAATTCTTCATCAATGTGAAGGACAATGCATTCCTGAATGCCACGGGGCCCGCCTCGCGTGACGGCTATGCCGTGTTCGGCAAGGTGACACAAGGCATGGATGTGGTGGACAAGATTCGCAAAGTCAGCACCACGCGCGTGGGCCCTCACGGCGACGTCCCCGCCACGCCCATCATCATCAAACAAGTCTCCATCGAGAAATAAGCATGACCAAGACCGTTGAACTGCAAACCACCGCTGGCACCATCCGCCTGGAACTGGACGACGCCAAGGCCCCGATCACCGTGGCCAACTTCCTTGAGTACGTGAAGGCCGGTCATTACGATGGCACGATCTTCCACCGCGTCATCAAGGGCTTCATGGTCCAGGGTGGCGGGTTCGAGCCCGGCATGAAGCAAAAGCCGACCAAAGGCGAGATCCAGAACGAAGCCAACAACGGCCTGAAGAACGACAAGTACACCATCGCCATGGCCCGCACCAGCGCCCCGCACTCGGCCAGCGCACAGTTCTTCATCAACGGCACGGACAACGATTTCCTGAACTTCAAGTCGGAGTCGGCGCAAGGCTGGGGCTATGCCGTGTTCGGCAAAGTGGTCGCTGGCAGCGAAGTGGTTGATGCGATCGAAAAGGTCAAAACCGGCCGCAAGGGCTTCCATGACGACGTCCCGCTCGAAGACGTGGTGATCACCAAGGCTGTCGAAGTCTGATTCCATGGGGAAGCCCCCCTTCCCCACGCCGGATTTTCTTGATGCACCGCCCTCGTGGCGGTGCATTGACTTCATCTCCGACCTGCACCTGCACGAGGACCTGCCGCGGACCACCGCCGCGCTGGCTGCCTACCTACGCAGCACGCCCGCCGATGCTGTCCTGATCTTGGGCGACCTGTTCGAGGCATGGGTGGGCGACGACATGTGCCAGCAGCCGTACGAGCAAGCCTGTGTCGGCATGTTGCGTGACGTCGGTCGTCGGTGCTATCTGGGCATCATGGTCGGTAACCGCGACTTCTTGCTGGGTGCGGACATGTTGGCCGACTGTGGCGCGCATCCCTTGCTCGACCCCACGGTGCTCAGCGCCTGGGGGCAGCGGGCCCTGCTGCTGCATGGGGACGAACTCTGCCTGGCAGACACTGACTATCTGCGCTTTCGTACGCAGGTGCGCCAGCCCGCGTGGCAGTCGGCCTTCCTGTCGGCACCCCTGAGTGCCCGCCTGGACCAGGCGCGTCAGATGCGCGCGGCTAGCAAGGCCCACCAGCAGATGCAGACGCAATCGGAATGGGCTGATCTGGACGAAACAGCGGCCAGCGAATGGATGCAGGCGGCTGATGCCACCATCCTGATCCACGGTCACACTCATCGACCTCAGAGCCACCCGTTCGGTCGCGCAGGCGGCATCCGTCACGTCCTCAGTGACTGGGATCTGGACCATGGTCATCCACGCGCGGAAGTGCTGCGCTGGCAGACCTCCGGTTTTGAGCGCATCGCGCTGGCCTGAAGCAGACGAAGCGCACACACAAAGGGCCAGCATTGCTGGCCCTTTGTCATGGTGCCGCGCGACCAGGGTCGGTCACGCGCGAAGCTCGCACGGGTCAGGCTGCTGTGGCCGGCTCCGGCTTGGTCTTGTCGCTCTTCTTGCCGGACGACTGGATATCCAGCTTGATTTCAGGCTCAGCATCGGCCTTCTCGACCACATCCACCGTGAGACGCCCCCCATCCACAAGCTTGCCGAACAGCAACTCGTCGGCCAGTGCACGGCGGATCGTATCCTGGATGAGGCGTTGCATCGGGCGGGCGCCCATGAGCGGATCAAACCCACGCTTGGCCAAGTGACGGCGCAAGGCATCGGTGAACGTGACCTCGACCTTCTTCTCGACCAACTGACTCTCGAGTTGAAGCAGGAACTTGTCGACCACCCGCAGGATGATGTCTTCGTCAAGCGGCTTGAAGCCCACGATCGCGTCCAGACGGTTGCGGAACTCTGGCGTGAAAGTGCGCTTGATGTCGGCCATTTCGTCGCCCGATTCGCGCTGCGTGGTGAACCCAATGGTGGACTTCTGCAGGGTTTCCGCGCCGGCGTTGGTCGTCATGATGATCAGGACATTGCGGAAGTCTGCCTTGCGACCGTTGTTGTCGGTCAGGGTGCCATGGTCCATCACCTGCAGCAGGATGTTGAACACGTCCGGGTGCGCTTTCTCGATTTCATCGAGCAAGAGCACAGCATGCGGCTTCTTGGACACCGCCTCGGTCAACAAACCGCCTTGGTCGAACCCGACGTAGCCGGGAGGAGCACCGATCAAGCGGCTGACCGCATGGCGCTCCATGTACTCCGACATGTCGAAGCGGATCAGCTCGATGCCCAGGATGTACGCCAGTTGCTTGGCCACCTCGGTCTTGCCGACACCGGTCGGCCCGCTGAACAGGAAGGAGCCGATCGGCTTGTCGGGCTTGCCCAGGCCAGAGCGTGCCATCTTGATGGCCGAAGCCAGCGCGTCAATGGCCACGTCCTGACCGAACACCACGCTCTTGAGATCGCGGTCCAGCGTCTTCAGCTTGGAGCGATCGTCACTCGACACGCTGGTTGAAGGCACCCGGGCGATCTTCGCCACGATGTCTTCCACCTCGGCACGGGTGATGGTCTTCTTTTGCTTGCTCTTGGGCAGGATGCGCTGGGCTGCACCGGCCTCGTCGATCACGTCAATGGCCTTGTCCGGCAAATGACGGTCGTTGATGAACTTGGCCGACAACTCCGCTGCCGCCTGCAGGGCGTTGAGGGAGTACTTGACGCTGTGATGCTCTTCGAAGCGCGACTTCAAGCCCTTAAGGATCTCGATGGTCTGCTCAACAGAGGGCTCGGCGACTTCCACCTTCTGGAAGCGGCGCGACAAGGCTGCATCCTTCTCGAAGATGCCGCGGTACTCGGTGAAGGTGGTCGCACCAATGCACTTCAGCTGCCCCGAGCTCAAGGCGGGCTTGAGCAGATTGCTGGCGTCGAGCGTTCCGCCCGAAGCCGCACCGGCACCAATGAGGGTGTGGATCTCGTCAATGAAGAGAACGGCCCCGGGCTGTTCTTTCAACTGCTTGATCACGGCTTTCAGCCGCTGCTCGAAATCGCCCCGGTACTTGGTGCCGGCAAGCAAGGCGCCCATGTCGAGCGCGAACACCTCGGCGTCGGCGAGCACGTCAGGCACGTCCTTCTGGGTGATGCGCCAGGCAAGACCTTCAGCGATCGCGGTCTTGCCCACACCGGCCTCACCCACCAGCAGCGGGTTGTTCTTGCGGCGACGGCACAGCACCTGGATGACGCGCTCCACCTCGGCGTCTCGCCCAATGAGTGGGTCGATCTTGCCGTCGCGGGCCAACTGATTCAGATTCTGGGTGTATTGCTCCAGCGGAGAAGCCTTGCTTTCAGCTTCTTCGCGTTCAGCTTCACCAGCGCCCGCACCGGGCTCCGGAGTTGACCGAGAAGACTCCGGCGGGTCGGTCTTGCGGATGCCGTGCGCAATGAAGTTGACCACATCGAGACGGGTCACACCCTGCTGGTGCAAGTAGTACACAGCATGCGAGTCCTTCTCGCCGAAGATGGCCACCAGCACATTGGCGCCCATGACCTCCTTCTTGCCATTGCCCGAAGACTGCACGTGCATGATGGCGCGCTGAATCACCCGCTGGAAACCCAGCGTGGGCTGCGTGTCCACCTCGTCGGTGCCTCCGACGGTGGGCGTGTTGTCGCGGACGAACTGATCCAGACTTTTACGCAGCTCATCTGTGTTTGCGGCACAAGCTTTCAACACCTCGGAAGCTGAAGGGTTGTCGATCAAGGCCAGGAGCAGATGCTCGACCGTGATGAACTCATGGCGTTGCTGACGGGCCTCAACGAAGGCCAAGTGCAGACTGACTTCCAACTCTTGCGCAATCATGCGGTCTCCATAATGCACTGCAAGGGATGCCCGGCTTCGCGGGCGGCGGCAAGAACGAGTTCGACCTTTGTGGCCGCGATGTCTTTGGTGAAGACTCCGCACACACCACGACCTTCGTGATGGATTTTTAGCATGATTTGAGTAGCCGATTCGATGTCGTGGCGAAAATGGGCCTGCAATACGTAAACAACGAACTCCATGGGCGTGAAATCGTCATTGAGCATCACCACCTGATAGAGCTTCGGGGGCTCCACCTTCTGCGCCTGCTTCTCGACAACGGTCGTGCCCTCACCCTCTCCGCCGGACGGAGGGGGCTGCGTGGATGCACGCGGGTGTGAAGACATGATCATGAATTGATTCTACGGGAGCGCTGGATTCCTGCTTGGTCATCTTGGGTTCACCCTGGCAGATTCAAGGTCGGTTTGTCCGCGTTTCCAAGGGATTACGAGCCCCCCCTCGTCACATTTAGAGGCTTGACAGTGTTGCGTCAGCACTCGGAAAATGTGAACAAATTAACAGAAGGGGGTAAGTTATGGCCACAGGGATTGTCAAATGGTTCAACGATGCCAAGGGGTTTGGCTTCATTGAACCGGATCACGGTGGAGGCGATGTGTTCGCGCACTTCTCTGCCATTCAGATGGACGGCTTTCGTACGCTGAAGCAGGGTTCGCGAGTGCAGTACGAACTGGTGGCGGGGCCCAAGGGCATGCTCGCCCACAACATCCAACAAATGGACGGCGCAGTGTCCGACACCACGCCTGGCGGACTGGATGATCTCCACTTCCGAGACCACCCCAGCTCGGTGTACAGCCTGCCCCATTGACCGCATCGGTGTCTGTCATCCACCGCTGCTGTACGGCCCGCCTTAGGCGGGCTTTTTCATTTACGGGGTCGAATTGCGGTACCCTTTTCAACATTCCTACATGACAAGGTCCTGAGGCACGCAGATGTTTTATGTCTACAGCCCCATCGGCCAGGTGTTTTCCGGCACCTTGGAGCAACTTCGCAAGACACAGGCCCTGACGCCGGCAGCCAAGGTGCGCGCATCCACCGCGGTGTCCACCGGCCTGGACGAAGACAGCCCAGACTACGCAGGAGCGGGCGCGCCTCCTGGCGCACAGCATGCCCTGCAAGCCTATGCATCGCCAGCCCGACAGCCCTTGACCCAGGTCGGGGACGTGATGCAACGCCCCTCTCATGTAGTCCGTGCTGACGCCAGCGTTCGCGAGGCGTGGCAAATCTTGAAAAACCACGGCATCGGGCAGGCGCCTGTCGTCGATGCGCAAGGCACCCTGGTTGGACTGGTCACACGCGCAGAGTTGCTGCCGCCGCAGTGGCTAGCGCCGACCGTGGATGATGCCACCACGTGGCGGACCATGCTGAGTCAGCCGGTCAGCCAGGTCATGTGGTCCCCCGTTCCCAGCGCACATGTGGACACAGATCTGCGACGGGTCGCTTCGCTGTTGCTGGAGACGGGTCTGCCGGGCCTGCCAGTGACCGAGAATGCAGGACAGGTGATTGGCTTCGTGTCCCGCTCGGACCTGCTGCGCGCCCTGGCCACCGATCCGCCCCTGGACCTCTGGAGCTGACGGCACCTGCCGTACAACGGCATGCAAAAAGCCCCTGACACGCGCTTGCGCATCAGGGGCTCGAGTCGGTAAGAGGGACTGCGTCTGCCTGCAGTCCCATCGATCACATGTGCTCGATCATGACCTCACCGAAGCCAGAGCAGGAAACCTGGGTAGCGCCGTCCAGCAGGCGCGCGAAGTCATAGGTGACGCGCTTGCTGAGGATCGACTTCTCCATAGAGGAGATGATCAGGTCAGCCGCTTCCAGCCAGCCCATGTGACGCAGCATCATCTCGGCCGAGAGGATTTCGGAACCTGGGTTCACGTAGTCCTTGCCAGCATACTTGGGTGCGGTGCCATGGGTGGCTTCGAACATGGCCACCGAGTCAGACAGGTTGGCGCCCGGAGCAATGCCGATGCCACCGACCTGCGCAGCCAGCGCGTCAGACACGTAGTCGCCGTTGAGGTTCAGCGTGGCGATCACACTGTATTCGGCCGGACGCAACAGGATCTGCTGCAGGAAGGCGTCGGCGATGGCGTCCTTGACCAAGATGTCCTTGCCCGTCTTGGGGCTCTTGAACTTGCACCACGGGCCGCCGTCGATCAGCTCGGCGCCGAACTCCTTTTGCGCCAGGGCGTAGCCCCAGTCACGGAAGCCACCTTCGGTGTACTTCATGATGTTGCCCTTGTGGACAATGGTCACGCTGGGCTTGTCGTTGTCGATGGCGTACTGCAGGGCCTTGCGCACCAGGCGCTCGGTACCCTCACGCGAGACGGGCTTGATGCCGATGCCCGAGGTGTCGGGGAACCGGATCTTCTTGACGCCGAATTCGTCCTGCAAGAACTTGATCAGCTTCTTGGCTTTGTCGCTTTCGGCTTCGAACTCGATGCCGGCGTAGATGTCTTCCGAATTCTCGCGGAAGATCACCATGTCGGTCTTTTCAGGCTCTTTCACCGGCGAAGGCACGCCCTTGAAGTAGCGGACCGGGCGCAGGCAGACATAGAGGTCGAGCTCCTGGCGCAGGGCCACGTTCAGCGAGCGGATGCCGCCGCCCACCGGCGTGGTGAGGGGACCCTTGATGGAGACCACGTAGTCCTTGAGAACCTGCAGGGTCTCTTCGGGCAGCCACACATCGGGGCCGTAGATGCGAGTGGACTTCTCGCCCGCATAGATCTCCATCCAGTGGATCTTGCGGGTGCCGTTGTAGGCTTTCTCGACGGCCGCATCGATCACCTTGATCATCACGGGCGTGATATCAAAGCCAGTGCCGTCCCCCTCGATGTAGGGAATGATGGGGTTGTTGGGAACATTCAGGGAGAAGTCCGGGTTCACCGTGATCTTCTGCCCGCCTTCGGGCACCTTGATGTGCTGATACATGATTTAGGTCTCCGCGTTTGGCGTTATCCGTGAGTCCGGTGCCATGGATGTCGGCAACGGTCGATTTTGATTCTACTGCGCGCCCCTGTGCATCGCATCAGGCACTAACACCAGGGTCGCACCAAGGTCACACCCGCGTCATGCGCACCACGCCTGCCACTGTGCCACCAACTGGTGAGACACCGCCCAAGCAGCGATCAGGGCCAGACTCAGGCCGGCCAGTCGAACGGCCCAGCGCGGATCGATCAAGGTGGCCGGGGCGGTTGTGGCGCCCTGCCCCATGAGCACGGCGTTCGGTGCAGCATCTTCCTTGGATTTGAACCACAGGATGGGGACGACCGCAGCGGCCGCACCGCTCGCAACGTGCTGACGCTGTGTGCGGCGGCCCAGCCACTGGAGCAGGGCCGGCGCGGCCCAGACACCAAAGGCGCTGGGCACGGCAAAGGCCAGCATCACGACGGCTCCGCCCCAAGGCTCGGAGGCCAGCGCGGCCACCATCAGGGCGGCGTACAGCAGGCCGCAAGGCATCACGGCCCAGGCGAAACCGGCGACCAAAGGCAGAACCGGGCGAGACGCTCTCAACCAGCTCGGAGCGCCCTCGCCCATCACTTTCTGACGGGCGCGGTGGTAGGTCTGCTGCCCCCATGCGTTGACTTGGCGAGGCATGCGCCCCGTCCAAAGCAACCACAGCCCGAGCAAGACGGCCGCGAGCTGCAGCATCACCCAGATCGGCTGCAACATGCTGATTTGCTGGCCCCAGCGGGAGATCAGGCCCGCACCCGTAGAGGCCACGAGCCCAAGCAGCATGTAGGCCAGGCACCGCCCCACCAAGGCCAAGATGGGCACGCCGCGGGGCAAGGCAGCCGCGCATGGCGCGCCGCACATGGCAGCGCAGTGCGCGATGCCGCCCAAGCCCATGAGAAAGGCAGTGAAGATCAACCCGGTCAGCATGTCAGCTCCCGGTGCGCATGTGCAGACTCAGATGATGCGCGAGAAGCGCTCCAAGGTCTTGTCGGCCTGGATGTAGCGGTCGAACACCATGCCCACAGCCCGCACAAAGTACCACCCCAGAGGGGTCACACGCACACCGTCAGACTCCATCTGCACCAGCCCCGACTCGACGAGCGGCTCCAGCAGGCGCAGTTCAGCCTCGAAGTATTGCTTGAAATCGATCAGGTAGGCGAGTTCAATGGATTCATAGTCGACACGCCCCTGACACATCACCGCCATGATCACGGCGCGGCGCACCAGATCATCGCGCGACAGGGTCAAGCCACGCACGATGGGCAATTCACCGCTGCGCAGCGCGTCGTAGTACTCGTCCAGCGTCTTGGCATTCTGGCAATAGTGCGCCCCGACCTTGCCGATGGCCGACACACCCAGGGCGATCAGGTCGCTGTCAGGGTGGGTGCTATAGCCCTGGAAGTTGCGATGCAAGCGGCCCTGGCGTTTGGCCACGGCCAGACTGTCATGGTGCAGGGCGAAGTGGTCCATGCCGATGTAGTCATAACCTGCCAGACCAAAGGCTTCAATGGCGGTCGACAGCATGCCGATCTTGTCTTCGGCCTTGGGCAGATCGGGAGCATGGATGCGGCGCTGAGGCTTGAAACGCTGAGGCAAGTGGGCGTAGGCGTACAGCGCAATGCGGTCCGGCTTCAGTGAACTAACTTGCTGCAAGGTGCGCTGAAAGCTCTCCGGAGTCTGCTTGGGCAGGCCGTAGATCAAATCCATGTTGATGGACATGAAGCCTTCGTCGCGCGCTGCCTGCATGAGTTCGGCAACCTGCTCGAAAGGCTGAACGCGGTGAACCGCCTGCTGCACATCGGGATCGAAATCCTGCACGCCGAAGCTCAGCCGATTGAAACCCATCGCCGCCAAGCGCTTGAGCCGACCCGCATCGATCGTGCGGGGGTCAATCTCGATGGCGTACTCGCCGCCTTCCACAAAGCGGAAAGCCGTGCGCAGGGTGGTCATCAGGCCTTCCAGCTCGTCGTCAGACAGGAAGGTGGGGGTGCCGCCGCCAAAATGCAATTGCGACAGCGACTGCACGGCCCCCAGTTGGGCGCTGACCAACTGGATTTCAGTTCGCAAGGCTTCCAGATACTCCGTCGCCCGTTCGTGATGCTTGGTGATGACCTTGTTACAGGCACAGTAGTAGCAAACCGACTCGCAAAACGGAATATGCACGTACACTGACAAAGGTGTGGCCGCGCCGCCAATGACGCCGCCACCTTCCGCGCGTTGCTGCAGAGCCTGACGGTAATTCGCAGGTCCGTACGCCTCGACGAACCGATCCGCGGTCGGGTAGGAGGTGTACCGCGGACCGTTGACGTCCAAGCGCGACAGCATGTCGCGTGACACAACGGGCGTGTAAGGCACGACGGAAATCAGGACAGGTTCACTCATGTGAGCCACTGTGCCAAACTCATGGGTATCAGGGTTGATCTAACTCAACTTCTCAGCCGTCATTGCGGCAACAATCGGGCATGCTTTGAGGCTTCTCATGTTGAACAGTATTTTTCCGATCACCGACGTCAGTGGTAGCAGCGCTTCCTCAAACCAGCCTCATGGCCATCACGGTGAGCAAGCGGAGTCACAAGGTTCTTGCGGCGGGGTCAAGCTGGACGCCTTCAAGGTGGCCTGCTCCAGTTGTAATCTGCGCGAGTTGTGTCTGCCCGTCGGTTTGACACAACCTCAACTAAGTCACCTTGACTCACTGGTGGCCGCACGCCGCACGGTGAAACGCGGAGATGCCCTCTTCCATACCGGCGACGCGTTCCGCTCCGTATACGCGGTACGCACTGGATTTTTCAAAACACGCGTGTCGTCAGAAGACGGCCGCGATCAGGTCACCGGCTTCCAGATGGCGGGTGAATTGCTGGGGTTGGACGGCATCAGCACCGATCGACACGCTTGTGACGCAATCGCATTGGAAGACTCACAGGTGTGCGTGATTCCTTATGGCCAGCTTGAAGAGCTGTCGCGCGAGTTCTCCGACCTTCAGCACCAGTTCCACAAGATCATGAGCCGCGAAATCGTGCGCGACCATGGTGTGATGTTGTTGCTGGGCAGCATGCGCGCGGAAGAGCGCCTGGCGGCTTTCCTGCTCAACCTGACGCAGCGTCTGCATGCACGCGGTTTTTCGGCCTCGGCGCTGGTGTTGCGGATGACGCGTGAAGAGATTGGCAGCTATCTGGGCTTGAAGCTGGAAACAGTGAGCCGAACCTTCTCGAAGTTCCAAGACGAAGGGCTGTTGGAAGTGAAGCAGCGCGACATCCGCATCACCAACGAAGCTGGATTGCGTGCTTTGGTGAACAGCGTGAAGGGCTAACCCACAGCCACTGCCATCGAAAAGCCCGCTGCATGCGGGCTTTTTGCTGCACGCTTCAGACGTGCTGGGCAGTGCTGTGGCGCGCACGCCGACGACGAGCACGCGGCGGTTCTTCGCCAGAGGACTCGCCGCCACGTGCAGACGCAGCCATCCATTGCGAGGCAGCCGCTGCCATGGCGATCAACGCCCAGAAGACGAAAAAGGCCAAACTGTAGATCGTGGTGGCCTCAGGGTGCCAAGTGCCAAAACTCAGTGCGGAGGGATCCAGCACACTGAAGACCAGCATTTCAAGCACACCGGCCATCACGAAAGCCGGCCAGAGAACCTGGGCTACACGAAGCGTGTTGTGTGTCACACCCTTCTCCTTGAAAGTGGGAGACATGACACATGTTGCGCCTGCCTGCCCCATCCTCCAGCAGAAGAAACCCTAAGCAGCGACCTGGAAATGGCGCTTAGCGCTCGGCAGGAGCCGTCGGCGTGGCGTCTTCGTTGGCGTGGTTACGCGCCTTGGAAGCCGGGGCCTCCTTCTGGGTGGGGGTGGCCGAGGTGTCCAGCACCGGGTCAATGTTCTTCACCGCGATACCGACGGTGATCAGCGAGGCCACCACGACCACAGCCGGCCCGCCGATGACCATCCAGACGATGGGCAGGCGGTACCAGGGAGGATTGTCCACCGGGGTGGACTGGCTTTGCGTTAAGGGAGACTGTGTCATGTCATGTCCAAAATGTGAGGGAATCAGCGAGGGACCATGAACGTGGTCTTTTCACGGACATCCACTTGGGGCGCATCACCCTGGCGCAATTGCTCAACCAAGATGATGACGCCGGTGGCGCCCGTACCCAGTCGCGCACCCACCTCTGGCGGAATTCTCACCGAGACAGGCACCCAACGGGCTTCCGCAGGACCGAGGACGACGTTCTCTCCACCCTCCACCTTTGCCTGGCTCAGTTGCTCAACACCGACGCGGTAGCGCTGCACGCGCTCGCTGGCATTCATCAGTTGCACGCGGTATACGTTCTCAATGTACCCCTCGTCCACCACACGGGCCAATGCACCCCGGTCGCGGACGATGTCCACACGGAACGGTGGACGGCTGTACAGGCTGGTCACGAAGGCCGCGACCACCAGCACCAGAATGGCGGTGTAAAGCAACACGCGAGGCCGCGTGACACGCCCCCACATCTCACTGCTGCCCCAACCCTTCTCCATTGCGTTCTGAGTGGAGTAACGGATCAGGCCACGCGGGGTGCCCATCTTGTCCATGACGGTGTCGCACGCGTCGATACAGGCGGCGCAACCGATGCACTCGTATTGCAGACCCTTACGGATGTCGATGCCCGTGGGGCAGACCTGAACGCACAGGGTGCAATCAATACAGTCACCCTGCCCCATGGACTGGGCGTTGGCCTTGCGTGAGCGCGCACCACGGGGCTCGCCGCGCTTCTCGTCGTAGCTGATGATGAGCGTGTCACGGTCGAACATCGCGCTCTGGAACCGTGCGTACGGGCACATGTACTTACAGACCTGCTCACGCATGAAGCCTGCATTGCCATAGGTGGCGAAGCCGTAGAACAGAATCCAGAAGGTTTCCCAGGGGCCCAGACCGAACGAAATCACTGATTGCCACAAGTCGCGAATCGGCGAGAAATAGCCCACAAAGGTGTAACCGGTCCACAGGGCGACAGCGATCCATGCGGCATGTTTGGCGGCTTTGCGCACAAACTTCTCTGCTGTCATGGGCGACTTGTCCATCTTCATGCGCTTGGCGCGACTGCCCTCGATCTTGTTCTCGATCCACATGAACATCTCGGTGTAGACCGATTGTGGACAGGCGTAGCCACACCACAAGCGTCCGGCGACGGTGGTGAAGAGGAAGAGTCCGTAGGCGGAAATGACGAGCAAGGCCGTCAGGTAGACCAAGTCCTGCGGATACAAAACCAGATTGAAAAGATAAAAGCGCCGCGTGCCCAGATCGAACAGCACCGCCTGACGGTCGTTCCAGTACAGCCAAGGCGTGACGTAAAACACCAACTGGGTCACCCAGACCATGACCCACCGCCAGTTGGTGAACCAACCGGTCACCTCGCGTGCGTAGACTTTCTCGGTCTTCTTGTAGAGGGAAACGATCTCTTCACGACGTACGGCCTTGGCGGCATCGGACGCGGCCTCTTCGGCCTTGATGGGGATCACGCGTTGAGGCGTTCCGGTGGTTTTCTGTGGATCGGTCATGGCACAAATGAAAAAGCGGAGGGGTGAGCCAGATACCTGCCAGGGTATCACGCATCAACCACCACCGCTTGAATTTACTGCGACTCTTGATGGGCATCAAGCTTGAGACCGATACCCATTCAGAACGCACGTTGTTTACTTGGCCTGAGCTGTCTGAGTCGGACGGGACAGACCCCAAACATAAGCAGACAACACCTTGATCTGGTCTTCGGTCAGACGACCAGCCTGGGCGGGCATGACGTTGGTCTTGCCGTTGTTGATCATGCTGACAATCGCCTCTTCTCCCCAGCCATGCAGCCAGATCTTGTCGGTCAGGTTGGGCGCACCCACGGCTTGCATGCCCTTGCCGTCGACACCGTGGCAGGCAGCGCAAGCGGCCTTGAACTTGTCCTTGCCGAGCTCGGCCAGGATAGAGTTATGACCACTGCCCGACAGGCTCAGCACGTAGTTGGCGACCTGGCGAACTTCCTCAGGACCACCGACGGCAGCAGCCATCGGGGGCATCATGCCCCGACGCCCCTGGTGCAAGGTTTCGCTGATTTTCTCAGGCGAACCACCATGCAACCAGTCGGTATCGGTCAGGTTGGGGAAGCCCTTGGAACCCTTGGCGTCAGAGCCGTGGCAAGCCGCGCAGTTGTTGAGGAACAGTCGTTCACCGATCGCTTGTGCTTTCGGGTCACGTGCCAGATCTTCGACTGCCGCAGTGCGGAAGTTGACGTAGATCTTTTCCTCTTCGACCTTGGCCTTGGCAATTTCTGCTTCGAGCTGCCCCTTGGAGGACCAGTTCAGCGTGCCCTTGTTGTTACCCAGACCGGGGTACAGCACCAGGTAACCCACAGCAAACACCAGGGTGAAGATGAACAGGAACAGCCACCAGCGCGGCAGCGGGTTGTTCAACTCACGCAGGTCTTCGTCCCAGATGTGACCGGTGGTCTTGTCAACGTTGCCTTGTGCGTCATAGATGACCTTGTGTTTGGCGGCACCAATGAGCACGAAGGCGCAATAGACCAAACCGAACACAACGATCCCGACAACGTACCAGGACCATCCACTCGAAATGAAGTCGCTCATGTCTGAGCCTCCAATCAATCTTCTGCAAGAGGCAGTCGAGCTGCCTCTTCAAACTGAGCCTTGTTGCGGCGCGAATACGCCCACACAGCAATGCCCACGAAAACGCACAGACACACCACGGTGAAAATGCTTCTTGCAACGATGATGTCCATGTGCGTCGCTCCTTATTTGACTGCGGTACCGAGGACCTGCAGGTACGCGATCACGGCTTCGAGTTCGGTCTTGCCTTTGACCTCTTCGTCAGCTGCCTTGATCTCGGCGTCCGTGTAGGGAACGCCGACCACACGCAGGGCTTCCATGCGCGGAGCCACCTTCGGACCCTCTTCCAGCTTGGCTTGCGCCAACCAGGGGTAGGCAGGCATGTTGGACTCCGGCACCACGTCACGCGGATTGTTCAGGTGAACCGCATGCCATTCGTCGGAGTACTTGCCCCCCACGCGGTGCAGGTCAGGACCTGTCCGCTTGGAACCCCACTGGAAGGGGTGGTCGTACACAAACTCACCAGCCATGGAGTAGTGACCATAGCGCAGGGTTTCCGCACGGAAGGGACGGATCATCTGCGAGTGGCAGTTGTAGCAACCCTCGCGGATGTAGACGTCACGGCCAGCCAACTGCAGCGCGGTGTAAGGCTTGAGGCCGTCCACCGGTTGCGTGGTGCTGCGCTGGAAGTACAGCGGCACGATCTCGACGAGCGCACCGACCGACACGACCAGCAAGGTCAGCACGATCATCAGGAAGTTGCTGGTTTCAATCTTCTCGTGGGAGAAGAGCTTGGGCTTGTGGTTTTGATCAGCCATGTTCTTGTCCTCCTCAGGCGTGAGCGGGCTGGGCGATCGGCGCATTGACTGCGCGGCCGGCCATGACCGTCATCACGGTGTTCCACAGCATCAGGATCATGCCGCCCAGATAGAGCAGGCCACCTGCAACGCGGATCACGTAGAAGGGATAGGTTGCCTTGACGCTTTCGACGAAGCTGTAGACCAGGGTGCCGTCAGGGTTGACCGCACGCCACATCAGACCCTGCATCACGCCGGCAATCCACATCGCGGCGATGTACAGCACGATGCCGATGGTCGCTGCCCAGAAGTGCACGGAAATGGCCGAGACGGAGTACATCGTGGTACGGCCGAACATGCGCGGGATCAGGTAATACAGCGAGCCCATCGAGATCAGACCCACCCAGCCCAGAGCGCCGGAGTGAACGTGACCCACGGTCCAGTCGGTGTAGTGCGACAGGGAGTTCACGGTCTTGATGGACATCATCGGACCTTCGAAGGTAGACATGCCGTAGAACGACAGGGCCACGATCAGGAACTTCAGGATGGCATCGTCACGCAGCTTGTACCAGGCACCCGACAGGGTCATGATGCCGTTGATCATGCCGCCCCACGAAGGTGCCAACAGAATCAGCGAGAACACCATGCCGACGGACTGGGTCCAGTCAGGCAGAGCCGTGTAGTGCAGGTGGTGAGGACCCGCCCACATGTACGTGAAGATCAGCGCCCAGAAGTGCACGATCGACAGGCGATACGAGTACACGGGCATGCCAGCTTGCTTGGGGATGTAGTAGTACATCATGCCCAGGAAGCCTGCCGTCAGGAAGAAGCCCACGGCATTGTGGCCGTACCACCACTGAACCATGGCGTCCTGGACACCAGCGTAGGCCGAGTAGGACTTGGTCAGGGAGACGGGGATTTCTGCGCTGTTGACGATGTGCAGCAGGGCCACGGCGATGATGAAGGCACCGTAGAACCAGTTGGCCACGTAGATGTGACGGATCTTGCGGGTACCGACGGTTCCGAAGAACACGACAGCGTACGCGACCCACACCAGCGTGATCAGGATGTCAATGGGCCATTCCAGCTCGGCGTATTCCTTGCCGGTGGTGAAGCCCAGAGGCAGCGAGATCGCGGCCAGCAGGATGACCAGTTGCCAACCCCAGAAGGTGAAAGCAGCCAGAGGACCTGCGAACAGGCGAGTTTGGCAAGTACGTTGCACCACGTGGTAAGACGTGGCAAACAGGGCGCAGCCGCCAAACGCAAAAATCACCGCATTGGTGTGCAGTGGACGAAGCCGTCCGTAGGACAGCCAGGGAATGCCGAAATTGAGTTCCGGCCATGCCAATTGGGACGCGATCAGGACGCCGACGGCCATGCCGACGACACCCCAAACTACAGCCGCAATGGCGAACTGCCGAACAACTGTATCGTTGTACGTGGCAGAGTGGGTGGTTGCCATCTCTTCTTCTCCTTTGTTACAGCGTGAATTGTGGGGGCAAACCTAGGGTTATTTTTGATGCGCCTCAACCTTGGGCTTGTCTTTTTGCTCATCTTGCAAGATGCGCAGCCCCTCTTGTTCGATGTCCTCGAATTGTCCGCTGTGAACAGACCAGCCCAGCACGGCCAGAATGGCCAGGACCAGCAAAACGGAGACGGGGATGAGGACGTAGAGGATTTCCATGATCGTGTGTGGCGCTTCAAGCGCGAGCGCCGCCGAGTCTAAGCGCATTCAGCACGACGCCCAAGGAACTCAGAGCCATGCCCAGACCCGCCAGCCACGGTGGCAAGAGACCCGCCAGGGCCAGTGGAATGCATGAGGCGTTGTAAACGGCCGCCCAGGCCAGGTTCTGACGCACGATGCGCATCGCCTGTCGGCTGATCACAACAGCCTCGGGCAGCCCGAGCAGGCGGCCACCCAGGATGATGAGGTCAGCTTGTGACTGTGCCAAGGCAGCGCCCTGGTCCAGCGCCACAGAGACATCAGCCTTGGCCAGCACGGGGGCGTCATTGATACCGTCACCCACGACCGCCACCCGGTGGCCCTCAGCCTGGATGCGGGCGATGACGTTGAGCTTGTCTTCGGGCGTGGCCTGAGCCTGTGCAACCACCATGTCCTCGCCCTGCCCCAGATGGCGGGCCGCGGCATGCACGCGGGAGGCCAGATCTCCGGACAGCAGCGCAGACTGACAGCCCAGTTCGCGCAAACGCTGCACGGTCGGGCGCGCCTCGTGACGGAAGACCTCATCGAACACGAAGCCGGTCACGGTCTCCGGGACCAGGGCCCCGCGGTCGTCGATGGCTGCCATCCAGACTCGTGCGTCACTGTCCTGGCTCCACCATTCGCAATCGGCGGTGGGTGTCGGCAAGACCCAGCTGTGCAAACCCAGACGCCACACTCGGCCCTGCGCATCGGTGGCCTGCACGCCCTTGCCTGCCTGCTCCTGTACGTCGACCCAAGATGTGGCGGGCCAGCCACCGGCATCCTGCGCGGCTTTGACGAGGGAGCGTGACAAGGGGTGCTGCGAGTAGGACGCGAGCGCGGCCGCCAGACCCCAGTGTTCAATCTGCGCCGCTGGCAGGCCCAGCGCGGCGGGGATGCGACCTTGGGGTGTGGCCAGCGAAACCACCGACAACTCGCCTTCGGTGAGGGTGCCAGTTTTGTCAAAGTAGACCTTGTCGATCTCGGCCAAGGCTTCCAGCGCATCCAGCCGACGCACCAGCAGACCCTTGCGCGCCATGGCGCCCGCAGCGGACAGCAAGGCAGAGGGTGCCGCCAGAGACAGGGCACAGGGGCAGGTCACCACGAGCACCGACACCGCCACCCAGACAGACTTGGACGGGTCAATCCACTGCCAGGCCAGCGCACCGCCGGCCGCGAGCAGGATGACGCCCCACAGGAAAGGCGCAGCCATGCGGTCGGCAAATCGCATCCAGCCGGGTTTCTCGGTCATGGCCTGGTGCACCAGCGAGACGATCTGCTGGTAGCGGGTGTCCGGGCCCAGCCGCTCGATGGCCATCCAGACCGGGGCGCTCATATTGAGGCTGCCGGCCACCACCATCTGCCCGACATGGCGCGGCACCGCGCGCGACTCACCCGTCAGCAAGGACTCGTCGACCTCGGTTTCACCGGCCAGAATCTGCCCATCGGCCGGAAATGCTTGTCCCACCGCGACCCGCACACGGTCACCATGGCGCAGCGAGGACAGAGGCGTCGACTCGCTCGCCACGGTCGCGAGGTCTTCCTCAGCGTTCACGGCCCGCTCAACCGCCTCGGGCAGACGCACACACATGGACTCCAGAGACTGGGTGACGCGCTCCCGCGCACGGGACTCCAGCCAGCGTCCGGCCAGCAGGAAGGTGACGAACATGGTCAGGGAGTCAAAATAGGCCTCATGACCAAACAGGTCCTGGTTGCCAAAGGTGACGCCGGTGCTGACGATGAAGGTGCCCAGGATGCCCAGTGACACCGGGGTGTCCATCGACACACGGCCCTGTAACGCCGCCTTCCAGGCGCCCTTGAGGAAAGGGCCGCACGAGAACAGCATGACCGGCAGGCTCAGGACCCAACAGGCCCAGTTCATGAGGTTCCACAGATCGGCGGGGATGACGTCCTGCCCGGCCACGTACTGCGGCCAGGTGATCATCATGACCTGCATCATGCAGAACGCAGCGACGGACAGGCGCCACAAGAGCACACGCCGCTCGCGCAGGCGCTCATGCCCGGCACGGGCGGCCGCGTCGGGCCAGGCACGGTAGCCGGCGTCTTGCACCGCGGCGACCAGCTCAGACAGTTTGACGGCCGTCGGGTTGACCAGAATCCGGGCACGCTGGGAAGTAGCCTGGACTTGCACCTCGGTCACCCCCGGCACTTTGCGCAAGGCGTCTTCGATGGTGATGGCGCAAGCGGCACAGTACATGCCGGACAGGCCCAAACCGATGCGCCGCAGGCTGCTGCCCATGGGGATCTCGACCACGCACTGCTGAAGCAAATCGGGGTCGTCTAGGCCCGCCTGCTGGGCAGGCGTGAGCACGGCAGCGGCAGATCCGCTGTTTTCAGTCACGACGTTGTTCATGAGCTCGCTGCTACAGTGGCGGTGGCTGACGCAAGCTGAAAAAGCCCCGCCAAATCAAGACGGTGCCTTGGTTTGCCAAGCCGAGACTGTAAACCGAAACAGAGGGTTAGCCCTGATGATGGACTTGTCGTTGCCCAGGATTGGGTTCCCAGGGGCGCCCGCGCAGGCGCGCCGAAGCCGTCTTGCCCTGCTCGGGCTGTGCCTGGCCGGCGCTCTGTGGAGCAGCCCCAGTCACGCGCTGCAGCAGGCACAGCGGCTGCCGACTGTTTCAGTGGGCGCGGGCATGCACAACATCAAGGCCGAAGTGGCCCTGACTCCCGAGCAACATCAGATCGGCCTCATGCATCGCACCAGCATGGGCACGAACGAAGGGATGTTGTTCGTGTTTGACCGCCCGGGACAGCAGTGCTTCTGGATGAAGAACACGCTGATTCCGCTGCAGATTGCCTTCGTGGCAGACGATGGCACGGTGGTCAACCTGGCAGAGATGAAACCCCAGAGTCTGGACAGCCATTGTTCGACGCGCCCAGTGCGCTTCGTGCTGGAGATGAACACGGGCTGGTTCAGCAAACGCGGCATCAAGCCGGGCGTGCAGTTGCGCGGGGAGCCGTTTGGGCCCCCACGCTGAAGCAGCATCCGGGCGATCTCCGCTGTGACAGGCCCGTCACTGAGCCGCCACGGGGGTCATTGGGTTTTGGCCTGAATGCGCTCGCGCAGTTTGGGCAGCATCGTCAACGCGGCTTCACGACCTGCCATGATGGACAGGCGGCGTGCCCCAAAGTCGGCACTGCCCACACCTTGGAGCTTGGGGCGCATGACCACATCGGCCTCGGCCATCTCCCATTGGCTGATGGCGTGACCCATGATGTTGAAGGTTTGCAGCAGGATGTCGACCGCACCCCTGGTGGACTGCCCCTCGGGGATGGCGGAGATGTCAACCGCAATGATCACCTCAGCGCCCATCTGGCGGGCATAGCGCACAGGCACCGGCGAGACGGCGCCGCCGTCGATGTACTCGCGCCCCCCGATGGTCACCGGCGAGAAGACTGCCGGCACCGCGCTGGAGGCACGCACGGCCGCGCCGGGATCTCCGCGACGGAACAGGATGGGTTGCCCGGTTTTGAGATCGGTGGCCACAATGCCCAGCGGCGGACGCATGGCCTCGATCGACCGGCCGCCCGTGCTGCTGCGCACGAACTTGGCCAAGGCCTCCCCTTTGAGCAGCGAGCGCCCCGGGAACACCCAATCGGTGATCGTGGACTCGTCCAGCGTCATGGCCATGTGCCCCAACTCGGTCGGCGTCTTGCCTGACGCATAGAGCGCCGCGACCACACTGCCGGCTGACGTGCCCACGATGACGTCGGGCTTGATGCCGTTTTCTTCCAACACCTGCAGCACACCGATGTGAGCGAAACCCCGGGCCGCACCACCACCCAGCGCCAAACCGATTCGCGGCGGCTTGGGAGCAGGCTTGGGTTGTGCCACGACAGGCGGCGCGGGCACGGAGGGTGTAGGGGCCGGTGTCTGCCCGGGCAGGATGTGCCCACACGCAGTCACCAGAACGAGCAATCCCAGGGTGCCACTGGCACGCAGCGCCCTTCTATATGCATTTTGGAAATAAGCACCATCCGAAAAAATTCTTCTCATATATATAAACGCTGGATAGGATCCGATCCTGCCGATTGTGGCCCTATCCGTTTGACCCCGCTTCATGAAGATCCGCAACCTTGACCTGAGCGACAACCCGATCAACGCCGAGCACCAGGCGTTGGGTCTGCCGCCGGTCGAAGATGACATCACCCACCCGTCGCGACACCCCGTGCTGCGCGTGGCGGTGTGGGCGGTGGCGTTCTTGCTGGTGGCGGTGGTGGCGTTTCTGGCCACCCGCCTGTTCAATGGTACGCACCACTTGTCAGGGTGGGAGCTGGTCACACAGACGGTGACGAGTGACATCTTCTGGAAAGCCGTGGCGGTGGGCCTGCTGGCCCAGACCGTGGATGGTGCGCTGGGCATGGCGTACGGCATCACGTCGAGCAGCTTCCTGATGGCGACGGGCTCCACCCCGGCGGTGGCGAGTGCCAGTGTGCACATTGCCGAAGTGTTCACCACCGGCGTGTCGGGCATCTCTCACGTGAAGCTGGGCAATGTGAACCGCAGCTTGTTCTTGCGTTTGCTGATTCCGGGCATGCTGGGTGCCTCGCTGGGTGCGTGGACGGTCTCGACGGTCGATGCCGGGGTGATCAAGCCGTTCATCTCGGTGTACCTGTTCTTGATGGGGCTGTACATCGTCAGCAAGATTTTCCGTACCATCCAGGTTCGCAAGGAAGCACCCAAGCATGTGGCCAAGCTGGGCCTGTTGGGCGGCTATGTGGATGCCGTGGGCGGTGGTGGCTGGGGGCCGGTGGTCACAACCACACTGGTGGGCACTGGTCAGGACCCGCGCACCACCATCGGTTCGGTGAACCTGGCGGAGTTTTTCCTGACCTTCATAAGCGCCTCGGTGTTTGCCGTGCTGATTGATGAGACGCCCTGGCCCACGGTGGCCGGGTTGGTGGTGGGCGGGCTGTTTGCCGCCCCTTTTGCGGCTTACCTCACCAAACACCTGCACACCAAGACCCTGCTGGCCATCGTCGGCAGCGTCATCGCCCTGATCAGTACCTACAATTTGTACCGGGCGCTTCACTGAGGTTTCGTACCGCAGCGAGATGGGCCCTTTTTTTCTTTGACCGACCATGTACCAGTACACCGACTTCGACAAGCAATTTGTGCGTCAGCGCGCTGCGCAATTCCGCGACCAGCTCGAACGCAACCTGGCAGGCAAGCTGGGTGACGAAGAGTTCCGTCCGCTGCGCCTGCAGAACGGCTGGTACGTGCAGCGCCACGCGCCGATGCTGCGTGTGGCCGTGCCCTATGGCGAGTTGTCAGCGACCCAGATCCGCCAGCTGGCCCGCATTGCGCGTGAGCACGATCGGGGCTATGCCCACTTCACGACGCGCCAGAACGTGCAGTTCAACTGGATTCCGCTGACGCAAAGCGCGGATGTGATGGACCTGCTGGCCGAGGTCAACATGCACGGCATCCAGACCTCGGGCAACTGCATCCGCAACATCACGGCCGATGCCATGGTGGGTGTGGCGGAAGACGACGTGATTGATGCACGTCCGTACTGCGAAGTGCTGCGTCAGTGGTCCACCCTGCATCCCGAGTTCGCATTCCTGCCGCGCAAGTTCAAGATCGCCGTGAATGGCGCCAAGGAAGACCGTGCAGCCACCTACTGGCATGACATCGGCCTGCACCTGATCAAGAACGATGCGGGCGAGGTGGGCTTTCGCGTGCTGGTGGGTGGTGGCATGGGCCGCACGCCGATCACGGCCAGCGAAATCAACGCCTTCGTGCCCTGGCAGCAGATTCTGGTCTACATCGAAGCCATCGTGCGGGTGTACAACCGCTTCGGTCGTCGCGACAACATGTACAAGGCCCGCATCAAGATTTTGGTGAAGGCCGAGGGGCAGAAGTTCTTTGACCAGGTCAATGAAGAGTTCCACAACATCCTGACGCGTGACGTGGACGGTGCCGCCCACTTCATTCCGCAGGCCGAGTTCGACCGTGTGAACGCCAGCTTTGCCTTCCCGGCAGCGGTGCAGGCCCATGCCCCGAGCGGCAATGGCTTGCCCGCCGACGCGTCGGAAGCCGAGCAGAAGCAGTTCGCCAAGTGGCTGGAGCGCAATGTGCGCGGCCACAAGGTGCAGGGCTACAAGAACGTGACCTTGTCGGTGAAGCGCCCAGGGCAAGCCCCCGGCGACGTGACCGACACGCAGATGGACGCCATTGCCGACATGGCCGACCGTTTCAGCTGCGGCGAGTTGCGCGTGACCCACGACCAGAACGCCCTGCTGCCTTTCGTGCGCGAAGAGGACCTGTACGCCCTGTGGCAAGCCGCCAAGGCCGCCACGCTGGCCTCGCCGAACATCGGTCTGCTGAGCGACATGATCGCCTGCCCCGGCGGCGACTTCTGCGCCCTGGCCAACGCCCGCTCCATTCCCATCGCCAACGATCTGATCGAGCGTTACCAGGACCTGGACGAGTTGTACGACATCGGCGAGATCGACCTGCACATTTCGGGTTGCATCAACTCCTGCGGCCACCACCACAGTGGCCACATCGGCATCCTGGGCGTGGACAAGGACGGTTCGGAGTGGTACCAAATCACCCTGGGCGGCTCGGACGGCTCGAACCATGCGCCCACCAGCGTGACGGGCAAGGTCATTGGCCCCTCGTTCTCGGCCGATGAGGTCACGGACGTGATCGAGGCGGTGATCGAGACCTACCGCGCCCAGCGCTCGGTCAACGAAAAGTTCATCGACACCGTCAAGCGCATCGGCATCGACCCGTTCAAGACCGCCGCCAACGCCGTGCGCCGCGCCACCGCCAAATCCGCCTGATCCAGCCTCGCAGAAGGACAACCCCATGAAATTCGTCGATATCCACCATGACCAATGGCGCACCGTGGGCGGTGAAGATGGCCCGGTGTCGCACCCACCCATCAAGATCTACAGCCTGTTGACGCTGGGCCAGTGGCATGCCGTGCGCGAGCAATGGCCTGCGCCGGGTACGCCCGATCACAAGCCCGTGGGCGTGATCGTGCCCAACGACACCGACATCGAGACGCTGGAGGCCGATGCCGCCAAGCTGTCGCTGGTGGTGCTGAACTTTCCGAAATGGGTGGATGGCCGCGCCTACACCCAGGCCCACATCCTGCGTTCGCGCTATCGCTTCCAAGGCGAGATCCGCGCCACCGGCGAGGTGCTGGTGGACATGATGTCGCTGCTCAAGCGCACCGGCTTTGATGCCGTGGTGCTGCGCGGCGACCAGGACCGTGCCGCCGCAGAGCGTGCGCTCGGCTTCTTCACCGCACGTGGCCACTACCAAGGCGATGTGCAGGTGACCAAGCCCGTGTTCGCCCGTTCGGCCTGAAACAGGAGCGCGACATGAGCGAAACCTCTTCGTTGATGGGTGGGCCAGCTCCGGCAGGCTCGGCCATCACGCTCTACAACCACCCCAGCGCCGACTATGCGGCCAAGGTGCACGCCACCATCGAGTTGCTGAAGGCTGCGGCCATTGAGCACCCGGGCAAGGTCGTGCAGGCGACCAGCCTGGGCGTGGAGGACATGGTCATCACCGACCTGATTGCCCGCTACCAGTTGCCCATTGCCATCGGCACGCTGGAGACCGGCAAGCTGCATCCGGAGACGGTGGCCCTGATCGGCACCATCGAGACGCACTACGCCGATGCGGGTCTGCACGTCGAGGTCTACAAGCCGGTGGCCGAAGCGGCGATCACCTTCGTGAAGCAGCACGGCGAGAAGGCGATGTACGAGAGCATCGACCTGCGCAAGGCCTGCTGCGGCATCCGCAAGCTGGAGCCGCTGGGCCGCATGCTGGCCGACCGCAGCGCCTGGATCACGGGTCTGCGCCGCGAACAGTCCAACAACCGTGGTGACATGGCCGCACGTGAGCAAGATGACAAGGGCCGCACCAAGTTCAATCCGCTGATCGAGTGGACCTGGGGCGATGTGTGGCACTACGTGTCCGTCAACCATGTGCCCTACAACCCGCTGCATGACCAGTTCATGCCAAGCATCGGTTGTGCGCCTTGTACGCGTGCCATCGCCGTGGGCGAGGACTTCCGCGCCGGCCGCTGGTGGTGGGAAGACGAGAAGGCCAAGGAATGCGGCCTGCACGTCCACCAGAAATGAATTCAGAAGGTACTTAAAGCAATGAACTCCCCCGTGAACGTGAACCAATTGCTGGCGGATGTGGACCACCGCCACCTGGACGCCCTGGAAGAAGAAGCCATCTTCATCCTGCGTGAAGTGGCCGCCAGTTTCGAGCGCCCTGCCCTGCTGTTTTCCAGCGGCAAGGATTCGTGCGTGGTGCTGCACCTGGCCGAAAAGGCCTTCAAGATGAAGAACGCGCAAGGCAAGCTGGAGGGCAAGCTGCCCTTCCCGCTGCTGCACGTGGACACAGGCCACAACTTCCCTGAAGTGATTGAGTTCCGCGAAAAGCGCGTGGCCGAAATCGGCGAGCGCCTGATCGTGGCGCACATGGAAGACTCGATCAAGCGTGGCACCGTGCGTCTGGCGCACCCGCTGGAATCGCGCAACGGCCACCAGACCGTGACCCTGCTGGAAGCCATCGAGGAAGGCCGCTTTGACTGCCTGATCGGTGGCGCCCGCCGTGACGAGGAAAAGGCCCGCGCCAAGGAGCGCATTTTCTCGCACCGCGACAGCTTCGGCCAATGGCAGCCCAAGGAGCAGCGTCCCGAGCTGTGGAGCCTGTTCAACACCCGCATCAAGCCGGGCGAGCACTTCCGTGCTTTCCCCATCTCGAACTGGACCGAGCTGGATGTATGGCTGTACATCGCCCGCGAAAACATCCCGCTGCCGGGCATCTATTTCAAGCACCCCCGCCAGGTGATGCGCCGCAAGGGCCTGCTGGTACCGCTGACCGATGTGACGCCGCCCTTGGCTGGTGAAACCGTGGAAACCGTGGAGGTGCGCTTCCGCACCGTGGGTGACATGACCTGCACCTGCCCGGTCGAGAGCGATGCCGCCAGCCCGGAAGACATCGTTGCCGAGACCCTGCACGTGACCGTGAGCGAGCGTGGCGCCACCCGCATGGACGACCGCACGTCCGAGGCCTCGATGGAGCGCCGCAAGAAGGAAGGTTATTTCTGATGAGCACCGTGATTCACAACGAAGCTGGCGAAGAGCTGGCACACAAGGCCCTGCGCTTCCTGACCGCCGGCAGCGTGGACGATGGCAAGAGCACCCTGATCGGGCGCCTGCTATTTGACAGCCGCGCCATCTTGGCTGACCAGCTGGATGCGCTGGAAAAGCGCGCCGCCGGCGCCCCCATCGACCTGTCGCTGCTGACCGATGGCCTGGAAGCCGAACGCGAGCAAGGCATCACGATTGACGTGGCCTACCGATACTTCGCGACCAAGACGCGCAAGTTCATCATCGCCGACGCCCCGGGCCATGAGCAGTACACCCGCAACATGGTGACCGCTGCGGCTGGCTCGGATGCCGCCGTGGTGCTGGTGGACATCACCAAGATCGACTGGAAGGCCTCGCCTGTGCCCCTGTTGGCCCAGACCCGCCGTCACAGCCTGCTGGCTCACCTGCTGCGCGTGCCGTCCATCGTGTTCGCCATCAACAAGCTGGACGCCATAGAGGAAGACACCGAGACCGCGTTCCACAACGTCAAGGCGTCGCTGGAAGCGTTTGCGCAACAAGCGGGCATCGCCGTCAAGGGCGTGATTCCCGTGTCCGCCCTGCGGGGTGACAACGTGACCACGCCAAGCGCCAACTGGCCCTGGTATCAGGGTCCGACGCTGCTGCATGTCCTCGAAGGCCTGCCCTCGACCGACGAACGCCACGAAGGCGCGCTGCTGCACCCCGTGCAGTACGTGACCCGTGACAGCGTGGGCGAAGGCGAAGCCACCGCCAGCGGCACCGGCCACCAGTACCGCGCCTTCTGGGGGCGCATTGCCCACGGCAGCGTCAAGGCCGGTGACGAAGTGCAGATCTTCCCGAGCGGTGCGTCCGCCATCGTGGCCGAAGTGCGCCATGCGGCCTTGGTCGTGGACGCGTGCGAAGCGGGCCAGTCGGCCGGCATCGTGCTGGACCGTCAGGTCGACATCTCCCGCGGTGACTGGATCGCTTCGCCGGGCACGATGAAGCCCACCGACACCTTCACGGCCACGCTGGCCTGGCTGGACACCGAACCGGCCGTGGTGGGTCGCAAGTACTGGGTGCGCCATGGCAACCGCTGGGTGCAGGCTCGCATCTCGGCCATCGATGCCCGCCTGGACATCCACACGCTGGAACGTCACGACGCGCACGAGCTGGGGGTCAATGAGATTGGCAGCGTCCAGATCCAGACCCAACAGCCCCTGCCGGTGGAAGCGTATCTGGACAACCGCGTCAGCGGCGCCCTGATCGTGGTGGACCCCACGACGAACCGCACCAGCGGCGCATTGCTGGTCAAGGCTGCCTGATCGCGGCCCGGGTCTTGCTGGATGACGTTCCATGACTGATACCCGCTTGACCCCAACCTCGTCTCCCTGTGCCCGCGTCGTGTTCATCGGCGCAGGCCCTGGGGAGTCTGATTTGATCACCCTGCGTGGCGCGCGCCTGCTCGCCCAGGCCAAGGTGGTGCTGTACGACGCCCTGGCCGACCCCACGTTGCGCGACTTGGCCCCTGACGCCGAATGGGTGGACGTGGGCAAACGCGGCTTTTCCGGCAAGCCCGGCAGCGACTTCAACGGCCAGACGCGCATCAACCACCTGCTGGTGGAACATGCGCGCGTGGTGGGCGCCCAATTTGGTGCCGAGGCCCTCGTGGCGCGGCTCAAAGGCGGAGACCCGAGCCTGTTTGGGCGCCTGGAAGAAGAGCTCTGCGCCTTGCGCGACGCCCAGATCAGCACCGAAGTGGTGCCCGGTGTGACGTCAGCGCTGGCGGCAGCGGCGGCCACCCAACGCCCGCTCACGCGGCGCGGCACGGGCCGAAGTGTCAGTTTCACCACAGCCATGACCCGGACAGGCGACCTGCGTTGCGGCATGGGCCCCGGCCAGCGCGCTGACACCGAGGTGTTCTACATGGCCGGACGGCAACTGGCCCCCTTGTCCAAGGGGCTGCTGGATGCCGGTTGGACCCAGGACACGCTGGTGAGCGTGGTGTCACGTGCGGGCTGGCCTGACATGCGACACACCGTTCACAGTGTGGGAACACTGGACGAGGCCAGTGCCATCCACGCCGGACGCCCCACTTTGGTGATTGTTGGCGCCGGCGCCACCGAAATACCTGAACAACCCTTGACCCATATCGCCCTTTGCGGCGAAGGCTGATCAAGGTGGGGCACGTTTGCCCCGGTAAAATCCACCCTAACTTTTAACCGATACAAGAGACCTGTCATGACCCACGTCGTCACCGAAGCCTGCATCAAATGCAAATACACGGACTGTGTGGACGTGTGCCCGGTGGACTGCTTCCGCGAAGGCCCCAACTTCCTGGTCATCGATCCTGACGAGTGCATTGACTGCGCCGTGTGCATCCCCGAGTGCCCCGTCAACGCCATCCTCCCGGAAGAAGATGTGCCGGGCAACCAGCAGAAGTTCATCCAGATCAACGCCGACCTGGCCAAAAACTGGCCCAGCATCACCAAGCGCAAAGACGCCTTGCCCGAAGCCGACGAGTGGAAAGACAAGACGGACAAGCTGGATCAGTTGATCCGCTGAGCGGCGTGTGAGCATGCCATTGATGGTGGACACCGATGCCGTGGTCATCGGGGCCGGACCGGTGGGCCTGTTTCAGGTCTTCCAGTTGGGCTTGCTGGGCCTGAAGGCCCACCTCATTGACGTGCTGCCCGAAGTCGGAGGCCAGTGCGTGGCGCTGTACCCCGACAAACCCATTTACGACGTTCCCGGCGTGCCGCTGTGCACCGGCCGGGATTTGGCGCAACTGCTGCTGACGCAGGCACGGCCTTTTTTGCCCCTGGACCCTGTTTCGGGTGGGTGCGAGCAGATTCACCTGGGGCAGCTGGTCAGCCAGTTGCAGGCTGAAGCCGATGGCCGCTTCGTGGTGGAAACCGACCAAGGTTTGCGCCTGCGCGCCCGCGCGCTGTTCGTGGCCGCTGGCGCGGGGGCTTTTGTGCCGCGCACGCTCAATCTGCCTGCGCTGGAAGGTGCCGTGAATGTGTCTTACCACCTGGATGACGCCACGGTCGCTTCGCTCAGCGGCCAGCACGTGGTGATTTCAGGCGGGGGTGACGAGGCGATGGGCGCCGTGCTCGCTTTGGCGGCGCTGCCTGCGGATCGTCGCCCTCAAGCAGTGACCCTGCTGCACCGACGCGACCAGTTCCAGGCCGAGCCGGCGCTGGATGCACAGGTGCGCAGCCTGCTGGCGAGCCAGCAAGTAGGCCTGGTGGTGGGGATGCCCACCGATGCGGCCGTGCAAGACGGACGGGTGACGGCACTGAGCGTGCTGGGCCCGGACAGCGTGGCACGCGACGTGCCGCTGGACCACCTGCTGGTGCGCCAGGGCATGAGCCCCAAGCTGGGCCCGCTCAGCCAGTGGGGTTTGGACTTGGAACGCAAACAGGTGAGCGTGTCTGCCGCCACGTTTGAAAGCAGCACACGCGGCATTTACGCCGTGGGCGACATCAACACCTATCCAGGCAAGAAGCGCCTACTGCTGTGCGGGTTCCACGAAGCCACGTTGGCCGCCCATGCGGCGGCGGCCGCCTTGAACCCTGAGTCACCGCAGCACCTGCTCTACACCACGACGAGCCCCCTGCTCCACCAGCGCCTGGGTGTTCATCAGGGGCATTGACCCTGCTCATTTGCGTGCAGCCCGACTGGGCATAGAATGCGGCCTTCGCTAGGGGTGCGTGGCTGATCAGACGATCGGCACACGCTGAGAGAGTCCCTTTGAACCTGAACGAGGTCATCCTCGCGTAGGGAAGCACAAGCCGAACCCAGATACACCGCCCCAGGTGTGTCTGCGCTCGCTGCAGCCCCACCGAGACGCCTCATCTGTCTTTGCCGTGGAGCTGTACAGCATGCGTCGTTTTCCTTTCCCCACCCAACGTCATCTGATCTTGACGCCCCTGGCTGCGGCCGCCTGTGGTTTGTGTGTCAGCCTGGGTGCCCAGGCGCAGGTCGCTGGCGACGAGGCTTCCACCCTGCCTTCGGTGGGTGTGACGGCAGCGGCCAAACGCCAAGCCAAGGCCAGCATTGCTGGACTAGGCGATGGCCCGGCATGGCAGCAACCGGTGCAGGCCCAGACGTTCAGCGAGGAAATGCTCAAGGATGCGCAGGTGACGCGCCTGGCGGACTTGACCAAGCTGGATGCGAGTGTGAGCGATGGCTACAACACGGTTGGCTATATCGATACCCTCACCGTGCGTGGGTTTGTGCTCGACAACGCGTACAACTATCGTCGTGAAGGCCTGCCCATCAGCGCCGAAACTCGCATTGGCCTGGAGAACAAAGCCGCAGTCGAGGTTTTCAAGGGCACCAGTGGGATTCAAGCTGGCGTCAGTTCGCCGGGTGGCTTGGTCAATCTTCTGGTCAAACGGCCTGAGGGGCGTGTTCGTTCAGCCACATTCTCCGTTGACAACACTGGCGATGCGATGAGTGCCGTAGACCTGGGTGATCGCTTCGGGGAACGTCGCCAGTGGGGCGTCCGCGTGAATGCGGCCGTTGAGCGCCTGAACAGCCATGTGGATGACAGTGAGGGGCACCGTCGCCTCGCCGCGTTGGCCGTTGACCATGTGTTTGCACCGGGGCAAGTGCTGGAAGCCGAAATGGAACACAGCTTCGCCAGCCAGCCCAGTATTCCGGGCTTCAGCATGCTGGGCACGAATCTCCCGTCCGCAAATTCGATCAACCCAAGCATCAATCTCAACAACCAGCCCTGGACGCAACCGAGCCAGTTCCGCGGCACCACGGCGACCATTCGCTTGAAGAACGACTGGGGGCAAAGCTGGCGCAGCACCGTCACCTATGGCGCGCAATATCTGAAATCGAATGACCGCGCCGCCTTCCCTTCAGGCTGTGATGCCGAAGGTGTTTACGACCGGTATTGCCAGGACGGAAGTTTTGACGTCTACGACTTCCGTTCAGATGACGAGAGCCGCACGACGCGAGCCTTCCTGGCACAACTGGAAGGCAGCATTGAAACCGGCCGTGTGAAGCATGACGTCGGAGCGTCTTTCCTGCGCAGTGTGCATTTCAGCGACCTGCACATGGCATCGTTCAACTACCCCCCGGTCGGCGTTGGCAACATCAGCGGCAACTTCCCTGACTTGCCAGAGGACCCGTCGCTTCAGTATCCGAATACCGATCGCCATGAGCGCAGCTCCGAGATCACCCTGCGTGACACGATGCAGTGGGGCAACTGGCGCGCCTGGATGGGCGTGCGCCATAGCCAGATCCGCCGCCAGGCCATTCGCGCCGACAACAGTTTCGTGACGCCCGTGCTGCACAAGGCGGTCAACACGCCGTGGGCTGCGCTGGGCTATACCGTCGCACCTCAAACGCAGGCCTACGTGAGTTGGGGGGAAGGCATCGAACTGATGTACGCGCCGCGCAACACTGCGAATGCTGGTGCCCCGCTGCCGTTGTTCAAGAGCCGTCAGACCGAGATTGGCCTGAAAGGACAGGTCCAGGGTACGCGCGCCACTCACCATTGGAGCGTCAGCGCTTTCCGCATCAGCAAACCCGAAGGTGCGACGACGCCCGGCGACGTCTACGTGATGGACGGGACATCGCAGCATGTGGGGCTGGAGGGGGCTTGGCAAGGCCGCCGTGGCCCATGGACCTGGGCAGGCAGTGCCATGCTGCTTGACGCCCAGCGCAAAGACAGCGTGTACGCCGCGAATCTGGCACCTACAAACGTGCCAGAGCGCCTGATCAAACTCTCCACCGGGTACACCTTCAAAACGCCTGCGTCCATCACGTTGCAAGGAGACCTGGTGCATGAAGGGCGCCGTTGGGTGGACGTTCAGAACACCACCCGAATCCCCTCCTGGACGCGCATGGATCTGAGCCTGCGAACCACACAGCCATGGCATGGGCAAACGGTGACGTGGAAGCTGGCGGTCCAGAATCTGTTTGACAAGCGTGCCTGGCGTGAAACCCCCAACAGCTTTGACCACATCTACCTGCTCCCGATGGCGGAGCGCACCATCACCGCCTCGGCCCAGATCGATTTTTGATCTGAATTCGTTGACGGGAAACGACAACGTCTTGAGGTATGTGAACAGAACATGCTATAGTTTCATTCTCAGTTGATTGATGCAACGCAGACGTCAACCTGATCCCCGATAGCTCAGTTGGTAGAGCGCCGGACTGTTAATCCGTAGGTCCCTGGTTCGAGCCCAGGTCGGGGAGCCAAAAATTAACACGACTTCGTGTGCCAATACGAAGTCAGTCAGATTTGTTCCTCGATAGCTCAGTTGGTAGAGCGCCGGACTGTTAATCCGTAGGTCCCTGGTTCGAGCCCAGGTCGAGGAGCCAAAAATTCGGCAGGAAATCAAAGGCTTGGAAGCTTTCGCTCCCAGGCCTTTTTCCTTATGGGCTTCGGCTGTGCGTCTCCATCAAGCGCAAGACCGGCAGAGCGCCCGGGGGCAAGCGTGCAGTTTTTGGGCCAATCTTCAAAGCTGGGGCTTGGAAGCCATGGCCGGTGAAGGTCGGGTCACCTTATGGTCAAACGGGTGGAATGCGTCGCCCACCGCATGCAGAATGCGCTTCACGTACTTGCGCGTTTCCTGGTATGGCGGCACGCCTTTGTAGCGCTCCACCTTTCCCTCGCCGGCGTTGTAGGCTGCCGCCACCAAGGCCACGTCGCCCTGAAAGTAGGCCAGTAACCAGCGCAGATAGGTGAGCCCGCCTCGGATGTTCTGAGCCGGATCGAAAGGGTTCTTGACGTTGAAACGCTCGCTGGTCTCAGGAATCAGCTGCATGAGACCCTGGGCGTTCTTCGGAGACAGCGCCTGCACGTTGAAGTTCGATTCAGCGGCGATGATGGCCAGGGCCAGTTGGGTGTCCACCTGATAGCGAGGCGCGAGCTTTTGCACCAGTTTGAGGATATGTCGTGGGGCGATCGAGTCGTAATTGACCCCAGGTGCGGATGACGGCCCCGCCGTCTCGTTGACGGGCGTGGGACGCAGGCATTCGGGCACCTCTTTGGTGGGGCCACCCACTACGCGCAACATGCTTTGTGCTTGAGGGAGGCCCTGCTCAGCAGCGGCCTGAAAGAAATAGGCGGCGGTGACGTCATCACGCGCGCCTCCACGACCATTGGCGTACATCCAGCCCAGGTTGTACTGGGCTTGGGCGTCACCCAAGCGAGCACTCTGGCAGTACAGCTGGCGAGCCTGCTCAGGGTTGCGCTCAACACCCTCGCCATGTTCGTAGGCGATGGCCAGCGTTCGCAAGGCCTCGGCCGATGGCGCAGGCGCCTCGAGCGCCCATGCTGGCGCCAGTGCAGCAGCGCCACACACAGCCAGCCCGTAGAGTATCCTCTTTGAAAAAATAGGATGCATGCGTGCAGTATGCACACTTTGCCTGGCTTTGTGCAGGGTTTACCCAAGGCTTCCGGTTGAGCCGGATGGCGCATGCCGCGGGTGCTCAACGCACCAGTTTGGCTCGGATCAGGGTGAGGGCCTGCCGGGGCACGTAGACCTTGCCGGTCTGGTCCGACCACACGACAACCCCTTCCAGTTCGTGGGTACGCTCTGCGGTCAGTAACTCGTTCTTGTGGATGGGCAGTCGAACCTCTTCGCCTTGGCTGTTGCGCACCCGCAAGACCGGGTTGGCCGCCTGTGTGCGATCCACCTCCGCCTGCAAGCCGAGGGCTGCCAGCGAAGGGACCGCATCGACAAACAGACGTTCCTGCAACGCAGGGAGATCGAAGCCCATGACGCTGGCCATGTGGTGCGCCAGAGCGGTGTTCTCCCACAAGCCGCTCACCTGCCCTGGGCCAAAGCTGTACAGGAAGGGATCGCCGCCCGTGTGGCCGTTGGTCGTCCAGCCCACCCCGGCGCGTGAAGACAGCATCGGGCCCAGCACGTATTGCAGCCACGTTTGCGGGGGCGCGGTCTGAATGGCCTGCACTTCTTGCGCACTCAGGTCCTGGACACCCCAGTGGCGGGCCAGCACGTCGCGAATGTGGGCCTCGGACTTGTCTTGAGCCATGAGGCGGGCCAGGCCTTCTCCGGTCAGAGTGGCACGCCGCAGCGGGGTCACCAGGCTGTCGTCGTCGGTGGTGGCGTAACGCGTGGCCTCGCGACGGCCAATGGTCAGGCCACCGTTGCCGTGGTCGGAGGTGCTGATGATGAGGGTCTGGCCATCGGCACGCGCGAAGTCCAGCGCCACCTTGACGGCCTCGTCATAGGCCGCGAGGTCGCTGATCACGCCAGCCGGATCGTTGGCGTGTGCCGCCCAGTCGACCTTGGAGCCCTCCACGAACAGGAAGAAGCCATGACGCTGCCCCTTCTCGCTGCGCGAGAGCACGTCGATGGCCTTGCGGGTCATCTCGGCCAGGGAGGGTTGGTCTGGGGCGAACTGGGCGCGATCGAGGTCGTAGACCATGTCGTCGCGGGCGAACATGCCGAACAGCTTGGTGCCCGAGGCGGCGTGCATCTGCGCACGGGTGCGCACGAAGTCGTAACCCTTGCCCTGGAGCACGCGAACGAGGTCTTCGTTGTCCTGACGGACGCCGCGGCCATCGGCCATGGGCAGAAGGTGCTGCTCCCCGCCGGCCAGGACCACGTCGATGTCCTGGTAGACCTGCTGCTCACCGATGTCGTTGTAGCGACCGCGATCGTGGGTGTGCGCGCTGAATGCTGCGGGTGAAGCGTGCTGAATATTGGCAGTGGCGACCAGGCCGGTGGCACGGCCGGTGAGGCGCGCGCCCTCCAGCACGGTGGGCAGCGGCGCGTAGGCCTGTGCCGGGTTGGCGTCCACGCCTGCGATGGTCACCCGCCAGGGGGCCACGGCAATGCCCTTGTCGGTGCCTTTGCGTCCGGTGGCAAACGCCGTGCCACCTGGGGCCGAGTCGGTGATGATGGAATCGGCGCCATAGGTCTGCACGGCGCCGGTGAGGATGCCATCTGACGCCAGCCGGGCGCCCTTGACCCAGCGTGTCAGGGCCCAGGCTTCGTTGGGGGTGCCGTCGCTCATCATGAAAATGACGTTGCGAACCGGCGGCGGGGTGGCGCTCGCCTGGGTGTGTGACAGCGGCGCATGACCACAGGCGGCCAAGGCGGCGCCCAGCGCAAGCGTCAGCAGGATGCGAGGAGAGCGCACGCGCATGAGCAAACCGCCTTTCAGCGCTGCGGCGACGCCACACGAGCCCAGCTGCCGTCAGGCTGCCAGACCTCGATGACGCAGTCGGAGGACGGCACGGGGTCGATGGTGCCGTACCACTCGGAGATGGCCGCGCCGCAGGCCTGCGCCTGCTGGGCCAGGGTCTGCCAGCGGTCTTTGCTGATGCGAGCGTGCTTGCGCAAGGTCTCGCCGGTCAACAGGCTGCGAGGCGGCACGCCCAGGCGGTACACGCCGTTGCCAAGTTGGCGCATCACCTCCAGCGTCGGGGGCTGGGCCACGCCGTTCACTTCCAGGCTCTTGGCCGCTGACGGCTCGTAGCGTTGGTTCAGCGAGAACCACACCAGCGGGCATTCCACGGCCGGTGTGTCGGTCTGGTCGTGGGGCAGGATGTGCCCGTTTTCGAGGATGCGGAGCAAGTGGCTGCCCAGCGTGTAGTGCCAGGCGAGCAAGGGAGCGGAGTCTTGTTTCATCAATGCAGGGTTCAGCGCCACGGCATCACGGGCACGGTGGAGATGCTGTTGGCCGGGGCGCCGTCGATCAGCTTGCGGCTGATACCAAGGTAAACAAGCGTGCTGTGCTTGGCATCCCACATGCGCACGACGCGGGTTTCTTTGAACAGGATGGAGGTGTCTTCACTGAAGACGGTTTCGTTCTCGGGCAGCTTGGCCGGGAGTGTGATGGGCCCGGTCTGGCGGCAGGCCAGGGAGAACTGGCTGGGGTCTTCGGCCAGACCGAACGTGCCCTTGACGCCGCCTGTGCGGGCCTGGCTGACGTGGCAGGTGACGCCCGGCACCTTGGGGTCGGCAAAGGCTTCGACGCACACCTTGTGGTTGGCGCCCCAGAACTTCCACGCGGTGGTCACGCAACCCACGGTTTCCGCTTGAGCGGAGGTGAGCGATGCGAGGAGCAACAGGGGCGCGAGGGCGGCATGGATTTTCATGGGTGCATCATATTCCGCTCTGCCCCCAACTTGTCACGGTGTGGGGGCACTCGCTTGCTTTACGGTTCGTTCACATGACTCGGTCAGAATCTGCACAACCGCCCCACACCGGAATCATGATGTCTGTTCCTGCCTTTGGCGCCTTTGCGCGCTCTACCCGCCCGACTCTCGCCGCCACGCGCCCTGCCCTGTGGCTTGCCCTGGTGGCCGCGCTGACCTTGTCGGCCTGCGGCGACCAGCCAGACGAAGCGAAGTCGGGCAAGAAAGAGCCCACCACTGTGGGCGTGCTGGTGTTGAAGGCCGAGCAGCAGGCGCTGAGCACCGAGTTGCCTGGGCGCACGGTGGCGGTGCAGGCGGCCGATGTGCGTCCGCAGGTGAGCGGCATCATCCGTCAGCGCCTGTTCAACGAGGGCGAGGCTGTGAAGGCGGGCCAGGCGCTGTATCAGATCGATGCGCGGACGTATGAGGTGGCCGTGGCCAGTGCCAAGGCCGCCCAGGCCAAGGCGCAGGCGGCTGCACGGTTGGCCGAGTTGAACTTCAAGCGCAACGCGGACCTGGTGAAACAGCAGGCCGTCAGTCAGCAGGTGTTTGAGGAAAGTCAGGCGGCCGTGCAACAGACGGCGGCCGAGTTGTCTGCCGCGCAGGCTGCACTGGCCCAGGCGCAGATCAATCTGGACTACACCCGCATCGTGGCGCCAATTGGCGGGCGGGTGGGCTTGTCCAGCGTCACGCTGGGCGCCCTGGTGACGGCCAATCAGGCCGCAGCCCTGACCCAGATCACGCAACTGGACCCGATGCACGTGGACATCACGCAGTCGAGCACCGAGGTGCTGCGCTTGCAGCGTGACCTGGCCGCCGGGCACTTTGAGCGTCACCCTTCGGGTTCGGCGCAGGTGCACATCGTGCTGGAAGACGGCAGCGTCTACCCGCATGCCGCCACCTTGAAGTTTGAAGGGGTGAACGTCAACACCTCGACGGGCGCCATCATCTTGCGCGCCCAGGTGCCGAACCCAGACCGGGTGCTGCTGCCGGGCATGTATGTGCGGGCACGCCTGGCCACCGGGCTGGTGCCCCATGCCCTGCTGGTGCCTCAACAGGCAGTCAAGCGCGAGTTGAGCGGCAAGGCCAGCGTGCTGGTGGTGACCCCAGACAGCAAGGTAGAGCACCGGCCGATCGAGGTGGCCGAGGCCGTGGGGCAGCACTGGCGCGTGCGCAGTGGCCTGAAGGCGGGTGAGGCCATCGTGATGGACGGGCTGCAGCGCATCAAGCCAGGTGACACGGTGAAGACGGTGAACGTGGCGGACACAGCAGCTGCCAAGGCGACGGACAAGGCAGGGGCGGCGTCCCAGCCGGCGTCGAGCGCACGCTGAGGGCCGGGTCATGGCGCATTTCTTCATCAACCGGCCCATCTTTGCGTGGGTGATCGCCATCGTCATCATGCTGGGCGGCGGGCTGGCCCTGCAGACCTTGCCGATCGAGCAGTATCCGGACATCGCCCCACCGCAGGTCAGCATCAGCGCGACCTACACCGGCGCCTCGGCCGAGACGGTGGACAGCTCCGTGTCGCAGGTGATCGAGCAACAGCTCAAGGGCATCGACAACCTGCTTTACATGTCGTCCACCAGTGACGCGGCGGGCAGCTCACGCACCACCCTCACCTTTTTGCCCGGCACCAATGTGGACCTGGCACAGATGCAGGTGCAAAACAAGCTGCAGCAAGCCATGTCACGCCTGCCGCCTGCGGTGCAGAGCCGTGGGGTGACTGTGACGAAGGGTGGCAGCGATTACATGATCGTTTACCACTTCACCTCGTCTGACCCGGATGTGAGCGCGGTGGATGTGGGGGACTTCCTCACCTCCAACCTGGTGGACGTGATTGGACGCGTGGACGGGGTGGGCGAAGTGCAGGTGTTCGGCACCAACTACGCCATGCGGATCTGGATGGACCCGGCCAAGCTGGAAAAGTACGCGCTGATGCCGTCGGACATTGCCAGCGCCATCCAGGCGCAGAACACGCAGGTGTCGGCGGGCAAGCTGGGCGACCTGCCGGCGCTGCCCGACCAGCAGCTCAATGCCACGATCACGGCACGCAGCAAGCTGCAGACGGTGGAACAGTTCGAGAACGTGCTGCTGAAGTCTGCGCCCGATGGGGCGGTCGTGCTGCTGAAAGATGTGGCACGCGTCGAGCTGGGCAGCGACAACGCGAATGCGGCCTCGCTGCGCAATGGCATGCCCGGCGCCGGCTTGGGGATCATTCTGGCCGACGGGGCCAATGCCATGGCGGTGGCCGATGCGGTGCACGCCAAGGTCAAAGAGCTGGCCCCCTACCTGCCGCCAGGCCTGACGCCGTTCGTGACGCGCGACTCGTCGCCTTTCGTGCGCTCTTCGATCGATGAGGTGGTCAAGACGCTGCTGGAGGCCATGTTGCTGGTCTTCGTCGTGATGTACCTGTTCTTGCAGAACTTCCGGGCCACGCTGATTCCGGCGATTGCCGTGCCGGTGGTGCTGCTGGGCACCTTCGGGGTGCTGTCAGTGGCGGGTTACTCCATCAACATGCTGACGATGTTCGCCATGGTGCTGGCCATTGGCCTGCTGGTGGACGATGCCATCGTGGTGGTGGAAAACGTCGAGCGGGTGATGAGCGAGGAAGGCCTACCGCCCAAGGAGGCCGCTCGCAAGTCGATGCGCGAGATCACGCCGGCGCTGATCGGCATTGGCGTGACCTTGTCCGCGGTGTTCATCCCGATGGCCTTCTTCGGCGGCTCGACCGGGGTGATCTACCGGCAGTTCTCGGTGACCATTGTGGCGGCCATGGCCTTGTCGGTGTTTGTGGCACTGACATTGACGCCGGCGTTGTGCGCCACCCTGCTGAAGGCCGTTCCCAAGGGGCAACACGGTGACCATGGCGGCGTGCCGCGCACCGGTTTGCTGGGCCTCAATGACCGCTTCTTCCGGTGGTTCAACCATCACTTCGACCGCACCTCGCGCCGCTACCAGAGCGGTGTAGGCGGGTGGCTGCGTCGCAGCAAGCGTGTCGGGTTGGTGTATCTGATGCTGTGCGGGGTCACGGCGGTGCTGTTCTTGCGCTTGCCCACGTCCTTCCTGCCCAACGAGGACCAGGGTTTCGTCCAGATCCAGATCAACCTGCCGGCCGGTGCCTCCGATGCCCGCCTGCGCGGCGTGATCAAGGAGATCACCGCGTACATGGCCGAACAGCCGGACGTGGTGAGCTTCAATGCGGTCATCGGGCGAGGCGGGGATCAAAGCTCGGCGCGCGGCTTCATCCGTTTGAAGGACTGGAGCGAGCGTCCGAACCCCCAGCAGCACGCCCAGGAGATCGCGCGCAAAGCCACGCGGGATCTGACCAAGATCCGGGATGCCCGCATCATTGTGAGCCTGCCGCCTGCGGTGCGGGGTCTGGGCAGCACGGCCGGGTTCAACTTCCAGCTCAAGGACCTCAATGGCCTGGGGCACGAAGCGCTGACGCAGGCCAAGGACACGCTGCTGGCCAAAGCGCGTGAGCGCGATGACGTGATGATCAATGTGCGCTCGACCAATCTGGACGACACGGCGCAGCTCGGCGTGCTGATCGATGACCGCAAGGCGGCGGCCTTGGGCCTGTCCACATCGGACGTGAACGCGGTGCTGAGCAGTGCGCTGGGGGGCACCTACCTGAACGACTTCCTGCACAACGGCCGTGTCAAGCGGGTGTACATGCAGGCTGATGCGCCTTTCCGCATGCTGCCGCAGGACATCGGTGACTGGACCGTGCGCAACAAGAATGGCGAGATGGTGCCCTTCTCGGCGTTTTCCGAGACGACGTGGACGGGTGGGCCGCCCGAGGTGCGGCGCTACAACGGCAGCCCGGCCTTCGAGTTCACGGGCTCGACCCCGGCGGGCGTGAGCACGGGCGACGCGATGGCGGCCATCGACGAGATGATGAAGGACATGCCGCTGGGCATTGCGCACGAGTGGACAGGCGCCTCGCTGCAGGAGCGGCTGTCGGGCGAGCAGGCCCCCTTGCTATACGCCATCTCCATCCTGTTCGTGTTCCTGTGCCTAGCGGCGCTGTACGAGAGCTGGACGGTGCCCTTGTCAGTGATCCTGTCGGTGCCGCTGGGGGTGATCGGCGCGCTGATCTTCACCGGGGCCCGCGAGTTTGCCAACGATGTGTACTTCCAGGTGGGCCTGCTGACGACCGTGGGCCTGGCCTCGAAGAACGCGATCCTGATCGTGGAGTTTGCGACCAAGCTGCAGGACGAAGGCCGGGCCTTGTTTGACGCCACGCTGGAGGCCGTGCGGCTGCGCCTGCGCCCCATCATCATGACCTCGCTGGCGTTCGGCTTCGGGGTGATCCCCCTGGCCATCGGCACGGGCGCCGGCGCGGCGGGCCGTCAGGCGATTGGCACGGCGGTGCTGGGCGGCATGGTGTTTTCGACCGTGCTGGGCCTGTTCTTCGTGCCGGTTTTCTTCCTGCTGGTGCGCAGCTGGTTCAGGTCCAGGTCGGACAGCGCGGACTGAGCCCTGATCGACGTGAGCCGGCGCTCGGTCTCACGCCCTGCTGCGAGTGACAGGGCCAGTCGAATCGGGGGTCTGTTCCGCGGGTATCGTTTCGCTGAACGGTGGTTTCTCGGTCGCGTTGGTGGGCGTGGGCGCCAGATCGGACAGCGCGGACAGCCGCTGTGAGGCCTTGTGCCCCTGCTCGACCGCACGGCGCAGATCACTCAGGCGGGCCAGCCAGTCGTAGACCGTGGTGACCGGGAACTGCCCGCTGGCGCCGGCATGCAGCAAATGGGCCTTGGTGGTCTGGTAGGTGTCCTCGAAGGCATCACGGGCCTCGCTCGCCAGCCATTTGCCCTCGGCCGATCTGCCCTCGCTCTCCGGGTCTGCAGACTTGAAGAAGGCCAGCGCCGCGATGAAGACCGGGGCTACCGCGCTGGGCAGGTCGGTTGCGGGGGCGTTCAGGTTCACCGGCGCGCTGGCGTGGAGCGTGGATGCGGCGCTCGTCCCCAGGTCCACGGTGCGCACGTCATGCGCACCCAGCACCCCGACGTGGTACATCACCCGCGACAGGGTGTCGAAGTGGGTGGCGATGCGCAGCAGCTCGGGAAGCTTGTCGGCCACGTCCTGGTGCAGTTGCTGCCGACTCATCTGGCTGACAAAGCTGCCGATGTCCTTTTGCAGGTGCTCGACCACGGCGAGCTTGTGCGCCAGTTTGGTCTCTGCCTGCAGGGTGGGCACCGTGCGGGGCAACCTGGTCGGGTTGAGCTGAGTGGCCTCCGTCGCGAGCTGCAGTGCCAGGTGACCCATGCGGGCCAACTCGCGGCGCAACGCCTGCAGGGCCAGCGATGGCACGGAGGCGACGTTGAGGTCAAGATAATGCGGCCGCAACTCGTCCTCCTCCACGGTCTGGAAGCGCGCCTGCAGGAAACGCACCAGCGGCGTGGACAGGGGCCACATCAGCAGCACCCCGAGCGCGTTGAACGCTGAGTGAAAAATCACCAGTTGGGTGACCGGGTTGCCGTCGTGCATGAACCGAACGCCCACGTAGCGGATCAACTCGAGCAAGGGAGACAGCAGGGCCATGGCCACCACGGCCGTGACCACATTGAAGAGCACGTGAGCCGCGGCCAGTCGGCGCGCATTGGGTGTGGCGTTGATGGCTGCCACGATGCCAGTGAGCGTGGTGCCGATGTTCGCGCCAATCACGATGGCCGCAGCCGTTTCCAGCGGGATCATGCCGCCGGCCACGGCGGTGAGCGCAATCGTCAAGGTGGCCGACGAGGCCTGCAAGACCACCGTAAGGAGCAGCCCGATGAGGACTGCCAGCAGCATGCCCCCGAGGTCGCGTCCCATGTCGGGCAAGGCATCCGGGCCCAGGCCGCCAAAACCCTCTTTGAGCAGGTCGATGCCCAGAAACAGAAGGCCAAATCCGGCCAACGTCCCGCCGAGCCCCCCACGCCGTGTGCCCTCGCCCGAGAGCTTGAGCGCCATCCCCACCCCGATGAAGGGCAAGGCAAACGCATCGATCTGGAACTTGAAGCCAATGAGTGCCACCAGCCAGCCAGTGACCGACGACCCCAGGTTGGAGCCGAACACGACCCACAGCGCCGACGTGAAGCTCAGCAGGCCGGCATTGACAAAGCCAATGGCGGCCACGGTCATGGCGGTGGAGGACTGGACCAGGGCAGTCACCAGGATGCCGGTGAGCAGGCCGTAAAGCCGTGTGCGGGTCCATGCCGCAAGGATGCGCTCGAGCGCACCCCCTGCGGCGAGCTTGAGTCCGTCGGTCAGCATGGTCATGCCCAGCAGGAACAGACCAATGCCACCGAGGAGATTCACGAGCAACAACATGGGAGGGAGGGCCTCTGCTTTCTGGTCATCAGAACATCACAAGGGGCGCCATCTTGCCACGCCTGCCCTGCCGGGGCGCTCTGTGGGACGGTGCCCATGCGGGCACGGCGTCAATCGGCCAGCGGCGCGCGCCGCTCCAGTGCCGCCAGCCCGCGTCGATCGGCCGCGAGCTTGACGGCATCATCGATGCTACGCACCGTCAACTGCGTGGCAGGCAAGGCGGCGCGCTGCAAGACTTCATGGGCGTGGCGTTTGAGGCGGGCCAGCAGGACATGCTGCCCGGCACGATCCAGGTCGTGGCAGAGGTCGCGCAGCGCTTCCACGCTGGTGCCATCCAGATCCGGTGACTCCTCCAGGCTGAGGATCAGGGTGTGCCAGCCCGGACGGTGGTGCAGCACATGCCGCACCTGGCCCAGCAGGCTTTCGACGTTGGCGAAAAACAGCGGGGCTTCGGGACGCAGGATCACCAGCCCCTCTTCCTGCGTGGCCTGGGGATAGATGGCCCGGTCGATGAAGTCGTGGGTGTCGTCCATGCGGCCCAGTTCAACCACCCTGGCCTGCGCCAACCCGCGCAGCGTCATGAACAGGCTGACGCCAATGGCCAGCAGCAGTCCGTCGAGCACCCCGAGCCACAGCACGGCGGCCACAGCGGCCACGGCAATGAGGCGGTCGCGGTGCCACAGAAAATACGGCTGAAAGATGCGTGGGTGGAGCATGTGACTGAGCGCGTACACGACGATGGCACCCAGCACCGGCTCGGGCAGGTCTTCGATGAAAGGCAGCAGCGTGAGCACCACGATGAGCAGGACCCCGGCAGCAAACAGGCCAGACCATTTGGTTTTCGCGCCGCTGGCTTCGTTGGCCACACTGGCCGAGTAACCGGCTCCCACCGGCATGCCGTGCAGCAGGCTACTGAACACATTGGACACGCCCAAGGCGATCAGATCGCGGTTGGGCTCGTTGCGGTCACCGTGGCGCAAGGCCAGCGTGCGGATCGAGCCATACGACTCGGCGTACAAGATGAGCACCATGGCCACGCCCAGCTCGCCCAGGCGCAACCACTGCGTCCGGTTCAGTTCAGGCACGGCATAAAGCTCCAGGTTGACCTGGATGTCACCCACGCGGATCACGTCCCAATCTGCCAAGGGCCCCCAGCGTTGCAGCGCGATGCCCACCACCATCACCACCAGGGCGACCGGCACATGCTGTTTGAGCCGTCCCAAGCCCAGCATCAACAGCAGCGCGCAGCCCCCCACCGCAAGACTGGGCAGATGCCAGTGGTCGATTTGCCGCAGGAGTTCGGGAATCAGATGCTGCAGGTCAGGGGCCTGGATGTGCAGCCCCACCAGCTTGGGGCCTTGCTTGAGGATGATGACCAGGGCCAGGCCGAACGTGAAGCCACGCAGCACGGGCTTGGCGATGAAGGCCGAGACGCCGCCCACTCGGGCTGCCGCCCCCACCAGAAACAGCACACCCGTGAGCAGCACCAGCCCGGAGGCCATCGCAAAACGCAAGGTCAAATCGCTGCCAGCCAGGCTGCCCGTGGCCGCAAACAACACCGCCGCCGATGACGATGTGGCCGAAACAATGGCGAACCGGCTGCTGCCCAGCAGGCCATAGCAGAGTAGGCCAACGAACAGGGCCATGACCCCGGCTTGGGGTGGCATGTTACCAATGCCGGCGTAGGCCACCGCCTCCGGCAGCAGCAAGCCGGCCACCGACAAACCGGCGACCAGGTCTCGCCAGGTCGGCTGCCCCGGCGACCAGCGCTGCCACCAGTAAGCCAGGGTATGGGTCACCATCACAGGTCCCGCTGCAGGCACTCACCCGCGCGGCTGGAGAAGCGCTCCAAAGCAGTCTGCCGCTCAATGTCAATGCGGGCCGAGCGCCCCCCATAGACGTCTTTCCTGAGCCATTCACACTCGGCCTCCAGCGCCGCAGGGTTGCCCACCTGCGTGTGCCAGACCTTGCGTTCGGCGTCCCAGCGGTAGCCGCGCGAGCGCAGGGCATCTTTGCTGGAGAACGGGGAGCCGGTGGCCTGCACACGGTAGCTGGTTGCCTGTGCTGCAGCCAACAAGCGGGCCAGGCCGGTCTCGCCGGTGTTGGGCAAGGGTGCGGCCAACACCGCCAGCAGAGCGTGGCAATCCATCTCGGCGCGGTGGGCGTCGTAGAAAAAACCCAGCTCGTGCGCCAGGAACTCCAGCTTGGCCGAGCCGCGCCCTTGCGCCTGCCAGTCGATCTCGGACACAGAACAAGCCCAGGGCAGATAGGCGAAGGCCGGCAGGCGGTTTTCCATGAAACCGCGATCAAAGCGGGCGTTGTGGGCGATGACCAGATCCACCCCTGCCATCAGCTCGGCCACACGCGCCTCGTTCAGGCGTTTACCGTCGACCATGGCATCGGTGATGCCCGTCACGCGGGTGGCCTCGGCGGGAATCGGGCGGCCGGGGTCTTCCAGCTCGTCGAACACCTCCTGCACCTGCAGGGGCAGTCCGGTGGCCTTGTCCACATCCACCAGGATCAGGGCCAGCTCAATGAGGCGGTCCTTGCTGCTGTCCAGGCCGGTGGTTTCGGTGTCCAGAATCAGCACCTTGGCGATCTCGCCCTGCCGTTTGTGGCCAAACTCGCGCCGGGGCTTGAGCCGACGCAGCACCCGGTAGTCGGGATGGCCATCAAGCACCTCGGCCATGGCCTCGGGATCGGCGAAGCTGGCGTCCAGCAAGGGCGTGGGGTTGGGTGTGCGGGCCATGGCGTCACTCCCCTTGCATGAGCGAGTCCAGCGTCATCTCGAACGCCGGGCCGAAGGTGTCGAGGAAATAGCGTACCTCGGGTGTCATGTGCTCGTCCAGCTTGGCACGTACCTGCAGGGCGGCCTGCTCGAACTCCTGGTTGCCGTAACGCAGCTCGGCGCGGCATTTGAGCCAGGCCGCCAGCCGGTCGGCCGACTTGACCAGACGCGCCTCGTGCTCGGGCCACACATGGTGGTCCATGGCACCCTGGATGGCGGGCTGCAAGGCGGCGGGCAGCAGTTGCAGCATCTCGGCACACACCTCACCTTCGAGGTGCTGAGTGGCATGGCGCATGGCGGGCGAGTATTTCACCGGCGTGGGCAGGTCACCGGTGATGGCTTCGGTGGCGTCATGGAACAAGGCGCGCGTGGCCACCGCATTCGGATCGACGTCGTTGCCCAACACGTCGCGGCTGATGACAGCCAGGGCGTGGGCCAGCACGGCCACTTCCCAGCTGTGCTGCGCCACGTCCTCTTCGACCGCATTGCGCATCAAGCCCCAGCGCTTGATGAAACGCAGGCGGGACAGATGGGCGTAAAAGGGGCTGTGGAGTGCGGGAGACTGAGACATGGGCACGCTGGGACACAAACAGGGGCGACAAAAGGGCTCCCATCTTCTCCCAAAAAGGCTCCCCTGCGAGGTCTATCGCGCTGACTTGTAGGGGGGGCACGCCTGGCGCACAATCAAGCTCTCCCCACCACCCACTCCTTCATGTCGGACGACATTGGCAAATACATCGTCATCGGCTTCGTGTTGCTGTTTGGTGTGCTGGCCTGGCGGGCTTGGCAGATTCACCAGCACAGTCCGGAATGGCCCTATGTGATCGGAGAGGTGACGCTGTCACGTGCCTACGCCCAAAACGACTTTGGCGAGGATGTGGGCACACCCAGTCACCGCTGGCAGACCGAGGTGCAGTACCGTTATGAGGTCAGTGGCATCCCAATGACGGGCAAGCGGCTGCGGGCGTTTGGACGACACCACTTCACCCAGGAAGAGGCCGAGGCGGAGATTGCCCCCTTCCCTGTGGGCAAACAGGTGAAGGTTTACTACGACCCCGCCAAGCCGGGCACGAGTGTGTTGATACCGGGTTGACGCCAGATTGATCACTCAGGCGAAGGCCCTTGTTGCATACCCTGCAGGGTATTTGTATACTCTGCTTGACATTCAAACAAGGAGCCGTCGATGGCCACCCGCTTCGCACGACACTGTTGCCTCTCTGCCGCCCTGTTGCTGACCCTGAGTGCTTGGGCGCCTGCCCATGCTGATGCCTCCGCCACACGGCCGGTGCCCACGTTGACGTTGCAGGGACAAGCGCAAGGGGCAGAGCGTCAGTGGGACGGGGTGATTCAAGCCGTGCGCCAGAGCACCGTGGCGGCCCAGGTGCCTGGCAACGTCACAGCCTTGCTGGTCAAGGCTGGTGACACGGTGAAGGCCGGACAGGTGCTGGCCCGCATCGACGCCCGCGACGCCTCGGCGGGCCTGCTGCGCAGTCAGGCCGATGTGGCCCAGGCCGA
>MESA01000007.1:117273-303086 GCA_001770775.1 Burkholderiales bacterium RIFCSPHIGHO2_12_FULL_63_20
GCCCCATCCTGACCCTGTATGCCCCTCGCCCACTGCGTGCCGTGGTGCAGGTGCCGGCTTCGCAGTCCGAACAGGTCCGCACCGCTCAGCGCGTGGAGGTCGAGGTGCCCACCGCCGGTGGCGCCACGACCTGGCTGCGCCCGGCCCAGGTCGTGGCCCTGCCAGGTGCCGACCCGGTGTCACAGACCGTGGAGTGGCGCCTGGAGCTGCCGGACGTGACCGCCCTGCCCGGTCAGAACGTGCGCGTGCGCTTTGCCGAACTGCGCAACGACCCCGCGAACGCCGCCTCCACGGCGTCGCAACTGAGCGTGCCCGCCTCGGCGGTGCTGCGCCGCGGCGAGTTGACCGCGGTCTATGTGGTGCGTGGTGGCCGCTTCATGCTGCAGGCGGTGCGTACCAGCACCTCGCCGAGTTCACCCGGCCCGGTCACGCTGCTGAGCGGCGTGCGACCCGGTGACGTGATCGCCGCCGATGCCTTGAAGGCCGGCCTCGCCAACGCCACGCCTGCCAAGCCATGAGCACCCACCCGGACACCCCCACGCCCGGCCTGGGCATTGCAGGGCGGCTGGCCCGCGCCTTTCAGGACAGCGCCATGACCCCGCTGCTGGCCATCGTGGCCATGCTGCTGGGGCTGTTTGCCGTGCTGGTGACGCCGCGGGAGGAAGAGCCGCAAATCAACGTCACGATGGCGAACGTGATGGTGCCCTTCCCGGGCGCCTCCAGCACCGACGTGCAGAACATGATCGCGCGCCCTGCCGAGCAGGTGCTCAGCCAGATCGCCGACATTGAGCACACCTATTCCGTCTCGCGCCCCGGCATGGCGGTGATGACCGTGCAGTTTAAGGTGGGCGTGCCCCGCACCGAAGCCTTGGTGCGCCTGTACGACGTGCTCAACGCCAACCAGGACTGGCTGCCCCGCAACTTGGGCGCCCTGCCCCCCATCGTCAAGCCCAAGGGCATTGACGACGTGCCCGTTCTGGGCGTGACACTGTGGAGCCGTGACCACCAGTCGGCCCTGGAGCTGGAGCGCGTGGCCCGCACCCTGGAAGCCGAATTGAAGCGCGTGCCCGGCACGCGTGAGGTGCAGACCATTGGCGGCCCCGGCCAGGCCGTGATGGTGACGGTGGACCCCAGCCGCCTGCGTGAGCGCGGCGTGGACCTGGCCAGCTTGCAACAATCGCTGGGCGCCGCCAACCTGAGCCTGCCCTCCGGTGCTGTGCTGGCCCCGCAGGCCGATGGCCGCAGCCAGTTGCTCACCATTGAAACGGGCGAGTTCCTGCGCTCCGCCGATGACGTGCGCCAACTGGTGGTGGGCGTGCACCAGGGCAAACCGGTGTACCTGCACGAGGTGGCCCAGATCGAGGCTGGTGCGCAGCAACCCAGCCGCCACACCTGGTACACCCCCGGCCAGACCCCGGCAGACACCCCCGAGGCGGCCTCCGCCCCGGCCGCGGGTGGCGCCTACCCGTCGGTCACCCTCATCGTCACCAAAAAGCCCGGCCAGAACGCCGTGGACGTGGCCCGTGCTGCCCGCGAGCGCCTGGACAACCTGCGCAACACCGTGGTGCCCGCCGATGTGGAGGTCACCGTCACCCGCGACTACGGCGTGACCGCCGAAGAAAAGGCCAACAAGCTGATCCAGAAGCTGGCCTTTGCCACGGGTTCCGTGATCCTGCTGGTGGGTTTCGCCCTGGGCCGACGCGAAGCCGTGATCGTGGGCGCCGCCGTGATCCTCACCCTCACCGCCACGCTGTTCGCGTCGTGGGCCTGGGGCTTCACGCTCAACCGCGTCTCGCTGTTCGCCCTGATCTTCTCGATTGGCATCCTGGTGGACGACGCCATCGTGGTGGTGGAGAACATCCACCGTCACCAGCAACTCACTCCCGGCAAGCCGCTGCGCGAGATCATTCCCGTGGCCGTGGACGAAGTCGGTGGCCCCACCATCCTGGCCACGCTGACCGTGATCGCGGCCCTGCTGCCCATGGCTTTCGTGAGCGGCCTGATGGGGCCATACATGAGCCCCATCCCCATCAACTCCAGCCTGGGCATGGCCTTGTCGCTTGGCATCGCCTTCACGGTGACCCCGTGGCTGGCGCTCAAGTTGATGAAGTCGCACGCGGGGGAGCATGGTGCAGCTGACGGGTCAGGCGATGACACCCCGCACGAGGCCACCGGCCTGGCAGCCCGCTTGCAGCGCGTCTTCCACCGCGTGCTGATGCCCCTGCTGGTGCACCGCCGCAAGCGCTGGATCATGGGCCTGGGCATTGTGGCCGCGCTGATGGTGTCGGTGGCCTTGACCACCATCCCCTCATCGGGCCTGGGCGTGGTGCTGAAAATGCTGCCCTTTGACAACAAGAGCGAGTTCCAGGTGGTGCTGGACATGCCCGCGGGCACCCCGGTGGAAGACACGGCCGCAGCCCTGCAAGACATGAGTGCCTTCCTGGCCCAGCAGAGCGAGGTGCTCAATGTGCAAGGCTATGCCGGCACGGCCTCGCCCATCACCTTCAACGGCCTGGTGCGCCAGTACTACCTGCGCGCCGATGCCGAGCAAGGCGACCTGCAGGTCAACCTGGTCGACAAGGCCCATCGTCACGAACAGAGCCACCCGATCGCGCAGCGCCTGCGCTCCGAGCTGGAAAAGATCGCCACCCGCCACGGCGGACGCATCAAGGTGGTGGAAGTGCCGCCCGGCCCGCCAGTGATGTCGCCCTTGGTCGCCGAAATCTACGGCCCCGACGAAGCCGGACGCCAGCAACTGGCCCAGCGCGTGGCAAAGGCCTTTGCCGGCACCCCGGACATCGTGGGCGTGGACACCAGCCTGAAGGAAGACGCCGAGCGCGTGTTCCTGCGCGTGCAGCGTCAACGTGCCGAGTCCCTGGGCATCCCGGTGGCCGTGGTGGCACAAGCGGTGCAAGCCGCCCTGTCAGGTGCCGACGCCGCCTACCTGCACGACGGGCAATCCAAGCTGCCCGTGCCCGTGCGCATTCAACTGCCGCGCGAGTCTCAGGTGGGCCTGGACACGCTGCTGGGCCTGCCCCTGCGCGCCGCCAACGGCCAGTTGGTGCCCCTGTCGGAGCTGGTGCGCGTGGAGCGTGGGCGCATCGACAAGCCCCTGTTCACCAAGAATCTGCTGCCGGTGAGTTATGTGTTTGGCGACATGGCCGGCCAGCTCGACTCGCCGCTTTATGGCCTGTTCGCCATCCGCGACAAGTTGGCCGCTGCGGCCCTGCCCGACACCGGCGGCATCAGCGAGTTCTGGATTCGCCAGCCCGACGACCCGTTCCGTGGCTACAGCCTGAAGTGGGACGGCGAATGGCAGATCACCTACGAGACCTTCCGCGACATGGGCGCTGCCTATGGCGTGGGCCTCATCCTGATCTACCTGCTGGTGGTGGCGCAGTTCAAGTCCTACCGCACGCCGCTGATCATCATGGCGCCCATTCCGCTGACCATCATCGGCGTGATGCCCGGGCACGCCCTGCTGGGAGCCCAGTTCACGGCCACCTCGATGATCGGGATGATTGCCCTGGCCGGCATCATCGTGCGCAACTCCATCCTGCTGGTCGATTTCATCGAGCTGCAGGTGGCGCAAGGCATGGCTTTCAAGGAGGCTGTGGTGTCGTCGGCCGCCGTGCGGGCCCAACCCATCGCCTTGACCGGCATCGCCGCGATGGTGGGCGCCTTCTTCATTCTGGATGACCCGATCTTCAACGGTCTGGCCGTGTCCCTGATCTTCGGCATCCTCGTCTCCACCCTGCTGACGCTGGTGGTGATCCCGGTGCTGTACTACGCGGCCTACCGCCGCCAGCTGGAAGCGGCCTGACGCCGTTTCAGTCAACCTTTTCAAGGAGTTTCACATGACCGTTGAACGCATGATCCGCATCGTGGCCGGCCTTTTCATCATGATCTCGCTGGCCCTCGGCGTCGAAGGCAGCCCCCTGTTTGTCTCGAAATGGGCACTGGCTTTCACGGCCTTCGTCGGCGCCAACCTGTTCCAGTTCGGCTTCACCAACTTCTGCCCGATGGCCATCATCTTGCGCAAGCTCGGTTTCAAGGACGCGGCCTGCGGTTGACACATCCTTGACATCTGGCTGCGGCTCATCTTGAAAGGCGTTGCACAATGACCGATCGACGTACTTCTACCGCGCAGGCGGACGACTGCAACATGGCAGCCCTGAACAACGACAAGAGCCGCACCGACATCCTCAACCGCCTCAAGCGTGCCGAAGGGCAGTTGCGTGGCATCCAGCGCATGATCGAAGAGGGCGAGTCCTGCCTGCCCATCGCCACGCAAATGGCGGCCGTGCGCAAGGCCCTGGACAGCACCTATGTGCGCATGACCATGTGCTTCATGGAGCAGCAGCTGCAAGACAAGCTGGGCACCCCGGCCGAAGGCAGCCCGGAGATGGATGACATGTTCGGCGAAATCGAAAAGCTGCTGGGCAAGATCCGCTGACGCCCTTGCCGCCCCTTTGACCATGCCTGCCCTCGACCCTTCAGCATCCCTCCCCATCGACAGTGATCACGCGCGTCGTGTGGAGCAGTCGCTGATGTCGCTCAATGCCCGCATTGGCGTTCTGGCCAAGGTACTGGGGGCGGACCTGGGAGCAGAGACCGACGTTGAGCACATCCTGAACCGGGAGCATGCCTTTTTCCGCTTGCAGGCCAGCATCACCCATGCGAATGCCGGCGAGCGTCGGCTGCAGCGCGAATGGGAAGAACTGCGGGGCCTGCTGGCCCTGCGTTGCGACCTGATGGCGAAAAGCCTGGACGAGCTGGGGCTCGACGCGGTGCGCCAGATCACCCTGCAGGTACAGGCCCGCCGTGACAAGGAAGGGCTCGCGCCGGACTCGGACGGCTTTCATCTGCGCCATCGCCTGAACTCGCCCTCAGACACCCCCTGACTCTGGAGATTCGAGATGAGCACGTTTGACCATGCCGGCCTCATGCAAGACATCAACAGCTGCCTTGCGCCTTTCCGAAAATCGCAGTCCGAGGCCATGCGCGGCTTTGGTCAGTTGGCCCAGGCGGCCATGGCGGAAGGCGCCATCAGCGCCAAAAACAAGGAACTGATCGCCTTGGCCATTGGCGTGAGCCAGCACTGTTCCGGCTGCATCGGCTTTCATGTGAAGGCGCTGCACAAGCTGGGCACCTCCCGCGCCGAACTGGAAGAAATGCTGGCGGTCGCCGTCTACATGGGCGGTGGCCCTTCACTGATGTACTCCGCCGAAGCGCTTCGAGCCTGGGACGTCGTGTCTGGGGCTGTGCCCGCCTGAAGTCAGTGTCACAGAGCAGCTGGATTAAGGGAAATCCCTGTAACCCACCTGCCCTCTGAGGTTCAGCATCTCACATATACCCCAACAGGTATGAAACAAGGAGAGCGGGCATGGCACACATTGTGATCTTGGGTGCAGGCTTGGGCGGCTTGCCCATGGCCTTCGAGATGAAGGAACAGGCCCGCCAGACGGATACCGTCACGGTCATTTCCAACGCTCCGAATTTCCATTTCGTCCCGTCCAACCCGTGGGTCGCGGTGGACTGGCGCGATCGGGATGAAATCGAACTGCCCATCGCGCCGATTCTGGCCAAGAAAGGCATCGCCTTCATCCCGGTGGGTGCCCAGCGTGTGGACCCCGAGCACAACAAGGTGCTGCTGGACGATGGGCGAGAGGTGGACTACGACTATCTGGTCATCGCCACCGGGCCCAAACTGGCGTTTGACGAGATCGAGGGGCTGGGGCCGCAAGGCTTCACGCAGTCGGTTTGCCATGTGGACCACGCCGAGCACGCGAAAGACGCGTGGATGAAGTTCGTGGAGGAGCCCGGCCCGATTGTGGTGGGCGCGGTGCAAGGGGCCTCGTGCTTTGGCCCGGCCTATGAGTACACGATGATCATGGAGACCGACCTTCGCCGTCGCAAGATCCGCGACAAGGTGCCCATGACCTACGTCACATCCGAGCCCTACATCGGCCACCTGGGCCTCAATGGCGTGGGCGACAGCAAGAGCCTGATGGAGTCCATCTTCCGCGACAAGGCGATCCGCTGGATCTGCAACGCCAAGGTGACGAAGGTGGAGCAAGGGCAGATGTACGTCACCGAACACGATGACGACGGCAAGCCCAAGAAGGACCACGTCCTGCCCTTCAAGTACTCGATGATGCTGCCCGCGTTCAAGGGCATCGACGCCGTCTTCGGCATCGAGGGACTGGTCAACCCCCGAGGCTTTGTGCTGATCGACGAGCACCAGCGCAATCCGCGCTACCCGAATGTGTTTGCGGTTGGCGTGTGCGTGGCCATTGCGCCCACGGAACCGACGCCGGTACCCACGGGCGTTCCCAAGACCGGCTTCATGATCGAGTCGATGGTGACGGCCACGGCCCACAACATCCGCGCCATGCTGGATGGGTTCAACCCCACCCAGAAAGCCACCTGGAATGCCGTGTGCCTGGCAGATTTTGGCGACCGTGGAGCCGCCTTCATCGCCCTGCCCCAGATCCCGCCGCGCAACGTGAACTGGTTTGGCGAGGGGTACTGGGTGCACCTGGCCAAGATTGCCTTTGAGAAGTACTTCATCCGCAAGATGAAGAAAGGCACCTCAGAGCCGATTTACGAAAAAATCGTCATGCAGGCCATGGGCATCATGAAGATGAAGGATCACTGAGCGCGAAACGGCTCAGTCCTCCAGCAGGCTGCGCAGCATCCAGGCGGTCTTCTCGTGAACGTCCATGCGCTGGGTCAGCAAATCGGCGGTCGGCTGGTCGTTGGCTTCATCGACCACAGGGAACAGCTTGCGGGCTGTGCGCGCGGTGGCTTCCTGAGCCGACACCAGGTGGCGGATCATGTCGGTGGCCTTGGGCACGCCGTCCACTTCCTTGATGGAAGCCAGCTTGACGAACTCCTTGTAGGTGCCCGGTGCCGGGAAGCCCAGGGCACGGATGCGCTCGGCAATCAGGTCCAGCGCCGTCCACTGTTCGGTGTACTGGGTCATGAACATGGTGTGCAGCGTGTTGAACTGCGGCCCGGTCACGTTCCAGTGGAAGTTGTGGGTCATCAGGTACAGGGTGTAGCTGTCTGCCAGCAAGGCCGACAGGCCATCGGCGATCTTCTTGCGATCAGACTCGCTGATGCCGATGTCCATCGACAGCTTCTTGGATTGCTTTGCCATCATCTTGCTCCTTGAAAAGAGGTGCGGCACCACTGCGCTTGTGCCATGGCTACACCATACCAAAAACTCGCCGTATCGCTGTCCGATGAGCTCAGTTGTGGACACGCTTGCCACGTTCTCATCGCGCCATTCAGGCGGGTGATGGCTTCAGTGATGAGCGCAGGAAGCCCGTCATGCTTTGAACGTGATCCGGGCCACGCCCACGGGCATCAGCGGGTGAGCCTGGGGCGCGCAGCCCCCTCCATCACAAGGCCCGGTGCGCCAGAGCCTTGAGCAGGTTCAAGATGTCGCCTCAGGCTGATCCAATCGACGCAGCAGGCGCACGTGCATGGGGCGCACGAAATCTGCCCCATCGGGGCCACAGTGCGGGGCAAAGGCCACGGCCACGCGCTGGATCAGCTCGTCAGTGAGGGCATGATCGGCAAAGGTGGGCCGCATCATGCGCTGCTCAAACTCGTTGAAATCGGTGTAGTGCACCGGCATGTCAAACCGGCGCTCGGCCACCTGCTGCCAGGGACCGTGGTCCAGGGCCCGGTCCACGGCGGCCTGGGCGGCGGCACGCACCTCGCCCTCGTCATTGAACAGGCGCACGATCTCGTTGAGCGGGCCGTCGTACACGGGCTCGGACACATACAGGTGCCCGCCGGGGCGCAGCACCCGCGCCACCTCGCTCAAAGCCTGATCCAGCAGGGGCAAAGGCACATGGTGCAAGGACTTCAGCATCAGCGCCAGGTCGAAAGACGCGTCAGGGAACGGCACTTCTTGCGCACCGGCGGCCACAAAACTCAGATGCTCTTGCGGGTCGGCCAGGTTCTTGGCGTGCTGGCGCGCATCCACTTCCAGCCCTGTCACATGGCTGTCGGGATAGGCCTGCAGCAGTTGGCGAGCCAAGCGGGCATTGCCACATCCCAGCTCGATGATGTGCAGCCCCTCCAGCGGCACCAGGTCAGACAGGACTTGCAGTTCGTTGCGGATCAAGGGCAAGGTGGCAGAAGCAGGCATGGCACAAGCATCAACAGGTTCAGGGCGCCTCGCGCAACGCGCGCAGGCGGGCTTTCAAGGCAGGCTCACTCAGCACCCCAAAATGGACCTCGACGATCTGCCCATCGGCATTGACGAACAGGGTTGCGGGCAACCCGGCCACGCCGACCGCAGGCCCCAAGGCGGAGGAGGGATCCAGCCAGACCCCCTGCAAGGACAGTTTCGCACTTTGCAGGTACGCACGCACGTCTTGCACCGACTCGCCTTGGTTGATGAACAGGAACTGCACATCGGCTTCGGTGGCTTGCAATGCGGCAAAGAGCGGCATCTCCTGACGGCAGGGCCCACACCACGAGGCCCACAGGTTGATCACGCGCAGCTGTCCTCGCCCCAGCACCGGCAAGGACTGCACGGTGCCATTTGACTCGCTGTGAACGGTCACATCGGGCAGGAAAGGCTTGGCGGAATTCGGGTTCAAGGCCCAGGTCGCACCGCCCCACAGCAGCGTGCCAGTGACGGCACCCACACCCAAGGCTTGCCGCCAGGCGGGGTGGCGCCAGGCTTTCCAGAGCAGCCAGGCCAGAGCGGCGACCCAACCGCTCCACGCATGCCAGCCACCATCGCGCACATCCACCATGGCGAGGGGTTGGGCCAGGTACAGATCGGCATGCAGGCCGACATGCACCAGGCGCGCCCACAGCAAGCCCCACCAGGCGGCATGAATGAGTTCATCACCCGGACGCTCATCCGACGGTACCCCCAGGCGCCGGCGCGCCCACTGGCCCGCCACCCAGGCACCCAGCCACACGCTGCCAATCAAAAGCAAAGGGGCCACCGGCAATGCCAGCGGCCCGAGGGAGAGGGAATACAAATTCGTCTCGAAGGAAAGGCGTGGCCACGAAAACCGGCGCTCAAGCGGCAGGACGGTGCGAGGACATGCCCCGGCAAGCCAAGCAGCCTGCCGGGGCGCCTGATCGACTCAGCCGATCAGGCCAGGTCGAAGCGGTCTGCGTTCATGACCTTGGTCCAGGCCGCAACGAAGTCCTGCACAAACTTGGCCTGGTTGTCGTCCTGTGCATAGACCTCGGCATACGAGCGCAGCACCGAGTTCGAACCGAACACGAGGTCGACTCGGGTGGCTGTCCATTTGGTCGCGCCCGTCTTGCGGTCGACAATGGCGTAGCTGTTACGCCCGGTCGGCTTCCAGCTGTAGGCCATGTCGGTCAGGTTGACGAAGAAGTCGTTCGTCAAGGCGCCAGGGCGGGACGTGAACACACCATGCTGGGTGCCGCCATGGTTGGTGCCCAGCACGCGCATGCCACCGATCAGGACGGTCATCTCGCTGGCGGTCAGGCGCATGAGTTGGGCACGGTCGAGCAACAATTCCTCGGCGCTGACGACGAAGTCCTTCTTCAGCCAGTTGCGGAAGCCATCAGCCAGAGGCTCCAGCACCTCGAACGATTCGACGTCGGTCATCTCCTGCGAGGCGTCACCCCGGCCCGGCGCGAAAGGCACCGTCACGGCCACACCGGCTGCTTTGGCCGCCTGCTCGACGCCCACATTGCCGCCCAGCACGATCACGTCGGCCACACTGGCCCCGGTCTCGGTGGCGATCTTTTCGTACACCGCCAGCACCTTGGCCAGACGGGCCGGCTCGTTGCCTTCCCAGTCCTTTTGTGGGGCCAGACGGATGCGGGCGCCATTGGCTCCGCCACGCTTGTCAGAGCCACGGAAAGTGCGGGCGCTGTCCCAGGCGGTCGACACCAGCTCGTTGATGCTCAGGCCGGCTGCGGCGATCTTGGCCTTGACCGCGGCCACGTCGTAGTCCTTGCGGCCGGCCGGTACGGGGTCTTGCCAGATCAGGTCTTCAGCGGGCACATCGGGGCCGATGTAGCGCGCCTTTGGACCCATGTCGCGGTGGGTCAGCTTGAACCAGGCACGCGAGAAGACTTCGGTGAAATAGGCCTGATCCTGAGCGAAGCGCTCGGAGATCTTGCGGTATTCCGGGTCCATCTTCAACGCCATGTCAGCGTCGGTCATGATCGGCTTGCAGCGAATCGACGGATCCTCGACATCCACCGGCATGTCTTCTGCCTTGATGTTGACCGGCTCCCACTGCGTGGCCCCCGCAGGCGACCTCTGCAGCGTCCAGTCATACCCCAGCAGCAGGCGGAAGTAACCGTTGTCCCACTGGGTGGGATGGGTGGTCCACGCGCCTTCGATGCCGCTGGTCACCGTGTTGCGACCAATGCCTCGGCTGGTGTGGTTGTTCCAACCCAGGCCTTGCTCTTCGACCTCGGCACCTTCCGGTGCGGGCCCCAGGTTAGCCGCGCTGCCATTGCCGTGCGTCTTGCCCACGGTGTGGCCACCAGCAGTCAAGGCCACGGTTTCCTCGTCATTCATGGCCATGCGCTCGAAGGTCACACGCATGTCGCGAGCCGTCTTGAGCGGGTCGGACTTGCCGTCCACGCCTTCAGGGTTCACGTAGATCAAGCCCATCATCACGGCGGCCAGCGGGTTCTCCAGGTCACGTTCACCGGAGTAACGGCTGCCCTGGCTGCCCGTGGGCGCCAGCCACTCCTTTTCAGAGCCCCAGTAGATGTCCTTCTCGGGCTGCCAGATGTCTTCGCGGCCAAAGGCGAAGCCGAAGGTCTTCAGGCCCATCGACTCGTACGCCATGTTGCCAGCGAGGACCATCAGGTCGGCCCAGCTCAGCTTGTTGCCGTACTTTTTCTTGATCGGCCACAGCAGGCGGCGGGCCTTGTCCAGGTTGGCGTTGTCTGGCCACGAATTCAGAGGTGCGAAGCGCTGATTGCCCGTGCCAGCACCGCCACGGCCATCGGCAATGCGATAGGTGCCGGCAGAGTGCCAAGCCAGGCGGATCATCAGGCCGCCGTAGTGACCCCAGTCTGCTGGCCACCAGTCCTGGCTGTCGGTCATCAAGGCCTTGAGGTCATTCTTCAGCGCGTCAACGTCCAGCTTCTTGACTTCTTCACGGTAGTTGAAGCCAGCCCCCAAGGGGTTGGTCTTGCTGTCGTGCTGGTGCAGGATGTCGAGATTGAGGGCCTTGGGCCACCAGGCCGCGTTCGTGCTGCTGGCCGAAGTGGCGCCGCCATGCATGACGGGGCATTTGCCGGCGGAACCCGAATTCTGTTGATCCATGTTGATCTCCTTTTCTGGGGTCATTGAAAGAGACGGTGACAGCCTGAGGTCGCTCGCTTTTGGCTGCGTGGCTGGCACTCGTTGATGCTGGATTCAATGTATCCGGAATGTGTATTTTTGCCACCCATTTCATCATCGGGAATCCTCATGGCATGCATAGCGGTTTTTGAACCACCCCATTCAAAAATGCGTGGCTTGTCGAAACGCGATATCGACAGACCCGATGCGCAGATGAAAAAACGGACCGCATGCGGTCCGTTGTTGAAAGTCAAAGGCCCAAGGCCCTGACTCACTTCATCTTGCAAGTCGACAGGCCAAACGGCAGATAAGCCGGACACCAGCCGCTCAGGCCCGTGGCCAGCGGCACGACGCCGATCCAGCCCCACACGCCGACCGTGCCGGTTGCCGCCAGACCGATCAACACCACACCGGCCACGATGCGGGCCACGCGATCAATACCACCAACGTTTGCTTTCATGATCATTCTCCTGGGTTAAAAAACTCACTGTCCGGTCTGCAGTGCATCCCAGGCGTGCTGCGCACTCAAGAAGATACGTCCTGCAAACCGCTTGTCAAGCGATACGCGCCTGAGCCTGTCCATCACGGGCCCCTTGACCTCGACAAGGTACAAGGTGCGCCCCTGCGCCTTCTGCGCATCGTCGAACTCGATCAAGGCCTGGAGCGCCGAGTGGTCGATGCGGTTCACCGCCGACAACAACAGCACAAGGTGCTGTACCGGCGCATGGCTGGCGAGCAGGTCACTCAGTCCCATCTCCACATGCTGAATGTTGGTGAAGTCCAGGCTTTCGTCCACGCGAACCATCAACACCCCAGGCAGGCGCTCCACTTCATAGCGCTGTACGTTACGGAAGTGCTCGGTGCCGGGCAAACGCCCCACCTCAGCCATGTGCGGCTGGCTGTGGCGCCAGATCATCGCGCCCAAGGACCAGGCAATGCCCAGCAAGATACCGGACTCAAAGCCCAGCAGCATCACCCCCGCGGCGGTGCTCAGAAAAGCCCAGGCCTCGACCCGGTCGTAACGCCAGGCATCGCGCAGGCCTTGCCACTGCACCAGGCCGGACACGGCCATGATGATGACGGCCGCCAGCGCCGCCTTGGGCAACCACGCCAGCCAAGGCAGCAGCAACAACATCAAGGCGCCGAGCAACAAGGCTGTGAAGACCCCAGCCAGAGGGCTGCGGGCCCCCGCCGCCTCATTGACCACCGAGCGCGACAAGCCCCCGGCCACGGCCATGCCACCCACCAGCCCGCTGCCCACATTGGCGAGTCCCAGGCCCAGCAGTTCCCGGTCGGAATCAATGCGTTCGGTGTGTTTGAGCGCGAAGGTTTGTGCCACCGACATGCTGCTGACGAAACTGACCAGACTGATCAGCAGGATGGGCATGACGAGGTTGGCCAGTGACGTCACCGGCACCTCGGTCAAGGACGACAACGCGCGCACCGCACCGCCCAACTCGACGTTCACGGCACCCACTTGCGACACATGCCAGTCGGTACGGCGGTTCAACCACGCCGCCGCCACGCTGGCGGCCACCAAGACCGCCAAGGGCCACAAACGGGACACCACCTGCGCGACGGCGTCTGACAAACGCACCGCGCGCGCCAAACCAGCCACCAACCGTGGCCCCAGCCACAGCAGGGCCATGGCACCCAGGCCAATCAGCAGGCTACCGGTCTGCACGTCCCAGCGCCAGGCACCGTTGGCGTCCAGCACATGCTTGCGCACGCCCTGCACCAGGTCCGGCACCGTCTGCCCCAGGGAAGACCACCCCAGCATGGGCGCCACCTGCCCGGCCATGATCAACAGGGCCGATGCCACCGTGAAGCCCTGCACCACCGGACGCCCGAGCAATTGCGACAGAAAGCCCATGCGCAGGCGCCCCATCAACAACATCAACAAGCCCGAACCCAGCGCCAGAGCGGCGGCCAGGGCCACATACACGTCGGAGCCAGGTACCGCCAAAGGCGTGAGGGCCTGCACCATCATCAAAGAGGTGATGGCCGCCGGCCCCACCGACATGCTGGTACTGCTGCCGAACACGGCATAGCCCAGCAAGGGCAAGAGGCTGGCCATCAGGCCCACATGCGGCGGCAGTCCGGCCAGCATGGCATAGGCCAGGCTTTGCGGCACCAACATCACGGCCACCACCAGGCCCGCCGTCAGATCACTGCCCAGCCACGCACGACGCCATGCGCGCACCCAGGGGGGCGGCATGGACCAGGGCACCGCGCTGCTCAGCGGGGCGGCCTGTCGGTCAGAAGCCTGGGCCGACAGACTCATGCAGGGCGCCCCACACGGCAGCCCACCGCCTGGAACAGTGCATTGGCGCGCCCACCGGCTGCGCAGAAACCCACGATGGGATGCGGCAGATCGGCACACAGCGCCTGGTAGCGGGTGACCTGCTCCGGCGTGATCATCATCGACGCCACCGGGAAGTGCACATAGGCCAAGCCAGCCGCCTTGGCGGCCGCTTCGATCTGGGCGCTGGTGGGCTGGCTCGGGCCGCCCTCACCGTCAGGTCGGTTGTTGATGATGCTGCGGTAGCCCTGGCGGGCGAACACCGCCACGTCGGCGACAGAAATCTGGCCACACACGGTGAACTCGGGGCACAGTTGGTTCGTTTGAACGCTCAAGGTCATGGTCTTCTCCGGCTAAGTTCAGTCAGTTCAGCAAAAGGGGCGCACAGCGCTTGTCAGCATGTCCCGCCCGGTAAGGCCGCCCCACAAACACGACTGTGGAGCACCTGCATGACAGCGGTCGCATCGGCACTGACCAAGCGGTAGTAAATGTGCTTGCCTTCCCGGCGTGTGTCCACCAGCCCCTCCTGGCGCAACACACCCAACTGCTGTGACAGCGTCGGCTGGCGGATGCCCAGGTCGGACTCCAAGGCGCTGACACAAAACTCCCCCTGTGCCAGGCGACACAGGAGCACCAGCCGGTCGGTGTGCGCCATCACCTTGAGCAAGGCGCACGCCTTCTCGGCCGACGCCTGCAGCGCGACAAGGTCGGGCGGAGGCAGGCTGACGGTGGCCGCCAAGGGAGGTTCAGGCAAGAACACTTTCATGATTTTCATTATGTTGACAGATATATTGTTTGTCAATAAAGTGAAGCATCCGCATTGCCAAGACCTTGTGCCATGACCGCCCTGCTCCCTCAAGTTCAATCGTTCCTGGACCCGGCCACCAGCACCTACACCCATGTGGTGTACGACCACGCCGGTGGCCGCGCCGCCATCGTGGACCCGGTGCTGGACTTTGACGCCCCCAGTGGCCGCACCGCCCACACCCGCGCAGACGAGGTCATCGCCTTCGTGCGTGCGCAGAACCTGACGGTGGACTGGGTGCTGGAGACCCATGCCCACGCCGATCACCTGTCGGCAGCGCCCTACGTCAAGGCCCAGGTGGGCGGCAAGTTGGCCATTGGGCGCGCCATCCAGCGCGTTCAGGGGGTGTTCAAGACCCTTTTCCATCTGGAGCCCGAGTTCGCGACCGATGGCTCGCAGTTCGACCACCTGTTTGCCGATGGTGACACCTTCCAGATTGGCGACCTGACCGCCACCGCCTGGCATGTGCCGGGCCACACGCCTGCGGACATGGCCTTTGTGGTGGGCGATGCCGTCTTCGTCGGCGACACCCTCTTCATGCCCGATGTGGGCTCGGCACGCTGCGACTTTCCCGGTGGTGACGCGCACCAGTTGTTCGCCTCGGTGCGACGCATCCTGGCCCAGCCCCCGCAGACTCGCCTCTTCATGTGCCATGACTATCCGCCTGCCACACGCGCATCTCAAGCCATGTGCACCGTGGCCGAGCAGCGCAAAGGCAACATCCATGTGCGCGACGGCATCTCCGAGGCGGAGTTCGTGGCCATGCGCCAGACGCGCGATGCCACCCTGGCCATGCCAAACCTGATCCTGCCCTCGGTGCAGGTGAACATCCGCGCCGGGCATTTACCCCCCGCAGAGTCAGATGGTCATCACTATCTGAAACTGCCCGTCAACGTCTTCTGAGCTTTTTGAACGAGGTCCCACCATGTCCCAAGGCATCACGCACGTCACCCTGACCCAGCAACAGGACTACCAGTTCCGCATTGAGTTCGAAGGCAGCATGCCTGCCCTCATCAGTGACGAGCCCGCACCACTGGGCGGCGGCACCGGTCCCTCGCCTGTGCAGATGTTGTCGGCGGCCGTGGGCAACTGCCTGTCGGACTCGCTGCTGTTTGCCCTGCGCAAGTTCAAGCAGACGCCCGACCCCATCCGCACCGAAGTCACGTCCGAAGTGGGCCGCAATGCCGATGGACGCATGCGCGTGCTCAACATGACGGCGGCCTTGCACCTGGGCGTGCCTGCGGCGCAGCTGGAACACCTGGATCGCGTCCTGAGCCAGTTCGAGGCATTCTGCACCGTGACCCAGAGCGTGGGTCAGGGCATCCCCATCACCGTGCAGGTGTTTGACGCCACCGGCGCCCGGCTGAAGTGAGCCACCGGGGCCTCAGCGGCCCCGCGCTCAAGCCTGCCGTCGCCACACCCAGCGGGTGACCTGCGCCGGCCCTTGGTGGAAAGGCCCCTCGTCGAGCGTGACAGGGCCTTCCCAGGCCACCAACTCCTCGCCCTGCAATCCCACGTTGACCAGATCAGAACGCAGCCCTGCCAGCGTGTAGAGCATGTCGACGTCCTTCGGCCCGCCACTGGTCAAGCCCAGCTGGTTTGGGTGGAAGGCTTCCAGGATCAACACCCCACCGGGTCGCAAGGCCTTGGCCATGTCGGCCATCACCTTGGGCCGCAGGCTGGACGGCAGGTGCAGGTACACCACCGCCACCGCGTCCACCGAATCAGACTGGGGCGCCCACTCGGCCAGGTCAGCCAACACCGTGTTGACCTGCACACCGCGCTCGGCCGCCAAGGCGCGGGTCTTGTCCAGCCCCACATCCGAGCAGTCCACCGAAGTGACCGCAAAGCCTTGCTGGGCCAGCCACACGCCATTGCGCCCCTCGCCATCGCCCGGCACCAACACCTGCGCGCCCTCCGGAATCAAGCCAGCCTGTTCGGCCAGAAACACATTGGGCTGCTGGCCGTATTTGTAGGCCGCATCCGCAAACTTCTGATTCCAGAACTCACCTGTCGACATCTCAGACACCTTGTTCAAAACTTGCGGAAAGGCAACACCGTCGGCAAACCTTGCCGCACCCAGCCCGTCATGCCACCGCTCACGTAGCGCACATGCCCATAAGCCCCCCGTTCGCGCAGCGCCTTGAGCGAGGCGCGGGAGCGGTTTTGCGTGGCGCAAATCAGGTACACCGGCTTGGACTCATCGGTGGGCACTTCGGCCAAGCGCTCGGCCAACTGGCTCATGGGCAGCAAACGCGCCCCTTGGGCCACGCCTTGAGCGTGTTCGTGCGGTTCGCGGATGTCGATGAGAACGGCCTGTCCGGCCTGATGCGCCTCATGCGCCTGGGTCAGGCTCACGGCATCGGCGGGATCAGCCGCTTGTGAACAAGCCGACAGGGCGCCCAGTGCCATGACCAGTACGACCCGACGGGGGAGATGATGAAACCTTGTCATGTCAATTCCCATACGGCCAGGGGTATATAGCCTTGAAGATAGCACAGCCGGATTATTGACGCACAACAGATTGACCCTGGGGTCTCTGTGCCTAGAATGCACGCATGTCGTCCCTGCTCCGTACGCTGCGCCACCGCACGCGCCTGACCGCCTGGTTGGGTTTGCTGGCCTTGTGCGCGCAGTTGTTGGCAGGCGGCATCAGCAATTGGCACATGGTGCAGCGACTGGCCGGTGCACCCAGCCTGTTCGACATCTGTTCGTCCACCGGTGGCGCCCGCAGCGGCCAGGACCCGGCGAACGGCACCGGCTCGGCGGCTCAGCACTGCCCCTTCTGCCTGGCGGCCGGCGCTCCTCCGCTCGCTTCGACCTCTACGCTTTTTGTTGCGACCCTGAGTTCTCTGGGCTCAAGCACCCTGCCCTTGTCGGTCGGCGTCCTGCCGCGCGCACCCGACCTGCGGCACGCTCGCACCCGCGCGCCCCCTTTCTTCGCTTGAACTGCTTTTGACTTTGTTACCCGCGCGAGCCGGCTTGGAGCTGGTTCGCGTGGACAGTTCTGCATACGAAGAAAGACCTTTCATGTCGCCCTCATTCCGTCCGACAGCCCTGGCCTTGTCCCTCGCCGTGGCCTTCCCCCTGCATGCCTACGCTCAGGCTGACGCGTCAACCGCCCCCGCCCGCAAGGCCAGCGACGCTCTGGAGGTGCTGCCACCGGTGGTCATCACCGCCCCCATCATGCAGACCCCGCTGGTGACGCAGTTCAACCCGCGCGACCCACAGCAGCCCCTGCCCGCCAACGATGGCGCCAGCCTGCTCAAGACCATTCCCGGCATGAGCGTGATCCGTAAAGGCGGCACCGATGGCGACCCCGTGTTCCGTGGCATGGCCGCCTCGCGCCTGAACATCCTGATCGATGGCGAACACATCCTGGGCGGTTGCGGCATGCGCATGGACCCGCCCACGGCCTACGTCTTCCCTGACACCTTTGACAAAGTCAGCCTGATCAAGGGCCCCCAATCGGTTGAACACGGCCCGGGCGCCTCCGCCGGCACCGTGCTGTTCGAACGCAAACCCACCTACTTCCGCAAGCCGGGCGCCGAGTTCAAAGCCGCGCTGACCGGTGCCAGCTTCAACCGCTACGACACCTATGTGGACGCCAAGGCCGGCACGCCTTTGGGCTATGTGCAGGCTCAGGCCACCGAAGCTGCCTCGGGCGATTACGAAGATGGTGACGGCACCCAGGTCAACTCGGCCTACCGCCGCCGCAGCCTCAGCGCAGCGGTGGGCTGGACACCGGACGAACACACCCGCCTGGAGTTGTCAGCCATTGAAAGCCGGGCCAAGGCCGCCTATGCCGACCGCAGCATGGACGGCAGCAAGTTCGACCGCAGCAATGTGGGCCTGAAGTTCGAGAAGACCCACATGAACGGGCTGCTCAACGCGGTCGAGGCGCAGGTCTACTACAACTATGTGGACCACGTGATGGACAACTACACGTTGCGCACGCCCACCAGCACGCCGATGACGTCCAACCCGGACCGCGAAACCACCGGCGGTCGCCTGGCCGTGACCTTGCGCCCGGATGACATGCACAAGATCGTTCTGGGCATGGACCAGCAGACCAACATCCACACCTTGCGCAAGAGCGGCATGGGCGGTGATCTGGTCACGCCATACACCACCCAAAAGCGCATGGAAGATGCTCGCTTCCACAACCTGGGCCTGTTTGGTGAAGTCACTCACCTGATCAATGACGAGCAGCGGGTGGTGGCCGGCCTGCGACGCGATCAGTGGGAAGCCAAGGACCGCCGCACCACGCTGAGCAGCGGCATGATGAGCCTGGGCCCCAACCCCACTGCGGGCCTGGATCGCGATGAATCGCTGCACAGCGGCTTCCTGCGCTACGAGCACGACCTGGGCGAGCACACCCAAAGCTACATCGGCCTGGGATACACCGAGCGGGCGCCCGACTACTGGGAGTTGTTCAGCAAGGAAGCCCTCAGCAGCATCAGCGCCTTCGACAACGTGAAGCCTGAAAAGACCACCCAGCTCGACGTTGGGGTGACGCACCAGCAAGGTCCCTGGGACGCCTTCGCCTCGGCCTACGTCAGCCAGGTGCAGGACTACATCCTGATCCAGTCGAACGTGGTCAAGGGCATGCGCACAGCCACCGTCGCCCGCAACATCGACGCCAGCACCTGGGGCGCCGAAATCGGTGCGCATTACAAGGCAACCCCGCAGTGGACTGCGCTGGGCAGCCTGGCCTATGTGAACGGCCAGAACCGCAGTGACGACCGCGCCCTGGGCCAGATCCCGCCACTGGAGGCTCGCCTGGGCCTGAACTGGCAGCGTGGCGCCTGGTCCGCCGGCAGCCTGTTGCGCCTGGTCGCCTCACAACACCGGTATGCGGTCAACGAAGGCAACATCGTGGGGCAAGACCTGGGGCGCTCGGGTGGCTTCGGCGTGGCCTCGCTGCACGCTGGTTACGCCTGGAGCAAGGCCGTCAAGCTCAGCGTAGGCATCGACAACCTGTTTGACAAGACCTATGCGGAAGCGATCAGCCGGGGGGGCTCGGGCGTCAGCGGCTACGACACCACCTACCGGGTCAATGAGCCCGGTCGCTCAGGGTGGCTGAAGGTGCAGGTGGCGCTGGACTGAGCCGCCACGCCAGGACGAGCCGACGCCCTGTTGGCTCGCATCGGCCTGCGGCCCTGCAACTTCAGGGGGGCGGCAGGCCGATGCGCCCTGCGGATTCGCAGACAATCAAGATCTGTCGCTTTGCTGACCGCCCCACGCTCACCATGTCCTCTGCTGTGTCCTCCGTTGCGCCCACTGCTGAACTCACCACGCCACCACGGCGGGTGCTGCCCCCGGACGATGCGCAGCGTCGCGTGCTGCACAACGAGGTCCACGCCCGTCCGCCCGCCCGCATTCGCCTGCCGGCCCTGGTGGTGTACGTGGCCGTGCTCAACGAAGGCATCACCCGCGAGATGGAGTGGCAACACCTGCGCCAGCTCCCCGGTCAAGAAGGGCTCACGCTCGAACACCTGTCCGGCAACTTCCAGCGCCTGCGCTTTGCCAACCACACGCTCAAGTGGGAGCGCCACACCGAGTTCACCCGCTACTCCATCGTCCAGGCCCTGCCCGACGGTGCCCTCGTCCACGGTGACGATGAGGAGCTGATCCGCGCCCTGGTGGTCGACCCGGCCTGGCTGGCGGCCATTCCCGGGCGAACCGTGGCCGCGATCATGATGGCCATGGTCCACGGTGACGTTGACGACCTGATGGGCATGAAGACCACGGGCGAACCGTGGATCGAAGGCCGCGAGACCATGGCCTCGCTGCTGGGCATCCGTCGCTCCTGCGTGATGACCGACTTCCGCCTGCGCCCCAGTGGCTTCGAGCGCCTACTGGTCATCTCGCCGGCGGACACGTCCGAGCTGCGCGTGGGCCGCATCTCGCAACGCTTGCTCGAGCTGGAAACCTATCGCCTGATGGCCCTGCGCGGCCTGCCCGTGGCCAAGGACCTGGGCCCCGTGCTCACGCGTGCCGAATCGCAACTGGCCGAGATCATGGCCCGCATGGAAAACGCCGAAACGTCGGACCAGGAACTGCTCGGTATCCTCATCGGCCTGGCTGCCCGAATCGAGCGGGCCACAGCCACACACATGTACCGCTTCTCGGCCACCATGGCGTATCACAGCCTGGTGGAGCAACGCATCGAGCAACTGCGCGAAACGCCCATCCCCGGCACGCAAACCGTGGGCGAGTTCATGCTGCGGCGTCTGTCGCCGGCCATCGCCACGGTGCAGGCCACCTCCCAGCGGCTCAGCTCGCTGTCGCAGCGGGTGGAACGTGCCAGTGCCTTGCTGCGCACGCGGGTGGACATCGCCACCGAGTCGCAAAACCAAATGCTGCTGGAAAAGCTCACCAAGGGTCAGGACCTGCAACTGCGCCTGCAATCCACCGTGGAAGGCCTGTCGATCGCGGCCATCGCCTACTACGTGGTGAGCCTGATCCTGTACGTGGGAAAGGCTGGCAAAGCCGCCGGGCTGCCGGTCAACCCCGAGATCCTGGCTGGCGCGCTGATCCCGCTGGTGCTGATGGGCGTGTGGTGGGGCACCCGCCAGATTCACAAGAAACTGAAACACAGCGACGATCACTGAACCCGGTCACGCCCGACCGGATCGCAACACCGGCCTTCAATCCCAGCGCCAGGACCAGATCAAGTCGGCCGCGTTGTCGACCCCGGCCTGCAGCCGCAGGGTGAAACGCCGCGCCAGCGTGTAGATCAACTGCCAGTTACCGCCAGTAGCGTTGAGGTTGCGCTCGTAACCCACATACCAGTAGCGCGACACCTGCTTGCCCACGTTGACCACAGTGGCGCGCACCGCCCCATCGGACTGCCGCACCGAAAACTCGTCCAGCCCCAACATGTTCATGAGGTTGTCGGACGGAGACGCCCCCTCGCCAGCCAGCAAGGCCACGGCCGCTGTCTGCAGCAGTCCGATGTCGGCACCGCCCAGGCCCGTGGGCCCACGCCCCAGCACCAGCCACGACAACTTTTCGGTTTCGGACATGGCCGGCTCGGAGTACAGGCGGATGCGCGGGTCTTGCGCCGTGCCGGTGATGGCCACGCCCACCTTCACATCACTGTTGCTGGCCACCGCCGACTGCGCCCGCATGGCCAAAATGTCCAACCGCGGGTTCTCGATCGGGCCGGTGAAGGCCAGCGTGCCGCGTTCGACCACCAACTTCTGTCCGTAAGCAGCGTACGTGCCGTTTTCGACGCGAACGACGCCGTTCAAGGTGGGCCGATTCGCCGGCGTCGTGACCTTGAGCACGCCCTTCAAGAAGGCATCCAGGCCCATACCCTTGATGCGCAACTTCTGGCCCAGATCGACATCCAGTTGCGCCATCAGCTTGCGCTGCGGTGCGCGCTTGGGCGCGCCCTTCGATGGTGGATCATTGATTTCCCCCACAGGGCGCGCATTCGCCGGGCGATTGACAACCGTCACATCGTCACCCACCGTCGGGGCCGATGACTGACTGATGTCGATCAGACCCTCATCCACCCGTGCATGCCCCTCGACCTCGATCGTCTCCGTGCCCAAGGCGGCATTGATGTTCGCGCTGACCACCAGGCGCCGGTCCACCCGCTGCAGCAGCGGGAAACGGTCGGCCGTCAGGCTCAAACGCGCCTGCGGGATCTCACCGAAAGTGCCCTGTCCCTGCGCGGTGATCAACCCGCCTGCTGGGCCGCCGCGGGCCTCGAAATGCTGTAACACGATCAGGTCGCCCCGCAGCGACATCAGCAGCTTGCCGTCACTCAGGTTGACGCCCAGCAGGGCTTGCCCGCCGCCCAGGTTCTCCCCCACGACCTGGCCGCTGTAGAGCGGAGCTCCCAGGGTGCCGGCCAGCTCGGCCTTGGCCTGCATCTGGCCGCTCACGCGCCAACCCGCGGGAACCCAGGTGCCCCAGGGGCGCAGGTTGCCAATCGTCAGGTCCAGCTCGCCCCGCAAAGGATCGCTGCCCTGCGGTCCTGCCGTCGGGGTCTGGGCCTGCACCACCTGCCGCCCCACCAGCTTGCCCAGTGCGCGGCCTTCGACCAACTCTGTCAAGGTCCAGGTGCCCTGGCGGGCTTGCAGGTTCACCCGCGCCTCGCGAATGCCCAGGCGTTGAGCGCTATTGCCCTCGATGGTGGGCTCCGACAGACTGAGATCGCCGGACTTGCGCTGCACGGTCGCATCCACCACCCAGGGATCCTGGCGGCTGTGCCTCACTTTCATGCCGCCCTGCAGGATCAGATCCCCACCCCACCCCGCCTGCGGCTGCCATCGCGCCAGCAACTCGGGCAGGCTGAGTTCCTCCAGCGCCATGTCCATCTCGGCCACCCCCACGGGATCGCGCTGCCGGTCGGCCCAGGTCCACGCGGCTTGTCGCAAGTGCAGCACCGCCCCCATCAGGTTCAGACGGGTGGAGCCCAGCGTCACGCTCTCGGTGCGCTCATCCTGACGCCAATGCACGGGCGTGGGCTGCAAGCGCACGACCTCACGCCCGGGCGCCTCACCCAGGCGCACCACCATGTCCTGAACGCGCCCCTGCCAAGATTGTGCGGTGTCCGTCCAACCCAGCCCGCCTTGCAGCGCCAGGTCGAGCGTCAGTCGCTCGGGCTTGAGCGGGGCCAAGCCCTCGTCTGCGCCCGGCTGCACGGGCGGTTTGCGCGTCAAGGTCGCATGCGCCTCGCCTTGGTGAGACTGCGCCGACCCGTGGAGGCGCAAAGTGGCATCCATCAGCTCGACGCTGGCTGTGCGCACCTGGTTCACATTGACCTGCGCCTTCATCGGCGAGGTCGGCGTGCGCATGTCCAGCCCCCATTCGGCCTGCACCGAGCCCACGGAGACGCCCTCGCCCGCCTTGGGCACCCAGCGCAGACCGCTCACACGCGCCTGCCCCTCGCTGCTGACGCGAGGCCACAGTCCCTGTCCTTGGGTGGTCAAGGTCATCGCCCCACTGACCTGTCGTGCCCCCACCAGCGTGGCCAGCGGCTGCAAGGTCTGCAAGGTGGTGGCGTTGACCTGCGCCTGCCACTGGGCCGACGAGGCTACCTGAGGCAGCCCGGACTCGCCCGTCTGCCACGGCAGTTGCATCTGCGCCTTGGCCAGGTTGCCTGCCGCGTCCAGATCCATGTTCAGGGTCATGACCTGACGATTGCGAGGCGACTGCCATTGCACCGTGCCCTTGAGTGGCACCCCGGCCAGCCAGCTGGGTGCGAGCTGGGCGTTCAAGCTGCCCCGCCAGTCGGCGTCCAGTTCAAACTGCCCCTGGGCAGACAGCTGATGACGCCCGGTGGCGTCAGCTGGCCACGGCATCCACAGTCGCGGATCGAACGAGCGAACATTCAAGGTTCCCTTGATCTGCCAAGCGGGCACCGAAGGCGCTGCCGCTTCGGGCTGCGATGCTGCAGCGGACGCGGGCACGGACGCTGCCGAGGCACCCGCCTCCGCTGGCAGCGCTGACGCCGCCTGAGGCCATCGCCACAGCACCTCACTGAGCACGGCGCTCGCCTCACCCGAGCTCAGGGCCAGACGGGTCACGTTCAACAGCCCCGGCGCATAGCGGGCCTCCGCCTTGGCCTCCACCGGGCGCACCCCCGGCTGCATGGCCTTCGCGCGCTCGGGCGTGGCATGCGCCGGCCCATACTCGCCCGTCAAACTCCCGACCAAGGTGGCCGCCGTGTCGCGCCACGACGGCGTCGCGCCCGCTGACGTGCGCACGGGTGACAAGGTCACCTCGCCTTGCAACTGCAAAGCGGGCGCCAGGCTGTGCAGCGCCTGGGGCTCCAGCTGGGCCATCTCCAGCTTCAGGCTGCGCCCCTGGCCCCAGCCACCGCTCAGTTTCACCTTTGCGGGGTCCTTACCGCGCACCCGAGGCAAGGCCAGCTGCCAATCCACCTGCACGGCGGCCAGCACATCATCGACGGAGCGGGCCTCCGTGGCCTTCTCCATCTGCAGCCCCCCCTGCCAGTCCGTCACCGGCAATCGCTGCGCGTCCCAGGCACCACTCAGGCTGTTGTGCAGACTCACGCGCGCCTGCAAATCGGTGCGCCCCTTCTGGGCGAGTCCCTGCGGCTCGACGTCCAGCGTGCCCTGCAAGGCCGTGCGCGGCAAGCCCGCATGCAGGTCAGCCAGATTGAGCCGCTCCAGTTTCGCCTTCAGGCGCGACACCGGCCACGGCGCAAAGGGCTGGACCTGGGCGTCCACATCCATCGCCTGCTCGGCCTGATCCGCGCGCTGCAAGTGCGCCTGCACGGTCACCCCCAGGTCGTTCAACGCACCCTTCAGTCGCACAGCCGCGCGCCCGCTCAGGTCGCTGGATACCGCCCCGGAGGCCTGCAAGGCGGCGTCCACCGCCATGGGCCCGCGCACGCCCACCTCGGCCTGGCCCTGCACCTGCCAGTCACCCCAAGCCAGCTGTTTCAATCGGATGCGATGGCGCGTCGGCAAGGCGTGATCGTGCAACACCACCGCCGCATCCAAACCTTTCAAAGGCACCTCGCCCAGCAGATTGCTGGCGAACTCACCCACCTGCAACCGCCCGAGCTGCACCGACACCGGCAAATTCAGGTTGCGCGGCGCTTGCGTCGGCGTCGGCGAAGGGGGGCCGGCCACCCAGTGCAGACGCGCCAGGCGAACCTGCAGGCCCTGCGCGCGCACGCCGATCAAGGAGCTCACCTCCAGGTCCGTCACGAGCCTCAAACCCTGCCAGGCAGGTGCCTCCAGGTGCAGGAAGCCCCCTCGGGGCAAATCCACCTCGATCCGCTCAGCCCGAAAGTCCCCCAGGAAAGAGCCTTGGGGCGCCGTGACCCGCACCCCCACGCCGGACAACAAGTTCAGCAGACGTTGCGTGGCCCCCTCGTGGTGTGCCAAGCCCCATACGGCCACCAACAAGGCCAACACCAGCGCCACAGCACCCAAGGGCGCCCAAAGCCAAGGCCACATCGAGCGACGGCGCGGTCGCGCCACGGTCGCCTCCTCAGGCGAAGCCGGCGCCGGGTCGGGCGTCTCAGGCAGGTCGCTCACAGGCTGATCCCCACGCTGAAGTGCACACGAAACTTCCCTGTCTCGGTGCCTCGGGCCAGGTCCAGACGCAACATGCCCACCGGGCTGCGCCAACGCACACCCACGCCGTAGCCCACATTGGGACGCAGATCCCCCATGCGATCAGCTGCATCACCCACGTCCACGAACACCGCACCCAGCAGACTGGGCATGCGCTTGAGGATCGGATGCGCCAGCTCCACGCTGCCGGTGGCCAGCGCACGGCCCCCCGTGATGACGCCATCACGCGTCACACCCAAGGAGCGGTAGGCATAGCCGCGCACGGAATCATCCCCGCCAGCGCGGAACAGCAAGGTGTCAGGCACACTCACTGCATCGCCCGCCGTCACCTGCCCCGCCTCGGCGCGAGCCGTCAAGTGCCAGTTGGCCGGCAAGGGCTTGTAGGCTGTGACCCGCCCATAGGCACGCACGAACGAGCCCTTGTCATTGAGGGCCGAGTAGGTCTGCCCCAAAGTCAGCTCTGCCAGGCTGGTAAAGCCTTGCGTAGGCAGGACCTGGTTGTCCACATGGCGCCAGACCCATTGGGTGGTGCCGCTCAAGGCCGAGGCGTTCGCCACCACCACCTTGTCGCGTGAAACCACACGAGCGTGTTGATACGCCAGATAGTGGGTACGCTCATGCACCTCCCCCTCCTCCAGGAGGCCGACCCGAATGCGTTGGCTGGAGGTTTCGGCATCGTCGGTGTCCATCAGGCGCGAGGTCAGCCCAGACACCAAGCCCCGCACGCGTCCCGGCCAGGGATGGGAAGTCAAATCCACCTGCCCACGCGACTCACGCTTGCCAATCTGCATCGAGGTCTTCGCCTGCCAGCCCAGGCCCCACGCATTGCGGTGCAAATGCTCTCCCGAGACACGCGGGCCGGTGTCACTGCTCACGCCCACCCCCACAGTGGCTGCCTGGAAAGGCATTTCACGCAACTGCACCACGACCGGCGTGGCATCGGCCTGCGTCGGATCAAACCCGGCGGACACAAAGACGTTCTCGAAGAGGTTGAGCTTCTGGATGCGCTCCTGCCAGTCGAGCACCATCGTCTCGTCGTACGGGTCACCCTTTTTGAAGGGCGCCAGGTTCAGCACGGCCGAGGCGGGTTGACGGTTCAGCCCTTCGATGCGAATGTCGCCGAACACGAAGCCCGGACCTGAGTCGGCCACCAGGAACAGCTTGGCCGTGCGCTCGGTCGCGTCCACCGTCACCGACGTACCGCTCCAAGACGCCGTGGGGTAGCCCTGAGCACGCAGTCGGGCCAACGCGCCGTTCTTGGCCGATGACCACACGCTCTGGCGGAACACCTCGCCCACCGGCAGCCCCCAGTCGGCCGACAGCCGCTCCACCAGAGACTGGGCCCGGGCGTCGCCGTCGGAGAGCGCCACATCCAGCGCGCCTTCGTAAATCATCTGCACCTTGCTGATGTGGGTGCGCTCACCGGGAATCACCTTGAGTGTCACCACCACCGGCTTGCCCTCCACCTCGTCATCGACGCGGGTGGTGATCTGGGCGCCGAAATAGCCCTCGGCCTCGAGCATGCTGCGTGCTTCGTCCGGCGCCGAAATGACCAGCCGGCGCAACTCGTTGCGGCTGATGCGCAAGGCATCGTTGCCGACCAGTTCACGCTGAAAGCGCGCCAACTCCAGGTGCCGCTTCAGCAAGTCGTCCAGCGGATCCGGGGCATCAACGTTCAGTTGCCACACCAAGGGCGGCAGACGTCGACGCGGCGTCTCGGCCGCGCCGGGTGCGGCCTCGGCGCCTTCCACCTCCGGCACGGACGCGACCGGCGTGGAGGCAGGGGGTGCCGCAGGTGTTGCAGGTGTTGCAGGTGTTGCAGGTGTTGCAGGCTCCGTTGGTGCGTCGGATGAAGTCGACACGGTAGGCACCGCGTCTTGCGCCATCGCCCACAAAGGCACCGCGCTCACCCACAGGGCAATCGCAGACCACAGTCCCCGCTTCACCGACCCAGGTTGACTCATTTGCTCAGCAAACGCATGGCACTCTCGAGCCCTTGCAGGCTCATGGGGAACATGCGCCCCCCCATCAGCTGGTGCATGATCGAAACGCTCTGGCGGTAGTTCCACACCCCCGGCGGCTCCGGGTTGATCCAGACGTGGTTGGGAAAAGCATTCGTCAGCCGCCCGATCCACTCCGCACCCGGTTCCTCGTTGTTGTATTCGACACTGCCGCCCGCCTGCAGGATCTCGTACGGGCTCATCGTGGCATCGCCCACGAAGATGAGCTTGTAGTCCTTGTTGTACTTGCGCAGGATGTCCCAGGTGGGGATCTTCTCGGAGAACCGACGGTGGTTGTTCTTCCACATGAAGTCGTAGACACAGTTGTGGAAGTAATAGAACTCCAGGTGCTTGAACTCCGACTTGGCGGCCGAGAACAGCTCTTCCACCCGGTGGATGTGATCGTCCATCGAGCCACCCACGTCCATCAACAACAGCACCTTCACCGTGTTGTGGCGCTCGGGCACCATCTTGATGTCCAGCATGCCGGCATTGGCCGCTGTGGCATGGATGGTGTGGTCCAGGTCCAACTCTTCGGCCGCGCCCTGACGGGCGAACTTGCGCAGGCGACGCAAAGCCACTTTGATGTTGCGCGTGTCCAGCTCGATGGAATCGTCGTAGTCCTTGAACTCACGCTTGTCCCAGACCTTGACCGCACTGCGGTGGCGCGAACGATCCTGCCCGACCCGGATGCCCTCCGGGTTGTAGCCATACGCCCCAAACGGCGAGGTACCGCCCGTGCCGATCCATTTGTTGCCGCCCTCGTGGCGCTCTTTCTGCTCTTGCAGCAGCTCCTTGAGGCGGTCCATCAGCTTGTCCCAGCCCATGGCCTCGATCTTGGCGCGGTCTTCCGGGCTCAGTTCGCGCTCGAACTTCTTGCGCAACCACTCCAGCGGCAACTCGCGGGTCAGGTCAATGGCCTGTGTGGCCCCCTTGAAGTAGGTGGCGAACGTCCGGTCAAATTTGTCAAAATGCGTTTCATTCTTCACCAGGGTCATGCGCGCCAGGTGGTAAAAATCATCCACGGACGGGCCAATGACCTCACCCTTGATCGCCTCAAGCAAGCTCAGGTACTCCGGGATCGTGACCGGCAGTTTGGCATTGCGCAAGGCAAAGAAGAAATCAATGAGCATGGGCTTTCCAGAAAGTCTCTGCGCTATTTTCACCTCGGATCGACCCAAACGAAAGCCTGGGGCCTCTTACAGGCCCAGAAACTGATCGCCCCCATGGAAACTCGCCATTTGCTGTTGGCCTTTGTCCTGCTGACCCACACGTTGACCACTGGCATGTGGTGGACGGCGGGGACCTGGATGGGGCTGTCCAGCCGCGCGGCGCGCTACTGGCTGATTGCCAGCCTGGGCAACGGCGTGGGCCTGTGTCTGACCCTGATCCCTGGCAGCGGCCCCACAGTGCTGCGGGTGCTCACTGCCTGCTCCCTGGCGGCACTGGGCGCCATCTGGCTACGACAAGGTCTGCAGGTGTTCCTCAAACTGCCGCGCGCTGAGACGCGCCAGTTGGTGTTGAGCATGACGCTGATGGTGTTCAACATCCTGGTGTGTGTCCCCTTGGACTGGCAGGCTGCAGGCGTGGCCATCAGCATGGGCGTGGTGGCGACCACCATGTCGTGGAGTGTGCGCGAAAGCTTTCACCCGCTGAGCCAGGAGTTCAACCGCGGCACGGCCTGGGCAGCCGCGCTGATGTTCGGCGCCGTGGCCCTGTCGGCCGTGGTCACGGGCGTGAGCCAAATGACCCCACACTGGCCGTGGCCCTGGCTGCAGAGCCACCTCGAAACCCGCCAGTTTGTGCTGACTTTCGTGAGCGTGACACTGTCCATTCTGACCAGCTTCGTGCTGGGCTACATCGTGGTCATGCGTCTGGTGGGCCGACTGGAGCACCTCTCACTGCACGACGGGCTTACCGGCTTGCTCAACCGACGCGCCGTCGAGGCCTTGCTGGACCGCGAGGCACAACGCCTGGAGCGCTTCAACCAGCCCTTCTCTATCCTGCTGATCGACATCGATCACTTCAAGCGCGTCAATGACCGCCTGGGCCACGCTGCAGGCGATCAGGTGCTGATCGAGGTGGCGCGACGCCTGCAGGTCGAGGCCCGCGAGGTCGACCATGTGGCGCGTTACGGTGGCGAGGAGTTCTGCGTGCTTCTGCCGCACACCGAGCACGAAGGCGCCCTGCAGGCCGCCGAGCGCCTGCGTGAAAGCGTGTGCGAACGCCCCATCACCTGGGGCAATGCGACGGTCCCAGTGACCATCAGCATGGGACTGGTCTGCGCCAACGACCCGCAGGAATCGCTGCAGTCCCTGTTGCGCCGCGCGGATGCCGCCCTGTATCAGGCGAAAGACGGGGGACGCAACATGGTGGTGTCTGCCGCCACCAAGGACGACGCTGCCACGCAGGATGTTCAGCAAGCCTGAGGCGCGCCCGAGAGACAGGCTCAGCCCCGCCCCAACAAAGGCTTCAGCGGTTGTGGCGGGCCATGTGGACCAGTTTCTCAAACAGGCTGAGGTCTTGCTCGTTCTTGAGCAGCGCGCCCACCAGAGGCGGCACGCTGACCTTGTCGTCCTTGCTCTGCAGCACTTCCAGCGGGATGTCTTCGGCCACCAGCAGTTTGAGCCAGTCGATCAGCTCTGACGTGCTGGGCTTTTTCTTGAGTCCCGGCAGGTTGCGCACTTCATAGAAATGGCGCATGGCCGCCTGCAGCAGGTCCTGCTTGATGTGGGGGAAGTGAACCTCCACGATTTCCTTCATCGTCGACGCATCGGGGAAGCGGATGTAGTGGAAGAAGCAGCGACGCAGGAAGGCGTCAGGCAGGTCTTTTTCGTTGTTCGACGTGATGATGACCAGCGGACGGTGCTTGGCCTGGATCAGCTGACGCGTCTCGTAGCAGTAGAACTCCATGCGGTCGAGTTCACGCAACAGGTCGTTGGGAAACTCGATGTCGGCCTTGTCAATTTCGTCGATGAGCAAGGCGACCTGCTGGTCGGCATCAAACGCCTGCCACAAGGTGCCTTTGACGATGTAGTTGTGGATGTCGCGGACCTTCTCGTCACCCAGCTGGCTGTCGCGCAAGCGGCTGACGGCGTCGTACTCATAGAGGCCTTGCTGGGCCTTGGTGGTGGACTTGATGTGCCATTGCAGCAGGGGCATGCCCAACGCTTCGGACACCTGCTCGGCCAGCATCGTTTTGCCGGTGCCAGGCTCACCCTTGACCAGCAGGGGCCGTTGCAGCTTGAGGGCCGCATTGACGGCCAGTTTCAAGTCATCGGTGGCGACGTATTGATCGGTACCTTGGAATTTCATGCGCTGACTCAACAGGGTTGCTACTGTGTTCGAGTATAGGCGTAGCCTCAATAATGAGCTGTACGACCGTGTTTCACTCAGCAGCCATTTTCCACTGCACGCCTATGCAAACACTGCCTCACCTGCTTCGTTCTTTCGGCGTCTTGACCACTGCAGCCTTTCTGGCCTTGGGCGCATGCGCCCAGGATGTCAAAGCTGGGGATGTCAACTCGGCCCGCAACAAGGTCGCCATGTGCATTGGCTGCCACGGCATCCCTGGCTATCAGGCCAGCTTCCCCGAGGTGCACAAGGTGCCCAAGATTTCGGGCCAGAACGCTGCCTATCTGGCCGCAGCCCTGACGGCCTACCGCAAAGGCGATCGCAAGCACCCCAGCATGAAGGCCGTGGCCAACTCGCTGAGCGACCAGGACATTGCCGACCTCGCGGCTTACTACGCCTCTCATGGACAGGATCTTCCCGCCGCCCCTGCCAAGGGTGGTGATGCGAGCCCACCCGTACAGGCTCTGCTGACCAAAGGCAACTGCGTGGCGTGCCACGGTGAGAACCTGAGCAAGCCCATCGACCCGACCTACCCCAAGCTCGGCGGCCAGCACGCCGACTACCTGTACGTGGCACTCAAGGCTTATCACACGGTCAACAACCCGAACATTGGGCGAGCCAACCCGATCATGGCGGCGCAGGTGCAGGCATTCACGACCAAAGAGCTGAAACAGCTGGCCCAACACATTGCCACCCTGCCGGGTGACCTCAAGACGGTGCCGCAGTCACGCCTGCGCTGAGCCGCGAGAGCGATTCCGCTGCACCAATCAAAAGCCCGCTCGAAGCGGGCTTTTGTGTGTGTCGTCTGTATCAAGGGAAGCGGAGCCCGCCTCCCCTCATTCAGCTTGCGTTCACGCTGCATCCACCCACAGCTTCTGGTCCGCCAGCATCTGGGCGATGACCGCGCCATCCCCCGCGCCGGCATCCAGCCCATAGCCGGTGCGCAGGTTGACGCCCTCCAGCACGATTTCCTGCGAGACGGTGCCCAGTCCATTGACCAGGTCGCCGTTCAGGCTGATCTGAATGAGGGTGTCCGACCCGCTGGTGTCGAAATGCAGATACTGCGTGAGGTTGCCGGTGCCACCGTCGGTGTGCTCGCCCTGCAGCAGATCGCGCAGGTCCAGCACATCGCCGCCAGCAGCATGAGGCGTCAGATCAAAGTCTTCGATGCGGTCCACCATGGTTTGACCGTCCACCACGTCGCTGAGGCGCCAGGCGAAAACATCGCCGCCGTCGCCACCGTTGAGGCGATCATCGCCCTGGCCGCCGATCAGCAGGTCGTCGCCTGCCAGTCCTTGCAAGGTATCGCCACCGGCCTGGCCGAGGACCTCATCACTGTCAGCGGTCCCGGTGACGGTGCGACCCTCGTTGTCAGTGATGGCCACGTCGTTCCAGGTGACCGGGTTCATCACTTCGCCCTCGACCACGGTGGCATGCAGACGAAGATATTCGACCGGCTCGACCTCAGCGTCGTCCACCGTGGCCACGCGCAGGTTGATCTGGGTATCGCCAGGCTGGAAGCTGAGGGGGCCAGTGACGGCCTCCCATTGCTGGCTGCCAACGTTGAAGAACTCCAGGGCGGTCGACGAGTCGACGCCAGGCTGAGCCGCATCCGCAGGCGTGCCGCCTGCCTGCAAGGCCAGCGACACCGACACCACATCTGCTGCTGCAGAAGTCAGGTTCACCGAGAAGTGGGCCACTTGCCCTTCGATGGCATCGGTGCTGTAGACCACCATGTAGGGCTTGTCGTTGTCGGTGAGGGCCGCGTCGTTGCTGGCCACCGTGTTGACGGTCTCGCCACTGACGACGCTGGCTTGCAATTGAATGAACTCAAGGCCCTCGATTTCGCTGTCGTCCACCGTGGCGACGCGCACCTGCAACTGGGTTTGACCGGCCGCCAAGGTGAGATTGCCGGTCACGGGCTCCCATTGCTGGGCCGTGTTGTTGAAGAATTCGAGCGGCCCGATGGTGTCAACGCCTGGTGTTGCCGCGTTCACCGGGTCGCTGCCGGCCAGCAGGTCGAGCTTGACAGTGACGGGGCCGGGCGAGGCCTGGGTGAGGTTGACGGTGAACTGCGCCGGCTGGCCTTCCACCGAATCTTGCCCGTAAACGACCAGGAAGGGCTTGTCGTTGTCGGTGATGGCGGCGTCGTTGGACGCGACCGTGTTGACGGTCTCGCCGCGGACGACGCTGGCCTGGAGCTGGATGAACTCCACCCCCTCCACCAAGGCGTCGTCCACCGTGGCCACGCGCACCTGAAGCTGCGTTTGGCCAGCGGCCAAGGTCAGATCGCCGGTCACAGCCTCCCATTGCTGGGTGGTGGTGTTGAAGAATTCGAGCGCGCCGATGGTGTCAACGCCTGGCGCCGCAGCATTCACGGGGTCACTGCCGGCCAGCAGGTCGAGCTTGACAACGACCGGACCGGGCGAGGCCTGGGTGAGGTTGACGGTGAACTGCGCCGGCTGGCCTTCCACCGAATCTTGCCCGTAAACGACCAGGTAGGGTTTGTCGTTGTCGGTGATGGCGGCGTCGTTCGAGTTGAATGGGTTGGCGGTTTCACCACTGATGACGGTCGCACGCAACTGGATGAACTCGACGCCCTCGACCTCGGCATCGTCCACCGTGGCGACGCGCACCTGGATCCCGGTTTGACCCGCTGCAAAGGTGAGGTCACCCGTGACCAACGTCCACTGCTGGGTGACGACGTTGAAGTATTCGAGCGCCGTGGCGGTATCCACGCTCGGTGTGGCGGCATCCACCGGGTCACTGCCAGGCAACAGGTCCAGCCTGACAGTGATCGGATTGGCTGACGCCTGAGTCAGGCTGACGGTGAACTCGCTGGCTTGGCCTTCGACCGTATCCTGGCCGAACACGACCAAGAAGGGCAAGCTGGCTGGTGGCACAGGAGGTTCGACCTCCTGGGTGGCCAGGGGGCGCTGATCGGTGAGCGAACCCGGCAAGGGCTCGCTGTCGTTGGACGAGGCGCCACCGGCCGACGCAAAGTCTTGCGGCAAGGTGCTTTCGCTGACGCGGTCGACGCGCAAGCCCTGCCCCAACGAGGTGCTGTCCCCCCCGGTCAAACCGGCAGCGGGCGCCTCTTCTTCGGTCGGGGCAGCATCGAGGTTGGCGATGGCCTGTTCCACGTCGGCGGCCAAGGCGACAGGGCGTGCTGAAGGCGCAGGGATGGTTTCCAGCACCTCACCGTTGGGCCCCAGGATGACCTGCCCTGCGGCGAGGCTGTCGCCTGCTTTCACGGGAAGCAGATCGCCTTGAGGAGATCGGATGAACGCTTCACCTCGTACGGCGGTGACGACGCCAGCGGAAACAGCAAGGATCGACATAGGGCGACTCGTGACGAAGAGTGTTCAACAACACCACTGTAGGATGAGTTCGCGTCACCAGGCCACTGCCCGCCCCCCCTGACCGCAGGGTCGCCGTGTGTGAAAAGTCGCTGTTTCCGAGCGCACCCTCACCCGGGCACTTAGCAAAAACCCGACTCAGCGGGTGGCGCGCATCATCAGGCGATCGATGTAGCCTTGCCCGTCAAAGGGGCGGCCCGAGCGCTGTGCTTCCCAAACCATTTCGCCCAGGGCTTCCATGGCGACGTGATGGGCTTCGTGCAGGGAGTTGAGGCGCTGCGCCAGGCGCTCGATGGCGGCTTTGACGCCGCGCGGCTGGTCGATGCTGACCTGCTCGGTGATGGACAGGTGCATGGACAGATGCAGGAAGGGGTTGGTACGCCCCTCCTCCACCGTGTAGACGGCGGCGATGGCCGCGTCCACGTCAGACAGGTCCTGATGGTATTCAGGGTGCTCGATCATCCAGTCGGCGGCTTGCGCCTCCAACGGGGTGAGCGGTTGGCCAGCCAGGTGCTTGGCCCAGGCCTCACAAAAGAAACGACGAACCTGTTCCTGGCTGGGGGCAAACATGGTGGATCAGACGCCCAGCAGTTCGACTTCAAACATCAGGGTGGCGTTGCCGGGGATGACGCCGCCAGCGCCGCGGGCACCGTAGCCCAGCTCAGCGGGGATCACCAGGATGCGGGTGCCGCCGACCTTCATGCCTTGCACACCTTCGTCCCAACCACGGATGACGTGACCAGCGCCCAGGGGGAACGCGAAGGGGTCGTTACGGTCCTTGCTGGAGTCGAACTTGGCACCCTTGACGCCGTTCTGGTACAGCCAGCCGGTGTAGTGCACGGACACGTAGGCGCCGGCCTTGGCTTCAGCGCCGCTGCCGACGGTGATGTCTTCGTATTGCAGACCGGAAGTGGTGGTGACGACAGCCATGGCGTGTCCTTTCTAAGGTGGTTCGAATGAAAAATGAGGCCAGAGTCTAACCTCTGGCCTCATGCCCTTGCTGGGGGTCTGGCTTGTGTGCGCTCAGATCGACATGAGCTGGCGCACACCCTCGGCGGCCATGTTCTCGCCGCGTCCCCGCTGGATGATCTCGCCGCGCTCCATGACGAGGTACTGGTCGGCCAGTTCTTCGGCAAAGTCGTAAAACTGCTCGACCAGGACGACGGCCATCTTCTGCCCGTTCAGGCCCTCGTCGGCCAGTTTGCGGATGGCACGGCCAATGTCCTTGATGATGCTGGGCTGGATGCCCTCGGTGGGCTCGTCCAGGATCAGCAGCTTGGGGCCGGCAGCCAAGGCGCGGGCAATGGCGAGTTGCTGTTGCTGGCCGCCTGAGAGGTCGCCGCCACGGCGGTGCAGCATCTGTTTGAGCACGGGGAAAAGCTCGAAGAGCTGCTCGGGCAAGGGGGTGCCGCCCGATTTGCTGGCCAAGCCCATCTGCAGATTCTCGGCCACGGTGAGGCGGCCGAAGATCTCCCGGCCCTGCGGCACGTAGCCCAGACCCAAGCGCACGCGCTCGTACGGTTTGAGCTTGTCGATGGTCTGGCCATCGAGCTGGATGGCGCCGGATTTGATGGGCACCAACCCCATCAGGCTCTTGAGCAGCGTGGTTTTGCCCACGCCATTGCGGCCGAGCACCACGGTGACCTCGCCGAGCTTGGCCTCGAAATCCAGGCCACGCAGGATGTGCGAGCCGCCGTAATACTGATTGACGCTGTTGACGTTCAACATGCTGAATGTTCCTTCGCGTGGGTCGCTGCACGGCACCGTGCTCAGCGCCCCAAATAGACTTCGACAACCTTGTCATTGGCCTGCACCTCGGCCAACGTGCCTTCGGCCAGCACCGAGCCCTCATGCAGCACGGTGACCTTCTTCTTGGCGGCGTTGGCGCCCTGGGTGGTCAGCTCGTGGATGAACTTCATGTCGTGCTCGACCACCACCAGCGAGTGCGCGCCTTCCAGTGACAGAAACAGCTCGGCGGTGCGCTCGGTTTCTTCGTCGGTCATGCCGGCCACGGGCTCGTCCAGCAGCAGCAGCTTGGGGTCTTGCATCAGCAGCATGCCGATCTCCAGCCATTGCTTTTGCCCGTGGGACAGCAAGCCGGCGGTGCGCTGGGCATGGTCCTTCAGCTGGATGAGTTCCAGCATGGCGCCGATGCGATCGAGCTGCGGGCCGCTGAGCCTGAAGAACACCGAGGCGCGCGCGCGACGGTCGGCCTTGAGGGCCAGTTCCAGGTTCTCGAACACGGTGAGGTACTCGAACACCGTGGGCTTTTGGAACTTGCGGCCGATGCCGCTTTGCGCGATCTCGCTTTCGCGCAGGCTGAGCAGGTCGATGGTGGAGCCGAAGAAGGCGGTGCCGCTGTCAGGACGGGTCTTGCCGGTGATGACGTCCATCATGGTGGTCTTGCCCGCCCCGTTGGGGCCGATGATGCAGCGCATCTCTCCCACCGAGATGTCCAGGCTCAGCTTGTTGAGCGCCTTGAAGCCGTCAAAGCTGACCTCAATGTCGTCCAGGTAGAGGATGGAGCCATGGGTCAGGTCGAGCTGGCCGGGCTGCACGACGCGGCCGTATGCGGCGGCTCGGCCGCCGGACTCACCACCGGTGGTGGGACGCGCCTGGGCGCGGGCCAGGGCCTGGGTGCCCTCTTCCATCAGGTCGGGTGTCATGCCTTCACCTCGGTCTTCTTGTTGAGCAACTTCTTGACGCCACCGACGATGCCGTCGGGCAGGAACAGGGTCACGGCGATGAACAGGGCGCCGAGGAAATAGAGCCAGAACTCGGGAAAGGCCACGGTGAACCAGCTCTTGGCGCCGTTGACGAAGAAGGCGCCGATGATCGGGCCGATCAGGGTGGCGCGACCGCCCACGGCCGTCCAGATGGCCATCTCGATGCCGGCCGCCGCCGACATTTCGCTGGGGTTGATGATGCCGACCTGGGGCACATACAGAGCCCCGGCGATGCCGCACATGACGGCCGACAGGGTCCAGATGCCGAGCTTGTAAGCCAGCGGGTTGTAGCCACAGAACATGACGCGGTTTTCGGCATCACGGATGGCTTGCAAGACGCGGCCGAACTTGGTGTTCACCAGCCAGCGCGCCATCAGGAAGAAGCCGATCAGCGTGAGTCCGGTGAGCACGAACAGCACCATGCGGGTGGACGGCTGGGCAATGGGGATGTCCAGAATGCGCTTGAAGTCGGTGAAGCCGTTGTTGCCGCCAAAGCCCGTTTCGTTGCGGAAGAAGAGCAGCATGGCCGCATAGGTCATCGCCTGGGTGATGATGGAGAAGTACACCCCCTTGATGCGCGAGCGGAAGGCGAAGTAGCCGAACACGAAGGCGATCAGGCCAGGCACCAGGACCACCAGGGCCATCTGACCGATGAAGAAATCGCTCAGGGTCCAGTGCCAGGGCACCTCCTTCCAGTCGAGGAAGACCATGAAGTCGGGGATGTCGGCGCCGTAGCTGCCGTCCCGGCCGATCTGGCGCATCAGGTACATGCCCATGGCGTAGCCGCCCAGCGCGAAGAACAGGCCGTGACCCAGCGACAGGATGCCGGTGTAGCCCCAGATCAGGTCCATGGCCAGCGCACAGATGGCGTAGCACATGATCTTGCCGATCAGCGACAGCGTGTAGTCGGACAGGTGAAAGACCGAATCGGTGGGCACCAGCAGGTTCAGCACCGGCGCCAGGATCACCACCGTGATCACGGCAGCCATGAGGGCCGTCCAGCCTTTGGGGCCGAGGGCACTGCGGGGAACCGCCACACCGGACGGCAAGGAAGATGTCATCACTGCACTCATATCGATGTCCTCAGGCTTCGGCACTGCGGCCTCGCATCGCAAACAGGCCTTGCGGGCGCTTCTGGATGAAAATCACCACGATGACCAGCACCAGGATCTTGGCGAGCACGGCGCCGGTCCAGCCTTCCAGGAACTTGTTGACCAGGCCCAGGCCGAGCGCGGCGTACACGGTGCCGGCAATCTGCCCCACCCCACCCAGCACCACGACCATGAAGGAGTCGACGATGTAGCTCTGACCGAGGTCGGGCCCCACGTTGCCGATCTGCGAGAGCGCGCAACCGGCCAGACCCGCGATGCCAGCCCCCAGCGAAAATGCCATCGTGTCCACGCGGGCCGTGTTCACGCCCATGCACGAGGCCATGGGCCGGTTCTGGGTGACGCTGCGCACGAACAGGCCCAGTCGGGTCTTGGCGATCAGCAGGGTCATGCCCACGAGCACCAGGGCTGCAAACACGATGATGGCCAGTCGGTTGTAGGGCAAGGTCAGGTTGCTGAGGATCTCGAACCCACCGGACATCCAGTTGGGGTTCTCGACCTGCACGTTCTGCGCGCCAAACACCGTGCGCACCAGTTGCATCAAGACCAGGCTGATGCCCCAGGAGGCCAGCAGAGTTTCCAGCGGACGGCCGTAGAGGAAACGGAACACGCTGCGCTCCAGGATGGCGCCCATCAAAGCGGCGGCCAGGAAGGACGCGGGCACGGCCAGCAGCAGGTACCAGTCGAACAGCTCGGGCAGGTACTGGCGGAACAGGTTCTGTATGACGAAGGTGGCGTAGGCGCCGATCATCATCAGCTCGCCGTGCGCCATGTTGATCACGCCCATCAGGCCATAGGTGATGGCCAGGCCCAGTGCCGCCAGCAGCAAGATGGAGCCCAGGCTGATACCGGTGAACACCACGCCAGCGTGCTCCCCCCACTCCAGCTTGCTGGTGACCTTGCTCAGCGCGGCCTTCAGCGCGGCTTGCACCTGGGCGTCCGCTTCTTCGCCACTGTTGAGGCGCTCCATCAGCAGGCCGCGCGACTCGGGGCTGGCGTCGGCGGCCAGCGCTTCGGCCGCCTCGATGCGGCGTGCCGGGGTGCTGGCGCTGAGCAAGGCCTTGGTGCGGGCCATTTGCAACTGCTTGCGCAAGCCCTTGTCACTCTCATTGGCCAGGGCCTGGTCGATGACCGGCAGGCGTGACTCGTCGGCGGCATTGGCCAAGGCAGCGATGGCCTCGGCGCGCAGGTCGCGGTCCGGTGAGGCCAGATTGGCAGCAGCCAGCACGGCCTCGATCTCGCTGCTCATGCGGTTGTTGTTGACCACATCTTCGGCATCATCGGGCAGCGCAGCAGGCTGGCCCGTGACGGCATCCACCGCCTGGCCGTCGTCCTGGACGATGTAGGCGCGGTCGGACGTGACCTTGACGGCATCGTCCAGCATCGCCTTCAGGAAAGGTGTCAAAGCCGGATCACGGGCCGTCGACAGCTTCTTCAGGGTCAGGATGCGCGCATCGTTGTCCCCCGCCGCCAGGGCGTGGGCTTCTTGCGGTGTCAGGGCGTGGGCGGCTGGAGACCAGGCCCCCAGGCTCAAAGCCAGTGCCGAGGCCGCAGCCAGCCCCAAAGTTGATCGCCAGGATCGAGTGTTCACAGGCATGTCCTGCTCGTTTCGTATGTGTGCGGTGCAAAAAATGGCCCCGTCGGGCTACCCGAACGGGGCCAACCGCTCTGCTTGAAGTCAGCCCGCCATGACGAGGGCGGGCGCCCGTGGCTCCAGCCGGGCCTTTACTTGGCCGGCTCGTCCTTCTTCTTGTCGTTGCCGGGGATGTAGGGGCTCCAGGGTTGAGCCTTGACCGGGCCTGGCGTCTTCCACACGACCTTGAACTGGCCGTCGGCCTTCACTTCGCCGATGAACACAGGCTTGTGCAGGTGGTGGTTCTTCTCGTCCATCTTGGACATGAAGCCGCCTGGTGCCGGGAAGGTCTGGCCGGCCATGGCCGCGATCACCTTGTCCACATCGGTGGTGCCGGCCTTCTTCACAGCCTGCGCCCACATGTTGATGCCAATGTAGGTGGCTTCCATCGGGTCGTTGGTCAGGGGCTTGTCCTTGTGACCGGCGATGTTCTTGGCCTTGGCATAGGCCGACCACTTCTTGATGAAGTCCGCATTGGTCGGGTTCTTGATGGACATGAAGTAGTTCCAGGCAGCCAGGTGGCCGACCAGGGGCTTGGTGTCCACGCCACGCAGCTCTTCTTCACCCACCGAGAAGGCCACCACCGGCACATCCTTGGCCTTCAGGCCCTGGTTGCCCAGCTCCTTGTAGAAGGGCACGTTGGAGTCGCCGTTGATGGTGGACACCACAGCGGTCTTCTTGCCTTCGGACGAGAACTTCTTGATCTTGGCGATGATGGTCTGGTAGTCAGCATGACCGAAGGGGGTGTACTCCTCCAGGATGTCGGCATCGGCCACGCCCTTGGACTTCAGGAAGGCGCGCAGGATCTTGTTGGTGGTGCGGGGGTAGACGTAGTCGGTGCCCAGCAGCACGAAGCGCTTGGCCGAGCCGCCGTCCTTGCTCATCAGGTACTCGACCGCGGGGATGGCTTGCTGGTTGGGCGCCGCGCCGGTGTAGAACACGTTCTTCTCCAGCTCTTCACCTTCGTACTGCACAGGGTAGAACAGCAGGCCGTTGTTTTCCTTGTAGACCGGCAGCACCGATTTGCGCGACACGGACGTCCAGCAACCGAAGGTGACGGCCACCTTGTCTTGCGTCAGCAGCTGCTTGGCCTTCTCGGCAAACAGGGGCCAGTTGGAGGCCGGGTCCACCACCACAGGCTCGAGCTTCTTGCCCAGCAGACCGCCCTTGGCGTTGATCTCGTCAATGGCCATCAGCACGGTGTCCTTCAGAACCGTCTCCGAGATGGCCATGGTGCCCGACAGCGAGTGCAGCACACCGACCTTGATGGTGTCGGCGGCCTGGGCCATGGAACTGAAAGCCAGACCCGCGACGCCCAGGGCGACGGCGGTCAGGGAGGCAGTGGCACTGCGGCGAGAGATGTTCATGGGAAGCGCTCCTTGGAGACGGTGGGTTGAACGAATCAGAGTGAATTCAGTGTGCCCACCGGGGCTGGCGCGAGGAATACGCCACATGGCGTACGAATGGCGCAGAGCGGCACGGCCATGACGTCAGATGCCCCCATGCGACACTGTCGGCATGAGCGAGCAAGCGAAGCTGCACCAGAACAGCCAGACCCTTTCCCTGAGTTTCGAGTCGTCCCTGATCCAGAGCTGCATGCGCCTGGCCGACCCCGATGAGTTGGTGTTGGACTACACCCGCGCGATGATGGGATTTTTGCTGTTCAACCCGGCACCACGGTCGGTGTTGATGATTGGGCTGGGCGGCGGCGCGCTGCACAAGTACATCCACAAGCACCTGCCTGAGACGGACCTGACCACGGTGGAGATCAACCCCGGCGTGATCGAGCTGCGCCAGGATTTCTGCATCCCGCCCGATGACGAACGCTCGCGCATCGTCTGTGCCGATGGGGCGGCGTTTCTCGCCAAGCCCACGCATCAGTTCGACGTGATCCTCGTCGACGGCTTCACGGGCGATGGCATCCCGGATGCGCTGTGTTCACCCGGCTTTTACCGACGCGTGAAGGCGGCCTTGGCTCCCCAGGGGGTGATGGTGGCCAATGTGCAGGCCGACACCGAACAAACACGCGACATCATGAAGCGCGTGGGGCGGGTGTTCGACGGGGGCACACTGTCGTTTGAATCAGACGAGGGCGGCAATGACATTGTGCTGGCCGCCTCTCAAGATGCCTTGAACGCTGCCGCGCAAGCGTTTGAGCCCCGCTGGGATGCGCTGCCCGAGCCTCACAAAGTCACGCTGGCCGCCGCCTCCACCCGATTGCAACGAGCCTTGTTGAAAAGCCTCCGCCCATCATGAGCTACCAGTACTGCCCACAATGTGCCCAACTCTTGCAAAGCCGAGACGATCATGGCGTGACACGGCTAGGCTGCCCGGACCGCGATTGTGGCTTTGTGCACTGGGACAACCCGGTTCCCGTCGTCGCGGCCGTGGTGGAGCATGAAGGGCACATCATCCTGGCCCGCAACAAGGCCTGGGCTGCCCCGTTTTATGCGCTCATCACGGGCTTTCTGGAGAAGACCGACAGCAGCCCTGACGAAGCCGTCAAGCGCGAGGTGAACGAGGAGTTGGGCCTGACCGCACAAACAGCCCACTTCATCGGTCACTACCGGTTTGAGCGCCAGAATCAGATCATCCTGGCGTATCACGTACCTTGTACCGGCCACATTGTCCTGGGTGAGGAATTGGCAGACTACAAGCGGCTCGAACCTGCCAAGGTGCGCTACTGGCCTGTGGCCACGGGCTTGGCATTGCGTGACTGGCTGGTGTCCCAAGGCTACGCACCGCAAGCGCTGGACGTCCCCAAGCTCTGAAGACGCCCACGGTCAACGCGCCTTCAGCTGCCCCACCCGGCTCAGGGCCAGCCCGGCCGCCGCTGTGCGGGTCTCGACCCCCATCTTGGCGAACACGCTCTCCAGCTGCTTCTTGACCGTGGCCGGGCTGCTGCCCAGGATGTCACCGATGTCGCGGTTGGTCTTGCCCTTGACGACCCAGTAGAGCACCTCGCCTTCGCGGGTGGTGAGCTTGAAGGTCTGGCTCAGGGCCTCCATGGCGGCCTGGTCGGAGCTTTCCTGCATCACCAGCAGCCATTCGTCGTCGCCGGTGGGTTGGTGCAGGGTGAAGCGCAGGCAGCTTTGGCCTTGGTTCACCGTCCAGCTGGGTGCAGGCGTGGGCGGCCCATCTTGCGCCGTGTCAGCCTGAAAGCGTGACACGGCCAGGCGCAGCCAGTCCAGCAACTCCGGCGGCGCCACCGCCTCGGGGGTGTCAAAGTAGCGTTGCAAGAGCTTGCGCGCCAAGGGGGTTTGCCACAGCACTTTACCCTCGCGCAGGTGCACGGTGAGCGAGGCATGTCCAAAGGCGTCGAGCGCATTGCGCGCCTGGCTCGACTGCCTTGCCGCCTGCATGTGCGACTCGATGCGGGCCAGCACCTCGCGCGGGCGGATGGGTTTGACCACGTAGTCCACCCCACCAGCCGAGAAGGCCGCCACGACATGCTCGGTTTCGGTCAGCCCCGTCATAAACACGATGGGGATGTGGCTGGTGTCGGGCTGCGCCTTCAGGCGTCGCGCCACCTCAAAACCATCCATGCCCGGCATGATGGCGTCGAGCAGGATGATGTCGGGCACCGCCTGGCTGGCGCGCTGCAAGGCCGCTTCGCCATGGGTGGCCACCAGCACGGTATAGCCCCCTTCATCGAGGGCATCGTGCAGCAGGGACAGGTTGTCCGGCACATCGTCCACGATGAGGACGATGTCGGTGCGGCTGCGGTCAAGTCGGTCGAACATGGGGTGGTCGCTCATCGGTCTCAGAGGGTGGGCACGGCCATATGGACCGTTTGGGCCGGGCCGTCGGACGGCTTTGCTTGCTCGGCTTGGTCCTGGCTCTGCGCCAGCGCTTCGTCGATCAGCTTGGCCATGGCGTCCAGGTGGAACTGGCGTGCCAGGGTGCGCATGCGCTGCACAAAGGGCGCACAGTGCGGCTCGGCTGCGGCGATTTGGTCCAGCGCCTTGTGAACGCCCCGGACATAGCCTGCGTGGATCTGGTCTTCCAGGCTGCGCAGCGCCTGCATGGACGGGCAGGCCTCAGCATCATGCTGTGACCCTGGCGACGCACTGACCTCGGCCGGGCGCTCGGCCACGATCCAGTCCAGATGCAAGTGCCGCCCCAGCCAATCGAGCAACTCGGGCACGCGCACGGGTTTGACGATGAAATCATCGGGCGTGATGCCCACGTCGTTGTCCAAGGCCTTGTCGAAGGCGTTGGCCGACACGATGGCAGCCGGCGCCGTGCTCAGCCCTTCGGCGCGGATGGTGCGCAAGGTGCCCCAGCCGTCCAGGCCGGGCATGGCCAGGTCCATGAACAGCGCATGGGGATGTTGCGAAGTCGGGACCTGACGCAGATGCGCCAGGCAATCCAGCCCGGAGGCCAGCGGCGTCACCTCAAACCCCAGCGGCGTGAGGATGCGAACCAGCAGGCCGCGATCGGCCTCTTCGTTGTCCACCACCCAGATGCGACGGCGCTCGCCGGCATAGCCCGTGCGCTGACCCTGCATCACGCGCTGCGCCACCTCGGAGGCCCGCACCTGCGGCAGGAACAAGCGGATGCGGAAGGTGGTGCCCACGCCCTCCTGGCTGCTCACCTGCATCTCGCCGCCCATCAGGTCGGTCAGCATCTTGCTGATGGTCAGGCCCAGCCCGGTGCCGCCGGCCGAGTTGCCAGCCGCCGATGAGCCGCGCGCAAAGGGCTCGAACACCTTGTCCAGCTCGGCCTGGGCGATGCCGGGGCCGGTGTCGCTGATTTCGACCAGCGCAATCTCGCGGGCGTAGCGCACCTTGAAGGTCACCTGGCCCACCGTCGTGAACTTGACGGCATTGCCCAGCACGTTGAGCAGGATCTGGCGCACCCGGCGCTCATCGGCCCGCACGGCTTCGGGCAGATGGGGCTCGATGTCGGCCACGAAGCGCAAGTGCTTGGCGCGCGCCTCGTTCTCGATCAAGCCGGTGATCTGCTGCAGCAACTCGTCCAGGCGCACGGGTTTAACGTCCAGCGAGAGCTTGCCGCTTTCGATGCGCGCGATGTCCAGCGTGCCCTCGATCAGGGACAGCAGGTGGTCCCCGCCCCGCTTGATGACGCCCACGGCGTGCTTCACGTGCTCAGGCAGCTGCGCGTCTTCATCAAGCAACTGGGCGTAGCCCAGGATGCCGTTGAGCGGGGTGCGCAGCTCGTGGCTGATGGTGGAGATGTAGCGGCTCTTGGCCTGGTTGGCCTGGTCGGCCGTCTGCTTGGCCTGTTGCAGCTTGCCGTCGGTGATGCGGTGCGAAGCGATTTCGCGTACCAGCAGATGGGTCTGGCGGTTGGATTCCTCCTGCGCCACCTGCCGGCTTTTGTGCGTGAGCACCAGCCACCAGCCCACCACGCCCACAATCAGCAGCAAGGCCGCAAAGACCTTGACGAAGGCCGACTCCAGCATGGCTGCGGTGGCCACCGTCGAGCCCAGGTCAAGCGACACCATGTCGCGCACCTGTTGCTGGTAGACCAGGCCAAAAACCCCCGCCAGCAGGGGCGTGAGCACGAGCATGATCAACAAGAACTGCCCCAGCTCGGTGTCCACCCGGCGCCAGACGAAGGCCGGCACCACGGCGCGGCCGATGTTGCGCCACTGTTCCGCCCAGCGGGCCGACGCCGGCTTGCACAGGTCTTGGCAGCGGGCGTCCAGCGAACAGCACAGAGAACAGATGAAGCCCTGGTAGGCCGGGCAATGGGCCACATCATCGGCCTCGTATTCGCGCTCGCACACGGTGCAGCGGTGCAGTGCCTTGATGCGGATCACCCGGCTCAGGGGCTGCCCCCCATCGGCACCGGCCTCGTCGCACTGCTCCGGCGGCATCGACGCCTCGGGCGCCGTGGCCGGCTCCGGCGTGCGCGCTAGGTAATACCGCCCCTGCGTGGCCCAGGCGATCAGGGGCGAGGTCGTGAACGCCACCACCATGGCCAGCACAGCAGAAAAGGCCTGGGCCAACTCGCCCAGCCATCCCACATAGGCCATGACCGACACCAGCGACGCCAGGCCCATCGCCCCCACGCCCACCGGGTTGATGTCATACAGATAGGCGCGCTTGAACTCGATGCCCTTGGGCGACCACCCCATCGGCTTGTTGACCACCAGGTCGGCCACTACCGCCACCATCCACGCAATGGCGATGTTCGAGTACAGGCCCAGCACCTTGCCCAGGGCCTGGAACAGGTTCAGCTCCATCAACAGCAGGGCGATGAGGGCGTTGAACACCACCCACACCACCCGCCCGGGGTGGCTGTGCGTGAGCCGCGCAAAGAAGTTCGACCACGCCAGGGAGCCCGCATAGGCGTTGGTGACGTTGATCTTGAGCTGCGAGATCACCACGAACAAGGCCACCGCGCCGATGGCCCAAGAGGGGGAAGAGAAGATCTTCTCCCACGCCACCAGGTACATCTGGTTCGGGTCCACCGCGCGCGCCACCGGAATGGCGTAGCTCATGGCCAGCCAGGCCAGCAGCGCGCCGCCCAGCATCTTCAACACGCCCAAGATCACCCAGCCGGGCCCACCCACGAACACCGCCGCCCACCAGCGCCCGGCACGCTCCGGGCGCTTCTCGGGCATGAAGCGCAGGTAGTCAGCCTGCTCGCCCATCTGCGTGATCAGGGCAATGCCCACCGTCAGCGCCGAGCCAAAGGCCAGCACGTTGAACTCGCCATAGGCGCCCGAAGCCCCAGGATAGGCTGCCAGATCCTGCAAGATGTTCGGGTGGTCGCGGAACACATAGATGAAGGGCAGCACCAGCATCACCAACCAGATGGGCTGCGTGATCAGCTGCAGGCGGCTGATGATCGTCACACCGTGGGTGACCAGCGGCACCACCACCAGCGCGCAGATGAGATAGCCCCAGGCCGGCGGGATGTCGAACGCCAGATCCAGCGCATAGGCCATCACAGCCGCCTCCAGCGCAAAGAAGATGAAGGTGAAGGACGCGTAGATCAGCGAGGTGATGGTCGAGCCGATGTAGCCAAAGCCCGCGCCCCGCGTGAGCAGGTCCATGTCCAGGCCATACCGGGCCGCGTACACGCTGATGGGCCAGCCCACCAGCAGGATGATGAGCCCTGTGGCCAGAATCGCCCAGAAGGCGTTGATGAAGCCATGGTCCACCAACAGGGTCGCCCCCAAGGCCTCCAGCACCAAAAAGGATGCCACCCCGAAGGCCGTGTTGGCCACCCGCGCCTCGCTCCAGCGCCGGGCCGAGCGCGGCGTGAAGCGCAGCGCGTAGTCCTCCAGGGTTTCGGACGCCACCCAGCGGTTGTAGTCCCGACGCACCTTCACCACGCGCTGCAAAGCGTCGCTGGCAGGCTCGGGGGGGTGAAGCAGGTCTGGGTCTTGCATGGTGTGAGTTCAATCCGTACCCTGACACCGCAATTTCGATGCCGCCGGTACGCGGCCCCCTGCTTTGGCCTTGAAAAGACACCATGGAACTGACGCCACGCGAAAAAGACAAGCTGCTGATCTTCACCGCCGCCCTGCTGGCCGAGCGGCGCAAGGCCCGTGGCCTCAAGCTCAACTACCCCGAGGCGGTGGCCCTGATCTCGGCGGCGATCATGGAAGGCGCCCGCGACGGCAAGAGCGTGGCCGCCCTCATGAGCGAGGGCAAGACGGTGCTCAGCCGTGAGGACGTCATGGACGGCGTGGCCGACATGATTCCCGACATCCAGATCGAAGCCACCTTCCCCGATGGCACCAAATTGGTGACCGTGCACCAACCTATTGCATGAACCCGAAACTCAACCCATCGCGCACCATCATGAAGCACACCATCCTGATCCTCACCGCCGGCCTGCTGGCTGTTCAGACTGCGCACGCCCACGAAGGTCACGGCCTGCCCGGCATTTCCCACTGGCACAGCACCGATGTGCTGGGCTTCGTCGTTGTGGCTGCCCTGATCGCGGGGGTGATCTGGTTCAAGGGGCGCAAATGATGTCCGATGGCATCACACCGGGCGAGCTGCTCATCGACGGCCCCGACCTGACCATCAACCCAGGTCGCCGCACCCTGACGCTGGTGGTGGAAAACGCGGGCGACCGCCCCATCCAGGTGGGCTCGCACTACCACTTTGCCGAAACCAACGGTGCCCTGCGCTTTGACCGGCCCGCCGCACAGGGCATGCGTTTGAACATCGCCTCGGGCACCGCGGTGCGCTTCGAGCCCGGTCAGCAACGCACGGTCGAGCTGGTGGACTACGCCGGCGCCCGCGTGGTCTACGGCTTTCGGGGCCTGACCCAGGGGCCGCTCTGACACCTCGTCGGCCTCCCACGCATCACCGGAATCTCTAGAAGGACACGCCAAGATGGCAAGCATCCAGCGCCGCGCCTACGCGGAAATGTTCGGCCCCACGGTGGGCGACCGCCTGCGCCTGGCCGACACCAACCTGATCCTCGAAGTCGAGCAGGACTACACCCTGCGCGCCGGCGGCTACGGTGAAGAAGTGAAGTTCGGTGGCGGCAAGACCATCCGCGACGGCATGGGTCAGAGCCAGGTGGCCAACGGCCCTGGCGCTATGGCCGCCTGCGATTGCGTGCTGACCAACGCCCTGATCCTCGACCACTGGGGCATCGTCAAGGCCGACATCGGTATCAAGGCAGGCCGCATCGTCAAGATCGGCAAGGCCGGCAACCCCGACGTCCAGCCGGGCGTGGACATCGTCATTGGCCCGGGCACCGAAATCGTCGCCGCCGAGGGCATGATCGTCACCGCTGGCGGCATCGACACGCACATCCACTTTATCTGCCCGCAGCAGATCGAAGAGGCTCTGAACAGCGGCGTGACCACCATGATCGGCGGTGGCACAGGCCCCGCAACCGGCACCTTTGCCACCACCTGCACGCCCGGGCCCTCCAACATCGCCATGATGCTCAAGGCCGCCGAGGCCTTCCCGATGAACCTGGGCTTTCTGGGCAAGGGCAACGCCAGCCAGCCCCAAGCGCTGCGCCAGCAGGTCAACGCCGGCGTGATCGGCCTGAAGCTGCACGAGGACTGGGGCACCACGCCTGCCGCCATCGACACCTGCCTGAGCGTGGCCGAAGAGACTGACATCCAGGTCGCCATCCACTCCGACACGCTCAACGAATCGGGCTTCGTGGAAGACACGGTGGCCGCCTTCAAGGGCCGCACCATCCACAGCTTCCACACCGAAGGCGCGGGCGGAGGCCACGCGCCCGACATCATGAAGGTGGTGGGCGAGCTCAATGTGCTGCCGTCTTCGACCAACCCGACACGGCCGTTCACCATCAACACCATCGACGAGCACCTCGACATGCTCATGGTGTGTCACCACCTGGACGCGTCGATTGCCGAAGACCTGGCCTTTGCCGAAAGTCGCATCCGCCGCGAAACCATTGCTGCCGAAGACATCCTGCATGACCTGGGTGCCATCAGCATGTTCTCGTCCGACTCGCAGGCCATGGGCCGCGTGGGCGAGGTCATTTTGCGCACCTGGCAGACCGCCCACAAGATGAAGGCCCAGCGCGGCAAACTGTCCGGCGACACCGACCGCCACGACAACGCCCGCATCAAGCGCTACGTCGCCAAGTACACCATCAACCCGGCGCTGGCGCACGGCGTGGCGCACGAGGTGGGCAGCATCGAAGAAGGCAAATGGGCCGACCTGGTGATCTGGCGCCCCGCATTCTTCGGCGTCAAGCCCAGCATCATCATGAAGGGTGGCTTCATCGCCGCGGCCGCCATGGGTGACCCGAACGCGTCCATCCCCACGCCGCAACCGGTGCACTACCGCCCGATGTTCGGCGCGTTTGGCGGTGCGGTCTCACGCACCTCGCTCACCTTCATGAGCCAGGCCGCCATCGCCGCCGGCATGCCGCAGCAATACGGGCTGGCCAAGCAGGTGGTGGCCGTCAAGGGTTGCCGCAGCGTCAAGAAAACGGACATGGTGCACAACAGCTACATGCCCAAGATGGAGATCGACGCCCAGACCTACCAGGTCCGTGCCGACGGCAAATTGCTGACGTGTGAGCCGGCCGTCAGCCTGCCACTGGCGCAGCGTTACTTCCTGTTCTGACCCGCTTAGCAAGCCCCCGTGTCATGCGCATGACGCTTTCATGTCCGATCTATGAACACAGCTTTGTTCGGGGATCGTTCACGAAGCGCCCAAGCTGACACATTCCTTTCGTGATGGGCAAGGAAGATGGCGACGGTCGTGCTGCGCTTGAGCGCAGGTGGGCCATCGTCATGAACGGGATGGGAGGCGCCCACATGACGGGTTCATGCCGCCCCCGGCAACAGGATTCCCGTGCATTTCTTCGTTCGACTCCGTGACTGGAAGGTCGGCACCCGCCTGGCCTTCGGCTTTGGCCTGATTCTCACCCTGCTGTGCGTTGTCGCGTTGCTGGGCATGCTCGGCATCGAGCGCAGCCGCTCGCTGCACCAGGTCTTTGAAGAAGCGCTGGTCGTGCGACAGCAAGGCAGCCAGGTCAACACCCTGCTCCAGCAAGATCTGGTCAAAACACAGGCCATCATCCGCTCCGCCGGCATGCCCGAGGTGGTCGAGCGCTTCAAGCCCGAGTTGCTGGCCGCTGACCAGACCATCGCCCAAGTGCTCAAAAAGATGGCTGACAACCCAGCGACCGCGGTGCAGGCATCCGCCCAAGCGCTGCAAGCCCAACATCAACGCTATCTGGGCACGCGCAACGAAGTGCTGGTCCTGGTGGAAACCGGCCAGACCATGCAAGCCGCCGACAAGGAAAACGCGGCGCTGCTGCCTGCAGCCGCCGCGGTGAAGAGCCAGAGCGACAAGCTCCTGCAAAGTGTCGAACAACACACCAGCAACGCCCAGGCAAACTTCGCCAACACCACCGCCACCGCGCAGTGGTTGATCGGTGCGCTGACCCTGATCACGCTGGTGCTGGGCACCGTGTGGGCGTGGTTCATCGCCCGCTCGGTCAGCCGCCCTGCCCTGGCCGCCATGCAGGTCAGCGAGGCGATTGCCGAAGGCCGCCTGTCGCACTCGGTGAACGTGGAAGCCGGCCAGGACGAGCTGGGCCGCATGTTGACCTCCATGCGCCGCATGCGCACCAACCTGCTGCAGCTCACCGGCGAGGTGCGTGACCAGTCCGAACAACTGGCCGTCACATCTCACCAGGTGGCCACCGATGCCAGCCACCTGTCGCGCAGCTCACAAGAGCACGCCAACGAGCTGGCCCAATCGAGCCAGGCCCTGCAGCAGATCGAGGTCGACATCTCTGACAATCTGACGCGCACCCACCAGGCCAGCCAACTGGCCTCCACCGCGCGCCAGGTGGCCCAGGAGGGGCGCAGCTCCATGACCCGCGTGATCGACACCATGCGCGGCATCCACACCTCCAGCAAGCGCATGAGCGACATCATCGGTGTCATCGACGGCATTGCCTTCCAGACCAACATCCTGGCCCTGAACGCCGCCGTGGAAGCGGCGCGCGCTGGCGAGCAAGGCCGCGGCTTTGCGGTGGTGGCCTCGGAAGTGCGCTCCCTGGCGCAGCGCTCCGCCGACGCAGCCCGCGAGATCAAACAGCTCATCGTGGACAGCGCCAACCGAGTCACCGAAGGCGCCGGGCTGGTGGAACAGACCGGCAACACCATCCACACGCTGCAAAACACCATCGACGAGGTGGCGCAACTGATCACGCACCTGACCCACACCAGCCAGGAGCACGCCCAAGGCATTGGCAACGTGCGTGAAACGGTGCACCGCCTCGACGAAGCCACCCAGCACAACATGGTGCTGATGGCGCAGAGCACGGAAGCCGCAGAGGGTTTGAAGTCGCAGGCCGATCGCCTGCTGGCTTCCGTGTCCTTCTTCCAACTGAGCCCCTCCGGCACCTGAGGTCAGCACGGGGTCGCTACACTTTGTGCTTCACGCCTCTGAAGTGCAAAGCGAACCCCGATGCTGACCGTCAACAAGCTCCTTCCCCAGGGCCAAGGCCTGGCCCCTGTGCTGCTCAAACGCGCCGCCGCAGTGCAACTGGACTGGGACGTGCGCCAGAAAAGCCGCTTCGATGCCGTGGACAGCCAGGGCCGCACCCTCGGGGTGTTCCTGCCGCGCGGCACGGTGGTGCGCGGTGGCGATGTGCTGGTGGCCGAAGACGGCAGCATGATCCGCGTGGAAGCCGCGCCCCAGAACGTGCTCGTCATCACCCCGTGCAGCGAGCATGGCTCGCCGTTTGACCTGACGCGCGCGGCCTACCACCTGGGCAACCGCCACGTTCAGATCGAACTGCAGGCCGACCACCTCAAGATCGAGCCCGACCATGTGCTGGCCGACATGCTGCGCGCCATGCACCTGACCGTGCGCGAGACCCAGGCCGCGTTCGAGCCGGAGGGCGGCGCTTATGCCGCCGGTGGTCACGGCCATGCGCACCACGATCACGATCACGGTCACGCCCACGACACCCACGCGCACGGCCACGACGAGCCGGGACACGTTCACGGCCCGGGTTGCGGTCACGACCATGGCACGACAGCCCCCGCCTCGCGCGGCAAACCCATCGGCATCGCCATCAAAGCTGCCCCGGTACCGCACGTCCACGGCCCCGGATGCGGTCACGACCACTGAGCGGCCACCGCACCACCGCGATCACCGCCAGATCACGGTGCGTCCTGCATCCGACGCACCAAAACGAAGCGCACAGGCACGGGGCTTGCTTGACTCCATCAGGTCAACCCTCGCTGCCCCATGCCCCGTGTTCTCACCCGCCCTGCGCCACTGAGCGCTGCCGCCCGCCTGCAATTGATGTGGCTGGCCTCGCCTGCCCTCCCGGTCGGCGGCTTCAGCTATTCCGAGGGCTTGGAGTCGGCCATCGACACCGGCCGCGTCACCACCGAGGCCGAGGCCGCCCACTGGCTGCTGCATCAACTGCGCCTCAGCCTGGCCCGCGCTGATCTCCAGGTCGTTTCACGGGCCGTGGCCGCCTGGCAGCGCCACGACCTGGCCCGCATCACCGAGCTGAACACCTGGGTCACCCTCACCCGCGAAACCAGCGAACTGCGCCAGCAGACCGAGCAGATGGGCCGCTCCCTGGTGGAGTGGCTGCGCAACCGCTCGGGAGACGCCCTGGCCAACCCCGCCGACAGACGGCTGGCCCAATGCGCGGCCCTCACCCCGGCGCCCAACTGGCCCGTCGCCTTTGCCCTGGCCGTGGCGCAATGCCTGCCTGCCCAAGCCACCGGCGACACCCTGGCCGCCGCGCAACAGGAAGCGCTGCTCAGCTTTGCCTTCGGCTGGGCCGAGAACATGGTGCAGGCCGCCATCAAGGCCGTGCCCCTGGGCCAAAGCGCCGGTCAGCGCATCCTGCAAATCCTCATCGATGCCATCCCCGATGCCATCGCACACGCCCTGGCCCTGCCCGACAGCCAACGCCAGGCCTTCACCCCCATGCTGGCCATCCTCAGTGCCCAGCACGAACACCAATACTCACGCCTGTTCCGATCATGAGCAACTTTCATCACATCCCTGGCCGCACCAAGAAACTGCCCCCCCTGCGCGTGGGCGTGGGCGGCCCGGTTGGCTCCGGCAAAACCACCCTGCTTGAAATGCTGTGCAAGACCATGCGTGAGCAGTACGACCTGGTCGTCATCACCAACGACATCTACACCAAGGAAGACCAACGCCTGCTGACCGTGGCCGGCGCGCTCGATCCGGACCGCATCATGGGTGTGGAAACCGGCGGCTGCCCACACACGGCCATCCGCGAAGACGCCTCAATCAACCTGGAGGCCGTGGACCGCATGCTGGCCAAGTACCCCAACGCCGACATCGTGTTCATCGAGTCAGGCGGCGACAATCTGGCAGCGACCTTCAGCCCCGAACTCAGCGACCTGACGATCTACGTCATCGACGTGGCTGCGGGTGAAAAGATCCCGCGCAAAGGCGGTCCAGGCATCACCAAGAGCGACCTGTTCGTGATCAACAAAACGGACCTGGCGCCCTACGTGGGGGCCAATCTGGACATCATGGCGGCGGACACAACGCGCATGCGCCAGACAGCACAAGGTTTGCGCCCCTTCGTGATGACCAACCTCAAGACCCAGGCGGGCTTGAGCGAGGTGATTGGCTTCATTGAAACCAAGGGCATGCTCAAGGCCTGAAGTGGTCCCCCAGCCTGGAATCGAACCAAGATTTGCCCCTTAGGAGGGGGCTGTCTTATCCATTAGACGACTGGGAGAGACCAGCCTGCGAGTTTACTATGCGTGCGCATCGGGCAGCACGCGCAGCTCCTCGACGGTATAGCCTTCGCGCGTCAAAGCGTCTTTCAGCCACGACGGCTGCAGCCCCTGCCCATCCCAGGTCTGCTGGGTCAGCGGGTGGCGGTATTTGGGTCCTGTAGGGGCTGGCGGCGGGGGCGCAGGCGCCCTGGCGGGCTGTGGCCCCATGTCCAGTTCATCAGCGGTGATCTGCCAGAAATCCACCAGCTTGCGGATGGCGCGCACCACGGCTTCTTGTTCGGGAGTCAGCATGTGATAAGTCTGCAACGGCCTGACATCATGCCTGATTCACCCCAAAGCCGGGCGTGACGGTTTGACCACAAATCTGCCCACCGCACAAATAACTTCGATGAAGTTTGCCCTTTTTCTTTGCGCGAATCACGCTCATGATGCGACAAAGCCACTTCAACACACGGGTTAACGCGACAATGCGGGGAATTTAACAATCCCCGATGTTGGTGGTTGTCGCCATACACAGGAGCCGCTCATGCGCTTGAACCTGCCCGTTCTCGACGAAGAATATCCCTTTCCTGAGGGAGAGTCTCTGGTATCGACCACCGACCTCAAGGGCCATATTCTCTACTGCAACCCGGCGTTCGTTCGAGTCAGTGGCTACACCCGTGAGCAGTTGGTAGGTCAACCCCACAATCTGATCCGTCACCCCGACATGCCCTCCGAGGCCTACCGCGACATGTGGGCCACCATCCGCAGCGGCAGCCCCTGGTCCGCGTTGGTCAAGAACCGCCGTGCCGATGGCCGTTACTACTGGGTGCAGGCCAACGTCACGCCACTGTTGAGCAACGGTCAACCCACTGGCTACATGTCAGTTCGAACAAAGCCCAGTCGTGAAGCCGTGGAGGGCGCCACCCGCCTGTATGCACGCATGCGTGCCGAGGCAGAGTCCGGCCAACTGGTGCACACGCTGAACAACGGCCAGGTCCGCAAGAACACCCTCATAGGCCGCATCGTTCAGGCCTCACAACTGGAGATGGCCAATCGCCTCACGCTGGGTGTCATGGTGCTGGTGACCCTAGCGCTGGCGGTCGGCGCGGGCGCAGCCGGTGGCGAACTTGGCCTGGGTGCCTGGGCGGTTCTGGGCTGCTGTTGGTTGATCAGTCTTGTGCTGGCCAAAATTTTGTTCGCCCGTGTGGCCACTCAGCCTCTGGGCGAGCTGCTGAAAATGGCCAACACCCTGGCAGGCGCCGATCTGTCGGTTTCCATCACCAGCCAGCGGGGTGGCGGCATGGGCAAGCTCGCCCGCGCCCTCAACCAGCTCAAGGTGAACCTGGCCACCACCGTGCAAGATGCCCGCACCGAGGTCGATCAGATGAACGTGGCCACCCAGGAGATCGCTTCTGGCAACCACGACCTCTCCTCACGCACCGAGTCACAAGCCGCAGACTTGCAGCAAACGGCGGCGTCGATGGACCAGATCACCAGCACGGCCCGCCAGAACGCAGCCACCGCAGGCCAAGCCGCCGACATTGCCCGTCAAACCGCTCAGATCACCCAACGCAGCGGCGTGGCCGTGGACGACCTGACGCGCACGATGCACACAATCGAGGACTCATCACGGCGCATCCACGACATCATCCAGGTGATCGACTCCATCGCCTTCCAGACCAATATCCTCGCGCTCAATGCCGCCGTGGAAGCCGCGCGGGCGGGTGAACAAGGACGTGGGTTTGCCGTGGTGGCCTCCGAAGTGCGCGCGCTGGCGCAGCGCACGGCCACGGCCGCACGCGAAGTCAAACAGCTCATCACCGACTCCTCAGAGAAGATCAAGGCAGGCAGCGAACTCTCGGATTCCGTGCAGGACACGATGAAAGAGGCGCTCGGCTCGGTGTCCGAGGTGGTCCATCTGGTCGACACCATCAGCCACGGCGTGACCGAGCAGCTGCAAGGCATTTCGCAGATCAACCACGCCGTCTCTCACCTCGACAACATCACGCAACAGAACGCGGCCGCGGTAGAACAGATTGCCGCCGCCTCCAGTTCCTTGGCCGACCGCGCCAAGGTGGTGTCTGACTCCGTGCAGGTCTTCAAGGTCTGAAGCACACACCCTTTGGGTCCGCACCTCGGGCAGATACGGGCTGACGACGGGGCACCACATCGCTAGACTGTGGGCGCCTTGTCTGTGAGCTCCTCATGAAAATTGCCTTGATGTCTGACCTCCACGCCAACCGACAGGCCGTCGAGGCAGTGTGGCAGCACGCTCAGGAGCGAGGTTTTGACCAACTGGTCATGCTGGGCGACTATGTCGATTACGGCGCCGACCCAGTCTGGGTGGTGGAATTCGCCCAAGCCCGCGAGGCCGAAGGCGCCGTGTTGGTGCGCGGCAACCACGACGACGCGCTCAGCGCCGAGACCACCAGCAAGATGTCGGCACACGTCGGCCCCTCATTGGCCTGGACCTTTGCGCAGCTGAGCCCAGCTCAGCGCGACTGGCTGACCGCCCTGCCCCTGACCGCCGAGGTGGGTCCCTGCCTGATGGCCCACGCCAATGCGCACGACCCGGCGCACTGGGAATACCTGCAAGGCCGCTCCGAGGCATCACGCAGCCTTCTGGCCAGCCAGCAACCCTTTGTGTTTTGCGGGCACGTGCACCAGCAGTGCCTGTACCACCTGTCCAACCTGGGCAAATCGGGCGAGTTCATGCCGGTGGACGGCGTGCCCATCAGCCTGTCACCGGCACGACGCTGGCTGGCCATCCCTGGCTCGGTCGGCCAGCCGCGCGACGGCAATCCCGCCGCCTGCTACGCCACCTTCGACACGGGCAGCGCCACGCTGACCTTCTTTCGCGTGCCCTACGACCACGACACCGCCGCGCAGCGCATCATCGATGCCGGCTTGCCGGCCACTTTTGCGCAGAGGTTGATCCATGGGCGATGACTCCCCCGGCAACCGACTGGAAGCCGGCACCGTCATCGACGGTTTCCGCCTGAAAGAGCGCCTGCACCAGGGCGGCATGGCCACGCTGTGGGACGTCGAACCGGTAGACGGGCCAGGCGACTTGCCCTTGATCATGAAGATCCCGCGCATCAAGGGCGGGGAAGATCCGGCCACCATCGTGGGCTTCGAGGTCGAGCAGATGGTGATGCCCATGCTGCAGGGCCCCCATGTGCCGCGCTTTGTCGCCAAGGGGGACTTCACCAGCCGCCCTTACATCGTGATGGAGCATCTCTCGGGCACCTCGCTGCGCCCGCGCCTGGACGACGCGCCCCTGTCTGTAGACGAGGTGGCTGACATCGGGCAGAAAGTGGCCCAGGCCCTGCACGCGCTGCACAAACAGCATGTGGTGCACCTGGACGTCAAGCCCAGCAACATCCTGTTCCGCCCCACGGGCGAGGCGGTGCTGGTGGACTTCGGCCTGTCACGCCACGATCACCTTCCCGACCTGCTCGAAGAAGAGTTCGAGTTGCCCATGGGTACCGGCCCCTACATCTCGCCCGAGCAGGTGCAGTTCGTGCGCAACGACCCGCGCAGCGACCTGTTTGCGCTGGGGGTGATGCTGTATCACCTGGCCACGGGCGAGCGCCCCTTTGGTCAACCCTCGACGGTGGTGGGCCTGCGCAAGCGCCTGTACACCGACCCGGTGCCCCCCCGCGTGCACAGGCCGGACCTTCCGCCCTGGCTGCAGGAGGTGATCCTGCACTGCCTGGAGGTGAACCCCGACCTGCGCTACCAGAGCGCCGCCCAGTTGGCGCTGGAACTGCAGCATCCGGAACAGATCGCCCTCACGGCCCGTGCCCACAAGCTGGGCACCCAGGGCCGGCTGGACACCTTCAAGCGCTGGTTCAAGGCCGTGGGCGCCGAGCCCAAGCCCGATGCCACGGCGACCCAGCACGTGGAGCGCTGTCCCATCATCATGGTGGCCATCGGGGTGAGAAACAGCACGCCAGCACTCGACAAGAAGCTGCTGGGCACCGTGCGCCGCATCATGCAGACCGAGTCTCGCGCCCGCCTGGCCTGCGTCAGCGTGATGAAGACCAACCGCATTGCGATGGACACCCTTACCGACGCCGAGGGCAACAGCCTGCATGTGCAGCAACTGGTGCACATCAAGCACTGGGCCCGCCCGCTCCAGCAGCAACTGGGGCTGGACGAGCAGCGCCTGACCTTCCATGTGCTGGAGGCCCCGGACACGGCCGCCGCCATCGTCGAGTTCGCCAGCAAGAACCAGGTCGATCACATCGTGATGGGTGCGCGCGGCAACTCCGCTCTGCGGCGCTACCTCGGTAGCGTGAGTGCCCAGGTGGTGGCCGAGGCCGATTGCTCGGTCACCGTGGTGCGGGTGTAAGCGGCACCGCCCCTGGCCACCGTCAGCGCGGCAGCCTGGGCAACGCCCAGCTGAATCAGGCCAGCGCCTGCAGCTTGAACACCTTCTGGAAGGCGTCTACCGCCTTGCCCTTGCGGGCACGCTTGCCCACGTGCGCCACGTAAGCGGAGTTGCGCACATCCTCTTCCTTGGGCTTGGCCCCGCGCGTGGTGCCGATCACGCGCACCCCGTTGTGGCAGGACGCCACCGAGATCAGCGGCGCCTTCTGCGCGTCCACGTCCATCAGTGTCAAACCACGCCCGCCATTGGACTGCAGTTTCAGCTCGTCCAGACCGAACACCAGCATGCGGCCGTCTTCGCTCAGGCAGGCCACTTGGGTGTGCGCGGGTTGCACCAGCACCGGCGGCAGCACCTTGTCGCCCTCGTCCAGCGTCTGGAAGCCCTTGCCGCCCTTCTGGCGCGTGACCAGGTCGCCCAGCTTGGCCAGCAAGCCAAAGCCTCCGCTGTTGGCCAGCAGCACCGTCTGGTCCACCTGGCCTGCCAGGTAGTGCAGCGGCTGCGTGCCCGATTCCAGCTCGATCATGGTCGTGATGGGCTGGCCATCGCCGCGCGCACCCGGCAAGGCGCTCACGGCCACGCTGTACACGCGCCCGTTGCTGCCGATGACGATGAGCGGGTCCACCGTGCGGCATTCAAACGTGCCATACAGGCCATCGCCCGCCTTGAAGGCAAACCCAGCCGGGTCGTGACCATGCCCGGTACGGGCGCGCACCCAGCCCTTTTCGCTGATGACCACGGTCACCGGCTCGTCCAGCACTTTCACCTCGGCCACGGCCCGCTTTTCAGCCTGGATCAGGGTGCGGCGCTCGTCGCCAAACTGCTTGGCATCGGCTTCGATTTCCTTGACCACGGTGCGCTTGAGCACGCCCGGGTTGTTCAGGATGTCGTCCAGCTTGGCCTCTTCGGCACGCAGCTCGGACAACTCCTGCTCGATCTTGATGGCTTCCAGCCGCGCCAGTTGACGCAGGCGAATTTCCAGGATGTCCTCGGCCTGACGGTCGGACAGCTTGAAGCGCTCGATCAGCGCGGCCTTGGGCTCGTCGCTGTGGCGGATGATGGCGATCACCTCGTCGATGTTCAACAAAACGAGCTGGCGGCCTTCGAGGATGTGGATGCGGTCGCGCACCTTGCCCAGGCGATGCTGGGTGCGGCGGGTCACCGTCTCCATGCGGAAGCCGATCCACTCCGTCAGCATCTGCCGCAAGCTCTTTTGTGTGGGCTTGCCGTCCGCCCCGACCATGGTCATGTTGATCGAGGCCGAGGTCTCCAGGCTGGTGTGCGCCAGCAAGATCGTGATCAGCTCCTGCTGGGCCACGGTCCGGGTCTTGGGCTCGAACACCAGGCGCACGGCGGCGTCCTTGCTCGATTCGTCACGCACCGCATCCAGCACCGACAAGACGGTCGCCTTGAGCAGGTTCTGCTCGGCCGTCAGCGCCTTCTTGCCGTTCTTGATCTTGGGGTTGGTCAGCTCTTCGATCTCTTCGAGCACCTTTTGCGAGCTGGTGCCATGCGGCAGTTCGGTCACGACCAGTTGCCACTGGCCGCGCGCCAGCTCTTCGATCTTCCAGCGGGCGCGCACCTTCAGACTGCCCCGGCCGCTGCGGTAGGCGTCCTGGATGTCCTGCGGGGTGGAAATGATCTGGCCGCCGCCCGGAAAGTCCGGGCCCTGGATGATGTCGAACAGCTCCGTGTCGGGCAGGTGTTCGTTCTTGATCAGTGCCACGGCGGCCGAGGCCACCTCGCGCAGGTTGTGGCTGGGGATCTCGGTGGCCAGGCCCACGGCAATGCCGCTGGCACCATTGAGCAACACAAAGGGCAAACGCGCGGGCAGCTGGCGTGGCTCTTCGGTCGAGCCGTCGTAGTTCGGGATGAAATCCACCGTGCCCATGTCGATTTCGTCGAGCAGCAGGCGCGAGATCGGCGTCAGGCGGGCTTCTGTGTAGCGCATCGCGGCGGCACCATCGCCATCGCGCGAGCCGAAGTTGCCCTGTCCATCGACCAGCGGGTAGCGCAGCGCAAAGTCCTGCGCCATGCGCACCATGGCGTCGTACGCGGCCGTGTCACCGTGCGGGTGGTAGCGACCCAGCACGTCACCCACCACGCGAGCGCTCTTGACCGGTTTGGCGCCATTGGTGCCACTGAAACCCAGGCCCATGCGCTCCATCGCGTACAGGATGCGGCGCTGCACAGGTTTTTGCCCGTCGCACACATCGGGCAGGGCCCGGCCCTTGACCACGCTCAGGGCGTATTCCAGGTAGGCACGCTCGGCGTAATGGGCCAGCGTCAGGGACGCGCTGCCATCGTCATCACGGGCTGGGCTGAAGTCGATCGTTTGCTGGGACATCGTCGCTCAAAGGGGTTCCACGCAGTGGAACGAAGTGGAGGGGCGGCTCAAACGACCTCGGTCGCCTGACGGAACCCTTGATTTTGCCGCATCCCCCCGCCCTGCCCCGCAGCCAAGTCGCGCCAAGGTGAGGAAAGCACTTTCGTTTGCCGCCGCTTTGAATCGATTCAAGCCCAAACAGCCCGCACAGACGGGCGCCGGGTTTCCTATGCTCGGCGCCATGACATACAGCGTGGTGTGGTTCAAACGTGACCTCCGGGCGGCCGATCACCGCGCCCTGGCGGAGGCCGCACGCCTGGGTCCGGTGCTTTGCCTCTACGTGGTCGAGCCCAGCCTGTGGGCCCAGCCCGATGCCGCAGCCCAGCACCATGCCTTCATCGCCGAAAGCTTACACGACATGGCCGATGAGCTGCGCTCGCTGGGCGCGCCCTTGCACGTCGTCGCCGGCGAGGTGGTGCCCGTCTTGCAGCGGCTGCATGCCCTGGCCCCCTTCGCCCGCCTGGTCGCCCACGAGGAAACCGGCAACGACCTCACCTTTCAGCGCGACCGTGCGGTGGCGCAGTGGTGCCGTGCGAACGGGGTGATCTGGCGCGAATGGCCTCAGTTTGGTGTGGTCAGGCGCCTGGCCAACCGCAACACCTGGCAGACGCACTGGGAGGACCACATGGCCCACGCGCTGGTGCTCACGCCGCCCTTGCAGGACGTGGCCTTGCCCTGGGTCGAGCCCTCGCCGCGCTCCGCCAGCGAGCTGGGCCTGCCTGCCGAGCTGCCACAGCGACGCCAGAGGGGCGGACGGCAAGAGGGGTTGGCCGTGCTGCAGGACTTCCTCACCGACCGGTGTGCGCAGTATCGGGGTGGGATCTCCTCGCCACTGTCGGCCCCCAGCGCCTGCTCGCGTCTGTCGCCCTACCTGGCCTACGGGTGCCTGAGCATGCGCGAGGTGGTGCAAGCCGCGCGCCACCAGATCGCCACGCTGCCCGCCGACGACCCCAGCGCCAGCCGACACCGTGCCGGACTGCAGGCGTTCATGAGCCGCCTGTACTGGCATTGCCATTTCATCCAGAAGCTGGAGTCCGAGCCGGAGCTGGAGTGGCGCAACCTGCACCGAGGCTACAACGGCCTGCGGGAGGACGACTGGAACGAGGCGCACTTTCAGGCGCTGATTCAGGCGCGCACCGGTTGGCCCCTGGTGGACGCCTGCGTGACCATGCTGCGCCACACCGGCTGGTTGAACTTCCGCATGCGCGCCATGCTGGTGTCGGTGGCGGCCTACCCCTTGTGGCTGCACTGGCGCCCGGTCGGGCTGTGGCTGGCACGCCAGTTTCTGGATTACGAGCCTGGCATCCACTGGAGCCAGATGCAGATGCAATCGGGCACGACAGGCATCAACACCACCCGCGTCTACAACCCGATCAAGCAGGCGCACGACCAAGACCCGCACGGGCACTTCGTGAGGCGCTGGTTGCCTTACCTGCGCAAGGTGCCTCAGACGTGGTTGTTCGAGCCGTGGCGCATGCCGCCGGATGTGCAAGCGCGCTGCGGTGTGCAGGTCGGTGTCGACATCCCCCTGCCGGTGGTGGACCTGGACATCGCCACGCGCACGGCCAAGGCACGGCTGCACAGTCTGCGCGCCCAACCGGATGTGAAAGCAGGCAAAGCCGCGATCGTGACACGGCATGGTTCACGCAAGCGGCCCGCTGGACGTGCCCCTGCCCGGCGCAATGCCTCTAGCGCCGCACCATCTCCGCAAGCCACCCAACTGACGCTGGAGTTCTGAATGCGCATGCGCAAGAAAGCCGATCTGCCGACCAAGGTGTGCGCCTGCTGCCAGCGCCCGTTTGCGTGGCGCAAAAAATGGGCGCAGGTGTGGGACGAGGTCAAGTACTGCTCGGACCGTTGTCGCCACAACCGCACGCCCCTCACTTCGGCAGTGTCAGCGTCACCTTCAGGCCCTGCGCAGTCTCAAAGCGCAAAGCGCCGCCATGCAACTCCGCCACGCGCGCCGCGATAGACAAGCCCAGGCCTGAGCCCGAGCGGGTGTGATCCCCCCGTGCAAAACGGCGCCCCAGTTGCGGCAGCAGGTCGGCGGGCACCCCAGGGCCGGAGTCCTGCACCACCACGTTCACCTGCTCGGCCGACTCGCTGACCGTGACCTGCACCTGTCCACCCTGCGGCGTGAACTTCAGGGCATTGCCCAGCAGATTGCGCAAAGCCAGGCGCAGCCATTCCGGCTGGGCGGCGACACAACAGGATTGCTGCGGCACATCCAGCGAAAAAGCCACGTCCGCCTTCACCGACGACAGCGCAAGCTCGGCCATTTCCACTCGCACCAGCTCCGACACGTCCAGCACAGGCTGCCAGCCCGGCCAGGCGGCGCGCGAGCTGCGGTCCAGCCCGGCGTCCAGGTGGTGATCGAGCCTGGCCAGCGCCAGCAGCTGATCGGTGAGCGTGCTGGCGCGCACCAGCCCGGAGCGTGCCTGACGCAAGGCGGTGTCACGCTGCCCCGCGTCCACGGCGCCCTGGGCCACCTCGATCTGTGCCAAGGTCGCGGCCAGCGGTGTGCGCAGTTCATGCGAGGCGTCGGCGGTGAACTGGCGTTCCAGGGACAGCGCCCGGTCCAGTCGCGCCAGCAAGGCGTTGATCTCCTTGAGCAGCGGCGCCACTTCGCGCGGCACCCCGCTCGCATCAATGGGTGACAGGTCCTGCCCTTGCCGTTGCGACACCTGACGTCCCACATCTTTGAGTGGCATCAGCCCACGGCGCACCGCCCATCGCACCACCAACACCAGCGCCAGCCCAGTCGCCAGAGAAGGCAGGATCAAGCCCAAGGCCAGCCCCCGAGCCAACTCATTGCGCTCCGTCATCGGCCGCAAGACGGCTGTCCACGACCCATGCGCACGATCCAGGTGCCACAGGACCCGCCAATGCTCGCCTTGAAGCTGGACGGTGTGCGACGCATCTTCACTGTCTTCGTTGTCGGGCCGTAGCGCAAAGGCGAGGCCAGGTGCCATCGGGCTGCGATAGCGCAAATCGCCATCCGTACCCCAGCGCAACACCGACAAGGGCGGCTCGTCATCGTCGTGGTCGCTGCTGACCGCAGACTCCAGGGCCTTCTGCAAGCCCGGCACGGACATGCTCAGGTAAGGCTGGGCGACCTCATGGAGTTGTCGGGCGTCGATCTCATCGACCTCACGCAGCACCGACACATACGAGGTCAAGGCCATCCCCAGCCAGATCGGCATCAAGACCGCCAACAACAAGCGCGTCAGTCGATCACGCAAGGACCGCATCAGGCCGCCCCCACCGGGTTGAGCATGTAGCCCACCCCTCGCAGGGTCTTGATCCACTCCGCTCCGAGCTTTCGACGCAGTTGGTAGATGTAGACCTCGATGGCGTTGCTGGAGACATCCTCGTCCCAGGCATACAGCGACTCAATCAACTGCGCCTGCGAGTAGGGGCGCCCCGGCTGGCTGATCAGCTTGGCCAGCACATTGAACTCGCGCGCTGCCAACTCGACCGGCTCGCCATGCAGGGTCACCACACGATGGGCAGGGTCCAGCACCAAGGGCCCACAGGTGAAGACCGGGCTGGCTTGTCCCAGGGCCCGGCGCATGCGCGCCCGCAGGCGAGCGCCCAATTCGTCCAGCGCCACGGGTTTGACGAGGTAGTCATCCGCTCCCACATCCAGTCCGGCAATCCGGTCAGACAAGGCATCGCGCGCGGTCAGCAAGAGCACCGGGGTCGTGTCCCGCCGAGCCCGCAGGCGCTGCAACACGTCCACGCCGCTCAGCCCAGGCAGTTGCCAGTCCAGCACCACGCAGTCGTAGCGATGGGCCATGAGCGCCGCTTCGGCCTCGTCACCCCGCTGCAGCCAGTCCACGGCGTAGCCCTGCTGAATCAGCCCCTGCTGCAGGCCATCACCCAACAAGACATCATCTTCGACCAGCAAGACCCGCATAGCTTGGAGAGCGCAAACCCATCAGTGACAGACCCTGGTGATGGTAAGCCCAGGCAGCGCCCTGATACCAACTGATGGCGTCGGCCACCTGCTCGGATCCCATTGGTGCGGCGCGCCCCCGGTCCTCCCCCTGGTCTACCAAGGTGGTTTGCACCCCTCCCCGCGAGTCCAGCCTCAGCAAGGCATGCTCGGTCAGGTAACCCAGGTCTTGATAGGTGCTGATGAAGGCCCGCTCACGGCCTGGCTCCAGATCAAACAGGTCGTAGCCGAGGAAGCGGCTTTCATATTTGAAGTGCAGCAGGCCAAGCAAGGTGGGGGCCAGGTCGATCTGGCTGGCCAGGCGGTCCACCTTGGCCGGCGCGATGTGGGCGGGTGCGTAGACGATGGCCGGGATGTGATACCGCTCGACCGGCAGGTCGGTCTTGCCGGCACTTGAGGCGCAGTGGTCGGCCACGATGACGAACACCGTGTTCTTGAACCAGGGCTTCTGGGCAGCACGGTCCAGAAAATTGCCAATCGCCCAGTCGGTGTACTTCACGCCCCCTTCGCGGCTCTGGTGTGAGGGGATGTCGATGCGGCCGTCCGGATAGGTGTAGGGCCGGTGGTTGGAGGTGGTCATGACATGCATGAACGAGGGCTTGCCCCGCGCATGAGAGGCATCGGCCTCCTGCAGCGCCTGCGTGAACAGGTCCTCATCGGCCACACCCCAGATGTTTTCGTGATGAATGCGCTCAGCCGGGATCGCCATGCGATCCACCACCTGATAGTGGTTGGCGCTGAAAAAGGCGTTCATGTTGTCAAAGTAGCCATAGCCGCCGTACACATAGCGCGTGTCATAGCCCTTGGCGGCGAACACGCTGCCCAGCGAAAACATGTCGGCATTGTCTGGCCGCTTCACGATGGACTGCCCCGGCGTGGGCGGCAGGGACAGCGACAAGGCCTCCAGCCCCCGCACCGTGCGCGTGCCCGTGGCGTACAGGCGGGTGAACAGCAAACCCTGCTCGGCCAGCGCGTCCAGGCGGGGTGTCAGCCCGGGCTGGTGCCCGAAATGGGCCAGGTAGTCAGCCGACAGGCTCTCGACCGAAATCAGCACCACATTGAGGCGCTTCTCAGGCTGCCCATCGTCCACGACCCGGGTCAGGTCCAGTGGGTTGTTTGACGCCAGACGCGCGTGCGGCGTGGGCAACTGCCTGCGCAGGCGGGCCATGGCTTCCTGCGAGGGCAGGCTCTGGTAGAAGTGCTCGTAGTCCAACTCGTTGTGGCGAAGGGCCGAGAAGAACTCGTACACCCCATCGCCGCTCAAGGCATTCACATAGCGATTGCTGGATTGATTCTTCCAGTTGCCATCAACCACGCCATGGGCCAAGCCCACGGCGCCCAAGACGCCCAGGGGCAGCGCCCAGCGCACCCAGCGCGAATGCCCGGCATCGGAGCGGGGCAACAACACACGCCGACCTCGCCATACCAAAGTCATGGCCACCAAGGCCAACGCCGACAGGATCACGCCCACCGGGTAGGACTCCCGGATGTTGCCGATCACCTCGTGCGTGTACAGCAGGTAGTCCACCGCGATGAAGTTGAAGCGCGAGCCAAACTCGTCCCAGAAGATCCACTCCGAGATCGCGACGAACAGCATCACGCTGACCCAGGCCACCATGCCCAGCGCCATCCAGATGCGAAACCAGCGCCGCTCCAGCCAGCGTGCGGGCATCAAGAGCAGGAAGACCATCAGAGGCAACAGCAGGCTGGCACCGGCCACCAAGTCATACACCAAGCCCACGCCAAAAACCTGAAACGCCCGCCCGATACCCCAAGGCGCCTGCGCCCCGGTCTTGAGCCACAGCGCCGCCCGCAGCACGGCGCTCAAGGTCACAAAAAATGCCAACAGCACCATGTAACTGCGCCAGCGACCCCAGCGCAGCGGCGAATGCATTGCTTCCATCAGATCCACACCCAAAAACTCTAGAAGAGGGATTGCATCAGGTGAAGCTGAGGCCAAGCTGAAGCCCTACACCGCCCCGCAGATACACTTTTGCCATGACCACGCTGAGACTGATCCTGGGCGACCAGCTCAACCCCTGCCACAGCTGGTTCGGCGAGACGCGGCCTGACGTGGTCTACGTGCTGATGGAAATCCATCCCGAGATGGGCTACGTTCTGCACCACGCGCAGAAGATCCTGGCCATCGTGGCGGGCATGCGTGCGTTCGCGCAGCAGCTCAAGGCGGACGGGCACCGGGCGCGCTACATCGCCCTGGACGATCCGTCCAACCGCCAGTCCCTCACCGACAACCTGGACGCCCTCGTGGCCCATTACGGCGCCACCCAGGTCGAATACCAGGAGCCCGATGAGTGGCGGCTGAACCAACAACTGCAAACCTGGGCCCAAGACGCGTCCCGCCGACAGGGCATCCCGTGCCACAGCGTCAGCAGCGAGCACTTCTACACCGAGCGCGGTGAAGCCGCCGCCCTCTTCGCCGGGCGCAAGCAATGGCTGATGGAGCGCTTTTACCGCCACATGCGCGTGCGTCACCATGTGCTGCTCGCCCCTGACACGTCCGACCGACCCGCCGGTGGGCAATGGAACTTCGACCCCGACAACCGCAAAGCCTGGAAGGGCTCGCCCCCCTTGCCCGCCGACTGGCGCACCCCGCACGACCACCGCGCCCTGTGGCAAACCTTGTGTGACGCCGGCGTACGCTCCTTCGGCGACCCGCAAGCGGATCAGCTCGCCTGGCCGCTGAACCGACAGGAAGCCCTGCAGCACCTCGACGCCTTCATCACCCAGGCCCTGCCGCATTTCGGCGACTACCAGGACGCCCTCACCCAGCAAGGCTGGCGCGTTTTCCACTCCCTGCTGTCCTTTGCGCTGAACACCAAGATGCTGAACCCGCGGGACGTGGTCGCTCGGGCCGAGCAAGCCTGGGCAGACGGTCACGCGCCCCTGGCCGCCGTCGAAGGCTTCATCCGCCAGATTCTGGGCTGGCGAGAGTACGTCAGAGGCGTCTACTGGGCGCACATGCCCGGCTACGTCACCCACAATGCGCTGGACCACACCCTGCCGCTGCCCAAGTGGTTCTGGACGGGTGACACCCGCATGGCCTGCCTGGCCCACGCCATCGGCCAGTCCCTGACGCACGCCTACGCGCACCACATCCAGCGGCTCATGGTGATCGGCAACTTCGCCTTGCTCGCCGGGCTGTCGCCCCGAGCGGTGCACCTGTGGTACCTGGGCGTTTACATCGACGCGTTCGAGTGGGTGGAGCTGCCCAACACCCTGGGCATGAGCCAGTTTGCCGACGGCGGCCTGCTCGCCACCAAGCCCTATGTGTCCAGCGCCAGCTACCTGCACCGCATGGGCGACCACTGCCAGGGCTGCCATTACCGCCACAAGGACCGGATCGGCCCCCAGGCCTGCCCCTTCAACGCCCTCTACTGGGACTTTCACCTGCGCCATGCCGAGCGGCTGCAAGGCAACCCACGTTTGGCCATGGTGTACAAAAATCTCAGCAAGATGGACGCCGAGACGGTCCAAGCCATTCAGGCACAGGCCAGCACCCTCCGCGAACGACTGGACACGCTATGACGACCGCCCCCACCGACCTTCAGTCCGCAACGACCCTGGTGGACCGCTTGCGTCAGCAGCGCCAGGCCCGCCTCATCGAAACCCACATCTCGTGGGTGCTGTTGGACGGTCAGGACGCCTGGAAGTTCAAAAAACCACTCCACCTGCCGTTTCTAGACGCCAGCACGCTGGCGCGGCGCCAACAACTGTGCGAAGAGGAGCTACGACTCAACCGTCGCATGGCCCCGTCCCTCTACCTGGACGTCACCCCCATCACGGGCACGCCCAACGCCCCTGTCCTGGGAGGCACCGGTCCGGCCATCGAGTACGCCGTTCACATGCGCCAGTTTCCCAACGGCGCGCTGCTCGGCGAACTCTTGGAAGCGGGCCAGGTCCAGCCCACACAGCTCGACAACTTCGCCCGCCATCTGGCCGATTTTCATCGGAGCGCCGAGGTCGCGCCGCCGTCCACCCCCTACGGCAGCCCCGCGCTGGTCGAGCGAACCACCCGCGATGTGCTGCGCAACCTGGCCAACATTGAGGGCGAGGCCCTCAGCGCCCCCTTTGTCGATTGGCTGGACGCCCAAGCGCCCCTGCTGCGTCCGCTGTGGGCCCAGCGCCAGGCACAAGGCCGCATCGTCGAAGGCCATGGCGATCTGCACCTCGCCAACGTGGTCCTGCTGGACGGCACCCTCACCGCCTTCGACTGCATCGAGTTCGATCCCGGCCTGCGCTGGGGCGACCCGCTCAGCGATGTCGCCTTCCTGGTGATGGACCTGATGGCCCACCAACGCGCCGACCTCGCCTTCCGCTTCCTCAATGCCTACCTGGACGCCAATGGCGACCATGCCAGCATTCCCGTGCTTCGCCACTACCTCGTCTACCGGGCGCTGGTGCGCGCGCTGGTGGTGCGGATCAAGGCCGGAGCCGGTCAGCCTCCCGACGGGCCGGACTATTTGGCGCTGGCGCACAGCCTCATTGCGCCCATAGCCCCTCGCCTGCTCATCACCCACGGCGTATCGGGCTCGGGCAAGACCTTTGTGTCGCAAGGCGTGCTGGAGCAGGCCGGGGCCATCCGCCTGCGCTCCGACGTCGAACGAAAAAGGCTGTTTGGGGTCGCACATGCTGCAGCCCCATCCGATGGCGCCGCTGCCCCTTCCGGGGCAGGCGACGTCGACGCCCACGCGCTCTACAGCCGCGACCGCACCCAGGCCACCTATGCGCACCTGCGCGAGCTCGCTCAGACCTGCCTGCAATCGGGCTGGCACGTCATCGTCGACGCCACTTTTCTGGATGCCGACGAGCGTGATCGCTTCCGGCAACTGGCGTCATCGCCACCCAGCCACTTCGCCATCGTGCATTGCGAAGCACCTCGTCCTGTCCTGGAAGCCCGCATCACCGCGCGACTCGCGGTCCCCCAGCAGGGCGCACGCGACGCGTCCGACGCCGACACGTCCGTGCTGGCCCAGCAACTCCACCAAGACACCGCCCTGCGGCCCGCGGAAGCGGCTGAAACCCTGCAGGCCGACACCACCCAGCCCGACTGGGCTGCGAGACTCGCCCACCAGTGGCTGACGCTGGGCGCACCCGCCGCCACACCCTGACCAACGACGTTAGACGTCGATTTCCACCTCGTTGCCGTGCAGCTCCATCAGCTCACGCCGTGAGGCGGCCTCGCCCTTGCCCATCAGCTTGGTGAACGAATCTTCCGTGGCGTCAAAGCCCGGCTCGCCATAGGCCACCGGCAGCAGACGCCGCGTTTCCGGGTTCAGCGTCGTGTCCCACAGCTGCTCGGCATTCATCTCACCCAAGCCCTTGAAGCGGCTGATGCCCCAGCTGCCCTCGCGACACCCTTCCTTGCGCAGCTTGTCCAGCGTGGCGGTCAGCTCCCCCTCGTCCAGCGCATACAGCTTGGCCGCAGGCTTCTTGCCACGGGCGGGCGCGTCCACCCGGAACAGCGGCGGGCGGGCAATGTAGATGTGCCCCGTCTCGATCAACTTGGGGAAGTGGCGGAAGAACAGCGTCAGCAACAGCACCTGGATGTGCGAGCCGTCCACGTCAGCGTCCGACAGGATGCAGACCTTGCCGTAGCGCAGCCCGCTCAGATCGGGTTCGTCATTCGGGCCATGCGGGTCCACCCCGATCGCCACTGAAATGTCGTGGATTTCATTGTTCTTGAACAGCAGGTCGCGCTCCACCTCCCAGGCATTGAGCACCTTGCCGCGCAGCGGCAGCACCGCCTGCGTTTCCTTGTCCCGACCCATCTTGGCGCTGCCCCCGGCCGAATCCCCTTCCACCAGGAAGACTTCGTTCAGGCTGAGGTCACGGCTCTCGCAATCGGTCAGCTTGCCCGGCAGCACCGCCACGCCCGAGCCCTTCTTCTTCTCCACCTTCTGGCCCGCACGCTGGCGCGCCTGCGCCTGCTTGATCACCAGCTCGGCCAGCTTCTTGCCGTACTCCACATGCTGGCTCAGCCACAGCTCCAGGCTGGGTTTGACGTAGGTGCTCACCAGCCGCAAGGCATCGCGGCTGTTCAAACGCTCCTTGGTCTGCCCCTGGAACTGCGGGTCCAGCACCTTGGCACTCAGCACAAAGCTGGCGCGCGAAAACACGTCATCGGGCATCAGCTTCACGCCCTTGGGCATCAGCGAATGCATTTCGATGAAGCCCTTGACGGCCTGGAACAGCCCGTCCTTCAAACCGGACTCGTGCGTGCCGCCCGCCACCGTGGGGATCAGGTTGACGTAGCTCTCGCGCATGGGCGAGCCCTCTTCGGTGAAGGCCACGCACCAGGCGGCACCTTCCCCTTCGGCGAAGTTCTCGGTCTCACTGCCACTGGCGTACTGCTCGCCCTCGAACAGCGGGATCAGCGGGTCGACCGTCAGCGACTGCGTCAGGTAGTCGCGCAGGCCGCCCTTGTACAGCCAAGTTTGCACCTCGCCCGACTTTTCATGCGTCAGGGTGATCGTCACCCCCGGCATCAACACCGCCTTGCTGCGCAGCATGTGCACCAGCTCGCCCTTGGGCAAGTCGGCGCTCTCGAAATACTTGGCATCCGGCCACGCGCGCACCGTGGTGCCGTTCTTGCGGTCACCCGAAGCGGCGGGCCGCACCGTCACCGGCTCGATCACATCGCCGCCGCTGAAGGCCAGCGTCGCCACCTGCTTGTCGCGGCTCACCGTCACTTGCAGCCGGGTCGACAGCGCGTTGGTCACGCTCACGCCCACGCCGTGCAAGCCACCTGAGAAGCTGTACGCGCCGCCCGAGCCCTTGTCAAACTTGCCCCCGGCGTGCAGGCGCGTGAACACGATCTCGACCACGCTCACCCCTTCTTCCGGGTGCAGGCCAAAGGGAATGCCCCGGCCGTCGTCTTCCACGCTGATCGAGCCATCGGTGTGCAGCGTCACCGCAATGCGCTTGCCAAACCCCGCCAGCGCCTCGTCGGCCGCGTTGTCGATCACCTCCTGGATGATGTGCAGGGGGTTGTCGGTCCGGGTGTACATGCCCGGACGCTGCTTGACGGGCTCCAGGCCCTTGAGAACACGGATCGAGCCCTCGCCGTATTCGGCGGTAGGCTGGGTGGAGGCTTTGACTGGCGGCTTGGATGACATCCCGCAATTCTACGAACGAACCACGTGCCCCCCGGCCGACGCATCGGGTTTTACTGGAAGTAGCCCATCATCCGCTCCAGCGCCATGCTCAAAGGCACCTCCATCATGGGCAAGGTCAGCCACAAGCCCGTGAAACCCACGGACAGTGTCACCGGGAAACCAATGGAGAACACGTTCATCTGCGGCGCCACCCGGGCGATCAGCCCCAGCACCATGTTGACCAGTAACAGCATGGACACCACCGGCAGCGCGATCCACAGCCCCAGCTTGAAGATCTCCGCGCCCCAGACCTGCGGCTGCACCTGATTGAGGAAAGCCAGCGGTTCAGGCGACACCGGAAAGGCGTGGAAACTCTGCAGCACCGCCCCCGTCAGCAGCAAATGCCCGTTCATGACGATGAACAACCACAGCGACACCGTGCCAAAAAAGCGGCTCACGGCCGTGGCCTGGTTGCCCATCATCGGGTCAAAGAAACTGGCGAAGTTCAGGCCCATCTGTAGCCCGATCAACTCCCCCGCAAACTCGACCGCGGCAAACACCACCCGCGCGGCAAAACCCATGGTCAGGCCAATCAACACCTGCTGGATGATCACCATCACCGCCTGCGGTGAATTGATCGCAATGTCCGGCATCGGTGGCAGGCTCGGCTGCGCGCAGATCACGATCAGAATGGCCAGCGACAAGCGCACCCGACGCGGAATGGTCTTTTGAGACAGCACCGGCGCAGTAGTGAAGATGCCGGCCACGCGGAAAAACGCCCACAACCAGGGCGTGATCCAGGCCAGCACCTGCGCTTCGGTGAAGCTGACCACTCAGCCCACCACGCTCGGGATCGACAGCAACACGCCGCGAATGTAGTCCACCAAAGTGGACAGCATCCACGGACCGGCCAGGCCCAGCGTCGCAAACGCAGCCAGCAGCTTGGGCACGAACGACAGCGTCGCTTCGTGGATCTGCGTGGCCGCCTGGAAGATGGACACCACCAGCCCGACCGCCAGCACCACCAGCACGATGGGGCCGCACACGATCAAGAGGGTCAACAGCCCATCACGGGCAATCGTCAATACCTGTTGGGACTCCATGATCCGCCCCTCTACTGCACAAAGCTCGCGGCCAGCGAACCCAGCAACAGGTTCCAGCCATCGGCCAGCACAAACAACATCAGCTTGAAGGGCAAAGCCACCATCACCGGCGACAGCATCATCATCCCCAGGCTCATCAGCACACTGGCCACGATCATGTCGATCACCAGGAAGGGAATGAAGATCAAAAACCCGATCTGGAAAGCCGACTTCAGCTCACTGGTCACAAACGCCGGCACCAGAACGCGCAAGGGCACCGTCTCGGGCGTCACCTGACCTTCCAACTTGGCCAGACGCGTGAACAGCCCCAGGTCGGACTGACGCGTCTGCTTGAGCATGAAGGCGCGCATGGGGCCCTGCCCGCGCTCCAGCGCCTCGTTGAACGAAATCTGGTTGGCCGCGAAGGGCTCGTAAGCCTCTTTGTAGACCTTGTCCAGCGTCGGCCCCATCACGAACATCGTGAGGAACAGCGACAAGCCGATGATCACCTGGTTGGGCGGCGACGACGCCGTGCCCAGCGCTTGGCGCATCAGGCTCAGCACGATCACGATGCGGGTGAAACCCGTCATCATCAACAGCATGGCCGGCAGAAAACTCAGCGCCGTGAAAAACAGCAGCGTCTGAATCGGCACCGAGTAGCTGTTGCCGCCCCCCTGGCCCACCATCAACGGCAAGCCGGCCCCGGTCGGCGCAACGGCCGTCTGGGCCATCACCACGGTACCCAGGCCCGCCAGACCCAGGGCCACGCCCCACTTGGCGAACCTCGCCCACGTCATCGTGCCTGCCTGCATCATTGGGGCTCCTGACGTTTGGCCAGCTTGCTGCGCAACAGCGACGCGAACTGGGGCGGAAGAGCCGAAGCCTCGCCCGGTGCCACCGGCGGGCTCAAAGGCGCCATGCTGTGCAAAGTGTTGATCTGCTGCGAGGTCACCCCCAACACCAGCCAGGTGCGGGACTCGCCCTCGCCCACCTCGACGGTGACGATGCGCTGCCCGGGGCCCAGATTCACATTGCCGACCGTCCGCACGGGCGCGGCAGTGCCGCCCATCGCGCCATTGGCCAAGCCCGAGCGCTTGAGCAGCCACAGGCTGACCGGGATCAGCGCCACGATCACCACAAACCAAACGATCAACAAACCCGTCGATGCCATGTCCATCTTGCGTGTCCGTGATCCGTGCTCAGTTGCCGCGACTCAGGCGACGCATGCGCTCCGAGGGCGTGACGATGTCGGTCAGACGGATACCGAACTTGTCATTGACCACCACCACCTCGCCCTGGGCGATCAGGAAGCCGTTGACCAGCACGTCCATGGGCTCACCGGCCAGCGCATCCAACTCGACCACCGAACCCTGCGCCAATTGCAGGATGTTCTTGATGGGAATACGCGTGCGCCCCAACTCCACCGTCAGTTGCACGGGGATGTCGAGGATCATGTTGATGTCGTTGCCCGCCGGCATGGCTGGGGCGGACGAGCCGAAATTGGCAAACGCGGCGGGCGTGGCCTGCTGCACCGGATCGCTCACTTCGCTCGCGGCCGAGCTGAACGGGTCAGAGGCCAGGCCAGCCGAAGGCGTGGTGGCCTGCTGAGCCAGCGCGGCCTCCCACTCGGCGGCCATCGCGTCCTGCTCGGCATCGGCGCCCGGGGGCGAGAATTCTGCGGGGTCAGACATTGTGATCTCCAATCCAACCAGTATGGCCGGACGTCAATAATTGGTTCACACGGAGCGCGTACTTACCGTTCGACGTCCCGTAATAGCTATCAAACACAGGCACCCCGTCCACTTTCGCCTGGATGACCTTCTCCAGATCGAGCTCAATGAAATCCCCCGGCTTGAGCGACAGCAACTGCTCCACGGTGGCCGGGGCGTGCCCCAGTTCGGCCACCAACTCCACCTCGGCCGACTGAATCTGCTGCGTCAGCAGCTTGACCCAACGGCGGTCCGGCTCCACCGAGTCCCCCTGAATCGACGAGAACAGGATGTCACGGATCGGCTCAAAGGTCGCGTAGGGAATGCAGAAGTGGATGGTGCCCGTCGCATCGCCGATTTCCAGCGTGAACGAGCAGCACACCACAATCTCACCAGGCGTGGCGACTGTGGCGAACTGTGGCTGCATCTCTGAGCGCTGGTAATCCAGCTCAATCGGGTAGATGCCCTGCCACGACTTCTTGTATTCCTCGGTGATCACGTCCACCAGACGGCGGATGATGCGCTGTTCGGTCGCCGAAAAATCGCGCCCTTCGATGCGTGTGTGGAACTTGCCCGCCCCGCCAAACAAGGCGTCAATGACCGAGAACACCAGCGTCGGCTCACAAACGATCAGACCGGAACCCCGCAAGGGGCGCACAGCCATGATGTTGAAGTTGGTGGGCACCACGATTTCGCGCAGGAAGGCGCTGTACTTTTGCACCTTGATGCTGCCCACCGACACCTCGGGCGACTTGCGGATGAAGTTGAACAGCCCGATGCGGATGTTGCGCGCAAACCGCTCGTTGACGATCTCCATCGTGGGCATGCGCCCACGCACGATCCGCTCCTGCTGCGCGAGGTTGTAGTCGCGCACGCCCTCCGTTGGCGCCTCTTCCTGCTCCAGCTTCTGGCTTTCGCCTGTGATGCCCTGCAGGAGGGCATCCACTTCGTCTTGAGAGAGGATTTGCTGATTCATGGCCGGTGGCTTGCTGGAGAGGTGATCAAGAGACTCGACGACCGCTCACTGGATGATGAAGTTCGCGTAGTGCACTTGCAAGATGGGGTTGTAGGACTCCACCTTCTTTTTCTTACGCTTCTTGGGAGCAGGGGCTGGCTCTTCGGCATCGGCATCGGCCTGGGCCGACGGCTCCGCCACCACTTCAGGCTCCGGCTCGGTGATCTCATAGCCCATGGCACGCGCGGCGCCACGCTGAATCTCGCCCGCCAACTGAATCTTGCCTTCGGCTGTCAGCAACTCCGTGGCCGTCTTGCGAGACAGAATCAGCAATATGGCGTTGCGAATCGCTGGCATGTACAGCTTCATCTGGTCGCCCACCTTGGCGTCGTCCACCTGCAGGTTGATGCCGATCTGGGCGAAACGCTCCGTCTCGCGGTCAGCCAGGTTCACGATGAAAGGCTCCAGCGGCACGAAGATGGGCGGCGCGCTCGGATCGATTTTGGGCTTGTCTTTGGCGGGCTCCGCCTGAGACACGGTCTCTGCCCCATCCTCACCCTCGTCAGCTTGATGCGACATGTTCTTCTTCATCAGCAGGAGGGCCCCACCACCGGCGAGCAGCAGAAGCACCACCACCCCCACCACAATGAGGATGAGCTTCTTCTTCGACCCCTTTCCTGGGGCCTTGCCTTCGACCTGATTGGCCGCGGGGGCAGCTGACATTCGCGTATCTCCTGGATGACAAGGTGCGTGCCTCAAACAGGCACCACCCCATAGGTGGATTATTCGAAGTCAGCGCGACAATGAAGAATCAATAAGCGGCGTGAAACACACCTGATTCTCCGCCCAGGCGGTCATCACCTCAAGCGTAGAGGTCCAGTCCGCCGGGACGCCCGGCACGCGGGGCACTGACACCCCGCATGAAGGCGGCATCTCCCTCATCCTCTGATGCCGAAGCGGCAGAGGATGCGGAGGACACCCCACGCGCCCCTTCAGAAGGGGCTGACTGCTGCCCGAATGACTGCTGGGCGGTCTGGGAAGACACCCCCCCACCCGTCAGATTCAGACCCACATCGCTCAAGGCCGACGACAGCGCAGACAGGCTGGCTTCGATGGCTTTTCTCGTTTCTGCTGCTGCGGCAGCAAAATCGACCTGTGCCGATTGTCCCTCAAGTGCGATCTTCACCTGAATGGGCCCCATGTCGGCGGGGTTGAGGTGCAGCTCGGCCGTCATGGGCCCATCGGTGCGCGCGGTATTCACCCAGAGGCTGACCTTGTCGGCCAGCGCCTGACTGAAATCGGCATGTCCAAATGGCGTCGGCAAGGTGGCAGACTCATGACGCGGTGCGTTTGATGGCGTCAAGCCACCCGGACGAACGTTCACGCCTGCGGCCAGGCCCGACAGCGCCCCCACATCCCCCTTGGCCTCCAACGAAGACTCCGTCGCGCCCGCACGGCCCAGCATCGCTTCCACCTGCAAACCTGCCAAGGCTGTGGTTTGCTGCCACTGCGAGGGATCCAGCGCGACGCCGCTCGCCTGCGCGTCGGTGTCGAGTGCGGCTTGCGCAGCTGGGTCGGTCTCAGACGCGGCGAGTTCAGCCAAGTTGAGCTCGCCTTCAGCGCTCAGATCCCGGGCTCCTTCGGCCAAAGCCTCAGCCCCGGTCACGGCGACGGGCTTGGCCTCCGGCAGCAAGCCCGCCAGCCAGGCCATCATGCCCGCGGGGTCACCAGCGGCGGGCTTGGCCTCACCGCTCGCGTCGGATGCCTCAGCCCCACGCTCCGCTTCAGCCGTCGGTTTGGCCTTGGCAGACTCAGCCGCCGGGCGCTCAGCACGCCGTGATGCATCGCCGGGGACGGAACGCTCTGCTTGGGCCTGCGTCGGCAGTTTGCCCGTCTGGGCACCCTGCTCGGATGCCAGGGCCGCCTGGGCCTGCTGCTGTCGTGCACGTGACAGCGCCTGCTCATTGGCGCGCGCCGTGGCCAAGGCCTTCGCAGCCGGGTCGTTCGACGGCGCCTGACGCTCGGCCGCTTTGGCGGGTGCCTTGGGCGCAGGCGCATCGCGCGTGGCCGAGGTCTGTTGGCTCATCAGACTGGCGAAACTCTGCGGTGCAACCTGCGCTTGCGCACCGCGGGCGTGTGCCTGCAGGCGGGCAACCATTTCGCTGGACCCCGACACGCCGACCTGGCCCGGTCCGTTCATCACGGATGACTTGATGGGTGTGCTCATGTCGAAATCCTCACAAAGATGTACTGGCCAGCGGGTTGACGCCGCCTGGCATGGACGCCGAGAGGCGCGAGGCGCGAGAGGCCATCTCGTCGGTCGCCTTTTGCTCCTGGCGAGACAGGCGCGCGCGTTGCTCCAGCAGACGCTTGTCGATCAGTTTGGACACGGCGGCCACGCGGCGCTCCCGCTCAATCAACTCCAGGCGGCTGCGCTCCATCAAGGCCTGAGCCTGGACCACTTGCTGGTCTTGCGCGCCCACCGCATCACCCAGCCGCTGCATGAAATCCTGATAGCAACGCACGATCTCCATGCCGCCGGACTGCCGAAACTGCGCCTGCCAGCGATTCTGGTAGTCGTGGCGCCAGTCGGTGAGGGACTGCGCCTGCTGACGCGCCGCCTCATAGGTCTTGCGCCGGGCTTCGTGCACAGCGACGGCCTCGTCCCGGGCCTTTTCGGCAGCCTCCAGCACGATCAGCAGCGATTGCGTGGCACTCATGAATCTGTCTCCCGCCCCCATCAGGGGCTCCTCTCAGCCTATCACTGCGCGACGATCTGGTGAAGGGCTTCCACACTGTCCGGCATGTGGGCCGGCGTGTGCATACCCTGCTGCAGCAACTTCACCATCACCGGGTGCGAACGCACCGCCTGGTCCAGATCGTGATCGTGCCCGGGCACATAGGCCCCCAACTGGATCAGATCGCGGGCCTTGCTGTACTTGGACCACAACTGCCGAAACCGGCGCGCATCATCGATATGTTGAGGCTCCGCGACATTCGTCATCACCCGAGAAGCGGACCTTTCTATGTCAATTGCCGGAAAATGTCCGGATTCCGCAAGTTCGCGGGACAAGACGATGTGCCCGTCGAGGATGGCGCGTGCCGCATCGGCGATCGGATCCTGCTGGTCATCGCCTTCGGACAACACGGTGTAGAACGCCGTGATGGAGCCATGGCCGTTCAGGCCGTTGCCGCTGCGCTCCACCAGTTGCGGCAATTTGGCAAAACACGAGGGTGGATAGCCCTTGGTGGCCGGTGGCTCGCCAATGGCCAGGGCAATTTCACGCTGTGCCATCGCATACCGGGTCAGCGAGTCCATCAACAACAGCACATGCAGACCCTGATCGCGGAAATGCTCGGCAATCGCCGTGGCGTAGTTGGCGCCCTGCATTCGCGTCAGCGGCGGTGCGTCGGCGGGCGCGGCCACCACCACCGAGCGGGCCAGCCCTTCTTCGCCCAGAATGTCCTCGATGAATTCCTTGACTTCGCGGCCCCGTTCGCCAATCAGGCCCACCACGATCACATCGGCCTGCGTGTAGCGGGCCATCATGCCCAGCAGCACGCTCTTGCCCACGCCCGAGCCCGCAAACAGGCCCAGACGCTGGCCGCGCCCCACCGTGAGCATGGCATTGATCGCCCTCACCCCGGTGTCCAGAGACTGGCGCACCGGGTCCCGGTCCATGGCATTGATGGCCCGACGCACCAGTGGCTCGCTGCGCACGTCCTGCAGCGGCCCTTTGCGGTCCATCGGCTCGCCCTGGGCATTGACCACCCGACCCAGCAGCCCATCGCCAATGGGCATGTGACGGGTGCGGTCTTCGCTGCGCCGCCACGGGTGGTTCACCTGGCCCAGCCTCGGCGGGTTCACGGGCGTGCTCACGGGCACCACCCGGGCACCACTGGCCAGACCATGCACCTCGGCCGTCGGCATCAGATAGGCACGGTCACCGGCAAAGCCCACCACCTCGGCCAGCACCGGGGTTTTTTCGACCCGGCTCTCAGAGTGAATCTCGCACACCGCGCCCACGGGCAGACGCAAACCTGCCGCCTCCAGCACCAGCCCGGCCACGCGCACCAGCTTTCCCTGACTCTCCAGTGGCATAGGCGTGGCCACACAGCGATCCAGGTCGTCCAGATACCGGTTCCAGCTGTCCAGCAGAGTGCTTTTGGCCCGCGCGTTCATGCCAAACCTGCGTCATCCGGAGCCTCGGCCCTCGGGCTCCCTTCGCCGCGCACGCCTTCGTCCTGGCGACGCGGCTCACGCGCGGTCGGCACACGGCTCTCATGCCCGCCGAGCCAGGGCGCCTGGTGGCCCATGGCGCCAGCCGCCCGCTCCCAACGCGCCTCCACCGTGGCATCCACCAAGGCGATGTCTGAATCCACCAGACACCCCCCGCGCCGAATCGACGCATCCGCCACCAGGCGTGCGCCCCTCGACTGCAAGATCTCATCCAGGCGCCCCTGCACCACCGCGTGATCCTCCGGATGCAGGCGCACCACGATCTGACGCGCAGAACTCAGCAGCGCAGACAAGGCCTCCTCGGCCACCTCGACCACCAATTCAGGCCGCTCGATCAGCTCGCTGCGCACCACCTGTCGCGCCAGCTCCAACGACACACCCGCCACACGACCCGCGAGCTGCTGCTCCAGGGCATCCAGACGTTGCTGCATCGCATCGACGAGCGCGCCCACCTGCTCGTTCATGTAGTGGGCCATCTGTTCCGACTGAGCCTGCTTGTAGGTCTCCAGTGCGGCCAGACCGTTGCGGTAACCATCCTGATAGCCGCTCTGGCGAGCCGACTCGATCAGAGCATCCAAGTCCGGTGCCGGTTCAGCTGCTGCCTGTGCTGCTGCACGTGCCGCCTCGGCGGCCTGAGCCTGAGCCAATGCTTCGGCCTCTGCCTGGCCCGGCACCCCCCCCACAATCGGGCGCCAATTTGGAGGCCGCGGCGTGGCCGCGCTGGCGACAGGCGCCGCACCCGGCGCTGCCGGCTTGCCCCCAGGTTGGCCCGTCTTCATCGTCGGGCGAATTTCGGCGGCCGCACGCTCGGCCAGGGTCGGCTTGCGCACGCCCCCTTCTTCCGGCGCGCTCGGTGCCTGTGGTTGCTCAAACGTCTCCGGATTCCAGGCTGCAAAGGCACCCAGCTCTTCACGGGGAATGAAACGTGCGTACGGGTTGGAGGGCGATCCGCCCCCCGGCTGGCCAGGCTTAGACGTACTCATCGTCGCCTCCACCACCCATCACGATCTGGCCTTCATCTGCCAGACGGCGCACGATCTTGAGCAACTCCTTCTGCTCAGCCTCGACCTCGGACAGCTTGACCGGCCCACGTGACTCCAGATCTTCGCGCAGCGTCTCTGCGGCGCGCGACGACATGTTCTTGAACACCTTCTCGCGAATCTCTGGCGACGCCCCTTTGAGCGCAATGATGAGCGACTCGGTCTGCACTTCTTTGAGCAGCGACTGGAAGCCCTTGTCATCGAGCTTGATCAAATCGTCGAAAGTGAACATGTTGTCCATGATCCGCTGCGCCAGGTCGCCATCGGCCTCGCGAATGTAGTCCAGCACCGAGGTCTCGATGCTCGACCCCATCATGTTGATGATCTCGGCGGCGGGCTTGACCCCACCCAGCGACGACTTGCGAATCTGCTGGCCACCAGCCAGCACCCGCGACAACACCTCGTTGAGATCCTTCAAAGCCGAAGGCTGGATGCCATCAAGCGTGGCAATGCGCACCATCACCTCATTGCGCTGACGCTCCGGAAAGAACTTGAGCACGGACGAAGACTGATCCGGATCCAGGTGCACCAGGATGGCCGCCACGATCTGGGGGTGCTCGTTGCGCAGCAGTTCGGCCACCGAGCCCGCGTCCATCCACTTCAGGCTCTCGATGCCCGTGACGTCGCTACCCTGAATGATGCGATCAATCAGCAGATTGGCCTTGTCATCGCCCAGCGCCTTGCGCAACACCGCCTTGATGTACTCGTCGTTGTCGGCCACCAGCACGCCCATCTCGGTGGACTCTTTGGCAAAGCGGTCCAGCACATTGCCGATGCGCTCCTTGGTCACTGCCCTCATGCGGGCAATGGCCTCACCCAGATGCTGAACCTCCTTGGGCTCCAGATGCTTGAAGACCTCCGCGGCCTCCTCCTCACCCAGCGACATCAGCAGGATGGCTGCATCTTCCACACCTTTATCGTCCATGACGCGCGTCCTTGCTCAATTGTTCATCCAGCCACGCACCACATTGGCAAGCGCCTGCGGATTGCCCCGAGCCAAGGCACGCGCGGATTCAAGTCGACGGTCGGTACCAGGAGCCTCCAGCGCGGTCAGCGGCTGACCATCCGGCCCCAGCACCATCCCCATACCGTTCAAAGCGGGCAACTCCTGTGCATCGTCGACCACAGCGCTAAGCTTACCTTGTTCCAAATCGTCCACCGGCACCGGCCGTGCAGCCTTGATGGCCGGGCGAATGGCACCAAACACCACAATCAAGGCAGCCAGGGTCAAGGCACCGGGCACGGCCAAGGTGCGAATCAGGTCCACCGTCTCAGGCTGCTGCCACATGGGGGTGTCAACCGGCTCGTCCTTGACGACCTGGAACGGCGTGTTCACCACCTTGATCGAATCACCGCGGCGGTCATCCACGCCAATCGCTTCCCGCACCAGGGCTGTCAACTTCTCCAGCTCCTCGTCGGGAATCGGCTGCGTCGTGGTCTTGCCCTTCGCATCGGTGATCGTGCGGTGGTTCAGCACCACAGCCGCGTTCAAGCGCTTGATGTTGCCCGTGGCGCTGCGTGTCACGCGCACCGTCTTGTCCACCTCGTAGTTGGTCACAGCCTCACGCCTGCCGCTGCTCAATGCACTCCCGTTGACCTGGGCTGCTTGCAGTGGCGCCGAGGCACCGTTGATCGGCGCGGTGGCCGGCACAGGCGGCTGGTTGGTGGTGGCACCCGGCACGCCAGCGGCCGTGGCCCCCGTACTGCCGGACTGCTCGCTCGTCTGCTGGCTGCGCACCGTGGCCTGGGCTTGCGCGCCCTGGTTAGGCTTGTACTCTTCGGCGGTGGACTCGGTCTGCGAAAAATCCAGCTCGGCCGTCACCTGCGCCCGCAGGTTCTCCTTGCCCACCACCGGCTCCAGAATGTCCCGAATGCGCTGGGCATAGTTGGTCTCGATCTGGCGCACGTACTGCAACTGCTGTGCATCCAGCCCGGCGTGGTCCACGCCTTCTTGCGGCCCGGACAGCAAAGCGCCCGTCTGGTCCACGATGCTCACCGCCTTGGGCGACATCTCCGGCACGCTCGACGACACCAGATGCACGATGCCAGCAATCTGACCGCGGTCCAGGGTGCGTCCGGTGTACAGCGTCAGCACCACCGACGCCGAGGCCTTTTGCTGCTCACGGAAAAAACCGTTCTGATTGGGCAAAGCCAGGTGAACGCGTGCGCTTTGCACACTCGACAAGGCCTGGATGGAGCGCACCAGCTCTCCTTCCAACCCCCGCTGGAAATTCAAACGCTCCTGAAACTGGGTCGTGCCGAACTTCTGGTTCTCCATCAGCTCGAAACCCACCACGGAGCCCTTGGGCAAGCCAGCCGAAGCCAGCTTCAAACGCACATCGTGCACCTTCTCGGCCGGCACCAGAATGGCCGCGCCCCCATCGGCGTGCTTGTAAGGCACCTGCATCTGCTGCAACTGCGCCAGGATGGCCCCGCCGTCCTTGTCAGACAGATTGGTGTACAGAACGCGGTAGTCCCCTTCGCGCCCCCACAGCATCATCGCCACGAAAATAGCCACGATGGCGGCAATCCCGCCCCCCAGCATCAGCTTGCGCTGAACCGGCAAAGCCATCACCCGCTGGGCAAAGCCGGGCGGCTGGGACGCGTTCGCATCCAGCACCTGATTGGGTGACAGCGGCGCGACGGACTGAGGTTGAGTGACGGAGACTTCCATGGGGCGACATGATGCATGGGATTGCGCACCGAACCGATTCGGCACTTCAACCCACCTTGGCAGGTCCTGATTATTGAGAGTTCCCGCCCCCTCTGTGGCCGAAACAGCCCCCGAATTGCCAACTTCTTCGGCGCATCACCTTGCCAGCCCCCCGCTAGAGTGCGAAGTGTGGTGATCGGCACCACACCTTCGCCGGACAGATCCGTACCATGGACCTCAAACTCAAGCCCTTTGACTTCGCACAGGCCGCCACCAAGGCTGGCATGGCCGACGTCGCGCGCCGGGTCGAGGCCAACACCCGCCTGGCATCGACCGGCAGCGCGGCTGCGGTCGAGAAGCCCAGCTTTCAAAACGCCTTTGCTGGCGCGCTGAGCTCCATCAGCCAGGCGCAGGCCACGGCCTCCACCATGCAGCGTGAAGTCCAGTTTGACAACCCCACTGTCAGCCTGGAAGAAACCATGATCGCGATGCAGAAGTCCCAACTGGGATTCCAGTCGGCCGTTCAAGTGCGCAACAAACTCGTTCAGGCGTATACCGATATCATGAACATGCAGGTTTGAGCCCCACGCTCGCCTGCCTGCCATGCCATCATCCTCCCGCCCCCTGCCACTGGTGCAACTGCTGCTGTGTGGCGCGCTCGTCGTCACCCTCTCCATGGGCATCCGCCACGCCTTCGGACTGTGGCTGCAACCCATCACCATGGCGCACGGCTGGTCGCGAGAGGATTTTTCCCTGGCCCTGGCGCTGCAGAACCTGGTCTGGGGCGCGGCCGGCCCCTTCGTGGGCTGGTGGGCCGACCGCGGTGGCGCGTTCAAGGCCTTGTGGGCCGGCGGCATCCTCTACGCGCTCGGTCTGTTCGGCATGGCCACCACCACCGAGCATCTGCCCTTCCTGCTGACCACCGGCGTCACCATCGGCCTGGCGCAGGCCTGCTGCACCTACTCGGTCATCTACGGCATCATCGGCCGCAACATCAGCGCCCAACAACGCTCCTGGGCCATGGGCATCACGGCCGCCGCCGGCTCGTTTGGCCAGTTCCTCATGGTGCCCCTGGCCAGCACCCTGCTGCACCGCATGGATTGGTCGGCCGCCCTGATGGCCCTGGCCCTGTCCGCCCTGCTCATTGGCCCCATCGCTTTCGGGCTGCGCGAAGCCCCTGAGGCCGCACCCAACGCCAGCGCCCCGCCACCCCAACCGGCCTCGGCCGCCCTGCGCGACGCCTTCGGTCACCGTGACTTTCTGCTGCTGACCGCAGGCTACTTCGTCTGCGGTTTCCAGGTCGCCTTCATCGGTATCCACCTGCCCAGCTACCTCAAAGACCAGCAGCTCGGCCCCGAAGTCGCCACCACGGCCCTCGCGCTCATCGGCCTGTTCAACGTCATCGGCACCTATGCCGCCGGCGCCCTCGGGCAGCGGCTGCGCAAAAACTGGATCCTCTCGGGCATCTACCTGACCCGCGCCGTGGTCATGATCGTGTTCATCAGCCTGCCCCTGTCACCGCTGAGCGTGGGCGTGTTCGCTGCCGTGATGGGCACGCTCTGGCTGTCCACCGTGCCCCCCACCAATGCCGTGGTCGCCCAGATGCACGGCGTGCGACACCTGTCCATGCTGGGCGGCATCGTGTTCTTTTCACATCAGATCGGTTCGTTCATGGGCGTGTGGCTGGCCGGACGCCTCTACGATGCCACCGGAAGCTACCAGGTCGTGTGGTGGCTGGCCATTGCGTTGGGAGTGGTCGCCTCAGCGTTGAACTTCCCCATCCGGGAGCATCAAACCCCCGTGCCCCGCACGGTCACCCTCTGAAACTGAGACATGCTGGAGCGCCGCCACCGCATCGCCCTGGGCTACCTCGCTGCCGCCGTGGCGCTCGCGCTCGTGTTCTCGCTGTACTTTTCACCCGATCTGATCGTCGATCTGGCCGGACGCATCTGGAGTTGCTTCTGACGAAGCCCCTACCCAGATCCGCGCTTTCAGCCCATTAGAATGATCAGATAGAAGGAATCACCATGAAACCCATTTTTGGCAGCATCGTCGCCCTGGTCACGCCCCTGTTCGAAGACGGCAACGTCGATTACGACAGCCTGCGCAAACTGATCGACTGGCACATCGCTGAAGGCACCAACTGCATCGGCGTGGTGGGCACCACGGGCGAATCCCCGACCGTGTCCGTCGAGGAGCACTGCGAAATCATCCGTGTGGCCGTTGAGCAAGCCGCTGGCCGCGTGCCCATCATGGCCGGCGCGGGTGCCAACTCCACCCGTGAAGCCATCGAGCTGAGCAAGTTTGCCAAGAAGGTCGGCGCTGACTGCACCCTGCAGGTCGTGCCGTACTACAACAAGCCCACGCAAGAAGGCATCTACCAGCACTTCAAGGCCATCGTCGAGGCGGTTGACATCCCCGTGGTGCTCTACAACGTGCCCGGCCGCACCGTAGCCGATATGCTGCCCGAAACCGCCCTGCGACTGGCTCAGTTGCCCGGCATCATCGGCATCAAAGAAGCCACCGGCAACCTCGACCGTGCTGCCTGGCTGATCAAGCAGGCGCCCAAGGGCTTCTCCATCTTCTCGGGCGACGACCCCACGGCCGTTCACCTGATGACCATGGGTGGTCACGGCAACATCAGCGTCACCGCCAACGTCGCCCCGCGCGACATGGCCGAGCTGTGCAAGGCCGCCATGGCGCAAGATGCCAAGCGCGCCATTGAGCTGCACATGAAGCTGCTGCCGCTACACAAGCAACTGTTTGTCGAGCCGAACCCGATTCCCGTCAAGTGGGCCCTGGCCCACATGGGCAAGACCGGTGGCGCGCTGCGTCTGCCTTTGACGCCCCTGACGCCAGCTTCGCAAGAACTGGTCAAGGCCGCCCTGCACGAGTCCGGGGTGTTGTAACCCCTCCGATCCTGACTTCCTCCCGACCCACAGGCGTCGGGATCTGACCTTCACGCACCGCACATGCCGAACACACCTCGTCAATCGACACCCCTCGTTCTGGGCGCCACGCTGGCGTCCTTGCTGCTGGTCTCCGGCTGCTCCACCATCAACGACGCCCTCGGTGGCGACAAGGTGGACTACCGCACCAGCGGCGCCAAAACCGTGCGTCTGGATGTGCCACCCGACCTGAGCCAGTTGCCAGGTCAGGTCCGTTACAACCAACTGCCATCGGCATCCATCAGCGCCAGCACACTCACCCGCGCTGAGGCAGCAGCCACCAGCGGCCAGACCTCTGTGGCCGTGGCCACCAAAGGTGGCGTGAAACTGGAACGCCAGGGACAGAACCGTTGGTTGGTGGTTGATCAACCTGCCGACAAGGTGTGGAACCAGGTCAGCAAGTTCTGGGAAGACAACGGCTTCAGCCTGGCGGTCAACCAGCCCGAAGTCGGCGTGATGGAAACCACCTGGGCCGAGAACCGCGCCAAGGTGCCCAAGGACGGCCTGATCCGCCAAACCCTGGGTCGCGTGTTCGACATGCTCTACGACACCGGCGAGCGTGACATGTACCGCACCCGCATCGAACGGACCGCGAACGGCACCGAGGTCTACGTGACCCATCGCGGCATGAGCGAAGAATACGAAGACAGCAAGAAAGAGCGGACCACCTGGCGCACGCGCCCGAGCGATCCGGGCCTGGAAGCTGAAATGCTGTCGCGCCTGATGATCGTTTTGGGGGGCACTCAGGAAGAGGCCGACGCCCTCAAGCGCGATTCGACCCGAGCCGCTGCTGCGCCTGCAACCACCCCCAACATCGCTCAACTCAATGCCCAAGGCAATGGCCTGACGGTGGCGGCCGACCCGGACACCACTTGGCGTCGCGTTGGCCTGGCCCTGGATCGCAGCGGTTTCACCGTCGAAAATCGTGACCGCCTTCAAGGCAGCTTCGAAGTGCGCCTGTCCGCCAACGACCCCACCGCCAGCAAGCCAGGCTTCTTCTCACGCCTGTTCGGCGCCGATGACAAGAGCGGAGGTGGTCTGAGCCGCTATCAGGTGAAGGTGCAAGGCCAAGGCAACAACAGCGTGGTGAATGTGCTCGACGAGCAAGGCAAAGCCGCCACCAGCGCCACTGGCAAGCGCATTGCGCAACAGTTGCTGACTGAACTCAACTGAGGGGTCACACCCGGGGGAGGGCCGAGAGCCACCCAGGCGCCCCTCACAAAAATACAAGACCCGGATGGCGCAAGCCCCCGGGTCTTTTCATATGCTGCACGCACGAAGCGTTCAGACATAAAAAAAGCCGCTCCGAAGAGCGGCTTTTTTCGCGACCGAACTAAGATTAGTTCGAAGCGGCAGAAGCAGCTTCGACGGCTGCGGAAGCAGCGTCAACAGCAGCCGAAGCAGCGTCGGTAGCAGCCGAAGCAGCGTCCGTAGCAGCGGAAGCGGCTTCAGAAGCGGCTTCAACAGCGACGGCGACTTCGGAAGCGGCGGAAGCGGCGTCAACAGCAGCTTCTTCCTTCTTACCACAAGCAGCCAGGGCAACGGCAGCGATCAGCGAAGCCAGCAGGAGCGACTTTTTCATGCTTTTATCCTCAATGGAGTGTCAATAAAACCGGTGATATTGGAAATATGTGCGACGCCACACATTGGCTTCGCTCAGTATTCAGCTGCTGATTATACGGCGTATCAGGCTAACCCTTATAGCCCCAGCGTGGTCGGCGGTAACGCATCGTGTGAACGTTGCAAAATAACATCAACTTCACCCAACCAATCACCGATGACCGCGGGGTCCCGGGTCCACAAGCCCCGGCCCACCAGGGGTTCCAGGACTCTCAAAGCCAACCTGTCGTGTAGCACTAGCAGGGTGGGCACCGACAAGGCCAGCTCCTCTGGCGATTGGTGACACGGCACTCGATGGGCCCAGAGCTTGCGCCAGTTCACCCAGCGCGGATGCACGCGCACAAAGCTGTCATAACTCGCAGCCAGCACGTGGCAGCGTATTTCGCGCGCCGAACCCAACACCCATTGCTGGAAGGCCTCCACCACCTCCCGCTGCCCCAGCGGCCAGTGAGCGAAATCGCGATCGCTCAGGGTCATGGGACCTGGTTCCGCTGCGACCATCGCCATGGCGGCGCTGACACGATCTGAAAAATCGCGCCAACTGCTGATGCGACCGGACAGGTCCGAAATCGCCGAGGCCTCCGCCCCGACATCGGCCGCCCCCGAAGGATTCACGGTTTCTTCGCTCATGCGTGCAATCTTGTCACGAGCGGCACATCACGCCAAGGGGTGCAACCACCCGTCTTCGGCCCACTGGTTGAGCAGTTCGCGCACTGCGTCGCTGGCCTGTGCCACAACGGAGGCCGGCAGGAAACGCTGATCGGCCAGCTGACGCAGATGTCGGGCATCCTTACCGCCCGCCCGCCACGACTCGCCGTTGGCAAACACCCGCTGCTCGTCGTACATCATGCGGGTCCGCGGATCCAGTCGCACCCCCATGCCGTCAGGCAAAGGTTCACCGGATTGGAACCAGATGCGTGGCTTGGGCTCGGTCAGGATTTCGCCCAGTGCCGATTGCAACCCGGTGGGGTCCTTCATCAGGCGCGCCACGGCGTCGGCAGTGAACTGGCGCAAGGCATCGGGAATCAGGCCCGGCGTGCTGGTGGCAACCTGCTTGGGGTCTTGATACAGCCGGGGCTTGTCGGCCGTGTCCATGCCCTCCATCCAGCGGATCAGCACCTCGCGCGCCAGATCGGTGCCTTCCGGCACGCGAAAGCCGATCGAGCAGGTCATGCACTCACCTTGTGCGATGCCGTCGTGGGCCCAGCCCGGTGGCAGGTAGAGCATGTCGCCCGCCTCCAGCACGTGCTCTTCCTCGGGCACGAAGTGCGTCAGGATCTTCAGCGGCACGTCATCTTGCAGACGGGTGTCCTTCAGCGGCCCGATGCGCCAGCGACGCTGACCATGCACCTGCAGCAGGAACACGTCGTACGAATCGTAGTGTGGGCCGACGCCACCGCCATCGGTCGCATACGAGATCATCAGATCGTCCAGGCGCGCATCGGGCACAAAGCGGAACTGCTGCAGCAAGTCGTAGGCAGCCGGCACGTGCAGATCGAGCCCCTGCACCAGCAAGGTCCAACCGGGTTGATCCAGCGGCGGCAGGCTGCGCCGACTCAGGGGGCCGTGGGTGAGCTGCCATTGACCGGGCGTTGACACCGCCGCTTTGCCTCGGCTCTTCTTCACGACAGCCGAACCGGTGGCATGTTCGCGCACGATCAAGCGGGATTCGACCTCTTCCTGCCCGGCCAGCGCAAACAGCTTGCTGCGCTCGATGGGCGAGCGCACGCCCGGGATGGCCTGACGAATCAGCAAGGGCTTTTTCTGCCAGTAGCGCCGCATGAAGGTCTCTGGCGACATGCCTCCGAGCAAGGGCGTGATTTGGTCGATGGGCAGCGGGCCAGCGGGAGTGACCGGCGTGGCCGCAGCGGAGGCAGAGGTTTTGGTCGATTTCATGCCCGCATTGTGGCGCGAACTGCGCGCAGTGGCGCTGATGCCGCTCAACGAAAACTGCCGCCCGATGCAGCACGAGTCGCGCACGGGCCTCACACAGGACCCAGCGCCTCATGAGATGATCTCGCCATGATCATTTCCTCACCCTGTGTCGTGAGCCTGGTGTGGCGTCTGGAAGATGCCCAGGGCCAATTGGTAGACGAGCTTAACGAGCCGATGGAGTTTCTCTTGGGCGGAGAAGACCTCCTGCCCAAGGTCGAAGAGACCTTGCTGGGCCAGAGCGTGGGCTTTGAAGCCCATCTGCATCTGGAGCCCGAGCATGCCTTCGGCGACTATGACGCCGATCTGGTCTTCTTTGAAGCGCGCGAAATTTTCCCACCCGAAGTGGTCGAAGGCATGCAGTTCGACGGCCCGCCTGAAGGCTCGAAGACACCAGACCTCAATCCGGATGCCATCTACACAGTCACCGAGGTGTACGACAGCCATGTGGTGCTGGATGGCAACCACCCGCTGGCGGGCTTGGCCGTTCGCATCAGCCTCAAAGTGCTGGACGTGCGTCCGGCCACCGAGGAAGAAGTAGAACAAGGCTCCGTATCAGAAGTTTTGGTGGGCTTCACGCCCTCGACTCCGCCGGGCGAAACCCTGCACTGACCTTTGCCCACCCCGTTTCAGGCCGCCTTGCGCGGCCTTTTGCTTTGGCATGGGCGTTTCATTCCGGGCAGGACGTGCGCTTCAGCCGCGTCCGGTGGAGCCAAAGCCCCCCTCGCCGCGTTCACTGGCGTCAAAACTGTCCACCAGGCGGAATTGCGCCTGCACGACCGGCACGATCACCAGTTGGGCAATGCGCTCCAGCGGTTGGATGGTGAAGGGCTCGCTGCCGCGATTCCAGCAACTCACCATCAGCGGCCCCTGGTAGTCGGAGTCGATCAGGCCCACCAGATTGCCCAGCACGATGCCGTGCTTGTGCCCCAGACCGGAGCGCGGCAGGATCATCGCGGCCAGACCGGGGTCCCCCAGGTGCATGGCCAGCCCTGTGGGGATCAACTGCGCTTGGCCAGGCTCCAGCACCACGGGCGCATCGACACAGGCACGCAGGTCGAGCCCGGCACTGCCAGGCGTGGCATAAGCGGGCAAGGCATCGCCCACGCGGGGGTCAAGGATACGGATGTCAACGGTGGTCATGGGTTCACAGATTGAAGTCGGCGAGCAATGTCTTGCATCAGGGCGCGGGCCAGGGTGAGTTTGTCAGCACGGCTGCCATCAGGCGGCAGAGCTCGATCAGCTTGATCGTCGATCAGCACCAAGGCGTTGTCGTCGCGCCCGAAGGTGGCGGGCCCGAGGTTGCCGACGATCAAGGGGATACGCTTGCGCAGCATCTTGGCGCGCGCGTGCTCCAGCAGGCGTTCGCTCTCGGCGGCAAAGCCGACGCAGTAAGGGGGCGCACTGAGGCCCGCGACAGCGGCGAGGATGTCGGGGTTCTCGGTGAGTTCGAACGAGGGGACCGACTTGGTACCTTCTTTCTTGATCTTGTGCTCGGCTGAATTGACCGGGCGCCAGTCGGCCACCGCAGCAGTGGCAATGAAAACATCGTGTTGCGAGGCCTGCGGTACCACGGCATCGAACATCTGCTGGGCGGTCATCACGTTGTGGCGGCGCACGCCGCGCGGTGTGGGCAGGTGAACCGGACCGGCCACCAGGGTGACCTCGGCACCAGCTTCCCGGGCGGCCCGCGCGATGGCAAAGCCCATCTTGCCGCTGGAGTGGTTGGTGATGCCGCGTACCGGGTCGATGGGCTCAAAGGTGGGGCCAGCTGTGATCAACAAACGCTTGCCGGCGAGCACCTTGGGCTGGAAGAAGGCAATCAGGTCTTCAAGCAATTCGGCTGGTTCCAGCATGCGGCCATCACCCACTTCACCGCAGGCTTGGTCGCCACTGCCGGGGCCCAAGATCAGGGCGCCGTCGGCGACCAGTTGCGCCACATTGCGCTGCGTGGCCGGGTGCGACCACATCTCCCTGTTCATCGCGGGGGCCACCAGCAAAGGGCAACGCTCGCGCGGGCGCGCCAGGCACGTCAGGCTGAGCAGCTCATCTGCCCTGCCCTGCACCAGCCGCGCGATGAAGTCGGCACTGGCGGGCGCCAGCACGATGGCATCGGCTTCGCGGCTGAGGTTGATGTGAGCCATGTTGTTGGGCTCGCGCGCGTCCCACTGGCTGGTGACCACCGGCCGGCCGGAGAGGGCCTGCATGGTCACGGGGGTGATGAAGGACGCGGCCGCTTCGGTCATGACCACCTGCACGGTGGCACCCGCCTTGGTGAGCAGGCGCACGAATTCGGCCGATTTGTAGCAGGCGATGCCGCCTGTCAGGCCCAGCACGACGTGCTTGCCCTGGAGTTCTGAGGGTTCGGACATGGCTCGGACTCTATCAGGGTCTGAGCCCCTGCCCGTCTCGAACCCCGCACTCAGGCTTTGACAGCCCCGAGCTGGCTGCGATACGCGCTGGGTGACAGCCCTGTCCAGCGTTTGAATGCAAAGGTGAAGGCCCGGCGATCCGAGAACCCCAGCTCGTCGCTGATGGACTCCATGCTGATGGCGCGACGGCGCAGCATCACCTGGGCACGGTTGCACTTGGCCTCGGACTGGATGTCCACATACTTGACGCCCTCGGTCTGCAGGCGCCGTTGCAAGGTGCGGGGGTGCAGTCCCAATGCCGTGGCGGTGGCCTCCAGGCCTTCACGCAGCAACTCGGGCCGACGCTCCAGTGCCCAGCGCACCTCGTCGACGATGCGGCGCTCGCCCCCCTCTTGATTCAAGCGCCGCTCGATGCGCAGACGCGCCTGTTGGAGCGCCTCAGGCAGGGGTTCGTTGAGAGGCTGATCGAGCCAGCGGCGGTCCATGACCAGGGCATCTGCGCCTTCGTTGAAGAACACCGGCACACCAAAGTGCTCGACAAAGCGCTGGTGGTGCGAGGGAGCCGGCAGGGCCATGCGGACTGACAACAGCCAGTGCGAACCACGCGTGGCGCGCTTGATCAACTGGTTGACTGCTGCCAACACCACCTCTCGCACATGGCACAGCTCGCGCGGTTCGGCTTCAGGGACGTCCATGACGACGCGCAAATGGGCTTCGGCACCGAACTCGTCCAGGCGCAGCGACATCCAGGGTGCCAACAGTTCGCGGGCCCAGCCAGCGAGCTCCAGAAGCTCGCGAATGCTGGCGCAGGAAGCGACAAACGCATCGAACTCCGCGTAGTGCTCGAACACGAAGTTCTCGCCCAGCGCGAAGGGAAAGTGGTGGCCACGCGCGCGCTCGACACACAAGGTGAAGGCCTTGAACAAGTTGAGCGGCGACACGCGAAGCTGGGCGTGGGGATCGTGTTGATTGATCCCCAGTTCGCGCAGAACCGGGTCGATCGTGAAGCCGCATACGGAGGCGGCTTGGCGCCAGCTTCCCAGAGACGGAACGGGCACGGACGATGTGGACAAGGAGCGTTGCATAGTGGGCATCAAGACAGGCGCTTACCAAGACTGCTAACGGGCGTCTGAATGCCTCAAATCTATGACGTCGCTACGAGCCGCACAAGGAAGACGGACCCCCAATTAGGATCATTTCACGCCACTAACCCCCATGTGGTGGCCGCGTAAACCCGCGCCGCCCCCCTGCATTCAGGGGGCCGCCAAGCGTCAAGGCTGCTGTTCTCGCCACGCGCTGGGGGTCACACCTTCCCAGCGCTTGAAGGCGGCCGTGAAGGCACGTCGGTCAGAAAACCCGAGCCGCAGGCTGATCTCGTCGATCGACTGCTGGCCTTGCTTGAGCCACTGGCAGGCAAGGCGGTGACGCATGCGTGCCTGCACACTCAGATAACTGTCGCCTTCATCTTTGAGGCGCCGCTGCAGGGTGCGAGGGTGCAAGTTCAAGCGCTCGGCCATGTCCTCGACGCCCAGCGCAAGCAACTCGGGCTCCCGGGCGAGCAGGTTTTCGATTTCCGCAGCCACGCCCTGCCGACGTGCTTCGCGCCCAAGCCGCTGCTCGGCCAGAAACTGCGCCTGTTCGTGCAGTGCGGGAAAGGCGCCTTCCAGGGGATGATCGAGCAGGTGACGTTCGAACCGCAGGGCATCCACCGGCGCATGGAAGTGGACGGGCACACCGAAAAAGGCCTCCAGCTTGTCAGCCTGAGGAATCGGGGGGCCCTTGAGTTCGATCCCGATGAAGCCTGACTCGGTCCCCTGCAAGGTGCGCCCAAACTTGCGGATACACGCCAAGGTGGCATGGATGACCAGGTGCAGCGGCAAAGCGTGGGCGACCAGCTTTTGCATCGGCAGGTCAAAGGCAATACAGACGCGCGCTTCGTCGCCTTCTTCCTTGACCTCGATCGTCAGCCACGGCAAGACCATCAGGCGGGCCAGATCGGCCGCACGCAAAGCATCGCGCAGGCTGGCGCTGGTGGTCAGCAGGGTTTCAAACTCGGGCAGGGACTCAAACGCGAAGGTGTCACCCAGGACCAGCGGGAAGTACTGATCGGGTGACAGGGCGACGCACTGCTCGAGCAGCGAGATGAGCTGCAACGGAGAGACGCGTGCATCCTCCAGCCGGATCAGGTCAATCTTGATGCCGGCTTCTTTGAAGAGGGGCTGAACGTTGAAGCCGCACTTGGTGGCAGCCTTGATCCATGCGGAGAGCATGAACAAGGGAATGGGCTTGATGCCCATGGCTTCCAGGACGGCAGGAGGAGGCAGAGGGATACGCATGGACGAAATCGGCACACCCACATCAAGGTGTGCCGAAGTCTAACCACAATGACAGGCCTTGCCTGCGAGGGTTCACCGCAGCATGGCCGCGCGCATCAGCTCACTGGCCTCCACCGGATTGCGGTGCAGATTGAAGCCGGCCAGCCACTCGGCGTAGCCAGGCTGATCGGTTTCCTGCCAGGGGTGATAGCCCGGCTTGTAATACTGGACGTAGTGCTTGTGGGTGGGCCACAGGAAACCACCGGGCTTGAGCAGCCAGTGAAGTCCCTTGACGTTGAGCTTGATCCGGTCCCAGAAGCTGAACCCGTCTTCCTTCAACATGCGGTTGGCGAACTTGAAGATCACGCGCGGGAACATGACGGTGGCGTGGACCAGGGCCGTGACACGGCGCAGGTAGCCCACCTTGGCGTAGTCGATCATGACGTCGTAAGCCACGCCCTTGTGCTCCACCTCTTCGATGGCGTGCCAGGCGTACAAGGCGCGCACATTGGGGTGGGCCTCACCCAGGATGTCGCGCTCATCGAACATGGCATGCGCGCCCAGGGCGGTCAGGTGCTCCAAGGCTCCAGTGATGGCCAGGGTGTACTGGCGGCTGAAGCGGCTGCGGTACTTCGTGAACAGCAGGTTGTCGAGCCAGCCGATCATCTCGTCCACCGGCATGCCTTGCTTGCGCAGCAACTCGTTGTACTGGTTGTGCACCATGCTGTGCTGGGCTTCCTGCCGGTTGAAGTCCTTGATGTCTTGCAGCAGCTTGGGGTCGTGCACCTGATCGCGGTAGTCACGCACGGTCACCATGAAGAACTTCTCGCCGGGCGGGAAGATCAGGGACATGGCGTCGAAGAAGCGGGTGCGGAACGGGTCGCCGCCGAACCAGTACTTCGGGATGCTATCGTCAAGCCCGAAGTCCAGCTTCTCACGGGGCACGATCGGGTGTTGCTTGTCGGTCTGGTGGGCCATCTGTCGTCCTCGTCGGTGTATCCAGAATAGACCCATGGTACGAACTCCCCTGCCCGCACAACAGGATGCGGGGTGACAGGAGGGTTTCGTGCGCGACATCTTCACATGGGTGTTTCCACCCAAGACAGCAAAAAGGGCTCCCGAAGGAGCCCCATGCCGTGCTTGCCCAATCACAGACGGGGTCAGAGACGCTCGGTCACCCAGGCCTGGACGCTGGCCAGCGCGCTTGGCAAAGCCGCCGGCTCGGTGCCACCGGCCATGGCCATGTCGGGCTTGCCGCCGCCCTTGCCGCCCACTTGCTGGGCGACAAAGTTGACCAGCTCGCCAGCCTTGACCTTGCCGGTGCTGTCGGCCGTCACGCCCGCAGCGATCTGGACCTTGCCACCGTCCACCGCGGCGAGCACGATGACCGCGGTCTTGAGCTTGTCCTTGAGCTTGTCCATGGTCTCGCGCAAGGTCTTGGCGTCGGCGCCCTCCAGGGTCGCGGCCAGCACCTTGACGCCCTTGATGTCGGCGGCCTGGGTCATCAGCTCGTCGCCCTGGCTGGAGGCCAGCTTGCCCTTGAGGGCGGCGATTTCCTTTTCCAGGGCGCGGATCTGCTCCTGCGCGGCGGCCACGCGAGCCGGTACCTCGTGTGGGGTGGACTTGAGCAAGGCAGCCACGCCGTCCAGGGTGGTTTCCAGGTTCTGCGTGTAGGCCAGGGCGTTGGCGCCCGTGATGGCTTCGACACGGCGCACGCCAGCGGCCACGCCGCCTTCGGCCACGATCTTGAACAGACCGATGTCACCAGTGCGCTGCACGTGGGTGCCGCCACACAGTTCCTTGGACGAGCCGATGCTCAGGACGCGCACGGTTTCACCGTACTTCTCACCGAACAGCATCATGGCGCCCGACTTCTGTGCGTCGTCCAGTGCCATCACCTGAGCCTGGGCTTCGGCGTTGAGCAGGACCTCGGCGTTCACCAGCTCTTCCACTTCGCGAATTTGCTCGGCGGTCAGCGGTGCGTTGTGGGCGAAGTCGAAGCGGGTGCGGTCGGCCGTGACCTGAGAGCCCTTTTGCTGCACGTGGTCGCCCAGCACTTCGCGCAAGGCCTTGTGCATCAGGTGGGTGGCGCTGTGGTTGCGCACGGTCTTGGCGCGCACGTCGGCATCGACCTTGGCGTTGAGCTTGTCGCCCACCTTGATGCTGCCTTCGACCACGCGGCCGTGGTGGCCGAACACGTCGGCCTGGATCTTTTGCGTATCTTCGACGACGACGCGGCTGGTGGCGTTGCGCAGGTCACCGCTGTCGCCACACTGGCCGCCGGATTCGGCGTAGAACGGTGTGTGGTCCAGCACGATGACGGCGTCGTCACCAGCCTGGGCTTCTTGCACCGAGGCGCCGTCCACATAGATGGCAGTCACGTTGGCGGCGTCCACCGTCAGGTGTTCGTAGCCGTGGAAGCCGGTGGGCACACCCGAGTATTCGAGGCCTGTGGCCATCTTGAACTTGCCGGCCGCACGGGCCTGCTCGCGCTGGTGGGCCATGGCGGCGTCGAAGCCGGCCTGGTCCACGGTCACATCGCGCTCACGGCACACGTCGGCGGTCAGGTCGACCGGGAAGCCGTAGGTGTCGTGCAGCTTGAAGGCGGTTTCGCCGTCAATTTGCTTGGAACCCGAGGCCAGCGCGCCTTCCAGGATTTCCATGCCGTGGGCAATGGTCTGGAAGAAGCGCTCTTCTTCGGTCTTGAGGACCTCGGTGATGCGCTTTTCGTTCTGGCGCAGCTCGGGGTAGGCCTCGCCCATTTGCGCGACCAGGGCCGACACCAGCTTGTGGAAGAACGGGGTGCGGGCGCCCAGCTTGTAGCCGTGACGGATGGCGCGGCGGGTGATGCGGCGCAGCACGTAGCCACGGCCTTCGTTGCTGGGGATGACGCCATCGGCGACCGTGAACGAGCAGGCGCGGATGTGGTCGGCAATGACCTTCAGGCTGGGGCTGGCGGCGTCGCAGCCGACACCTTCGACGCCCGTGGCCGCCGAAGCACCACCGGCTGCATCCACGGCGGTCTTGGCCGCGGCCAGCAGGGCCTGGAACAGGTCGATTTCGTAGTTGCTGTGCTTGCCTTGCAGCACGGTGGCAATGCGCTCCAGGCCCATGCCGGTGTCCACCGAGGGCTTGGGCAGCGGGTGCATCACGCCGTCTTCGGTGCGGTTGAACTGCATGAAGACGTTGTTCCAGATCTCGATGTAGCGGTCGCCGTCTTCATCGGGGCTGCCCGGAGGGCCACCGGCGATGTCGGGGCCGTGGTCGTAGAAGATCTCGGTGCAGGGGCCGCAGGGGCCGGTGTCGCCCATCATCCAGAAGTTGTCGGACATGTAGCGGCCGCCCTTGTTGTCGCCGATGCGCACGATGCGCTCGGAGGGCACGCCCACCACCTTGTTCCAGATGTCGTAGGCCTCGTCGTCCTCGTGATAGACGGTGACCCACAGCTTGTCCTTGGGCAGCTTGAACTGCTCGGTCAGCAACTCCCAGGCGTAGCTGATGGCGTCGTGCTTGAAGTAGTCACCGAACGAGAAGTTGCCCAGCATCTCGAAGAAGGTGTGGTGACGGGCGGTGTAGCCGACGTTGTCCAGGTCGTTGTGCTTGCCGCCGGCGCGGATGCACTTTTGCGACGTGGTGGCACGCGAGTACGGACGCTTGTCAAAGCCCAGGAACACGTCCTTGAACTGGTTCATCCCGGCATTGGTGAACAGCAGGGTCGGGTCGTCGCCCGGCACGACGGGGCTGGATGCCACGATGGCGTGGCCCTTGGACTGGAAGTACTCCAGGAAGGTCTTGCGGATGTCTGCGGCTTTCATGGGGAGGGACTCTCTCTTGATCAGGTGCGCTCAGGCGCAGTGTCCGCAGCGTGGACACGCCGGGCATAACGTTAGATTATAGATTTCGCCAGGCCCCTATGATCGAGGGCTTGACACACACCAGATCCACTCACAAGCAAGCGAGAACGACATGAGCCTCACCTCCTCCCCGTTGGCCGCCCTGCAAGACCCGACCTTGCTCAAAACGCAAGCCCTGATCAACGGGCAATGGGTGGACGCTCCGCAGCGCTTTGCTGTGACCGACCCCGCCACCGGCGCCGTGCTGGCCGAAGTGCCCAACCTGGGCGCCGAGCAGACGCAAGCCGCCATCGCAGCCGCCAACGCAGCCTGGCCAGCTTGGCGGGCCCTGTCGGCCAAGGCGCGCGCCGCGATCCTGATGAAGTGGTTCCACCTGCTGAACCAGCACGCCGACGACCTGGCCCGCATCATGACGGCCGAGCAGGGCAAGCCTCTGGCCGAAGCCAGGGGCGAGGTGCTCTATGGCGCCAGCTTCGTGGAGTGGTTTGCCGAAGAGGCACGTCGTGTCTATGGTGAGACGATTCCGAGCCCCGATCCAAGCAAGCGCCTGCTGGTGCTGCGCCAGCCTGTGGGCGTGTGCGCCGCCATCACGCCGTGGAACTTCCCGGTGGCCATGATCACGCGCAAGGTGGCCCCTGCCCTGGCGGCGGGTTGCCCGGTCGTCATCAAACCAGCCGAGGCCACGCCGCTGTCGGCCTTGGCCGTCGCAGAGCTGGCCCAGCGCGCCGGCATGCCGCCGGGCGTGCTCAATGTCATCACGGCGGATGCACAGCGCTCGATTGAGGTGGGCAAGGTCTTGTGCGCCAGCGACACGGTGCGCCACCTGTCCTTCACGGGCTCCACCGAGGTGGGCCGCATCCTGATGCAGCAGTGCGCGCCGACCATCAAGAAACTGTCGCTGGAGTTGGGGGGCAACGCGCCCCTGATCGTGTTCGACGATGCCGATCTGGACGTGGCCGTGGAAGGCGCACTGGCGAGCAAGTACCGCAACTCAGGTCAGACCTGTGTGTGCGCCAACCGCATGTATGTGCAGGCCGGCATCTATGACGCCTTCGTGGCCCGACTGGCCGCCCGCGTGGCCGAAATCAAGATAGGCAATGGGTTCGAGCAGGGCGTGGCCCAAGGGCCGCTGATCGACGACGAAGCCCTGAACAAGGTGGAGACCTTGGTGGCCGATGCCGTCGCCAAGGGCGCCAAGGTGCTCACCGGCGGCGCCCGCGCCAAGGTGTCTGGCGGTGCCTTCTACCAGGCCACAGTGCTGGCCAACGTGAGCAGTGACATGCGTGTGGCCCGAGAGGAAATCTTCGGCCCCGTGGCCCCGGTGTTCAAGTTCGAGACCGAGGCCGAAGCGATTGCTGCGGCCAACCACACCGAGTTTGGCCTGGCCAGCTATTTCTTCAGCCGCGACATGGGCCGGATTTTCCGGGTGGGTGAGGCACTGGAGTACGGCATGGTGGGCGTGAACACCGGCATGATTTCGCACTGCGAGGCACCGTTTGGGGGCGTCAAGCAGTCGGGGCTGGGTCGTGAAGGTGCGCGCCACGGCATGGATGACTACGTCGAAATCAAGTACCTGTGCCTGGGCGGCCTGACCGCCTGAACGCGTCCGCGCCGAGTCTGGGCATGGCCGTCCAAGCGTCAAAATCGTCGGTCATACTGTCAGCTTGACAGTGAACCGACGTGAAACAGACAGGAGTCCGGGGTCATGGCGAAGACGACGCGCACAGCAAGCAGCAAGACCAGCGCCAAAACCAACATCAACACCAGATCCAGGCCCGGCAAAGCCGCCGAGGCCCGTCCACCTGAGATGACGGATCCTGGCAAGGTGGTGGCGCAGACCCTGGAGCAGCTCCACCACACCGTAGAAGATACCGTTGATCCCCTGGGCATGACGGCTCCTATCGTCCATGCCCAGCTCGCTTGGTTGACGCACCCTCAGGAGCTGACCGACCGGATGATTCGGCTGTCGACCGATCTGTGGAACCTGCAATGGCACACGCTCAACCGCTTGATGGGCCTGCCCAGCGACGACCCGATCAGGGTGAACGACGAAGATGTGCGCTTTGCCGATCCGCTCTGGACAGAGCCCCCCCAATGGGACCTGCTCAAGGAGTGGTACCTCGCGTTCACACACAACACGCAGGACATGCTCTACGACACCCCTGGGCTGTCCAAGCAGGAGCGACGCAAGGCGGCATTCTGGTGGCGCAACTGGCTCAATGCCATGGCGCCGTCCAACTTTCTGTTGACCAACCCGGTCGCCATGCGCCACGCCATTGAAACCAAGGGCGAGAGCCTGCGCAAGGGTTACGAGATCTTCCTTGAGGACATGAAGGCGGGCGACATCCGCATGACCAGCCCGGACGACTTCAAGGTGGGCGAGAACCTGGCCACCACGCCAGGGTCGGTCGTGATGCGCAATCGTCTGGTGGAAGTGATTCACTACGCGCCCACCCAAGCCAAGGTGCATGCAGAGCCGGTCGTCATCATCACGCCCTGGATCAACAAGTTCTACGTGCTGGACCTGACCTCCAAGAAGAGCATGGTGCGCTTCCTGCTCGATCAAGGACTGGATGTATACATCACCAGTTGGAAGAACCCGGATGCGTCGATGCGGGACATCCGCTTTGACGACTACCTGACCGAGGGCATCCACGGGATCATCGAGACGGCTCGCACGATGAGCGGCGCCGACAAGGTGCACGCCGTGGGCTACTGCATTGGCGGCACCGGCCTGAGCATGTACATGGCCTGGGCCAACAAGCACTTCCCGCCCGAGCAGGTGCCCGTGGCAGACGTGACGCTGTTCACCACCCTGGTCGACTTCCATGCGCCGGGCGACATCAACGTCTTCATCGACGAGTCGAGCGTGAACTACCTGGACCGCAAGATGGCTCGTACCGGCTATCTGGACGGCAAGGACATGGCGGCCTCCTTCCGGCTGCTGCGCTCGAACAGCCTGATCTGGCATTACGTGGAGCAAGGTTGGCTCAACGGTGAGCCGCCGCCGCCGTTTGACGTGCTGTACTGGAACATGGATGCCACCCGCATGCCCGAGGCCATGCACAGCTGGTATCTGCATCAGCTTTACCTGAAGAACCTTTTGATTCAGCCCGACGCGCTCACGGTGGCCGGTGAGCCGCTGGATCTGGCCCGCATCAACCAGCCGCTGTATGCCGTCTCGGCCGAAGACGACCACGTGGCGCCTTGGAAGCAGACCTTCCACGTCAACAACCACTTCACAGGCCCCAAGCGCTACGTGCTGTCCACCTCGGGGCACATCCTGGGCATCGTCAACCCCGTGGTGAAGCCACCCAAGCGCCGCTTCCGTGTGGCCGAGGCCCACCGCTCAGACAGGCCCGAAGCCTGGCTCAAGCGCGCCGAGCAGCACGAGGGTTCGTGGTGGGAAGACTGGATGGCCTGGCTCAAACCGCGTGCGGGCAAGTTGGTGACCGCTCGGCCTGCCAGCACGCAGGCCTACCCGGAACTGGCGCCGGCGCCTGGAACTTACGTGCGGGAGAGCTGAGCAATGAAAAAGGCCGCTAGGTGTATGTTCCTAGCGGCCTTTAGCGTTTCATCTGGAGCGGGTGATGGGAATCGAACCCACGTTATTTGCTTGGGAAGCAAGAGTCCTACCATTGAACGACACCCGCGCTCTAACGCATTGTAGCCTCATGCCATGGCCACCCTTGCGCCCTACCGTCTCATGTTTGCGACGCAACTCAGACTGAGGCACACTCTCGCCCTTGATCCAACGGTCTGAAATCCTCCCGCATGTCCAGCCCCGACCTCGCCCCCCAAGATCCTGACACGCCCGCCGCCGAAGCCGAAGCTGGCGACCGCCACCACCGCACCATCAAGACTTTCGTTATGCGTGCCGGGCGCACCACTGAGGGTCAGGCCCGCGCGCTGGCCGAACTGGGTCCACACTTTGTGCTGCCCTTCGCACAGGCGCCTCTGGACTACGCGGCCACATTCGGGCGCACCGCCCCCGTCGTGCTGGAAATCGGATTCGGCATGGGCGATGCCACGGCGAAGATTGCGCAAACCCTGCCTGACACCGATTTCATCGGCTGCGAGGTGCACGAACCTGGCGTGGGCGCGCTGCTCAAGCACATCGGCGACATGGGGCTGAGCAACCTGCGCATCCTGCGCCACGACGCGGTCGAGGTGCTGGAGCACATGATTCCGCCCGCCTCTCTGGCCGGCGTGCACATCTTCTTTCCCGACCCCTGGCACAAGAAGCGTCACAACAAGCGCCGTCTGATCCAGGCGCCGCTGGTGGCTCACTTGACCTCGCGCCTGGCGCCGGGCGGCTACGTGCACTGCGCCACCGACTGGGAGCCCTACGCTCAGCAGATGCTGGAAGTGCTGTCTGCCGAGCCCGGCCTGGTCAACACGGCGGAAACCTACGCCGAAAAACCCGCCTACCGCCCGCTGACCAAGTTTGAAAACCGTGGTTTGAAACTGGGCCATGGTGTGTGGGACTTGGTGTTCCGCAAGCGCGCCTGACCCAGACCTGAACGCGGAGGATCTCTGGACCGCTGATCTTGTAGACGCTAGGCTGTGGGCATGTGACCGGAGTGTGCCGTGCCCCAGCCTGCCGACCTTCCCACCGCGCCAGACTCACCAGAGCCGCTGCCTGCCCCCTGGCAGAACGAGGCGGCAGCCGTCTCGGCCCAGAGGACCCGTCTGGCCGACACGCTGAATTGGTCTGCGGTTCGCGCGCACTGTGAGCCATGGGTCACCCAAGTGCGTGCCCGCCCCCCCGCCTTCTGGGCCATGGACGCCCTGCTCCAGGCCTACCCGTTGTCCCGTCCTGAAGGCGTGGCCTTGATGCGTCTGGCCGAGGCGCTGCTGAGGGTTCCCGACGCCGACACCCGCGCCCTGCTGCTGAGCGATCAGCTGCAACATGGTGACTTCGCGCACCATCAGGCTGAGGCCAGTGCGCACAGCCACCCGTGGTGGGAGGCCCTGTCAGCGCGGATGCTGGGCCTGGCGCAACAGCTCATGCGGCCCGCACCGGGCGACGGCGGCCCCCACAACTGGGGCGCCCTGCTCGGCCGACTCGGACAAGACAGTGTGGTGTCCGCAACTCTGCACGCGCTGCAGTTGCTGGGCAGACAGTTTGTGCTGGCGCCCGATATCGCGCAGGCCTGGCAAGCCGCCGAAGCCATCACCCGCACCGATGAGCGCAAGGGCTTTCAAACCATCTGGAGCTTTGACATGCTCGGGGAAGGCGCCCGGACCTGGGTAGATGCCGACCGCTACCTGGCCGCCTACCAGCACGCCCTCGCGACCCTGAGCGCCCAGACTCCGGCGGCAGCGGTGGACTGGCCTATCTCACACAGGCAGGGCTTGTCGATCAAGCTGTCGGCGCTGCACCCGCGCTTCGAGCAGGCCCACCAAGCCCAGGTCATCCGCGAGCTCGGTCCGCGCCTGCTCCAGCTGGCACACGCGGCCGCGGAACATGGTCTGCTGCTGACCATCGACGCCGAGGAATCCACGCGACTGACCTTGCAACTGGCCGTGCTGGCCGACCTGCTCGAGCGTCTGCACACCTGCCAGACTGCCGCGCAATGGTCCGGCCTCGGTCTGGCCATCCAGGCCTACCAGTACCGGGCGCCCGCCATGATCCAGGCCGTCGCCCGCCTGGCAGAGCAACACCAGCGACGTCTGACCGTGCGACTGGTCAAAGGCGCCTACTGGGATGCCGAAATCAAACAGGCGCAAGAGGCTGGCCTGCCCGGCTACCCGGTCTACACGCACAAGCCCCACACCGACCTGGCCTATCTGGCCTGCGCGCAAGACCTGCTGCAGCACCACCCCCTACTCTTCCCCCAGTTCGCTACCCACAATGCCTCCACGCTGGCGGCGGTCACCCAACTGGTCCAGCATCACAGACTTAGCCCAGCCGAATGGGAATGGCAACGGCTCCATGGCATGGGCGAGTCCCTCTATCAGGCCATGCGTCAGAGCACCCCGGCCGCACAGGCGGCAGCTGTGCGCGTCTATGCACCGGTCGGCCCTCACCGTGACCTGCTCGCTTATCTGGTGCGGCGGCTGCTGGAAAACGGCGCCAACGCCTCGTTCGTGCACCAGCTGGCGGCGCCCGAGGTCACGCTGGACACGCTGCTCGCGTCCCCGTTGACCGACACAGGCGTCAGCCCGTGTACGCTGGCCCAGCCCCTAGAGCGCAAAGGCCTGGGGCGCCGCCAAGCCGCCGGCCGCGACCTGCATCACACGCCCCACCGCGAGGCGCTGCTGGCCGCCATCGCCCAGCGCCAGCTTGGCGCAGCCACCGCCACCGCCACCGCCACCGCCACCGCAACGACATCCTCATCTGAGTCCGCAACCGCATCCGCAGAGACGCCATCCATCGACGCCCTCATGCGAGACCTGGATCGCGTCTGGTCAGCGTGGGAGGCCACCGAACTGACGCAGCGCTGCACCACGATCCTGCGCGCCGCAGACGAAATGGAGGCCGACCTCGACAGCTGGGCGGCCGACCTGGTGGTGGAGGCTCGCAAGACACTGCCTGACGCCGTCAGCGAGGTGCGCGAGGCCATTGACTACGCCCGCTACTACGCCGCGCAGGCCCGTGACACGCTGGCAACCCGCCTCCTGCCGGGCCCCACGGGCGAACACAATGAATGGCGCGCCCGCGGACGGGGTGTCTTCGTTTGCATCGCACCCTGGAACTTCCCGCTGGCCATCTTTGCCGGGCAGGTCATCGCCGCCTTGCTGGCTGGCAACGTGGTGGCGGCCAAGCCGGCCGAGCAAACACCTCAGGTCGCCCGCAGGCTGGTCGCGCTGCTGCACCGCCACGGCATACCTGCAAACGCGCTGTGTTGCATCTGCGGCCCCGGGAGCGTGGGCGCCGAACTGGTCGCTCATCCCCTGTGCGCCGGGGTGGCCTTCACCGGTTCGGTCGCCACCGCCAAGCGCATCCAGCACAGTCTGGCTGCGGCCGATCGCCCCATCGTGCCCTTGATTGCCGAAACCGGCGGCCTCAACGCCATGATCGTGGACAGCACCGCCTTGCCCGAGCAGGTCATCGACACGGTGGTGGCCAGCGCCTTCCTGAGCGCGGGGCAACGCTGCTCGGCCTTGCGTCTGCTGTGCCTGCATCAGGCTGTGGCCGATGACATGGAGGCCATGCTGGCGGGCGCCTTGCTCACCCTGGTGAGTGGGCCGCCCGAGATTTGGTCCACCGATGTGGGACCGGTGATCGACACCCACGCGCAGGCCCGTCTGCTGAACCATCTGGCAGCCTTGACCGAGCAGGCTGAGAACGCCGCCTCGGGCGTTCACCTCATTGCCCAGGCGCCCCCGCCGGCTGACCCGGGCGAGCTCCCCTTCGTGCGTGCCAGCGCTTGGCGGATTCCCACCGTCTCACACCTGCAGTCCGAGCACTTTGGCCCGATCCTGCACGTGGTGCACTGGGGGCCAGGCACCCATGCGCCGACGCTGGACGACCTCATCGACCAGATCAACGCCAGCGGCTACGGCTTGACCTTGGGCCTGCACACGCGCATGGACGAACGCATCCAGCACGTGAGCACACGCGCCAGGGTCGGCAATGTGTATGTGAACCGCAGCATGACAGGCGCGGTGGTGGGCGTACAGCCTTTCGGGGGGCAAGGCTGGAGCGGGACCGGCCCCAAGGCCGGAGGCCCGCTCTATGTGTTGCGCTTCGCGACCGAGCAGGTGCTCAGCGTCAACACCACGGCGGCAGGCGGCAATGCCGCCTTGCTCACCCAGTTCAGTTGCTGAACTTGTAGTCGGTCTTGGCCTTGGCCTTCAGATCGTCGCGGAACTTGGCGAGCTTGGCTTGGGTGCCGCGCTGCATGATCTGCGCCTTCACTTCTTCAAACTCGGGGAACTGAGCAGTGCGCTCGTCTTCGAGCTTGATGATGTGCCAGCCGAACTGCGACTTCACCGGTGCACTGGTAACTTCGCCCTTCTTCAGCTTGAGCAGCGCCTGCGAGAATTCGGGCACGTAGTTGCCGGGGTTGGCCCAGTCCAGGTCGCCACCGTTTTCGGCTGAGCCTGGGTCCTTCGAGTTCTTCTTGGCCAGCTCTTCGAACTTGGCGCCGCCCTTGATCTTGGCCAACAGGTCCTTGGCTTCGGCTTCGTTCTCGACCAGGATGTGGCGAGCGCGCAGTTCCTTTGCGCCATTGGCCGCCTTGATCTTGTCGTACTCGGCGCGAGCTTCGACCTCTGTCATCTGGCTCTTGGCCTCGAAGTCCTGGAACAGGGTGCGGATCAGAATGGACTGGCGAGCAAACTCCATCTGCACCTTGTAATCGGGCGAGGTGTTCAGGCCACGGCGCTCGGCTTCCTGGATGAAGATTTCGCGCATGACGATCTCGTCCTTGACCTTTTGTTCCAGATCCGGCGTGCGGGTCTGCGGCGGCTGACCGGGCTGCTGGTTCTTCAGGATCTGGTCAATCATGGCTTCGGCGCGCGCCTTGGGCACGGCCTTGCCATTGACGATGGCGATGTTTTGCGCGAATACCGAAGGTGCAGCCAGCGTGACGGTAGCGGCCAGTACAGCAGCCTTGGCGATACGAGAGATCTTCATGATGAGCGAAAAGCTTTCTGTAGAGGGTTCAGACGGGCTCGGCTTTGATCGCCAGGGCATGCACGCCCTGCGGAATCAAATCGCGCAAAGCATCATACACAAGGCGGTGGCGCTGCACGTGCGACAGTCCGTTGAAGCAGCGCCCCCGTATCTGAATGGTGAAATGCGTGCCGCTGGGGGCGCCGCTGTGTCCGGCATGGCCCATGTGGTCGGCCGTGTCGTCGATGACTGTGACGGACTCGGGCTGCAGGGCCTGCTGCAGCACAGCTTCCATCTGGCTGGCGGAAACGGATCCGGCGCTCATGCGGCGTCCTTCACGTCTTCGGTCATGTGACGGCTCAGATACACGCCCTGCGCCAGGGTGAAGACCAGGGTCAGGCCCAGGCTGCCCCACATCTTGAAGCTCACCCAGGTGTCGGTCGGAAAGTTGAAGGCCACCCACAGATTGAGCACGCCCATGCCGGCAAAAAACAGCACCCAGGCCCAGCCCAGGTTGCGCCACACGGCTTCAGGCACGTCGACCTGCCCGCCCATCATCTGGCGCAGCATTTTCTTGCCCAGCACAATTTCAGTGATCAGGAAGCCGGCCGACATCAGCCAGTAAATGACGGTGGGCTTCCACTTGATGAAGGTTTCATCGTGGAACCACAAGGTCAAGCCACCCAGCACGACGACCACGGCCAGGCCCGCCCAGAGCATCTTGTCGACACGTTTGCCAAGGGCCTTGAGCACCAGAATCTGGAGCATCGTGGCCACGACCACCACCACAGTGGCCAGCAGCACGGGGGCCTCGGTCACGCCCACGCTGCCACCCGAGACGGCAAACCCCAGGTAGTGGTTCAGCCATTGCGCCGCCTGTTCCGCGTGGCTGCCGGCCCACTTGTAGCTGGCAAAAAACAGGATGATGGGCAGCAGGTCAAAAAAGATCTTCATGGAAAGTCGGGCACGGGTTCAGCGGCCGCAGGTTGGTGCGCTCAGGTCTGGCGCGACTCGAAGTCTAGCGCGGCGGAGTTGATGCAGTAGCGCTCCCCCGTGGGCTGGGGGCCGTCTTCGAAGACGTGCCCCAGGTGGGCGCCGCAGTTTTGGCAACGCACCTCGACACGGACCATGCCGTGGCTGGTGTCGCGCACGCGCTCAATCTGGCTTTCATCGGCCGGCTGCCAGTAGCTGGGCCAACCGCAACCGGCATCGAACTTGGTGTCGGATTCGAACAGTTTGACGCCGCAACAGACGCAACGGTAGTCACCCTTCTCGAAATGATCCCAGTAACGTCCACTGAACGGCCGTTCGGTGGACGCCTGCCGGGTCACCTGGTAGTCCATGGGCGAGAGTTGCTCACGCCACTCGGCATCGGTTTTCTCGACTTTGTATGTGCTCATGATGAACAGGACACCTCGATGGATTGCGCCCAGCTGGGCGGGAAGTCGGCATCGGCTTCGCAGCCGGGTTGCGCGTCGAACGGATGCTGCAGCAGACGGTGCAGGCGCTGCACCTCGCTGTCGTCTCCGCGTTGCGCCTGACGGATGGCGGTTTCCGCCATGTGGTTGCGCAGCACGTACAAGGGGTTGACGCGGTTCATGCGCACGGCACGCTCGGCGTCCACGCTCTGCTCGGCACGCAGGCGCTGGGCATAGCGCACGGCCCAGGCGTCGAACGCTTCCCGGTCCAGAAACAGATCGCGGATGCGGGCATTCTCAGGGGCATCGGGCGACAGGTCCGAGCGGAACTCGGCCAGGCGCCGGAAGGCAATCGTGAAATCGACGCGCCCCCGGGCCAGCAAGGTCAGCCAATCCAGCGCCAGCCTCTGGTCGTCGGAGCGGTCTCCGGCGGCGTCGCCAGACAGCGGGCGCAGACCGATCTTCGCGCACCAGCGCTCGGTCATGGCCTTGGGAAAGTGCGTCTCGTAGGTCTGCAAGACATCGACCACCACCTGCGGGTCGTCCTGAGCCTCGGGGATCAGGGGCAGCAGCGCCTGGGCCAGCGCACGCAGGTTCCAATAGCCAATCTGCGGCTGGTTGCTCCAGGAGTAGCGCCCTTGGTCGTCGGAGTGGTTGCAGATGTGCTCCGGATCGAAGGCATCCAGGAAGCCAAAGGGGCCGTAGTCGATCGTCAGGCCCAGGATGGACATGTTGTCAGTGTTCATCACCCCGTGGCAGAAGCCCACGCTCTGCCAGTCGGCCATCAGGCGGGCGGTGCGCTGCAGCACGGCGTCCAGCAGCGCCAGGGCGCGGTTGGGCGCGTCCTGCAGTTCGGGGTAATGGTGGGTCACAACGAAATCGACCAAATCGGCCAGCACCTCGTGATGGCGCGGATGGCGGTGGTGCGAGAAATGCTCGAAGTGGCCAAAGCGCAGGAAACTGGGCGCGACCCGAGTGACCACCGCGGCCGTCTCAAAGCTCTCGCGGCGCACAGCCAGGGGCGAGGCCGTCAGCGCCAGCGCCCGGGTGGTGGGAATGCCCAGGCCATGCATGGCCTCGCTACACAGGTACTCGCGGATGGACGAGCGCAGCACGGCGCGGCCATCGGCCCGGCGGGAATACGGGGTGGCCCCAGCACCTTTGAGCTGGATTTCCTGCGGGCCCATGGGCGTGTCGAGTTCGCCTAGCAGCAAGGCCCGACCATCGCCCAACTGACCTGCCCACTGCCCGAACTGGTGCCCGCTGTACACCGTGGCCATCGGCGCCATGCCAGCCCAGCGGGCGTTGCCACTGAGCACCGCCAAGGCGCTGGCGCCTGCCGTGTCGGCTGCGTCGTGCCATTGGGGGGGGAGTCCCATCTCTTGCGCCAAGTGGTCGTTGACGGCCACCCAGCGGGGCTGCGGCATGGGATCGCCCTCCCACGACGTGCCCAACGGCACCTGCAAGCGCGCGTGCAAGGCCTCGCTGCGCTGCGCCAGGCGGTTGAGCCAGCGCTCAGGCGCGGGAGGCCAGGCGGCTGGCATGACGCAGGCGCCCAGATCGGGGGAAAGGGTCTCAGACATGTGGCTCAGTGTAGACAAGGCGCCCTGCCCCTGAGGCCCGTCGGGCTAATGCTGTCATGACCATGTCCTAAGATGCGCGCACGCCGACGTGAAGACATGCCGGCTTCTGCAAGGACTGTGACCGTGGACATTGTGTTGTTTCTGAAAGCCGCCGTGATGGGCATCGTGGAGGGCTTGACCGAGTTTCTGCCCATCTCCAGCACCGGCCACCTCATCCTGGCCAACGCCCTGATGGACTTTGGCGGCTCGGCCGGGGCCGAAAAAGCCAAGGTCTTCGAGATCGCCATCCAGACCGGCGCCATTTTCGCGGTCATCCTGGTCTACCTGCAGCGCATCAAGGACACCGTGACCGGGCTGCGCACCGACCCGGTGGCCCAACGCTTTGCACTCAATGTGATCATCGGTTTCCTGCCCGCCGTGGTCATGGGCCTGATGCTGGGCAAGCTGGTCAAGGAACACCTCTTCACGCCCACCGTGGTGGCGACCACCTTCATCATCGGCGGCTTTTTCATCATGCTGGCCGAGAAGTTGACCGCGCGCTACCAGACCTCCCGCGTTGAGTCGATGGACGACATGACGCCGCTGGACGCGCTCAAGGTCGGCCTCGTCCAGTGCCTGGCCCTGGTGCCCGGTACCAGCCGCTCCGGCGCGACCATCATCGGTGGCATGCTGATGGGCCTGTCCCGCAAGACGGCCACCGACTACAGCTTCTTCCTGGGCATTCCCACGCTGGTGGGCGCTGGTGCCTACAGCCTGTACAAGGAACGTGCCCTGCTGTCGCTGGCCGACCTGCCGCTGTTCCTGACCGGGCTGGTGTTTGCTTTCCTGTCGGCCTGGGTGTGCGTGCGCTGGTTGATCCGCTACGTCTCCAGCCACAACTTCATGCCCTTTGCCTGGTACCGCATCGCCTTTGGTGTGCTGATCCTGGTCACCTCGCACCTGGGCTGGATCACCTGGGCGGAGTGAGGGCGCCATGAACTGCCGCCATGAGGCCCTGGCAGTGCTGCTGGAGGCGGACCCCATCGCCAAAGCCGCACGTGCTGCCGCCCTGTGGGATGCGGTCCAGGCCGATGCCGCCCTGCTGCCCGACGAGGCCCAACGCGCCGAGGCAATCACCCTGACACCCGATCAGGAGGCGGCCATGCCAGGCCGACCGGAGCGGCCACGTCTGGTGAGCGCCACGCAGGTGCCGGCCCGCTCGCCCTTCACCCCCGAAGGCCGCGCCGCCCTGCTCCACGCCATCTGCCACATCGAGTTCAACGCCATCAACCTGGCCCTGGACGCCGTCTGGCGCTTTGCCGACATGCCCTCTTCCTTCTACCGCGACTGGCTGCAGGTGGCCGGTGAAGAGGCCCTGCACTTCACCCTGCTGCGCACCCACCTGGAAAGCCTGGGCTCGCGCTACGGCGACTTCGACGCCCACGATGGCCTGTGGACCATGTGCCACAAGACCCGCCACGACATCGTCGCGCGCATGGCCCTGGTGCCCCGCACGCTGGAAGCCCGCGGCCTGGACGCCACCCCGCTGATCCAGGACAAGCTCACCCGCGCCGGCGACCTGCGTGCCGTCGAGATCCTGGACATCATCTTGCGTGACGAGGTGGGCCATGTGCGCATTGGCAACCACTGGTTCCACCACCTCTGCCAGGCGCAGCAGTTGGATGCGTTCACGCTCTACCCCGAGCTGGTCAAACGCTACGAGGCGCCCCGCATGCGCCCCCCGTTCAACGAGGCCGCCCGCAAAGCCGCGGGCTTCACCGACGCCGAACTCGCGTTTCTGCTGGGCGAAGACTGAGCCGCCTTCGACCGCCTCGCACCCGATCGCATCAACCGCGCGGGTGGTGCTTCTCGTGCAATTGCCGCAATCGCTCCCGCGCTACGTGGGTGTAGACCTGCGTGGTAGAAATGTCGGCGTGTCCCAGCAGCATCTGCACCACGCGCAGATCAGCACCGTGGTTGAGCAAGTGTGTCGCAAACGCATGGCGCAGGGTGTGCGGCGACAGGTGCTGGGTGATGCCCGCGTGCAGCGCGTACTTCTTGACCAGCTTCCAGAACATCTGGCGGCTCATCGCATCACCGCGCGCCGTCACAAACAGGGCATCGCTCACCTGCCCGCCCAGGATCTGCGCACGCGCCTGACCGAGGTAACGCGTCAACCAGTCTGAGGCTTCGACCCCGAAGGGCACCAGCCGCTCCTTGCTGCCCTTGCCGGTGATGCGCAGCACGTTCTCGCTCAGACCCACATGCACGGACTTCAAGGTCACCAGCTCGCTCACCCGCAGACCGCTGGCGTAGAGCAACTCCAGCATGGCGCGGTCGCGCAGCCCCAGGGGCTCATCCGTGTCAGGCACGGCCAGCAGGGCCTCGACCTGCGCCTCGGTCAGCGTACCGGGCAAGCGCATGCGCTGACGCGGGGCATCCATGCGCACTGTCGGGTCGTCAAGCGACAAGCCCTCCCGGGTCGCCCAGCGGTAAAAGCGCCGGAACACGCTCAAACGCCGCCCCGCTGACGAGGGCAGCGAGCCAGCATGGCGGGCCGCCGCATAACTGGCCAAGTCCAGCTCGGAGGCCGTGACCAGTGTGTGCCCGTCGGGCTGCTGGCGCAACCAATCAGACAGCGCCTGCAGGTCGCGACGGTAGGCCGCCAGGGTGTTGCCACTCAGCCCATCTTCCAGCCAGAGCATGTCGATGAAGCGATCCAGATGCGGATCGATCTGCACCTCAGGCCGGGGCACCGAGCAAACCCTGTTTCATGCGGGGGTCGATGGCGTGCTCACCCACAAAAATCTGCAACACCGCGCGGTAGAGGTCATCGCCCACCACCGGCTTGCCCGCCGCCTTGCCGTTGCGTGACAGCACCAAGCCCTTGCCGGGCAGGTAATCCATGTCCACCACATCGCCGGGCATCAGCTCACCCAAGCTGTCGAGTTGCTGGGCAAACTGCGTCAGCCGGTCGGCCAGACGGGCCTGTGCTTCCGGGGTTTCATGCCGCTTCACCCGGCGCAAGAGCGATTTGGTCAGCTCGCTGCTGGGGGCCTGCAGCATGATCTTCAAGCGCAGCCGGCGCGGACCAGTCTCAGCCAGCAAGGACGCAGCGTCGCTGCTGGGCGTGGAGACGTACAGGCCAGCCACAAAGGCCTTGAGCCAGGCCACGCCGCGCAGCCCCAGGCCGTTGAGCTGCAGCTTCTGCTGGCCCAGCACCACGGTGTCCTCAAACTGCTGGCCTTCCAGCGTGGCAGCATGCGCCCCGGCGAACCAGGTAGCGCTCATTGCCGCAGCCAGGCAGACCCCCGTCGCAGCGCGACGCCATGCGCCCGCCTGCTGCCCCTCGGCGGTATTGAACATTGAAAACCTGCTGCGCTGACTCATTGAAACTCCGTGTGTGCCCCATGGTAACAACGCACGCAATCCCTTGTCTGCCGACCGGTCGGCTCAGCGCCCGCATCGCGCCTCACAGGAAAGCAGCTCAGAAGGTCATGGCGTTGTAAGCACGACGGACCTCTTCCAGCGCCTGCTCCAGGCGCGCGGGAGTGCGCTGAGCGGGGTCGGTCAACGCCTGCCAGTCGGCAAAGGCCTGGGCCTGTCGACGCTTGAGTTCGGTCTCCCGGGTGGCCGCCTTGGACTTCGCCTCGTCTTCAGTGGGCACCGGCAACACGGTGAGCACCTCTGCCTGCCACGTGTCCAGTCGTGCTGTGCGGCGAGCCGTGTCCGGCTCGATCTCCGCAATCAGGGCCGAGCCAATCAACACCGCCTCCAGCAAGGTGAATTCGCCACGGCCTACATGCGCCGGCAATTCGTTCATGAGCGCCTGCGCGGCGCGACGACGACGTGAGGCCTCCTCCGTCTGATCGAGGTTCTGCCAAGACTCGAAGCTGCGCTGGTAGCGGTTATAGCTGACGATGCGCTCGGCTTCCGCAGCGGGCACACCGACCTTGGCCAGCGCTGCCTGCAAGGCCGCCCAGTCGTCGGTCGACACATCGCTAGGGCGCCCATCCGAAAGGACGGCGGGGCGAAGCTCATCGGCAGGTTCCGGATTCCCGGTCGACGCTTGAGGCCAACCAGGTAAGCCGGACTCCGAAGACAAGACCACCCCGCCTTCGGTCGACGATGAAGAGCCCAAGGTGATCCAGTACGCCCCGGCGCCGATCACGGCGACCGCCGCCGCCGCAAAGAGCACCAGTCGGGAAGGAGCGCGTTGATATTGAATCTTGGACATGGGCAGAGACGTAAACTGATCAAAGACAATGCGATTGATTCTGGCAGGGTTGGCCGCTTGCAACGCCCCAAAGCATCCCGATTGCGGGTTTTACCCCTGCCCTATCATGGGGGGTGAGTTGCCAGATTGCGCCCTACGCCCACCATGCCTCTCCCGCCAGAACTTCTGTGCAGGCCCATGACACACGAGGATCTCCCTCATGTGCTGGCTCTGCAACACCGCTGCTATCACCCCGACTTCCATGAGCCTGTCAGCGCGTTTGAGAGCAAACTCAGCGCATCCCCAAAAACATGTTGGGTGATATCAATCGGCCCGGATTCCATCCTGGCCTACTTGGTCTGTCTGCCGATTGCGGATGAAAACTACCCCGTGCTGCACGCCTCCGACTGGCAGTCCCCCGCTTGGGCCGACGAGTTGTATGTGCATGACATGGCCATCTCCCCGGTGCTGCGTGGACAGGGCGCCGGCCGCCTGTTGCTGAATCAGGCCAGGGCCCACGCCGCCAGCCTGGGTCTGGTCCGCCTCAGCCTGATTGCGGTGCAGAACTCGGCAACTTTCTGGGGCCATCTGGGCTTTGCGGCGCGTCCCGCTACCTCTGAGGCTTTGGTGCGCAAACTCGCATCCTTCGGTGCGGACGCCATGCTCATGTCGCATAACCTCGCTATGGTTTCAGCTCTGGACTGACGCCTGGAATGCGTGGGATACGCTGCCGATGACGTGCGCCATCCAGGGAATACCCTGGCGCTTTCGGGCTCTTCGACCGAATACCCCATGGCACATTGAAGAGATATAACAACTCAGCAAATTTCGCACGGCATGTCCCCTTCGCCCACCCCCTCCATGCTTGAAAACCGCACTTACGACGAACTCAACGTCGGCGACTCGGCATCCTTGACTCGAACCCTGACCAAAGACGACATCGATGCCTTCGCCATCCTCAGCGGCGACGTCAATCCGGCTCACCTTGACGAGGCCTACGCCCGTGAGACCCCGTTTCAAAAAGTGATCGCCCACGGCATGTGGGGCGGCACCCTGATCTCGACCCTTCTGGGCACCAAGCTGCCCGGCCCGGGCACCATCTATGTGGGCCAGAGCCTGCGCTTCATGCGTCCCGTCAACCTGGGTGACATCCTCACGGTGACCGTCACCGTCAAGGAGAAAAAGCCCAAGAACATGGTGACGCTGACCTGCGAGAGCACCAACCAGCAAGGCAAGGTGGTCATTACCGGCGAGGCCGAGATCATGGCGCCGACCACCAAGGTGCGTCGCCCCCAGGCGGCCCTGCCCCAGATGCGACTGGATCGGCTGGAGCGTTTTGAGCAACTGATGTCTCTGGTGGACAAGACCCAACCCGTGCGCTGCGCGGTGGTTTACCCCGAAGAGCCTCACACGCTGATGGCCGCCGTCGAATCCGCCCGCGCGGGCTTGATCGTGCCGGTGCTGATCGGCTCACGCGAGCGCATCAGTGCTGTGGCCAGCGAGGCGGACCTGGATCTCAGCGGCTGTGAGTGGCGTGATGCCGACACCCCGGTGCTGGCAGCCCATGCCGCCGTGGAAATGGCCCGCGCCAATGAAGCGTCCGCGATCATGCAAGGCAGCATCCCGGTCCACACCCTGCTGCATCTGGTGTTGCGGCACGCCGGTGGCTTGCGCACGCCTCGTCGTATGTCTCACGCCTACGTGGCCGATGTCCCGACCTACTCGCAGCCTCTGATCATCACCGATGCCGAGGTCAACGTCCGGCCCACCCTCGAAGACAAGCGTGACATCGTTCAAAACGCAATCGACCTGGCCAAGCGCCTGAAGTTCGAGATGCCGCGGGTGGCGGTCCTGTCGGCCGCCGAGCATTTCAACAGCAACCTCGAGTCGTCCACCGACGCCGCTGTGCTGTGCAAGATGCATGAGCGCCAACAGATCACCGGTGGGGATCTCGATGGCCCCATGACCCTCACAGCGGCGATCAAGCCCGAAGTTGCCAAGCGCATCTACCCCGAATCGTCGGTGGCGGGCCGCGCCAACATCCTGATGGTGCCCAATCTGGAAGCGGCCAACATGCTGGTGCGTCAACTGGCACACCTGTCGCATGCCGAGATCGCCGGCATCGTGCTGGGTTGCAAGGTTCCCGTGATCCTGAGCAACCCCACCGACGGTGCGCGCACGCGTGTGGCCTCGGCCGCTTTGGCGCGCCTGCTGGTCAAGGCTTGAGCCACCACATGCTGGGGGCACCCGCTCCCAGCCAATGCCAGAAATGCAAAAGCCGCCGGGCTTGCACCTCGGCGGCTTTTTTCTGACTGGATGCCGGCATCAAGCCGGCAACCCCATCAGTTCTTGGACTGGTCCACCAGCTTGTTCTTGGCGATCCAAGGCATCATGCCGCGCAGCTGTTCGCCGACCACTTCGATCGGGTGCACCGCGTTCAGGCGACGGCGAGCGGTCATGCTCGGGTAGTTCGTCTTGCCTTCCAGGATGAACATCTTGGCGTATTCGCCAGTCTGGATGCGCTTGAGAGCGTTGCGCATGGCTTCGCGCGACTTCTCGTTGATCACTTCCGTACCGGTCACGTACTCGCCGTATTCGGCGTTGTTCGAGATCGAGTAGTTCATGTTGGCGATGCCGCCTTCGTACATGAGGTCAACGATCAGCTTCAGCTCGTGCAGGCACTCGAAGTAAGCCATTTCCGGAGCGTAACCGGCTTCGGTCAGGGTCTCGAAGCCCATCTTCACCAGTTCAACCGCGCCACCGCACAGAACGGCTTGCTCGCCGAACAGGTCGGTCTCGGTTTCTTCACGGAAGTTGGTTTCGATCACGCCACCCTTGGTGCCGCCGTTGGCAGCAGCGTAGGACAGAGCGATGTCCTTGGCCTTGCCGGACTTGTCCTGGTACACAGCGATCAGGGAAGGCACGCCGCCGCCCTTGAGGTACTCGGAACGCACGGTGTGGCCAGGGCCCTTGGGGGCAACCATGATCACGTCCAGGTCTGCGCGAGGCACGACCTGGTTGTAGTGCACGTTGAAGCCGTGAGCAAAAGCCAGGACAGCGCCTTGCTTGATGTTCGGGGCGACGTTGTTGTTGTACACCTCAGGGATGTTCTCGTCCGGCAGCAGGATCATGACCACGTCAGCGTTCTTGACGGCGTCGTTGACTTCAGCGACCTTGATGCCAGCGGCTTCGACCTTGGACCAGGAAGCGCCACCCTTGCGCAGACCGACCGTGACGTTCACGCCAGAGTCGCGCAGGTTTTGTGCGTGGGCGTGGCCTTGCGAGCCGTAGCCGATGATGGCGACGTTCTTGCCCTTGATCAGGCTCAGATCGGCGTCTTTGTCGTAGTAGACCTTCATGTTGTTTGCTCCGTCGGTAGCTGTGAATGCCCGAAAAACCCGGGCAGGTTGTTCAAAGGAATAGCGGGAATGTCAGACTGCGGGCAGTCAGACGCGCAGGATGCGCTCGCCGCGCCCGATCCCGCTGGTCCCGGTGCGCACGGTTTCGAGGATGGCAGCGCGGTCGATGGCTTCGATGAAGGCATCGAGCTTGGACGCGTCGCCGGTCAATTCAATGGTGTAAGTCTTGTCCGTCACGTCGATGACGCGGCCGCGGAAGATGTCGGCCATGCGCTTCATCTCGTCACGCTCCTTGCCCACGGCACGCACCTTGATGAGCATCAGCTCACGCTCGGTGTACGGGCCTTCGGACAGGTCCACCACCTTCACGACTTCGATCAGGCGGTTGAGGTGCTTGGTGATCTGCTCGATGACGTCGTCAGAGCCGTGCGTGACGATGGTCATGCGCGACAGGGACGGGTCTTCGGTCGTGGCGACCGTCAGGCTTTCGATGTTGTAGCCGCGGGCCGAAAACAGCCCCACCACGCGCGACAGGGCACCGGCTTCGTTCTCGACCAAAAGGGCAATGATGTGTTTCATGGTGATCGTCCTTGCGGGCTCTTGAGTCACTGCGACGGTAACCGCAGCGCCGTGGCCTCGTAGTGCGATGAATGCGTTGTCAGATGGTTCCGGCTGGGGTCGCCACACAGTTCAGCAGACACCGGCAAGTATCTGCCTGCTGTGCGCTTCACCCTCGCCGGGTCTCGCTCAATGTCGATGGCTCAGAGTTCCTCGGAGCCCAGCAGCATCTCGGAGATGCCCTTGCCGGCCTTGACCATCGGCCACACGTTTTCGGTTGGGTCGGTGCGGATGTCGAGGAACACGGTGCGGTCCTTGAGCTTGATGGCTTCCTTCAGGGCACCTTCGACGTCTTCCGGACGCTCGATCAGCAGGCCCACGTGGCCATAGGCCTCGGCCAGCTTGACGAAGTCAGGCAATGCGTCCATGTAGCTGTGCGAGTAGCGGCCGGAGTATTCCAGCTGCTGCCACTGACGCACCATACCCAGGTAGCGGTTGTTCAGCGCAATGATCTTGACCGGCGTGTTGTACTGCTTGCAGGTGGACAGCTCCTGAATGCACATCTGGATCGAGCCTTCGCCGGTGATGCAAAACACATCGGCGTCGGGCTTGGCCAGCTTGATGCCCATGGCGTAAGGCAGGCCCACACCCATGGTGCCCAGACCGCCGGAGTTGATCCAGCGACGCGGCTCTTCAAACTTGCTGTACTGCGCGGCGAACATCTGGTGCTGACCGACGTCCGACGTGATGTAGTAGTCGGTACCCTTGGTCAGCTCGGTCAGCTTTTCGACCACGGCCTGCGGCTTGATGACCTCGGTGGAGGTCTTGAACTTCAGGCAGTCGCGCTTCTTCCACTCGTTGATCTGGCTCCACCAAGCGTCGATCGCCTTGGGCTCGGCGCGCTGGGTGGACTCCTTGATCTGGGCGATCATCTCGTTGAGCACGTCCTTGACATCGCCCACGATGGGGATATCGACCTTGACGCGCTTGGAGATCGAGGAAGGGTCGATGTCGATGTGGATGATCTTGCGCTCGACCTGTGCGAAGTGCTTGGGGTTGCCGATCACGCGGTCGTCGAAGCGGGCGCCGATGGCGATGACCACGTCAGCGTGCTGCATGGTCATGTTGGCTTCGTACGTGCCGTGCATGCCCAGCATGCCCAGGAAGGTCTTGTCCGAAGCGGGAATGGCGCCCAGCCCCATCAGGGTGCTGGTGCTGGGGTAGCCCAGCATGTTGACCAGTTCGCGCAGTTCGTTGGACGCCTCACCCAGGATGACGCCGCCACCGGTGTAGATGTAGGGACGCTTGGCCGTCAGCAGCAGTTGCACAGCCTTGCGGATCTGACCGCCGTGGCCCTTGCGCACCGGGTTGTACGAGCGCATTTCCACCGACTCAGGGTAGTGGAAGGCGGTGGTCTTGAGAGAGACATCCTTCGGGACGTCGACCACGACGGGGCCGGGACGGCCGCTGCGGGCGATGTGGAAGGCCTTCTTCATGGTCTCGGCCAGGTCGGCCACGTCCTTGACCAGGAAGTTGTGCTTGACGATCGGGCGGGTGATGCCGACGGTGTCACATTCCTGGAAGGCGTCCAGACCGATGGCCGCGGTGGGCACCTGACCGGTGATGACCACCATGGGGATCGAGTCCATGTAGGCGGTGGCGATGCCGGTCACGGCATTGGTGACGCCAGGGCCGGAGGTGACCAGGGCCACACCCACTTCGCCGGTGGCGCGGGCATAGCCATCAGCAGCGTGAACGGCGGCCTGTTCGTGGCGCACGAGCACGTGCTCGATGGTGTCTTGTTTGTACAGCGCGTCGTAGATGTAGAGGACAGCGCCGCCTGGGTAGCCCCAGATGTACTTGACGTTCTCGGCCTGCAGGCAGCGGACCAGAATGTCGGAACCGTTGAGGATTTCGCCGCCGTGGGCGTGAGTCGTATCCATGATGAATGAAACCTTTCCGAATTTCTCTAACGAAAAACGATCGGTGCCCCTCTACACCACCACAACACGGAAGCTGTGACAGCAGCACTGCGGCAACGGATTACCAGCGTGCTCGCCCTCATGAGGCGGATTTGGAGCCTGCGCGGCCTGCCACTGGTACGGATTGAACACACCAGACTCAGGCCAGATCGAGATGACGCAAAACGGGCATTATCGCACCCTTCGTGCCAAATCTGATCACGCACCTGATCCTTGTTCCGAGCACGTCCATGCGGGTGCCATAATCGCCGACCCAACCGATGTTCCCCGTGCCGTACCGTGCCTGATTTGCGCCCCTCATCGCCGGAAGACACACTCAACGACTTCCTCATCAGCGTCGAGCGACGTGCGTTCAAGCGCGCCGCCTATGCCGTGCGGGACGACGACGCGGCCCTGGACATCGTGCAGGACGCCATGATCCGCTTGTCGCAAAGCTACGCCGACCGGCCGGAGACGGAATGGCCGATGCTGTTTCAGCGCATCCTGTCCAACGCCATCCTCGACTGGTTCCGACGCCAGAAGACGCGCAACGCGGTGTTCACCAATATGGGGGACCTGGAGGCCAGATTCAGCGACGAAGATGGCGACTTCGACCTGCTGGCCGTGTTCAAGATGGACGACGTCGGCACGGAAAGTGCCGACACCACTGCCAGCCGGGCGCAAACCCTTGCCCAGATCGAAGAAGAGATCAACAAGCTCCCGGCACGTCAACGCGAAGCGTTTCTGTTGCGTTACTGGGAGGAACTGGATGTTGCAGAAACTGCCGAGGTCATGGGCTGCTCGCAGGGCAGCGTCAAAACCCACTGTTCTCGCGCCGTCCACGCCTTGGCCCAAAGTCTTCAATCACGCGGTATTTCATTGTGAACAAGTCATCCACCCCCTCGCTGCCTGCAGCGCAACGCGATGCCCTTGAGGCGCGCTTTGCACTGCGCGTGCGTGCGCGCCTGGATGAAGGTGCACACGCCCTCCCCCACGACATTGGCGAGCGCCTGCGGGTCGCTCGTGAGCAGGCCATCGAGGCGGCACGCGTCGCCCGAGCGGCCAGCCTGGTCGGTCAGACCGTCATGGCGCCGGTTGCTGTGGCGCAGGGCGGGATGAGTTTGGCCGGTGGACAAGGCACAGCCGGTCTGCCCATGCCGACGCACGCCTGGAACGAGGGGGCCTCCGCCCGCGCGGCCCAACATGGCTCGCAGCGCAAGGAGGCACCGTTGGGCTGGGGCTGGCGCCTGGCCCTGTTGCTGCCCGTGCTGGCCTTGCTGGTTGGGTTGTGGGGTATCCAGCGCTATCAGCGTCATGAGCACGTTGAGGCCACCACGGCGGTGGACATGCAACTGCTGACCGACGATTTGCCACCTGACGCCTACGCCGACCCGGGTTTCGAGGCCTACCTGAGCCTGGACACCGATCCCGACGTTGAACGCTTGGTGGACGCCCCTGCGGAAGCGGATGGTGACCTGAGTACGGCCGAGACCGCACCTGCGGTGGACGACCAGTGACTGGGAGCGCCGCTGTGGACAAGAAGTACCGCACCACTGGGTCATCCCACCTTCTGGCAAAGTTGTTGGGATGTTGCCTGGCAGGTGTCTTGCTGACGACCCCGGCATTGGCCGACTCAGGACGCGCCCGAGGCGGCAGCGCTGTGACGACGGCCAGTGAGGTGCCGGCGGAGTGGCAAGCCCTCACGCCACAGCAGCGCCAAGTGCTGCGGCCGTTGGCGAGCCAATGGCAAGAGATGGACGACACTTCGCGCGACAAATGGCTGAATGTGGCCGACCGCTACGAGCGCCTCCCCCCTTCCGAGCAAAACCGCGTGCGCGAACGCATGGTGCAATGGTCCCGCCTGCCCGCGCAGACCCGCGGAGAGGCGCGCCTGCGTTTTCAGCAGTCACGGCAACTGCCGGCCGACGAGCGCCAGCGCAAGTGGGAGGCTTATCAGGCCCTGCCCTCTGAAACGCGTGAGGCTTTGAGCCGCCGCGCGCAGCGACAGGCGCAGCCGATCGAGCTCCCTCGCGACATGACCGGGCCGAGAGAAGCACGCCAAGTCTATAACGCCCAGCAACGCAAGGATCTGGAGCGCTCGAACCAGAAGTCCAATGTGGTCCCCCACTCCCCGACGCACGCCAGACCCCATCCCCAGGTCGTGGCCCCTGCCGTGATCAAGGCGGGCCCCGGCGCGACCACGCGCCTGCTCACCCAGCCCCCGGCCCCTCCGGCTCATCAGCAGGTGGGCATGCCCAAGATCAACAGCGCCGGCACCTTTGTTGACCCGGTGACGCTGCTGCCACGCAAGGGCGCTCAAGGGGCGGCGATCATGCAACCGGAAGCTCCGGCAGACAAAAAGCGCTGAGCCCCGTCCCGGCGGCGCATGGGCCTGGTGTATGGTTCGGGACGTTGGCGCTGTGCCCACCCGTTATCTCCATTGTCCCGATGTCTTTACTCACGATTCCCGAACAGGGCGGCCTGAGCGTGCAGGCCTGTGCCGAGCGTGCCCGTGGCACGGCCCCCACTTTGCGCCGCCGATTGGCCGCTTTCCTTTATGAAGGCGTGCTGCTGTTCGGTCTGGTCATGGTGGTGGGGTTGATCTACAGCATTGCCGTGGACCAGCGGCATGGGCTGCAAGGCCGCCAAGGCATGATGGTCGTGCAGTTCCTCGCTCTGTCAGCGTATTTCATGTGGCTGTGGACCCATGGCGGCCAGACCCTGGCGCTCAAGACCTGGCAGTTGCGTCTGGTGACCCCGGATGGCGGCCCCATCTCGCCACTGCGGGCGTTGCTGCGCTACCTGACGAGCTGGCTGTGGTTCATCCCACCCCTGCTGCTGACCTGGCTGGCAGGCTGGCATGACAAGGGAACGATGACGGCTGCGGTGCTGGGCTGGATGGTGCTGTACGCGGCCCTCACCTGGGTGCTACCCTCTCGCCAGTTTTTCCATGACGTGATCAGCGGCACCCGCGTGATCGACAACCGCAAACAGGTGCCTTGATGAGCTTGACCTTGTGTGTGTACTGTGGCTCGCGCGATGGGGACGACCCTGCGCACCTGGCTGCCGCGCGTGAAGTGGGACGCCAAATTGGCACGCGTGGCTGGCGCCTGGTCTACGGAGGTGGCAGCACGGGCCTGATGGGTGCGGTGGCCGATGCCGCGTTGGCGCATGGCGCCGAGGCCATCGGCATCATCCCGGAGCGCCTGGTGAAGAAGGAGCTGGGACACCCCGGGCTGACCAGCCTGGAGATTGTGGACAGCATGCACGAGCGCAAGCACCGCATGGCCATGCACGCCGACGCGTTCATCGCACTGCCGGGTGGCATCGGCACCATGGAAGAAATTTTCGAGGCGTGGACCTGGCGCCAATTGGGCTACCACCGCAAGGCGCTCGGCTTGCTCAATGTGGCGGGCTACTACGACCACCTGCTGCGCTTTCTGGATGTCAGCCAGCAAGGCGGCTTCTTGTGGCCCGATGTGCAAGAGCTGCTGCTGGTGGACGATGACATCGACACCTTGCTCGACCGGTTGGCCGATGAACACCGGCGTCTGAAAGCACAAACGCCGCCCGACCAGCCTGAAGCGGGCCCTGGCGGCATCTCGCCTGCGATCTGAGTGCAAAGGGGTGCCGAGGCACCCCTTGTCGCATCAAGCCGACATTCGGCCAGGCATCTGGCCAGCAGCGATCAGTCCGCGATCAAACGGCGGACTCGTCGGTTTCGCCGGTGCGGATGCGCACGACTTGCTCCACCGGTGTGACGAAGATCTTGCCGTCGCCGATCTTGCCGGTCTTGGCTGCCTTGATGATGGCCTCGATGCAGCGCTCGACGTCGTCACCCTTGACCACGACTTCGATCTTGACCTTGGGCAGGAAGTCGACCACGTACTCGGCGCCACGGTAGAGCTCGGTGTGCCCCTTCTGACGGCCAAAGCCCTTGACTTCGGTGACGGTCAGACCGGTGACCCCGACTTCAGCCAGGCCTTCGCGCACCTCTTCGAGCTTGAAGGGCTTGATGACAGCGGTAATCTGTTTCATGGACATGGTGGGGTACTCCGGGTAGGTCAGCAAAAAATGGGCAATGGCTGACGCCATGTTGCAGCGCAATGTAGATATTTAAGCACGGCTGTCGCGATCTCGTCACGAACAACGCACGCAAAACCACAACCGCGGCGCATCAGGCGCGAAATCGGGAGGTGATGGGGTAGCGCCAGTCGCGCCCGAAGGCGCGATGGGTGATGCGGATGCCCACAGCGGCCTGGCGGCGCTTGTATTCGTTGATCTTGAGCAGACGGGTGACCTTGTCCACGTCGGCGCGCTCAAACCCTGCGGCCACGATGTCCTCGATGGAATGGTCCTGCTCCATGTAGCGCGCCAGAATGGCGTCGAGCACCTCGTACTCGGGCAGGCTGTCCTGGTCGGTCTGGTCAGGGCGCAGTTCGGCCGAGGGGGGGCGGGTGATGATGCGCTCGGGGATGGGCTCGACTTGGCCGGCTGCGGCCGCCTGGGCATTGCGCCACCACGACAGGCGGTACACCAGGGTCTTGACCACGTCCTTGATGACGGCAAAGCCACCGGCCATGTCGCCGTAGAGCGTGCAGTAGCCTGTGGCCATTTCGCTCTTGTTGCCCGTGGTCAGCACCAGGGAGCCGGTTTTGTTGGACAGGGCCATCAGCAAGGTGCCGCGGATGCGGGCCTGGATGTTCTCTTCGGTGGTGTCTTCGGCGCGCCCCACGAACAGCGGTGCCAGCGAAGCCTTGAAGGCTTCGAACTCGGGCGCGATGGCGATTTCGTCGTGGCGCACGCCCAGGCGGTCGGCCATGTCGCGGGCGTCGATCCAGGAGATGTCGGCCGTGTAGGGCGAGGGCATCATCACGGTGCGCACCTTGTCGGCGCCCAAAGCGTCCACGGCAATGGCCAGCACCAGGGCAGAGTCGATGCCCCCTGAGAGGCCGATCAGGACGCCGGGAAAGCCGTTCTTGCCGATGTAGTCGCGCACGCCGCAGACCAGGGCGGCCCAGATTTCGGCCTCTTCGGAAAGGGGCGCGGCGATGGGGCCGCTGACGGCACCTTGCGGCTGTAGGGTCACGGGCAGCGTGGCCACTTCAAAGCTGGGCGCGCGGGCACCGACTTCGCCTTGGGCGTTGACGGCAAACGAGGCGCCGTCGAACACGACTTCGTCTTGGCCACCCACCATGTGGGCGTAGACCAGCGGCAGGCCGAGTTTGCGGGCGAACGCGCCCATGCGGGCTTCGCGCTCGGCGCGCTTGGCGACGTGGAAGGGCGAGGCGTTGAGCACCACCAGCACCTGCGCGCCCTGCGCCAGGGCGGACTCGGCGGGCTCGTCAAACCAGGCGTCTTCACACACCAGCAGGGCCACGCGCCAGCCCAGCACGTCGACCACGACGGGGCCCAGACCGGCTTCGCGGCCGCTGATGAAGTAACGGCGCTCATCGAACACCTGGTAGTTGGGCAGCTCGCGCTTGGCGTAGCTGGCGATGATCTGGCCACCCCGGATCAGGCTGGCGGCGTTCAGACGGCGTGGCACCGACCAGGAGCGGGTGCGGATGTCGTCGCCCAGGGCTTGCAGAGGGTGACCCAGAACGAGGTGCAGGTCGGGCAGGTCGGCGAGGCTGCGGGCAATGTGCTCGGTGGTGTCTTCGCAGGCCTGCATGAAAGCGGGGCGCAGCAGGAGGTCTTCCGGGGGATAGCCGCACAGGGCCATTTCCGGCGTGACCACCAGACGCGCGCCTTCAGCGTACGCTTGGCGGGCCGCGTCGATGATGGTGCGGGCGTTGCCCTGCAGGTCACCGACCACGGGGTTGAATTGCAGCAGGGCCACGGACAGCGCTTGGGCTGGGGTGGCCGGAGATGACACAGAATTCATGAGCAGCATTCAAACGGACAGCGCAGATGCGCAGGTGAGCATGGTAGCGGGCCTGACCGTGCATTGGCACACCGATCTGGCCGAGATCGATGCCGAGCAGTGGGATGCCCTCGTCTCCGATGTGGAGGGCGGGGGGCCCTTTTTGCGGCTGGCCTTCTTGCGCGCCATGGTGGACAGCGGCAGTGCCTGCCCCGACAGCGGTTGGCATCCCTTGCTGCTGACGGTGCAGGATGCACATGGACAGATCCTGGCCGGCAGCCCCCTGTTTGTGAAAGAGCACTCTTACGGCGAGTATGTGTTTGACTGGGCCTGGGCCGATGCGCACGACCGCGCGCTGGCCTCGCAAGGCGTGCAGTACTACCCCAAGCTCTTGAGCGCCTCTCCGTTTTCGCCCATTCCTGGGCAGCGTTTGCTGGTGCGGTCTGATGTGCCCGCCTACATCCAGGTGGCCTTACGCTCGCAGTTGCTGGGCGCCATCGAAGCGCGGTGTGTGGCCCAGGGCTGGTCGTCGGCGCACGCCTTGTTTGTGTCAGAGGCCGAGGCGCAACTGGCCGAGCGTGCCGGATGGCTGCGGCGCAGTGGCGTGCAGTTCCACTGGGAGAACCGGGCGCAGGCCCCTTACGCCGATTTCGACGACTTTCTGGCCAGCCTGCAACGCGACAAGCGCAAGAAAATCCAGCAGGAGCGGCGCAAGGTGCGCGAGGCGGGCATCGTGTTTGTGGTGCGCCAGGGAGCCGAGCTGACCCAGGGTGATTGGGATTTTTTCTACCGCTGCTATGCGCAGACCTATCTGGAGCGGGGGCGGGAGCCGTATCTGACCCGCGATTTCTGGGCACGAGTGAGCGAGGCCCTGCCCGAGCACTGGGTGCTGTTCACCGCTTTGCAAGGTGGCACGCCGGTGGCCAGTGCCTTGCTGGCGGTCGACCCGGTGCGGCGCGTGGCGTATGGGCGCTACTGGGGCGCGGTGGCACAGGTGCCGTGTCTGCACTTCGAGACCTGCTATTACCAGCCTCTGGCGTGGTGCATCGCGCAGGGCTACCGGCGCTTTGAGGGTGGTGCGCAGGGGGAGCACAAGCTGGCGCGAGGCTTGTTGCCGGTGGAGACGCATTCGGTGCACTGGCTGGCCCACCCGGGTTTGCGGGATGCCGTGGCCCGCTTTCTGGAGCGAGAGTCCCAGGGCATGGGCCAGTACCTGGAGCACCTGGATGAGCGCGCACCGTTCAAAGTCGGGCCCGACGCTGCGGGCCGTGACGAACTGCAGTGAACGGCCGGGTCGACATGGCGCTCAAGATTGACAAGCACTTGACACGTTCGATTCATAAAACAGCAGCTGACAGCACAAAGCCCTGTGATGCGGGCATTTACCCCCTGGTTGCAGGGGTGTACCCACACGGCGCCTGCGTCTCAACCGTGCCCTGACACTGGTATAAACGCTGACTTTTCTCAGCCCAGCTACCTTGTCGCGCATGGCCTCTTCTGCTTCCTCCTCCACCGCCCCCGCGTCAAACGCCATCGCCGTGAAGCCGGGCAAACCGCGCGTCGTCATCATTGGCTGCGGCTTTGGGGGACTGGAGGCCGCCAAGGCCCTGTCGCACGCCGAGGTGGAGATCGTGGTGATCGATCGGACCAACCACCACCTGTTCCAACCCCTGCTGTACCAAGTGGCCACGGCGGGCTTGCCGGCACCCGCGATCGCCGGCCCGATTCGCCACATCCTGCGCAAGCAGATCGCCAAGGGCAACCTGACCGTGTTGATGGGCGAGGTCAGCTCAATCGATGCGGCGTCCAGCTGCGTGGTGCTGGACGATGGCGAGCACATCCATTTTGATCACCTGGTGCTGGCCGCTGGCGCCACCCACAGCTATTTCGGGCGCGATGACTGGGCGAAGTACGCCCCCGGCCTGAAGACGCTGGGGGACGCGTTCAGCATCCGCCGCCGTGTGCTGACGGCTTTCGAGCGGGCCGAGCGCGAATCCGATCCGGTCAAGCGCGAGCCCTGGCTGACCTTTGCGGTGGTCGGCGCGGGCCCGACGGGCGTGGAGATGGCCGGCACGCTGGCCGAGATCGCCCAGCAGACCTTGAGCGCCGAGTTCCGCCGCATCGATTCGCGCATGGCCCGCGTGATTTTGCTGGAGGGCGCCCCGCGTGTGCTGGGCACCTTCACCGAGGACCTGTCACAGCGTGCGCAGGAGCAGCTAGAGATGCTGGGGGCCGAGGTGCTGGCCGGCGCCAAGGTGACCAACATCACCGCCTTCGGCATCCATTACGACGTGATGGAGAAGCAGGCCGATGGCAGCAACCGCGCCGTGTCGCACTTTTTGCCCACGCGCACGGTGATCTGGGCCGCAGGCGTGGCGGCCTCGCCTTTGGGCAAGGCCCTGGCCAAGAGCACGGGCTGTGAGCTGGACCGCGCCGGTCGCGTGGTGGTGCAGCCTGATCTGACGATTCCTGGGCACCCGAACATCTATGTGGTGGGCGACCTGGCCTCGGCCAAGAGCTACGAGGATCCTGACAACCCGACGCCCGTGCCCGGCGTGAGCCCTGGCGCCAAGCAGATGGGCCGCAAGGCAGCGTTCAACATCCTGCGTCGGCTCAAGGGACAGGACACCCTGGCCTTCCGCTATTTTGACTACGGCTCGATGGCCACCATCGGCAAGCGCGCGGCGGTGGCGATGATCGACATCCCGTTCACCAAGAAGCGCATCCGCTTCAGTGGCTTTGCGGCCTGGTTGTTCTGGCTGTTCGTCCACGTGTACTTCCTGATCGGGTTCCGTAACCGCACCGTGGTGATGATGGACTGGGCCTGGGCTTACTTCACCTCGCAGCGCCATGCCCGCGTGTTTCCGGACCCGCATGCGCTGGAGCCCCACACCCGCGTGGTGCGTGTGGACACCCCGGAGTAACGGGGTTGGTGTGAGGGGCGCACGGCTCGTGGCAACATCGGGTTTTATGCCCTGATGCCGCCTGACCGGGTGGCCTGACCGCCGTGACCTCTGCGACCTCCCTGCCTGTTTCGCCTGCTGACCCTGATCTCGCCCCTCGCCTGCACGCCCTGCGCGAGCGCATGGCCCGGCAGAACTGGCAGGCCGTGCTGGTGCCCAGCAGCGATCCGCATCTGTCGGAGTACCTGCCAGAGCGTTGGCAAGGCCGGGTGTGGCTGAGCGGGTTCACCGGCTCGTCTGGCACCTTGCTGGTGTCGGCCACGCGGGCGGCCGTGTTCACCGACAGCCGTTACTGGGAGCAGGCCGAGGCCGAACTGGCGGGCAGCGGCGTGGATCTCGTCAAGCTGGAAGGCGCGGCAGTGGCCGCCTACCTGGCATGGCTGGAAGAGCTGGACTTGCCCACGGCCCCAGCCCCCACACTGGCCGTGGATGGCGCCGTGATGGGCTTGGCGCAGACCCAGCAACTGAGAGATGCCCTGGGCAGCGAAGGCTGGCAGTTGTTCACCCAGCAGGATGTGCTGGACGGCATCTGGCCAGACCGACCGGGTCTGCCCACCGCGCCAGTGTACGAACACAGCCTGCCCCATGCGGCCACCTCACGCGCCGAGAAACTGGCGGGCGTGCGTGCGCAGATGCATGACCGGGGCGCCACCCACCACTGGATCGCCACGCTGGACGACCTGGCCTGGTTGTTGAACCTGCGGGGGGCCGATGTCGAATACAACCCGGTGTTCCTGGGCCATGCGCTGGTGACCCTGGACGCGGTGACGCTGTTTGTGGGCGAGGGCAAGATCGATGCGGCGCTGGCTGCCCGTCTGGCGCAAGATGGTGTGACGGTGCGGCCCTACGGCGAGGCACTGCCGACCCTGGCCGCCCTGCCCGCCGACAGCGTGATGCTGCTAGACCCCAAGCGCGTGACCTGGGGGCTGCGTGAAGCCGTGCCCACGGGCGTCAAGGTGGTAGAAGCCATCAACCCGAGCACCTTGGCCAAGTCACGCAAGACGGATGCGGAAGCGGCTTTCATCCGCGAAGCCATGGAGCGCGACGGGGCGGCGATGTGCGTGTTTTACGCCTGGCTGGAGCAGGCCCTGGGCCGGGAGCACGTGAGCGAACTGACGATTGACGAGCGCATGACGGCCGAGCGCGCGAAGCAGCCGGGCTATGTGTCGCTGAGTTTCCCGACGATCGCGGGCTTCAATGCGAACGGCGCCCTGCCCCATTACCGCGCCACGCCCGAGGCGTATGCGGTGTTGAGCACCCCCGCCGGCTTGACGGCCGAGGGCCTGTTGTTGATCGACTCCGGGGCGCAGTACCTGGGGGGCACCACCGACATCACCCGGGTGTGGGCCATTGGCACGCCGACCGCCGCGCAAAAGCGCGACTACACCCTGGTGCTCAAGGGCACGCTGGGTCTGTCGCGGATGCGCTTTCCGCAAGGCACGCTGGCCCCGATGCTGGATGCCGTGGCGCGCGCGCCCCTGTGGACAGAAGGGCTGGACTTTGGCCACGGCACGGGGCATGGCGTGGGCTACTTCCTGAACGTGCACGAGGGGCCGCAGTCGATCTCGAAGGCGGTGCCGGTGCCGGACATGGCAATGTTGCCGGGCATGATCACCTCGATCGAGCCGGGCTTGTACCGACCCGGCCAGTGGGGCATCCGCATCGAGAACCTGGTACTGAATGTGCCGGTGACGCCGGCCGTTCCCGATGCGGAGCCCGGCACGCCTGAATATGGGCGTTATCTGGCGTTCGAGACGCTGAGCCTGTGCCCCATCGACACCGACTGCATCGACCGCAGCTTGCTGCGCGACGACGAGGTGCAGTGGCTCAACGCATACCACGCGGAAGTGCTGCGCCGGCTGAGTCCGCTTGTGAGCGGGGATGCGCTGGCGTGGCTGCAACGCCGCACCCAGCCCTTGTGATGGCGCGCCCCTCGTTCATCTGACCGATGGGCCGAATGGGGGAAGCTCGCTAGACTGCGGGCAGAACCCTCCCCCTTTTGACGCCATGAACATTTCGCATTTCAACGACCTGCTGGAAGCCGCCCGTCAGCAACCCGACGCCCAACGCCTGTTGCTGGTGTTTACCGGTGCCGGCCTGCCTGATGACGCCACCCCGGAGCAAAAAGCCGCGTTTGACGCCGGCCACGGTGGCGAGTTGACGCCCTTGATGTGCGTGGACAAGACGCCCGCTGAGATCGGCAGTTTCGACAAGCTGGTGAGCGAGGCCGCACAGTTCGGCCACGATTGGGTGGTGGTGTTCGTGGCCGGGATGTCCGGCATCGGGCCACGCGCGCCATCGACCGAGGATGCGCAGTCGCACCTGCAGGGCATGGTCGACGCGATCAAGGTGGGGCAGATTGACAACTTCATTCCGTTCAACCTGGATGGCGATGCCATCCGGTTGAACTGAGCGCTCACCCCCACTCACTCCGCCATCGCGATCTCCGTCGGCACTGCGACAATGGGCGCCGGCGCCGGGGTCCACCCACCACCCAAGGCTTTGTAGAGCAACACCGTGTGGGTGTTGAGCTCGATTTCGGCCTGCGTGGCCTCGTCTTCGCGCTTGAGTGCGTCGGCCTGGGCTTCCAGCGCGGCCTGCAGCAAGGCTTGGCCGGCGCCAAAGTGCGCCATGCGCTCGCGCGCGAACTGGTGCGCGAGGTCGGCGGTCTGGGTCAGGTAGGCCACGCGTGAGGTGAAGGCGCGGTGGGCGGTGTAAACGTTCTCCACGTCTTCCAGGGCCCCCAGCACGGTCTTTTCATATTCGAGCGCCACGCCTTCGAGCTGCGCTTCGTTGGCCGCGATGTTGGAGCGAATGCGCCCCGCCGTGAAGATGGGCAGGCGCAGGCCCACGCCCAGCGACTGGGTGCCGAAGTTGTAGCCTTCGATGTTGTCAGGGTGGGCGCGCCCCGCCGATGCCCCCAGCCCGATGTAGAACTTGGGGAACAGCTCGGCACGGGCCGAACCCACTTTGGCCGCCTGGGAGCGCACCTTGCGTTCCGCGCCGCGCACATCCGGACGGCGGGCCAGCACATCGCCTGGCAGCACAGCCGGCAAGCTCGGTGGGCGCTGTGCCCCGGGTGGCTGCGTCGGCAGTTCGGTCAGGCTCTGCGGGGTCTGGCCCATGAGCACGGCGATGCGCCGCAAGTGGCTTGCCAGCAAGGCTTTGAGGGGCTCGACCTTGGACTGGGCATCGCGCAGGTACATTTCGGCGCGAGCGACATCGGCGGCCTCGGTTTGGCCGGACTGGAAGCGCCCTCGGGCGTACTTCACACCACGCTCGGCCACGTAGATGGCCCGCTCGACGATGCGCATGCGCTTTTCCACGCCGCGCGCCTCGAAGTAGCGGGTGGCGATGTCGGCCGCCACCATGAGCTGGGCACCGTGCTGCTGCTCGTGCGCGCCCAGGATGAGCTGATGCACCATTTCGGCATCGGCATGGCGGGCGCCGAAGATGTCCACCTCCCAGGTGGCGGCCAGTCCATAGGCGTGGGTGTTGCCCAGCGGCATGCTGGCGTTTTGCGGGAAGTTGGGGGTCACGTTGCCCGGCAGGGGAATGGGGATGTTGCCTGGCCAGCCTGGGATGGCCGAGCCACCGAGCTGCGTGGGCACCGCCCCGCTTTCGCGCGAGCGCCCTGCCCCGGCAGCCAGCTCGACCGTGGGGTAGTAGGCCGATTCGGCCATGCCGTGAAAGGCCCGTGCCTCCTTGATGCGGGCCAGCGCGATGCGCACATCGACGTTCTGGCGCAGACCTTCTTCGATGTAGCCGCTCAACACCGGGTCATCGAGCTGCTTCCACCACTGCGCGATGTCCGCGCTGCCTTGCGCGGTGGCCGGATCGACCGAGTCGAACTGCCCCGGCACCTGAACGGCGAGCGGCGGCATGTCGACGTTCACGGTGGTGCAGGCCGAGGCCATCAAGGTCACGGCCGCTGCCGCGAGCAGACGCACGGTGGCGGGAAAGGTGGCGGATCGGTTCACCAGACTGCGATGAGCACGCATGTGTCACTCCAAAAAGCGAGAAGAGGGGTTCAGCCCTGACGGGCCAGCATGGAGCGAAAGCGCATCAGCGCCAGCGCCAGGAAAGCGATGCCGATGCCACCGACGGCCAGCATCTGCGGCCAGACGATGTCCACCCCGGCCGCCCGGTACAAGATGCCCTGGGTGAGCTGGACGTAGTGGGTCGAGGGCGACAGTTGCATGACGTGCTGCAGCCACATCGGCATGTTCTCGAACGGGGTGGCCGAGCCCGAGAGCATGTACATGACCACAAACACCGGCACCGCCAGCAGACCGAACTGCGGCATGGACGACGCCACCGTGGCGAGCAGGATGCCCAGCGCGGTGAGCGAGAACAGGTAGAGCCCGGTGCCCAGCAGGAACAGCATCACCGAGCCCTCTACCGGCACGCCGAGCACGCCTTCGATGATGGCCAGCACCGATACGGCCACCGCCAGCAGGATCACCAGGCCGTTGGCCACGATCTTCGCGACCGCGATCTCGCTGGGACGCACCGGCATCACCAACAGGTGTTCGATGGTGCCGCGTTCGCGCTCCCGAATGACCGCCGCGCCCACCAGCACCACCGATAACACCGTCACGTTGTTGATGAGCTGCATCACCGAGGTGAACCAGCTGGTGATGGTGTTGGGGTTGTAGAGCACGTGGATGACCTGGCGCATCGGGAGCCGCTGGTCCAGGCCCTCCACCTTGAACTCGCTGAGCGTTTCACTCAGCACGATCTCGGTGATGTAGGCGATGCCCAGTTGGGCCTGGGCCATGGCGGTGGCGTCCACCGTCAACTGCACGGTGGTGGGTCGCTGGCCGTGGATGTCAGCCTCGAACTGCCGCGGGATCTCGAGGATGAACAGATACCGGCCTTCGTCCATGGCCGCTTGCGCCGTCTCCGGGGTCAGATCGACGGGCGTCTGGAACATGGGCGGCTGCAAGGCCGCGCGGATGCGCTGGGACAGGCCGGACTGGTCGTGGTCGATGATGCCGATGGTCACGTTGGTGACGTCGGCCTTGGCGCCCACCGCCACCACATAGACGGCCACCGTGAAGGAGATCAGGATGGCGCCCATCATGGTGCGGTCACGCAGCACGCAGCGCAGCTCTTTGAGGCTGAGGTAGAAAACGTTGATGAACCAGATCATGTCAACGCTCCTGCTTGCTGACGAACAGGCGGGCTGCCGTCAGGTAGGCGACTGAAAAACCCATCATGACCACGCAGGCCACGCCCAGGGTGTGCCACTGCACTTGCCAGTTCTTGGTGAACACGCCCAGGCTGACCTTCTGGAACCACGAGGACGGGAAGCCTTGGGCGATGTAGAAGTTGACCCCGTCGAGCGTGGAGACCGGGCTGAGCACACCCGCGAAGTTGGTGGTGATGATCACGCACAGGATGGCGGTGAGGAACTGCGCGGCCACCTGCGTTTGCACGAAGGCCGAGATCAGCAAGCCCATGGCGGTGATGGCAAAGGCATAGGCGGTGGCCCCCAGCGTGAGCGCCAGGAAACTGCCTTTGAGCGGCACCCCCAGGCCCCAGATGAGCACGGCCACCAGGGTGAGGTAGCTCAGCAGGGTCAGCGCCACGTAGGGCAGTTGCTTGCCGACCAGGAACTCGCTGATGGCGCCCGGTGAGGCGTACAGGTTGACCATGGTGCCCATTTCCTTTTCGCGTACCACGCCCAGGGCGGTGAGCATGGCCGGGATCAGGGTCAGGGCCAGCATGAGGTTGCTGGGGCCGAACACGAACACGCTCTGGTACGACGGGTTGTAGGCCATGCGCGGTGCCACCGTGATCGGCATGGTGGGCACCTCGGCCCCCGGCGTCGCCTGGGCGAGGCGCACCGCATGTTCGATGGACACGGCCTTGATCGAGTTGACCGTGTGCGCCGCCCGCACCAGGCTGCCGCCATCGACGTAAAAGCCCACTTCCGGCTGCCGCTGACCGATCAGGTCACGCCCAAAGCCCGGCGGCAGGTCGATCACCAGCCAGGACTGGGACGAGCGCAGTTGCGCGTCGATCTCGCTGGCGTCGCTGAGCGGCGGCATCTCGACAAAGTGCGTGGAGCCGGCGAAATGTTCGACAAAGCGACGGCTGTCGGTGCTCTGGTCGCGGTCAAGCACCGAGAAGCGGATGTCCTCCACGTCAAAGCTCAGGCCCCAGGTGGCGGCGCACAGCACGATGATCGGGCCGATGATGGCGAAGGCCAGGCGGATGCTGTCGTGGCGCAACTCCATGGCCTCGCGCTGGGCAAAGGCCCACATGCGGCTGAACCACAAGGCGATGGCCGACGGCTGTCGGGTCTCGGATGCCAGCGGGGTCAGGGGCACGTCCAGCGGATCGTTCTCGATCGGGGTGTGCGGCAGGTGCTCGGCTTCCTGGTCGGCTTCCAGGTAGTCGATGAAGGCCTGCTCCAGGGTTTCGCAGCCACGCTGGACACACAGATCGTCGGGCTTGCCCACGGCCAGCACGCGCCCCCGGTGCATCAGCGAGATGCGATCACAGCGTTGCGCCTCGTTCATGAAGTGCGTGGACACGAACAGGGTGACGCCCTCTTCGCGCGACAGGCGGATCATGTGACGCCAGAACATGTCGCGGGCGGCCGGGTCCACGCCGGAGGTGGGCTCGTCCAGGATCAGCACCTCGGGCTTGTGCAGGCAGGCGGCGGCCAGTTGCAGGCGCTGGCGGATACCCAGGGACAGGCTGGAGGGCATGGTCTCGGCATAGGGGCGCAGCTCGAAGGTGTCGAGCGAGGCTTCGATGGCCTGCGTGGCCGTGGCCGGGTCCATGCGGTACAGGCGTGCGTGCAGCACCAGGTTCTGGCGCACGGACAGCTCTTCGTACAGCGAGAAGAGCTGCGACATGTAGCCGATGTGCAGGCGGGTGCGCAGGTCGGAGGCATCCACGGGTTTGCCCAGCAGGCGCGCCGAGCCCTCGGTGATGTCGAGCAGGCCGGTGAGCATCTTCATGGTCGTGGTCTTGCCGCAACCGTTGGAGCCCAGGAAGCCGAAAATCTCGCCGCGCGGGATGCAGAAGGTCACGTCCCGTGCGGCCACGAAGTCGCCAAAGCGGCGGGTGAGGCCTTTGGCTTCCATCGCCGGGGGGCCATCGTGCGGGGGCAAAGGCGGAATGAGCAGCAGCGCGGTGTCGCCCTTGCGGGAGAGCTTGATGTAGGCCTCCTCCAGGCTGGCCGAGCGGGTTTGCTCCAGCACGCCGATGGTGGGCGCGCACACCAGCACACGACCCTCGTCCATGGCCACGAGGTGGTCGAAGCGCTCAGCCTCTTCCATGTAGGCGGTGGCCACCAGCACCGTCATGTGCGGGCGCTCCAGGCGCAGACTCTCCACCAACGCCCAGAACTGGCGGCGTGACAAGGGGTCCACGCCAGTGGTGGGCTCGTCGAGGATGAGCAGGTCGGGGTTGTGCACCAGGGCCGCACACAGCGAAACCTTCTGCTTCATGCCGCCCGACAGCTTGCCCGCCGGACGCGCATGGAAGGGATCGAGCGCGGTGGCGCGCATGAGGCGCTGGATGCGTGCATCGCGCTCGGCCGGCGGCACCCCGAACAGGCGCGCCGAAAAGTCGATGTTGTCGTAGACGGACAGTGAGCGGTACAGATTGCGCCCGAGGCCTTGGGGCATGTAGGCCACCCGGGGGGCCAACTCGCGCCGGTAGGCGGCATCGGCCACATCCCCGCCCAGAACAGTCAAGTGGCCGGACTGCAGCTTCTTGACCCCCGCCATGAGCGCGAGCAAGGTGGACTTGCCCACCCCATCGGGCCCCACCAAACCCACGGTCTTGCCCATGGGCAGGGACAGACTGACCTGATCCAGGGCCGGCTTGCCGTCGTAGGCATGGCTGACCGACTCGACGATGATGGCGTACTGCATGACGGGCTCACCAGGCGCTGGCGGTACGGGCGTCGGCGGTCTTGCTCTCTGTCGCAGCGGGAGGTTCGCTCAGGCGCACGAAGCCGTTGCCGGTCAGTCCCCCTTTGAGCAGCCCCGCATGCGTCAGCGCCACCTCGGGCGACAGTGACAGCTTGACGCGGAAGCTCAGCTTCTCTCGCTCGCTGGCGGTTTCGACATGCTTGGGGGTGAACTGGGCATCGGCCGACACGAAGCTGACCTTGGCAGGCAGGCGCAGATCGGGCGCGGCATCCAGCACGATGCGGGCCTCATCACCGACGCGGACCTGACCGGCCACCTTGGTGGGCAGGAAGATGGTCATGTGGACCTGAGAGGTGTCGACCAGGGTGGCCACGCGCCCCCCGGCCGGGATGACCGAGCCGGGCTCGACCACGCGGTACTCGATGCGGCCACCGACGGGGGCCTTGAGCGTGTGATCCGCGATGGCGTTTTTCAAGCGCGCGATGCCGGCCTCGGCTTCAGCCTGGGCCGCTTTGGCCTCCCCCACCGCCGACGTGGCAATGTGCACGCCGCCGGCTTCGCCATCTCTCTGTGCCTGGCGCTTCTTGAGCTCGGACTCGGAGATGAGCGTGTCGTCGCGCATCTTCACGGCGTTGTCAAAGTCCATCTGCGCGACCTTGGCCTTGAGGCTTTGCACACGCACCTCGCCTTGTGCGCGGGCCATGGCCTGCGTCGCACGCTGACGCATGGCCACCACGCCATCAAGCTGGCGTTGCAGATCGGTGGTGTCCATCTGCGCGATCATGTCGCCCACGTTGACGAGGTCCCCCTCGTGCACAGCGATGGTCTGTACCTGCCCCGGGAATTTGGTCGCGATCTCGATGCGCTGGACATCCAGACGACCGTTGCCGGAGACGATCTTGGGAGCGGCTTCTTCGGAGCGAAGGACGCCCCAGGTGGCCCAGGCACCGGAGACCGTGAGCGCGGACACCAGAGCGCCCAGGACGAAGCCGCGGTAGGGATGGAGAGAGAACTTCATGGCAGTCACTTTGATGGTTCGGTCACTTGATGATCGACCCAGCAAAATGCTCGGACATTGAAGTAGATCAGATGCCGCCCTGCGGATTCAGGGGGTCTGTCGCACAGGAATACCGGGTGTCAGCCACACACCCCATGGATACACGGGTTTGCCCGATCGAAGGCCGCCACGCACCGTGGCGCGCCTGGACTCAACCCGGTCGGCCGTCGACCCGAGGCTGGCCATACCAGCGCCAGTGGCGTGCGCTCCATGCGCCCAGCGTCAGCAACCACAGCGTGGCTGCGGCCAGCAACAGGATGCTTGCCTGCGCAGGCCAGAGCGTGGCGGTCAGCCTCGTCAGCGTCGCCAGTTGCAAGCCCCAGAACAGCCCCCAGGCCATCGCATCGGCCGCCAGGACGCGGCCACTGTGCCCGCAGCTCACGCGGGTGACCATGGCCAGCAGCACGCTGCCCAGAAAGCCCATCGTCAAGGCGTGCAGGGGCAACAGCGTAGGGATGTCCACGCCCTGAGCGCGCATCCCCACGGTGAAGGCGTCCAGGCAGAAGGCCACACCCAGCCAGACAAAACCCAGGTGAAGCATCGCCAGCAAACGGTTGCGCAGGCTGCGCCACAGCCCCCAGCGCACGGCCAAGGCCAGGATCAGCACACCCGAGATCAGGGCCGTGCCAAAGCGCACCCTCCACAGCCAGGACGGCGTGGGCAGGCCACGCGCCTCCAGCCACACCCAGGCCCCTTGCACAAAGACCATGCCCAGCAAGGTCCACAGCAACCAGTTGGGGCGCCAGGCATCCAGACTGGGCACGGCCGAGGCCGAAAAGAACGGGATCATGCGGTGAGCCACCACCACATACACCGGCACGATGAAGCACCACAAGCCCAGCAGCACCGCCGTGCGCACCACGGCGTAAGCCTGGGTGGCCAGGCCCACAGAGGTCGCCACCATCGCCAACAAGCCGATCAGGCTTGCCGCGGCAATCAGGCTGGCGTGCAGACGATCAGGGGCCGGGCTGCGCTGGACCATGCCCACAAAGCGCCCCGACAGCATCGCCCAACCCAAGGTGACCAGCGCCATGCCCGCCGCGGCCAGGGTGTGATGCACATAAGCTCCCACCAACACCGTGGTCCAGCCTGCCACCATGGCCAGCACACCGGGCAGGATCTGTCGCGCACTCACCTCAGGCGCGCGCAACCATTTGGGGCCGGCCGTGAACAAGAAACCCGTGAAGAACAGGGGCATGAAGCCCAGACTCATCAGCAGCGCGTGCACAAAGGTCTCCGGCACGGCCATGCCCATGTGCGAGGCCCCGGCGCTGCGGCCCAGCATCACCAGCCACCACCACAGCGCCGCCACCGTCATCACAGCCACGGCACTGGCAAACGCCAGCCGGTGCGGGGCATGCAACAGCAAAGCCCAACGCCATGTGGCCGGCTGCAACTTGGCTTGTGCGCGGGCTTGCGCCGGCGTCATCGAGGCAGACGACGCCGGCGTGACCTGGGGCGACTGTGGCTTGAGAGGGATGACGGGGCGAGTTGGCTTGTCAGCGGGCATGGTGCGTGGTGTGACGCCCCGCAAACGGCCAACGAGGCGGTCCCACGGCGTCCAGCGTGTTCTTGAGGAGCAGACCATACTCGGTATCGCCCTCCATGACCATCCGCCGATCGAAGAACAAGGTGTCCGGGTCGTCCAGGCCTTGCAGCAGGCGCCAGTAGACCTGCGCCGTGGCCTTCAGGCGCAGCGCCACGGGCTGCCCCGCTGACGCCGGCGACAAGCCCCGCGGCCCAGCCTGCAGACGGCAGGTGATGCCCAGGTCATCGACCACGAGCTCTACCACCCGACCTGACAGCTCGGCCTGGGTGGCTTCGTCCACTTGGGGCCACCACAGGCGGTTGAGCGCCTGCGCCATCACCATCGAAGGCGGCCACACCGGCAGGCGCCGCACCACTTCACGCAAAAGCTGTTTCATGAGTTGACCCACACCATGCCCGGGCGCTGGGGCCGGGCGTACCCATTGGACAAAGGCCCCGGCATGCGCAGGGCCTGGACGGCCGCGAGCGCCTCGCTGCTGGACGCCCCGTGGTTCATGACCGCATCGAACTGGCGCAGCACCTCGGCAAAGTCCTGCGAGGTGGGCGACAGGCGCAAACGCTGCACCCCTGCCGCCTGCAAGGCCTCGCGCTCACCCAGCAGGCACTGCACCGTGCCGGACTGGGTCTGGATGCCATTGAGCGAGAGGAAGTCCTGCCCTTCGCGCGTGCGCAGGGCCAGGCCATCGGGGTCGTCCAGGCAGCGAAACTCGCAGTGGTCTTTCTGCAGATGATGGTGACGTGCGGTGAAGCACCGCGCCGACAAGGCCAGCGGCATGCGCCCGAACGCAAACACCTCGCTTTGCACCGCCGCCCCCGGAGGGCACACCTTGCCCACGTCGGGCAAGGACATCTCCACCGGGGCCACCCAGCGCGTGGCACCCAGCGCCGCGTATTCAGCCAAAGACGGAGCGCTGTACACGTTCACATGCAAGCCGATCACCCAGGGTGAATGCCCGGCCAACAAACGCACTGCCGCCGTGTCATTGGCCTCCAGCATGAAATCGCCCTGCTCCACCCAGCGGCGCAGGCTGCGCAACTCGGCTTCGGTCTCCAGCAAGGCCTGGGTGCCGATCACCACCTCCTTGCCCGCCGCTTTCAGCTCGCGCGCCAGGGCCAGCCAGTCCTCGGGCTTCATCTCATGGCGACGCGAACACACCACCTCGCCCAGGCACACCGTGTGCGCGGGCGAATCGGCCACCTCGGCGTAGAACGCCTTCAGGGTATCCCGGGACCAGTAGTACTGCACCGGCCCCACACTCAGCTTGAACATGTCCATCCTTTGCGCCAGCATGGGCGCTCATTGCCACGGGCGAGAGAAAGCGCCCAAGGTGTGCTGCTGCCCCTCGGCCAGGCGGCCCAGCGCGGCGGTCCAGGCGGGCTGCACCGTGTAACGCTCGGGCTGCGCCCGGCAGGCGTCGATGGCCTGGCGCCAGGTGCGCGTGACCTGCTCCACGTACGCAGCACTGCGCTGGCGTCCTTCGATCTTGATGGCCGACACACCCGCGCGCATCAAGTCCGGCAAGATGGCCAGGGTATTGAGGCTGGTGGGCTCTTCGATGGCGTAGTCGACCGTGCCCTCCACGTCAAAGCGCCCCTTGCACAGCGTCGGATAGCCGCGCGACTCATTGGGCTCGAAGCGGTCGATGAGGATGCCGCCCAGACGAGCGTCCACCCGTTCGCCACACTGATCCCAGCGCACCGCCGACGGGGGCGAACACACCCCGGCGTTGTTGGGCGACTGCCCGGTGGCATACGACGACAGCGCGCAGCGCCCTTCCACCATCACGCACAGGCTGCCAAAGCCGAACACCTCGATCTCGACCGAGGTGTGGCGAATCAGGTGCGCCACCTGCGACAGGGTCAACACGCGGGGCAAGACGGCACGCTGGATCCCATAGCGCTCGCGGTAGAACTCGATGGCCTCGTAGTTCGTCGCCGAGGCCTGCACCGACAGATGCAGGCGCAAGTCGGGATGCGTGCGGCGCGCATACGCCATCACGCCGGGGTCGGCCAGGATCAGGGCGTGGACGCCAATGTCCGCCGCCACGTCCACCGCATCGAACCAGCGCTGCGGGGTCTCGGCCTGCGCGTAGGTGTTCAGGGCCATCAGCACCTTGCGGCCACGGTCGCGGGCGTACTGCACGCCTTGCCGCGCCTGCTTCAGGTCAAAGTTCAAGCCTGCAAAGTTGCGCGCATTGGTCACATCCTTGAGGCCCATGTAGACCGCATCGGCACCCGCGTCCACCGCCAGTTGCAGCGAACGCAGCGAGCCCGCCGGACACACCAGTTCCGGTCCTTGAGTGGCATTCATCTCCAGCCTTTCATCCAAGGACCGACACGCGCCACCCCACGGGCAAACCCTAGCCCGGTCCACCGAGCGGATTCTGAAGACCACACCGCCGCATCACTTTGAGATGACGCAAAGCCGGCCGACCGGACGACCCGATCTCCCCCACATCGTTCGATCGAACGATGTCCAGCCATCACATCGTTCAGTCAGCCAGTTTTGATGCCCAGCAAGAACACATCACATCGCCCGTCAAAACCTTCCACAAAGTAGCGTCACAGCCTCATCATCCGTGCACCTATCGCTCACCCGAACCTGATCCACACATTGAGGCCCCGCCATGGCTCGCGCACATGAACACCTCTCCCTGCTGTATGCCTGCTCAGGCTGCTCCAGTGCCGCCCAGCTCGCCAACCACCTCGCCGTGCGACTAGACCGCGAAGACAGCGCTGAGATGTCGTGCATTGCCGGTGTCGGTGGGCATGTTCCCAAGCTGGTCCGTACCGCGCAAGATGCGGTCGAACAGGGTCGTCCCATCGTGGCCATCGACGGCTGTGCCCTAGCCTGCGTGCGGGCCTCTCTGGCGCAGCACGGCCTCAGCCCGACGGTGCACATTCAACTGGCGCAACGTGGCGTCAAGAAAGCCTACCGGACTGACTTTGACGCAGAGCAGGCGCACGCCCTCCTGTCCGAACTGCAAGAACAGGTGCGGGCCCTGAACACCCAGTACGCGATGCGCACCGCAAACCAAACAGGGTCCCCAGGCTAAGACTCTCAGGGCTCAGCCAGGCGACACCCCCAGCGCGCCGATGGCGTGCTGGCTCAGGTAGCCACAGTTGTCGCAGATGATGGCCAGCGTAGGGATGGAGGCACCGGTCAGGGTCACGCTCTTGAGGTCGGGTTGCAGCACATTGACCAGGCAGGCATCGACCATCAGAAACTTCTCGTTGCCACACATCGGGCAAGCCTCCGATCGGCCATTGGCGCGGATTTTTTGCGTGAGCGCGCCAATGAATTCCTGCTTTTTTTCTTCAGACAGCATGGGGGCTCCGTTGAACGAGGTGGGTACAACCGCACCTGATTCTAGGACGCAATCGTTTCAATCCTGAGGCACGCTTTCGGACCACAGGGTGGGCAAATGAAAGAGCCTCACGGATGTGGCGACGACATCACCCGTAGCACGCCAACCTTTGCACGTCCGGAATGTGAATCTGACGGCGGTTCACGGCGATGAGGCCGTTGGCCTGCAGCTCATGGAGGATGCGAGAAAAGTGCTCGGGAGTGACAGACAGCAGCGATGCAATCGTGCCTTTGCTGGCCGGCAGAGACACCGTGGCATCACGCTGAGACGCTGGCACCTGCCCGACATCGGGCGAGTGCACCAGGTAGTCCACCACACGCTTGATGCCCGAGTGCAGGGTCAGGGCTTCGATGTCACGCACCAGGCCCGCAAAGCGGCGTGACAGGTCGGTGATGAAGCGCAGGGCCATCTCGGGGCTGCGGTTCAGCTCGGTCATCAGCACGTCCTTGGGCACCTCGACCATCTGCACGTCGACCAGGGCGCTGGCGTTGACGCTGTGCGGCTGGTCATTGAACAGCAGGGCCTCGGTCACACAGCTCCCTGCGCCCACCACTTCAATGACCTTCTCATGGCCATTGGGGCCTTTCGCGTAGAGCTTCACCAGCCCGTCGACGACGAGGTACAGATCCTCGCACTCATCGCCAGCCGCAAAGATCTCGGTGCCACGCTGCACGCGCCTCACACAAGATGCGGCCGCAATGCGCTGCAACTCCGCCTCGGGCATGTTCTGAAACAAGACCTGGCTGCCCAGGTAGGACACCACATCCAATCGACGTGAAACCATGTTTGACCCTCCAAAATCCGATGAATTAAGTGGGATTCTGGGTATAAGCCAGGGGTGTGGATTTGATGCTGCGCAAAGCCATCCTCACGGATGACCCCCTCGTTTCCACCTCCTCCGAATGGCCTATACCCATCGGTGGAGGGGGAAGTTTCGCGCGGGCGCACGCCCGTCAGCAGGGCGGATACCAGGACGAGTCGACCTCGTTGAAGATCGAGCTGCTGTCGACGTCCATGTCGTGGTACGGCCCAGTGCCGCTGTGCTCCGCCGCCGATGCGGGGACGAATTTGCCCGACTTGACGTCAAAGACGTGGATCTCCCCTTCTTCGATGACGTAATGCCAGCCATGCAGGGCAATCTGGCGCTTCTCCACCCGCTGGCGCACCATCGGGTAGTCCATCAGTCGTTCGAGTTGCAGCACCACAGAACGCTGCTCGGTGCGACGCAAGGCCTCCTCCGTCACCTGCACCGGCAAAGCCGCCTCGCGAGCCAGGTCCAGCCAAGCGTTGAGGTTCTGGGCTTCCGGGGAGATTTCTTCGTAGAGCGCCTTCATGGCGCCGCAGTGCGAGTGCCCACACACCACGATGTGGCTGACGTGCAGGTTGAGCACCGCGTATTCAATGGCCGCTGCCGTGCCATGCAGGCCGTGCAAGCCGTTGTAGGGCGGGATGAGCGCGCCCACATTGCGCACGATGAACAGCTCCCCCGGCCCCGACCCCGTCAACATGTAGGGCAAGAGGCGGGAGTCAGAACACCCCACGAACAGGATCGTAGGGTGCTGGCCCTGCTCAACCAGCTCCTTGAACTGCCCCTGGTGCTGGGGAAAGTAGTCCGTTCGAAAGCGGCGGATCCGCTTGAGCAGGTCGTCATCCATGGGTTTACTGCAGCAACGGTGAGTCAGCCACTTCCAGGTCCACACCGTGAACCTCCCAACGGCCGGCCAGCAACTGCATGGCCTGACGCAGTGCCGTCACCCAAACCTGCTGACGCAGGGACTGCGCCACCGCATCTTGCACGGCCTCGAAAGGCTGCATCTGACCGCGGTCGCGCTGCAGCACCTCGACCACGTGCAGGCCGAAGCGGCTGTGTACCAGTCGTGGCAAGACGCCCACGTTGGCGGTGCCTTCGTCCTGCCCGAACAGCTCACGGGCGAACTCCGGCGCGCAATCGGCCGCTGTGAGCCAGCCGAGGTCACCGCCCTGCGTGGAGCTGGGGCAGTTGGACAGGTCAGCCGCCACCTCGGCAAAGCGACGAGGCTCGGAACGCACATCCAGCAATGCCTGCTCGGCGCGCAGGCGCAGCGCCTTGACGTCCACGCCGGGCGTGACCGCAAACAGGATGTGACGCGCCTGCACACGCTCGCCAATGGCGTACTGCGATGCGTGCGCAGCGTGGTGACGACGGCAGGATGCCTCATCGGGCTCAGGCACCTGCAGGTTCTGCGCGAGCCACAGGTCGATGGCCTCGGCTGCCGCTTCGGTCATGACGCCGTCGACCGGCTGGGGGTCGTCGGCCGCCAGCAGTCCGGCATCCATGGCCGCCTGGCGCAACAATTCGAGGCTGGCACGCTGGCGGCACTCGGCTTCGGTGAGGCTGGTCGCATCATCGGCCAGCAGCACGTCACCGACACGCAGGGGGAGCGCCCCTGCGGCGGAAAGGTTCACGTTCATCATGCCCTCACCTCTCACTTGTTGATGCCGATCTTGCGGCTGCGCACCACCTGCCACGGACGGGCCAGATAGCCCACCGAGGCAAAGCCGCTCCACACGTGCACCAGACGGGTGAAGGGGAAAATGGCGAACAAACTCATGCCCATGAACATGTGGATCTTGAATACCACGGACACGTCGGTGATGAAGCCGGGAGCGTCGCCCTGGAAGGTGACCAGGTGCTGCGCCCACGACATCAGCTTGAGCATGGTAGCGCCATCGCTGTGCTGCACGGACAGCGGCACCGTGGACAGGCCCAGCAGCAGCGTGGCCAGGATCCAAAACAGCACCAGGAAGTCACGGCCACGCGAGGTGGCACGCACGCGGGCGTTGGTCAGGCGGCGATGGATCAGCAGGATCAGACCGATCAAGGCGATGACCCCCAGGATGCCACCGGCCACCACAGCCAGCATCTGCTTTTGCCCGGCCGTCACGCCCAGGGCGTGGATGACGGCGTGAGGCGTCAGCATGCCCACGAAGTGACCAAAGAACAGGCCGATGATCCCCAGGTGGAACAGGTTGGAGCCCACGCGCAGGGTACCGGTGGACAGCATCTGGCTCGACTCGCTGCGCCACGAATACTGCTCGCGGTCAAAGCGCATCAGGCTGCCCAGCAGGAACAGGGCGCCGCAGATGTAGGGATAGATGCCGAAGACGAATTGATGAGAGAGGCTCATGCTGATGCTCCTCGTTGGGGGGTCGATGCGGTCCGCCGCACGATCTGGATGGGTTGAGGCTGGTCAGGGCTTTGCTGGCCCTTGCTGCTGCAGCCGGCAAAGGCCTCCGGCTCGGCCCAGCTTTCGTCGAGGTCTTCGTCGGCCACCACGGCCACGGTCTCGATCTCCTGGCGCCCGATCTCCAGCGCCGCACCCACGACGTGGGCATACAGACTCTGGCGCTTGACCAGGGCTGTGTGCACCGCGTTGAGGATGTGGGCGATCTCACCGATGAAATCGCGCATCTGGGCAGCGGGCAAGGTGGAGATGAACTCCAGTACCACGGGCAGGTAATCAGGCAACTCGCCGCCGACCTTGGCTGGGTCCAGCAACAGACCGGCCTGCTCGTAGGTCTTGATCAGGTCGATCATGGCCGGGCCACGGTCGCGCGAATCGCCGTGCACATGCTCGAACAGGTGCAGCGAGGTGGCGCGGCCCCGGTCGAACAGCTCGACATAGCCCTCTTCCACGGCAAACGGATCCTGCTGGATCAGCGTGCCGAGCAGCTTGTTGAGCCCCAGCAAGCGCTGGTCGCTCACCGCACCTTCGTTGGCCAGCACCTGCTGCAGCTCGGGCAGCACGGCGCGCAGCTCTGCGTCGGGGTAGCTGAGCAAGTGGGCCAGAGCCCTCAGGGTGTAGCTTGGGGTGACGTCAGGCTGACGTTGAAAAAATGAAGTCATGCTCACATCTCCGACTTGATGGGAATGGTGCGCTTCTTGGTTCCACCAAACAGGCTGGAATCGCTCGCACCATCCGAACAACCGTTGCCAAAGGTGAAGCCGCAGCCACCGCGCAGGTCGAACGCATCCTCGGCGTACTCACGGTGAGCCGACGGGATCACGAAGCGGTCTTCGTAGTTGGCAATGGCCATCACGTGGTACATGTCCTCCACGGTGTGCTTGTCCAGACCAAACTGGTCCAGCACCTGCTTGTTCTCCACACCGTCCACATGGCGGCTGCGCATGTAGGCGCGCATCGCCAGCATGCGTTCCAGCGCACGGGTCACCGGGAAGGTGTCGCCGGCGGTCAGCAGGTTGGCCAGGTACTTGACCGGGATGCGCAGCTGCTTGACGTCCGGGATCTGACCGTTGACGCCCAGGTCGCCCACGTTGGCCGCAGCCTGGATGGGAGACAGAGGCGGCACGTACCAGACCATCGGCAGCGTGCGGTACTCGGGGTGCAGCGGCAGAGCCACCTTCCAGTCCACGGCCATCTTGTAGACGGGGCTGTGGCGGGCAGCGACCAGCCAGGCTTCGGGGATGCCGTCGGCTCTAGCCTGCTCGATCACCTTCGGATCGTTCGGGTCCAGGAACAGGTCCAGCTGGGCCTGGTACAGGTCACGGTCGTGCTCGACGCTGGCCGCGGCCTGGATGCCGTCTGCGTCATACAGCAGCACACCCAGGTAGCGGATGCGGCCCACGCAGGTCTCGGAGCAGACCGTGGGTTGGCCGGCTTCGATGCGGGGGTAGCAGAAGATGCACTTCTCGGCCTTGCCCGACTTCCAGTTGTAGTAGATCTTCTTGTACGGGCAGCCCGAGACGCACATGCGCCAGCCGCGGCACTTGTCCTGGTCAATCAGGACGATGCCGTCTTCCTCGCGCTTGTAGATCGAGCCGGAGGGGCACGATGCCACGCAGGCAGGGTTCAGGCAGTGCTCGCACAGGCGAGGCAAGTACATCATGAAGGTGTTTTCGAACTGCCCGTAGATGTCCTTCTGGATATCGTCGAAGTTCTTGTCCTTGCTGCGCTTGCTGAACTCGCCGCCGAGAATTTCTTCCCAGTTCGGACCCCACTCGATCTTCTCCATGCGCTGACCGGTGATCAGGCTGCGGGGACGCGCGGTGGGCGCGGCCTTGGACTTCGGCGCGTTTTGCAGGTGCTCGTAGTCGAAGGTGAAGGGCTCGTAGTAGTCGTCGATCTCGGGCAGGTTCGGGTTGGCGAAGATCTTCATCAGCAAGCTGAGCTTGCCGCCTTGGCGGGGCTCGATCTTGCCGTTGGCCTTGCGCACCCAGCCACCGTTCCACTTGTCCTGGTTTTCCCATTCCTTGGGATAACCAATGCCAGGCTTGGTTTCGACGTTGTTGAACCAGGCGTACTCGACGCCAGGGCGACTGGTCCAGACGTTCTTGCAGGTCACCGAGCAGGTGTGGCAACCAATGCACTTGTCCAGGTTCAGGACCATGCCAATTTGAGCGCGGATTTTCATGCGTGTGCTCCTTGTGCGCTGGTGGCGGAACCTTCGCCATCCAGCCAATCAACCTTGTTCATCTTGCGCACCACCACGAACTCGTCGCGGTTGGTCCCGATGGTTCCGTAGTAGTTGAAGCCGTAGCTCAGCTGGGCGTAGCCACCGATCATGTGGGTGGGCTTGAGCACGATGCGGGTCACCGAGTTGTGGATGCCGCCGCGGGTGCCTGTGATTTCCGAGCCCGGGGTGTTGATGATCTTTTCCTGAGCGTGGTACATCATGACCATGCCAGGGTTCACGCGCTGGCTCACCACCGCACGGGCCGCGATGGCACCGTTGGTGTTGAACAGCTCGACCCAGTCGTTGTCCACGATGCCGGCCTTCTTCGCGTCATCCTCGCTCAGCCAGATCACCGGACCACCGCGGTTGAGCGTGAGCATCAACAGGTTGTCGGTGTAGGTGGAGTGGATGCCCCACTTCTGGTGCGGCGTGATGAAGTTGAGCGCGATCTCCTTGTTGCCATTGGGCTTGCGATCCTGCACTTCATGCAGGGTCTTCAGGTCGACCGGCGGACGGTAGGAGACGAAGCCTTCGCCGAAGGCGCGCATCCAGGCGTGGTCCATGTAGAACTGCTGACGCCCGGTCAGGGTGCGCCATGGGATGTACTCGTGCACGTTGGTGTAGCCGGCGTTGTAAGACACCTTCTCGCTTTCCAGGCCAGACCAGGTCGGCGAGGAGATGATCTTGCGTGGCTGCGCCTGGATGTCGCGGAAGCGAATCTTTTCGTCTTCGCGGTGCAGGGCCAGGTGGGTGTGATCCCGACCGGTCTGCTTGCCCAGCGCGTCCCAGGCCTTGACGGCGACGTGGCCGTTGGTCTCGGGGGCCAGCATCAGCACCACTTCGGTGGCGTCGATGTCGGACTCGATTTTCGGGAAGCCCTGGCTGACGCCTTCCTCACGCACGCGGCCATTGAGGTCGCCCAGCGCATGGACTTCGTCGTCGGTGTTCCAGCCGATGCCCTTGCCACCGTTGCCCAGCTTGTTCATCAGCGGGCCCAGGGAGGTGAAGCGCTTGAACACGTTCGGGTAGTCGCGCTCGACCACGGTGATCTGCGGGGCGGTCTTGCCCGGGATCAGGTCGATCTCGCCACGCTTCCAGTCCATCACGTCGAACGGCTGAGCCATCTCGCCAGCCGTGTCGTGCATGATCGGGGTCATCACGACTTCCTTCTCGGCACCCAGGTGGCCCACGCAGACTTCGGAGAAGGTCTTGGCAAAACCCTTGTAGATCTCCCAGTCGGAGCGCGCTTCCCAAGCCGGGTCCACCGCTGCAGACAGCGGATGGATGAAGGGGTGCATGTCGGACGTGTTGAGGTCGTTCTTCTCGTACCAGGTGGCCGTGGGCAGCACGATGTCGGAGTACAGACAGGTGGTGCTCATGCGGAAGTCCAGCGTGACCAGCAGGTCCAGCTTGCCTTCGGGCGCCTTGTCGTGCCACTTGACCTCTTGCGGCTTGGCGTCTTCTGAGCCCAGGTCCTTGCCCTGCACGCCGTTGGTGGTGCCCAGCAGATGCTTGAGGAAGTACTCGTGGCCCTTGCCGGACGAGCCCAGGATGTTGGAGCGCCACACGAACATGTTGCGCGGCCAGTTGGCCGGATTGTCCGGATCCTGGCAGGACATCTTTAGCGAGCCATCCTTCAAGGCGTTGACAGCGTAGTCCTTGGGGTCCATGCCCTTGGCCTGCGCGTCCTTGACGACCTTCAACGGGTTGGTTTCCAGCTGAGGCGCAGACGGCAACCAGCCCATGCGCTCGGCGCGCACGTTGTAGTCGATCATGCTGCCACCGAACTGCTTCTTGTCGGCCAGCGGCGAGAGCACTTCGTCCACGCCCAGCTTTTCGTAGCGCCACTGGTCGGTGTGGGCGTAGAAGAAGCTGGTGGAGTTCTGTTGACGGGGAGGACGCGACCAGTCGAGGGCGAACGCCAGCGCTGTCCAGCCGGTTTGCGGACGCAGCTTTTCCTGGCCCACATAGTGAGCCCAGCCGCCACCGCTCTGGCCGATACAGCCGCACATCATCAGCATGTTGATGATGCCGCGGTAGTTCATGTCGCAGTGGTACCAGTGGTTCATGGCCGCACCGATGATGACCATGGACTTGCCCTTGGTCTTGTCGGCGTTGTCGGCGAACTGGTTGGCCACGGTGATGACCTGGGCGCGTGGCACCCCGGTGATCTGCTCTTGCCACGCGGGGGTGTACGGCACGTTCTCGTCAAACGACTTCGCACCGTCGTCGACCAGTTGGCCGGCGGCGTTCTTCAGACCGCGGTTCACGCCATAGCTGGCCACCTGCAGGTCGAACACGGTGGCGACCCATGCTTCGCGGGTCTGGCCGTTCTTGTCCTGCACGGTGATGCGCTTCATGGGCACATTGCGCAGCAGGATGTCGCCTTGCTTGTTGCTCGGGAAGTTCGGCGTGTCGATGCCGCCGAAGTACGGGAAGGCCACCTTGTTGACCTCGGCCGACTCGGTTTCAGCCTTGGCGGCATCTTCCAGCACGGACAGCTTCAGGCCGACCAGACGGTCGCTCACGCCTTCCTTGGTTTCCAGGTTCCACTTGCCCTCGTCGGAGCGGCCTGCGGCCCCCCAACGGAAACCGATGGAGCCATTGGGCACGACGATGGAGCCGTCGGCGTCATAAGCCAGGGTCTTCCATTCGGTGTTGGTGCCGGCACCCGTGTCACCAGCCATGTCGCTGGCACGCAGGTAGCGGCCGGGGACCAGGGCCTTGCCGGCCGGGGTGTCCTGCTCGTCGAGCATCACCAGCATCGGCAGGTCGGTGTAGCGGCGAGCGTAGTCGTCGAAGTAGGCCGAACGCTTGTCGAAGTAGAACTGCTTGAGGATCACATGGCCCATGGCCATGGCGACCGCCGCGTCGGTGCCCTGCTTCGGGTGCATCCAGATGTCGGCCAGCTTCGAGATTTCGGCGTAGTCAGGGGTGACCGCCACCGTCTTCGTGCCCTTGTAGCGCACTTCGGTGAAGAAGTGGGCGTCCGGCGTACGGGTCTGGGGCACGTTCGAACCCCAGGCGATGATGAAGCTAGAGTTGTACCAGTCGGCCGACTCGGGCACGTCGGTCTGCTCACCCCAGATTTGCGGGCTGGCGGGTGGCAAGTCGCAGTACCAGTCGTAGAACGACATGGCCACGCCACCGATCAGGCTCAGGTAACGCGTACCGGCGGCGTAGCTGATCATGGACATGGCCGGGATCGGCGAGAAGCCGATGATGCGATCCGGACCATATTGCTTGATCGTGTAGACGTTGGAAGACGCCACGATCTCGTTGACCTCGTCCCAGCTGGCGCGCACGAAGCCACCCAGGCCCCGCTCCTTCTGCCAGCTGCGGCGGGTGTCCGGGTTGCTCATCAAGGAGGCCCAGGCATCGACCGGGGTCTTGGCGATGGCGCGCGCTGCACGCCAGTGCTTGAGCAGCTCACCGCGCACCATGGGGTGCTTGACGCGGTTGGCGCTGTACAGATACCAGGAATAGCTGGCACCGCGGGCGCAACCACGGGGCTCGTGGTTGGGCAGGTCGTCGCGGGTACGGGGGTAGTCGGTCTGCTGGGTTTCCCAGGTGACGATGCCGCCCTTGACGTAAACCTTCCACGAGCAAGAGCCCGTACAGTTCACGCCGTGGGTGGAGCGCACGATCTTGTCGTGCTGCCAGCGGTTGCGGTAAGCGTCTTCCCAGGTGCGATCCTCGCCCGTGGTGACGCCGTGGCCTTCTGCGAACTCTTCTTTGGGTTGAGCGAAGAAGGTCAGTCGGTCAAGAAAGTGACTCATGTGTTGACTCCTGTCAGATTCACGTGTGAGAGATCAGCAAGGCTGCTCGGCACCCTTGCGTGCGTAGTACCACCACGTGGTCACGATGCACAGCAGGTAGAAAGCGATGAAAACCATCAGCGCCAGCTCCGGGCCGCCGGTGGCACCGATTGAGGTGCCATAGCTCTTGGGGATGAAGAAACCGCCGTAGGCCGCAACCGCTGCGGTGAAGCCCAGCACTGCTGCGGCCTCGGTATTCGCTTCCTTGACGGCAGCAGCCATACCGGCCTCGTCATTGCGCTTGACCAGGCGGGTCTTCAGATTCAGGAAGATCACGGGGATCATGCGGAAGGTCGAGCCGTTGCCAATGCCCGTGGTCAGAAACAGCACCAGGAACATCAGGAAGAAGCCGGTGAAGCTGCCTTCGGCCGGGCCGATCGACAAGGCGTAAGCGCTGCCGGTGCCCTTGGGCAGGAAGAACAGCACGCCCACCACAGCCAGGGCCATGACAATGAAGTTCCAGAAGGTGACACGGGCGCCGCCCAGCTTGTCAGACAACCACCCACCCACCGGGCGGATCAGGGCGCCGACCAGCGGGCCGATCCAGGCGTAGGCCAAGGGGTTCACTTCCTTGAACTGCGACTTGATCAGCAGCGGGAAGCCGGCGGCATAACCGATGAAGGAGCCGAAGGTGCCCAGGTACAGGATGCACATCAGCCAGTTGTGCTTGCTGCGGAAGATGGCTGCCTGCGTCGCAAACGAGGCCTTGGCGTCAGCGATGTCGTTCATGAAGAACCACGCGGCCAAGCTCACGATGATGATCCAGGGCACCCAGACGAAGGCGGCGTTCTGCGCCCAGATCTCGGACGACTGACCGGCCTTGTTGACGATGGTTTGCGACTCACCGCCCAGCACACCGAACAGGCCCACCGAGATGATGATGGGGCTGAGGAACTGCACCACCGACACGCCCAGGTTGCCCAGGCCAGCGTTGACGCCCAGGGCCGAGCCCTTGCGCTCCTTCGGGAAGAAGAAACTGATGTTGGACATCGACGACGAGAAGTTGCCACCGCCGAAGCCGCACAGCAGCGCCAGGATCAGCATCGTCGGATAGGGGGTGGTGGGGTCCTGCACCGCAAAACCGATGCCCACGGCGGGGATCAGCAGCGAGGCGGTGGAGATGGCCGTCCAGCGGCGACCGCCCACCAGAGGCACCATGAAGGAGTAGAAAATACGCAGTGTGGCGCCCGAGAGCGCCGGAGCCGAGGCCAGCCAGAACAGCTGGTTGGTGGTGTAGTTGAAGCCCATCATCGGCAGGTTGACCGCGACGACGCTCCACATTTGCCAGATGGCAAAGGCGAGGAACAGCGCCGGGACCGAGATCCACAGATTGAGCTTGGCAATGGCCTGCCCTTCTGCGGCCCAGAAGGCTTTGTCTTCCGGGGTCCAGACGGCCAGGGTCGTGCCTGGGCGGGCCTTGCCTGCCGAGGGATTGTTGATTGACATGATGTGTCCTTGAAAGGGAAATCAGGCGCGCTTGCCCACGGCGGCATGCTGGGGCTCACCGCCCACCACGTCACGCGAGCGAACTTCGGTCATGTACATCCAGATCAGGGAGACCCAGACAATGCCGTAGAGCAACATGAAGGCGCTGGAACGAATACCGGTGAGGTCCAGCAGGTAACCAAACATGATCGGAAGCACAAAACCACCCATGCCACCGGCAAGACCCACGATGCCGGAGATGGCGCCGATGTTGGTGGGGTAGTCGTTGCTGATGTACTTGAAGACGCTGGCCTTGCCGAAGGCCCAGGCAATGCCCAGGGCGAACATCACCACCGTGAAGGCGTAGACGTTCAAACCGATGTGGAAGGTTTGCGGGCCGTCCACCGTGGTGATGGTGAAGTCGGTTTGCGGATAGCTCAGGATGAACAAGCAGATCCAGCTCACCCACAGCACCCACCAGGTCACCTTGTGGGCGCCGTGCTTGTCGGACAGATAGCCACCGATGGCGCGCAGCACACCGCCAGGCAGCGAGAAGCAGGCTGCCAGCAAGGCGGCCACGCGGATGTCGAGACCGTATTCGCCCACGTAGTACTGCACCATCCACAGGCTCAGGCCCACATAGCCACCGAACACGATGGAGTAGTACTGGCAGTACTTGAGCACGCGCGGATCCTTGAGCTGCTTGAGCTGGTCGCTGAAACTGGCCTTGGAGTGAACGAGGTGGGTCGGGTCAGAGTGGCTGCCGAACCAGAACAGCAGGGCCGTGCCCAGCATGATGGCGGCATACACCTGCGGCACCATGGTCCAGCCTGCCGCCACGATGATGGCGGGGGCCACGAACTTGTTGACCGCCGCGCCGGAGTTGCCGGCGCCGAACACGCCCATGGCAAAACCTTGCTGGGTCTTGGGGAACCAGCGTGCCACATAAGGCGTGCCCACCGAGAAAGAGCCGCCGGCCAAACCCACAAACAGCCCGAGCACCAGGAAGTGCCAGTACTGGGTGGCGTAGGACATCAGGTAGATGGGGATGACACAAGCCAGCATCGTGAGGAAGAACACGATGCGACCGCCGAAACGGTCGGTCCAGACGCCCAGGGGCACCCGGATGAGCGAGCCCGTGAGCACGGGCATGGCGGTCAACAGACCAAACTGGGCATTCGTGAGCCCCAGTGTCTTCTTGATCGGGATCCCGATGACGCCGAACATCATCCAGACCATGAAGCACACCGTGAAGGCCAGTGTGCTGACTGTCAAGACCGATAAGGCCTTACCTCGCTGAGACATGGGGAACTCCTATTCCAATGCCTCGCAGTGTTAAAAAATAACCCTTCTCTGAACATCCTTCCGTTGGTCGGCGGGAATCGTTCAAAAGGAGTAGTTCTGCATCATCCTTGATACAGATCAGTTTCACAGCGAACACTGTCGCTTGCACACGCGAGGTCAGGTTCAAGCTTGCGCGGGACCCGAGGTCGTAAAATGGGGCGCTCTGCCACGCGACCCTGCCTTGCTCATGCCCTTTTCCTTCTTTCACTGGCGAGCGCCGTGCTCGCGTTGACATGACGCCCGAGCTTCATCTGCGCGATGTGGGCAGACACTGGGGTGAGCGCCCCACGCTCCAGCACATCACCCTGAGCCTGTCTGCTGGCGAGCGTGTCGCCCTGATCGGGCCCAGCGGCGGCGGCAAATCCACCTTGATCAAACTCCTGGCCGGCTCGCTGCGCCCCACCGCCGGGGTCATCGAGGTCAATGGCCGCGCCATGGGCGACTTCAGCTGGCCGGAGCTCCAACGCTACCGCTCGCAGTGCCGTATCGTCGAGCAGCAAAGCCTGCTGGTGCCCCAGTCCACCGTGCACAGCAATGTGCTGTCCGGCCTCTTGTCGACCTGGCCGTGGCACAAGGTGCTGCGGGCCGCGCTGTGGCCAATCGAGCGTCAGCGGGTTGGGACCGTCTTGCAGCAACTGGGCGTGGCCGAACACCAGTGGGCCAAGGCGGGCGAGCTCAGCGGGGGCCAGATGCAGCGCGTGGCCATCGCCCGCGCCCTGATCGCCGATCCGGCCATCTTGCTGGCCGACGAGCCCACGGCTTCCCTCGACCCTCACACCGCCCGCTCCGTCACCCGCCTGATCATCGAGGCCGCCCAGGCCCGCCACATGTCCCTGGTCTTCTGCACCCACTGGTTTGACATCGTCAAGCGCGACTGCACCCGGGTCATTGGCCTCAAGAATGGCCAGATCATGTTCGACCTGGCCCCCGATCAGGTCTCCCCAAGCCAACTGGATCAGTTGTATGCAGGCAGCGGCGAGCGGATTTGACCGCAGCCAGCCCTGGCGCCGCTGGGCGCTGTGGCTGCTCGTCCTGCTCTCGGCGGAGCTGTGCCTGGCCCTGACCGGCACGCAAGTGGGCAAGCTGTTTGACCGAGACGGCCTGGGCAACGCGGGCGCCATCCTGGGCGGCCTCCTGCATCCGGATCTGTCAAAGGAGTTCGTAGGCCGCGTTCTGGCCCTGTCCGTCGAGAGCCTGCTGATCGGCCTGCTCGGCACCGTGATGGCCGTGCTGATCGGCGTGAGCCTGGCCTACGTGGCCATCCAGGTGCCGGACCTGCCCGACCCACCGCGCCGCGCCCCCACCCCGGTCCGCGTGACGGCGGCCGCCCTGCGCTGGCTGGCCCGCTTCACGCTGGGCTTTTTGCGCGCCATGCCCGAGATCGTCTGGGCTTACATCTTTGTGCGCCTGCTCGGCCTGGGCCCCGGCGCGGCCGTGCTGGCCATTGCCCTGACCTCGGGGGGCGGCATCGGCAAGCTCTATGCGGAACTGGCCGAGGCGGTCGATCCGCGCGCCGTACAGGCCCTGCGCGCCACCGGCGCCTCGCGCTGGGGCATCCTGGCCTTTGCGGTCTTGCCCGCCGTGCGGCGCCAGTGGATTGCCTACGCGCTGTTTCGCCTGGAGTGCAACATCCGCAACGGCACCATCCTGGGCGTCGTCGGCGCCGGTGGCCTGGGCAGCGAGATCGCGCTGAGCATCCGCTACTTCGAGTACGACAAGCTGGCCACCACCTTGCTGGCCGTCCTGGCTTTTGTGCTCATCCTGGAGGCCGTCAGCCAGCAACTGCGCCAGCGCGGCGCCCGCTGGGCCCTGGCTTTTGCCGGCATCGGTGCCACCCTGGCCCTGTGGCGCCTGGACATCCCCTGGGCAGACCTGTGGTCGGCCCCTGGCCTGGCGCTGTTTTCGTTGGACGACATGCGGCCCGACCTGCCCCTGATCACGTCCGTGGTGGCCCTGACGGGAGACACCTTGATGATGGCCTGGGTGGCCACGGTGCTCTCGGCCCTCGTCGCCTTTGTGCTGGCCCCCCTGACCGTGGCGCCCTTGATGACGGGCAGCTACCTCCCCGACCCCTTGCGCCGCTCCCCGCTGGCCCAGGCCCTCGCGCAGGGCATCAAATGGGGCAGCCGTGGCCTGCTGCAGGTCACGCGGGCCATGCCTGAGCTGACCCTGGCCCTGGTCTTTGTGGTCTGGGTGGGCGGCGGACCCCTGGCCGGCATCCTGGCCATTGCCGTGCACAACATGGGGGTGATGGGACGCCTGTACTGCGACGTCATGGAAGAGGTCGAACCCGGCTCGGCCGCGGTGCTGCAGTCGCAGGGAGCCAGCCCGCTGGGCACCTTCCTGTTCGGCGTGCTGCCGCAGATTCGGGCGCGTCTGGCGGCCTTCACCCTCTACCGCTTCGAGTGCAATGTGCGCGCCACCGTGATGGTGGGTTTTGTGGGCGCCGGCGGCATCGGCGATGCCTTGAACACCGCCATCAGCCTGTTCCACACCCGCGACCTGACCCTGCTGCTGATCACCATGGTGACCGTGGTGTCCCTGGTCGACGCCATCGGCGACCACCTGCGTGCCCGCCTGCTGCGAGGCAGCCCCCAAAACGCTGGCCAGCCGGCCTCCTCTGCCCTGTTCTTTCAACCTGCCTGACACAAGGAAACACCCATGTTCAAACGTCTGATCCAGCTCGGCCGCCTTGGCGTGCTCGCCCTCGCCCCCCTGCTGGCCGCCACCGCCCACGCGGAGGACGTGATCCGCGTCTCCGGCATCCCCGACGAGAACCCGACCGAGCTGGCGCGCAAGTACCAGCCCCTGGTGGACCACCTGCAAAAGAACCTGGGCGTCAAGGTCGTCTATGTGCCAGTGATCGACTACGGCGCGGCCGTCTCGGCGCTGGCCGCCGGCAAGATCGACTTTGCCTGGCTGGGCGGCTTCACCCATGTGCAAGCCAAGGTGATGGCTGGCGCCAAACCCGTGGTGATGCGCGACATTGACCGCGAGTTCCAGAGCGTGTTCATCGCGAACACCGCCTCGGGCATCACCAAGCCCGAAGACATGCGCGGCAAGAGCTTCACCTTTGGCGCCAAGAGCTCGACCTCCGGGCACCTGTTCCCCCGCCACTTCCTGAGCACCAAGTTCAAGATCGATGCGGACAAGGACTTCTCGGGCGCGCCCCTGTACAGCGGCGCCCACGATGCCACCGTGAAGATGGTCGAGTCCGGCAAGGTGCAGGTCGGCGCACTGAACATCGAGGTCTGGAACCGCATGCTGGCCGCCAGCAAGGTGGACCCATCCAAGGTCAAGGTCATCTGGACGACCCCGCCCTTTGTGGACTACGTCTGGACCGCGCGCAAGGACCTGCCTGCCGCCACCGTGCAGAAGTTTGGCAATGCCTTCCTGGCACTGGACGCCAGCAAGCCCGGCGACAAGGCGGTCCTGGACCTGCAGGGCGCCAAGAAGTTCGTGCCCGCCAAGCCCGAAGACTTCCTGATCATCGAACAAGTCGGCCGTTCGACTGGCCTGCTCAAGTGATCACGCGGGCGTGCCCCGGCATCAACCTTGATGCGGGTCAGTGACAGCGAACACCGCTGCCTGCACCCGCGACGTCAGGTTCAGCTTGCGCAGGATGTGCTGCACGTGGATCTTGACCGTGGTTTCGGCGATCTGCAGCGTGCGGGCGATTTCCTTGTTGCTGGCACCCCGCGCGATTTCACGCAGGATGTCATTCTCACGAGGGGACAGGCGCGACACCGGCACCACAGGCTCATCCTTGGGGCGGTCAGGCGCAGGATTGCCCTGAGCCCCCCCTTGCCCGAGCACGTCAGCAACCAATGCGGACGGCGCAGACTCCAGAATCGGCGAGGCATGGTTGACCACGTCACGGTAGGCTGCCATCAGCTTGCCCGTCATCTCGGGTGACAAGACCGACTCCCCCTGCCGGGCGCGCAACACGGCCTCCACGAGTTCATCACCCTCGACCGTCTTGAGCAGGTAACCCGCTGCGCCGCGCGCCAAGGCTTGGGCAAGGTCATTGGCGTCTTCGCTCACGGTGAGCATGACGATGCGTGCCTGGGGCACCGTGGCGCACAACTGGGGCAAAGCCTCCACGCCATGGACACCCGGCAGATGGTTGTCCAGCAAGATGACGTCGGGCTGATGCTGGGCACCCAGCTTGAGCGCCTCGCCGGCATCGCGTGCCTCGGCCACCACCTGGACACGCGGATCGCGCGAGAGCAAGGCAATCAGACCACGGCGGAACAGGTTGTGGTCGTCCACCACCATCAGGCGGACAGGCTGGGGATCGGTCATGATGTCAGGGCACCAGGTTGGGTGATGGGGCCGCCTGAACGGCTGGCCACCAGGTTGGGCAGGCGCAATTCGATCAGCGTGCCATTGGGCCCTGATTCGCAGCGCAGGTCGGCGCCAATACGCTGGGCCCGCTCACGCATGATGCTCAGGCCCACATGGGTGCTGTCGGGAGGACCGGCCTGGACGTCGAACCCGCGGCCATTGTCCCGCACACGCACACACCAGCTGGGCTGGGTCTGAACGTCGACCCACACCTGGGTGGCCTGGGCGTGCTTGCGGGTGTTGGACAGCGCTTCCTGAACGATGTGCAGCACCTGGATCTGGATGTCCGGCGGCAGCGGCAGGCCCTGCCCTTGCACCGACAACTGCGTGCGCAACCTTGACTGGTGCTCGAACTTCGACAGCGTTTCGCGCAAGGCCGGCTCAATGTCGTCCACATGGGTGCGCACCCGGAAGTGCAGCAGCAACTCTCTCACGTCGTTGTAGCTCTCGCGCACGCCCATGTCGAGCTCGTCCATGGTGGCGTGGATGGCCACCTGGTCCTGCCGACCCATGGCATCGCGCAGCAGCTGCATCTGGATCTTCAGGAAGGCCAGCGACTGGGCAATGGAGTCGTGCAGCTCCTGGGCCAGCAACTGCCGCTCGGAAAACACCGCAGCCTCGCGCCCCAGCGCGGCAGCCCGCAAACTTTCCATGGCGCCGGCCAGGTGACTGGCCAAAGCCTCAAACAAGGCCTTTTCCTCTTCGCTCAAGGACGGCTGGCCACGGTAAAACAGCTCGACCTCGCCCAGCACCCGCTGGTGCAAACCCAAGGGCACGGTGATCAGGGTGGCATATCCAGCCCGCTCGCAATGGTCATGAACACGCCGACCAGCCGTCTGACTGCTGAGGTTGCGTGAGGCATCCAGGATCGGGATCACGCGCACACTGGGCATGGTGCCCGACTCCACCTTGGCGCCGCACAGGCAGTCGCCCGAAAGCACACATTGCTCGTCCTCGGCCATGACGTGGGGCAGACAGTCGCTGCCCAGCAGCACATAGCGTTCATTGGCCACGTCCGACCAGCGGATGGCCACCGCGTCAGCCTGGGCAATGCGACGCATATGCCGCGCAAAGCCGTGCGCCAGCTCTTCCAGCGTCTCGGCACTGGCCACAAAGGCCGCCACCTCGTAGAGGGCACTCAAACGCTGTTGCTTGGTTTCCAGGCTGGCGGTTTTCTCGCGCACCTTGGTTTCCAGATTGCCGTACAAGGACTCGAGGTTTTCGGCCATGCTGTTGAAACCTTCGGCCAGCGAGCCCATTTCGTCCCCGGTTTCGACGATGACCCGGGTGGCGAAGGCACCGTCTGCGATGTCATGCAAGGCCGATTTCAGACGGGAGACGGGTTCGAGGATGAACACATACCCGGCGTACATGAGCGCCAGGGCGCTCAAGATGGCCAGCACCATCATGGCGAGCTGGAAGGTGCGCAGCAGCGTCGTCCAGCCCGACAGATGCCGCTCGACGGCAGAGACGAACAGATCCACCTGCGCTACAAACCCATGTACGTGGGCATTCAAGGTGCCCGGGGCGGCTGCCCCGTCCGCAATGGCCAACGCCTGGGTGCGCAGAGTCTGCCAGTCCGTCACCAGGTGCTGAAATTGGGCCCGTGTTTCGTTATCCCAGGGCACGGCCAAGGGGCGCGAGGAATCACCACGGCGCAACAAAGCCACACTGCGGTCAAAGGCGGTCAGTTGATCCGATACCTCGGTGGCCCATTGCGCAGGTGCGTTCACCGGCTTTTGCTGCAAGCTCAAGGCCAACTGGTAGCTGCGCATGCGCATGCGCCCGGCCTCGTTGACAGCTGCCGCGCCACCCTCGAGTTGCCAGGTCACCCACAGGGTCAGGCCAATGGAGGCCAGCGCCAGCACCAGGAACACGCCCCCGATCAGCATCAGCTTGGTGGCCAACGCCATGCCGTCCAGACGCGAACGTAAACGCCGATGCAGGCTCTCAGGCGGTGCATCGGCGTTGTCAGCGATCTGGTCTTTCAGGTAAATGGGCAAAAGTAGACTCCGTCAGGGCACCGGCCCAGGGCACAGCTCAGAATGATGGGGCCGCTGCATGTGCTCAGCCTCCGGTCTGTGACATGAAACGCACAATCTGCTGCGGTCGCTCATTGAATTCATGCCGCTCCGGCTTGGCGAAGATGCCGGCATGGATGGCGGCCACCAGCTCGGCATCGCTGGCGCCCTCGCGCATCATGCGCCCCAGCGGCACCTGATCGTTCTGGCCCAGGCAGAGGTAGAGCGTGCCATCCACCCCAAGGCGCACCCGGTTGCAGGCTTCGCAAAAATGCTGCGACATGGGGGTGATCACCCCCAGGCTCATCTGGCGGTCGGGGGTGCACCAATAGCGCGCAGGCCCGGCCCCCTGCCCCATGATCTCCGGCACCAAGCCATGCTGCGTGGCCAACTGCTCACCCAGCTTGCTGAGGTCCACACCCTGGGTGGCGCGGCCGGTGTCACCCACGGGCATGGGCTCGATCAGGCGCAGCACAAAACCCTGCTCAATGGCAAAGGCCACCATGCGCTGCACCTCGTCAAGGTTGACGTCGGCCTGCACCACCATGTTGAGCTTGATCGGATGGAACCCTGCCTCACGGGCGGCACGCAGACCGTCCAGGACATCGCTCAGGCAATCCCGCCCGGTGATGCGGGCAAAGCAATCGGCGTCCAGCGAGTCGAGACTGATGTTGAGGCGACTGACTCCGGCCTCGCGCAAGCCTGCGGCGTGGCGGGCGAGCTGGGTGCCGTTGCTGGACACCGACAGATCGCGCAAACCGGGCAAGGCCGCAATCTGCCGGGCCAAGTCGGTGACACCGCGGCGCAACAGCGGCTCACCGCCCGTCAGCCGTACTTTGCTCACACCCAGGCCCACGAACAGGCCCACCAGGCGAGACATTTCCTCGTGGCGCAACCAATGCGCCGGCTCCTCAAAGCCTTTGAAGCCCTTGGGCAGGCAGTAGGTGCAACGCAGGTCACACCGGTCGGTAACCGATACCCGCAAGTAGTCGATACGGCGCTGGAATGAATCAATCAGACGGGTCATGGTGTGGGGGCTCGGTGGTCGCCCAGATGGACGGACGGCAGCTTGACAATCACTCTAGAGACTCCGCACCATTTTGCCTATCGATCGGAAGGACTAGTCCATTGTGGGCTTTGACCATGGGCCCGGACGTGCTATGAATACGGCATGCGCCCACTGCTCCAGCCCGTGGCCCCCAGCATCGACGACCCGATCGAGTTGCTGCAGGCCTGTCATGACAAAGTTCGCCGCTTTGCCGGCCTGACGCTGCGCCTGCGCGCCCACCTCGCTGAGAGGGGCCCGGACGCCCAGGCCCAGGAAGCCGCGCGGTCGATTCTGCGTTACTTCGACATGGCCGCCCCGCTGCACCACGATGACGAAGACCATGACCTGTTCCCGGCGCTTCGCACTTTGGGCCAGCCCGAACTCACGGCCCGCATCTGCGAGCTGGAAGCCCAACACGAAAGTCTGGGGCGGTTGTGGCAAGCCTTGCACCCCTGGTTGACCGCCACCGCCGAGGGTCAGACCTGCACGCCGCCTGCCGAGGTGGATGAATTTGCCACGGCTTACCCCGCCCATGCCGCAAGCGAAGAGGCCCAGGTCTACCCCGCAGCCGCCCAGCTGAGCACCGAGCAGCTGCGCCAGATCAGTGACGCGATGGTCCGCCGACGCACCCCCGCCTGAGGCAAGACGCCCGGAGCGTCGAAGATGCTGCGCGTTTACCGCATGCAGAATCACAAGTCACAGAAAGTATGATGCGCACCATCCCCTGTATGGGCGTTTTTGCACACTGTCTTCATGTCTTCTCCCGCACCCAAATCCCTGATCCTCAATCTGATGCGTGCCGCCGAAGGGCGACCCGTGACCGCGGCCGATGCGGTGACCTCGGCTGCGCTGTTCGGCATCCGCGAAAACAGCGTGCGCGTCACGCTGGTGCGTCTGGCCGCGGCAGGAATGATTGAATCGGCGGGGCGCGGCACTTACAAGCTGGGTCCGCAGGCAGCTGACTTGGCGCAGGACCTGTCTGGCTGGCGCCACACCGAAGATCGCGTCACAGACTGGTCGGGCGCCTGGCTCATGGTGAGCACCGGCGCCCTGGGGCGCAGTGACCGTGTGGCCTTGCGCCGGCGCGATCGCGCCCTGGCCCTGCTGGGCTTCAAGGCCCTGGACAGCGGCTTGTATGTGCGGCCCGACAACCTCAAGGGGCACGCCAATGCCGCGCGAGACCGACTGCGCCGCCTGGGACTGGAAAGCACAGCCCCGGTGTTCACCGCCACCGACCTGGACGCGGAGCTCGATGCCCGAGCGCGCACACTGTGGCAAAACGAAGCTCTCACCCAGGGCTACATCCAGACCCGCCAGAAGCTGGAGCAATGGCTGAGCCGCTGGCACGAGCTGGAGCTGGATGTCGCCGCGCGCGAGTGCTATTTGCTGGGCAATGAATCCATCCGACAGCTGATTTTTGATCCGCTGCTGCCCGACCCCCTGGTCGACAGCCAGGTGCGCCATGACTTCACGCAAAGCGTGTTGGCCTTCGATCAGACGGGCCACGAGATCTGGCGCAAGCTGCTGCCGTCCATGAACCTGTGAGGGGTAGCCTCAAGGGCCACCCACTCTGTCAGGCCGACATGATGACCGGACCGCCCTTGGCCAACGCACGTTGATAGGCCGGACGCGCTTCCATCTTCCGAACATAAGCGGCAATGGCGGGGCAGCTTGCAGCCTGCTCACCGCGTGACATCAGGGCTGACACCGCGAAGCTCATCTGCACATCGGCCAAGGTCAGACGCTCGCCGGCGAACCACGCGTGCTGGGACAGGTGAGACTCGATGAAAGCCGTGGCGCCCGCCACATTGGGGTCGATCAAACGCTGCTGCACCTGTTTGCACAGGGCGCGCGCAATCGGCCGTACAAAGAACGGCATCGGCTGCTTCGGAATGGTCATGAACACCAACTTCATCACCAGCCAGTTCATCAGTGAACCCTCGGCAAAATGCATCCAGTAGCGACATTGAAGGTGCTCGGGCGTGCCGGGTTGCGTGGGCACAGGGCCATCCGCCTGCGCCAACTGCTGGCCGTAGCGCTCCATCAGGTATTCCAGAATCGCTCCCGATTCAGCGACGACCAGGTCGCCATCGGTGATGACGGGCGACTTGCCCATCGGGTGAATCTGCTTGAGGGCAGCCGGTGCCAGACGGGTCTTGGGGTCGCGCTGGTAAACCTTGAGCTCATACGGCAAGCCGAGTTCTTCCAACAGCCACAGCACCCGCTGTGAACGAGACGTTTCGAGGTGGTGTACGGTGATCATGCTGCGCAGCATAGCCAGCCCGAATTCATGACGGAAACGAAGGGCTTTTGCCCCCTGCTGTCACATCCCCAATTCCATATCGCACACCTACAATCCCTGACATGTTCCAGCCTACGCTCACGATGAACACCGTCCTGGCCTGCGTCGATGCGCACGGCCACCCCTCGGCCGTGTGTGACGGAGCCACCTGGGCAGCCCGACATCTGCATGCCCCCTTGAACTTCCTGCAGGTGATCGATGAGAGCGAAGCTCACACCGGAGAGACGCGCTTCAGCGACCTGACCGGCTACGACCCTGGCACGACCCGCACCCAGGCACTGGACGCCATGCCGGGCAGCCACATCATTGGCGGTCAATCGCACAGCCAGCAATTACTCGAAGGTGTGCGTGCACGTGCCCTGCACCTGGGGCACACCATGGTCGAACTCAGCCTGCGCCAGGGCAAACTCACCGATGCCTTGCTGGACCTGAGTGATGAAACCCGACTGCTCGTGATGGGCCTGCACTCTCATCACCTAGACAGCCCGTGGCGCCAAGACGCTCACCATTTGGAACAGGCCCTGCACGCCGTGCAACAACCGCTGCTGGTGGTCACGCGCTCCCACTTCACGCCTCCGTCCGCCTTCGCGCTGGCGTATCACGGTGGGCCGGAGTCGCTGCAACTGGTCGACGCGGTGGCGAAATGTGAGTTGCTGCACGGCCTGCCCTGTCATCTGGTTCATGCGGGTGCACGCAACGCCGACATCCAGGCCGAAATGACGCAGGCCGCTCAGCGCCTGGCGGACGCGGGCGTCAGCACCCACATCGTGATCGAATCCGGTGATGTGGAGCAGGTGATGGCCCGTCACCTGACCATCCAGCAACTGCCTTTGCTGGTCATGAGCGCCTTCACCCACACCGGATGGCGCCAGAAGCTGCTGGGCACCACCACCTCGACCCTGCTGAGACGCACCCCGACGAGCGTGCTGGTGCTGCGCTGACCTTTGCTCACAAAGGACATGGCCTGTCAGGTTGACGCGCCCGGTTCATCGCAGTACAACAGGCCATCCGCCACGCACAGGAGGTGCCGAGATGGACTCAGCCGTTCACACCCTCAGTGAGCTGTTTCGCCAGTTGGGACTGCCCGACACGCGGGCCGATGTGTCGCGTTTCATTGCGGTGCATCGACCCTTGCCACCCGAGGTGCCCCTGGCCGAGGCGCCATTCTGGCGACCCGAACAAGCTCGCTTCCTGAGTGAGGAGTTGCAGGACGACTCAGACTGGGCCGAGTTGATTGACACCCTCGACGCCAGCCTGCGCCACCCAGGGCCCCACCCCGGCTCGCCGCTCCCTCACTCGCCCTGACCTGACTCTGACTGGAGTCCGCCACCCAGTGACTGGTACAGGGTGGCCAGCGCATTGAGGCGGTTCAAGCGGTTTTGCGCCAGACTGTTTTCAGCTTGGCGGCGGGTTTCCTGAGCATCCAGCCAGGTCTTGAGCGCCGTGGCGCCGGCCCGATAGCGGGCTTCGGCCAAACGCTCTGCTTTCTGGGCGGCCTTGAGGGCCTCGTCCAGGCGTGCGCCCTGATCTTCGTATTGCACCCGTGCCGACAAGGCGTTTTCCACGTCGGCCAGGGCCTCGTACCAACTCTGCCGATACCCGCGCACCGCGACCTCATGGTCGGCCTCGGAGATGGCCACGCTGCGTGCCATGTCACGCCACTGCACAAAGGGCAGCAAGAGGCCAGCGCCCAAGGTGCCGATCGGGTCACGCAACACATCGGACAAGGCCGAACTGCTGCCGCCCACGCTGCCCGTGAGGGTCAACGACGGATAAAAGCTCGCGCGGGTGGCATCGACGGACGCCAGGCTCTTGCGCAGACGCAATTCGGTCGCACGCAGATCGGGGCGCCGGGTCAGCAAAGACGCCGGCAAGCCCGCCGCCACGGCCGGCAAGGCCCCCTCGGGCAGTCGCACGGCCTCGTTCAGGGCCACGCCGGGCGGGCCATCGAACAAGATCGCCAAGGCATTGCGGGCCTGCACACGCTGCTGAAGCCATTGTGTGTGCGCTGCCTCCTGGCTGGCCAGGGCCTGAGTGGCCTGCGCCACCTCAAGCCCGGACACGCTGCCCACGCTGTACTGACCTTGCACCAGCTTGAGCGTCTGGCGCGCATTGGCCATGCTTTGCTCGCTGGCCGCCACCCGCTGGTTCAGGTAGCCCACCTGCCAGTACTGGCTCGCCACCGTGCCCACCAGGGCCATCGCTGCGGCCTGCCGGTCTTGCTCGGTGGCCTGGGCTTCCCAATCGGCGGCGTCGCGCAAGGAGCCGAGGCGGTTCCACAAATCCACCTCCCAGCTGGCACTCGCGCTGAGAGAGTGGCTGCGCGTGGTGGTGCCGCCATCAATCGCCTGCGAGGCATTGGAGCCACCACGCACGCTGACGCTGGGCAGCCGATCACTGGCCGCCTGGCCAGCCGCCAACCGCGCCCGCCGCACCTTGATCGCCGCCTGGGCCAGGTTGTTGTTGCGCGCCAGGGCCTCCTCGATCAACTGCGTCAGTACCGGGTCCTGCAAGGTGGGCCACCAGGGGCTGAGTGCCAAAGGTGCGGCTTGCTCACCACCACCCTGCCCTTGCTGCCAGGCGCCGGGAACCTGCACCGTGGGCTGTTGGTAGGCGCTGGGAGTGGCGCAGCCGCTCAAGGCCAGCGCAGCCGCCAGGGCCAACCACGCCGGCGTCCAGGGACGCGTGTCGCCGTGCCGACTTGCATTCTTCTGATTTGCTTTCATGCTCACCTTCTTCACTGCCTGGACAAGGCATCGACCGGATCGAGCCGGGCCGCATTGCGCGCCGGCAGGAAACCGAACACCACACCAATCAGCGAGGACACGCCAAAGGCGGCCACGATGGACGTCATCGAATACACCATGCGGAACGTGCCACCAATCTGGTCAAACACCGCGCCGATGCCCAGCGCCAGGCCAATCCCCAAGATGCCACCCAGCAGGCACACCAGCACCGCCTCAATGAGGAACTGGCGCAGGATGTCGCTTTGACGCGCCCCGACCGCCATGCGCACCCCGATCTCCTGGGTGCGTTCGGTCACCGACACCAGCATGATGTTCATCACGCCGATACCGCCCACGATCAACGAAATCACCGCGATCGACGAGATCAGCAAGGTCATGGTCTGCGTGGTGCTCTCGATGGTCTGACGGATGCTGTCACTGTTGCGCACGAAGAAGTCCTTCGTGCCATGGCGCTGGCTCAGCAGCTTGACGATGCCCTGCTCGGCCGCGGCCGACGGGGCCGTGTCGCTGATGCGCACCGTGATGCTGCGCAGATGGCGCTGGCCCAGCATGCGACGCATCACCGTGGTGTACGGCACCCACACGTTCAGGTTGTCGCTGGCCATGAAGGCGCTTTCCTGCGGCGCCGTCACGCCCACCACGCGCACCGGCACACTGCCCAGAAAGATCACCTCGCCCACGGGGTTCTCACCCGCCGGGAACAAGGCCTTGGCCGTGGCTGGATCGATCACGGCCTCCTGGGTCTGGCGGCGCACGCCACTGGCATCGAAGGCCTGCCCGTTGGCCATGGTGTAGCCCTTGACGCGGAAGAACTGGTCGCCCACGCCGTTGATGTTGGCGGCGGCCTCCACATTGCCACGTCGCAGCGTCACGCTGGTGTTCACGCTGGGGGTGACGCTGTCGACGTAGTTGAGGTTGGCCAGCGCGTCGGCATCGGCCGGCACCAGGGTGCGGATGCGCCCGGCGGTGCGGTCGCCAAAGTTCTGCCCCGGGAAGACGTCGATGGTGTTGGTCCCCATGGCGCTGATGTCCTTGAGGATGCGTTGGCGTGAGCCTTCGCCCAAGGCCACCATCGAGACCACCGAGGCAATGCCGATGATGATGCCGAGCATGGTCAACAGGGTGCGCAGGCGGTGCCCTGCCATGGCGCGCAAGGCCATGGTGAAGGCCTCGGTGAGCCGGTCCCAATTGGCGCGCCAGGGGTGGGGCGTCGCCTGCGTGCGTTCGAGCTTGGCCGCCGCAGACGGGTCCGCACCTTCCTGACGTCGATCGGACACCACCTCGCCATCGGACACCTCGATGATGCGCTGCGCGTGGGCCGCCACCTTGGGGTCGTGGGTCACGATGATGACAGTGTGACCGTCGGCGTGCAGTTCGCGCAGGATGCGCATCACCTCGTCGCCACTGACCGTGTCCAGCGCCCCCGTGGGCTCGTCCGCCAAGATGACGTCGCCGCCATTCATCAAGGCCCGCGCAATGCTGACGCGCTGCTGCTGACCGCCTGACAACTGCCCCGGCTTGTGCTCGGTGCGATCGGCCAGGCCCAGGCGCCCCAGCAAGGCTGCCGCGCGGGTGTGCCGATCGGTGGTGCTGTAGCCGGCGTAGATGGCCGGGATCTCGACGTTGCCCAGCGCGCTGAGGTCGCTCAGCAGGTGATAGCGCTGAAAGATGAAGCCAAAGTGCTCGCGGCGCAAGCGCGCCAGCTCATCCGGTGCCAGGTCGCCCGTGGCCTGACCCGCCACCTTGTACACGCCCCGGCTGGGTCGGTCCAGGCACCCCAGGATGTTCATCAAGGTGGACTTACCCGAGCCCGAGGCGCCAATGATGGCCACCATCTCGCCGGCTTCGATGCGCAGGTTCACGCCCTTGAGCACCGCCACCGTGCCTTCGCCAGACGGAAACTCCCGCCACAGGTCCTGGACTTCAAGCAAAGCGGGCTGGGCTGTGCCCGTGGACTGCGTGGTGTTCATGGCGTCAGAACATCCGCGGCATGCGAGCGGCGCCGGCGCCGCCTGCGCCATTGGCGCTGCCCTCACCCACCACCACCTTCTCGCCGGCCTTCAGCCCTGCAAGCACCTGGGCCTGCACGCGGTTGTTCAGGCCGATCTTGACGTTGCGCGTGTTCACCTGCTGGTCCTTGCCTTCGCCTTCGAGCACCCGCACCTCGTACGTCCCGGCCTTGCGATCGCGTTGCCCCAGCGCCGTCGCAGGGATCACCAGGGCCTGATCGGCCCGGTTGAGCACCACAAACACCTGCGTGGTCATGGCCACCCGCAGCTTGCCCTCGGGGTTGTCCACGTCAAACAGACCGTTGTAGTAGATGGCCGCAGTCGACGAACTGGCCGTCGTGGTCTTGGTGTCGGTCTGCTCCGACTCGGGCACCGGCTCGATGGCCCTCAGCTTGGCCTCGTAGCGGCGCTGCGGCTCGCCCAGGATGGTGAAGTACACGGGCAGCCCTGGCTTGACCCGTACCACGTCGGCCTCGGAGATCTGGGCCTTGATCTGCACCTTGTCGAGCTTGGCCAGCTTGATGATGGTGGGCGCCGACTGCAGGGCGTTGACGGTGCGCCCCTCTTCGGCCACGACCGCGATCACCACCCCGTCGATCGGCGCCATGATGCGGGTGTAGCCCAGGTTCACGCGTGCGGTGTCCACCGAAATTGTGGCCTGGCGAATCTGGGCGTCCACCGCCGCGATGTCGGCCCGCGAGGTGGCCAGTGTGGCCTCGGCGTCATCCAGGTCGGCCTTGGAGCCCGCATCCAGCTTGAACAGGTCTTTCTTGCGCTGGTAGCTCAACTCAGCCTGGCGCAACTGGGCCACACGGGACTGCCGCTGTGCACTCAGCAGCGAGACCTGTGCCTCGGCATTGCGCAAGGTGTTGGCCTGGGTGGTGGAGTCGATCTCGGCCACCAGTTGGCCCTTGGTGACCTGATCGCCCAGCGCCACGTGCAGGCGTTTGATCTGGCCAGACACCTGGGCCCCGACGCTGACCTCCTGCGAGGCCTCGATGGTGCCGCTGGCCAGCACCGTATCCTCAATGTCGTCGACCGTCACCTCGGCCGTGATGACCTGAGGCGCAGTTGGCGGCTTGAAGTACACCGATTTGATGCCCCAGCCCGCGGCGGCGACCAAGGCCACCCCCACCGCCAGGCGCCAGCCCGACAACCATTGATTGCGTTTTATTGTGCTCATGTTCACAGTGTCCTGTTGGACGGTATCCAAACGTCGCGCCGCCCGTAAAGGAAATGTAAAGTCAAAGCCATGAATGCCTTCACCCTCATCACTGGCGCCAGCCAGGGCATTGGCGCAGCCACCGCCCGCTTGCTGGCTGCGCAAGGCCACGCCCTGCTCATCCACTACGCCCATCGGGCCGACTTGGCTCAGGCTGTGGCCGACGAATGTCTGCAACTGGGCTCGCCACGCGCCATCATCGCCCAGGCCGACCTGGCCACCGAGGCCGACATCCTCCGTTTGTTCGCCACAGCAGATGCCGCTCTGCCACCGTTGACGGGCCTGGTGAACAACGCTGGTATCGTCGACCGCACGTCTCGCCTGGACGAGATGAGTGCCGAACGCATGGCACGCATGTTCTCCGTCAACGTGGTGGGGCCCATGCTGTGTGCCCGAGAAGCGGTCAAGCGCATGTCAAGCCGGCACGGCGGGCATGGGGGCGTGATCGTCAACGTGTCCAGCAGTGCGGTGCGCACTGGGTCACCCTCGCTGTATGTGGACTACGCGGCCAGCAAGGGCGCCATCGATGTGTTCACGCATGGGTTGTCCAAGGAGGTGGCCGGTGAAGGCGTACGCGTGTGCGCGGTGCGTCCCGGCATCACGGCCACCGGCATCCACGCCACCGGCGGTGAACCCGACCGGGCCGATCGCCTCGGGCCGAGCTTGCCCATGGGGCGGGCCGCACACCCGGAAGAGGTGGCCCAGGCCATCGCCTGGTTGCTCTCAGATGCGGCCAGCTACACGGCAGGCGCCATCCTGGATGTGACGGGAGGGCGTTGATGCACACGTCTCATCCGCCCACCTGTCCACCCCGTTCCTGGCGGCCGCAGTTCCTTGGACTGCTGACGGCTCTGACCACTGCGCTGTGGGCGAACAGCACGGGTGCGACCCCTCACACCATTGTGGTCACCGATCAGACCGGCCAACCGGCGCATCCGGCCGTGGTGTCGGTGTTGGTCGATGGCACACCGGCCCGTGCTGCCAAAGGCGCACAGGGTCAGATGGCACAGCGTGACAAGGCCTTTGTGCCGACCTTGCTGGTCGTGCAAACCGGCACCCCGGTGTCCTTCCCCAACTTCGATACGGTTCGGCACCACGTCTATTCGTTTTCGCCCACCAAACCGTTCGAGCTGAAACTGTATGCCGGCACCCCTGTGGCCCCCGTGGTGTTTGACCGCGCTGGCACCGCCACCCTGGGCTGCAACATCCACGACCGCATGCTGGGCTACATCCACGTGGTCGACACCCCCTATTTCGGTCAGACCGACGCGCAAGGTCGGGTCACGCTGGACCTGCCCGAAGGCAGCCACCGCCTGCGGGTCTGGTCGCCTTCCATGGGTGAAAAACGTCCCGGTCTGGCGTTTCCGATCGACACCCGCACTCGCACCACGCGCGTGACGCTGTCACCTTGAGAAGGCATGGGGCATGCCTCCCCTGTCATCAGGCTTTCACACCGCAGCGGCACACTCTGCTCTGTTCCGGATCGTCCAGTGGCGAGCCGGAGGGAGCAAAGGCTGTCCTGACATGCTGGTCACCACAGTCAAGACAAGTCCCACGCCCCCAACCTATCCAGTGTGCCCACACCCAACAGCCACAGTGTGAGTGCCACACGGGCTTGGGCGGCCGTCAGATGCGGCACCGCCGGCCATTCGTCGCCCTCTCGCTCCAAGACCCCGCCCCGCGCGACGCGACTGCTGCGCCAGACGGTGACGCCTTGCTGTGTCGCCTCACGCAGCGCCTGAGTCAGGCCTTCATGCAGCGTGCCGTGACCGGTACCTGCCACCACGATGCCCCGCAAGGGGCGCTCTGAGGTCTGAGCGTGGGCCAACATGGCCCTCACAAGCCAGCCATCGGCATCGGCATGGCTGCACACGATCTCCACCCTGGGCGGATTGACCTCCAGATACCCCCACCCGAAACGACCACAGGTGGGCCAGGCCGAGGGCCAGATCTCCACGGTCGGCTCATCCAGTTGGTCGACTTCGGCTCTGAGTCCGATGCCCGCCAGCCCTCGGACCAGTCCCCCGTCTGGCTCCGCGTCAACGCGCGCCAAGGTCACCAGCGGCGACGCACCACCCCCATCGAACGCATCAAGGGCATGACTGTGAGCCTTGCGCACATCGTGGGCCGACCAGACACGCCCGTGCATCACGGCTACCACACCGCCCAGGCAACGACGCGCAGCCTCCTGGACCACATGCACCGCATCCCGAAGGTTGCCGGGCCCATCTGCATGCGGTGACGTGGCCGGATACATGGCCGCGGTCAGGACAACTGGCTTGACGCCGTCGTGCAAAGCCTGCAGCAAGCAGGCGGTCTCTTCCAGCGTATCGGTGCCATGGGTGATCACGACCCCCGCCACATCGTCACGCTCCAGTTGAACGTGCAGGGCCCGCCCCAGTTGGCGCCAGACCGACCAGCTCATGTCCTTGCTGTCCACTTGCGCCACTTGCACGGCCTCGAGCGGCACGCCCTGCAAGGCTGGCACCGCCTCGATCAACTGAGCGACCGACAACTGCGCCGCCTGGTAAGCCCAGGCGCGCGACGGGTCGTGCGCTGTGCCCGCGATGGTCCCGCCCGTTCCCAGAATCACCACCTTCTGCATCGTCGCCTCAAGTCCACACTCACAATCCGACAAAATACTGGACAAACAAACAGCCCTGTATAGAATGACAGTCAACGTCGCCACCCGCCGGACACCTCACAGCTCAAGGCACGACAACCGATGACGAACGATAAACCCAAACTCACGCCCCGCCAGCAGCAAATCTTCGAGCTGATCCAGCGGGCCATCGCCAAAACCGGCGCACCCCCCACGCGCGCCGAGATCGCGGCCGAGCTGGGTTTTCGCTCGGCCAACGCGGCCGAAGAGCACCTGCAAGCCTTGGCTCGCAAGGGTGTCATCGAACTGGTGGGGGGCACCTCGCGTGGCATCCGGCTGAAAGCCGGCACCCTGCGCACGGTGAACGAAACCCGCAAACGCGGCGACGCCGAGCATTCAGGCCTGCCCTTTAACCTGCCCCTGCCGGGTCTGGAGCAACTCGTGTTGCCCCTCATCGGACGCGTGGCGGCAGGCCACCCCATCCTGGCGCAAGAGCACATTGAGCAAAGCTACAGCGTCGAGCCCAGCCTGTTTGCCAAACGTCCTGACTACCTGCTGCGTGTGCGCGGCATGAGCATGAAGGACGCCGGCATCCTCGATGGCGACCTGTTGGCTGTGGCGCGTGCCCGCGAGGCTCGCAACGGGCAGATCGTGGTGGCCCGTCTGGGCGACGAAGTCACGGTCAAGCGCTTTCAACGCACGCCTGAGGGCATCACCCTGTTGCCTGAGAACCCCGATTTCGAACCCATCCTGGTATCACCCGACCACCCCGAGTTCGAACTCGAGGGCTTGGCCGTGGGCCTGATCCGCAACCAGCTGCTGATCTAGGCACGTTTTTCCCTCACCATGCGGGTGGCGGGCATTCGCATCACCAGGCCGGTGGTGCAATCCCGCGTGGTGATCCTTTGCTGGAATCCTGCCGAACTTCAACGCTGTCTTTGGGAGTTCATCATGATTCATCACCTGGCCCGTGCTTTCCATGCCCGCGAGATCCACCTCGCCGGCACCCCCTCTACCGACGGTACGCGTCCGGCCTCTGCGCCGGCGGCCCGGCCCGTCAAACCTCGCCCCATCACGCCTTGGAGTGCGCCGCAGCCCTCTGCCAGCAGCACGCTCCACGGCGTCATGGCCCAGGTCATTCCCTTGCGCATCGCCCCAGGCAGTCGCACTCGAGTGCGCATCAGCACCGACCCCAGTGATGCCCGTCGCACCGTGATTGCCGGGCGCTTTGCCGAAGTCTGCGCCGCCCTCGATCGACTGGTGCGCGAGCAAGAAGCGGCGGCCTGAGGCTAGCCCAAAAAAAATCCCGCCGGCATCGCTGCGCGGCGGGACGGTATTGGGTGTCAAGCCCTTGGTCCTGGTGAAGCAACCCAGCCTGGCAGGCCGGGCGGACTTCATCAGCCCATGTGCAAGCCGCCGTTGACCGAGAAGTCGGCGCCGGTGGCAAAACCCGCTTCATCGCTGGCCACCCACGAGATCATCGAGGCGATCTCTTCAGGGGTGCCCAGACGCTTGACGGGAATCGTGGCGACGATCTTGTCGAGCACGTCCTGACGGATCGAGCGCACCATGTCGGTTCCGATGTAGCCAGGCGAAACGGTATTGACCGTCACGCCCTTGTTGGCCACTTCCTGAGCCAAAGCCATGGTGAAGCCATGCATACCCGCCTTAGCAGCCGAGTAGTTGGTCTGGCCGAACTGACCCTTTTCGCCGTTGACCGAGCTGATGTTGACGATGCGGCCCCAACCACGGTCCACCATGTCGTCGATCACCTGCTTGGTGACGTTGAACATGCTGTTGAGGTTGGTGTCCATCACCGCATCCCAATCGGCCTTGGTCATCTTGCGGAACATGCCGTCACGGGTGATGCCGGCGTTGTTCACCAGGATGTCGATCGGGCCATGCTCGGCCTTGGTCTTCTTGAAGGCCTCGACGGTCGAGTCCCAGTCGGCCACGTTACCGACCGAGGCGTAGAACGTATAGCCCAGGGCCTTTTGCTCGTCCAGCCACTTGGTGGCATCACGACTGGGCCCGCAACCGGCGATCACTTTGTAGCCATCGCGGTGCAGGCGTTGGCAAATGGAGGTCCCGATGCCACCCATGCCGCCAGTGACGTAAGCAATTTTCTGAGTCATTGAAGCTCCTCTCTATTTGTGTAGCTACTTGAGTCAGCGCTTCAGCGCTCAATGGTCAAAGCAACGCCCATGCCACCACCGATGCACAGCGAGGCAATGCCCTTCTTGGCATCGCGACGCTCCATTTCGTGCAGCAGGGTCACCAGGATGCGGCAACCGGATGCACCGATGGGGTGACCGATTGCGATGGCGCCACCGTTGACGTTCACCTTGCTGGTGTCCCAACCCATTTCCTTGTGCACGGCGCAGGCCTGAGCAGCAAAGGCTTCGTTGATTTCCAGCAGGTCGAGCTCGGAAGCCTGCCAACCGGCACGCTCCAGCGCACGGCGCGAGGCGGGCACCGGACCCATGCCCATGTAGGCCGGATCCAGGCCAGCGCTGGCGTAGGACTTCAGGCGACCCAGCACCTTCAGGCCCAGTTGCTTCGCCTTCTCGGCCGTCATCAGCACCACGGCAGCGGCGCCGTCGTTGATGCCGGATGCGTTGCCAGCTGTCACGCTGCCAGCTTTGTCAAAAGCCGGGCGCAGACCTGCCAGGGCCTCGGCCGTGGACTTGCGGTTGAGGTATTCGTCGGCGTCCACCACCAGCGGATCACCCTTCTTCTGAGGGATCACCACAGGGACGATTTCGTCCTTGAACTTGCCAGCGTCCTGGGCAGCAGCAGCCTTCTGCTGCGAGGCCAGGGCCAGGGCATCCTGCTCTTCACGGGTGATGCCGTACTGCTTGGCCACGTTCTCGGCGGTGATGCCCATGTGGTACTGGTTGTAGACGTCCCACAGACCGTCGTTGATCATGGTGTCGACCATCTGCCAGTTACCCATGCGCTGACCATCGCGCGAGTTGGGCAGCACGTGGGGCGACATGCTCATGCTTTCCTGCCCACCGGCGATCACGATTTCGGCATCGCCGTCACGGATGGCCTGAGCGCCCAGCATCACGGCCTTCAGACCGGAGCCGCACACCTTGTTGATCGTCATGGCGGGTACGCCGTGCGGCAGCCCGGCCTTGATCACAGCCTGGCGAGCCGGGTTCTGACCACAACCGGCCGTCAGCACCTGCCCCAGGATGACTTCGCTGATCTGGTCGCCCGACAAGCCGGTACGGCGCAGCAGGTCCTTGATCACCACGGCGCCCAGTTCGCTGGCCGGGGTTTTGGCCAGTGCGCCCCCAAATTTGCCCACGGCGGTACGCGCGGCGGCAACGATGACGATGTCAGTCAAGATCTTCTCCTTCAGTCAAGGTTCAAGTGAAGTGCCCATCGTGTGGGCACGTTGTCAGGCTTTGCGCAGAACGTATCGTCCTGGCGCAGCTTCAATGGCGGGGTATTTACGGCTGCCCGCTTGCTTGGGTGCGGCCACCATCGGGCCGGCATGGTCGCGCAGCCAGTCGGCCCACGCGGTCCACCAACTGCCGGGCTGCTCGTCGGCGCTGGCGAGCCAGGCGTTGGCATCGGTCGGCAGTTGCTTGACCTTGGCACCGGTCACCCAGTGGCTGCGCTTCTTCTTGGCGGGCGGATTGATCACGCCGGCGATGTGGCCGGAGGCGCCCAGCACGAAGGTGCGCGGACCGGTGACCACCTGGGTCGACGCATACGCCGACTCCCAGGGCACGATGTGATCTTCACGCGAACCGTAAATGAAGGTGGGCATGTCGAGACGGCCCAGGTCGAGCGGCTCGCCACACACGGTCACGGCGCCGGGCTTGACCAGGTTGTTCTCAAGGTAGGTGTTGCGCAGATACCAGGCGTAGTAAGGCCCAGGCAGGTTGGTGCTGTCGCTGTTCCAGTAGAGCAGGTCGAACGCCGGTGGCATTTCACCCTTGAGGTAGTTGCCCACCACGTAGTTCCACACCAGATCGTTCGGACGCAGGAAGGCGAAGGTGGCGGCCAGATCGCCGCCCTTCATCAGGCCGCCGCCCTGCGGACTCTCTGCGCCCAGGGTCATTTCGCGCATGCGCACCATGGACTCATCGATGAAGATGTCGAGGATGCCGGTGTGCGAGAAGTCCAGGAAAGACGTCAGCAAGGTCAGGCTGGCGACGGGCTTGCGGCCCTTGGCGGCCAAGGTGGCCAGCGCCACGCCCAGCATGGTGCCGCCTACGCAGAAGCCCAGTGCATTGATCTGGTCGGCGCCCGAGATCTCGCGGGTCACGTCGATGGCCTGGATGACACCGTGCTCGATGTAGTCGTCCCAGGTGGCCTGCGCCAGGCTTTCGTCCGGGTTCACCCAGCTGACCATGAAGACGCGGTGGCCTTCTGACAGCAGGTGGCGGACCACGGAATTGTCGGGCTGCAGGTCAAGGATGTAGTACTTGTTGATGCACGGCGGCACAAACAGGAACGGGGTCGCGTGCACCTTGTCGGTGATCGGGGTGTACTCGATCAACTGGAAGAAGCCGTTCTCGTACACCACCGTGCCGGGCGTGGTGGCCACGTTCTTGCCCACCTCAAACACACTTTCGTCGGTCATCGACAGGTGGCCCTGGCGGATGTCGCCCAGCAGGTGCTGGATGCCATGCTGAATGCTCTCACCCTTGGTCTCCACCGCCTTTTTCAAGGCCTCGGGGTTGAGCGCCAGGAAGTTGCTCGGCGACATCGCGGCGGACCATTGCTGGACGGCAAAACGCACCCGCTCACGTGCTTTTTCAGCACCGGCAAGGCTGTCGGCCAAACGCTGCATGGTCTGTGCGTTGAGCAGGTACATCGACGCCGTGAACGCGCTCGCCGGACTCTGGCTCCACTCGGGGGCGGCGAAGCGGCGGTCCTTGACGGTCAGGGCTTCGGGCTTGGTCAGCGCCTGATTCCAGAGCTCGGTGGCGCGCTGGAGGTACTCGCTCTGAATGGTCTTGAGCGTTTCTGGATCAACCTTGAGACTGGCCAGCGACTGCAGATCGCCAGACACACTGTGACTGACGGCATCGACGGCCTGTTGGACTGGCTTGAGGCCCGGCACATTCAGCCCCGCCATGGGCGACTGCTGCACCCACGACTGAAACAAATCCGGCGAGAAGCCCGGCAGCTTGCTCAACTGAGCGTGCCATTGCGCTTTCAGAGCCTCGACATCCACGCCGGGCAAGCGAAAGGCCGCGCCCATTTGCTCGAAGGCCGAAACCTGAGGGGCCGAAGACGCTGTGGCCTCGGCTTTGGGGGCGGAAGTCTCTTTTGCGGCACCGCGTGCGGCACGCGGCTTTTGAGGTACAGCCATACGTCTCCTGTTTGAACTAGGCACTTGTTCACGACATGATGGCCGAATCATGTGGCGTTATTCTGACGACATCAAAGTGTTGCAAAGACACCAATTCGACTCGTCTTTTGATCCGCACGATGCTTTCGCATGGCCGATATTCCTATCTTGCCTCCATCACCTATAGCAAACCCGATGCCAAGCACCCTCGTTTACCCTCGGTCTTTCCGTTTTTTTGAGTCGCTCTGATGTGGATTGTTGCAATCGCCTGGATGTATGTGGCCCTGCTGATGGCTTTGGCCGAGGCCACGAGCACCCAAGGCTCCATCCTGGGCGCCATCATCACCTTCGTGATGTACGGCGTGGCTCCCCTGGCGCTGGTCATGTATCTGATCGGGACGCCCGCCCGTCGCCGTGTGCGCCGAGCCGCAGAAGAAGCACAATGGCGAGCCCAGCAGGCCGCAGAGGTGCAGGCCGCCGAAAATCTGTTCAAGCACAGCCCACCCGAATCACCGGAGGTGGCAAGCGGTTCAACGCAGGCAGATGCTGGCAGCTTGACGACCGGTAACGGGGTCGCGCCGGAAAGAAAAGAACCGTGAGGCTTCGCTGACGGTGCAGTCGCCACCTCCGCTGATGTCCTGCACGCCCAAGCTTTGCAAAATGTCGCGGGCCAAGCCCGGCAGATCGGCCAGCCATTTGCCAGGGGCGCAGGACACGAAACGCGCATCCACGGCACCTTGATCCGGATCGCGTCCGAAGCCGCGCAGCACATCGGCCCCCACCTCGAAGCGCCGGGGCCCGATACAGGGGCCCAGCCAGGCCCGCAACTCGGCCGGTGCGCTGCCGGTGGCCGCGCACAAGGCCGCCACCCCGGTGTGCACGATGCCCTGCCCTTGCATGGCCCCCGCCCCTGCCAGGCCACGCCAGCCGGCATGCAGCGCGACCACGCCACGTCCGTTTGGCGCGGCCAGCAAGATCGGCAGGCAATCGGCCACCATGACGGTGCAAGCCAGGCCCGGCTCGGTCGTGAAAGCCCCGTCCGCCTCGGGCTGGGGGGCGCCCGGCGTCGGGCACACGCAGTCGGGGTCTGAAGGGTCGGGCGTACGGCTCAAACGCACCACCCGGTTGCCATGCACCTGGGTCAGCCACACGGGCTCGGCCTGCATGTGGGCCGCCAGCAGCGCTCGGTTGTGGGTCACCGCCACGGGGTCGTCACCGACATGGTCCCCCAGGTTGCAGGCGTTGTAAGGGGCTTGGCTGACGCCGCCCGCGCGGGCGCTCATGAGGGCGCGCACCGGATCACCCAGGTTCACCGCCGTCCACCCCGGCGGCAAGGGTGAAGGATGCGATGGGATTTCAGGGGGCAAAGACATGGAGGGTCAGGCAGGGCCGCTATGATCCAGCCCCGATGCTACCCCGCCCTGCTTCCAGCGCCAGTCGTCTGCACCGCTGCACACCGTCGTCGCGCCCGCCCGGCCAGCGCCCACCGCGTGGCTGCGTGTCGGCGTCGCTGCGGCGTTGGCTGCATGCCCCGGGCTCGCTCACGGCCCGTCTGCGGGCACATGGCACGGTCACGCTGCAGGTCACGTGTCAAGGCCGCCAGACGCTGTGGCCGCAGGAGCGCGAGGCTTTGAGCACATCGGAAGGCCATGTTCGCGAGGTGGTGCTGCTGATCGATGGTCGCCCGGCGGTGTGGGCCCGCAGTGTGACCCCCCTGTCTGCGGTGAAAGGGCCCTGGCAGGCCATGAGAGGGCTGGGGACCCGCCCGCTGGCCGAGTTGCTGTTCACACGCCGCCACGTTCAGCGTGATCCACTGGTGGGTGAGCGCTTGGCCAGGCACTCGGCCGAGCGTCAGCACATCGTGCGTGAATGGCAGCGGCTGGGAATGGCCGGCAGTGGTCCAGCACCAGTCTGGTGCCGACGCTCGGTGTTTTGGCGCCGCGGTCAGCCTCTGCAGGTGATGGAGAGTTTTGCCCCCTGGGTCACCCAATTGTTGACCCCACGCTGAACCCGATGTGAGGCGGCCGCCACAAGCCCGGTGCCCGTGGCATGTTGCCCTACACTGCCAACATGCTGTTTTCACGCCGAATCGAGCACTGTCAGGTCTGTGGCACCCCGGTGGAGCACAAAGTGCCCGCCGACGACAACCGCGAGCGCGCGGTTTGCCCTTCCTGCGGTCACATCCATTACGTCAATCCGCTCAATGTGGTGGGCACCCTGCCCGTGTGGGGTGAACAGGTCTTGCTGTGCAAGCGCAACATCGAACCGCGCAAGGGGTTCTGGACCCTGCCGGCCGGCTTCATGGAGCTGGGTGAGACCACGGACGAAGGTGCCGCCCGGGAAACCGATGAGGAAGCGGGCGCCCGCATCGAGATGCAGGGGCTGTACAGCGTCTTGAACGTCGTCACGGCCGGCCAGGTGCACTTTTTCTACCGCGCCCGCCTGCTGGACACCGATTTCGCGCCGGGCCCGGAAACGATGGAGGCCCGCCTGTTTCACGAGCACGAGATTCCCTGGGCTGATCTGGCCTTCAGAACCGTGCGGATGACACTGGAACGCTACTTTGAAGACCGCAAGCGGGGTCAATTTGACATCTACTGTGCTGATCTTCGGTGAGCCTGCTTCCCACCCTTCGTCATGAACGCACCTCTGGAAAACGTGTCCGTGCCCCCCAGCGCCCCGCGCGTGCGTGATGATCTGATCAGCCCGGATCCGCTGCTCGATTGCCTGATCGAGGTGGCACGCCTGCACGGACAAGCGGCCACGCGGGCCTCCTTGTCGGCGGGGCTGCCGCTCCAACCGCAAGAGCCTCTGCCTTTGGCGCTGGTCGAGCGTGCGGCGGCGCGTGCCGGACTGGCGACGCGGGTGCAGCGCCTGGCGCTGGAAGACATCGATGCACTGACCCTGCCCGCCATCTTGATCCTGCAGGACAACAAGGCATGTGTGCTGCTGGGCCGTGAGGGGGCGGAACACTGGCGCATCCTCCTGCCGGAGACCGGCCAAGGCGCGGTGACCTTGACGACCGCCACTTTGCAAGCGCGCTTCACCGGGGTGGTGCTGTTTGCGCGTCCCCATTTCCGCTTTGATGAACGCACGCCCGAGGTCAAGGCCACGCGCTCGGGTCACTGGTTCTGGGGCCCGGTGCTGGCGCAGCGCTTTGTGTACCGCGACGTGCTGTGGGCCGCGCTGCTGGTCAATCTGTTTGCGCTGGCCTTCCCGATTTTCTCGATGAACGTCTACGACCGGGTGGTCCCAAACCACGCCACCGAGACGCTGTGGGTGTTGGCCATTGGCGTGACGCTGGTGTTGGCCAGCGACCTGTTCATCCGCCTGTTGCGCAGCCATTTTGTGGACGAGGCCAGCGCACGCATTGACGTGCAGATTTCGGCCACGCTGATGGAGCGGGTGCTGGGCATGCGTCTGGAGAACCGCCCGCAGTCGGTGGGCTCGTTTGCCGCCAACCTGCGCGGCTTCGAGCAGGTACGCGACTTCATCGCCTCCAGCACCGTCACCGCCTTGATCGACCTGCCCTTTGCGCTGCTGTTTGTGGGGGTGATGGCCTGGATCTCGCCGTGGTTGGTGCTGCCTGTGATCGGCGTGTTCCTGCTGATCCTGGTGTCGGGTTATGTGTTCCAGCATCGCCTGCATGAGCTGTCGCAAAGCTCTTACCAGGCGGCAGCCCAACGCAATGCGACCTTGATCGAGAGTCTGACGGGCATCGAGACCATCAAGTCCCAAGGCGCCGAAAGCCTCATCCAGTCTCGCTGGGAGCGGGCCAACCAGTACCTGTCGACGCTGAACGTGAAGATGCGCAGCATGTCGGCCACGGCGATGTATTCCACCGCCACGCTGCAGCAGTTCGTCTCGGTGTGCGTGATCCTGATCGGGGTCTACCTGATTTCGGAGCGGCAGCTGACCATGGGGGGCATGATTGCCGCCACCATGTTGGCGGGTCGGGCCCTGGCGCCTGCCGGTCAGATCGTGGGTTTGCTGATGCAGTACCAGGGCGCCCGTACGGCGATGACCTCGCTGGAGCAGATCATGGCGCAGCCGGTGGAGCGCCCCGAAGGCAGTCACTTCATCCAACGCCCGGAATTCAAGGGCGAGATCGAGTTTCGGCATGTGTCGTTTGCCTATCCGGGACAGCAAGGGCAGTCGCTGGACGATGTGAGCTTCAGGATCAACCCCGGTGAGCGGGTGGCCCTGATCGGCAAGGTGGGCTCGGGCAAGACGACGCTGCAAAAGCTGATCATGGGGCTGTATCAGCCGACCTCGGGCGCCATCTTGTTCGATGGCATCGACATGCGGCAGCTGGACCCGGCTGATGTACGACGCAACCTGGCTTGCGTGTCGCAGGACATCACGCTGTTTTATGGCTCGCTGCGCGAGAACATCACTTTCGGCATGCCGCATGCGCGCGACGATGCCATCGTGGCCGCTGCCGAAACGGCCGGCCTGAGCGAGTTTGTGCAGCGCCATCCGCAAGGTTTTGACATGCAGGTGGGCGAACGGGGCGAGCTGCTTTCGGGCGGGCAACGTCAGGGTGTGGGCATTGCCCGGGCCGTGCTGCACAACGCCCCGCTGCTGCTGCTGGACGAACCGACCAGCGCCATGGATTTTTCGACCGAGGCCTTGGTGACGCAACGCATGCAGGCCTTTACCGAAGGCAAGACGGTGGTGCTGGTGACGCACCGCACCTCGATGTTGGCATTTGTGGACCGCGTGATCGTGGTCGATCAGGGCCGCATCGTGGCCGACGGCCCGCGCGAACGCATCATGCAGGCGTTGGCGGCGGGTCGCATTTCCCGCGCAGCCTGATCAGGCCAGGACCACAGCGATGAACACCTTGCTCAAGATGGGTCAGACACTGGTGGATGCGCTGGAGCGCATGCGCCGTCGCCTTGCGCCGTTGACCGACCGCGTGCTGGACGGGCTTGGTGGCGCACGTGTCACACAGGAGACGGCATCCCAGGCTGGCATGCATGGATTCGAGGTGGAGGCCGATGCGGTGATGTCGCGCAGTGCCACCTTCCGTGCACAAACGCTGGTGCGATCGGCCTTGTTGGTGACCGCGCTGTTGATCGTGTGGGCGGCGCTGGCCGAGATCGACGAGGTCACCAAGGGCGAGGCCAAGGTGATCCCGTCGCGGCAGTTGCAGGTGGTGCAGTCACTGGACGGCGGCGTGGTGTCGCAGATTCTGGTGAAGGAAGGCGATGTCGTCGAAGCGGGCCAGTTGCTGTTGAAGATTGATGAGACACGGGCGACCTCGGGGGTACGCGAGAGCGCGGCCCAGGTGTTTGCGCTGCAGGTGAAGCAGGCCCGCCTCAAAGCGCTGGCTGAGGGCACCTTGTTCGTGCCGCCCGAGGTGGCTGCGGACGATGCCGAGGCGCAGCGCATCGTGGATGAGGAGCGCCAGTTGTACGACGCGCGCCGGTCCGAGCTGAGTGCGCTGATCGGCATCAGCGAGCAGCAGCTGGCACAGCGTCGTCAAGAGTTGAGCGAAGCGCGCTTCAAGCGGGATTCGGCCGCACGCAGCTTGGACCTGTCTCAGCAGGAGCTGAACAAGACCCGACCGCTGCTGGCCACGGGCGCCGTGTCGGAAGTGGATGTGCTGCGACTGGAGCGCGATGTGACCCGCGCACGCGGTGACATGGAGCAGGCGGGCGCCCAGAGTGCCCGCGCCCAGTCGGCGATTTTGGAGGCGTCACGCAAGATTCAAGAGACCGACCTGTCCTTCCGCAACGAGGTGCGCAAGGAGTTGTCGGACGTGCTGGCCCGTTTGAGTGCTTTGAACGAGGGTGCGGTGGCACTGGTGGACAAGGTGGACAAGTCGCAGGTGAAGTCGCCGGTGCGGGGTCGTGTGCAGCGACTGTTGGCGAACACCGTTGGCGGTGTGGTGTCGCCAGGCAAGGACATCGTTGAAGTCGTGCCCTTGGACGATGCGCTGGTGCTGGAAGCCAAGATCGAGCCGCGCGACATCGCCTTCATCCACCCGGGTCAAGCGGCCACGGTGAAGTTCAGCGCCTACGATTTTTCGATCTACGGCGGTCTGGATGCCGTGGTGGAGAACATCAGCCCGGACACGGTGACCGACGAGCGCGGACAGAAGACGTTCTATGTGGTGCGGGTGCGCACCAAAGCGGCCAATTTCAGCGAGAAGTTGCCCATCTTGCCCGGTATGACGGCCGAGGTGGACGTGCTGACGGGCAAGAAGACGGTGCTGTCTTACCTGCTCAAGCCAGTACTCAAAGCCCATGCGTACGCGCTGAAAGAGCGCTGAGAGAGCGCTGCGCGTAGACCAGCTCTGCGGACGGTGGGGCGTGCACTGGATCACGGATGTGGGTCCGTGTTCCCCCATTGGAGACAGCAACGCGAACATATGCACCTGCTTGCGACATGGGCAAATGCACACTGCGAAGCAGGCTGCGCGCCAAAGCGCTCATACCACCCTGAAAATCGTGAATTGACGCACGAATGTTGTCGCTGATGCGCACGCGACAGCGGATGCAAATCGGGTATCCTCAAATTGCTACAAATGTAACAACCAGAGGTCTGAACTCAAATGTCCGTGCTCGTGCCCGCCCCCATCCCCGCAGGTGTCGTTTCCAAGCTGGAGGGCGCCGTTCGTGTGGTCCGGGCAGGCGGCAAGTCGGCGGGCACTTTGAAAGTGGGCGACGCGCTGCATCAGGGGGATGCGGTCTTTGCGGCTGCAGGAACCAGCTTTCAGTTGATGGACGCCAATGGCCAACTGTGGGAAACCCCTGACGGTGGTTTGCCTGCTGAACAAGCGACTGGCGTGAGCGACGTTGCCGCTGTGGGTGATGTGCGCAAGGCCCTACTGGCTCAGGGCGAAGCAAATCTCAATGAGGCCGTTGCCCGCTTGAACGAGGCGACCCAGGAAGATGCCCCGGCGGCCGGGTTGAATGGTGGCGCGACGGGCGCGCTGGCTGAAGGCCTTCGCGTGGGGCGTGTGCAGGAAACCGTCGGCACGGAAGAGTATGCGTACGACTCGGCGAATCTCAGCACGACATCCGAGCCTCTCGGTGGTTCAACAATCAATGGTGACGCGCTTGGCAACAACGCACTTGTCGTTGATCCCGTCAGCCCGAACCTGAACCCGACCTCGGGCAACGACAGCGCCACCACCGAGGAAGACACCCCGGTGTCCGGCCAGGTTGTGGCCACCGATGCCGATGGCAACACGCTGAGCTATGCACTGGGCACGGGCCCAGGCAACGGCGTAGTCACTGTCAATCCTGACGGCTCATGGACCTACACCCCGGGTGCCAACTTCAACGGCTCTGACTCCTTCGTCGTTGCCGTCTCCGACGGCCAGGGCGGTGTGACCAACGCCACGGTGAACATCGGTGTGACCGCGGTCAA
>MESA01000008.1 GCA_001770775.1 Burkholderiales bacterium RIFCSPHIGHO2_12_FULL_63_20
AATACCTGATGAATGCGGCCGAGGACGTGATGGTCAAGGGTGTTGGGCTGAGCGAGCGTTTGTACGTGCCCGAGCCCTTCAGCGAAGCCAGCAAACTCGAGGCAGCTCAGCGCCGTCGCAACAAGCTGGCGGTCTTGCATCCGCACGAAGGGCAAAGCCCTCTGGCGGTGGTCATCGGCGAATTCAAGGTCAGCGAGGTAACGGCCCTGGGACGGCGTGTCTGGATCAAGCACATGCCCGATGCACCCCTGCTGGTGGGCACCAAGACCTGGGAGCGCATTGAGCGGGTCTTCGCTCCATTGTTTGAAGCCCGTGACGCTGACAGCGGATACAAGGTGCGTTTGATGCTGGCGGCGCTGATCCGAGCTCGCCGTGAGCACACCTATGAAATTGATGCGGCCAGTTTGATGTTGACCAGCGAGCACTGGATCCCGGTGGAGGGTGTGCATGAGTTGCCGCTGGTGCATACGCTCGTCTCTCAGGGCCGACGCTTTGTCAAACCACTGCGTTACGACGCCAGGAGCGCCGCTGCATTTCCCAATGCTTTGCTCTTGGACGCTGGACCCTTGCCGCTGCCTTTGCACGTCATCAGCGCCTTCATGCCTCCCAAGGAACGGGCGGAAAAAGAGCGGACCCTGCGAACTTCCGCCGGTTCACCCTGGCTTTGGGTGAGCGCAGAAGAGATGCCGGCCTTGCCGGGGGCGGTCATGACTTAACGGCCATTGGGTGGGCTCAGGACTTCATCTCGACTATGGGTGGGCGGGAGTTGTTAACCCAGCCATCAGATGTGGGTAGCCTGTTCCGCAACGATGGCTGCGCCCGGTGCAGGCCAGGTCGCAGGATGCAAAGCGCTCATGTCGTTTTCTTTCGGCACATGCAATAGATGAACTGCTGGTCAGTCCCAAAAGGGGTGTGGTGCATTTGCTCTTCGTGGGTCAGCATGGTGAATGCTTCCCCAAATTCGGCATGCAACTCGTCGGGTGCGTAGCGCATGACGGGTAGCCCACTGCACTGAGTGGGGCCATTGCTGCCGAATGTGGCCATGATGACGTGGCCACCTGGCTTGAGCGCACGCAAGACCTGTTTGACGTAAGCCTCACGGTCCTCTTGCGTTGTCAGGAAGTGGAACACGGCGCGGTCATGCCAGAGGTCGATGCTGTGGGGCTCGAAGGTCGCGCGGGTGATGTCCGCCTCAACCCATTTGACGCCAGCTCCACGCGCGCCGAGGCGGTGCTGACTTTCTGCCAAGGCGGCGGCGGACAAGTCGAGCACGGTTACGTGGGCGTAGCCGTCGTCCAGCAGGTCATCGACCAGCGTGGAGGCTCCACCGCCAATGTCGATAAGGGCCGTATCACGACCGAGGCCGCTTGCGCGGATCAGCCGCATGGACATGTCGGCATGGGCTTGAAACCAGCTCACACTGTCCGGTGCCTTGGTGGTGTAAACCTTTTCCCAATGATCTTTGTTTTGCATGTTTTTCGCCTTGATCTGTTCAGCCAAGATGGGTGTGTCTCTCTGCTTTTGGTTCGGCCTCCATGGCCGCCAGCCCTTGCAAGATGCCGCACGACTGCACGGCTTGCTCGCTATGACATCGCTGGCGCAAGGTGGCCAATTGCAGCTTGAGGTGGGTGAGTTCCCGTATGCGCTCATCGACATGGGCGATGTGCTGATCAAAAACCTCATTCACCGCGCCGCAGCCTTGCTCGGCCCGGTCAGCCAGACCCAGCAGGGTGTGGATTTCGTCGTGGCTCATGTCAAGCGCACGGCAATTGCGGATGAAGCGCAGGCGCTCGACGTGCTCGGGCCCATACACGCGGAAGTTGCCAGCCGTGCGGTCAGGTGCAGGCAGCAAGGCTTCCTTTTCGTAGTAACGGATGGTCTCGACCGTGCACTGCGCGACCTGGGCCAATTCACCGATTTTCATGAAGACTCCATAAACCTCTTGACTCTATAGTAGCTTCAGGTTGTGTAATGGGCAAAACGCTTCCTCAAATGCCCATGCCCATGCCCACCCATCACGAACACCATTCGCACGACGACCACAGTCACGGTGACGAATCTGGTTGCACGACGCCCCCTATCTCCGTATCGGCTGTTGCCACTTGCGAGACGGCTTGCTGCAGCCATGACGTAAAGCCCGCTCCGGTGGCGTTGGGCAAGCCTGTGGCCTTCGGCGCGCGCGTACAAACGCCCATCCGCATCATGCAGATGGATTGCCCGACGGAAGAGGCCTTGTTGCGCAAGAAGCTGGGGAGCATGGCCGGTGTCTCGGGCATGGAATTCAACCTGATGCAGCGCGTGCTGACGGTGACGCACGAGCCTCAAGCCATTGAACCGATCCTGGACGCGGTCCGCTCCCTGGGCTTCACGCCGGAAATCGCCACGGGTACCACATCCGATGCGGCCCTCACACCTGAGCCCTCCAAGCCCTGGTGGCCGCTTGCACTGGCGGGTGTGGCCGCCACCGCTTCTGAGGCGGTGCACTGGTTCGGTTTGCCGACATGGCTGGCCGCTTTGCTGGCGGTCACTGCCGTGCTGGCCTGCGGCATCACGACCTACAAAAAGGGTTGGGTGGCCATCCGCAACGGCAACCTGAACATCAACGCCCTGATGAGCATTGCTGTGACCGGCGCGCTGGTGCTGGGCCAATGGCCTGAAGCGGCCATGGTGATGGTGTTGTTCACGGTGGCCGAGTTGATCGAGGCCAAGTCGCTGGACCGTGCGCGCAACGCCATTCAGGGCTTGATGCAACTGGCGCCAGAGCGTGCCACCGTCTTGCAGGGTGACGGTAAGTGGCAAGAGGTCGAAGCCAAGTCGGTGGCCCTCCAGGCGCATGTGCGAATCAAGCCGGGCGAGCGCATCGCATTGGACGGCACCATCGTCAGTGGGCGCTCAACGATCAACCAAGCCCCGATCACAGGCGAGAGCCTGCCCGTGGACAAGACCGAGGGCGATGCCGTTTTTGCCGGGACCATCAACGAGTCGGGCTCTTTCGAATACGTCGTGACGGCGGCTGCGGACGACAGCACCTTGGCGCGCATCATCCATGCGGTGGAAGAAGCGCAAGGGGCGAAGGCGCCGACACAGCGTTTCGTCGATCAATTCGCACGCGTCTACACGCCCGTGGTATTTGCCATCGCACTGGCCGTGGCCATCCTGCCGCCGCTGTTGATGGGGGGCGCATGGTTTGACTGGGTTTACAAGGCGCTCGTTCTGCTGGTCATCGCTTGCCCCTGCGCACTGGTGATCTCGACCCCCGTGACCATCGTGAGTGGCCTGGCCGCAGCGGCGCGCCAAGGCATCCTGATCAAGGGTGGAGCCTATCTTGAAGAAGGTCGCAAGCTGGCTTGGCTGGCCCTGGACAAGACAGGCACGATCACCCACGGTAAGCCAGTGCAGACGGACTTCGCCGCGTTGAGTGGCCATGGCGAGGCGGACGTTCGCAGCCTGGCCGCCAGTCTGGCCAGCCGCTCCGACCACCCGGTGTCCCGCGCCTTGGCCACTGCGGCCCAACAAGACAGCATCGCCTTGCAAAACGTGGATGCGTTTGAGGCGCTGCCTGGACGTGGGTCCAAGGGACTTATCGGCGGCAAGGTCTACCTCCTGGGCAATCACCGCCTGATCCATGAGCAGGGCCGCTGTTCCGAGGCATTGGAGGCACGTTTGACCGCCCTGGAAGAACAAGGCAAGACGGTCATCTTGCTGACAGACGAAGAAAGCGTTCATGGCATGTTTGCCGTGGCAGACACCGTCAAGGACAGCAGCCGTCAGGCCATCGCCGAACTTCACGCGCTGGGCATCAAGACGGTCATGCTCACGGGCGACAACGCCCACACGGCCGGAGCCATTGCGGCGCAGGTGGGCATCGACGAGGCCCAAGGCGACATGCTGCCCGAGGACAAGCTCAAGGCCATCGAGGGCAAGATCGAGCAAGGTGGTTCAGTGGGCATGGTGGGCGATGGCATCAACGACGCGCCCGCGCTGGCCCGTGCCGACATCGGCTTTGCCATGGGCGCGGCGGGCACAGGCACCGCCATCGAGACGGCCGATGTGGCCCTGATGGACGACGATTTGCGCAAGCTGCCGCGTTTTGTGCGCCTGTCGCGTCGCACCCATGCGCTGCTGGTTCAGAACATCGTGCTGGCCCTTGGCATCAAGGCGGTGTTCCTGGTCCTGACGCTGACGGGCCTGGGCACGATGTGGATGGCCGTCTTCGCGGACGTGGGCGCCAGCTTGTTGGTCGTTGGCAATGGCTTGCGGCTGCTGCGTGTCAATTCGTCACGCTGATCGGGTTCAGATTTTGTTTTGTATGCCGATATACTCAGTGCCATGCGTCGATTGATCGCCATTTTCATGCTGGTCTTGCTGCCGTTCCAAGCCGTTTGGGCTGCCATGGAACCGTATTGCCTGCATGAAAACGCGCAGAGTCAATCGCATCATTTCGGGCACCACGAGCATCAGCACCACGCGGATACCGACGTCGCCCAACATGATGACAACACCAAGGACACCGGCAAGGCATCGGCGATGCTCGATCACGATCACCACTGCTGCTCGGGTGCCTCGTTGCTGTCTGCTGCTGTGCCACTGCCTGGGCCATTGCCTCAGGCTGCCGGGGTAGCCTCGCCGCTGGCGAGTTACGTCTCCTTCGATGCGACCCGCATTGAACGCCCGAATTGGACTGTCTCGCTCTGAGTCGGCGAGACGGGTTTTTGCACATCCCCTGATGTGATCCTGGCCATAACAGGCTGGTGGGCCACCACCCGCTTAGAACATGCGCTGTGTGACCAACGCGCTCAAACTGAGCCCTTGACCTGTTCGCCGAATGTCCCCTGCTGATTTGCGGAGAATTCGATGCGACGATTTGATGTTTCCCGGGCGGCGCGCACGGCTTGTGCGGCCCTGTGTGTTCCCTTCATGTTTCAAGCAGCTTGGGCTCAAGGCCTGAGTCTGGATGCGGCGCTGGCCACGGCGCTGGCACACCACCCTGATTTGCGCGCCTCGATGCTGGAGCGCGAGGCCAGCGAAGGCGCCACCCAACAAGCCGGTGCCTGGCAAAACCCCGAGTTGTCCACGCTGGTGGAAGACACTCGGCAGGCCACGCGCACCACCACCATCCAGTTGAACCAGCCCATCGAGTTGGGCGGCAAGCGCTCGGCTCGCATCAGCGCGGCACGGGCGGCCCAAGGTCAGGCAGAGCTGGATGTCGCCGCGCGGCGTGCCCAGGTCAGGTCGCAGGTGATGGCGGCGTTTTACGGCGTGGCTGTGGCGCAAGAACGGGTGAGGCTGTCCGATGAGCTAGGTCGCTTGTCTTCTCAAGCGCGTGAGGCGGCCTCCAAGCGGGTGCTGGCAGGTAAGGTCTCGCCCGTTGAGGAACTCAAGGCGCAGGTGGCTGAGGCCCAGGCGCTGTCTGCGAGCACCGTTGCCCACAGCGAGTGGCGTGCTGCGGTGGCCCAACTGCGACAGGCCTTGGGTGATCCAACCGTCAAGTTCGAACGTGTCGACGCTGACATCGGGCGGTTGCCCTCCGCTGGACTGTGGGAGCCCCTGGCTCAACGCCTGGAGACCGCCCCGGCCATCGCTCGGGCGCAACAAGAAATCTCGCGCAGGCAGGCCCTGAGTGATCTGGAGCGGGCACGCCGCACGCCAGATCTGACGGTGACGCTGGGTGCCAAGCGCGACCAGCAGTTGGGCCGCGATCAGTCCATCTTGGGTGTGAGCCTGGTGCTGCCGCTGTTCGATCGCAATCAGGGCGCCATCCTGGAAGCCAGTCGCCGCGAGGACAAGGCGCGGACCGAGCTGGAGGCCGTGCGTGCCAGCGTCGAGGCGCAGGCCACCCAGGCCTTGGCACAACTGAGCGCCACGCTGGCGCAGGCTCAGACCCTGCGCGACAAGGTGCTGCCCGCCGCACGGCAAGCGTTTGCAGCCAGCACCAAAGGCTACGAGTTGGGCAAGTTCGGATTCCTGGACGTGCTGGACGCCCAACGCACCCTCTTCGAAGCAGAAACACAGGCGCTGAGCGCCGCCGCCCAGGCCTATCAGGCTGACGCCCGCTTGCTTGAGCTGCTGGGCGAGCCCACCCCGACGAAAGACTGACCCATGAACAACCCCATGAAACACAAATCCTGGCTGGCCATTGCGGTCGTCGTCGTTTTGGGCGCGCTGCTGGGCTGGGCGATCCTCCAGAAGGACAAGCCCAAGGCCCACGATGAACACGGTCATGCCGAACACGCAGAGGCCGAGGGGCATGCCGATGATGAGCACCATGGCGCTGCCGCAGCCAAGCCTCATGCCGACGACAAAGAGCACGGTGACGAAGAGCACCATGAAGATGCCGCAGAGGCCAAGCCCGCCAAAGGCCCCCACGGTGGCCGCCTGTTCAACGCTGGCGCTTATGGCCTGGAAGTCACCATCTTCGAGACCGATGTGCCACCCGAGTTCCGCCTCTACACCTATCAGAATGGCAAGCCCCTGGCCCCAGGCCAGACCACGGCGAAGCTGACGCTGGAACGCCTGGGTCGTGAGCCGCAAGTCATCCAGTTCAAACCCCAGGGTGACTTCCTGCGAGGTGATGCCGAGGTGGTCGAGCCCCACTCCTTCAAGGTCACGGTCGAGGCTGTGCAAGGTGGGCAAACCCATCGCTTTGGCTACGAGCAGGAAGAAGCCCGTGTGACCATGAGCGATGCCCAACTGCAGCAAGCCGGGGTGACGCTGGCCGTGGCAGGCCCGGCGCGCATCAACAGCCAGCTGTCCTTGCTGGGCGAGGTCCGCTACAACGGCGACCGCACCGTGCAGGTGGTGCCGCGTCTGGCAGGGCTGGTCGAGGCCGTGCCTGTCAGCGCGGGTGAGCGCGTTCGCAAGGGGCAGGTCCTGGCTGTGCTGTCGAGCCCTGCGCTGGCCGATCAACGCGCCGAAGGCGTTGCGGCACAGAAGCGCTTGGCCTTGGCGCGCACCACCCATGATCGTGAGAAAAAGCTCTGGCAAGACAAGATCTCTGCTGAGCAGGATTACCAACAGGCACGCGCGGCCCTGCAAGAGGCCGAGATCGCTGAACAGAACATCCGCCAGAAGTTGGCCAACCTCGGGGCCACGGCCACCAGCGGCGGCAACCTGACGCGTTTTGAACTGCGCTCGCCCATTGATGGCGTTGTGACTGACAAGCGCATCACCGTGGGCCAATCGGTGGGCGAGACCGAGCCAGTGTTCACGGTCTCGGACCTGTCCTCTGTGTGGGTGGAAGCGCCTGTGGCCACCAAGGACCTGGGCACCATCCGCACAGGTCTGGCCGTACAGGTCAAGGCCTCAGGCTTTGACGCCCAAGCAGCGGGCACGATCACCTACGTCAGTGCCCTGGTGGGTGAGCAGACCCGAAGCGCCACGGCACGGGTGGTCTTGCCTAACCCCAAGGGACTGTGGCGCCCAGGTTTGCCGGTGAGCGTGGAGGTCACCTCAAGCGAGGCTGAGGTGCCCGTGGCCGTTCAGGTGGACGCCATCCAAAGTGTGCGCGACTGGCAGGTGGTCTTTGGCCGCTACGGTCAGCAGTTGGAGGCGCGCCCCCTGGAGTTGGGCCGAAGCGACGGCCGTGTGGTGGAGGTGCTCAGTGGTTTGAGCGCAGGCGAGCGTTACGCCGCCAAGAACAGCTTTGTGATCAAGGCTGAACTGGGCAAGGCAGGAGCCAGCCATGACCATTGAACGCACCCCTTTGCCTGAATGCTTCAAGGAGCCCCGCCATGTTTGAACGCATCTTGCGCTTTGCGCTGGAGCAGCGCTGGCTGGTGTTGCTCGCCACGCTGGCGGTTGCCGCTCTGGGCGTTTTCAGCTACCAGCATTTGCCGATTGACGCTGTGCCGGACATCACCAACGTCCAGGTCCAGGTCAACACCGAGGCCTCAGGCTACTCGCCGCTGGAGGCCGAGCAGCGTGTGACCTTTCCCATCGAGACGACGATGGCAGGCTTGCCGGGTTTGAAGGAGGTGCGCTCCCTGTCGCGCTATGGCCTGTCACAGGTCACCGTGGTGTTCAAGGACGGCACCGACATCTACTTTGCCCGCCAACTGGTCAACGAGCGCATCCAGGAGGCACGCGGCAAACTGCCTGCAGGCCTGGCCCCCTCTCTGGGGCCTATTGCCACCGGCCTGGGCGAGATCTACATGTGGACGGTTGAAGCCAAGCCCGGTGCCCTCAAGGCCGACGGTCAGCCCTACACCCCCATGGATCTGCGCGAGATCCAGGACTGGATCATCAAGCCTCAGTTGCGCAATGTGCCCGGCGTGACTGAGATCAACACCATTGGCGGTTTTGCCAAGGAGTTCCAAGTGGCACCCGATCCGGCCAAACTGGTCGCCCATGGCCTGAGCCTGAGCGATCTGGTCACGGCCCTGGAGCGCAACAATGCCAATGTGGGCGCAGGCTACATCGAGCGGCGTGGCGAGCAGTACCTGATCCGCGCGCCTGGCCAGGTGCAAGGCATGGCGGACATCGGCAGCATTGTCGTCAAGCAAGCGCAGGGCGTCAGCGTGCGCATCCGCGATGTGGCCGAGGTGGTGCTGGGCAAAGAGCTGCGCACGGGTGCGGCCACCGAGGATGGCCGCGAGGTGGTGCTGGGCACGGTGTTCATGCTGATTGGCGAGAACAGCCGCGATGTGTCCAAAGCGGTCGATGTGCGCCTCCAGCAGGTCAACAAGACCTTGCCGGCAGGCGTGATCGCCAAGACGGTTTATGACCGTACCGTGCTGGTGGACAAGGCGATTGCCACGGTCAAGAAGAACCTGTTCGAAGGGGCTGTGCTGGTCGTCGTGATCCTGTTTGCCTTCCTGGGCAACTTCCGAGCGGCCTTGATCACGGCCATGGTGATCCCGCTGGCGATGCTGTTCACCTTCACGGGCATGGTGACCCAGCAGGTCAGTGCCAACCTGATGAGCCTGGGTGCGCTGGACTTCGGCATCATCATCGACGGTGCGGTGGTGATCGTAGAGAACTGCGTGCGGCGCCTGGCGCACGCCCAATCGCATCACGGACGCCCCTTGACCCGAAGCGAGCGTTTCCACGAGGTGTTTGCAGCAGCGCAGGAGTCGCGCCGTCCCCTGTTGTTCGGGCAACTCATCATCATGGTGGTCTACCTGCCCATCTTTGCCTTGACGGGTGTTGAGGGCAAGATGTTCCATCCCATGGCTTTCACGGTGGTGGCGGCCTTGTTGGGCGCCATGATTCTGTCGATGACCTTCGTCCCGGCAGCCGTTGCGCTGTTCCTGACGGGCTCGGTCAGCGAGAAGGAAAACCGCCTGATGGGCTGGGCCAAGCGCGGCTATGAGCCTCTGCTGGACAAGGCCATGTCCCGCCAGCCACTGGTGCTGACCATCACGGGTGTGTCGGTGGCCTTGGCCGTGTTGATGGCCACCCGCATGGGCAGCGAGTTCATCCCCAGCCTGGACGAACACGACATCGCTTTGCACGCGCTGCGCATCCCGGGCACCAGCCTGAGCCAGGCCATCGAGATGCAGGCGCAACTGGAGCGCACCATCAAGGCCTTCCCCGAGGTCGATGCGGTGTTCGCCAAGCTGGGCACGGCCGAGATCGCTACCGACCCGATGCCGCCCAGCGTGGCTGACACCTTCGTGATGCTCAAGCCACGTGAGCAATGGCCCGATCCCAAGCGGCCCAAGGATGACCTGGTCAAGGCCTTGCAGGTGGCCGTGATGAAGGTACCCGGCAACAACTACGAGTTCACCCAGCCCATCCAGATGCGCTTCAACGAGTTGATATCAGGCGTGCGCAGCGATGTGGCCGTCAAGGTGTTTGGCGATGACATGGACACGCTCAACGAAACCGCGGAGCAGATCTCCAAGGTGCTGGAGGCCGTGCCTGGGGCCGAAGATGTCAAGGTAGAACAAACCACCGGCCTGCCCATGCTATCTGTGAAGATCGACCGCGAGAAGGCTGGGCGCCTGGGCTTGAACGTGGGCGACATTCAGGACACGCTGGCCACGGCACTGGGTGGGCGCGAGGCAGGGGCGGTGTTCGAGGGGGATCGCCGGTTCGACATCCTGGTGCGCCTGCCAGAAAACCTGCGCAGCGACCTGGACGCTTTGGGGCAGTTGCCCATTCGTCTTCCCGCCAACGCCGCGGGTGAACACGAGGGCTTTGCCCGACTGGGCGATGTGGCCACGATGGACCTGACCCCTGGCCCCAACCAGATCAGCCGCGAAGAAGGCAAACGACGTGTGGTCGTAACCGCCAACGTGCGCGGGCGGGACATCGGCAGCTTTGTGGGTGAGGCGCAAGCCAAGATCGAAGCTGGGGTCAAGGTGTCAGCCGGTTACTGGACCACCTGGGGCGGCACCTTTGAGCAATTGCAATCGGCCTCGCGCCGTCTGGCCATCGTGGTGCCCGTGGCCTTGTTGCTGGTCTTCCTGTTGCTCTTTGCCATGTTTGGCAACGTCAAGGATGGTTTGCTGGTGTTCACCGGTGTGCCCTTTGCGCTGACGGGCGGTGTGGCGGCGCTGTGGCTGCGGGACATTCCCTTGTCGATCTCGGCAGGGGTGGGTTTCATCGCATTGTCGGGTGTGGCCGTGCTCAATGGCTTGGTGATGATTGCCTACATCCGAAGCCTGCGCGAAGGCGGCATGACCCTGGAGCCAGCGATCAGAGAAGGGGCCCTGACACGCCTGAGGCCTGTGCTCATGACCGCGCTGGTGGCCAGCCTGGGCTTTGTGCCTATGGCGGTAGCCATTGGCACGGGCGCCGAGGTGCAGCGGCCGTTGGCCACCGTGGTCATCGGCGGCATCCTGTCATCGACTGTATTGACCCTGTTCGTGCTGCCGCTGCTCTACCGATGGACGCATCGCACAGATGATTTTTCCCCTGCGAACTGATTGCCTCAACCCAAAGGAGTTCATCATGCTGAAACTGAAAATAGCACTGGTCGTTGTGTTTGCGGCCTTGACCACCGCCTGCACGACGGGGCCGCAGGTATCGAGCAACGCCTACTCGCAAGGTTGGCGGCGAGCGCAGGTTGTGGCCATCGAAAAGGATCAGTTGGCGGTGCGATCAAGCAAGGAAGATTGCCGAATGGCATTGGGTGCTGAGGCGGGCAAAACCCGGTTTGCCGTGGCTTCCTATAGCTATGGCGGCAATCCCAACCTGAGGGCAAAGCGCATCGTGGCGATACCCAATGATGTCGATGTCGAGGTGGGCGATTGGGTTGAGGTCAGCATCACCGACTGCCGTCTGGCGCTTAAAAAATAAACTCTGGAAGCAAGGGCCCTTGAGTCACGACATCCTTCCTTTCTGCCTGAACCTGCTCACCCATGATCCAAAAGTTGCTCTCTCATCGACACGTCGGCGTGATGTCCGCGTTGTTGGCCGCATTGTTGTTCGGTGTGAGCGCGCCGCTTGCTAAGGTTCTGCTCGCTCAGACCAGCCCATGGCTGCTGGCGGCGCTGTTGTACCTGGGATCCGGAATGGGTTTGTGGGTGGTGCGTCGCATTCAGCGTGTACCTCCGGTGACCCTGGCCTGGCGCGAATGGGGGTGGCTGGCAGGCGCCATCGTGACGGGAGGCATCGCAGCGCCTGTCTTGTTGATGACGGGGCTGGCTGGCATGTCGGCGTCTCAGTCGTCCTTGCTGCTCAATGCGGAGAGTGTGCTGACTGCCGTGCTGGCCTGGGTGGTGTTCAAGGAGAACGTGGACCGGCGCATCGCGCTGGGCATGGCCGCCATCGTGGCCGGTGCCCTGGTACTGAGTTGGCCAGGTGCTGCTGAGCACGTAGCCACTTCGACACTCTGGCCATCTTTGGCGGTGCTGGGGGCATGTTTGGGCTGGGCTGTGGACAACAACCTGACGCGCAAAGTCGCTTTGAACGACGCCGGTTTCATTGCCATGGCCAAAGGATTGAGCGCGGGCAGCACCAACCTGGTCTTGGCCGTGGCGCTGGGCGCGGGGTGGCCCGGTTGGGAGACCACACTGTCTGCGGGCTTGCTCGGGTTTATCAGCTACGGCGCCAGCCTGACCTTGTTCGTCCTGGCGCTGCGGCATCTGGGTGCCTCGCGTACAGGGGCCTACTTCTCCGTTGCACCGTTCTTTGGCGCGCTGGTGTCTGTGCTGCTTCTCCACGAGCCTGTCACGGTTCAGTTGCTGGTCGCTGCGGCCTTGATGGCTTGGGGTGTCTGGCTGCACTTGTCGGAGGACCATGCTCACGAGCATTCGCATGAGGCCCTGGAACACGCGCATGAGCATGTTCACGATGCGCACCATCAACATGAGCACGCTGGCCCTGTCGTGCCGGGTGTGCCGCACAAGCACCTTCATCGCCATTTGCCTATGAGCCACAGCCACGCGCATTTCCCGGATGCGCACCATCGACACGGCCACTGAGGTCAGGACGACGTTGGCTGAAACGCAATGAAGGCCTTCCCTGCCAGCGCCATGCAGGCCCAGACCGCTGTCCCAGCGGCTTGGGGTGATGCCATCCACTTGCCACAGTCACGCCAAGGCCCCAAAAATGTAGACACCACCACAGACCGCGTAGGTACGCCCGGCCGCCGTGGGGTGCAGCGTCGGCAGCCACGGAGAACAAACTCAGCGCTGTCGCAGCAGGCAGCAGGAGCCACATGGACTTGCCCTGCTGGAGTACCAGCGCAGGCAGGTAGACCGGGATTTCAAGTACGTCACTTTTTCTTGAAGCGCTGTAGCCGCAGGGCATTGCCAATCACCGACACGGAGCTCAGACTCATGGCCAGAGCCGCAATCAATGGGGACAGCAGCCACCCGGTCAGGGGATACAGCAAACCCGCTGCGATGGGAATGCCCAAGGCGTTGTAGAAGAACGCGAAAGCCAGGTTTTGCTTCATGTTGGCCACGGTCGCCATGGATAGCATGCGCGCCGTGGCAATCCCTCTAAGGTCGCCTTTGACCAGGGTGATCTGGGCGCTGTTCATTGCCACATCTGTACCCGTTCCCATCGCGACACCCACATCCGCGCGAGCGAGCGCGGGTGCATCGTTGATACCGTCGCCCGCCATGGCCACCACGCACCCCTCTTTCTGCAGGCGCTCGACCAGCAAGAGTTTGTCTGCGGGCTTGACCTCGCCATGAACCTCATCGATACCCAACCTTGCGCCGACCGCTTTTGCTGTGGTCTGTCCGTCGCCTGTGGCCATCACTATCCGAATGCCTGCCTCCCTAAGGATGGTCAGTGCCTCAGGAGTGCTTGATTTGATGGGGTCAGAGACAGCCAGTAAGCCGGCAATCTGGCCATTGACAGCCAGGTACATGACGCTGGCGCCCTCCGCGCGCAACGCTTCTGCCTGCGGCACAAGTTTCTCTACGGGAGCCCCGATCTGTTGCATGAGGGTGGTGTTGCCCAGCGCCAAGCGATGGCCATCTACCTCCCCTTGTACGCCAATGCCTGTGCCAGATTCAAAATTGATCGGCTTGCCCAAGAGCAAGCCCTGTTCGCGAGCTGCTCGCACGATGGCATCGGCAAGTGGATGCTCGCTACCCTGATCGAGGCTAGCTGCCAACCTCAATACTTCGGTGGCGTCCCAGCCAGGCGCTGCCACTGCGCGGTCGTAGGCTGGCTTGCCTTCTGTGAGCGTACCCGTCTTGTCCACGATCAACGCGTTGACCTGACGCATGCGTTCGATGGCTGCAGCATCCCTGAACAAGACACCTTGAGTGGCCCCCTTTCCGGTGGCCACCATGATGGACATGGGTGTTGCCAGACCTAGCGCACAAGGGCAGGCGATGATCAGCACAGATACCGCATTGATCAGGCCGTACACCCAGCTCGGATCTGGCCCCAAGAAACCCCAGCCGAAGAAAGTCAGCACGGCAATGCTGATCACAGCAATCACGAAGTAACCGGCTACAACATCGGCCATGCGCTGCATGGGAGCCTTGGAGCGCTGCGCCTGGGCCACTAACTGCACTATCTGCGACAGCATGGTCTCCGATCCAATACGCTCCGAGCGAATGATCAGCGCGCCGTTGGTATTGATCGTCGCGCCTATGACCTTGTCGCCCGATCGCTTGCTCACGGGAATGGGCTCACCGGTCAGCATGGATTCGTCCAAGGCACTCGTGCCTTCCTCGACGACGCCGTCCACAGGAACCTTCTCTCCGGGCCTAACGCGCAAGCGGTCTCCGACGTGCACATGGGTCAACGGGATGTCTTCTTCGGTCCCGTCAGGCTTTAACCTCCGGGCTGTCTTGGGCGCCAAACCCAAGAGCGATTTGATGGCCGCAGAGGTTTGAGAGCGCGCCTTCAGTTCAAGCAACTGCCCAAGCAGCGTCAGCGAAATGATCACTGCAGCGGCTTCAAAGTAAACCGCCACACGCCCCATCGCCATGAAAGAAGCAGGAAAGGCCTGCGGCGCCGCGGTGGCCACGACGCTGTACCAGTACGCCGCACCGGTGCCCAGGCCTATCAATGTCCACATGTTGGGGCTGCGATGCACCACCGATAGCCAGCCCCGGTAGAAGAATGGCCAACCCCCCCATAGGACGATGGGTGTGGCCAGGGCCAACTCGACCCAGCTTTGGACGGTCATGTCCATCAGCCCCAGGTTGTGTCCGAACATTGCCAGCACAAACACCACGGCGGTCAGTGGCAGCGTCCACCAAAAGCGCTGCTGAAAGTCACGCAACTCGGGGTTGTCGTCATCGAGGCTGGGAAGCAAGGGCTCCAGGGTCATGCCGCACTTGGGGCAGTTGCCCGGGTGGTCCTGACGAACCTCCGGGTGCATCGGGCAGGTATAGGTGGCGCCTGTGAGCTGCTCCGAGGCGGGTAGCTGAGGAGGTGTTGCTCCAGCCTGCTTCCCCTCGTTCGGCAAGGCGAACCGAGCTGGGCTTGAGAGGAACTTGGCCTTGCAGTGTTCGCTACAGAAGAAGAACATCTTGCCTGCGTAGCGCTCAGTCAGTGCCGATTGCTGCCTGATCGTCATGCCACAAACTGGATCCTTGACTTCGTCGTCAAGCAATGCGGTGCTATCGCTTGGTGAGTGGTGATGGCTGTGATTTTCATTCACGGGCAACTCTCCAGCGGTGATTGGAAAAAGCGCGGCAGGAACCTTGGTGTGATGAAAGCATGGGCCTCGTAGGCCGCTCCAAACTCACGTTGTATGCACTTCATCGGGTTGTCTTGCCAGAATCTGCCGATTTCTGTGGCGTGTCAGACCCGTGCTTTTGCCCTCCGTGACCGCCATGTCCATGCCCGAACAGGTGCATCAGTGGGCATGCCAATAGCAACAGATAGGGCAGCTTACCCACGACATGCGACCAGTGCTCTCGCAATACGAAGAACGCCAGAATGGCGCCGACCATGATCAACGCTACGCCGAGCGGGGACCTCAGAAACGATGGGCGTCCAGTGCTGCTTTGGTGATGGGTGTGTGCGTTTGTCAT
>MESA01000009.1 GCA_001770775.1 Burkholderiales bacterium RIFCSPHIGHO2_12_FULL_63_20
CGTGCTGGCCCAGGCCATCGTGCGCGAAGGCATGAAGTACGTGGCCGCCGGCATGAACCCGATGGATCTGAAGCGCGGTATCGACAAGGCGGTTGCCGCCCTGATCGTCGAGCTGAAGAAGCAATCCAAGGCCACCACCACGACCAAGGAAATCGCTCAAGTTGGCACCATCTCCGCCAACTCGGACGCTGACGTCGGCGAAATCATCGCCAACGCCATGGACAAGGTCGGCAAGGAAGGCGTCATCACCGTTGAAGACGGCAAGAGCCTGAACAACGAGCTGGAAGTCGTCGAAGGCATGCAGTTCGATCGCGGCTACCTGTCGCCTTACTTCATCAATAACCCTGAAAAGCAAGCCGCCTTGCTGGACAACCCCTTCGTGCTGCTGTACGACAAGAAGGTGTCCAACATCCGTGACCTGCTGCCCACCCTGGAGCAAGTTGCCAAGGCTGGCCGTCCGCTGCTGATCATCGCTGAAGACGTCGATGGCGAAGCCCTGGCCACCCTGGTGGTCAACACCATCCGCGGCATCCTGAAGGTGGTCGCTGTCAAGGCACCTGGCTTCGGCGACCGTCGCAAGGCCATGCTGGAAGACATCGCCATCCTGACCGGCGGCAAGGTCATCGCTGAAGAAGTCGGCATGGCACTGGACAAGGTCACCCTGGCTGACCTGGGCCAAGCCAAGCGCGTTGAAGTGGGCAAGGAAAACACCACCATCATCGACGGCGCTGGCGAAGCGGCTGACATCGAAGCCCGCGTCAAGCAAATCCGCATCCAGATCGAAGAAGCGACCAGCGACTACGACCGCGAAAAGATGCAGGAACGCGTGGCCAAGCTGGCCGGCGGCGTGGCCGTGATCAAGGTCGGCGCTGCCACCGAAGTCGAAATGAAGGAAAAGAAGGCACGCGTTGAAGACGCCCTGCACGCCACCCGTGCAGCCGTCGAAGAAGGCGTGGTTGCTGGTGGTGGCGTGGCCCTGCTGCGCGCCAAGCAAGCTGCTGGCAATGTGCACGGCGACAACGCTGACCAGGAAGCCGGCATCAAGCTGGTCCTGAAGGCTGTCGAAGCACCTCTGCGCGAAATCGTGGCCAACGCTGGTGGCGAACCCTCCGTGGTCGTCAACGCCGTCTTGGCTGGTTCGGGCACCTACGGCTTCAACGCTGCCAACGACACCTACGGTGACATGATCGAAATGGGCATCCTGGATCCCACGAAGGTCACCCGCACGGCTCTGCAGAACGCCGCATCCGTGGCCTCGCTGATGCTGACCACCGAGTGCATGATCTCCGAAGCCCCGAAGGACGAGGCTGGTGGCATGCCCGACATGGGTGGCATGGGCGGTATGGGTGGCATGGGCGGCATGGGCATGTAATGCCTTGGGGTGCGGTTCACCGCACCCGTCGCCTGGCAACCTGGCCAGACAAGAAAAAGGCCGCTGGATTCAGCGGCCTTTTTTCATGCGCTCACCGATCGCAGATCAGGTGGCACGGCCCTCACGTACAGCGCGGTCATGGGCCTCGGTGTCTTCCTTGATGTGGCGCGCCACAAAGCGGCCAATGTAGGCGCCCATGATCAGGGTGAAGGCAATCACGCCCAAGCTCATCAGGCCGTAGTCGGTGGTCAGGAAGTCGGTCAATGCTTGCATGATGTTTCTCCGTTGTGCTTGCTTGGAGCTATCAAACCGCGGATCGAGCCAGAGCGTTCTGACTTACATCAAGTTTGTATACGCCCCACACCGGATTGGCAAGCGGGTTTGACGCGGCGCAACCTGGGTCACCGCCTCACTCAAACGCGGCTGAGCGCCTGGCCCACTGTGGCACGCAGGTGGTCGAGCACATGCTGCGCGATCTTGTTCAGCGGCAGCACTTCCTGCACCGCACCGGCTGCAATCGCCTCGCGCGGCATGCCGAACACCACGCAGCTGGCTTCATCCTGCGCCACGCAGTAGGCCCCGGCGTCGCGCATCTCCCGCATGGCCTTGGCGCCGTCGCCCCCCATGCCGGTCAGCATGATGCCGATGGCGTTGGGGCCGGCCACGCGCGCCGCCGACTTGAACAGCACTTCCACGCTGGGCTTATGGCGGTTGACCGGGTCACCATCTTGCACACGGGCGATGTAGTTGGCCCCCGAGCGCTCCACACTCAGGTGCAGGCCACCCGGGGCAATGTAGGCATGGCCGGGCAGAATGCGCTCGCCATCGCTGGCTTCCTTCACGCGGATCTTGCACAGACCGTCCAGGCGGGCCGCATAGTTGCGCGTGAACCCCGGGGGCATGTGCTGCGTGATGATCACCCCGGGTGAGTCGGCGGGCAGCGTCACCAGCACTTCCTTGGTGGCTTCGGTGCCGCCGGTCGATGCACCAATGAAGATCAGCTTCTCGGTCGACAGGCGGCCCAGGCTGTAAGAGCCCGTGTTCAAGGGTTTGGCCGTCGTCGTTGTCGCATTCGGCGCCACGCGTTGTCCGGGCGCTGGTGTCGCAGCGGCTGCAGGGGTAGCCGCCGGTGTCAGGCGGTGAATGCGCGCCTTCGACGCCACCCGGATCTTGTCCGTGATGTCGTCCGACAACTGACGCAGGCCATCCACCACACCGATCTTAGGCTTGGAGACAAAGTCCACGGCGCCCAGCTCCAGCGCCTTGAGTGTCACCTCGGCGCCGCGCTCGGTCAGCGTGGACACCATCACCACTGGCATCGGGCGCAGGCGCATCAGCTTGGAGAGGAAGTCCAGGCCGTCCATGCGCGGCATTTCCACGTCCAGCGTGATGACGTCGGGGTTGAGGTTGCGGATCATTTCGCGGGCCACAAACGGGTCGGCCGCGGCGCCGATGCATTCCATGTCGGGTTGTCGGTTGATGATCTCCGTCAGCATGCTGCGAACCAGCGCCGAGTCGTCCACCACCACCACAGAAATCTTGGGCATGTCGTTCTCCGCCTGTCAGAACAGGTCGATCGAGCCGCCGCCCGTCGAGACGGGGGCCACTTTTTGCGCCGCCAGGCGCTCTTGTTGAAGGATGGCTTCCGGGTTGCTGGGCGCCAGGCGCTTGACCATGGCCTTGCCGCTGAACGGCAGGAAGCAGACCTTGCGTGGGTAGATGTCGAGCACGTCCTTGGACACCACCGGAATGCGCTCGGTCTTGAGATAGTCCATCACGAAGGCGGTGTTGCGCTCACCCACGTTGATGGTGTTCATGCCACTGATGACGGCGCCGCCACCAAAGACCTTGGCCTCCATCGTCATCCGTGTCGCCCCCATCTTCAACAGCTCGTTGATCAGCAACTCCATGGCATAGGAGCCGTAGCGTCCGGAGTCCTGGCCGTTGCCGCCACTGTCCGGCAGCATGAAGTGGTTCATGCCCCCGACCTTGGCCTGGCGGTCCCACAGGCACACGGCAATGCACGAGCCCAGCGTGGTCATGATCAGCAGGTCTTCGTTGTACACAAAGTACTCGCCTGGAAGGATCTTGACGGCCTCGGCCTTGAAGTGGGCGTCGAAAAAGAAGAAGGAGGCCTCGCCCGGTTTGGGTGTTCGGGCCTTGAGGCGGGCCAGGCGCTCCGTGCGCGGCCCAGGCGCCTGGCTGAGCGCTGCCGCTGCAGAGGCGAGGGTTCCCGGCCTTGGGCTGGCGCCCAAAGTGGCGCCGCGTGCGTTCCCAAAAGGTGGAATGCTGGACATGAGGAATCCTTGTGGCGACGCGAATCAGACCCGATCGTAGACCGTCTTGCCCTTGAGGACGAAGATGTCACGCGATTCGGTGAAGTTCTCGGAGTGCCCGACAAACAGCAGCCCCTTGGGCTTCATGACCCCATGGATGCGCTCCAGCACTTTACGCTGCGTCGGTCCGTCAAAGTAAATCATCACATTGCGGCAGAACACCACGTCAAAGGGTTCTCCCAGCTGCCACTGAGTCTGCATCAGGTTGAAGGGACGGAACTCCACCATCTTCGCCAGCTCTGGCTTGACCCGGATGAAGCCGGCGTTGTTGCCCTTGCCGCGCAGAAAGAACTGCTTGAGCCGCTGCGGGCTCAGTCCTCGGGCATCGGCGTCGTACACCGCGCGGGATGCGGTCTGCAGCACGTTGGTGTCGATGTCGCTGGCAAGGATCTTGACCGGGGCGTTCAGTCCCACGGTTTCGGCCACCGTCATGGCCAGCGAATAAGGCTCTTCCCCCGTGGAGGCGGCGCAACACCAGATGCGTGTGGGCTGGGGCCCGCGGGCCTTGAGCCAGTCGGTCAAGGTGTGAAAGTGGTGGTCTTCCCGGAAAAACGAGGTCAGGTTGGTCGTCAGACAATTGACGAACTCCTGCCACTCCTGTTGAGCCTGGGCTCCCGAGGCGCTTTCCAGCCATTGCAGATAGCCCTCGAACGACGGGTGGCCAGTCTCTCGCAAGCGCCGCGACAGGCGGCTGTACACCATGGCCTGCTTGCCTTCGTGCAGACTGATGCCAGCGCGATCGTAGATGAGTGCGCGCACGCGCGCGAAATCGCGGGCGTGGAAATTGAACTCTCTGTCGGCAACGATGTCCATGAAAACTGTGACTTGAGGGCAAAAATGGCGGCTGGGGCAAGGTGAACCCGCTGTTGCACCTTACCTTGAATCAGGTATATCGGACGCGATGGCGGGGCCTTGAGTCGGCTTGTGGGCTCTCGGAGATGATTCCGATTGCCCCCTATTAGGCCCCTCATTCAGGGGATTCGGTGCAGCTTGCCCTGCTAGACTTGCGGACAATTGACGAATTTGTCGTGGAGTGAGTCATCGCATCCCCCAGCTGTCATCCTGCAGTACCTGACGACACCGCGTTGGCTCCGGAAGGCGGGCTCGATCTGAGCAACGCCGTTGCCTTGTTGACCCAGGCGGGTTGGCGTGCGCCGGTCGGCGCCCAAGCGGGCGAGTGGCTCTGGGTGCAAGCCATTGTCGATGGCTTGTGCGACCTGTCCAGCCGTGATCCGCTCACCGGTCTGGCCAACCGCCGTCAGTTCGAAACCGCTCTGGCCCGCGAGATCGACCGGGTGGCCCGCGTGGGTGAGCCCTCGCTGCTGATCGTTGCCGACATTGATCACTTCAAGGCCATCAACGACACCCATGGACATGTGGCCGGTGATGCGGTCATCCGCGCGGTGGGTGAGTGCCTGCAGGAATGTGTGCGGCCCATGGACCTGGTGGCCCGCGTGGGTGGCGAAGAGTTCGCCATCATCCTGCCCAATTGCCCCCCAGCTTTCGGGCAGACGGTTGCCGAGCGCATCCGCCATCGGGTCGCGCAGCGACAGATCCATTTGCTCGATGGCGCCTTGACCTCGGTGACGGTGAGCATTGGCGGGGCGTTTGCGCCGCAGTGGGTGCGCTCTTCGGTCATCATCTGGACCGAGCGCGCCGACCAGCAGCTCTACCGTGCCAAAGCGGAAGGCCGCAACCGCACGTGCCTGGACACGCCACCCCTCACGGTGGTCAGCGCCGAGGAGAAAAGCTTCCTGTTCAGCAGTCTTGCGCAATCTGACACCCTTTCGGCCTCAGAAATTCTTGAGGAACACCCGAAAACGACCTCATGATGGTGCCCATGCCAGTTTCCGAGACAAATCCTTCCAAATCGTCCGCCCGGCTCGCTCGCACGGTGGCCGTCACCAGCGGCAAGGGCGGGGTGGGCAAGACCTTCTTCAGTGCCAACCTGGCCACGTCGCTGAGCCGCCAAGGCCTCAAGGTGCTGGTGCTGGACGCCGATCTGGGCCTGGCCAACCTCGACGTGGTGCTCAACCTGTATCCCAAGATCACGCTGCATGACGTGTTCACGGGGAAGGCGCAGCTCGAAGAAGCCATCTTGCCTGCGCCCGGCGGTTTCCATGTGCTGCTGGCCGGTTCGGGTCTGGTTGAGTACTCGCGCCTGACCCCCGAGGTTCGCGAGAAGCTGCTCGAGATCTTCGAAGCCGTCAAGCCGCGCTTTGACGTCATCGTGATTGACACGGGGGCCGGCATCTCCGATGTGGTGCTCTATGCCGTCTCGATGGCCACAGAGGTCATCGTCGTGGCCACGCCCGAGCCCACCTCCATGACCGACGCGTATGCCACCATCAAGGTGCTGTGCGCGCAGCAGTCGCGCGAAAAAATGCACCTGGTTGTCAATCAGGTGGCACGGCCGGGCGACGGGCGCACCATCTGCCAGCAACTGCAGCAGGTGGTCGACCGCTTCGTGGTCAGCCCCACCGGGGTGGTGCCCAAGCTGCACTTCCTGGGTGACATTCCGTTTGACCCCAGCGTGCGCGAGGCCGTGCGCAAGCGTCAGTTGTTGCTGGAGCTGCACCCTGGCAGCCCCGCCGCCCTGGGTGTGAACCAAGTGGCTGTGCGTCTGCTGGGCCGCGCCTGATTTTCAGTCCTGTCCTGTTCCTGTTGTTTGCCCATGCACGATCCTGATCCGGTCCAGGACGACGATCCCGCCGAGACCCTGCCGACCCCCACCGCTTACACCTTGCTCGGCGGCGACGCCCGGGTGCGTGAACTGGTCGACCGCTTCTACGACCTGATGGACCTGGAGCCAGCCTTCACGGAGCTGCGGGCCGCCCACGGCACCAGCCTTGATGAGGCGCGCGACAAGCTGTACTGGTTCCTGAGCGGCTGGCTCGGTGGTCCCAGCTTGTACATCGAGCGGTTTGGGCATCCACGTCTGCGTGCCCGGCATCTGCCGTTTGCCATTGGCATCAAGGAGCGCGACCAATGGGTGGCCTGCATGAGTCAGGCCATGGTGGATGTGCAGGTGCCCGACGCGCTCGTGCAACGTCTGCAGCACGCCTTCATGCAGACCGCCGACTGGATGCGCAACAAGTAAAGCGTCAGTAGCTGACCTGGCCCTTGGTCTTGCCGGGCTTGAGCAGCACCACCAGCGCCCCCACGCCACCTTCGTCGGCGCGCGCCTGCACGAAGGCCAGCACCCGCTCGCTTTGCACCAGCCAGCGCCGCGTCTTGTCCTTGAGCACGGGCTGCTTGCCGGGTGAGCCCAGGCCTTTGCCGTGCACCACGCGCACGCACCGCCAGCCTTTCAGGTGGGCCTGGCGCAGGAACTCGCTGAGCGCTTCACGGGCCTCGTCGGTGCGCAGGCCATGCAGGTCGAGCTCGCCTTGCAGCGCCCACACGCCCCGGCGCAATTTGCGCACCACGTCAATGCCCAGCTCCGGCCGGCGCCACGACAGCGTCTCGTCGGTTTCCAGCAGGCTTTCTACATCGAACTCGTCCGACAGGGATTCGCGCAGCGCGGCTTGCTCGTCGAGCTGACGGCGCGCTGGAATGGGCTGGGGGCGTGGCGGGGTGAGGCTGGCACGACCGGTGTGAGGCATGCCGTGAACCGCCCCGACCATGCGCTTGAACAGGGCGGCGTCGGCTTCGTGGCTGCGCTGGGCAGCCTCGCGACGTGCCTGCTCGGCGCGCTCTTGCTCACGGCGTGTCGCAGCCTCTTTCGCAGCCTTGCCCAAGGCGCGTTTGAGGTCTGCGAAGTCGCGCAGCGTGGTGTTGAGGGGGGGCTTGTTGGTGGGGCTCACAAGGCGCAAGCCTACAACAACTTAGATCAGCCCCTTTTCGGCGAAGGACAGGGCCCCGCAGCGGCCCACCACGAGGTGATCGAGCACCCGCACATCGACCAGCTGCAGGCTGCTTTTCAGTGTCTGGGTGAGCAGCTCGTCGGCCCGTGATGGCTCGAGCAAGCCCGAGGGGTGGTTGTGCGCCAGGATCACGCTGGCGGCGTTGAGCTCAAGCGTGCGCTTGACGACCTCACGCGGGTAGACCGACGTTTGCGTGAGCGTGCCCCGAAACAACTCTTCGCAGGCAATCAGCCGGTGCTGGGCATCGAGGAACAGCACGGCAAAGACCTCGTGGGGCAGGGCGCCCAGGCGCATCTGCAGGTAGTCCTTCACGAGCTGGGGTGAGGAGAACACGGGCTGGCTTTGCAGCGTCCCCGAGAGGCTGCGCCTGGCCATCTCCATCACGGCCATCAGCTCGGCCCGCTTGGCCGGCCCCAGACCCTTGACGCGGGTCAGTTGCGCGGGTTGTGCCGCCAGCAGGCCTGCGAGGCCCCCCAGGTCCGTCAACACCTTTTCGGCCAGTTGCAGCACGCCCAGGCCCTTCATGCCGGTGCGCAGCAGCAGGGCCAGCAGTTCGGCGTCGGCCAGCGCAGCGGCGCCGTGCGTCAACAGCTTTTCTCGGGGCCGAAGTGCGGCGGGCAGGTCTTTCATCGGGGCTGTGACAGGGTGTGGATAGAGCGATAGATTCTCGGTTGGGCCGGTCCGGGTGCCTATCCTTCGGAAGAACGCCCTCGGATGGGTGGGCCTGATGCCGGACAAGTCTTTCGCACATGCGTCTGCGCAAACGGCTTCTGAAACCTAAAATCGGCGTTTTCTTATCCGGATCCCCGCTGCAGCGTCTGCCACGCGGGAGACACCACCATGACCTCTGCTGCCCCCTTGGTTGCCCCTGGCGCTTTCCTGACCCTGCACTACCGCCTGGCGGGGCCGGATGGCGGTGACGTCATCAACACCTTCAACGACAAGCCCGCCACCCTGTCGCTGGGTTCAGGCGAGCTCGCCCCCGCACTCGAAGCCCGCCTGATCGGCTTGGCCGAAGGCACCCGCACCGTCATCGAACTGGCCCCCGGCGAGGCCTTCGGCCAGCGCAACCCCGAGATGATCCAGCGCGTGGCCTTGTCCCTGCTGCGCAAGCTCGGTGACCTCGATGAAACCTGGGCGGTGGGTGATGTCGTGCAGTTCCCGACGCCCGATGGCAAAGGGTCCTTTGCCGGGGTCGTGCGCGAACTGGATCCGGCCGGGGAGTGGGCCTTGTTTGATTTCAATCACCCCCTGGCAGGCCAGCCTTGCACGTTCGAAGTGCAGCTGATCGGCGTGCTCTGATCCGCGCTTTCAAGCCGCCCCTTTTTGCCAGGACCTCACGCATGACCCAAGTCCAAGATGTTTTGCTGGCCGAGCCGCGCGGCTTTTGCGCCGGCGTCGACCGCGCCATCGAGATCGTCGAGCGCGCGCTCGCGCAGTTCGGTGCGCCCATTTACGTGCGCCACGAGATCGTGCACAACACCTATGTGGTCAACGACCTCAAGGCCAAGGGCGCCATCTTCATCGAAGACCTGGCCGAGGTGCCGCCCGGTGCCACCTTGATCTTCAGCGCCCATGGCGTCAGCCAAGAGGTGCGCCGTGAGGCTGATGCCCGTGGTTTTCAGGTGTTTGACGCCACCTGCCCGCTGGTCACCAAGGTCCACGTCGAAGTGGCCAAGCTGCACCGTGAGGGCTATGAGTTCATCATGATCGGCCACAAGGGTCACCCGGAGGTCGAAGGCACGATGGGCCAGGTCACCGAGGGCATCTACCTTGTCGAGGACGAGGATGACGTCGCCACGGTGCAGGTTCGCTACCCCGAGAGGCTGGCGGTGGTCACGCAGACCACGCTGTCGGTGGACGATGCAGCGGGCATCCTGGCGGCGATCAAGCGGCGCTTTCCGAACGTCCGTGAGCCCAAGCAGCAGGACATCTGCTACGCCACCCAGAACCGCCAGGATGCGGTGAAGATCATGGCGCCGCAGGTGGACGTGGTCATCGTGGTGGGCAGTCCCACCAGCTCCAACAGCAACCGCCTGCGCGAACTGGCCGAGCGTCTGGGCACGCCGTCGTACATGATCGACAGCCCCGATGACCTGCAGGAAAGCTGGTTCGACGCGCACCCGCGCGTGGGCCTGACTGCCGGCGCCTCGGCTCCGGACGTGTTGGTGCAGCAGGTGATCGCCCGCTTGCATGCACTGGGCGCCGTGGGCGTGCGTCGCATGCAAGGCGTGGAAGAACATGTGCGCTTCCCCCTGCCCAAGGGGCTGGGCGGCACGGGCCTGGACCGACCGCTGCCGACCGAGCGCAACAGCGACAATAGCCAGTAAGCTCAAACCACATTCCAACCTGATTCCTCACCATGCTTGACATTGCCCTGCTGCGCAAAGACCTCGACAGCGTGCTGGCCCGCCTGGCCAAGCGCAAGAACCCGCAGCCCTTCCTGGACGAGGGCGCCTACCGCGCGCTTGAAGCCGAACGCAAGACCATCCAGAGTCGCACCGAAGAGCTGCAGTCCCAGCGCAACAGCCTGTCCAAGCAGATCGGCATGCTCAAAGGCAAGGGCGAAGACGTCTCGGCCGTGATGGCGCAAGTGGGCGGCATTGGTGACGAGCTCAAGGCCAGTGCCGATCGCCTGGAGGTCATCCAGACCGAGATCGCCGCCATGCTGCTGGCCGTGCCCAATCTGCCGCACGACAGCGTGCCGGTGGGCACGGACGAGTCCGGCAACGTGGAAGTGCGCCGCTGGGGCACGCCTGCCACCTACGGCTTCGAGGTCAAGGACCACGTGGACGTGGGCGCGCCGCTGGGGCTGGACTTCGAGACGGGTGCGAAGCTGTCTGGTTCGCGCTTCACCTTTCTGAAGGGCCCCGCCGCCCGCCTGCACCGCGCGCTCGCCCAGTTCATGCTGGACCTGCAGACGCAGGAGCACGGCTACACCGAGTGCTATACGCCGTATCTGGTGCAGGCCAAGGCCCTGCAAGGCACGGGCCAGTTGCCCAAGTTCGAGCAGGACCTGTTCCACGTTACCTCGGGCGACGGTGAGGCGTCTGACAGCAAGTGGTACCTGATCCCGACCTCGGAGGTGACGCTGACCAATTCCGTGGCCGACACCATCGTGCCGCTGGACCAGTTGCCCATCAAGCTCACGGCGCACAGCCCGTGTTTCCGTTCGGAGGCGGGCAGTGCCGGCCGTGACACGCGCGGCATGATCCGCCAGCACCAGTTCGACAAGGTGGAGATGGTGCAGATCACCACGCCCGAGCAGAGCTATGAAGCCCTGGAAGAGATGGTGGGCCACGCCGAGGCCGTGCTGCAGAAGCTGGAGTTGCCGTACCGTGTGATGTCGCTGTGCACGGGAGACATGGGCTTTGGCGCGACCAAGACCTATGACCTGGAGGTGTGGCTGCCCGCGCAAAGCGCCTACCGTGAGATCAGCTCGGTGTCGAACTGCGAGGCCTTCCAGGCTCGCCGCATGCAAGCCCGCTACAAGAATGCCCAAGGCAAGAACGAGCTGGTGCACACCTTGAACGGTTCTGGCCTGGCCGTGGGGCGTGCCATGGTGGCCGTGCTGGAGAACCACCAGCAGGCCGATGGCTCGGTGTATGTGCCGGTGGCCTTGCGTCCCTACCTGGGCGGGGCCGAGTTCATCCGCATGGCGTGACGGTGCGTGGAACGCCAAAAACTGATGCTATACTTGTGGGCTACACACCGTTGACCACGGGTGCACCAGTTTAGGAGAGGTGGCAGAGTGGTCGAATGTACCTGACTCGAAATCAGGCGTAGGTGTATAACCTACCGTGGGTTCGAATCCCACCCTCTCCGCCAAGCATGAGCCCTTGCAAGTCATTGATTTGCAAGGGCTTTTTGCTATGCGCTCCGATGGCTTGGTGCCCTGTGAGGTCATCGATGGGTGCGCCTTCTCTGGGTATCGCGTGAACTTCCGCGATGGCGGCACATCCGCCGCCGCTGCGTTCGGCCCGTCATCCTGGTGAACTACCATCCGAGCCGACGACCCTGGTTTCTAAAGGATGATTCGACGTGACACATGGCACGGCACCAGACGCTGACAACGCTTCGCCCGCGCTGGCTCCTGTGAGTTTCTGGGAGGCCTTTGTGTTCTGGCTCAAGTTGGGCTTCATCAGCTTCGGTGGCCCGGCCGGGCAGATTGCCATCATGCACGCCGAGTTGGTTGAGCGTCGTCGCTGGATCAGCGAGAAGCGCTTTCTGCATGCGCTCAATTACTGCATGGTGTTGCCGGGGCCGGAGGCGCAGCAGCTGGCCACTTACATTGGCTGGCTCATGCACCGGACCTGGGGCGGCATCGTGGCCGGTGCCCTGTTTGTGCTGCCGTCGCTGGGCCTGCTGGTGGCCTTGTCGTGGGTCTACATCGCTTTCGGCGACCTGCCTGTCGTGGCAGGCCTGTTCTATGGCATCAAGCCGGCCGTGACCGCCATCGTGTTGCAGGCCGCTCACCGCATCGGATCGCGTGCTTTGCAGAACCGTTGGCTATGGGGGATCGCGGCGGCATCCTTCGTCGCGATCTTTGCGCTCAACGTGCCGTTTCCCATCATTGTGGTGGTGGCGGCGTTGATCGGCTACGTTGGTGGGCGCATGGCGCCGACGCAGTTCCAACTGGGCGGCGGGGACGGCAAGGTCACGGCCTCGCTCGGGCCCGCCTGGATCGACGATGACACCCCGACGCCCTCGCATGCGCAGTTCCGCTGGGGGCGCCTGGCGCGCCTGGCATTGTCTGGGGCGGCTTTGTGGCTGGTGCCGATGGGCTTGCTCACGGCCAGCGTGGGCTGGCACCACACGCTCACGCAGATGGGCTGGTTCTTTACCAAGGCTGCGCTGCTGACGTTCGGCGGGGCCTATGCGGTGTTGCCGTATGTGTACCAGGGCGCGGTGGGCCACTACGGCTGGCTCAACCCGGCTCAGATGATCGATGGGCTGGCGCTGGGCGAAACCACGCCGGGGCCGCTGATCATGGTGGTGGCGTTTGTGGCTTTCATTGGCGGCTACGTCAAGGCCGTGCTGGGTCCAGATGCCTTGTTCCTGGGCGGCGCCTTGGCCGCGGTGCTGGTGACGTGGTTCACCTTCCTGCCGTCTTTCCTGTTCATCCTGGCGGGCGGGCCGTTGGTGGAGTCCACCCACAACGACCTTCATTTCACCGCGCCGTTGACGGCCATCACCGCCGCGGTGGTGGGCGTGATCCTGAACCTGGCGCTGTTCTTCGGCTACCACGTGCTTTGGCCCGAGGGGTGGGCCGGGCAGTTTGACGCTGGATCGGCGCTGATTGCCTTGGGCGCGGCGGTGGCACTGTTTCGATTCAAGCGCTCGGTGATGCAGGTGATTGGGGTGTGTGCGGTGGTGGGGTTGATGTGGCAGATGTGGGGGCGGTGAGTGGACTCTTTCTCCAGTGCCCACGGGGAAACGTCACGTCACCTGTGTGCCGACCGTGGCTAATGGCACAGTACGCCCCATGAACATCATCATTTTGGGCGCTGGCCGTGTGGGCGAGAGCGTCGCCGAAAGCCTGGTCTCCGAGCAGAACGACATCACGGTGATCGATCAAGATCCCGTGCGCCTGCGGGTGCTGGAAGAGCGTCTGGACTTGCGTGGGGTCGTGGGCAATGGCATCCAGCCCTCGGTGTTGCGCGAGGCGGGGGCGCAGGACGCCGACATGGTCATTGGGTGCGCCACGTCGGACGAATCCAACCTGGTGTTCTGCAAGGTGGCCTACAACGTGTTTCAGGTGCCCACCACCATTGCGCGCCTGCGTTCGCCCGAGTTCAAGGAAGGCGATGAGCTGTTGTCCAAGGCAGGTTTTGCGGTCGACCAGGTCATCTGCCCAGAGGATTCGGTCACGCACTACATCAACAAGTTGCTCGAGTATCCGGAAGCCTTGCATGTGCTGGAGTTCGCGGAAGGTCGGGTGTGCCTGATCGGGGTGAAGGCCGTGGCGGGCAGCACCTTGGCCGGACGAACCCTGGCGGAGTTCAAACAGTGCTTCCCCAACTTCGAGATGCGGGTGGTGGCGCTGTACCGTCAGGATGTGGGCGTCGAGCCGACGCGTGACACGGTGGTGTTGCCGGGGGACGAGGTGTTCGTGCTGGCCGCGCAGGAGCACATCCGGCAGGTGCTCAAGGCCATCCACAATGTGGACCAGCCGGTGCAGCGCGTGATGATCGGTGGCTGCGGGAAGGTGGGCTTGCGTCTGGCGCGCAGCCTGATCGGGCAGTATCAGGTCAAGCTCATCGAGCAAAAGCTCACGCGTTGTGAGTACCTGGCCAGTCAGTTGCCTTCGGATGTGCTGGTGCTGCAAGGCGATACCGTCGACGAGGACCTGCTGGAGGAAGAGAACGTGGCCGACATGGACATGTTCCTGGCGCTGACGGACGACGATGAAGACAACATCATGGCGGCGATGCTGGCCAAGCGATTGGGCGCACGCCGGGTGATGGCGCTGATCAACCGGCGCTCTTATGCCGACATGTTGAACGGCGGCATGATCGACATCGCGGTCTCGCCCGCCCAGACTGTGATCGGGGAGTTGTTGACGCACATTCGCCGCGGTGACGTGGTGGGGGTCCATAGCCTGCGCCGTGGTGCCGCCGAGGCTCTGGAAGGGGTGGCGCGGGGCGATGCCAAGACGTCCCGGCTGGTGGGGCGGCGCATTGAGAACATCAAGCTGCCCGCTGGGGCCCGGTTCGGTGCCATCGTGCGGGGCGAGGGGCGTCAGTCTCAGGTGCTGATGCCGCACCATGACACGCTCATCGAGACGGATGATCACATCATCATCTTCATTCCCCACAAGCGTCTGGTGCGTGCGGTGGAGAAGCTGTTTCAGGTCGGCGCGACGTTTTTCGGGTGATCGCCATGCAGTTGTTTGGTCCGGTTCTGGCCTTGCTGGCGCGCATCCTGATGGCGTTTGCCTTTGCCTTTTTTGTGCCTTTGGCCTGGGCGTGGTTTGAAGATGCCGCAGCCCTGCGGGCGGTGTGGGGTGCTTCGTTTGGGCTGGCCTTTGGCAGTGGCTGGTTGCTGTTCATGGTCAGCCGCAAGTACCGGCGGGAGCTGTTGCCGCGTGATGGCTTTTTGCTGGTCAACCTGGTGTGGGTGGTGCTGACGTTTTATGCCACGGTGCCCTTGCTGTTTGCGGTGCCGGACATCACCTGGAGTAAAGCGTTTTTTGAAGCCATGAGTGCCTTGACGGCCACGGGGGCCACGGCCTTGTCGGGCCTGGATCACCTGCCAGTGTCGGTCAATGTGTGGCGCTGTTTCCTGCAGTTGGTCGGTGGGCTGGGCATTGTGCTGTTGGTGGTGGCGGTGCTGCCGCTGCTCGGTCTGGGCGGCATGCAGCTCTACAAGGCCGAAACGCCGGGGCCGATGAAGGACGCCAAGTTCACACCGCGCATCGCCGAGACGGCGCGGGGCCTGTGGGCGGTGTACTTCGTGTTGTCGGCGGCGTGTTTCCTGGCCTACCGTTGGGCGGGCATGAGCTGGGCCGATGCCTTCATGCACATGTGCACGACCATGGGTCTGGGCGGGCTGTCGTCGCACGACGCCAGTTTTGGCTACTGGAATTCGCCGGCCATCGAGTGGGTGGCGACCTTGTTCATGACGCTGGCAGGCATCAGCTTCTTGCGCTATTTCATGGTGTGGCGCTCGCGCTCGCTCAAGCCCGTCACCGATGACCGGGAAATCCGCATGTACATCGTGGTCTTGCTGGTGGCGGTGCTGGTGGTGTTCGTGAGCCTGTTGGACCACCAGCCTCAGGCCCATGCGGCAGACACCTTTCGGGTCGCCCTGTTCCATGTGGTGTCGGTGGCCACCACGACGGGCTACGCCTCGCAGGATTACACGCTGTGGCCGGTGGCCTTGCCGGTGTTGATGATGTTTCTGGGCTCGTTCGCTTCTTGCGCGGGCTCCACGGGCGGCGGCATCAAGATGGTTCGCATGATCTTGCTGATCAAGCAGGCGCGTCGCGAGTTGGTGCGCATCATCCATCCGCGGGTGGTGAACCCGGTGACGCTGGGCGGGCAGAATGTCTCCGCGCCAGTCATGCACGCGGTGCTGGGCTTCATGCTGATCTACGGTGGGGCCACGATGGGCCTGACCTTCCTGATGTTGCTGTCGGGGCTGGACATCGTGACGGCGTTTTCGGCCGTGGTGGCCACGGTCAACAACATCGGACCGGGTCTGGGGCAGGTGGGGCCCGCGGGCAACTTCGGGGGGTTGAGTGCGTTTCAGTTGTCCGTCCTCAGCTTTGCAATGCTGCTGGGGCGACTGGAGTTCTTGACAGTGCTGGTGCTGTTCACACGGCATTTCTGGCGCCGCTGAGGCGAGGGCGAGCCGGTCCCCAGTGGTTCACTGGGAGATCGCCGTCGGCCGATAATCGGCGTTTTCGCGATCGACGGAGACGGGCTGTGCTGACCTTCATCTACCTGGTGGCCATCACGGCCGAAGCCATGTCGGGGGCCTTGGCAGCCGGTCGTCGCAGCATGGACATCTTCGGGGTGGCGGTGGTGGCGTTTGTCACGGCGCTGGGCGGCGGCACGGTACGCGATCTGATCCTGGGGCACTTTCCGATCGGCTGGACGCAGCACCCTACCTACATCTACCTGGTGATTGGCGCAGGCTTGCTGACCATCGTGATCGCGCCTTACATGCACCACCTTAAGCGAACGTTCCTGGTGTTGGACGCGTTGGGACTGGTGGCGTTCTCGCTGATTGGCTGCGATGTGGCCTTGCAGATGAACTACCCCGTGGCGGTGGTGATCATGGCCGGCATGATCACCGGCATCTTTGGTGGCATCTTGCGCGATGTGCTGTGCGCGCAGGTGCCGGTGGTGTTCCAGCGCGAGATCTACGCGATGGTGTCACTGGCGGTGTGCGGGCTGTTTCTCTCGCTGAGGGCGCTGGGGGTCGATCAGGAAGTGAATACCGTCATCAGCCTGGTGAGTGGTTTGTCGTTGCGGCTGCTCGCCATCTATTTTGGCTGGAGCCTGCCGACGTTCTCCTACGGGCGTCGGTGGGACTGAGGGCGCGCACCTGAAGAAGCTGGGGGCCGTCAAGGCAAACGCACCGCAGCCAAGGCCTCGTAGAACTGCGCCAGATGAATGCCATCGACCACGCCGTGGTGCGCCTGCACGGCCACGGGCATCACCCAGGTGTCGCTGCGGGCTGAGAACTTGCCCAGGGTGATCACCGGGATGTAGGCATACAGCGGATCGTAGGGGTGCGTGAAGGCCGTGAAGGACAGCCACGGTACCGTGGTGATGAAGAACATGTGGTGCTTGGCGCCCACCGACAGGTCGGGTGTGAGCTTGACTGCGTCCATGCGAGCCTGGTTCTCGCGGCAGTAGGCGGCAAAGTCGTCCAGGTGGAGGCCGTCGCAGAAGGAGAACAGGCCGCCGTCACGTGCGACGGTGTAGCCGGGGTCGGTACGGTCGTACTCGTACAGCACGCCGTCGATCACACGCTGGCGAAAGGCGGGCACGGCCTGCACCGCTCGGGATACCGCGTAGCTCATACCCAGGAAGAACGAGACGCCCAGGGTCTGGCAAGTCTGCCGGATAGAGGTGACGTCGACCTCGCAGGTGACGCTGAGCTGGGGCAGGCTGCGGTCGGCGAAGGCGCGCAGGATGTCGGCGCGCGGGTAGGTGTCGAGGTCGATCCGGCGGGGCGTAGGGGGCGGGGTCGTCACAGGAAGGCTCTGGGGCGTGAAGGAAGTGGCATTACACCAGGGTTCATCTCAGCGTTCGGCGCCAGAGAAGACAGGCAGGTGGCATGGGTTAAGGGTTTACCCTAGAATCTCGGCTGTCATCCTTCAGGGCTTCTCACCATGCAAACCGATCCGAACGTCAATCTGAACCTCATGCTGGGTCTGAGCGTGGCGCCTTTGAGCGTGGCCAACGCCTATCTCAGCCAACTGGAGCGGGGTTCGATCCACTCTCTGCAATCGCACGACCGTGCGCTGTCGCGGGCCCTCAACACCTTCAACACCCTCTGGTTCAATCTGGGGTTGGACGCGGTGAGCGCGTCACGCAATGCGGTGCGCTGTGCCGAAGACTTGGGCCTGCCCAACCCGCTGCTGTCGGCGACCGATGAGGTGCTGTCGCAGCAGGAGGCCTCGCTGCGGGCCACGGCGCGCCAGGTGGTGCACATGGCCTACGCTTACTGAGCAACGCATCAAGGGCGCTGACACAGCACTGTCAAATTCATTCTCTATAAAGCGATCCTTGCTGTTCCAACATGAGAACGGTCAACTGTAAGCACTGGAGATGGATGATGCGATCGCTTTTGAGCATGTCTGCCGCACTGGTTGTGGCGCTGTCGTTGACGGCCTGCGGCACGATGACGAATGAGGCTGCGGTGTCGGCCGAGGGTTTCCCGACGCGCACGGCCGACGGCCTGCTGGTGGGCCCCAATGGCATGACCGTGTACACCTTTGCCAAGGACGGCAAGAACTCCGGCATGTCGGAGTGCTACGACGCGTGCGCCACCAACTGGCCGCCTCTGACCGTGGCGACCGGCACCCTGGCCACCAAGGAATACCCGCTGATCATCCGCATGGATGGCACCCGTCAGGTGACCCTGGAGGGTCAGCCGCTGTACTACTTCGCCAAGGATGCCAAGCGTGGCGACACCACGGGCAACGGCTTGGCCGAAGGCGCCTGGAAGATCAACCGCCGCTGATCGGACACCATCGCGGCAGACGAGGCGTCGCTCAGCGCGGTGTCTCCTCAGTGGGTCGGGCGAGTCCATCGCCCGGCCCATTTTTTCATCTCGCTGACCCACAGGACGGTACTGCCCATCGCGAGGCAGAGCAGCCACTGATCGAGGCTCAGCGGGGCGGTCCCGAAGGCGACATTGAGCACCGGCAGGTGCACCACCGCGACCTGCAGCAAGGCGGACAGTCCCACAGCACCCCACAGCCAGTGGTTGACGAAGATCTGGTGGAACGCGCTGCGCGTGTCGGAGCGGGCGCTGAAGGCATTGAACAACTGCGCAAACACCAGCACGGTGAAGGCGGCGGTGCGGGCCAGGTCCAGGCTGTGATGGCCTTCGATCAGGCCGCCCGGCAAATGCCAGTCCAGCGTCAGCAGGGTGCACACGGCAATCACCAGGCCATTGAGCATCACGTCCATCCACATGCGCAGGTCGATCACCCGGTCGCTCAGGTGCCGTGGGGGGCGCGCCATCACATCGTCGGTGGGCGGATCCATCCCCATGGCCAGCGCGGGGCCGGAGTCGGTGATCAGGTTGACCCACAGCAGTTGCGTGGCGAGCAGGGGCAGGATCACGCCCTGGCCGTCGTCGAGCAGGCCCAGCGCCTGCGCGGCGACCACCCCCAGGAACACGGTGAGCACCTCGCCCATGTTGGACGACAGCAGGTAGCGCAGGAACTTGCGGATGTTGTCGAAGATGGCGCGCCCCTCGCGGACGGCCTCGACGATGGTGGCGAAGTTGTCATCAGCCAGGATCATCTTGGCCGCCTCCTTGCTCACCTCGGTGCCGGTGATGCCCATGGCGATGCCGATGTCGGCGGCTTTGAGCGCGGGGGCGTCGTTGACGCCATCGCCGGTCATCGCGACGATGTGGCCTTGCGCTTGCAGGGCATCAACGATGCGCAGCTTGTGCGCGGGGGCGACACGGGCAAAGACCGAGGTGGTGCGCACGGCCTCGGCCCAGCCGGCGTCGTCGAGCGCATCCAGCTCGGTGCCGGTGAGGGCGCGGGCGCCGGGCTCGACCAGGCCGAGGTCGGCAGCGATGCGCTCGGCCGTGCGCGGGTGGTCGCCCGTGATCATGATGACCCGCATGCCGGCGCGCCGGGCTTCCTGGATGGCTTGGCCGGCTTCCTCGCGGGGCGGGTCGATGATGCCGGCGGTGCCCACAAAAATCAGGTTTTCTTCCAGCGCGTGGCCGGATGCCAGGTCTTCATCTGCGGCGAGGGGACGGTAGGCCACCGCCAGCGTGCGCAGCGCCGCCTGGGACAGCTCCTCGACCTGGGCCAGGGCCTGCGCGCGTCGCTCGGGCGTCATCGGTTCGATCGAGGGGCCCACGCGCAGGTGGGTGCAGCGCGCCAGCAGCACATCGGGTGCGCCCTTGCTGACGAGGATGGGTGCGTTGTCGTGGTCGCGGTCCCGGGCCAGCACGGACATCATCTTGCGGTCCGAGGTGAAGGGCACTTCGCTGAAGCGCTCGAAGCGCGCGTCCCGCTGGTCCTGTGCGCCCAGCTTATGCTCGGCCACCAGAAAGGCGGCCTCGGTGGGGTCGCCCTGGATTTCCCACAGCCCTTCGGGCGTCTGGCGCAGGTCGGCGTTGCCGGCCAGGCTGCCGCCGCTGAGCAGGGCCGTGTGCTCGCTGTGCACGTCCCCTTCGGTCAGGGGCTGACCCTGGTGCTGCACTTCACCGGTGGGCGCATAGCCCACACCGGTGACCTCGGTGCTGCCCGAGGCGGTCATGCCGCGCTGCAAGGTCATCTCCGAGCGGGTGAGGGTGCCGGTCTTGTCGGTGCAGATGACAGAGGCCGAGCCCAAGGTCTCGACCGAAGAGAGGTTCTTGACGATGGCCTGGCGGCGCGCCATGCGCTGCACCCCGATGGCCAACACCATGGACAGGATGGCGGGCAGGCCTTCGGGCACGGCGGCCACGGCCAGTGACACGCCCAGCATCATCACCGACACCAGCGAGGCCACGCTGTGCACCTCGGTGACCAGCAGCACCGCGCCCACCACCAGCACGCAGATCACGATCACCGCCAGGCCCAGCATCTGGCCGACCAGGCGAATCTCCTTTTGCAACGGGGTGGCGTCCTGACGGGTTTGGGCCAGCAGGTGGGCGATGGTGCCCATCTGCGTGGCCATGCCGGTGGCCGTCACGATGGCCAGGCCCGTGCCTTGCGCCACGGCCGTGCCTTTGAAGACCATGTTGCGTTGATCGGCCACGGGCGCAGGGGCGGTCAGGGTGGCGGCGTCTTTCAGCACCGCCTCGCTCTCGCCGGTGAGGGACGCTTCCTGAACACGCAGCGCTGCGGCGCGCACCAGTCGGGCGTCGGCGCCCACGGCATCGCCTTCGCCCAGCACCAGCAGGTCGCCGCGCACCAGGGCCGCGCTGGGCACCCGCGTCAGTTGCCCGTCTCGCATCACCGCCGACGTGGCCTCGACCATGCGGGCCAGCGCGGCTGCCGCATCGGCCGCCTTGGCTTCCTGCACATAGCCCAGGATGCCGTTGAGCACCACGATCACCGCGATGACGATCGCGTCCACCGGCCAGCCCATGCGGCCTTCGATGAACCAGGCCAGCAAGGTGACCACCACGGCGGCCATCAGCAAGTAAATGAGCGGGTCCTGGAACTGCTTGAGCAAGCGGCGCCACGCCGGGGGAGGGGGCGTCGTCTGCAGCTGGTTCGGACCGTCCTGGGCGAGGCGGCGGGCGGCTTCCTGGCCACTCAGACCACGAACGAGGTCAGTCTGCGTGCCCGTGGCCACGGCTTCGGCCGTCTGCAGGGAGGCGTTTGGGGAGGTGGGGGTGGCTGCCATGTCAGGGTCTCATCAGGGCCACGCGTATGGCATGGGCCTCAGCGGTACACCATACCGCCTTCCTGTGACTCAAGCGCGTGGCGAGAAGGAGATCACCTGCCCACCCAGCGGCGGCTGGCCGGGAGTCACCAGGTCGGCCAGCGTGACCCCGTCCAGCACTGCCAGATACTGCGCCATGGCCTCTTTCAGGGTGCGCTTGAGCAGGCACAGGCCGTCGAGCCGGCAGGTGTTCAGGCTCGCATCAAAGCACTCCACCAGGTTGAAGTCCGTTTCTGTCTGGCGCACCACCGTGCCCAGCACGATCTGATCAGCGGGCTTGAGCAGACGCAGGCCGCCGCCGCGCCCCCGGGTCGTTTCCAGCCAGCCGTTGGCGGCCAAGGTCATGGCGATCTTGGTCAGGTGGCTGCGCGAAATGCCATGCGCCTGCGCGATCTCGCTGATCGTGGGTGGGGTGGGGCGGTTTTCGGTGGCGGCGCAGTACATCAGCACCCGCAGGCTGTAGTCGGTCCACTGGGTCAATCGCATGACGTGAGTGTGGCACCACAAAAAGATTCACACAAGATGAATCTTATGTGTTTAGAATGTGCATACAGTGTGAATCTTTAAGGAGTCCCCATGCACGCCCCCCATACCGTTTCGCCGTCCACCCCCGCCTCGGCCGACCTGGCTCAACAATCACTGGGCGAGATTGCCGTGGCCCTGCCAGGCGCCACCGCCGTGTTCCGTCGCCTCAAGTTGGACTTCTGCTGCGGAGGTCAGGTGCGCCTGGCCGAGGCCTGCGCCGCCAAGGGCCTGGACGCCGACGCCTTGGTGAGTGAGCTCAAGGCCCTGGTGCGCGACGACGTGGCCCCGGCCGCTCCGGAGCCGAGCGCGCTGGTCGACCACATCGTCTCCCGCTATCACGAGGTGCACCGCGCCCAGCTGCCCGAGCTGGTCCGCATGGCCCGTCGCGTCGAGGCCGTGCACCGCGACCACCCGAATGTGCCCGCCGGTCTGGCCGCTCACCTGGAGCGTATGGAAGAGGAGTTGTGCGAGCACATGGCCAAAGAAGAGGGCGTGCTCTTTCCCATGATCAAGGCCGGTGGTCACCCGATGGTGGGGCAGCCGATTGCCATGATGCGCCACGAGCACGTCGACCATGGTGAGCACCTTGCCCGTTTGGTCGAACTTACCAACGAACACAACCCGCCCCCCGGCGCCTGCAACACCTGGCGCGCCCTGTTTGCCGGTACGGCGCAGCTTTCAGACGACCTCATCCAGCACATCCACCTGGAAAACAACGTGCTGTTCCCGGCTTTCGAGGGGGCGGCACGCTGATGCGTGGCAGTGGCGTTCGGCCAGGGGGTGGTGGCTGCTTCTGCCGCTTTACTTGCCCTGGTCGTCTGGTTTTGCCGGGTGAAGGGTAAAATCTGCTTACCCCAAGTGCATGTCAACGTCATGACATCGCAACACCCAAGAGAACACGATGATCTTTGGAAAGCTGCTGCCCCGTGAGGGCAATTTTTTTGAACTGTTCAACCAACATGCTCAGCACACGGTCACGGCCGTTCATGCCTTTGCGGATCTGGTCAAGAGCTACGGTGACCCCGCCTTGCGAGAGCGCTACAACCGTGCTGTCGATGACGCCGAAGGCGCAGCCGACTCGGTGACGCTGGAAGTCAACCGCCTGCTGCACCAGACCTTCATCACGCCGATCGACCGCGAACAGATCCACTCGCTGATCAACACGATGGACGATGTGGCCGACCTGATCCAGGACGCTGCCGAAGCGATGTCGCTGTACGACATCCGTGCCATGACCGACCACATCGTGCGCCTGACCGACCTGTGCGTGCGCTGTGTGGAGCGCCAGAAGACCGCCGTGGCCATGCTGCACCAGGTGGGGCAGGCTCAGACGGCTGCCGCCGCGCTGAAGATCTGCGCCGAGATCGACCAGTTGGAAGGCGAGGCCGACTCGGTGCTGCACACGGCACTGAGCAAGCTGTTCCGCGAAGAGCCCGATGTGCGTGAGTTGATCAAGCTCAAGGCCATCTATGAGTTGCTGGAAACCGTCACCGACCGGAGTGACGACGTGGCCAAACTCATCGAGGGCGTGATCCTCGAGAACTCCTGATCCGAGGGGCCTGATCATGGCAACCATGCAGGTGGCTCTCTGGGTCATCATTTTCCTGGTGGCGCTGGCGCTGGTGTTCGATTTCATGAACGGCTTCCACGACGCCGCGAACTCGATCGCCACCGTCGTGTCCACGGGCGTCCTGCGTCCAGGACAGGCGGTGGTCTTTGCCGCCTTCTTCAATTTCATCGCCATCTTCATCTTTCACCTGAGCGTGGCGGCCACCGTGGGCAAAGGCATCGCCGCGCCCGGGGTGGTCGACGTTTATGTCGTGTTCGGGGCCCTGTGCGGCGCGATCACCTGGAACATCGTCACCTGGTACTACGGCATCCCCAGCAGCTCTTCACACGCCCTGATTGGCGGCATCGTGGGCGCCGTGCTGGCCAAGGCGGGCGCCGGCGCGCTGGTCACCAGTGGCATCGTGCGCACAGTGGCCTTCATCTTCGTGTCGCCACTGCTCGGTTTTGTGCTGGGTTCGCTGATGATGGTCCTCGTCGCCTGGATCTGCCGCCGGACCGCGCCCGCGCGCGTCGATCGCTGGTTCCGTCGTCTGCAACTGGTCTCTGCTGGCGCGTACAGCCTGGGGCACGGTGGCAATGACGCCCAGAAGACCATCGGCATCATCTGGATGTTGCTGCTGGCGACCGGCTACGCGTCGGCCGCCGATGCGATGCCGCCCACCTGGACCATCGTGGCCTGTTACGCAGCGATCGGCATCGGCACCATGCTTGGGGGTTGGCGCATCGTCAAAACCATGGGGCAGCGCATCACCAAGCTCAAGCCTGTGGGCGGCTTCTGTGCCGAAACCGGCGGTGCGCTGACGCTGTTCATTGCCACGGGACTGGGCATTCCCGTCTCCACCACCCACACCATCACCGGCGCCATCGTCGGCGTGGGCTCGGTGCAGCGTGCCAGTGCGGTGCGTTGGGGCGTGGCGGGCAACATCGTGTGGGCCTGGGTGCTCACCATCCCGGCTTCTGGTCTGGTGGCGGCCTTGGCCTACGGGGTAAGTCGGCTCCTGTTCTGATCCTCGTGTCCCCTCGGCATGGCCGAGAATCACCCTTCCAAGGCGCCCCATTTTGCGATGTGGGCGCCTTTTTCATGTGGCACCGTGTTGGCCTTGCTTCACACATATTTACCCCGTGCGCACACGCAGTTCACGCCCCGGGTGCAAGATGAGTTCATCAACCACCTCACTCAAGGAGTGATGACCATGATCCAACGTTCGAACACCGTCGCCGCAACACAACCCGTCCAACGCCTATGGATGCTGGGGAGCGTCTTGCTGATCGGCGCCGCTGCGGCTGCCTTCAGTGTCAGTGCCCTGGCTGGCGGACACCGCGGCGCGCATGGCGACCATGGCGCCAAGAGCGGACATCACGGCGAAACCTGCATGCACGAAGGCCAAGGCGGCCGCCATGCTGGTGGAGGCATGATGGGCGAGGGGCGTCACCTCGACCGTCTGCTGGGCGATGCCAAGCTCACCGACGCTCAGCGCACCCAGATCCGTGACATCCAGACACAGGCCCGCGCCGACCTGAAGGCGCTGCATGGCCCAGATGGCATGCCCATGCACCACGGCATGTCCCTGCTGGCCGAGGCCAAGCCCGATGCGACCGCTGCCGAGAAGGCACGCCAACAGATGCTGGCCCGCCATGACAAGGTCAGCCAGCGCATGCTCAAGGCGCAGTTGGACATTGCCAACGTGCTGACGCCGGCCCAGCGCGCCCAGATCGCCACTGCGATGAAGGCGCGTCATGATCGCATGAGCGAGCGCATGAACAAGCGCGCCGAGCATCGCGCCGCCCACCACGCCGAGCACGCGGCCTCGATGCCTGCGGCCCGTCCATCGGCCCCGCGCTGAGGGAGACCTGGAGATCGAGCTGGAGCACGCGACAATGGCAGACATGAGCAATGAGCACATCCTGTTGATCGACGACGACCTGCGCCTGAGCGCGATGGTGGGAGACTACCTGCGCAGCCACGGCTACGAGGTCTCCAACGCCCCCAGTCTGGCCGCCGGCAGAGAGTTGCTGGCCCGTCAGTCCTTCGATGCGCTGGTGCTCGACCTCATGCTGCCCGATGGCGACGGCCTCGATCTCTGCAAGGAACTGCGGGCCTCGCCACGCCACCGCCATCTGCCTTTGCTGATGCTCAGTGCGCGCGGTGAGCCCACCGACCGCATCGTCGGCCTCGAAGTCGGTGCCGACGACTACCTTCCCAAACCGTTCGAGCCGCGCGAGCTGTTGGCCCGCATCCGCGCCTTGTTGCGCCGTGCCGGGCAGGCCTCGGACGACGGCGACGATGTCCTGCGTTTCGGTCGCCTCGAAGTCGACAATGGCCTGCGCCAAGCCCGCCTCGATGGCCAGTCCTGCGACCTGACCTCTTACCAGTTTGACCTGCTGCACGTGCTGGCTCAGCACCCGGGACGGGTCATGAGCCGCGACCAGATCATGGACGCCCTCAAAGGCCACCCATTGGAGGCCTTCGACCGCTCCATCGACGTCCACATCTCGCGCATCCGCGCGGCCATCGAAGCCGACCCCAAGGAGCCGCGCCGCATCCTCACCGTGCGGGGCGTGGGCTACGTCTTTGCCAAGAAGCAGGACGCCGACACCGGGGTCGCATGAAAACCCTGGCGCTGCGCATTTACCTGACCGTCGTCGCGGTCCTGCTGATCTTTGCGCTGATCACCGGCTGGCTGGCCCAGCACAACCTTGAACACGAACGCACGCTGGTGCAGAGCCAGTCGGCCTGGACCGAGCGTGCCGCTGCCTGGGGCGAGCTGCTCGAAAACAGCCTGCCGCCCGTCACGGCCCCCACAGAGTTGCAAGCCCAGGTCTTCCTGGACTGGGCCGACCGCCTGCGCCTGCCCATGGCGCTGGAGTCGCCCGAGGGCAAACGCATCGCCACCTCCACCTTGTTACAAGAGCGCCTGCGCCAAGGCGGCGAGCGTCGCCCGGTGCTGCACCGCGTTCAGCTCTCGGACGGGCGTAGCCTGTGGATGGCCAAGCGCTTCAATGGCGGGCCGCGCATGCACCCCCGAGCCACCGCGTCGATGCCCGACGGCCCACCGCCGCCCGATGCGCCTCCGCTGCCCATCCAACCCTGGCTGGAGCCGCTGTCGCCCATGCTGCCCCCCTGGCTGGCGCATGGCGCGCCTGCACTGGCGCTGTCGTTGATCCTGCTCTTCGTGGCGGTGGCCGCTGGTGCCTGGCCAGTGGCTCATCACCTCACGCGCCGCCTGCAGGCCCTGCGCCAAGGTGTGGAGGTGTTCGGTGCGGGGCAGCTGCACCACCGCGTGGCCGTGGAGGGGCGCGACGAGGTGGCGACCCTGGCGCGCAGCTTCAACGAAGCGGCCCAGCGCATCGAAGACCTCATCACCTCGAACCGCAGCTTGCTGGCCAATGCCAGCCATGAACTGCGCTCTCCCTTGGCCCGCCTGAAAATGGCGGTGTCCATCATGGCCGATCTGCCGCCCGAGCGCTCAGCTCAGATCAAGGAAGAAATCCACCAGGACATCCGCGAGCTTGATGCCCTGGTCGAAGAGGTGCTGCTGGCCAGCCGCATCGACGCCCGGCAGGACATCGACCGAGGTCCGGTAGACCTGGTGGGCCTGGTGGCCGAAGAGGCCAGCCGCGTCGGCGCGGAGGTCGACATCGAAGACGGTTTCCCGACGCAACCCTATTCAGGCGACGATCGCCTGCTGCGCCGTGCCGCGCGCAACCTGCTGGAGAACGCACGTCGCTATGGTGGCCCGGACATCCGCGTGCAGCTCACGCATGGCCCCGGTCACATCAGCCTGCGGGTGAACGACCGCGGGCCGGGCGTGCCGGACGACCAACGGGAGCGCATTTTCGAGCCCTTCTACCGACTGCCCGGTCATGCCGAACATGCTGGCGGCGTGGGCCTGGGCCTCAGTCTGGTCCGTCAGATTGCCCTCAAGCATGGCGGCCAAGCGCGCTGTGAAGCGCGTGAGGGCGGGGGGAGCTGTTTCGTGATCCAGCTGCCCGTCTCACCCTCTGCCTAAGAGGTTAGGCCTGAGGGGCGCTGCATTCAGCCCTTGCGGCCGATGCTCTCGTAGGCCAGTCCGGCTTGCTCCACCAGGCTGGGTTCGTACAGATTGCGACCGTCAAAGATGACCGGGCTCTTCAGCGTGGCCTTGATGCGGTCGAAGTCCGGGCTGCGGAACTCCTTCCACTCGGTCACGATCACCAGCGCATCGGCGCCTTCCAGCGCGGCCATCGGGTTCTCGGCGTAGCGCAGACGCGGCTCTTCGCCAAAGATCCGGCGTGCCTCTTCCATGGCCACCGGGTCATAGGCCGTCACGGTGGCGCCGCGCTCGAACAGCTCGGCCAGCACCACACGGCTGGTCGCTTCACGCATGTCGTCGGTGTTGGGCTTGAAGGCCAGGCCCCACAGTGCGAAGTGCTTGCCCTTCAGGTCATTGCCAAAGCGGCGCGTCACCTTGTCGACCAGCACATGCTTCTGGCGGTCGTTGGCCGCTTCCACGGCCTTGAGCACCAGCAAGTCTTGCCCTTCGTCGCTGGCCGTCTTGATCAGGGCCTTGACGTCCTTGGGGAAGCAGCTGCCGCCATAGCCGCAGCCGGCGTACAGGAAATGTGTGCCAATGCGGGGGTCCGAGCCAATGCCCAGGCGCACCGCTTCGATGTCAGCGCCCATCTTCTCGGCCAGCAGGGCCAGCTCGTTCATGAAGCTGATGCGGGTGGCCAGCATGGCGTTGGCGGCGTACTTGGTCAGCTCGGCACTGCGCACATCCATCACCACCAGGCGTTCGTGGTTGCGCTGGAAGGGGGCGTACAGCGCGCGCATCAGCAAGATGGCCTGCTCGTCGTCGGCGCCCACCACGATGCGGTCGGGGCGCATGAAGTCGTCCACCGCCGCGCCTTCTTTGAGGAACTCGGGGTTGGACACCACCGCAAACTTCGCATCGCTGCCGCGTTGGGCCAGCTCGTCGGCCACGGCGGCGCGCACCTTGTCGGCCGTGCCCACGGGCACCGTGCTCTTGTCCACGATGACCTTGTAGTCCGTCATCAGGCGACCAATGCTGCGGGCCGCGGCCAGCACGTACTGCAGGTCAGCCGAGCCGTCCTCATCGGGTGGGGTGCCCACGGCGATGAACTGGATGGTGCCATGCGCCACCGCGCGGGCCACATCGGTGGTGAAGTGCAGGCGGCCGGCCTTCACGTTGCGGGCCACAACCAGGTCCAGGCCAGGTTCGTGGATGGGGATGCCGCCGTTTTCCAGGATCTCGATCTTGCGCGGGTCGACGTCCAGGCACAGCACGTCATTGCCCATTTCGGCCAGACAGGCCCCTGTGACCAGGCCGACATAACCCGTGCCAACAACAGAAACTTTCATGATGGGATGCTTCTCTCGAATTGAATAGGAATGAGGGTCAGGCGTGATAGCTGCGGTACCAGTCCACGAAGCGGCCCACACCTTCGCTCAGGTCCACCTGAGGCTGCTGACCGGTCCAGTTGGCCAGGGCGCTGACATCGGCATAGGTGGCCGCCACGTCGCCGGGGGCCATCGGTTGCAAGTCCTTCTGGGCCGTGACGCCCAGGGCCTGTTCCAGCGTGCCAATGAAGTCCAGCAGGGGCACTGGCTCGCTGCGACCGATGTTGAACACCTTGTACGGTGCCCAGGAACCGGCGGCCGAAGGCTCGGCGCGGTTGAAGTCAGGGTCTGTCACAGGAGGGCGATCCAGCGTGGCCACCACCCCGCGCACGATGTCGTCGATGTAGGTGAAGTCGCGCTTCATCTGCCCGTGGTTGAACACCTTGATCGGCTCGCCCGCCAGAATCGCCCGGGTGAACAGCATCGGCGCCATGTCCGGGCGCCCCCAGGGGCCGTAGACCGTGAAGAAGCGCAGGCCCGTGGTGGGCAGGCCGTACAGGTGGCTGTAGGTGTGCGCCATCAGCTCGTTGGCCTTCTTGGTGGCCGCGTACAGGCTGACGGGGTGATCGACCGCATCCGTTTCGGCAAACGGCATCTTGACATTGCCGCCGTACACGCTAGAGCTGCTCGCGTACACCAGGTGCGCCGTGGCATGGTGGCGGCAGGCTTCCAGGATGTTCACGAAGCCCACCAGATTGGACTGGGCATAGGCGTGCGGGTTGGTCAGCGAGTAACGCACCCCCGCTTGCGCGGCCAGGTGCACCACGCCGTCAAAGCGTTCGCGAGCAAACAGCGCCTGCAGCGCGGCGTTGTCGGCCACATCCATCTGCTCGAAACGCCAGTGTTCGGCGCCCGCCTGCTGCTGTAGATGGGTCAGCCGGTCCTGCTTGAGCTGCGGGCTGTAGTAATCGTTGAGGTTGTCGATGCCGACGACCTCGTCCCCCCGGGCCAACAGGGCCTGGGCCACGTGCATGCCGATGAAACCTGCGGCACCGGTGACAAGAAATTTGCGCATGGCCCGTATTGTCCGTCAGGCGCGTGCGTCTCCCCAGCGCAGGCTGGTGCTTTCGTCGCCCTGGTAGGTGGTCTTGCCGTGCCGGTCGACACAGTACTGTGAGGACGCGACCACCTCCTGGAACACCGTGCCCTCGTTGACGCGGGTGTATTCGAACAGCACGCTGCGCACCACCTTGCTGCCCTGACGCAGCAGGCTGCCGTGCCCGATCCAGGTCGGACCCTCGATCGTCACGCCCGGTTCGATGCAGGTGCTCGAACCGATGTACACCGGCCCGGTGATGTGGACCGTATCCCAGTCGACGCGTGTGTTCAGCCCCACCCAGACGCCGGGGCGCACCTCGGTGCCGGGAATGTGCATCTCGGCCACCTGGCCGCCCAGCACGCGCTGGCACACCGCCCAGTAGTCGCTCACGCGACCAATGTCGATCCAGTTGAAGGGGCGGTTCTGGGCATAGAAGGGCAGTTTCTGAGCCACCAGCAATGGGAACAGCTGGCTGCCAATGTCGAACTCCTGCCCCGGCGGGACCAGATCGAGCACGCTGGGCTCGAAGATATAGATGCCGGTGCTGGCCAGGCGCGAGCGGGCTTCAGCGGGCTTCGGCTTTTCCTGGAAGGACGTGATGCGGCCCTCGGCGTCGGCCACGACGATGCCGTAGTTCTGCACCTGGTCTTCGGGCACCTCCAGGGCCACGACGCTGGCGATGGCTTGCTTGGCGTGGTGCTCGGCCAGGGCGGCTTCGATGTCGAGGTCGATGATGGCGTCGCCGCACAGCACCAGGGTGGTGTCGTCAAAAAAACCGCTGAAGTCCTGGATGCGGCGCATGCCACCGGCCGAGCCCACCGGGCGTGGCACGATTTCCCCGTGCTCGCGCACCCCTTCATAGGCGTAGCCGATCTGCACGCCCCAGCGATGGCCGTCCCCGAAGTAGTTCTCGATCTTCCAGTGGTTGAACGCCACGTTGATCATGATCTCCTTGATGCCGTGGCGGGCCAGGTGCTCAATGATGTACTCGAGCACGGGCTTGCCCAGGATGGGCACCATGGGTTTGGGCGTCTGTTTGGTCAGGGGGCGAACGCGGGTCCCTTGCCCGGCCGCCAGGATCATTGCTTTGGCCATGTGGTCTTCTTCACGCCGGAGGCGTTGCTGCTGTCTGCCACACATCATGCAACAAATGCGTGTGAGTCAGATGACGGCGCCACGCCCCTCCCCCCCATTGGAGCGAGTCTCTGTGCCGAGATGTCATCGGAGGCAAGGGGGTCTCCTTGCATAATCTGCCCTATCTCTCGTTCCAGGACTCAGGATGATCCTCATCACAGGCGGGGCCGGTTTCATCGGCGGCAATTTCGTGCACCATTGGTTTGAGCGCTGCGCGCGCCTGGGCTTGCCTGAAGAGCCGGTGGTGGTGTTCGACAAGCTGACCTACGCGGGCAACCCGCACACCATCGGCTTGCACCTGCAAGCCGGTCGCGCCACCTTGGTGCAGGCCGACATCGCCGACCGCGAGGCCGTGCGCCAGGCGCTGGCCACGCACCGCCCCCGTGCCATCCTGCACTTCGCCGCCGAAAGCCATGTGGACCGTTCGATCCACGGTCCGGGCGAGTTCATCCACACCAACATGGTGGGCACCTTCAGCCTGCTGGAAGAGGCGCGGGCCTACTGGAACAGCCTGGACGGTGCCGACAAAGACGCCTTCCGCTTTCTGCATGTTTCCACCGACGAGGTCTACGGCTCGCTCAGCGACACCGACCCGGCGTTCAGCGAAACCACGCCTTACGCGCCCAACAGCCCGTATTCGGCCAGCAAGGCGGGCAGCGACCACCTGGTGCGCGCCTACCACCACACCTACGGCTTCCCGACGCTGACCACCAACTGCAGCAACAACTACGGGCCCTACCACTTTCCGGAAAAGCTCATCCCGCTGATGATCCTCAACGCGCTCGATGGCAAGCCGCTGCCGGTGTACGGCGACGGCCTCAACATCCGCGACTGGCTGTATGTGCGCGACCATTGCGAGGCCATCTGCCAGGTGCTGGAAAAGGGCCGTCTGGGCGAAACCTACAACGTGGGGGGCATCAACGAGATCAAGAACATCGACGTGGTGACCACCATCTGCCGCAAGCTCGACGCCCTGCGTCCGCGTGCTGATGGTCAGCCCTACGAGAGCCTGATCACCTACGTGAAGGACCGCCCGGGGCACGACCGCCGCTATGCGATCGACCCGACCAAGATCCAGAGCGAGATCGGCTGGAAGCCGGCCGAGACCTTCGAGTCGGGCATCAACAAGACGGTGCAATGGTTCCTGGACCACACCGACTGGATCGACACCGTGCGCTCGGGGGCCTACCGCGACTGGATAGCCCAGAACTACGCGGAGCGCGCATGAACATCCTGCTGCTGGGCAAGAACGGCCAGGTCGGCTGGGAGTTGCAACGCGCCCTGAGCCCCCTGGGCGTTGTGACCTCGCTCGGTCATGACAGCCCGGGGCCCGTCCAGTGTCCCGATCTGCGGGCCGATTTCAGTCAGCCCGAACAGGTGGCCGCGCTGGTGCGCACCGTGCGCCCGGACATCATCGTCAATGCGGCCGCCCACACCGCGGTCGACAAGGCCGAGAGCGAGCCCGAGCTGGCGCACGCCCTCAACGCCACCACCCCGGGCCTGATTGCCCAGGAGGTAGCCAAGTTGGGCGCCCTGTTGGTGCACTACAGCACCGACTATGTGTTTGACGGCAGCGGCGACCAGCCTCGCGCAGAAACGGCCGCCACCGCGCCGCTGAGCGTGTACGGCCAGACCAAGCTGGCTGGCGAGCAGGCCATCCAGGCCAGTGGCTGTCGGCACCTGATCTTTCGCACCAGCTGGGTCTATGCCGCGCGTGGTGGCAACTTTGCCAAGACCATGCTGCGTCTGGCAGCCGAGCGAGATCAGCTCAAGGTCATTGCCGATCAGGTCGGTGCCCCCACCGGTGCCGACCTGATCGCAGACGTCACCGCCCATGCCATCCGTGCCGTGCAGGCGCAGCCCACGCGGGACGACCTGCTGGGTCTGTACCACCTGGTGGCCAGTGGTCACACGCACTGGCATGACTACGCCCGTTTCGTCATCGAATGGGCGCGCGCGCACGGCCTGCCGATTCGGGTGGCCCCCGAGGCGGTCTTGCCCATCCCCACCGGCGAGTACCCCACCCCCGCGAGACGCCCGCTCAACTCGCGTCTGGACACCAACAGGGTCTGTCAGGTCTTTGGCTTGACCTTGCCGCAATGGCAGCAGGGCGTCGAGCGCATGCTCATTGAAATCTCAGGGAAGTGATCCACACATGAACCGCAAAGGCATCATCCTCGCCGGGGGCTCCGGCACCCGTCTGCACCCCGCCACCCTGGCCATCAGCAAGCAACTGCTGCCGGTGTACGACAAGCCCATGGTCTATTACCCGCTCAGCACCCTGATGCTGGCCGGCATCCGCGACATTCTGCTCATCAGCACCCCGCAAGACACGCCGCGATTTCAGGCGCTGTTCGGTGATGAGCAGAATGTCGC
>MESA01000010.1 GCA_001770775.1 Burkholderiales bacterium RIFCSPHIGHO2_12_FULL_63_20
AGTCTCATCGTCGACGTCGTGAGAGCAAAGCCCATCAAGGAAAAGACGGTCAGGTCGCATGCTGAGGCACGTTTCTAATCAGGAAACGCATTGATCGGAAACAACTTTCCGGAGCGTAGCACCTTGTGACGTTCCGATCGGTCACGGCTACTCGGCCCATCGTCAAGAACTTGCAGCACATCTTGTTCAACCGACGGAGGGGAGGAGCCTGTCTCCGTTGTTGCTCTGTTCACGAATCTGTTAGCGTCAATGCCAACAACTCGGTGTGATCAGAAGCATCCGCCGCGAGCCTTCCGACAGAGCATCAACGTGGTGGCCGCAGCGGCTTCCAGTTTTTCTTAAGATAGGAAAGATCTTGAGCTCCAGCAGGCGGTCGTTGTACGGTTGTTGTCGGCTCTAGCCAGACTTGATGCCTGACGTTGTCCGCGAAGAATCCGTGCCTTACCTCGAACACACTGATTCGCGGGCGCCACATGTTTTCTTCCTGATCCCAGTGCTCCTCCATGACGCGCTCACCCTCCAGCACTCCCTTGACTTTGGATAGGGCCTCGCTCAAACCGGGTACGGTGTGGTACAGGGCACTTGGCATCTTTTCGGTGCTAATGCAATCTAAGCCAAGTAACCTCATAATTTCCGGGCAATAATCATTCTTGTCAAATGAGTATCTAAATATTCGACTTGGCTCTCCATCTATGAACTTATGCCTAAAGGTGAGGTTAAAAATTTTGTTGATGGCGGAGTCACGCACACGCGGGAAGGCTGTGTTTGCGTAGTTTTTCCCGCGGTGCGGGTTGTGAGCGATTTGCGCGTAGAAAACTTCAAAGCTACGGGAAAAGTTTAATGCTATTCCGTTACCTTCCGGATCATCAGTCAATGTGGGAGCGTCTGACCAATATTTGATGAAGAGGCTCTTGTAGCCATCTGGCGGATAGAGGTCTGTTTCGTACTCGCCAAATACATGGTCGCCTGCCACATCAATGACGGTTAAGAATTTGTGAAATTGAGAGTTGTTGCGTATTGTTTTAAATGCAATCGCGCATAATTTCCTCGCGAAATTATGGATTAGCTCGAATCCGTCCTCTTTAAACCATACGCGATTGAAGCTGTCGTTTTCTAAAATGATCTCGCGTGGATCAATTGTTGGGTCGGGTAATTGAATAAATGGGGCTGATTGAGTGCGTTCATTGTGAATTTTGGCTCCGCAATTATGGCAAAAGGCTGCCGACTGAATAGCCTGCGTCCCGCATTTGATGCAAAATCTTTCCACCATTATCGCGGCCCCCTGCTTTTCTGTTTTGTTTTTCGATCAATTTACTGATTTATCTTGAGTGCGGTCGAGCAGTAGCCGAATGAGTGCTCATGTCAATTATCTGCACTGCCGCAAATGTTTTTATCAGAGCCGAAACAGTTTCTTGATCTCGTTCTCGGCCGTCACTGGCATCTCATCCTTTTCGTACTGCCGTACATTGGCCGCGATATTCTTTGCGCGCGTAATCTCATTGTTCACCCATTGCGAGTACGACGTACTGGTGTTCAGTTTTTCGATGATCGCAAGGAAGTAGTCCTTCTGATTCGCAAGAAACCAGAAGCTCAGGCTGCAGACCCATTTCTCCATTTCGAAGGATTGAAAAGGGAATCCGGCCGTTGCGTTCCAATACTTGAAAAGGCGTATGGTGGGCTTGATCAGTGACTTGTGCTCCTTGTTTTTCGCTTCAAGCGTGGCGTTGAAGTCGTTCGGCTTCGTGGTCATCCAGCCTCCCGCCCCATTGGGAATCTGAAGCTCGCCTAGCCAATTCCTTGTTGCGGGCACCAACTCGAACTTTATGTGGTTCAGTTCAAGAACAATGGTCGGGCTGGACTGATAGATTTCCGATGAGCCGTACCGCTTTTCGACAAATGCCTTTAACCGATTCAGGTACGTCTGCGGGGTGGCGCTGCCATCGCTGAAAACCACCATGTAGTCAATATCGGAATGTTCGTCCATAGAGCGAGGCAAGATCGTGCCTCGTGTTGATGATCCGAATTGGAAATGCTGCGCGATTACGCCGCTATCAAAGTGCAATGCCACCCGCGATTGCAGCGTTTTGATTGAGGTCGCTATCGATGACTGCTCGTTTGAAGAGAGTACAGCACTGCTGGCCGTGTTTGTCAGAAAACTCAATACCGACATTCTGTCAGTCCTCCTTGTCCACTTTGTGGGTGGCTTCGCCTTCTTCTATACCTTTCCTCGCAGCGACAAAAGCTCGGCGAGGAATACTTGGGCTCTTCAAGTTCAAATCATTGCGCTTTGCCGAAAGCGCCTTCAGTTGGGCTGGGAGCTCGTCCAGTCGATCTGACTCAAGCAGTTCGATCTCCCGAAAAAACCGTGCCTCGTTCCGAAGGGCAAGGAACTGGCCAGCCGCCGCACGGTGCAATGCCGCGCGTTCGTTGGGCTTGAGAAAGGTCATCAATCCAGTGAGCAACGACGCCAGAAGGGTGAAGACCGTTGCTAATTCTGGTTGGCTTTTGATCAGCGTCGCTGCAGCGACTGCTCCGAGAATGGTCGCCGGAACACCCAACCAGTAGTGACGCTTTACCCAAGTGTCTTCGGCGTTGAAATGTCCCTTGCTCGAATAGAGGGTGTCTTCCTCCAAGCGCTCAGCCTCTTTGCGAAGCGCGGAGATCTTGATCTGGTCGACTGAGGTTGTTCCGGTCATTGGGGTTTTTTCCATATGGCTGTCTTCACGCTGACGCGCCCATCTGCGGCGGTGTCTTTGGCGGCACCATGCCCGGGTGGTAGGTCGAGTCGAAAACCATATCAGTCATCCATCGCTTGAAGCTTGGGTTGTCGCTGAACTGTTTGAACAGCTCGGTGTGATCGGAGATCAGCTCCAGCACCACGCGATTCAGCGCCTTGTCGTGTTCCAGCCTGGCGTTCTGCTTGTCAGAGTTGGCCTGTGCGTTCTGGTAGGCCTTGTCCTGTGCCACGCGCGCCGGAATTTCCTCGGTGATGACCTTGCGAATCTTGTCGCCGTCTTTCCATTCGATGTTGCCGAACATATCGTTGAAGGCCTTGATGATGTTCGACAGCTTGTCGATGTCAGGCTCGCCCCTGCCGCCACCAGGCCCTGTTGGCGGCGGTTCGATGACGGCGTCCGCATCGTCCATCGACATCTTCAGTGACGCCTGCGCCTCCACGCGATAGCTGTCCATGTCGATGGCTTCCAGCACACCTTTGGAGAGGTCTTCCTCCTTTGGCGCGGGGAGCTTCGGGATCAGGAAATTCAGGAAGATGACCAGCTTTTCCCAAGCCGGGTGCCCATAGGTCAGGATCGCGGCGAGGAAGCCGTAGCTGCGCACGAAAGCCTTGGCATTGCCCTTGAACTCCACTTGGCCGTCTTCATCGAGCTTGTCGATGTACTCGGCAACGCAGGCATCGAGGATAGGGTCGAGCTTGTCCCGGTCTGAACCTGTAACGTAGAGCGCAACCAAGTCCTCAACCTGCTGCCAGCTGTACACCTGCTTGGCGTCGAGATCGTTCTTCAGGTCGTGCAGCTTGTTGGGATCAGTTTCGCCGGTTTGGATCGTGGCGCGGTAGTAGTCCTGGAAGGCCACTTTCACCGCCTCGGCGTTGTCGGCAAAGTCGAGTACGAACGTGTCGCGCTTCTGCGGGTGGGCGCGGTTCAGCCGTGACAGCGTTTGCACCGCCAGCACGCCCGCCAACGGCTTGTCCACGTACATCGTGTGCAGCAGCGGTTCGTCAAAGCCGGTGACGAACTTGTTGGCAACGATCAGGAATCGATATGGGTCTTGCTTGAGCTTGGATGGAATGTCCTTGCTCGGAAAGTCATTGAGATCGGCCTCGGTCCTCTTCACGCCGCCAATTTCATAATCGCCCGAGTACGCCACGATGGCCTTGAACGGGCTCTTGATCGTGGTGAGGTAATCCGACACCTCGCGGTAGTAGTCGATGGCGCGTGCGATGCCGCTGCAGACGATCATCGCGCGCGCTTTGCCGCCGATCTTCTGCTTGCCTGCCACCTGCGTCACGAAGTGATCGACCATGATCTCGGCCTTCTTGCGGATGGCCTTGTCGTGGGATTCCACGTAGTGGCGAATCTTCTTCAGCGCCTTGACCTTGTCGAAGTCCGGGTCGTCTTCCACCGTTTTGGCGACGTGATAGAAGCTGTCCACCGACGTGTAGTTCGCAATCACGTCGAGGATGAAGCCCTCTTGGATCGCCTGCTTGGTGGTGTAGGTCAGCTCATCTGGAGACCGGTAGCGAACCTTGCCACCTTCTTCATAGCGCTCACCGAACAACTCCAGCGTTCGATTTTTCGGCGTAGCCGTGAAGGCAAAGTAGCTGGCGTTCGGCAGCATCTTGCGCGACTCGATCAGCTTGTTGATGGCATCCTCAACGGACTCGTCGTCATCCTCATCGTCGCCAGCTGCGCCCGACAGGGCCATGTGCATCTTGGCGGTGGTCTTGCCGCCCTGGCTGGAATGCGCCTCATCGATCAGCAGCGCGAACTTCTTGCTGCCGAGGTCGCCCAGCTCATCGAGGATGAACGGGAACTTCTGCACTGTCGTGACGATGATCTTCTTGCCTTTGCGCAGGAAGGTGCGAAGCTCGGCGGCGTCCTCCGAGTGGCCGAAGATTGACGCTACGTGGTCGTAACTTTTGATGGTGCGCGCAATCTGGGTGTCCAAAGCGCGCCGGTCGGTGATGACGATGACCGAATCGAACTGGGCCTGCATCGCATCGGCTGAGGTCTTGAGCTCGACCAACTGGTGGGCCAGCCACGCAATGGTGTTGCTCTTGCCGCTGCCCGCCGAGTGCTGGATCAGGTAGCGCTTGCCGACACCATCCTCGCGGGAGCGACGTAGCAAGGCGCGGACGGTGCGCAGTTGGTGAAAACGCGGGAACACCTGCTTGCGTCGCTTCTTTCCCTTTTCGTCTTCCTCTTCCACCACCTGTGTGAAGTTCTCGATGATGTTAGCCAGCGAGTCCTTCTGCAGCACCTGCTTCCACAGATAGTCGGTCTTCAAGCCGTGCGGGTTGGGCGGGTTCCCCGCGCCGCTGTTCCACCCTTGATTGAACGGCAGGAACCACGAGGTCTTGCCAGTGAGGTGTGGGCAGAACCGCACCTCGGCATCGTCCACCGCCAAATGTGCCACGCAGCGCCCCAGCTGGAACAGCAACTCGTTCGGGTTGCGGTCGGTCTGGTACTGCGTGATGGCGTCGGCCACCGTCTGCTTGGTCAGCGAGTTCTTCAACTCGAAAGTTAGCACCGGCAGGCCGTTGATGAAGATCACCATGTCCAGCGAACGCTGCGACTCGTCATTGCTGTAGCGCAGTTGCCGGGTGACGCTGAAGATGTTCTTGCCGAAGTTTTCAAAGGCGCTGACGTTGCCCGGCGTCGGCAGCAGCTTGTACAGATCAACGTGCGCCGGGCCGTGGCTGACGCCCTTGCGCAGCACGTCCACCACGCCGCGCTTGGCGATCTCGCCCTGGATACGGTGCAGGAACTGCGTGCGCTTGATGCCCTCAGCGGCCAGTTCCAACGCGGTGACGACGGTGGGCTGCGTGGCCTGCAGAAACGCAAGCAACTGCTCCACGTCCACTGCCACGTCGCGGTTGTAGTCGGTGGGGTTGCCCTGCACGTAGCCGCCGCTGGTGCAGAGGTCGCGGACGATCAGGGCTTCCAGCCCCTTCTCGCTGGTGTCAGTCGTCGCCATCGTCTTCCTCCCCATCGGTATCGATTTCTTCGTCGCCGCCCAGTGCGGCCAAGTCTTCCTCGGCCACCACCTCATCAGGCCCCGGCACCCAGCCGCGCACGTCCACTTGACCCGTGACGACATCGGCAATCTGCCGGTCGCGGTACTCGCGGATCAGCTTGATTTCCTCTTCGGCACGCTGGATGGCGTCTTCAAGCGGTTTGCACTCGTCGTCGATCCACTTGCAGATAGCCTTTTGTTCTTCGACTGGTGGCACAGTGAATGGGACCGTCACGAGCTTTTCACGTGTCAGGTGAGCGATGCTGACGCGGTTCACGATGGCGTTGAACCGACCACGTTTGCCGTAGGCGAAAAACTGGTGGAATAGGAACTCCGGCAGCATCTTGGACTTTGTTGCCACACGGTGTACGGAGTTTTGGATATAGCACTCCGGCAGCTCTTCATTCCACATGCAAGCACGACCAACTTCGCCGCCTTCGCTGACCAGCAGATCACCCTTGCGAACGCGAAGCTGTGCCATCTCTGATTTGGCGATCCACATTTCCTTTACGTCACGCACATCCGGCTTGATCCACTGCACATTCGTGGAGCGCAGATAGGGTTTGAATTCTCCGTCGCCACTTTTAGCCTCGGTGGTCAGCATCTTGCCCAGAACCACATTGGCGACGTTCTTCAGCCGCTGAACTTCCCAGTGCAGAGGCACATCGCCCAGCCACTCGATTCCGGAAGGCCTCAGCGCGACCGAAGCATCGAGGCCGCGCGTGACGGCGTGGTCGATGACGCGCAGCTTCTGCTCGGCGAGCAGGCCGATGAGATCGCGCTTGGCCTTGATGAGGCGGGCGACGTGGGCATCCTGCGCCCGCAGGTAGGCGACGATCTGGTCTTGCTCGGGGCGAGGCGGTTGCAGCAGTGCGATGTCGAGGAACTGGTTCGGATACAAGCGCAGGCGCGAAGATCGGATGCCCGTCGAGCGCCCGATGTATTCGGCCACGTAGGCGCGGGTACGCAACAGGTAGTCGAGATATGCCGGGTTGAAGCTGTCCGCACGGTGCGGCCGGTACACGCCGTAGGCCGGGCTGACGATGCCAAGGTGCCTGCTCGCGCCAAGCGCGGCCATCCACGCCCAGAGCGTGTTGATGACGATATCGCCGGGCTGGCACAGCTTTGAACCGACGTAGCTCGCGGCCTTGAACATCGTTACGTTCTTCTGGCTACGCGGCGTGACGCCCGTCAGGTGCGACACGGAGAGAAGTTCTTCCTGTCCGGTCTTCGAGCGCTCATCCACCTCGCGGAAGAAGGTCTTGGCGCGCTGCTCGTTCCAGTGTTCGGGCACGTGTGGCAACCAGCGCATTCGCGCCGCGCGGTAGCCGGGGTAAGCGTTCGCGGCTGTCATCACTCAGCTCCCACGATCTTGTGCAGCAGGCCGTCGGTCTGTTCTTCCAGCTTCAGAATGTCGGCACGAATCTGCTCCAGCGTGCGCAGCGGGGTAGGTTTGTAGAAGTAGCGTGCGAACGAGATCTCGTATCCGATCTTCGTGGCGTCCATCGCAATCCACGCATCCGGCGCGTAGGGCAGCACCTCGCGCACGAAGAAGGCTTCAATGCCACCGGCTTCCTTGAGCGGCACCTGCTCGGTGTCGCGCAGGTCGGTGTCGGCCTCGTACTCGACCATGAAGCGATCTTTGCCCACGGTCTCCAGGTACGCCCCGTCGTAGCCGGGTTCGAAATGGTCGCCCGCCTTGAGCTTGCTGCGCTTGGCAATGACCGGCGGTGCCGACTCGTCGCGCCAGCTCACCGCCTTGTAAATGGCCTTCTTTTCGGGCGCGCCCAGCTTCTTGCCGTGCGCCTTCATCGTGGCGTCGAAGCGACTGCGGAACTCGTTGTGGTCATCGAACACGCCGTCGCCCAGTTCCTGCTGCGCCAGCTTGGCCGTTTCCAGCAACATCTTGTCGCGCAGCCACGTCGCCGGGTCGAGCAGCTTTTTGCGCCGCTTCTCGGGCACGGCTTTCTTAGTGGTCTTGGCATCTTCGTCGTCCGTCTCGTCGTCGGCGTCCTCTTCGCCATCGTCACCTTTCAGCCACGCTTCCATTTCGGGCTTGAGTTTGGCGAATTCTGTGTACAGCTTGTCGCCGTGCTTGGCGTACATCTCGCTGCGCAGCGCCTCATCACCGGTGGCATAGCGCAGGCTTTCGATGGCGTTGCGCTTGAGCTGGCTTTTCAGTCGCAGCGGGCGTTCAACGGTGATCTTCCAGTAGCCAAAGTCCGCGTTGTCGAACCACTTGCATTCGGGCACTGCCTTCGCTGCGTCCGCATCGGCGGGCGGCTGGTCGAGGTAGTGCTTGAGGATGCGGTCAATGTCCGCTTCCGCCAGCTCGCAGTTCTTCTTGCCGAGGTTGCGCCGCATCGACTGGAACCACTGCGAGGCGTCAATCAGTTGCACCTTGCCCTTGCGATGCGCTGCCTTCTTGTTCGCCAGCACCCAGATGTAGGTGGCGATGCCGGTGTTGTAGAAGATATTGAGTGGCAGGGCGATGATGGCTTCGAGCCAGTCGTTCTCCAGCACCCAGCGGCGAATGTTGCTCTCACCCTGACCTGCGTCGCCCGTGAAGAGCGCGGAGCCGTTGTGCACCAGCGCGATACGGCTCCCCAGCGGTGTGTTGTGCTTCATCTTCTGCAGCTTGTTCACCAGGAACATCAGCTGCCCGTCACTGGAACGGGTGATGAGCTTGAATTCGGTATCGCCACCGTGATTGACAATGAAGCGCGGGTCGCTGAATTCCTTCTTGCCGCCCATCCGGTCGAGGTCTGTCTTCCAACTCTTGCCATAGGGCGGGTTGGAGATCATGAAGTCGAACTCGTTGGCCTTGAACGCGTCTGCCGATAGCGTAGATTTATCCGCACCACCAACAATCTTCTCTGCTGCTTCACCTTCACCTTTTAGGAGCAGGTCAGCTTTACAGATGGCGTAGGTTTCGTCGCTAATTTCCTGGCCAAACAGGTGGATGGATACTTCCCTGCCGTGTTCCTCTGCCAATTCCTGCAAGGTTTCCTCAGCAACGGTCAGCATCCCACCCGTACCACAGGAGCCGTCGTACAACGAGTAGGTGCTTGACTCGATTCGGTCGGCCATCGGCAGGAACAGCAACTTGGCCATCAGCTTGACCACATCGCGCGGTGTGAAGTGTTCGCCAGCCTCCTCGTTGTTTTCTTCGTTGAAGCGCCGAATCAGCTCCTCAAACACGGTGCCCATGCCGTGGTTGTCCAGTGCTGGGAGCTTGATGCGCCCGTCCGAGTCTTTGACGGGTAGTGGCGCGAGGTTGATCTCTGGGTCAAGGAAATCTTCGATCAGATAGCCGAGCACGTGGGACTCGACGAGTTTCTGAATCTGATTGCGGAAGTTGAATTTGGCGAGGATCTCCTGCACATTCGGCGAGAAGCCGTCGAGGTAGTCGATGAAGTCATCGCGCAGACGCTGGCCAGCGCTGCTGACCTTGAGCTTTTCGAGCGTGAATTCGGATGTGTTGTAAAACGCCTGTCCGGCAGCCATCCGCAGTGCTCCGTCCTGCTCAGCGACCTTGTGCGTGTCGAGGAACTTCTTGCGCTCCAGCACCGCCTGCTTGGTCGACTCCAGCACGGCATCGAGCCGTCGCAGGACGGTAAACGGGAGGATCACGTCACGGTACTTGCCGCGCACATAGACGTCGCGCAGTCGGTCATCAGCGATATTCCAGATGAAGTCAGCAACCCACTTCAGGTTGCTCTGGTCTTGTTGTTTTACGGGTTTCATCAAACCTGCCCTTGCATAACTGTTGTTGTGTCAGGCGCTTTGCTGACCGATTAGGTTGGTCACACGTCAAGGGCCCAGTGCTTCTTGAGCACACCGACGAGGCGCTTCTGCCGATCAATCAGCATCGCCGGTGTCCATTTGTCTTCCGAGCGGACTTCCTGCGTCAGGACGAAGGGTGACGCGGTGCCCTTGCCTTTGAAGTACACATTCTTCTTCTTGGTGAAGTCGTAGTTGCTGGCGGAAGAGTTCTTGTTTCGGTCAAGCGGAACCAAGTTGGCCAAGCGGTGTGTCCACGCTTCGCGTTCCTTCGCATCGGGGAACCACTGCAGCCAGCCCGAGCCATTCGGCGGCGTTTGCGGTAACACGTGCTCCAACGACACGGCGTTCTGCAGTTGCACTCCGGGGGCACGCACCAATGATTCAAGACGCAAGACCAGTGCCATCCGTGCCTTGGGCAGATCGTCGTAAACGGCACCATCGAGTGCCGCGACGAACTTGTGTTTCTGCGCGTCAGTCAAAGCCAGCGTGGTGAGACCGGCCAGGTCACCCTTGAAGGCCTCAGCTTCAATCTCCTTGGTGAGCGTGGCGTAGGTTTCGATGCGTTCGTTGATGCCTGCCTTGGTGACCAGAAGGAAGTACGTCAGGCGTTCCAGCGAATTGAAAAATTCCGAGAGCAGTTTGGGTTGCTGCCGGAATCGCTTGAAATAGACCAGTGCCGGGGGCACCCAGTCTTTGAAATCCACGCGGTTGAGCCAAGACAGATGATCGTTGATCGTTTCGGCGTGTTCGGTGGCTTCGAAGTCGGCATCGCGGACAAAGCCCCACACTTCGGCGTAGGGTTTGATGACCTTGTCGATCAGGGCGATGGGAGTCTTGTACTCGGTGACGTACTCCTGGAACTCCTTGACCAGTGTGTGCTTCTGCTTTTTCTTGGCGTAAATGCTGCGGATGTGGCCAAACAGGTCGCCGAAGGCGTCGCGGCCCAATGAGCTTTCAATGCTGCTCCACTCTTTGGCGTAGGCACTGCTCTTGACATCACCTGCCGTGGTGCGGATCACGCCTAGCACTTGCGCCTTGAGGATGTCGATGGGCGCGAGGTCGAGTCCCCGGTTGTTGAGCACGGAGAAAATGCGATACGCCGCGTCAAAGTCAGGCGTAGATATGACGACGAGCGAGCAATCGTTGGCGAGGAACCTCCACAGTTCGTTCAGCTCGGCAGGGGGGAGCGCTTTGGCCTTTTCGAGTAGCAGCTTTGCATTTTCGCGGTAACGCAGTCGGCTGTCTTCCAGCTTGTCTGTGTTCGACACGAGACGTTCCAATCCGCCATGTTCCTGTATGTAGGTGCGGAAAAAAACGGCGTCCTCCTCGCGGGCCTTCAGGCGATATTCGTTGAGTTCACCCCACTCAGGATTCCCTTCCTTGTAGAGGTACTTGGTGAGGAAAGCCGCCGAGTTGGGCATCAGGACGCGCAACACCGCGAGCAATATGGTGAGCGTTGACAGGCGCTGTTGACCGTCAACCACAAACGACTTTGGATCGCGATCCTCCTTGATCAGAACGATGCTGCCAAGGAAGTATTGACTACTGGCCCCCGAGACTCGGGCATCTTGCATCGCCGAATAGAGATCATCGAACAGGTCTGTGGCCTGCTCGGTTGTCCAGGCGTAAGGACGCTGGTAGTCCGGAATCTCGAACTGATAGCTGCCTTCGAAGATCTCCCGGATCAGTTTGTCGTGGGCTTCAAGTGTCTTGGCCATGGGTTCGTTTCTTCTCTATCGTTTCTTGGCACTGCTTGGGGCTTGATACCCCGGAGCGAGCTTGGCGTTCTCGACGCCGTACAAAGCCAGCGGATCGCTGAGCCATAGGCGGTAATGTTCTTCTTTGAGACGGTGGTCAGGCGAGCAGTCCACGCTCCAGCGCAGCAGCATGTAGCCTGCCACCGCTGCGCGCACGCGCCTCCGGATCGAGCCGTCGGTCATCCCATAGTCCATCTTGATGATCTCGGGGCGTTCAAGGCGCGGGTGAGGCACGAACTCCAGCTCGACGATGCGCGTCCACTGGATGTCGTTGTCCTGGCGTTCGTTGGCCTGTGGCTCCTCGTCGAGCAGCGTTGGCGTTTCGATTCGGGTGACGACGAAGTCCCGAAACTCTCCACTCTTGCGATCAAAGGCCCGGACATGCCAGCGCAGTCCGGTGTCCACCAGCGCAAAGGGAACGATGACGCGCTCGGACTCGCCGCTGCTCATCGAGTGGTAGCGGATGGCGACTGGCCGCTTGGCGTGGATGGCTCGGCAGATCGGAGCCAGCACTTCCATCTTGGGGTTACTTAAGACGGTGGGTGCCTCGCACGGCAGAAGCGGCTGCGAGTCGACGCTCACGCCATCACCGAACCCCAGAGAAAGCGCCGACAAGACACGCTGCGTCGCGTGCTCGAAGATCGGAACGAAAGCCTTACCGATGCGATAGATCTTGTTGCTGCCGTCGAACTCGATGTTCTGCGGCGCGACTTCCCGGTACAGAGCCAGGTCGCGCGTTGCACCGGCAGGGGCCACCCCAAAGCGGTTCGCCAAGTCCGGGCGGCCGATTTCACCCATGTAGTACAGGCGAAAGTCGATGTAAGCCAGCCGCTCCCGTTGAGCCTGGCTCAGGCGCTCGACACGTTGTGGGTGCATGGTCAAACGCTCCTCATTGGCACCTGACGACCATAATATCGATACAAAATATGTTGCTTATTATTTGACGCACAATATCATCAAATTGATGACAATTTGCGTCGGGGTCAGTGGCTAAACGTGTGCCGAAGTCATAGCTGGACATCGCGCGCAAGAGTCATCTGTCGTGAGCGCTGATCGCCCATTGACTCGACCGCGTGCTCGAACGCCTCAGGTGCATTCGACCGAATCCAGCACACAGCTGCCTTGCATTCCCGGTGAATGTCAGCTCTTGAGCATGTTGGATGTGCCGAGATGTACTCGCGGATGGCATCAACTGCCCGTTGCTTTCGCTGCTCGAAGCTCGCATCCTGTCGGAATGCCCTGGGATTGGTGCCTAGCTCAGTCAGCCGACGACGCAGCGTGGTCACTGCGATCCCAAGAATGTCCGCAGCCTCTTTCAGGGTCGTGGCGTTGGCGATGATGTCGTGTATGTCTGAGGGAAGCGAGGGGGGCGATGCTCCCCAAATGGTTGCCTGCCCACTGGCATCCCAATGTGGCGACGACACAGGATCCATGAATCGACGTTGGCTGGCCGAGCAGTCTTGATCTGCAAACAGGGTGCACCACAAGATCATCCACTTGAGCGGATGATCGCCAACGCGATTGCGAAGGAGGTCATGGATCCAATCCCCTGACGCGAGCCGCTGCCAAGGCCCGTTTGAGCGACGCAGCCATTCGGAAATGGGTGATCCGGCAAACCAGGCAGAAAGGTGATCGTTGTCCAATGGGTGCAGCCAGGTCGTGACGCCATGGTCTCGGAGCCCAACCAGAATGGCTTGCCGAATAGCGCTGACATCCAAGGTATCCGAGCCCACCAGTTTTGAGGCAAGCGTGGCGATCCGCTTCAGGGCTTCAGCTTGCGCAGGTTCCAGCGCGGGGAGGGGGGCCGTCGATCGGTCGATTGGTGGAAGGATCCATTGCGATGCCTCCGTCCTTAACGATCTCAACTCGCGCCCATGGTCCAGGCACACCCATGATCCCGGTAGTTGGTGGGGCAAGCGCCAACGCGGTAAGCCCCAGGTGGCCACGTCATTTGCAACGCAGTCCTCGCAGTAGTGCATCGCACCAGTGTCGTGCAGGCCGCTGGCAGGCATGCCGCATAGCAAGCGCCATCCGGGACCTGTAGGACTTTTCATCTGCTCGGTCAGTGCCTGCTGACGTGATGCGGATAGGAAGGGGGCAAACAATCCGATGGGCGTTCGTGTCAGGAGCAGTGAGCGAACATCGCCCAAGGCGGCGCGTGTGACGCTCGCGAAGTGATGCAGATTCCTCGGGGCATCACGGTCTCGACAGGCGTGCTCCGAGTCAAACAACAAGGCACCCGTGTCACGCGCCGAGCCATTGCCGTGGACCGCGTGAAAGCCGGAGATCCATGAGTACAAGGTCTCATCGGATCGCCAGGCGGGGATGTATGCAAGCTCCTCGACCATGTGTTTGCTCAATCGGATGAGAAGCCAGCAGCCTTGGTCAGGTTCTCAATGGCGTCCTCCTGAAACTGTCTTGCTCTGATCTCCGCCGCAGAGAGCTTCGCGGGTGGCGTCGGGTTGTCCTTGGTCGCTCTGGGCTTGCTTTGGGGTGAACGCCGCTTGGGCGGCGCTTTGGGCTTGGTTTCGGACGTCGCAGGTGTCGGCATCACATCCTGCTCGTCCGCTCCAGGGGTGGGTGGCTCCCACAGCTTGCGGAAGTCGTTCCAGGGGATGTCGTTGAAGCGCTTCAGCGCCCGCCAGTCTCTGTGCACGAACGCGTCAATGCGCTCGTGAATTGCGATCATCTTGGGGCTCGTGCGATAGACGAGGTCAACCAGCGCTGGGGTGGCTTGTTGTAGTCCCATGCGCAGGGCGGCATCTTGAACTTCGATGCGTAGCCGGGCGATGTAGCGAGGCACGCCACCCGTTCGCCTCCATACAAAACCAGCCAAGGTCTGATCATTCGGGTCTTCCGAAAACGGGGTGTATGCAGCATCCGGTTCATCAAGGAGCGTTGGCGTCCAAAGTCCAGGCATCCAGTCTTCGAGCCATTCCTCTGATGTCGGCTCCAACACTGGAAGCAAGTGATGCCATCCCCCTTCCGTAAAGCGGTCGACGTCTTGGGAGAAGCCTTGCAGATTGCTGAAGGCCAGTGGGTTGCCGATCAACACAGTAGGCGTCCCCCAGTTGAGCAGACGCAAGAAGAAGGTCACAAACTCTCGACTGAAGGGGGACTGACTCAGGTTCTTTTCCTGTGCCTCCTCAATCACCAGAAGCCCACAACGGTGAACGGAGAGCAGGTGCAGGAACACCACAAGCAGCTTCTCCACAGTCCAGGATCGGGAAGAGTACTGTTGGCAGTAATCCGTGCCGAGGGCCTTGTCCAATTCTCGGAATGCGCCCTCCAGAAAACCTCCGCGCGATCCATCGGATGGCATGTGGATCTTGAGCCAGCAAAGTTGTTTGAGCGATCTCCAGCCGCACTCCTCGTTGGCGCCATGCTCAATGGTTTTGGGGTAGAGGCTCAGGAAGCGGTCCAGCAATTGCGATTTGCCCAGGCCTGTGATGCCATCAATCACCATGCCTGAGGCGAAAGACGGCCACCACTCTGTATCGGAAAGCTTGAGGCCCTTGAGCTGGCCGCCCGTGTAGATGAACTTCTTTGATGACGTCAGCAATGGATCGCGTTGCGCGTATCCGTCGTGAATCATCTGCTGTAGGGACAGGGCGATGGACAGACCCTGCATTGTTGGGATGAAGGTGTTCTTGTAGCTTGTCAGCAGCGTGGGTCGATCATGTAGGGGAATGCCTCTGAGGTTCTCGGGTGTGATTGGACAAAATCGCAACTTTGTGGCCAGCTCAACAGGTGCCAGCTTTTCTGGGAGTGCCGCGATGAGCGGATTGCGCTTGACTCGATCAATCGCGATTTGCAGAGGATTCTCTTCGTCTCTAAAGCTCATGATGTGATCTAACCTATGCCTCACTTGTTGCGGGAAGCACGGATGGCCTGGGCAAGGTCCAGGTGCAACGCCCTAGGCTTGGTGGCGTGCGTTGCCTGGCTCTCCCGATAGGGGGCTGACGCTGGTGGCTGTGGGACGTCCTTCGGCGCGGTGGGTACGCCGGTCAACGCGACCTTCTCAAGGTTGGTGTTGTTGCGCTTGTCTCGCTTCAACTCGGATTTGGTGGGCTTCGTACCGCGTGCTTTGATCTCAGCGTTGCGTTCCTTGTTGGCGACCTTGACGGATTGATTCCTCGTCGCAACAGCGTTGACTTCTTCTTGGGCCTCGTTGGCTTTGCCGAGAAAGGCACGGATCCGATCGTCGCTACTGATGGTGAGCCAGTCCAGCAAGGTCACCTCGTGCAGATCTGGGTCTCGGGATTGCAGTGACATGCACTTGAGGCCGCCTAGGTTGACCCAGATTCGCGACATGTCTGAAGGGTTGAGGTGCGCTTCCAAATATCGACGACGGCTTTGGGACACAAGCTCAGAGCCCCGCAACCAATCACTGCTGTAAACCAAGCCCGGGATTAATTTTTTGCCGTTGTAAGTTGGGTCGTACAGGTGTATGCCGTCGGGCTGGACACTGGCCTGAAATCTGGGAAGGCACCGGATGCGCAATGCTTGCAGGTCCGTCGGCGCTGATGTTGTGTACCCATTTGCAAGCATCCATTCGACGACACCACGTCTGGTGGGTTCGACCCCATCTCGCCGCATCTCGATGGTCGGCAGCGTGATGATCTCCTTGTTGTTATGAAAGAGAGCACGCTGAATAAGCTGGGGCATGTACTCAAAGAAGTGCAGCCGGGCCAAGCTGGCTCGATCAGGCTCTCCTCTTTCTTTTCTTCTGCCCATGGTTGAGCCGGGCATCCGGTGATCGACATGCGCTTGCGTGCTGGCGTGGTGTGATTCCAGAGGCCCTTTGTTGATGGAGTCGTAGACGGCACCAAAGCTCGCGCCAGCTTCCATTTCTTCAAGAGCTCGCATGGCGAGCTCACCTTTGCCCTCGCCGTTGTCCATGACGATTTGCCGAAAGGTCATGGGTAGCCAGTCGCGCGACTGGATCTTGATTCCGAAGCGTGCGCAGTACTCCACCTTGTCTTCTGCTGCGTGGAGAATCGCCATCAGCGCTGTCGTCTGACTTGGGCTTTCAAAGCCAACGTGGTGGCCAAAGATGTAGTCAGTCGCCGCTCCCTGAACCTCGGTGCGCCATGGAGAGGACAGCACCTTGAGACGAGATGCGCAAGAGACAAGGGTTTGGTCGCAACTGGTGCTGTCGAGAAAAGCTTCACCGTTGACAGTCAGGTGACGATCTTTGATTTTTCCCTGGCGTCTCTGATAGGCGCGTTTGGCCGGCGTCTCCCCCCTGTTGATCGCCATGGCTGAGGGAGCTTCGGCGCTTCGCGTCCCCCAGTATTCGAACTGCTTGGCGTTGTACTTCAACGCCTCGGGCCGCAGGGTGACCTTTGCGCTCGTACCTTCCCATCGGACTGACTTGGCAAACCAGGTGTTCAGCGTCTCTGTGAATGCCTGTTTTACTGAGACACCTTTCTTCTTGAATTTTTTCCAGCCCAGTGCAAAGTGCACTCGTGCGTATTCATCGCAGTTCATGCCTTCGTGGCGACCTTGATCAAGCTCTTGCTTGGGGATGGGCCGCCCCGTCTTCGCTGTGCTGAACTTTGACTGGCCGGGGTTGCCGCAGTGGGAGTACCAGGGAAGCAAGCCGTTGCGGTTGCCAAGTGCCAGGATGAAGGCATTGAGAGTTCGCTGGATGCGTGCACATCCTTTCAAGTTCAGCTCTTTGGCCCGTCGTTCCGGCCATCCGATGAGCGCAGGGTCCATCACAATTTCTTCAATTGATCGCCCATACACGAAGGGGCGTATCAGCCGGTACGCTTCAGAGCGACGCCTGAGCCATGATTTGAGGTTGCGTCGAGAGAAGTTAAGCAAGCCAGTAGAAGCGTTGCTGCGAAGCTGATCGAACGTCAACAACCAGTGCGACGGCGCATCGAAGTCGACCACGCCGAATGTGCCGTCCTTGACCCGCATCTCCCAGGCGGATAGGTCGCTGATGACCGGCCTGGGAACATAGTTTCTTTGATGTCCTCTTTTGTCCTTTCCGGGGAACTTGGCGATGACCAGCAGGTTGAGTTTCTTGTCCAGGTGCACGACCCTGCCGTAGATCCTAGGCTCGCTTTCGGTGCGGTGCTGTCGTAAGACACAGCCAATCGTGATGTCACGCATGGTTTCCTCCGAGATAGTGGGTCTTCAAAGCATGGATGACGGATGCGCCTCCTCGCTTGATGGGCTTTCGCATCTGAACGCGTTGGGTCAAGTCGATATCAATCAGATGAAGCCAAACGCCCAGTCTGAAGAACGCAAAGGCATCGTCTCGATGAAGTCCGACCTCCTGGCCGGCAGCGAGGGCGGCGTCCGACACAAAGCGATCATTCGCGTAGTCGTTGAACTTGCCGACGAAATCTTGAAGACGATTCGTTCGTTGATGGGCTCTCAGAAAGCTCACGGTCGGTCGCAGGCTTCGTAGTTGAAGGATCAACTCGGTGTTGAACGACGACCCATCCTCATGGTGATGGTGTGCCCCAACGGCGGTGCAGTACAGGCGGTCAAGTTCAATGCGCTCCTGTGCACGTGTGCTCTGCTCGGTGATGTCCTTGGGCTTGCAGCTGATGCCAAACAAGCGCCATTTGCGTGCATGCCGAACCCGGAACATCAGGTCAATCGATGCGATGTAGGGAACCGTCGTCCCAACAAAGTTGCCGTGCTCAATGCCCGCACTCTTTGCGATCTCCAGCAACCCAGGTGCCGGGTCATGCCATAGGTCTAGGTCATCATCCAGGCCCGTTTCAGGGTGAGGGTGCTCGAACGGCCAAAGGGGCAAGCACTCCCGAAGCTCGGCTGCGCCCAGGTAGCTGATCAGCAGCGCTGTGTGGAATTCGAGTTGGCTGAGGAAGTGGTGGTTTCTGGCGTTCAGTCCAACACTGTCAAAGACCTGATAGCTCGTGGGGGAGGAGAAGTTCTTGCGAATTCGAATCCATGGCTGGTACGTGTCGCCTCGACCTTGGCCATAGCCGGACCGGATCGCGCGACTGACCTGGTCAAGTTTGCGCCTTGTGTGAGCCGTGGGGTGCTGCGTGCTGCGTGATGCTTGCGCTTCATCATCGAGCAGGTAGAGGTACGGAGCGCTGTAGCCAGCTTCGGCGGCGATTGCATTTGCCCTCAGGCGATCAAAGGGGTCAATAGGCATGGCTGTGCCTTACGTCATTGCGTTGGTGATGAAAGTCGGCAGGCTGGCGCAGCCCGTGCGGCGTGGCCGGGGCTTGTGCGAGAGGCGTGCTGACCCAAGCGAGGCTGGATGGCTTCGCTTGAACCTGTTTGGGTGGGTGGCACTGATCGGGCAGGGCTTGATCAGCTAGGCTGGCTCTACAGCGCGGCGAGTGACTTCATCGGGACTCCTGGGGTATGAGGGTTGGACCATTGCGTTCCGTAGGGACGAGTTGATCCATCGACGCTGATGAGCGCCTTGACACCTGGGGAGGCCTGGTCGAAAATGACTTTGCTGAGTATTGGTTTTATTGAGACCAAGACCTTCCCAGGCGAGCCTTGTGCTCGCCTTTTTTTATCCGGACATGTGCGGCCTCCTATCCGTGCGCTGTGCAATGCACGTTTGCCGAGGTGAACTGGAGTCCGGGGGGCGAGCTCGCACGCAATCCCCGATGGGGCGGCGTTCTGATGGAATGCTGATCACGAGCAACGGTGCGGTTGCTTTCGGTGCATCCATATCTCCCCCTTCGCAAGCGCGTGCGAGTCCAGTGCCCGTCACCTGACGTTCACCATTTCTAGAGCTGGGGAGTTGACGTGCCTGATGGGCACGTGTAGATTTCAGTTACCACGCCGAAACCTGTGGGTTCTCCCCAGTACGAATACGCCGCACGGATCTGTCCTTGCGGCGTTTTTGTTTGTGGCGTTAGCTAATCACGGCGGCCCCTTTGCAGTGAAGGCATGAGGATCTGTTGTGCCTCATGGCATCAGCAGGTGTGAGCAGGCCGAATGACCTCAGTGTCTTCGGCGGCTTCTTGAGGGGTATCTCTCGCGTGAGCGAACTTCAGATCGTTGGCCGAGCCGATCACGCCAGGCTTCAGGCCGAGCAAAACGCAGATCTCGTGGCTTTGGCCGCGCAGCCCTAAGGTGCGCCCAGCCAGAATGCGGTAAGTGAGTTGCGCAGACACACCCTGGCGCCTTGCCCAGTCGCTCACGGAGATGCCTCGTCGGCGGAACTCTTCGCGGACTTCTTCAACAGTACAAACAGGTACTATATTGTTCATCATGATACGTCCTGCTCAGAAAAAGTTCGAAATCGACACGAATGTTAAACATCATAGCGTTCCGACCGTAGAGGTCAAGCCCCGGTCGTTCGGTGAGCGATTGCGGGAGGAGCGCGTGCGCATCGGGCTGTCGCAGACCGAGATGGCGGAGGTCGGTGGTGTAAAGCGGACCACCCAGCACATCTATGAGTCGGACATTCGTGTGCCTGATCTCAAGTACTTGGATCGGGTTCGCGATGCAGGCGCGGATCTGAGCTACCTTGTTCTGGGCGTTCGTCAAGCGCCTGAAGGTGCCGATGGCATCCCCATAAACCACACAACGCTCGCGAACATCTACCGGGTCGTGGACGAGGTCTGTATCGATGCTGAGGGTAGGTTGTTGCCCCTTGAGAGCCGCGTACGCGTATTTCAAGTGCTGTGTGCGTCCATGAAAGTTCATGGAACTACGCCCAAGAATCTTGAAGCTCTACGTGAAGAGCTCGCCCGTTTTGCCGTTTCGTGACCTCACATCGATAGAAGGGCTGACCATGAATCGAATCTCTCTGCTGACAGAACAAGTCGAAACCGCAGTTGACAACTTCTGGGCAGGTGCTTGGTCGATTGAACTCCGTTGCTGGTGGCAAGAGCGAAAGATGGCTGCCGCCCTTGAAGAGACGGGCGAGTACTCCATGGTTACTCGCTGGGCTATGGAGCGATACCGCGTGCTTGAGCAAAGTCTGAAATTTTGGCGAATATCGCACCCACTTGTCTTAAACGCGCTGGAGGCAAGTCACCGTGCGGGTGTCCCGCTTGATGACCTCAAGCTGCTTGCGCTGAACAAAGACGTCAGACTCGTCGGCGACACCGTCAAAGTCCGACGCTCCTTGTGGAGCAAGGTGCTCGCGCCCCTCGCTGTGGCCGTTGTGTTGCTGAACTGGGCAAGGCTTTGTGCGCTGGTGGTACTCACACCTGCGCCATGGCCGGGCAAGCTGGTCGCGTTTGCAGTGGTCACGTTGTTGTTCTGGTGGTTATGGCGTGGCTTTGCCCTTTACACCACCCGCTCCAATGCCGCTGTCGAGCGCTCGGGCGCAGTGGTTGAGGCAATTGCGAAGATTGTGTGCCGCAAGTCAGCAGTCATTTACAGGGCTGACTTCCGTAACACCTGATTTGTTGTTTGCCCCACCGGATATGAAAAAAGCCCCCGCCCAGACCGAAGTCGAGCGCGTGGGCTTAGGGTTTGGCAGTCGAGGGGCGCCCCTCGGTTTCAGGGCGGCAAGAACAGATTGAGTGGATGATTCTCCATCGTTTCAAACCCATAGCGTCTATAGAACTCCACGGCTCCCGGCTTGGCGTTCACCACGAGTCCAACGTCGCAGACGTCACCGCAGTCGAACCCCTACCGTTCATGACCATCATTCCGCGGCAGGACCAACATCGGTCTTTGTCCTCTGGTAACGGGCCTGAGCTTGAACAAACTTCTCGTTGCGCGGTGGCGGCGCATCAAGCAATTCGAGCAAACGCAACGACTCTCTGCGTGTCAGCGTGATCGTCGCCAATTTCAGAGTGTCCAGCACATGACCGGTGATCCTGGTGGTCAAGCGCCTTCTGTTCTGGGCTTGCATGATGGACTCCTTGTTGGGCATTGCTGGAATGATCGCAGTGCAGATTGCCGGCATCATTTTGTCACCATCTCATTCTCCTTGTTGTGTTGCAGCGGGATTGCTGCGAACTACACATGAGACGTGCAAGTCTAGCTACCAGGCAAGCCTTCTCCTCTTGGGGCGGCAGCGGCCCTCGAAGCGCATCGCCGGGGCTATCAACGATGAGGATCATCGAATCCTTGTGATGAGCGCCACTGCCTTCGGGCTTGTCGCTACGGGCGATTCAGGTCAGCCTGATGCGCTCGCAGTTGAAGTCGGCTCTGCAGCGGTTGCGGAAGTTCGCTATGCGTGTCGCCAATGTCCGAATTGCTGGATAAAGCCGGCAATCGCAAGCATTGGCGATGCATCTGCCGGCTGCCTCTTACCGCTCGGTCTGCTCAGAAATCTCAAGGGCATCTTCTACTTCAATGCCCAAGTAGCGGACCGTGCTCTCCAGCTTCGAATGCCCGAGCAGGAGCTGCACTGGGCGAAGATTCTTGGTCCGACGGTAGATCCGCGTGACCTTGATCCTGCGCGTGGTGTGGGTTCCATATTCATGGGCGTCCAGGCCGATCTCCTCGGCGCACGATGCGGACATACTGGCGCGTCCCGACAGCAAGGCGAGCGCGGGTACATCGAGACGCTCTACCGTTCGCTAAAGGACGACCTCGAGGCCGTAGCCAAGCGCGGCACCGTCTCCGGCAAGGGGCAAGAACCGACCGAAGCAGAGGGCTGCTTCTACCTGCCGGCAGCGGCCGCTGCAGCACTTCGACCTTGGTCGGTGTCGGGCGCCTCACTTCCGACGGCCACTTCAGGCCGTTGTGCACGTTGCAGTAAGGCAGGCCCTCAAGCGTCTTGGTCTGGTCTCATGTCAGCTGGTCTGAGTTCCAGCCCCCGCTTGGCAGGCCGTTCGCCAGCGGTCGAAGCCGGCCTTATCCAGCAGTCAGCCGGCGTTCAAGATAGCCAACCGCGTGGCGGCGGTTGCCTGTCCCACACCGCACCGGCGTGCAACGCGAACGCGCCTGACACGATTAAAGTGGCAAGATGATGTCTCATGTCCAGTCCTCCCCCTGATGCGGGCAGCCCGTCCGCCCATGCATATCCCGGCCGCCATCATGGTATGAACCCGCGCAAGATCGGCTCGTCCATCGAGCGGCACCGTGCCTCGCCCGAAGTCAGCTTGGAGCAGCATCGGCGCCGGCGCGTACACGCCTTCGGCCGTAGCCTGATGACCCGCAAGGCGGTGTACCTGGACCTGCGGTTCTGGATCGGTTTGCGGGATGCAGCGCGCTACGACACGCCTGGGGTGATGATGGATCTCCTGTGTGCCTTGCGCGGCGCCGTGGCAGCGGGCCAGGTGTTTTGCCCGATCACCGACAGCACCTTTCTGGAGATGTTCAAGCAGACCGATCCGCGGTCGCGCGCCGCCACTGCCGACCTGATCAGCGAACTGAGCCTGGGCGCCACCCTACTCACTTACGACATGCGCGTCGGCACCGAAATCGCGCACTACGTGCATGCGGCCCGAACGCCGGAGGCGGTCGATCCGCTGCGCGAGCTGGTGTGGTCCAAGCCCGCGTATGTAATGGGCTTCGTCGATCCGGTGTCGATGGCCTTCGACCCAGCCACCAGCCTGGCCATGCGCAAAGCCTTTTTCGACCACATGTGGGAAGACGTCACGCTGATCCAGGTGTGCGACATGCTCGGCGACAAGTTCGTGCATGCCGACCCGCTGTGCTTTCGCGAAACCACCGGCCGGGTGAACGAGCAGATCCGCGCCCATGCGGACAGCCTCAAAAACATGAAGACCGCCTACCAGCACGAACTGGTCGGCGTCCTGGACCTCTTTGCCGGTCAACTGGCCACCATCCTGGCGCCCACATTGCCGCCCGAGGCGGGACCCTTGCCCAAGGAGGGAACACCGGAGCGCGCGGAGGTCGATCGGCAGTGCCTGGCGTTCCTGGTAGGCGCCTTTGGAACGGTGGCGGGCCGGAAAGCCCTGCGCACGCTGCACATCAACGCCACCCTGCATGCGGCCGTGCGGTGGAACAAGGGGCAGGCGCTGAAAGCCAATGACCTGTTCGATTTCCAGCACGCTTGTGCGGCGCTGGCCTATTGCGACGCCTTCTTCACGGAAGGCCCGTTGTGCACGCTGGTGAACAGGCCCGACCTGGGGCTTCTTGAGCAGTTCGGCTGCTTCGTAAGTGCGGATGTCGCGGCGTGCCTGGCCTACGTCGAAAACGTGGTTCGCGACACGACTGCCTATGATGGGTTGAAGCCGACTTAACGCCCACCATGCCATCGCCTGAACTCACCGGCGGCGCCGGATTTACCTTCGAGGATGCCGCTGCGGCCTGCTACCTCGCGGCACTCGTCGGCGGCACCACCGCGCCGGGCCTGGATGCACGCGTAGTGCAGCGCGTCGCGCAGCAGCAGGCGGATGCCGGGGAGCCCCTGGACGATGTGATCGTCGATGCCCTCGCGCCGGCCGATAACTCCCTGATGCGCCTATCGCTCCAGATCAAGCGATCGTTGACGGTTTCAGACGCGGCCAGCAACACCGACTTCCGCGAGGTGATCCAGCGCAGTTGGCAGACGTTGCAAAAGACTGATTTCCGCGTGCACGTCGACCGGGTAGGTGCGGCCGTGGGAAACATCTCCGATGACGCATACCGCAACTTCACCACCGTCTGCGAGTGGGCACGCGCGTCTGAGTCACCAGCTTCCTTCTTCCAGCGATTCGGCGGCGGCAGTGGGGCGTCGCAGGCGCACCAGGCAGTCGTCGATGCCGTACGTACCTGCGCACTGGCCGATGCCGGCTCGCTGCCGGACGACGCCTTGCATCGGCTGCTGTCGCACCTGGTCCTCATCAAGTTCGATCTGTTGCATGAAGGCTCTACCACGGAGGCGTCCGTCCTCGCCGGCTTGCAGCGCGCGCTGGCGGCTGTGCAGCAGGGAAGGGCGCAGGATTTGTGGGGCCACCTGCGGCAAATCGCGCGTGATGGCGCGGGCCGCAGGGAAGAGTTCAGCCGCGCTTCGGTGCTGCGGCGCTTGCCCAGCGGCTACCGTTTCGCCGGCGTCCCGGCCTTGGCCGGCGACCTGGAGGTGTTGCGCGAGAGCAGCCGCCACTGGCTGGCGCAGCAGGCTCACGACATTGGCGGCGCGCACGTTGATCGGACCGATCTTCGGGCGGCCTTGGCGGCCGAAATGGGACGCCACCGACTGACGGTGATTAAGGGTTTGCCGGGCACCGGCAAGACGGTCCTGTTACGCGACCTGCTGGCGCGGTGCTCCACTGATGGAGCCACCCTGTTGCTCACGGCGAACCGGTTTTCCGGTCGAAGCTGGGCCGAAAACGCTGTTGCGATGGGACTTTCCACCGTCGCCATCGAGCCGCTGCTGGTCGAAGTCGCAGCGACCGGCCACGCGGTTCTGTTCATCGATGGCCTGGACCGCATCGTGCCGGAGCAGCGGGCGGTCGTCACCGACATTCTGGGGCAGATCCTGGCCAGCCCGGCGCTTGCCGAGTGGCGAATCGTCGCGACGGCGCGAGACGCGGGCATCGAGCCGCTGCGCAACTGGGTGCCCCCGGCGCTGATCTCGGGCAGCGGTGTCGGCTACGTCGATGTCCAGGACTTGTCGGACGACGAGGCGGCGGGTCTCGTCGCGAGACTGCCCGCGTTACGCCCGCTCTTGATCGGGGGCGACGACAGGGTTCGGGCGCTCGCGCGCCGTCCGTTCTTCGCTTCGGTGCTGGCCCGGGGCTTCACCAGCGCGGCCTACCCCGCGGGCTTTGCGCCGCGTTCCGAGCTCGACCTGATCAACGCGTGGTGGGCGCGTGGCGGCTACGATGCGCAAGACGGGCAGGTCCTGGCGCGGCAGCAGGCCTTGATCGAACTCGCGCAACGCAGTGCGCCCGATCTCGGCCGGGACATTCGGATTCGTACTCTTTCGCCGGCCACGCAGGCCGTACTTCCGGCGCTGCAGCTGGATGGTTTGGTGCAGCAAGTCCGGCCCGGCCTCACGGCGCAGTTCGCGCATGACATCTTTTTCGAATGGGCGCTTCTGCACCTGCTGCTGGACGAAGGTGAGAACTGGATCTCCATCTTGACGGCCGCCGGTGAACCGCCTGCGCTGGCGCGAACGGTGGAGCTGCTGTCGCAGACCATGTACGGCGAGCCGGCGGCGTGGGGGCGACAGCTGCATGCGCTCGAGGCGCCCACCTTGCGACCGCAGTGGTTGCGGTCATGGCTCATCGCACCGGTGTTTTCCCCCGATTTCAACGAGCACGCGGATGCCTTCACGGGGACTCTCTCGGCGCAAGAGCACCGGCTGCTGCGCAAGCTGCTGGTGTGGGTGCGGGCCGAGAAGACGACCCCGAATCCGCTTGTGCTGTCGGGCCAGATGGGCGGCGAGAACCTGACCTCGACCGATCGCATCCGGATCGCCGACCTGCTCGGGTGGCCATCGGACTTCGGTGCCTGGGGCCGCTTGCTGACCTGGGCACTCGACCATGTCGCCGAAATGCCGGACGCCTGCCTGCCGGATCTGGTGGCGCTGTTCATGACGTGGCAGGTGCCGCTGATGGACCTCCCGAACCCGATCTCGCGGCGGATTGTGGACCTGTGCGCTGCCTGGTTGCACGCGATCGAGGATGTCCGCGCATCCCCACGTTGGTACTCGGCGGACGAAGAGGTACCCGAAGCGCCGGCCGTGCGTGCGCCTTCAGACCTCGATTCGGAACTGCGGACCCTCGTGCTACGCGCGGCGCGCTGTTTTCCCGAGGTGGTTCGCGCCTACTTGCTCAAGATCGAGCCGATCGAGCGGTTCGAGGTGTCTTCATTCCAAGAGGTGATGTCGCACGCGTCACTACTCGCGCAGACCCATCCGGAGCTGCTGGCGCAGGTCGCCCGCAGGAGCTTTCTGAAGGAGCTGCCGGATGACCAAGAGGCCAGGGAGCGGCAGGAGTCGAGGGATCGCGCGGCCCGCATCGCCGCCCTCCGGGCCAAGCCAGAGGCGGAGCGGACCCGCAACGAACAACGCGCACTCGACCACTTGCCGATGTCGATCATGTCAGGCCGGTCATTTTCAAATCATGATTGGGACCGGCTGTCGATCGGCGGCGACCTGCAAGGGTACTTTCCGGCATCGCCGCTGCGCGAGCCGTTCCATGCGCTGTTGACGCACGCACCGGCTGTCGGGCTCACCCTTGTGCGCGATCTAGCGAACCACGCGGCGTTGGCCTGGCGCCAGCTACACCGGCACACTGGGAGCGGCGGCACGCCTGCTCCGCTCGTGCTGGCATTTCCGTGGGGTCGACAGGAGTTCTGGGGCGGCGGTCACCACTACATGTGGGCGCGTGGCCATGGTGGATCAAATGCGGTTCAGTGCGCAACGATGGCTTTGGAACGTTGGGCACTTGGGCAGCTATCTTCGGGCCGGCCCGCGACCGAGGTATTGCGCGAGGTGGTGGAGGGTCACTCCAGTATCGCTGTGTTGAGTGTGGCGATGCTCGTCGCCTTGCGATCGAGGGAGGTTTCTGTCGTGAGCCTGCCGCTGGTGGCCAGCCACCGGCTGTGGCGCCTGGATGTGGAGCGCAGTCGGCAGGAGCGGCAGCTTCGCTCGGCCGGTCTCATCGGGTTCGATAGCGACGACATGCACCGCAAAGCAGTCGTCGAGGCGGGCAGCTTGCCGGAGCGAGGCATGGACATCCGCTGGCTTGCGCAACTCTTTGCGCTGGGGCCGGACACGGCGCTGCGCGGGGCATTGCGGGCCGCCCTGGATCGTTTCCCTGTCGAACTGGAGCTGGAGTACGAAGAGCAAGCGCAAAGCGAAGAACTTCTGGCCGAGCTGCGCCGCGATGCGGAGTTATGGGCCGAGTTCGGCCGCGAGGAAAACTACGTAACCGTCCCAATCGCCGGCCGAGACGATGTGGTCGGCATCGAGTTGCGCAGCGCACGACATTCCTCGCCAGACATCCTGGCGGCCCGGCAGCGCTACGAGGAAGTCTCCCGCGAGTCGCAGCTGTGGTTGTGGGTGGAGAAGTGTTTCGAATTGGGCGCGGTGGCGCCGGATTTATCGATCACGGAAGCCGTTGGGCGCGCGACGGCGATGGCTACGGCGGTTACCACTGGAACGGCGGCGTCGCTGATGCCGGACTATGCAGTGGCGCATGGCTGTATCGCCGGCACTGCGGCGGTCGTGATGTGCTTCGACGGGCCGGCTGAACACATCGACTGGGCCCGCGCCACGCTAGAGGGCTACCGCGACCAGGTGGAGCGGCCCCGCGACGACATATTCGCCAGGTCCCGGATTCCCTGGCACCCGAAGATGTTTGTGGCTAGGGCCCTGACGGCCGTGATCCGAAGGGGCAACGGGCACGCGGCCGATCGCGAAGCGGTTTATCGGTTGGTGACCCACCCTCTTCAGATGGTAGCGCTGACGGCGCTCGACGGAATTGCCAGTTGTTGGGCGCAGGATCCGCATTTCGCCTGGTGCGGCTTTAACCTCGCGCTTCGACTCGCGCGCTACCGGCGCGGGCCGGGTGATCACAGGCTTGATGCACTGGCCCGCGCTCGTTTGGAAGAGGAGCGCAGGAGGCTTGCCTTGTCCGAGGCGATGGACGAGATGGCGTCCGCCGAGAGCTTTCCGTCGTGGGTGCGGCCACTGCCCTCCTGGACCCAGGCCCCGCGGGAGGCTGGGGATGAGCGCCAGCATCAAGAAGAGGATGGATGGCGCCGGTCGGACGATATCTGGCTCAGTGATTTTGCGTCAGAGCTGTTGGGGCGGGTCCCGGTGGCGGCTGTCATGCAAGGCCCTGCAAGGGATCGCTATGTCGAAGCGCTGGAGGGGTTCGTCGATTGGACCCTGAACACCATCAACCCTGCGTGGCGGACGGAACGGCGCCGCGGCAGGGGACTCGACAGTTCGGACCAGCTTCAGTGGCAGCGCCGGTTGGGCCAATTGTTGGCAGGCGTCGCAGAGCAGCTTTCTGCGGTAGAGTTTTGCGCCAGGTTGCTCACGGCCATCGTGGACCAGCCCGACGAGACCGCGATGAGGATGCTAGCCCCGTTCACCAGCGCCCTTGCCGCCTCTGCCGTCTTAGATGCACCGCGCATGGATCCGGGCGTGCTGGGCATCCTGGACATAGTTCTTGTCCGGGTGCTGGAGCACCGCGACTTCCGCCGGTCCGGCCACGGCGACGGAAGTATCAGTGGCTTCGATATGCCCGAATTGATCAAGGTATTGCTGTGTGTGGCCATCGACGGCGCGAACGGTGCCACCCGGTTCGCCAACGGGCGGTGGGATGACCTGCCGCAAGTGCTGCCACTGGTAGACAAACTTGTCCGGAAGGGTGGTTGGATACCTTACGTGGCGACCCAGTTCATGATCCTGTGCGAGCGCGCAGGCGCAGCGTATCCAGCAGAGGCCTTTGCCGACCAGATTCTCGCGCAACTGGTGGATGGGCGCCTGCCCGAGGAGTGGCGAGGCACCGGCATTCCGGCCGCCGTGGCGGGACTCGTTCAGGCCCATGCGGACCGCCGGCAGCCTTTGCCTGCGGAGCTGGCGAGAAAGCTGCTGCATGTCCTAGATGCTTTGGTAGATCTCGGCGACCGTCGCAGCGCTGCGCTGCAGCAGATGGAAGCCTTCCGCGGCGTGCGCCTGCCCCCGCGCGAATGCGATAGAGGATGAGCCGGCTACCCACTTCACGGGTTGCGCGGGTTCGGCGTAGTTGCCAATTAAGCATTACTCGCGACCATACGAGCCGGGCCAGTGGTTATAGGGGAGAAGCAGGCATGCCATTCGTCGTCGTTCATGGCGTCAACACCCGCAAGTACGCGGCCTACGAGATAGAAGTCGGCATCCGTGACGGGTTCTTGAAGGACTACGTCGGGCCGAGTCGCGGGATCCCTAAGGATTTGCTCGAATTCGCGCCCTACAGGGGTGACACCGGCGTGAAGTTCCGCAGGGGCCAGGCCGTCATTCCGACCGGCGTGGAGTAAACCTTCGTCGCGGCGCAGGCGACGTTGCCGCCGGAGTGGCTGAACTGGCCGACCAAGCTGGTGCCACCGTCGAGGATCGTGTCCAGGCGCTCGCGCAGAAGGCCCCTGTGAAGCTCGTCGACGCGCTCTTCGACACCGCCATGGCGGCTGCGCCCAAGGACCAGGTCAAGGCATTGGCGCTCGCCTACGCCGCCGCACAGGCTTCAGGGTGCCACCTGGCGAGACGCGCGGTCCAGCGGTCGATTCCGACAGCGACGCGGCCGTACAGGACATAGCGCGTTCAACGACCGGTGCTGGCGGTTGCTGCCATTCAGCTATTGGAGCGTGAATGACTCAAACCAGCCTGATGCAGTTCTTGGGGAAAAATAGGTCAAGGACTGCACTTGGCCGATAGCTGCCATCACAGGAACACCAACACAGTTGCGCTGGCGCTAGCTTTCTTCGGCTACATCAGCGCTCATTGCTGTTGCCACTGCGCG
>MESA01000011.1:0-5057 GCA_001770775.1 Burkholderiales bacterium RIFCSPHIGHO2_12_FULL_63_20
CCGTGCCCGTCAGTACGTGATGGACCGCAAGCAGTTCGGCAAGCCCCTGGCCGCCAACCAGCTGATCCAGAAGAAGCTGGCCGACATGCTGACCGAGATCACGCTGGGCCTGCAAGGCAGCCTGGCGCTGGGTCGCCTGAAGGACGCCGGCAAGGCGCCGGTCGAAGTGACCTCGATCATGAAGCGCAACAACTGCGGCAAGTCCCTGGACATCGCCCGCATGGCGCGCGACATGATGGGGGGCAACGGCATCTCCGACGAGTTCGGCGTGGCCCGTCACCTGGTCAACCTCGAAGTGGTCAACACCTACGAGGGCACGCACGACATCCACGCCCTGATCCTGGGCCGTGCGATCACCGGTTCGGCCGCCTTCTGATCCTGACCGCTTGAGCAACACGGGCGCGCCACCCGCGCCCGCCCTGTTCTCCCCCCACAGCCCCTTGCGAGGGGCTGTTTGCGTTGGGCACGTCAAAGTGAGGTCATCTCTGAAAATGCCTCGCCATCTTGGTGGTTTTCACATGCTGAATGCCGGCGACAGCAATCACAATGAACACATGTCGTTTTCGACCCTCGTGCGTCATCCTGTCACTGCATGCCCGCTCACCTGACCTCACCGGTCCCGCATGGGTCCCCCGGCACCACCAAGCCCGAGACGCTGTGGCGCGCGGTCTTCGAGCAATCACACCTGGGCATCGTGATGATCGACCCGGCCACCGACCGCATCATCGACCTCAATCAGCGCTTCGCCGATCTGGCCGGCCGCTCTCGTGATGCGCTGCGGGGACAGGACTGGATGCACCTGACCCACGCCGATGACCTCGCCCATGAAGTCAAGCACAAGGCCCAGCTGCGCCAGGGCCTGATCCCCTGCTTCTTGCGCGACAAGCGCTACGTTCATCCCGATGGGACCGTGGTGTGGGTGCATGTCAACGAGACCCGCGTGACCGTGACCGAGGGCGAGCCCCCCTGTTTTCTGGCCATGGTGGAGGACGTCACCGAGCAACGCCGGACCCGGCTGGCACTCAACGCCGAGCGAGAGGCCGCTGCTCGCCTCGAACAGGAGCAGCGCCTCGAAGCCGTGGCCGACCAGGGCATGGTGGGCCTGCTCGAAACCGACCTCGACGGCCGCATCACCTTTGTCAACGACCGATACTGCGCCATCACAGGACGTACCCGCGAGTCGGTGATCGGTCAGCGCCTGCGGGAAATCACCCACGCCGACAACCGCCCCCACCTCACCAACACCATCGGGCAGTTGCTGGCGCAGGGGCGCAGCTTCATGCACGAGTCCCGCTACGTGCTGCCCGACGGGCGCAAGGTCTGGCTGCTGTGCGCCGTGTCCCTGCAAAAAGACACGGCCGGCAACCCGGCCGGCACCACCACCCTGGTGCTGGACATGACCGAGCGCAAACGTCAGGAGCGTGCCCAGCGCCAGACGCTGGAGCTGCTCCACATGGCCGAACGCGCCGCCGAGGCCGGTGCCTGGGACTGGGACATGCGCACCGCCCGCCTCAACTGGTCGCCCGCCCTGTTCCAGCTCTTTGGCCTGGACCCAGAGCAAACCCAGGCCACGTTCGACACATGGCGCGCCCGCGTCCACCCTGACGACCTGGCCGTGGCAGAACGCGTCCTCGAAGAGGCCGTCCGCCATCGCCGTCCGTTTGTCGCGTCCTACCGCATCGTGCGCCCCTCGGGCGAGGTGCGCTGGATCGATGCACATGGGCAGCACCGGTACGATGCCGACGGCGCAGCGGTCCACTTCACCGGCTTGTGCATCGATGCCACCTTGCGCCATCAGACCGAGTCGCAGATCCGCCAACTCAATGCGGAGCTGGAATCCAAGGTCGAAGCCCGCACGGCCGAGCTGGCGCAAGCCAATGCGGCCTTGCATCGACTGGCCCGCCATGACGTGCTGACGGGCTTGCCCAATCGCCTGGCGGCCAACGAGCGACTGCGTGAGGAGCTCGTGCGCATGCGACGCAGCCACCTGCCCTATGCCGTGCTCATGCTCGACGTCGACCACTTCAAGCGCGTCAACGACCTGCACGGCCACGCGGTGGGTGACCGGGTGCTGCAGCGGGTGTCGCAGGGCCTGCGTGCGCCCCTGAGGGAAAGTGATTTCGTCGCGCGCTTCGGCGGGGAAGAGTTCCTCGTCCTGCTGCCTCACACCGATGAGGCGGGCGCCTGCCTGGTGGCCGAAAAACTGCGCCAAGTGATCGAAGCCGCGCCCGACCCGACCGCCGGGCTGGTGAGCATCAGTGTGGGCGTGGCCATGGCCAGCGCCGCCGATGACGACGAGGACACCGCCGTGATGGCGGCCGACGCCCGTCTGTACTCGGCCAAACACAGCGGCCGCAACCGCGTGGTCCATCAAGATCCAGCGAACGGGTGACCCGCTCGCCAGATCGGCCACCTGGGGATCAGGGAGGCGGCGGCGTGGTGAAGTCCTGCTGGTTGTTCAGGTTCGCGCTCACCGTCACGTTCCGGGTGCCCTGGAAGTTCAGCGCCTCGCTGCTCTCGGGCTGGTCGGTCGCGCCCACACAGGTGAGCGCCACCGTGTAGGCGCCCGGGGACAGGAAGGCCGCCTTGTAGGTGTAGACCCCGCTGCCGACGCTCGTCTCCTTCACCGAAGCCGTGGTGACCGGCTCGGCGCCGGAGGCGTCGATGTCATCCGGGGTCACACCGGCGCCCGCAAACACGTAGACGCTGGGGCCATTGGGAACGAGCGGCGACGCGGACGCAGGACACAGCCCTGACAAGGCCACGGTGCCCGTGATGCCTCCGACCTGGGCGTTGTCGACCAGACGCAGTGCCGGCTTGAGGTAGTAGCCAGAGAACGCCCCGGAGGGGTCCACCACCGATTTGCGCAGGTCAAAGTCGATGGTGAACGAGGCCGACCCGTTGACCGGCACCGTGAACCCACGCACCAGCTTCAGGCCGGTTTGCGAGCCACTGGGCACGTACAGCGGTAACTTCGTGGGCACGCCGGATACGGGTTTTTCCAGATACGAATCCAGCGTGGACTGCGACGTCACCACCTTCAGGCGCACCCACTCATACCGCCCCGCCAGCACCGTCTGGCCGTTCAACAGCAACTCGGCATCGCCGTCCTGCAGCGCCAGCAGGTCAATCGTGCGCGGCGTCGGGTAATCAATGTTGATCGCGTTGGCACCGGCCGGCTTGAGCTCCACCCCGGTGAACTGGACCACCACGCTCGTCGCCTCATCGACTGGGGCATCGGTCACCTGCAAGGACAACTGCCCGGTGCCGCCGGCAGACGAGCCCCCACCACCACAGGCCGCCAGCAGCGTGGCGACCCCGAGGGCCAGCACAGACAGGGAAAAACGGGTTTGCATGATGGGGACTCCCTCTCAAACGTCCACCTCTTGCGCCGAGACATCGGCTGGGCGAACAACCGCGCTAATTTACGACGCCGCCCCTGTTCGGCCAAGCGCAGACGCATCCAGATGTAGCGCCGCCCGGCAGGCCGGCTGTCGACCGTTACAACTCGGGACCAAGTCTCGGGGCATTCATCACACAGAGCGGCTTGATCTGCTTCCAACGTGAAACATGTCGTACCCACGCCGGTATCATCCCCGGTAATCGGACATCCCTCCGAGATCCTCCCCGCCCTTCACATGTCTCTCCCCTCGCTCTCTGTACGCACCCGACTCTCGTTGGCCTTTGGGAGCCTCGCCGTGCTGGTCACAACCGTCTCAGGCATCGCTGCCTACAGCCTGGACGATGCCAACAGCCGCCTCAATGATTTCGCCGCTGGCGCCACGCTGGCAGGTCACGTTGAAGCCGCCATAGACCGCCGCGCCATCGCCGCGCGCAATCTGGTGCTGATCCCCGAATCGGAAGACCCCACCAGCGAGCGCAACAAGGTCATGGCCGCTCACGAAGAAGCTGCAGTGAGAATCAAGCAGTTGCAAGACCTGGTCACTCAATCGGCCAACGTCACCGAAGACGAGCGCAAGCTGGCGCGTGAAATTGCCGAAGTGGAGTCTGCCTACGGCCCGGTGGCACTGGAGATCGTGCGCTTGGCACAGCAAGGCCAGCGCGAGGCAGCCATCGCCAAGATGAACAACGACTGCCGCCCGCTGCTGGACCGGCTCATGCGGGCCACCCAGGCCTTTGCCGAAGCATCCGATCAACGAGGTCGCCTGCTGCGCGAGGAAGGTGCCGCACGCGCACAGACTCAGAAAATGATCCTGTGGGGTGCCAGCTTGCTCGCGGTGATGTATGCGCTGGGAGCCGGATGGCGCCTGATCCGCAGCATCACCCATCCCTTGCGCCACGCGGTAGCGGTGGCAGATCACATCGCCAGCGGTCAACTCAATAACACCGTGCACGTCGAGCGCGAGGACGAAATCGGCCAGTTGCTCAAGGCCCTGGAACGCATGCAGCACAGCCTCGTGAACACGGTGCGCAGCGTGCGTCAGAGCTCACAGAACGTGGCCACGGCCAGCGCCGAGATCAGCCAGGGCACCTTGGACCTCAGCGCCCGCACCGAAAGCCAAGCCAGCGCACTCGAAGAAACGGCGGCCTCCATGGAGGAGCTGGGCAGCACCGTTCAGCACAACGCCAGCAGCGCCGCCCAAGCCAACCAGCTCGCGCAGCAGGCCTCCAACGTGGCCCAGCAAGGCGGCGAGACGGTGTCGCAGGTGGTGGACACCATGCGCGACATCAGCCAGTCGAGCCACAAGATCGTCGACATCATCGCCGTCATCGACGGCATCGCCTTCCAGACCAACATCCTGGCGCTCAACGCGGCGGTGGAAGCCGCCCGCGCCGGGGAACAAGGACGCGGCTTCGCCGTGGTGGCCAGTGAGGTGCGCACGCTGGCACGACGCAGCGGCGAAGCTGCCCGCGAAATCAAGCAACTGATCACCGAGAGCGTGGCACGCATCGAACAAGGCGCCACCTTGGTCAACCACGCCGGCGCCACCATGGACGAGGTCGTGACCAGCATCCGCCGCGTGAGCGACATCGTGGCCGAGATCAGCGCGGCCAGCCGAGAGCAAAGCGCCGGCGTGAGCCAGGTGGGCGAAGCC
>MESA01000011.1:5078-115501 GCA_001770775.1 Burkholderiales bacterium RIFCSPHIGHO2_12_FULL_63_20
CATGCAGGCCCAGGAGCTGGTGCACGCCGTGGCCGTGTTTCAGTTGGACCACCACCGCGCGGCGGCCTGAGCCGCCCCACGCAGCCGGCTCAGCCCTTCTTGATCTGGCGCACCATGCCCTCTTGCATGACCGAGGCCACCAGGCGACCATCGCGGGTGAAGTAGCGGCCCGAACACAGCCCGCGGGCCCCACCCGCGTTGGGCGATTCGATCACGTACAGCAGCCAGTCGTCGAGGCGGAAGTCACGGTGGAACCACATGGCGTGGTCCAGGCTGGCCAGGCGCACATCGCCGCGCAGCATGCTCAACCCATGCGGCTCCGTCGCGGCCAGCAGCAGGCCGTGGTCCGACACATAGGCCAGCAAGGCACGGTGCACGAGCGGGTCATCGGGCAGCGGCGCCAGGGCGCGCACCCACATGGCCGAGCCGCCCGCGTGGGGCACCGGATGCATGGGGTCTTGCGGATTCACCCGGCGCAACTCCAGGCCACGTGGCCCCAGCAGCTTTTCGCTGTAGGGGCGCGGCAGCAGGTGGCGGATGGCATCGCGGCCCACACTTTCGGGCACCAGCCCCTCCGGCCCCGGCTGCGGCGGCATGGCCACCTGATGTTCCGGCCCCTCATCGGCCGTCTGGAACGAGGCCGTCAGCTCGAAGATGATCTTGCCGCTCTGACGCGCCACGACGCTGCGCATGCTGAAGCTGCGGCCATCGCGCACGCGGTCCACCTCGTAGGTCACCGGGGCATGCTCGCCCGGCAACAGAAAGTAGGCATGCAGCGAATGCACCATGCGCTCGGCAGGCACCGTCAGGCTGGCGGCCATCAAGGCCTGTCCCAGCGCCTGGCCACCAAACAGGGCGGGCGTGCCAATGTCGTCACTTTGAGCCAGGAAATGGTCGTTGCCCTGAGGCGCCAGGCGCATCAGTTCCACCAGGCGGTTCACATCGGGATGGGCAGGCAGCAAATCGGTCATGTCAGTGTCCAAACAACAGCAGTCGTGCAAGTGCATCAGTATGTACCGAGGACAGAGTGAGTTCGAGACCCCGAACCGCCTTGCAGAACCCGATGCGCACCAAACGCCAAGCCGCACAATGGCAGCTGTGCAAGCCTTCTACGCCGATCACTTTGTGTTGCCCCTGCCGGATGGGCACCGCTTTCCCATGGCCAAGTACGAGATGCTGCGTGACCAGATCACGGCGCATCTCCCTGCGGTCAGCTTGCAGCAGGCCGAGCCGGCCGACGATGCCGCCCTGTCCCTGGTGCATGACCCGGCCTACATCGACGCCGTGCGGCACGGCACCCTGAGCGCAGCACAGCAACGCGAAATCGGCTTTCCGTGGAGCCCCGGCATGAACGAGCGCGCCCGCCGCTCGGTGGGTGCCACCGTGCAGGCCTGCCGCGTGGCCCTGTCGGGCGAAGGGGTGGCGGCCAACTTGGCCGGCGGCACCCACCACGCCTATGCCGACAAAGGCAGCGGCTTTTGCGTGTTCAACGACGCTGCCGTGGCCGCCCGTCTGATGCAGCTCGAACGCCTGCGCGCCGGCATCGACCCGCCCTCGCGTCCCTTGCAGGTGGCCATCATCGACCTGGACGTGCACCAGGGCAACGGCAGCGCGCGCATCTTCCAGAACGACCCCAGCGTGTTCACCCTGTCCCTGCACGGGGCCAAGAACTTCCCCTTCCGCAAAGAGCCCAGCGACTGCGACATCGACCTGCCCGATGGCTGCACCGACGCACCCTACCTGGCCGCGCTGGAGGAGGGCCTGGCCGAGGTGGAGCGCCGATGCGAGCCCGGATTGGTGATCTACCTGGCCGGCGCCGACCCGCACGAGGGCGATCGCCTGGGGCGCCTGCGCCTGAGTGACGCCGGCATGGCCGCCCGCGACCAGCGCGTGTTCGACTGGGCCTGGCAGCGCCACCTGCCGATCGCCATGGCGATGGCTGGCGGCTACGGCCACGACATCCAGACCACGGTGCGGGTGCAGCTGAACACCTACCGCATCGCCCAGGCGGCGTGGGCGCGCTGGCAAGGCTGACCCGAGAGCTGAGACAAGTTGAGGGGCTATGCCGCGCACGCGGCAGGCTTGGGACTACCATGTCCGCCAAACCCAAGAGGCACAGGCAAACCCTGATCCGACGCGCCTCCAGCCTCCCCCGGTGTCCGATAAACTGGACCGTTCACCTGTCCGGAACAAGGAGCGTCTGTTGTGAAAATTGGCAATGAACTGCCACACGCCTTGTCTCCGGTGTGCCAAACCCTGCTCATCCCCCTGGTGGCCCGTGCGCGCGGTGGCGCGTGTTTTCCGGCACTGGCCTGTCACGATGCCGCGGCCGAGCAACTGCTCGAACAACTCGACATCGACCTGCGCCCTTACCTGAAAGACCGTGTCACGCTGCAGTTCATCCTGTGGCGCACCCGGGTCATTCAGGCGACGGGTCGCGCGTTTTTCAAGGACCACCCCGACAGCCAGGGCGTCAACCTGGGCTGCGGCCTGTCACAACACTTTCAATGGCTGGATCAGGGCACCAACCATTGGCTCGACAGTGACCTGCCCGAGGTGATGGCCCTGCGCGACACCTGCCTCGCGGCCGATGTGCCCCGTCAGCATCACGCCGAAGTCGACCTGCGCACGCCCGGCTGGTGGCAACGCCTGGGTCTGCCCAGTGGCCCCCATGACAAGCCGGTGTTCGTGCTCTGCGAGGGGGTGCTGATGTACCTGACACCGGCGCAGGTCGAGGCCGTGCTGGCCGAGTTTGCCGAACAGGCACCGCCCGGCTCGCGCATGGTGCTCGACACCATGTCCCGGGTGGGACGTGGCATGGCCCGCTTCCATCCGACCGTGGGCCCCACCGGCGCGCAATTCCTGTGGTGCCCCGGCAGTGCGCAAGAGCTCACCCGCCCCCACCCACGCTTGAGCCTGCTGAACACGCGCAGCGTCTCGGAATGCTATGGCTGGCTGGGCTCGGTCGCCGAAACCTGGTGGATGCCGGTGACTGGCACCCCGATGTACGCCATGGTCACGCTGGGCGTCTGAGCGCCCCCCTTCCGACACCGCGCCACGTCAAACAAAACCCCTCCTCATGGCGCTAGACTGAGCCTCTCGCCGCCCTGACTGCGCCACACAGTGACTGTCCCCTCCTCCGTGACCGACACCGCCTGGGTGCCCTCCAGCCCGGGTACCGCGCACACCCGCGGCCCACTGCGTACCCTGCTGCCCCCCACCCTCATGGCCCTGGCCACCTGGTGGGCCAGCCAGCAGGGCTATCTGCTGGGGCACATGCTGGCCGAGCTGATCTCCGCGGTGGTGGCCTGGACGGCCCTGGCCGTGGCCACCACCTCGGTGCAGTTCACCCGCAACCACTTCGTGGTGTTCATTGCCGTGGGCATCGGCTGGTGTGCAGGGCTGGACCTGCTGCACACGCTGACCTTCAAGGGCATGAACCTGCTCCCCCTGGACAGCGCCAATCCCCCCACCCAGTTCTGGGTGGCCGCGCGTTTCCTGCAGGCGACCACGCTGCTGCTGGCGCCGCTCATGCTGCGCCGCACGCTGACCGTGATTCCCATGCACCTGGCCTTCGGCAGCGCCACCGTGCTGTGTGTGCTGCTGATTGCGTCTGGCAGTTTCCCCACGGCCTACATCGACGGGCAGGGGCTGACGCCTTTCAAGATTTATGCCGAGTACGTGATCATTGCCATGATGGGCGTGGCCGCGCTGCTGTACTGGCGCCATCGTGCCTTGATGCCAGTGCACCTGTTCCAGCGCCTGCTGGCTGCCGCCTTGGTCATGATGGTGGCGGAGTTCGCCTTCACCCGCTACGTCAGCGTGTATGCCAACGCCAACCTCGTCGGCCACCTGCTCAAGATCTACGCCTACTGGTTCGTGTACGACGCGCTGGTGCAGCACACCCTGCAGGCGCCCTTCGACATGCTGGCCCGCACCGCCAGCCGCTACGACGCCGTGCCAGAGCCCACCGTGGTCGTGGCCGCCGATGGCACCATCCAGCAGGCCAACCAGGCCGCCGCACGGTGGGTGGGCCAGTCACCTGCAGCCCTGGTCGGACAATCGGTCCGCACCCTGCTTCACCCCGCCCAAGACGCTGCCGAGGTCTGCCCGGTGTGCCAGCGTCTGCAACAGGCCCGTACCGGCTTCCTGCTCACCCTCGATCTGCCCGGCCAGCGTACCGTGGAGTGCCACGCCGCCCCGCTGCACGGCGACGGGCCGCATGCCGCCTGGGTGCTGGTGCTGCGTGACGTCACCGAACGCGAGCGTCTGAGCCGTGAGCGCGAAAGCCTGGTGCATGACCTCAACGAGCGCGTCAAGGAGCTGCGCGGCCTGCACGGTGTCGCCAACCTGCTGAAAAGTTCCGAGCTGGATCTGCAGGGCAAGCTGGACAAACTGGTGGCCCTGCTGCCGCCTTGCTTCGTGCTGCCCAATGAGGTTCAAGCCTGCATCGACAGCAGCTGGGGGCATTTTGGCGCCAGTCTGCCCAGCCCCGTGCCTCGACGCCATCTGCAGGCCAGCATCGAGCGCAACGGCGTGCTCGTCGGCCACATCCACACCTGGTACCCCGACGCGCTCAACACCCCGCTGGCCACCTTCCTGCCTGAGGAGCGGGAGCTGGTCACCAGTGTGGCGGCCCAGCTCAATGAAACGCTGCAGCGCGTGCAGGCCGCCGAACGCGTCCAGCGCCTGACCTCTCTGTACGACATGCTCAGCGCCACCAGTCGGGAGGTGGCGCGGCGACAGCAGCGTGACGACATCCTGAGCGCCCTGCTCGGGGTCTTGCGCCGACATGGCGCCTTTCCAGCCCTGTTCATCGCCGTAGACGGCGGCGTCGGCACACCCCTGCGTCTGCACCTGCATCACGGGCTCACGTCCGAGCAGGTGGGCGTGCTCAACGAGCTGCTGGCGCAGCCCATGAGCCCCTTCGACCCCTCACAGACACGCCTGGCGCAAGGCCACGTCGTATCACAGCGGGTTCCGATGCCACCTGCACGTGCCATCGGGCATACGCTCCCCCCGTCGGCCTCTGAAAGCTGGCTCCACAGCCTCATGCACCGAGGCTTGGGCCATCAGGCGCTCATGGCGCTGCGCTGTGAGGGACGTCCGGTCGGCATCGTGGGACTGTATGCCCATGGTCTGAGCGATCTGGATGCCGAACAGACCCGCCTGCTGGAAGACATCGCCAGTGAGGTCCATGCCGCGCTCGACCGGGCGGCCTCACAGGCCCGCAGTGAGAACGCCGAAGAAACGGCGGAGCAGATGTCGCGTCGCTTCGCACAGATCTTCCACGCCAGCCCGGTCCCGATGCAACTACAACGCCGCTCGGACCTGCGCATGCTGGCGCTGAACGCCGCTCACCAGCAGTGGCTGGGCTACGCGCTCTCTGACGTGGCGGAAGAGTCGCAATGGTTCGACAGTGTGTATGCCGACGAAGCTGAGCGCGCTCTGTTCATCCGTCATTGGCATGACAGTCTCGCACGCAGCCAGGACGGTCAACCGGTTTCGTCCCCCGAATTGACCTTGCGCTGCAAGGACGGCAGCGTGCGCATTGCCCGCGGCACCCTGACGGTGGTGGGCGACGACGTGATCGTGGCCTGGACCGATCTCACCGACATCCGCCGCAGAGAGCAGGCGCTGCGCGACAGCGAGCAGCGCTTTCGCAGCATGGTGGAGCAGACCATCAGCGGCATTTATGTGCGCCGCGAAGGCCGCTTCATTTACGTCAACCCACGCTTCGGCGAGATCCTCGGCTATGCCCCCGCCGAGCTGATGGGCCAGGACGTGTTGCGCCACACGATGCTCGAAGGCGACAGACTGGCCCGCATCCGGGAGAGCATCGCCCAGATCGACGCTGGCACGCTGCCCAGCGCCAGCTACAGCGTACCGATGCGCCGCAAGGACGGCCAGGTGATCGAGCTGGGCATCCACGCCAAGCGCATCATCTGGGACGACGGCCTGCCCGCCACCATCGTGATGGCGCAGGACATCACCGAGCGCAAAGAGAGCGAAGACCAGATCGCCGGCTATGTGCAGCAGCTCGAAGCCGCCATGCAGGGCACCTTGCAGGCGGTCTCCAACATGGTCGAGATGCGAGACCCCTACACCGCCGGCCACGAGCGCCACGTCGGCCTGATCGCCGGGGCCATCGCCCGCGAGCTGGGATGGGACGAAGCGCGTTGCCGCGACCTGGAAATGATCGGCCTGGTCCACGACATCGGCAAGATCGCCGTGCCCTCGGAAATCCTGACCAAACCCACCCGCCTGTCCAGGCTCGAAATGGAGTTGATGAAAGGCCATGCCCAGGCGGGCTACGAGATCCTCAAGGATGTGCCCTTCCGCACCCCGGTGGCCGAGATCATCCGCCAGCACCACGAGCGCCTGGATGGCAGCGGCTACCCGCGCGGACTCAAAGGCGACGAGATCCTGCCCGAGGCCCGTGTGCTGGCGGTGGCCGACGTGCTGGAGTCCATGTCCTCACACCGGCCCTATCGGCCGGCCGTGGGCATCGACGCTGCCCTGGCCGAGCTGATGAACAACCAGGGCACCTTGTTCGATCCCGAGGCGGTGGGCGCGGCGGTGCGCCTCGTCCGCGAGCGGGGTTACGCCTTACCCACCTGACACCTGATTGCGCCCTGCGTGCTTGGCCTGGTAGAGCGCCTGGTCGACACGCTCGATCAAGCTGACCAGGGTCTCGCCCCGCTGCAACTCGGCCACCCCCATCGACACCGTCACGCGCCCCACCTCCCCCTGCTCGGCATCGGCCACGCGTTCACGTAGGCGCTCGGCCTGCAGCAGCGCCGCAGCCTGCTCGCAATAGGGCAACACCAGCAGAAACTCCTCGCCACCCCAGCGCACCACGCTGTCGGTGGCGCGCACCCCGGTGCGCAGCACCCCCGCGACACGCTGCAGCACCTGGTCGCCTGCCGGGTGCCCCCATGTGTCGTTGATGGCCTTGAAGTGGTCCACATCGGCCATGATCAGACAAAACGGCTTCAGCCCTTCGCGGGCGGCCAGGAAGGCCCGCTCCAGTTGCCACTCGCCGGCGCGGCGGTTCAGCAGGTCGGTCAAGGGGTCCCGTGTGGCCTGCTCCCTCAAGGTTTGCTCGGTGTGCGCACGCGCGGTCTGATCCCGGATCACGCTGACAAAGTGGGTCACCGCCCCACCGGCATCGCGGATGGGGGAGACGGTTTCCTCACAATGAATCAGGTGCCCCTGCTTGTGCCGGTTGATGAACACCGCCCGAAAGGTCTGCCCTGACTGAATGGCTGCCCAGAGGCGGCCATAGAAGGCCTCACTGTGCTCACCGGATTTGAGCATGGAGGGGTTCTGACCCAGAGCCTCGACCCGGCTGTAGCCGGTGATCAACTCGAAGCCTTGGTTGACGAACTCGATCTCGCCCTGGGCATTGGCAATCATCACCGCATCCTGGGTGGCATCCAGCGCCTGCGCCAGCAACCGGCTAGTGGCCCGCGCCTCCGTCACCGCGCTGATGTCCTGCTGAACCGAAACGTAATGGGTGGTGATGCCCGCCTCGTCCTTCACCGGCGAAATGCTCCACTCCACGGTGTAGGGGCGACCATCCTTGCGGTAATTGATGGCCGAGCCTCGGAAGAACCGGTCGGCCCGGAGGCACTCTCGCAGGCTCTGGAGCACCTCCGGGCTGGTCAAGGGCCCCTGCAGAATGCGAGGCGTCTGACCCAGCAACTCGGCCTCGCTGTAGCCCGTCATCTCGCACAAGGCCGGGTTGGCGTACACGATGCGCGGGCCCAGAGGCCCCGGCTGCGCATCCGTGACCATCACGGCATTGAACGATTGTTCCACGGCGGAGCGCAGCAAGCTTGCATGTCCCAGCCATGTCTCATCATGGGAGCTCATTTGCCTCCTTGTCAGGCATCTCGCCCACGCCGTCGTTCCATGACCCCGCGGGCCGCCATTCGTGCCACCACAATATGACAGTCTAGAACATGGCCCCCTCAGGACATGCCCGACACGACACCGCGCCCAAGGATCCGCAGCCAGCGCCACACTTGATATGGCGCAAGACCCTCGACGGACACGGGCTTACCGTGGCAACATCACTGTGTCCGATTTCGCCGGGGCTGCCCATTGCGAGCCCATCCTCCTGACAGGAGCTGCCTTTGCTGTCCGCCTACATCACCCACCCTGATTGCGCCCGCCACGAAATGGGCCCGCACCACCCCGAGTGCCCCGAGCGACTGGCCGCGATCAACGACATGCTGCTGACCAAGGGTCTGCTCGACTACATGGCCCCCTACGACGCCGAGCCGGCCACCATCGACCAGCTGGAACGTGCCCACTCGGCGCTGTATGTGCAGGAGCTGTTCGCCGCCTCACCCACCGAGGGCTACCACCACGTCGACCCCGACACCAGCATGAACCCGCACACGCTGCAGGCGGCCCTGCGCGCCGCGGGCGCCGTGGTGCAGGCCACCGACCTGGTGCTGGGTGGCAAAGCCCCGTCAGCCTTCTGCAACATTCGCCCGCCTGGTCACCATGCCGAGCGCGACTCGGCGCAGGGCTTTTGCTTCTTCAACAACGTGACGGTGGGCATCCGCCACGCGCTGGACGTGCATGGTCTGGAACGCGTGGCCCTGATCGATTTCGACGTGCACCATGCCAATGGCAGCGAAGACATCCTGCGCGGTGACGAGCGCGTGCTGATGTGCTCCATCTACGAAAAAGGCCTGTTCCCCGACTCGGGCGATGCCCACGACGGCCCCAACATGGTCAACGTGGGCCTGCCCGCCCGCGTGGGCAGCGACGCCTTCCGCGAGGCCGTGGTCGAACAATGGCTGCCGGCGCTCGATGCCTTTGCGCCCCAATTGATCTACATCTCGGCCGGCTTCGACGCCCACCGCGAAGATGACATGGGCAACCTGGCGTTGGTCGAAGCAGACTATGCCTGGGTCACCCAACAAATCATGCGCCTGGCCGACCGCCACTGCCGGGGCCGGGTCATCTCCTGCCTGGAAGGCGGCTACGCCCTGAGCGCACTCGCCCGCAGCACCGCCGCCCACGTCCGTTCACTCATCGGCGCCGACTGACACCCATGGACCAACACTTCCTCACCCCCCTGTTCGCCCCCACCTCGGTCGCCATCTTTGCCGGCCCGTCCGACGACCCCGAACAGCTGACCGAACAAGCCCGCCTGCTGCACCCCGCCTTGCGAGCTCAGCGCTTCACCGGCACCTACCGCTTCATCGACATCCGCGCCACCAGTGGCACCTTGGCCGATCTGGCCTCGGCCAAGTCCGACCTGGCCATCATCGCGCTGCCCTTCGCCGACATCGCCCCCGCCATCGAACTGGCCAGCCGCATGGACTGCACCGCCGTGATGGTGCTGTCCTCGGGCATCAGCGCCGAGCAGGCCGAGGTGCTGCACAAGGTCGCAGATCAGGCCGGCGTGCACCTGCTTGGCCCCAACGGCCTGGGCATCCAGCGCCCGCCCTCGCAGCTCAATGCCAGCGTGGCCGGCCCCTTGGCGCGCAGCGGCAGCCTGGCCCTGGTGTCGCAGTCGGGCTCACTGACCTCGTCCATGCTCGACTGGGCGGCCAGCAACGCCGTGGGGTTCTCATCGGTGGTGTCCCTGGGACCCCATTCGGCGCTCGACATCGCCGACGTGCTCGACTTCCTGGCCGCTGACCGCCAGACGCACAGCATCATCATCTACATGGAGGGCATCCACAACGCCCGCCGCTTCATGAGCGCGCTGCGCTCGGCGGCCACCGCCAAGCCGGTGGTCATCCTCAAGGCCGGTCGCAAACGGGCGGGCAACGAGGCCGCGCAAACGCACAGCAGCGCCATCGTCGGCAGTGATGACGTCTTCGACGCGGCCCTGCGCCGCGCCGGGGCCGTGCGCGTGCAGTCCTTCGTGGCGCTGTTCTCGGCCGCCAAGTGCCTGGCCTCGCGCTACCGGCCAGTGGGCCGTCACCTGGCCATCGTCACCAACGGCGGTGGGCCCGGCGTGCTGGCGGCTGACTGGGTCACCGAGATCTCGCTGGAGCTGGGCCGTCTGTCCCCCGACTCGGTCGCCGCGCTGCAGCCGCAGTTGCCGCCGAGTGCCTCCCTGACGGACCTGATCGACCTGTCGCAGAACGCCGGCCCCGAGCATTACCGCGTTGCCCTGCAGGCGGCGGCCAAGGACCGCCAGATCGACGGCGTGCTGGTCATTTTCTCGCCCAAGATCGGGGTGGACGCAGCCGAGGTCGCCAAGGTGCTGGCCGAGGTCCACCGCACCATGGGCAAGCCCTTGCTCACATGCTGGATGGGGGAGGCCTCGGTGGGCGAAGGCCGTGCCGTGCTCAAGAGCGCCGCCATCCCCACCTTCCGCACGCCGGAAGCGGCCGTGGGCGCCTTTGGCAACATCGCCAATTTCGCCCAGAACCAGCTGCTGCTGCAACAGACGCCACCACCGGCCTCGACGCTGGCCGAGCCCGACATCGAAGGCGCCCGCCTCGTCATCGAGAGCGTGCTGACCGAGCGCCGCAAGGTGCTCACCGAGATGGAGTCCAAGACGCTGCTGGCGTCCTTCCACATCCCGGTCACCGAAACCATCCTGGCGCGCAGTGCGCCCGAGGCGATGATGATCGCGATGCAGCTGGGCTTCCCGGTGGCGCTCAAGATCGACTCGCCCGACATCACCCACAAGTCCGACGTGCAGGGCGTGGTGCTCAACGTGATGAACGGCACGCAGGCGCGCGACACCTTCACCGACATGGTCGAGCGCGTGCGCCGCCTGCAGCCCACCGCCCGCATCAATGGCGTGACGGTGCAGAAGATGGCGCGCAACCGCCGCGGGCGCGAGGTGCACATCGGCGTGGTCACCGACGATCCCTTCGGCCCGGTGATCGTGTTTGGCGCGGGCGGCACCATGATCGAGCTGATCAACGACCGCGCGATGGAATTGCCGCCGCTCAACCAGTTCCTGGCCCGCCACCTGATCAACCGTGCCCGCGTGGCCGAGACCCTGGGCGACTGGCGCGGTGCCAGCGCGGTGAACATGGACGCGCTGGAACAGCTGCTGCTGCGCGTGTCCGAGATGGTGTGCGAGCTGCCGCAACTGCGTCAGATGGACATCAACCCCATCATCGTGGACGAAGACGGGGCCGTGGCCGTGGACGCGCGCATCGTCATCGACCATGCGCCGCAGAACATGACGGGTCGGCCCAACGCCTACCAGCACCTGTCTATCCTGCCCTACCCGGCGCGCTACGAGCAGGTCTGGCCACTGCGGGGCGGTGGCGAGTACACGATCCGCCCGATCCACCCCGACGATGCGCAGATGCTGCAGACCTTTGCCAAGGGCCTGTCGTCCGAGAGCCGCTATTTCCGCTTCGCCTCGGCCATGACGGAGCTGCCGGCCAACATGCTCTCGCGCTTCACCCTGATCGACTACGACCGCGAGATGGCCCTGGTGGCCGTGGTGAAGGAGCGTCACGCCAACGACGACGGCGAGATCATGGAAACCGAACGCGTGGTGGGCGTGTCGCGCTACATCACCAACCCGGACCAGTCGACCTGCGAGTTCTCGCTGGTGGTGGCCGACGACTTCGCCGGCAAGGGCCTGGGCTCACGCCTGATGGAAAGCATCATGGAGGTGGCGCGCGAAAAAGGCCTGAGCGAGATCATCGGCCTGGTACTGGTCAACAACGGCAACATGCTCAAGTTGATGCGCAGCCTGGGCTTCACGGTCAAACCCAATCCGGACGACCCGGACTTCCGCCTGGTCACCCATCAGCTGTGAGGCACAAAAAAAGGGGGCTTGATGCCCCCTTGTCGTTCAGTGCAGCGTCGCCGTGGCGCCGTCCGGCGCAACCCCGCCGGGATCGAAATCCATCAGCACGCTGGCGCCTTCGAGCACCTTCCACAGGTGGGTGGGCATCTGCAGGATGCGGTCGGGGGTGCGGGCCTGGCGCACCCAGGCACCGATTTCGGTGTGCTGGTCTGCGGTGAGCAGGTTCAGTTCGAGCATCTCGTCGAGCAACATCATGGCACCCTCCTTTCCGATGTGATTCCACTATCGCACAGGTGGGGCTGGCATGGGCTCAAAACAAGAGCGTCCCCACGAGACGAGGGGCCCACCCTGTGACCCATGTCACAGGGTGCGGGGATCACAGCCTCAGTTCGGGCCGGCGGCGAACAGCGCGGCGGCGCGGGTCTTGATTTCCAGCAGCTCGTTGACGCTCACGGAGTACTGGCCGGTCGTCTTGTTGACGTCGACGCGGAACTCCACTTCCTTGCCACGATTGCGCAGGATGCCGACGCTGAACTCGTAGTCGTCGCGGTCACATGGCAGGCCTTCGGCGTCCACGTCGTAGTCTTCGTAGTCGACTCGGCTGATGTCACCACTGGCCATGTCCAGCAGGCCGGTCGCATGGACCTCGTCGTCTTCGCTGAACTCTTCGACGATGTTGATGGGCACTTTCAAGTCCACGGCGATACCTTTTGGGGGAGAAAAATGAGGGGCAAGGGGGCGAATTCTGGCATGGATCAGGCACAAGCCCCCGTGGCGGCGCCCAGTCGCCACAGGGATGTGACTTCTGCCGCACGGGCTGCATGCAGAGGGTCGTCCGGGTCGCTGGCCTTGCCATGACGGGGGCGGATGTCCAGGCGACCCAGCACCTGCAGACCGGCGGTTTCGATCCAGCCCAGCAGCTCGGCGCGGCTGCGCAGGCCCAGGTGCTCGGCCAGGTCCGACAGGATCAGCCAGCCTTCGCCGCCCGGAGCGAGGTGCACCGCCAGGCCTTGCAGAAAGCCGCGCAGCATCTGGCTGTCGGGGTCGTACACGGCCTGCTCCACCGAGGAATGGGGTCGTGCCGGCACCCAGGGCGGGTTGCACACCACCAGCGGCACACGGCCGCTCGGGAACAGATCGGTCTGCAGCAGCTCCACCTGGGGCAGCACGCCCAGGCGTTCCAGGTTTTCGCGGGCGCAGGCCAACGCGCGCGGGGCCAGGTCGGTGGCGCGCACCCGGGCAATGCCTCGGCGCGCCAGCACGGCCGCCAGCACGCCGGTGCCGGTGCCGATGTCCCAGGCCTCGCTCTGCGTCTGCAAGGCGGCGGGCAAGGGCGCCTGCGCCACCAGGTCCAGGTACTCGCCGCGTACGGGTGAAAACACCCCGTAGTGCGGGTGAATGGAGGCCTGCAAGGCGGGGATCATCACACCCTTCTTGCGCCACTCATGGGCGCCGATCAGGCCCTGCAGCTCGCGCAGCGACAGCACATAGGCCTCATCGGCCGGGCCGTAGGCTTCAGTGCAGGCCGCCGCCACGTCCGGCGCGCGGCGCAAGGCGATGTGGTGCCCGGCTTCCACCGGAATCAGCACCTGCCCCAAAATGCGGGCCCGCTCGGCCTGGCGCTTGCGGTGCAGGTGAAAGGCCTGGGCCGGATCGGGCGCCCCCTCACGTCCCCGCGTCTCGCGCTTGTCCAACCGGCGCACCAGCGCTTGCAGCAGCTGGCGCGCGTTGTGAAAATCGCCCTGCCACAGCAGGGCCGTGCCCTCGCAGACCAGGCGGTAGGCACGGTCGGCGGGGGTCTGGTCGTCGGCCACCACCACGCGGCGCGGCGCGGGCACGCCGGATTCGCTGCGCCAGCGGGCGGTGTGGGTCAGACCGCTCGTGTCGGTCCAGGTCAGGGTCGGGTGGTCGCTCATGAGGGGGCGATGGTAGCCCCTCCTCAGGCCGCGGTCAGCACCACGTCGCGGCGCAGGCGCGCCACATCAGCCGGATCGCACAGGTTCGTGCCCGGCGACAGCAAGGCCGCCGCGCCCGCCGCCATCGCATAGCGAAAGGCCTCGTCCAGCGCTTTGCCTTCGCTGAGCGCCCACACCAGCCCGCCCACAAAGCTGTCGCCTGCACCGATCGTGCTGGCCACGCTCACCTGCAGGCTCTGCGCGCGCCAGGCCTGGTCGGCGGTCACCAGCAAGGCGCCGTCCTCCCCCAGGGACAAGGCCACGATCTGCGCCTGCCCCTGCGCGATGAGCGCGCGGGCGGCGTCGCGCCACGAGGCCTCGTCCAGCAAGGGCTGGCCGGTGAGCTCGCGCAGCTCACGCAGGCTGGGTTTGACCAGGTAGACCCCTGCGGCCAGCGTCTCGACCAGCGCCGCCCCGTTGGAGTCCAGCACCAACCAGCCCCCCACCTCGCGCACGCGCCGCGCCAGGCGGGCATAGAAGTCCAGCGGCACGCCAGCGGGCAGGCCCCCGCTGACCACCACATAACGCGCCTGCGCCAGGCCGGCCACCACCGCGTCCAGGCAGGCCGTCCACTCGGGCTCGCTCAGCGTCGGGCCGGGCAGCACAAAGCGGTAGTCCTGCCCCGAACTGAGCTCATGCACCGAAAAACTCTCGCGGGTCTCGCCCGCAATGGGCACCACCTGCGAGGGCACGCCTTCGGCGTCCAGCAAGGTGCTCAGCTCCCGCCCCAGCGGGCCGCCGGCGGTGTAGATCGCGGTCACCCGGCTGCCCAGACGGTGCATCACCCGCGCCACATTGATGCCACCGCCGCCCGGATGGGTCTGCGGCGCACCACAACGCAGCTTGTGCACCGGCTCGACCCGGTCGATGGCCGTGGAGATGTCCAGGGCCGGATTCATGGTGAGGGTCAGGATGTCGGACATGCGGGCAAGGGTCATCACAAAGCAGCCCCCATCCTAAGCCGACCTGCGGCAAAGATCACGCTCACCTGTCCGAATGCCCGACCAGGAGGCGCATCTGGCCCGTCTCTTGCGTGCGTCCCCGGACATGTCTGACCCAAGAACATGGGCCTCGACCCATGAGAAACCGCCGAGCATGAACCTGGACGACTACCTGCCTTACATGCGCGATGTGGTGCGCTGCGAAGCCTCGCTGCGCGAGCTCAACCTGATGTGGCGCGTGATCGAAGCCATGGCCGAGATGAACTGCGGCGACGATGCCAGCGGCCTGCTGCCCATGATCGCAGCCACCCGCCAGGGTTTCGAGCGCCTGGAGCGCGACCTCGTCGACAGCCTGGTGCGCCAGCGCGTGGACAACGTCATGGCCGAAGTCGGCACCCAGGCGCGCGACGTGATCGACATCGTGGTGCGCAACCTCTACGAGCGCACCGCCGACGTCGGCTTCCTGGCCACCGACCGCGAGCTGTGCGAGTACGTCGCCGGCCTGCGCACCGACCGTGACAGCGCCGTGGAACGCCTGCGCGCCTACCGCGACAAGTACACCGTCTACCAGGAGATCATCCTGCTCGACACCCAGGGTGCCGTGCTCGCCCACATCGACCCGCACTCCCCCATCGAGGGCAGCCGCGACCCGCTGATCCCCGCCACGCTGGCCAGCGCCTCGCATGTCGAGACCTTCCGCGTCACCGACCTTCGGCCTGGTGCCGGGCCGTCGCTGATCTACTCGCAGCGCATGCTGCACCCGCACACCCAGGCCGTGGTGGGCGTGCTGTGCCTGGTCTTTGGCTTCGAAGACGAGATGCGCGGCATCTTTGAAGCCCGCCACCGCGACGATGCGCGCTACAACATCCTGCTGCTGGACGGCGCCAACCGCGTGCTGGCCAGTGCCGACGAGGCCTGGATCCCGCGCGGGGTGCGCGTACCGGTCAACCGCTCCGGCCGGCCGGAGCTGTGCATCCACGGCGGTCGCAAGTACCTGACGCAAACCTACGCCACGCAGGGCTACCAGGGCTACCCCGGCCCGCCGGGCTGGCAAGGCCAGGTGATGGTGCCGCTGGACGTGGCCTTCACCCAGAGCGGCGCGGGCATCCTCGATCAGCTCGACGAGTCCATCGCCGAAGGCCTGCTCTCCCACGCCGCCTCGTTCTGCCCGCCGCTCTACGAAATCATCCAGGCCGCCGACACCGTGCGCCGCGTGGTCTGGAACGGCGAGGTGATGGCCGCCGGCGACCAGCGCGACCTGCGCCAGCTCAAGTCGGTGCTCGCCCAGATCAGCGACAACGGCGCGCGCAGCAACCAGCTGTTCTCACGCTCGATCCGCGACCTCTATGACGCGGCGCTGGCCTCCAACCTGGAGGCCGCCGACTTCACCACCCGCCTGATGGTGGACCTGCTCGACCGCAACCTCTACGAGCGCTCCAACGACTGTCGCTGGTGGGCGATGACGCCCGAGCTGCGCCGCACCCTGGCCCTGCCCCGCCCCAGCGCGGCCAACCTGCAGCAACTCAACACCATCCTCGCGCACATCAACGGGCTCTACACCGTCTACACCCAGCTGGTGGTCTACGACCGGCAGGGCCGCATCGTGGCCTCGTCGCGCCCCGTCACCCCGGAGGGGCAGCCCGTCATCGGCGAGCAGGTGGACGCCCGCGACCTGGCCGCCACCCTGGCGTTGCGCCACGCCCAGCAGTACCACGTCAGCGGCTTCGAGCCTTCGCCGCTCTACCAAGGCCGGCGCACCTACACCTACCATGCCGCCATCCGCGACCTTGAGGACCCCAACCTGGTGGTGGGCGGCATCGGCATCGTGTTCGACTCGGCCGTCGAGCTGCGCGCCATGCTGCAGGGCGGCCTGCCGCTGATGGCGCAGGCGCAAGCCGTCTACGTCGACCGCAATGGCCTCGTGCTGTCCAGCACCCTGGACGACGTCGCCACCGGCACGCGCTTTGCGCTGCCGGCCGAGTTTCACCAGCTCGCCCGCGGCGAGTCCCGCTCGCGCATCGTCGTGCGCGACGGCCAGTACGTCGTGATGGCCGCCTGCGTCTCCAGTGGCTACCGTGAGTTCAAGGTCAGCGATGGCTACCAGGACGATGTGCTGGCCGTGTGCTACTGGCCCCTGGGCGAAGTCCGTTCGATGCAGCGAGACCCCGCCCATCGCCGCGAAGCCGCCCTGCTCGAGCGCAAGGTGCTGCCCCACTGCGAGCAGTTCGCCACCTTCTTCGTGGACGACAGCCTCTTCGCCCTGCCGGCCACCGCCGTGCTCGAAGCCTTGCCCGCCACCCAGCTCAAACGCGTCTCCGCCGACCCGTCCCGTCACCGTGTCGGCCTGCTGGCCCGCCACCGCGACGGCCGCATCGTCAAGTACCTGTGGGTGTTCGACCTCTTCAGCCTGCTCGGCCTGCCGGACAACGACAACGTCGGCAGCCAGGTCATCGTGTTCCAGCACCAAGGCGTCGAAGTGGGCCTGCTGGTGGGCGACCTGCACGCGGTCCCCGCCTTCGAGGCCCAGCAGATCTCCGTGGCCCCCGCCCTGCCCGGCAGCGCGGGCCAGGTCATCAGCCACCTGATCCGCGCCAACCAGGGCAAGCTGCTGATCCAGCTGCTGGACCCCAACGCGCTCGCCGCCCGCCTGCAGCCCGAAGCCACGCTGGCCCTGCGCTGACCCTGCCGCGTCGCCTCACACCCGCCGCCCTGTGACGCCCCCTTACCAAGGGGCGGGCGGTGCCCGATGGCGGGGGCCTTCCCATCCGGCAAAATGGCAGGATGACCGAAGCGCCCCTTCCCGACGTGCTGCGCCCCGAGCGTGGCGGCAGTCCGCACGCCGAGTCGCCCGACAGCCCCAGCTTCGAGAGCTACTTCCGCGACCCCGACTTCCCCCCCAGCCAGCCCCTGGCCTGGGCCTTGGGCCATCGCACCGAGCTGCTCGACGCCCTGCGTGGCCTCTTCCACGGCCCCGCCGCCATGGCCCAGCTGCGCCTGTGGTGCTTCATGGAGCTGGCCAGCCAACCCCAGGCCCGACTCTCGCGCGAGGACATCCAGCAACTCTTCCACGCCGTCTGGCCCGAGGCGCTGGAAACCGTGCTCAAGCGCCTGCGTGACCTGCACCTGCTGGCCTGGGATGCCACCACGCAGGACTACCAGCTGCCGCCTCTGGCGCAGCAGGTGCAAAGCCTGCTCGCCCCGCTGACCACCCCGCCCGCGGTGAACGATGACGACGAGATGGCCCCCTTGCTGGCCCAGGTCGCTGGCGCCCAACAGCTCGGCCTGGTCAACGCCAACCAGCTGCGCCATCTACACGCCTCGCTGGCGCGCCTGCACGACGAATTCGCCGAGGCCATCGCCAGCGGCTCCGAAGCGCAGCTGCGCACGGCCCAGCCGCGCTTTGACCGCGCCCTGCAGCTCGTCGACCGCGCCGGCCAGGCCCTCACCGCCCTGATCCGCGCCGACCACGAAGACCCGCGCCTGGAGCGTGAAGCCCGCGCCATCGGCCAGGAGCAGGCCCGCCTGCTGTCCATGGCCAGCCAGTTCACCCGCGCCCTGCAGCAGGCCGACCGCCAGCGCGTCACGCTCGGCTCCACCGGCCTGACCACGTCGGACGTGCGCGCCTGGCTGCAAGCCCACCCCGCGCTGTACGAACTGATGGGCGAGGCCCTGTCCGTGCCCGTGCGCCCGGTCTTCGTCAGCCAGCACGACCTCATCGACGTGGCCGAAGGCGAGTTCGAACGCGACCGCCCCAACCCCGAACGCAGCGTGGGCCTGCCCCCGCCCGCCGACGCCGCCGCCGGCACGCTCGACACCCTCAGCCTGCCGCCCGAACTCGGTGGCCTCATCCACCTGCTGGGTCGCTGGTCCGAACAGCTCAGCGAGCTGCCTCCGCAGCCCGATCCGACCGACGAGAACGCGCTGCCCCCAGGCACCCGCCCGCTGCACGACGCCATCCTGGGCGGCCGCTTCGCCCAGGCCGCCTACCGCCTGCAGCTGCTGCCCCTGCTGGGCGACGCGCAGGCCCAGACCCTCAAGGGCCTGACCGGCGACCTCGCCCGGTCTCCCTGGCAGTGGCAAGCCAGCCCCCGCCACCTCCCGACCCAAGACGAGGCCGTGGCCCTGATCAGCGAAGGTCTGATCAGCCCCCGTCCCGTTGACGACACCCCCCCGCCCCCATGAGCTCACAACTGGACGACGCGGCCCTGCTGGCCGCCGAACTGCTGGCCCGCCGCTGGCTCCCCCGCCAGCACCCCAAGGTCAAGCGCGCCCTGATCGACGCCGACCTGTGGGCCGCCACCCAAGATCGCCTGGCCCAGGTCGGCCTGCGCCTGATCGACAACCTCTACGCCGACCACGTCAGCGTCGCCCTGCTGCGTCCCGCTGAAACGGCCGTCTTCGGCGAAGCCGGCCTCAACAGCCACAACAACATCGATCTGCCGCGCGATGCCGTCTCGCTGCTGGTGGTGCTGTGGTCGCTGATCGTGCTGCCCAAGCGCGAACGCCAGGCCGCCCGCGCCGCCAACGCCCAGGGCGACGACCAGAACGACATGTTCGGCAAGGACCGCCCGCTGCCCACCGCCGCCAGCGTCAGCCCGCTGGTGTCCTACCGCGCCCTGCTGGCCGACTTCGGCGTGCAACTCGGCAAGAAGACCCGCCTGGACGCCAACCTCAAGCGCCTGGAGAACCACGGCTTCATCGTCCGCAAGGGCGAAGACATCGCCGAAGGCCCGCTGCTCGACCTGCTGCTCGACTACGACGCCCTCGCCCAGCGCATCCTGCAAGGCGCCCTGGGCGACGTGCTCGCCCAGGCCAAACAGCTCGCAGGCAACCTGCCCCTGGCCCTCACCCAGCCGCCGCTGGAAGAGCTGCCCACCGACGACGAACTCGCCGAAGACGCCGCCCTGCTGGCCGACGAGGCCGGCCATCGTAGCGACGCCACCAATGGCGAGGACGCCCAAGCCGCCCATCCCGACACGCGCCCCGCCGCAGGCTCAACCGATGAGCCCCTGACATCGACCGACCCCGACGAGGCCTGATCCGAATGTTTCACCTGCAAAGCCTCGAACTGCTGCACTGGGACTACTGCCAGCGCCTGACCCTGCCGCTCGACGGCAGCATCATCACCGTCGCCGGCCCCAACGGCTCGGGCAAAACCACCCTGCTCGACGCCATGCGCACGCTGCTGGGCCTGGACTGCTCGGGCGGGCGCAACTACAAGACCTACGCCCGCCACGCCAACGCCGACAGCGCCTGGCTGCGCGCCACCGTTGACAACCGCCCGCGCAACCGCCAGTCCTCCAACCGGCCGTTTGCCCGCTGCCTGCTCTACAGCGACGTCGTCACCCTCGTCTGTCGCATCGACCGCAACGGCGGCGACTGGACGCGCCGCTACCTGATGGTCGAAGGCGACGTCAGCATCGAACAGCTGATCGAGCGCAACGACAAGGACTGGCTGGGCATCGACAACTGGCGCAAGCGCCTCGAAGGCGCCGGCCTGTCGCGCGCCATCGCCAAGGTGCTCGCGCTCGAGCAAGGCCAGACCGACCGCCTCTGCGAGTACTCGCCCAAAGAGCTGCTCAAACTGGTTTTCGACGTCTTCGGCGACCAGGACGTGCTCGACCGCTACGACGAGGCGCGCAACCACCAACGCCAGCTCACGCAGGAAGTCGAAGCCGCCGACCGCGAGCTCTCGCACGGCAAGGCCCAGCGCGCCGAGCTCGAAATCCGCGTCAACTCCTACCGCCAGTACGAGCTCAAGTGCCAGGAGCGCGAAACCCTCGCCACCGAGGTCGTGCCCGTACTGAGCAACCACGAGACCCGCCGCGTGCTGGCCAACAAGCTGCGCGAGTTGCACCGCCAGCGCCTGCAATCGCAAGACGACCGCCGCCAGCACGCCCAGGTCAAGGCCGACCTGCTGCAGCGTCTGCAGGACCAGAGCGACACCGCCGCGCGCGTCGAAGAGATCGAAGCGCAGGTGCGCACCGCCCGCCGCCTGCAGGAAGAAGCGCGCGATGCCGAGCGCCCCGTCGAAGCCGTCGTCAAGCGCGCCGACGAGCTGCAAGGCCTGGCCGTGGTCGAAGGCGATGCCGACAAGCTCACCACCCGCATCAGCGAGCTCAGCGAGCACAAGCAAAAGCTCTCGACCCAGTGGCAGCGCCTCAAAGACCAGCGCGACGACGCCCAGCGCGCCATGGACGGGCTCAAAGGCCAGCGCCAGGCCCCGCCACCGCCCGAGGTCTCACGCTTCACGCGCGCCCTCAACGAGGCCGGCATCGCCCACCACCTGATCGCCGACATCATCGAGATCACTGATGAGAAATGGCGCGCGGCGGCCGAAGGCGTGCTGCGCGGCAGCCGCTGGGTCGTGGCCCTGGCCCACGCGAAACACGAAGCCCAGGCCATGGCCCTGGCCGAGAAAGAACGCTTCCGTCACTACATCGTCGCCGATGTCGAAGACGCCCCCGCCACGCCCGATCCGCACAGCCTGCTGAGCGTGCTCAGCTTCTCGGCGCCCGCCCCCCGGTGGCTGCTGCGCCAGCTGGCCAACATTCGACGCGTCCCCAGCACGCAAGACGGCGTCAAGGTCGGCGGCGAGTGGATCACGCCCGACGCCTACCACCGCGACAACCGCGGCGGCCGCTCGGTCTGGGTCGACCCTGGTCAGCACCAGTTCGGCGCCGCCGCGATGGCCGGTCGCCGCGAATCCATCGACAAGCGCCTGGCCCAGCTCGACGAGGAGATGACCCGCCTGGTGCGCGACCAGGCTTTCTTCGACCGCCAGCTGCAGGACGCCCGCAAGGCCGCGCAAGGTTTCACCGCCGCCACCGAGCTGGCCGAACGCGAGGCCGAATTCAGCGAGGCCCGCCGCCAGCTGCCCATGCTCAAGCAGGCCCGCATGCAAGCGGGCGAGCGCTGGCAACAGGCCGAAGCCCAGCTCAAGCACGCCGTCGTCGAGCAGACCAACGCCCAGCACGCCTACAAACAGGCGCAAGAGCGACTGGCTCATCTGGAGAGCCGCAGCGCCCAGCACGATCGCGAATGGCAGATCCGCTTTGACGACGTCATCGCGCAGGCGCTCATGTCCCGCGAGGTCAAGCTGCAGCTGCCACGCCGCTGGCGCGAGCCCGCGCGCATCGCCGAGATGCAGGCCAAGTACGGCAACGTCACCCAGGCGCGCCTGCGCGCCGAAGCGGTCGAGCGAGAACTCCAGGAAGGCCGCTGGGAAACCGACTCCACGGTGCTGGAGCAGCTCACGCTGATGAACGCCAACGTGCTGCGCCAGGAAGACGAGCTCAGCCAGCGCAAGGCCAGCAACGCCGCCGCCGCCATCGCCGTCGACAACGCCCGCGCGCGCTACACCGACGTGCTCAAGGTCACCGTGCGCCGTTACCGCAAGAACATCATCGAACTGGGCCACCTCGCCGGGGTCGAGGTCAACGCCGAGATGCCGCACCTCGATGGCGACGACGGTCTGCTGCGCCAGGCCGAACTCAAGGTGCACTTCAACTTCGACGGCAAGGGCAGCATCGGCCTCAACGACGGTGAGGCCTCCGGTGGTCAGCAGGTCATCAAATCGCTGATCCTGCTGGTGGGCCTGATGAAGGACGACGAAAGCACCGGCGGCTTCGTTTTCATCGACGAGCCCTTCGCCCACCTGGACGTGCGCAACATCCAGCTCGTCGGCCACTTCCTGCGCTCCACCCGCGCGCAGTACGTGCTGACCACCCCGATCACGCACAACGTCGAGGTGTTCGAACCCGCCGACGTCACGCTGGTGACGGCCAAAAAGCCCAAGGGCGCGCGCTGGGCTCCGCCCATCGGCGTGCTGCAGCGCCGCCCACCCGCAGATGTGATCTGAGGCTCAGGGGCGGACGCGCCCCGGCGTCCGGGCCGGCATCAGGCTCATCGCGCGCTCGGCCAGCGCCGTGATCGTCAAGCTCGGGTTCACGCCCAGGTTGGCCGGCACCGCCGAGCCGTCCACCACATACAGGCCCGGATAGCCAAACACCTCGTGGCGGTGGTCAATCACGCCCTGCTCCGGGCTGTCGGCCACCACCGCGCCGCCCAGGATGTGCGCCGTCACGGCCTTGTTGCCGACACTCTCCAGCAAAGGGCAGATTGCCTCGCCGCCACTGACCTGCGCCAGGTGCTGCGCCGCCTGCAAGGCCTGAGGAATGAAGGCCAGGGAATGGGCCCCGGCCGACCGCCGCGTCGTCAAACGGGTGCGCCACGGCATCAAAGGGTGCCGCGCGCGCACCAACGCCAATTGCGTGTCCACGTTCTGCATCACCGTCAGCATCACCGCCCGCGCAGGCCAGTCACCGGCCACCCAGTTGCGCCAGACCCGTCCGGGTTGACGCAGCATGGCCATCACCGTCTTCCAGCGACGCGCCCTCGGGGTCGCCGCGTCCACCAGAGGCCCACAGGTCCAGCGCATGTAGGCAAAACTGGCGGGAAAGCGATTCTGCGTGATGTGGGTGGACGCATCCGGGTAGAAGTGCGAGGTGATGGCCGCGCCATCCGCATTGGCCACCTGCCCCGGCGGCAACAGCACGCCCACGATCGACTCGCTGTTCGTGCGCACCCGCTGTCCCAGCGTCGCCGAGAGCCGGGGCAAGGACTTCGATACCTCCCGGCAATGCGACAGCAAGTCCACCGTGCCGATGACACCGGCCGCCACGATCACCTTGCTCGCCACATAGGGCGGCAGCGCCTCGCCACCGACGCTGGACCGCACGACCACCCGGTAACGCCCATCGGCCAGCGGCACGATGTCGGCGACCGTCGTCTCCGGCACGACACGTGCACCCTTCTTCTCAGCCAAGTACAGGTAGTTCAGGTCCAGGCTGTTCTTGGCGCCATGCTGGCATGCTGACAGGCACTCGCCGCAATGCTGGCATCCGGTCCGCTGGGGCCCCTCGCCCCCAAAGAACGGGTCCACCCCGTCGCCGTGCTGGCCAAAGTAGATGGCCTGTGACGCGATCCCGCCAAAGCTGCTGCCCGCCTGCATGGCCTGGGCCGTCCCCTGCAACCACGAATCCTGCAGACCGCGCGCCGGATTGGGCGCAGCCCCCAGCATCTTCTCTGCGGTCGCGTAGTGCGGGGCCAAAGCGCTGCGCCAATCCGACTCGGCCCGGGGCCAGTCGGCGCTGGCAAACGTGGTCGCCGGCGGCTGCAGCAGCACCCCGGCGAAGACCTGGCTGCCCCCACCCACGGCCACCCCGCCCACCACCGCCACATCCGCAAAGATCCACTGGCGAAAATACCCCCGCAGACCCAGCGCGGGCTCCCAGATCAGCCGGCGCACGCTCCGACCACCGGCTTCGATGTCCTCGCGCTGCAAGCGTCGACCTTGCTCCAGCACGACCACGTCATAGCCCTTCTCCGCCATCCGCAAGGCACTCACGGCCCCACCAAAGCCCGAACCAATCACCAGGCAATCGACCTCTCGCATGTCACGCACGCTCGGTAGGGGTCAGTAAAAACGGAAAATGCAGCCGTCGGAGCAAGGGCAACTCCAAATGCATCATCCCCAACCAGCCGCCATCGCCCAACGGACGCAACTCGTCCACCGCCCATCGCCACGGCACACCAGCCTCACGGGGATACTGAAGTCGCAAAGTGGTTCGGCCATCAATGGTCGACGGCGCCAGCGCCGACTGCATGGCCAGTGATGCCTGAAGAGGAGCGTTGCGATGCGGGCGCAACAGATTCACCGCCCGACCGTCCGCAAACCGCTTGCCGCACCATCCAGCCAAGGCTGTCAGTTTCAGCGAGGGGCCGGCACTCAGGCGCAGCCACCCGGGGCCGACAAACTCCGCCAGAAAATCCACCTCGGCCGGAATGGCTTGCGGAGACGACAACTCGGCAAACATGGCGGGGTACTCCAACCACCCCAACCTGCGCACGCGCTCTGACGCCTGGTTCATTGTTGCCGCTCGCATGCTGACGACCTCCGATGCTGGTGTGACCCCAGTGTAGGAAGCCGCCATCCATCGACCATCGGCGCATGCCCCGAATGGATAACCCTCGTCAGCCATATGCCGTGAACACACGATGTCGGCAAGTCGATGCATCGCATCGGTTGTCCAAGAAGCGCTTAGAGAAAGACAGGCGGACGGCTGCGAGCATGGGCGACACCCGCACTGCGTGCTCATCGTGTGTCGTGTGGCCCATCCCGGGACAACATCCCCCGCACCAATGAAAAAACCGGGCCAGGCCCGGTTTTTTCATGCTCGAGTTGCAGACCGTTAGACGGCCTTGCGACGGCGACCTGCGACGGCGGCACCGGCCAGGCCCATGCCCAGCAAGGCCAACATGGCGGGCTCTGGCACATCGTTGCCTGGATCACCAATGACCACACCGCCGACGGTGATGCCATCAAAGGCCAGCGCCGAGTCATAGGAGGTATCCAGCCAATTGGTCACCCCGAACTCCAGGATGTAGTTACCCGCAGCGGCGATCTGATAATTGGACTGAACCCAACCCGTGAAGCCGCAGCCACCGGAATAGCAACTACCCGAATCCGAGCCCAGCGCGGCCCAGGCAGGCGCGCCGCCGATGATGGGCACCGAGCTCGGGGTCAGGGTGGCCGTCGGTGCAGGCATGCTGAAGCCCGGCACGATGCTGCCGCTGGGGGCGGTGCGTGCAGTGAACAGCAGGGCCACTTGGGCTTGAGCGCTGTCCAGCAGGCGGGCCCAGGCGTAGTCGGCGTAGCCGGCACCGTCAGAGGTCACGTAGTTGAAGAAAAACTTCAGGTCATCGCCTGCGGCAGCCGAGAAAACCACCGAGCGCAGTGTCGAGCCGTCGGTGCCGCTTCCGGACCCGCCCACCCCAGGCAAGGCCACGCCGTTGACGCCATTGGCGGTCGACACATAGCCGTACTGGCTACCGCCAGAAGGTGCCAAGGTCACGACCCCGTTGGCGCCCAAGGTGCCAGCGTTGCCGACAGCCGTCCAGCCCGCAGGCAGGCCGCCATCAAACAATGCCGCCGACGCTTGACCAGCCAAACCGAACACCAGACCCAGCGCCCACACCGACGCCTTGATTTTGCTCACAGCCATGATCTCTCCTACTTCAGTTGATTCACAGATTGGGCCCTGCAAGAGCGCCGGGCTGCCACCGCCCCACTCCAGCCAAACCACATGTTTGCAACCATGAAGCAACCCTTATGCCACCGATCCGAGGCCTATACCAATCAGTGAGTTACGTCATCAGGCACCCATCGCCCGCGCACCCGCGTAAAGTACACCGACACCCCCAAACAGGGTGGAGAAGCAAATACAGCACCGCAGCCCGCCGTCAAAGACGAAAAAAAACCCGCAGATTGAGCTGCGGGTTTCGGTGCGAAGGGCGGCCGGACAGCCTGCCCAACGCCGGATCACTTCTTGTGTTGCAGGCGGCGGATGGCAGCCAGTTGGGCCACCAACTCGGCGAGCTCGCTTTGCGCGCGGGCCAGGTCCAGTTCGCCCTTGGCGTTCTGCACAGCCTCTTCGGCCAAACGCTTGGCTTCCGATGCCTTGGCTTCGTCCAGGTCATGACCGCGGATCGCGGTGTCGGCCAGAACGGTCACGCAGTGAGGCTGCACTTCCAGAATGCCGCCAGCCACGAAGACGAACTCTTCTTCGTTGTTGTCGGCGCGCTGGATGCGCACGGCGCCCGGCTTGATGCGGGTGATCAGCGGAGTGTGACGCGGCAAGATGCCAAGCTCACCCACCTCACCCGGCAGGGACACCAGCGTGGCCTCACCCGAAAAGATCAACTCTTCGGCAGAAACCACATCAACGTGAATGGTGGACATATCGAGCTTTCAAATGAGGTTCAACGATTTGCACCGTCTTGACAGACAGTTTTCACACAATCAACAAAACGGTGCAAGAAGCAAGCGGTTGATTCTGAATCAAGGCGCCGCGCACAGCCGTAGCGTGGCTACGGCGAGCACGGCAACGCCGAGTCAGGACCAAACGCGCCGCTTACTGGATCGTTTTGGCCTTTTCGAAGGCTTCGTCGATCGTTCCGACCATGTAGAACGCTTGCTCAGGCAGTGCATCGCACTCGCCGTTCACAATCATCTTGAAGCCACGGATGGTTTCCTTCAGGGGCACATACTTGCCAGGCGCGCCGGTGAACACTTCGGCGACGTGGAAAGGCTGCGACAGGAAGCGCTGGATCTTGCGAGCGCGGGCCACCAGTTGCTTGTCTTCCGGAGCCAGTTCGTCCATGCCCAGAATGGCGATGATGTCGCGCAGTTCCTTGTAGCGCTGCAGCGTGTTTTGCACGCCGCGGGCCACTTGGTAGTGCTCTTCACCGACCACGTGCGGGTCCAGCTGACGCGAGGTCGAGTCCAGCGGGTCCACAGCGGGGTAGATGCCCAGCGAAGCGATGTCACGCGACAACACGACGGTGGAGTCCAAGTGAGCGAAGGTCGTGGCAGGCGACGGGTCGGTCAAGTCGTCCGCAGGGACGTAGACGGCCTGGATCGAAGTGATCGAGCCCACCTTGGTCGAGGTGATGCGCTCTTGCAGACGGCCCATTTCTTCGGCCAGCGTCGGCTGATAGCCCACAGCCGAAGGCATACGACCCAGCAGCGCGGACACTTCGGTACCGGCCAGGGTGTAGCGGTAGATGTTGTCCACGAAGAACAGCACGTCCTTGCCTTCGTCACGGAAGGCTTCGGCCATCGTCAGACCGGTCAGGGCGACGCGCAGACGGTTTCCCGGCGGCTCGTTCATCTGACCGTAGACCATCGCGACCTTGGACTCGGACAGGTTGTCCTGACGGACCACGCCTGCGTCCGACATTTCGTGATAGAAGTCGTTCCCTTCACGGGTACGCTCGCCCACACCAGCGAACACCGACAGACCGCCGTGGCCCTTCGCGATGTTGTTGATGAGCTCCATCATGTTCACGGTCTTGCCCACACCGGCGCCACCGAACAGACCCACCTTGCCGCCCTTGGCGAAAGGCGAGATCAGGTCGATCACCTTGATACCGGTTTCCAGCAGCTCGGTCGACGGCGACAGTTCGTCGTACGCCGGTGCCTTGCGGTGGATTGGGGCAGTGCTCGTCTGGTCCACAGGGCCACGTTCGTCGATGGGGTTACCCAGCACGTCCATGATGCGGCCCAGGGTCGCGGTGCCCACGGGCACGGTGATCTGAGCGTGGGTGTTGAACACCTGCATGCCGCGGCGCAGGCCGTCGGACGAACCCAGCGCGATGGTACGGACAATGCCGTCGCCCAGCTGCTGTTGCACTTCGAGGGTCAGCGCGGAGCCTTCCATCTTCAGGGCGTCGTACACCTTGGGCATCTGGCTACGCGGGAACTCCACGTCCACCACCGCGCCAATGCACTGAACGATCTTGCCCACTGTTTGCGTGTCAGCCATTTTTCGTTCCTTCAATCAATTCAAAATCTTCGGATCAGACCGCAGCCGCACCGGCAACGATCTCGGACAGCTCGGTGGTGATCGCTGCTTGGCGGGTCTTGTTGTAGACCAGCTTCAGTTCCTTGATCACATTGCCAGCGTTGTCGGTGGCGGCCTTCATGGCCACCATGCGCGCCGACTGCTCCGAAGCCATGTTCTCTGCCACAGCCTGGTAAACCAGCGCCTCAACGAAACGGGTCATCAACTCGTCGATCACCAGCTTGGCGTCCGGCTCATAGATGTATTCCCATGCATGAGTCGTTTCGCCGGCGAATTCGTTGGCTGCCAAAGGCAGCAACTGTTGAACCTGGGCTTCTTGCTTCATCGTGTTGATGAAGCGGGTGTAGCACAGGTAGACAGCGCTCAACTCGCCTGCGGTGTAAGCGTCGAGCAGAACCTTGACCGGACCAATGAGCTTTTCCAGGTGAGGCGTATCGCCCAGACCGACCACTTGGGCGACAACATTGGCGCCAATGCGGTTGAAAAAGCCAGTGGCCTTGTTGCCGATGGAGACCACGTCCGCCTTGATGCCTTGACCGTCCAGCTCTTTGAGCTTGGTGGTCACGGCACGCAAGACGTTGGTGTTCAAGCCACCGCACAGACCCTTGTCTGTGCTCACCACGATGAAGCCCACCTTCTTGCCACCGGGAGCCGGCAGCATGAAGGGGTGGACATACTCGGGGTTGGCCTTGGCCAAGTTCGCCGTGATGTTGCGCACCTTTTCAGCGTAGGGGCGAGCCGCAAGCATGCGATCTTGCGCCTTGCGCATCTTCGAAGCCGCGACCATTTCCATGGCCTTGGTGATCTTCTTGGTGTTCTCGACGCTCTTGATCTGGTTGCGAATTTCCTTGCCTACGGCCATGGTGCGCTCCTTTAGGCGAAGGTCTTCTTGAACGCGACGATGGCCGATTGCAGTTCGGCTTCAGCGTCTTTGTCCAGGGCCTTCTTCTCTTCGATCTTGGCCAGCAAAGCAGCGTGGCTGGTCTTCAGGAACTGGTGCAGACCAGCTTCGAAAGGCAGCACTTGCTTGACTTCGATGTCGTCCATGTAACCCTTGTTGACGGCAAACAGCGTTGCGCCCATCAGGGAGATCGACAGAGGCTGGTACTGAGCCTGCTTCAGCAGCTCGGTCACACGGGCACCACGGTCCAGTTGCTTGCGCGTGGCAGCATCCAGATCGGAAGCGAACTGCGCGAACGCAGCCAGTTCACGGTACTGAGCCAGGTCGGTACGGATACCGCCGGACAGGCTCTTGATGACCTTGGTCTGAGCAGCACCACCCACGCGCGACACCGAGATACCGGCGTTGATGGCGGGACGGATACCAGCGTTGAACAGGTTGGTTTCCAGGAAAATCTGACCGTCGGTGATCGAGATCACGTTGGTCGGAACGAAAGCGGACACGTCACCAGCTTGGGTTTCGATGATGGGCAGGGCGGTCAAGGAACCGGTCTTGCCCTTCACTTCGCCGTTGGTGAACGCTTCGACGTAGTCGGCGTTCACGCGAGCGGCACGCTCCAGCAGGCGGCTGTGGAGATAGAACACGTCGCCAGGGAAAGCTTCGCGGCCGGGCGGACGACGCAGCAGCAGCGAGACTTGACGGTAGGCAACGGCTTGCTTGGACAAGTCGTCGTACACGATCAGGGCGTCTTGACCGCGGTCGCGGAAGTACTCGCCCATGGCGCAACCGGAGTAGGCCGACACGAACTGCATGGCAGCCGAGTCAGAGGCCGTCGCGGCGACGACGATGGTGTACTCCATGGCGCCGGCTTGCTCCAGAGCACGCACGACGTTCTTGATCGACGAAGCCTTCTGACCGATGGCGACGTAGATACAGGTGACGCCTTGGCCCTTCTGGTTGATGATCGCGTCGATGGCGACAGCGGTCTTGCCAGTCTGACGGTCACCAATGATCAGCTCGCGCTGACCACGGCCGACGGGCACCATCGAGTCGATGGACTTGATGCCGGTCTGCAGGGGTTGATCCACGGATTGACGCGCGATCACGCCCGGAGCGATCTTCTCGATGGGAGAAGTCAGCTTGGCGTTGATCGGGCCCTTGCCGTCGATGGGCTGACCCAGAGGGTTCACCACGCGACCAATCAGCTCAGGACCAACGGGCACTTCCAGGATGCGACCGGTCGTCTTGACGATGTCGCCTTCCGAGATGTGCTCGTAGGCACCCAGAATCACGGCGCCGACAGAGTCGCGCTCGAGGTTCAGGGCCAGGCCGTAGGTGGGGACGCCGGAGGCATCCGCGGGGAACTCCAACATTTCGCCTTGCATGGCATCGGACAAGCCGTGCACGCGGACGATACCGTCGGTCACGGAGATGACGGTACCTTGGTTGCGAATGTCGGCAGCCGCGCCGAGACCTTCGATGCGGCTCTTGATCAGTTCGGAAATTTCTGCGGGATTCAGTTGCATTGCTTTGCTCCCAGGCTGGTCAAGGGCTGCGCGAAGGCGAACCTCGTTGACAACAACCGGTGGCGCAATACCACCGGTAGAGGGTTGAGCGACTATTCGGATGGAGGCCGGGGCTCTGGATCAGGCCAGAAGAGCCGACTTCATGCGTTCCAGGCGGGCTTTGACAGAGGTGTCGAGCACCTCGTCGCCGACCACCACGCGCACACCGCCGATGAGGCCGGCATCGACCTCAACTTTGGCTTCCAGCTTGCGACCAAAACGCTTTTCCAGCGGCCCGATGATCTCGGCCACTTGGGCGTCGGAGATCGGGAAGGCGCTGTAAATGCGGGCTTCGGCCACACCCTGGCGGGCATGCACGAGGGTCTGGAACATCTCGGCCATCAGCGGCAAAGCCGCCAGACGACCGTTGTCCAGCACAGTACGCAGGAAGTTGGCCACAGCCGGAGCCAAAGCCACCTTGGCCGCCCCCGTGATCACGCCGTAGATTTGTTCCACGGTGGCACGGGGGTTGTCAGCAAAGGTACGCAGTTCAGGATCGCTAGCGATCTGAGCCAGCGCGCCCACTTGCTCGACCAAAACTGATTGCTCAGCCTCGGAGGTGGCCTTGTACAAGGCTTCGGCGTAGGGACGGGCGATGGTGGCAAGCTCGGCCATGATCACAGCTCCGACTTCAGGCGGCTCAGCAGGTCGGCATGGACCTCGGCTGAGACCTCACGACGCAGAATCTGCTCGGCACCCTTGACGGCCAGACCAGCGACTTGCTCACGCAAGGTTTCACGGGCTTGGTTCGCCAGTTGATCGGCTTCTGCCTTGGCATCAGCAACGATCTTGGCACCTTCGTCGGCAGCACGCTTTTTGGCGTCTTCGACGATGGTGGCTGCGCGCTTTTCAGCGTCAGCAATGCGTTGAGCGATTTCGTCGCGGGACTGGCTGAGCTGTTCCTGGACGCTCTTGTTAGCGTTCGCCAGTTCCAGCTTTGCCTTGTCAGCCGCAGCCAGACCGTCCGCGATCTTGGTTGCGCGCTCGTCGAGTGCCTTCGTGATCGGGGGCCACACGAATTTCATCGTGAACCACCACAGGATCCCGAAAACCACGATCTGCGCGAACAATGTTGCGTTCAGATTCACGGCTCGGACCTTTCTCGGTTAATTGGAATGTTCAGTCGAGAAGGGACCGATTACTTGGTCAGGGGGGCGATGAACGGGTTCGCGAAAGCGAACAGCATGGCGATACCCACGCCGATCAGGAAGGCGGCGTCGATCAGACCGGCCAACAGGAACATCTTGGTTTGCAGTTCGTTCATCAGTTCAGGCTGACGAGCGGTTGCTTCGAAATACTTGCCACCCATCAGGGCGATACCGATACAAGCACCGATGGCGCCCAGCGCGATGATCAGACCACAAGCGAGAGCGACGTTAGCCAACACCAGTTCCATGATTGCTCCTAAAAGAAAGGTAAGTTAAGAAAGGAAGGGGAAAGGGAAAGAAAAACTTGTTCAGGTCACACCGATCGAAATCAGTGACCTTGATGTGCCTGACCGATGTACACCAGGGTCAACATCATGAAGATGAAGGCCTGGAGGGCAATGATCAGGATGTGGAAGACGGCCCAGGCCGAGCCTGCCAGAACGCCCAGGATCCACAGGCCGGCGCCACCCATCGTCAGGGCCGCACCCACAGCGCCGCCCAGCAGGGCGATCAGCATGAACACCAGCTCGCCAGCGTACATGTTGCCCCACAGCCGCATGCCGTGAGAGATCGTCTTGGCGCCAAATTCCACCAGATTCAGGAAGAAGTTAGGCAAGGCCAGAGCGATCGTGCCAACCACGCCGTGGGCATGGAAAGGCGCCGTGAACAGTTCCTTGATGAAGCCGCCCACGCCCTTGATCTTCATGTTGTAGTACAGGCAGATCAGCAGGACGGAGATCGACATGCCCAGGGTGATGGACAGGTCGGCGGTGGGCACCACACGCATGTAAGCGTGGTGCGGGTCATGGCCAGCGACCTTGTAATACTCTTCCCACAGGCGGGGGAGCAGGTCAACGGGCAACAAGTCCATCGCGTTCATGAAGAAGATCCACACGAACACGGTCAGGGCCACAGGGGCCACGGCCTTGCGGGAGGTGGCATTCGGAACGATGCCCTTGGCTTGCGTATCGACCAGTTCGACCAGCATTTCCACCGCGGCCTGGAAGCGTCCCGGCACGCCGGAAGTGGCGCGACTGGCCGCTTTCCACAGCACAAAGACCGCCAACAATCCCAGGACCGAAGCCCAGAAGATGGAGTCGAGGTTGATGTACGACCAGTCCACAATGGACTGCGCTTCTGCTTTGTTCTGCAGATGGCGCAAGTGGTGCCCGATGTATTCCGGAGCGGTTGGCCCGTGGTGGGCCGCTTGTTCAGCCGTAGCGGCGACAGCGTCAACAGACATCAGCAACTCTCGTAATCAAGATTTTTCACAGCGGCGCTGCCCGACAAGCAGCACCACCCCAACAACTTTCAAAACCAGCACCAGGGTCACCAGCAGCGCCACCCAGTTCAGCGGTTGAACCACTTGAGGCGCCATGGCCAGCAGGGCACAGATCAGCCCCAGCTTGAGCACCTCCCAGATCAGAAGGCGCCCCACCCCGCGCCGCGCATTGCGTCCGAACACCCCGCGCGCCATCAGCAGACCGGGCACCACGACCACAGCCGTCGCGTACAGCGAGGACCATAAGGCAGACACATCACGCGACAGACCACCCCAGAGGAGCGCGACCAACACACCGAACAGCGTTTGCGCGGCCAGAACCTGCCACACAGACATCGACGGGTGCTTGGCGATCAGGGCTTGCGCCTCTTCTCGCGTCAGCGGCTCAACGGGTGGATCGATGTCTTTGGACCAGTCGGACACATCGAAGTCGGCATCGTGTACCGCTTTCTCGCCGCCTCGTGGCCTGGAACTTTGAGGCGTGGACATGTCGCTCGCTTAACAGCTGTTGGTGGGGCGCTTTTGGCGCCGACCTGGCACAAACACACCGACCCGGATGTCGGCAAAACCTAAAGATTATACGCAGTAACCCGCACGGATCCAAGCGACCTGTCCGATTTGCTGCCGCGAGCCCCTCGAATGCGGCGAATCCGTTCAACACCCCCCATCCGAGGGAATCCCTGGGGCAAGCCCGATGGCTGCTGAGAACACGGGTCGTCATGCTGAGTACAACCTTGTCGACGGCCTTCCCTGGTGCCCTCGATGTCAGTACTCAGGTGGAGCCTCCAGCATGACCTCGACAACCCGCAAAGAAAGCGTCAGCACCTTCTACCGCCCGATACAGGGCGTCACGGTCACGCACATCAAGCAGATGTATGACCTGTATGCCTCGTTCTATGAGAACACCTCACTGGACGTGTTCCTGCACGACCTCAGCAAGAAGTCCGGTGTGATCCTGGTGACGCGAAAGTCGGACGATCAGGTTGTCGGATTTTCGACACAGACTTGCTTTGATCTGCAGGTCGAAGGGCGCCGGGTCCGCGGCATTTTCAGTGGCGACACCATCATCGAGCCCGCTTACTGGGGCAACAACGCACTGGCCTCCACCTTTCAACGCCGGGTCGTGATCGAGCGGTTCAAGCATCCGTTCACACCGTTCTACTGGTTCCTGATCTCCAAGGGCTACAAGACCTATCTGCTGTTGACCAACAACTTCTACAACTACTACCCCAACGTGAACGGGGGTGACGAGCGGTACAGACGCGTCACCGAGGCCTATTGTGAGGCCCTGTTCCCGGAGGCCTTCGACCGGGAGCGCATGCTGCTGGACTTCGGAAACGAGTATGTGTGCCTCAAGGGCGACGTGGCCGAGATCACGCCCGAACTCAAGGCCGCCAACCCGCACATCGCGTTCTTCGAAAAGGTCAACCCGGAGTGGCGTCGTGGCACCGAGGTGCCTTGCGTGGGCTCGCTCGACTATGAAAGCGTGCTGCGCTCTTGCATCGACATGCCGCTGAAGTGGGTACGCAAGCATCTGCTGAAAACGCATCGACCGGCCGGGCTCGACCTGACGTCGACGACGCGAACCGGGGCCTCTCCGTGGCCCGACACGGATGTGATGCACGACGCGCTGGACCGCCAGCGGGCATCCTGAGCATGGGGATCGGCACCAACCTCGGGCACCAACTGCTGCGCGTTCTGGTCGCACCAGGGCGGCGCCGTTTCGAACGCCATCTGAACGATCTGGAGGGCATGCAGCGCGCGCGTCTCGCACGCTGGCTGGCCGCAGCGGCACGCGCCCCGGAAGGACAGCGTCGCGGCATCCGTGCCGACTGGTCGTGGGAAACCTTCGCGAGCGAGCTGCCGGTGAGCAGCTACGCCGACCATGCGGAGGTGATTGCTCGTCAGCGCGAACGGCAGCAACCCTTGTTGATCGACTCGCCGGTGATGCGCTACCAGCCCACCAGCGGCTCTACGTCAGCGGTCAAGTGGGTGCCTTACACCAAGCTGTTTCTGGAAGAGTTCGATGAGGTCATCAGCGCCTGGGTGAGCGACCTGTACAGGCAGTTCCCTCGTCAAAGCAGCGGCACGCATTACTGGTCGCTGTCGTGGGTGCCCACCGAGATGCGCGCCCAGACCACGGGCGACCTCAATGACGACATGCAACTGCTGTCGTGGGGCAAGCGCCTGCTGGCCTACCTGACGCAGGCGGCGCCGCAGGAGATCGCGCTGGCCGAGACCTCGGAAGACTCACTGTTTGCCACCATCGCCTGGCTGGCGTCGGACGCCTCGCTGGGGTTCATCTCGGTATGGAGCCCCACCTTCGGCCTGGGCTTGCTGGAGCAGATGGCGACCTGGCGCGAGGAGCTGGCCACCGCCTTGTCGCGCGGCGACTGGGGCGCACGCACCCCCCGTATGGCGGGCCAGCCCTGCCCGACCTCGGCGCGCGCCGCGCGCTTGCTGCGCAGCTGGGACGGTCAGATGGACGCCGCCTTCTTTCAGCAACTGTGGCCCCGGCTGAATGTGATCAGCGCCTGGGACACCGCCGCAGCGGCGCCCTGGGCGCGGCAGTTGCAGGCGCAGCTGCCGCAGGCAGGGTTTCAGGGCAAGGGACTGTGGGCCACCGAAGGGGTGGTGACCTTCCCGTTCCAAGGTCGCTACCCGCTGGCCTACACGAGCCATGTCTATGAGTTCATCGACGCCCACGATGGGCGCGTGCTGCCGCCCTGGGCGCTGCGCGAGGGACAGGACGTGATCCCGCTGCTGACCACCGGTAGCGGCCTGGCCCGCTACCAGATGAGCGATGTCTTGCGCGTGGAGGCCCCATTGGGGCAGGTGCCCTGCTTCACGTTTTTGGGGCGCAATGACGGGGTGGACCTGGTGGGCGAGAAGACCAGCGCCACCACCGCCCAGGCGGTGCTTGATGGCCTGCAGTTGCAAGGTGCCCTGCCTGTGACCTTGCTGGCCCTGGATGAGGCACGGGGCCGCAGCCCCGGCTACGCCTTGCTGGTCGAGTGTGCGGCCGATGCCCCCCGTGGCGCCTTGCAGCGGGACCTGGCCGACCAGGTTGAGAAGGCGCTGCAGGGCCATTTTCATTACAAGCTGGCACGCGATCTGGGACAACTGCAGCCCGCCGCCTGCGTGGCCCTGCCCCGCATGCGCGACCTCTATCTGGCGCAGTGCCGCGAGCGCGGGATGATCGAAGGCAACATCAAGATCGAGCCGCTGCGGCACTGGTCCGGCGCGGCGCCCGCCCCCCTGAGACAGGCGCTGGACATCGTCTGAGCCCCGCCCCTTTCGCTTTTCACCCCTTCCCCATGACCATTTCCATCCGTCTCGGCACGCCGTCCGACAACCCTCGCATCCAGGACCTGGTCAGCAAGATCACGATGCCGGGGCCGGCCGAGCTGTGCTTTCAGCGCCAGCCAGATTTCTTTGTGGGCGCCAAGGTGATTGGCGACACGCATGTGCTGGCCGTGGCCGAGGACTCGGAGCGCCCCGAGGTGCTGGCCGGCCTGACGATGATCTCGGGCCGCACCCTGTACATCAACGGTCAGCCCAGGCGGGTGTACTACTCGGGCGACACGCGAGTGGACCCTTTTTACCGGCGCCGCGGCATCGCAGGCCAGTTGTTCATCGAGCAAAAGAGCCACCGCAGCACCGAGGACCTGCTGCAAGGCGTCGTCATCAAGGGCAACACAGCCCCGCTGGATGCCGCTGCCAACATGGCCGATGGCATCTTGTTCCAGTACTGGGTGACGCACACCATCGAGACCAGCTTCCTCTTTGTGCGCAAGCAGACGCCCCGCATCCCGGCGGGCGTAACGATCCGCGTCGCGACCGCGGCCGATGTGCCGCAGATGCAGGCCTTTCAGGACCGGGAGGCGCCGCGACGCCACGGCTACCCGGTCTATGACTTTCAGAAGCTGATGGCGGGCGACCCGTATTACGCGGGACTGCGCATCAGCGACTATGCGCTGGCTTGGCGCGGCGACACGCTGATCGGCATGCTGGCCGGTTGGGATCAGAAGGCCTACAAGCAGACGCGGGTCATGGGCTTCAAGCCGGCGATCAAGGCCCTGCGCCCGCTCTACAACCTGTATGTCGGCCTGGTGGGCGGCTTCAAGCTGCCCCCGATCGGCGGAGCCCTGAACTACCTGACGCTTTACAACGTGCTGATCGCGGGCGATGACCCGGCCGTCTTCCAGGCACTGATCGACTGGATGATGGCGCACCAAGGCCAACGCTATGACGCGCTGGCCACGGCCGTGACGCATGGGGATCCACTGGTGACGGTACCGCGCGGCTACAAGCGCCAGAAGTTGCTGTCGGAGAACTTCTGGATGAGCTATGGCGAAGACCCGCGCCCCGGCATGGACGCACGGCCGCTGTACGCCGAGCTGGGACGCCTGTAAGGCGCGCGCCCCTCAGGGGTGAGACTGGGCGTCTGCGCCCTGCACCAGGCGCGCCAAGGTGGCATCGAAGCGTAGCAAGAAGTCGCTCATCTCGGCATGGGTGGTTTCCGACAACTGCCAGGCGGTGGGCACGAACAGGCGGCCGTTCATCTCGGTGAGCACGGGCAGCGGTGAGATGCTGTTGACGACGCCAAACAGCTGCACCGCGCGCAGGCGCGCCCCGGGCTCGTTGACGGCATTGGCATCGCCCAGGCTGGTCGCGTGGCAGCTGATGACCGGGAAGCGTTGCGCCCGCTTGAGTTGCACGCCGATGTGCCCGATGAGGGTGCGGCCCAGCCAGGGCACCAGCTCGTCCCACAGATAGGTCCAGCACATCTCGCGGCGCTCGTAGCGCGCCTGCCCTTCGCGGATGCTGGCGTCCACCGAACGCAGCCGATCCGGCCAGGGCTTGTGGGCATCCTGCTCGATGACCAGGAAGGCGCCAACGTAGTTGCCCCACAGCGGGCCGTGTCCAGCCTGAGGTGGGTAAAAGCGCCGCAGGTTCACCGAGATGCGGATGACGGCGGCGGCCTGTGGATCGTCCGGGGCTTGGTCCAGAAAGGTCTGGGCGAGCGCGGCGATCAGCAAGGTGTTGAGCGAAACGCCCGATTGCCGGGCCAGCGCCCGCAGCTCGGCCGTGCCGGTGGACACCTCGTGCAGGCGCAAGCCGGTGGTGGAGTAGTGCAGCCCCAGCCGGGTGGGCACCTGCTGGATGTGCAGCATGGCCAGCCGGCGCGACTCGGCCACCTTGTGCCGACGCGCCTTCAACAGTTGGCGCGGCCACTGCCACCAGCGATGCGGCGCGATCGAGCCGATCATGGCCGGCGCCTCCAGCGGCATGGGTTCGAGCGGCTGGCCGTTGAACCCGCGCAGGATCTGGCGCACGAGTTGCACCATCGTCATGCCATCGGCCAGGATGTGGGGCACACCAAACAGCAAGGCGGGCTGCCGGGGGTGTGGGACAAAGCGCACGCGCAGGCCCAGGCCGCGCTCCAGCGGCAGCACCTCGTTGATCAGCTGTCGCTGCCAGGCCTCCACCTGCTCACGATCGTCCAGATCCACCTGGGTCTCGACGCGAAAGGCCCAGTCAAAGAGCTGGTCGACGATGTCGTCGTCGGGCAGGATGCGCAGATGGTAGCGGTGCCAGCCCGGCTCCAGCTTGGCGCGCAGCTTGGGGTAGACCGTGACCAGCTCGCGCATCACGCGGCGCACCTGATCGACCGCCACGGGCCCATCCAGGCGGATCAGGTAGGGCTGGACCATGGTGGCGGCCAGGCCCTCGATGGCGGCATAGCCGTGTTCGGTGCGGTTGAGGGAAACGATGTCGCCGGTGAGGAAAGCCATGCCTGGGATGCTGGCAGAGTCCAGCGGGATCCGGCTCATGGCTTGTGCGGAGAGCCCCCCTGAATGAGCAGGCAAGCGCCGCCGCACGCGGACTGCCTACAATCTCGGGATGACTGCTGCCCACACTTCTGCGATTTCGCTTCCGCCCCTGGCCAACGACCGCTTCCTGCGGGCCTGCCTGCGCCTGCCCACCGACTGCACGCCCGTGTGGCTGATGCGCCAGGCCGGCCGCTACCTGCCCGAGTACCGCGCCACGCGCGATGTGGCCGGCAGCTTCATGGGCCTGGCCACGAACCCGGAGCTGGCCTGCGAGGTGACGCTGCAGCCGCTGCGCCGCTATGAGCTCGACGCCGCGATCCTCTTCAGCGACATCCTGACCGTGCCCGATGCCATGGGCCTGGGTCTGAGCTTTGCCGCGGGTGAAGGCCCGAAGTTTGCCAAGGTGGTGCGCGACGAGGCCGCCGTGGCCGAGCTGGCCGTGCCCGACATGGACAAGTTGCGTTATGTGTTCGACGCGGTGGGCACCATCCGCAAGGCGCTGGCCGATGAGAACGGCGTGGGCAAGGTGCCCCTGATCGGTTTCTCCGGCAGCCCGTGGACGCTGGCCTGCTACATGGTCGAAGGCGGTGGCTCGGACGACTACCGTGCCGTCAAGACGCTGATGTACCAGCGCCCCGACCTGATGCACCGCATCCTGAGCGTGAACGCCGATGCGGTGGCGCTGTACCTGAACACGCAGATCGAAGCGGGCGCCCAGGCTGCGATGATTTTTGATTCGTGGGGCGGCGTGCTGGCCGATGGCGCCTTCCAGGAATTCAGCCTGGCCTACACGCGGCGCGTGCTGTCGCAACTGAAGAAAGAGCACAACGGCTACCGCATCCCGCACATCGTCTTCACCAAGGGCGGCGGCATCTGGCTCGACGAGATTGCTGACAGCGGCTGCGATGTGGTCGGTCTGGACTGGACGATGAACCTGGGCAAGGCCCGCGCCCGGGTCGGTGACCGCGTGGCCCTGCAAGGCAACCTGGACCCCAATGTGCTGTTCGCGCAACCCGAACAGGTGCAGGCAGAAGTCATCAAGACCCTGGACAGTTTCGGCAAGCCATCGGCCACCTCCGGTCACATCTTCAACCTAGGCCATGGCATCAGCCAGTTCACGCCGCCGGACAACGTGAAGGTGCTGGTGGACACGGTCCACACGCACAGCCGTCAGCTGCGCGGCTGAACCCGCGAGCGTCAGGCTTGGTCACGAGCGGCCATCAAGGCCGCCGCCATGATCAAGGCCCCACCGACCAGGATGGGCGGGCGCAGCACCTCGCCGCCCAGCCAGACCGCCGAGCTGGCGGCGACCACCACCTCGGTGAGCATGACCACCGAGGTGATGTGCACCGGCAAGCGGGATGCACCGTACTGCAGCGCCATGTTGCCGACGAAGAACAGCGTCCCGAGCGCCAAGGCGGGCAGCAGCCAGGCCACCTGCAGCGGCGGCCAGTGCGGGATCAGGGCTTGCGAGGCCAGGACCGCCCCCAGCGCCGCCGGCAAGGTGATGCCGCCCAGGAACATCGCCAAAGCGCGCGCTGATGCGGCCTGCGCCGCCTGACGTCGCAACATCACGTTGGTGATGGCAAAGCCCATGCCGCCCAGCAGCCCTAGCCAGTCCGCCAAGCCACTGAAGGCAGGCCAACCTCCCTCGGCGGGCCGCAGCACCAACAAGGCGCCACACAAAGCCACACTCACGCGCACCACGGCCATACGGGTGACGCGCTCGCCGAGCAGCCACCACGCCAACCCCACGGCCCACAGCGGCATGAGATAGAACAGGAGCACCACGCGCACCACTTCGCCGGTACTCACCCCCCAGTTGAACGCGGCATTGGTCGCACCCGAAGCCAGCGCCAGCACCCACAGCGCTGGCGTGCGCCACACAGTGGCCCAGGCCTGCGGCCGTGACACGCCGATCAGGACCCCACCGAGCAGGAAGAACAGCAGCGTGGCCCACAACGGGTGTAGCCCCTGATCCTGCAGATGGCGCAACGGCCACCACGACAGCCCCCAGACGAAGGCGTTGAACAACAAACCCAGATACGGCATGCAGGCTCAGCGGCGCTCCACCACCATCGGGTTGAGCTGGAGCGCTTCACGCGCCTGGTCGGCGGCCAGCAGCGCGTCCCGGTGGGTGGCATACGGCCCGACCTTCAGTTTGTACATCGACGACTCGTGGAACACCGCCAACATCGGCATCAGCCCCGCCAGCTCGTCCGACACGCGCTGCTGCAGGCGATCCACGCCCTCGCGCTGACGCATGGCGGCCAGCTGCACATAAAAACCGCGTTGGGCCGGCGTATAGGCTCGCGCAGGCGACGGTGGGGTGGCCGCTGGGGTCGTTGTTGCCATCCGCTCGGGGGCGGCTGCGACACCGCGCCCCATCTCGACCGCGGCCTCCCCCCCCTGTGTGGCATCGGTGTCCCACACCCCACGGCGAATGTCATCGAAGGTCAGACGCGTCACCTCGACCTGCGCGTTGCCGGCCGAGGCCATGCCCAGTTTGACGGCCGCAGCGTAGCTCAGGTCGATCACACGACCGCCATGAAAAGGCCCACGGTCATTGATGCGCACGATCACGGACTTGCCGGTTTTCACATGGCGCACTCGGGCGTAACTAGGGATGGGCAAGGTACGGTGCGCGGCCGTCAGGCCATACATGCTGAACAGCTCGCCACTGGCGGTACGTCGCCCGTGAAACTTGGTGCCATACCAGGAGGCCACGCCTTGCTCGCGCCACGGCACGTCGTCGGCCAGCGGCGCGTAGGCCTGCCCCAGCACTTCGTAAGGCTTGTTCGGGCCGCCTTTGCGGATGGGCTCGATGCGCGGCACCGGGTCGGGCAGCGCAGCGAGGTCGGTGGGCGCCTGGGCTGGCGCCCCATCACGCTGGGACGAAGATGCCGAGCGGGGCCCGGGGCCACTGGCGCACCCGGCCAGCAGCGCCGCGACACACAGCGGCAGCCCCCACGTCAGAAGGCGAGCGGTGGAACGTTGCATGGTTCGCACGATAACCGATCTGGGCGTCACCCGCCCAGACACGGCGACCCCTGGCGTGTCACAGGCGGCACAATGGCGCGGTCATTGATCTTTCTGGAAACGCCGACCATGTCAGAGCCACGGGCCCCCTCCATCGACCACCCCTTCGACCATCCTTTCGAGCGTGGCATGCGCAACCGCCGCGCCGCCCTGGGCGATGCCTGGGTGGACAAGTCCGTGGCCAAGGCCAATGCCTTCAACGCCGCCTTCCAGCATTTCATCACCGATTACGCTTGGCATGGCGTCTGGGGTCGCCCCGGCCTGGACTGGAAGACCCGCCGCGTGCTGGTGATGGCCGTGACCTGCGCCCTGGGCCGCTGGGACGAGTTCGAGATCCACATGCGCGGCTCGCTGACCCCGGGTAACGCCCACACGCTGACCCCTGCGGAGGTGCGCGAAGCCTTGTTCCAGATCGCCATCTACGCGGGTGTGCCGGCGGCCAACACGGGCTTTTCCAAGGCCCTGGGCATCATGCGCGAACTGGGCATCGAGCCCCCACCCCACCCTGCCGATCAATCCTGGCACCCCGGCGTGGGCCGTTCGGTGTTCACCCGCAGCCGCCCGAAACTGCACGCCACCGTACGCGACGCCCGCAGCGCCACGCCGCGCCACACGGTCATCCTCAGCCACGCGCTGGGACAGGACAGCTCGATGTGGGACCTGGTGGCCAATGAGCTGGCGGCCACCTGCCGGGTGATCTGCCCGGACACGCGCGGACATGGCCGCTCTGCCCTGCCCACCGGCACCCTGAGCCTGGACGATCTGGCCGATGACGCCGCCCGCCTGATCGACGAGGTGGCCGGTGGCGAGCCGGTGATCTGGGTGGGCCTGTCGATGGGCGGCCTGATCGGCCAGGCCCTGGCGCTACGCCACCCGGGCAAGCTCAAAGCCCTGGTGCTGGCCAACACCCCCAGCGGCTACGACGCCGCCGGACGCGCCGCCCTGCAGCAACGCATCCAGAGCGTCGAGCACGGCGGCATGGAGGCCGTGGCCGAGGGCACGATGGAGCGCTTCTTCAGCGAGGCCTTCCGCGCCAGCCAGACCGCGGCCGTGCAACGCCATCAACGCCTGCTGCTGGCGACCGACCCCGAGGGCTACACCGCCTGCGCGGCCGCCTTGGGCGAGGCGGACCTGACGGCACACCTGGGCCAGATCCGGGTGCCGACCCTGCTGCTGGCCGCGAGCGAAGACCCCAGCACGCCACCGGTCACCATGCAGGCCATGGCCACCGCCCTGCCGCACGCTGAATGTGTGACGCTGCCCGGCTGCGCCCACCTGAGTGCGGTGGAACAACCCTGGGCCTTCACCGATCTGGTTCAAGCCTTCATCGATCAGGTCGGCTGAGCGCGCTGAGACACAGATCGCCCACAAAAAAACCCGCCTCGGCGGGTTTTTTCACAGGAGCGCCGCACAGAGCGGCCACCGCTCTCAGGCTGCCTGGCGGCGACGCGCCCACACCAGGCCGACCAGCCCCAAGCCCATCAGGGCGTAGCTGGCGGGTTCGGGCACAGCCGTGACCAGCACGGGAGCCCCCCCCACGAAGTTCACCGTGTTGCCCAAAGCGGCCAGGCCATAGGTGCCGCCCACATTGCCCAGGCTGAGCATGATGGGGGTTTGCTGTGCAATGGTGGTCAAGGTGGCCGCGCTCAGGCCGGCGCCGGTGAGCGTCAACACAGCCGACTGGCCTTCGGCCAAGCTGCTGCCCGCGAAATCGAGATTCCACGTGTAGGCGTAGCCAATGTCCTTGACGATGGGCGTGGCGCTGTAGCCCGCCCCGGCCGCCAGTGACGCGCCGGACAGGTTGCCCAGGGTCCCACTCGGCCCCTTGAGCCACAAGACATCCACGAAGTTGCCGGCACTGGAGAGGGCCGCGAACGTGTGGCTGTTGTGTTGAAGTGCCAACTGCACGCCGTTGCCACCAGCCAGATCGCTGATGGTCAGCTTGGCCACACTGTAGTTCAGTGTTTTGGTGTCGAAGGGGTTGTCAGCCGTGGCGGTGTTGAAGAAGGTCTTGAAGTCGATGGTGTAGCTGTCGGCCCAGGCCGATGAGGACACCGAACCAAGCACGGCCAACGCTGCAGCCACCATGGTCTGTCGGCAAAGTTGGTTCATGTGCGCTCCTTCAGAAAGTCCAGCCACCGGAGCAACCGGAGGCAGTGGGGTCATTACGTCAATGGATGGTAAGCAACTGCGACCGTCATGCGTCGCGGGTTCACCCTTGAAACCCTTGATCAGGGGGCGCCAGCCAGACGCCCAATGGAACAACACACGACAAACCGGCGAGCCCGCGGTGCACTATCCTTGCACCCCTGCCCCCCGTCCGCTTGCCTCGACCGCCCAGATGTCCTCCCCTGCTGATTCCGCCGCCCCCACCATGAACCCGGCCCAGATGGCCGCCGTGCAGCACCTGGACAGCCCCTGTCTGGTGCTGGCGGGCGCGGGCTCGGGCAAGACGCGCGTGATCACGCACAAGATCGCGCGGCTGCTGCAACCGGGGCCAGGTGCCGACCTGAGGCCCGCCGAGATCGGCGCCATCACCTTCACCAACAAGGCTGCGGCGGAAATGCGCGAGCGGGTCAAGGGCCTGATCGGGCCCCGTGCAGCGGGCAAGCTGCTGGTGTGCACCTTCCACTCGCTGGGGGTCAAGCTGCTGCGCGAAGATGGCGAGGCGCTGGGCCTCAAGCCGGCGTTCTCGACCATGGACAGCGACGACGTGACCAGCATCCTGCGCGATGCGGGCGGCACCACCGACGCCAAGCTGGCACGCAGCTGGCAGTGGACGATCAGCCTGTGGAAGAACAACGGCCTCAACAGCGCGCAGGCGCTGGCCCAGGCCCAGGACGACGAGGAACAGATCGCCGCCCGGGTCATGAAGCTGTACGAAGAGCGCCTGCTGGCCTACCAGGCCGTCGACTTCGACGACCTGATCGGCCTGCCGATGAAGCTGCTGGCCGAGCATGAGCACGTGCGCGCCAAGTGGCAACGCCAGCTGCGCCACGTGCTGATCGACGAATACCAGGACACCAACGCCACGCAGTACGAGCTGCTCAAGCTGCTGCTGGGGCCCGAAGGCATCTTCACCGCCGTGGGCGACGACGACCAGTCCATCTACGGCTGGCGCGGCGCCACGCTGGACAACCTCAAGCGCCTGCCGCAGGACTACCCCAACCTCAAGGTCATCCCGCTGGAGCAGAACTACCGCTCCACCTCGGCCATCTTGCGCGCGGCCAACCACGTCATCGCCACCAACCCCAAGCTGTTTCAAAAGACGCTGTGGTCGGACCTGGGCGAGGGCGAGCCCGTCAAGCTGATGGTGTGCGACAACGAGGAGCACGAGGCCGAGCGCGCCGTGGCGCACTTCCAGTTGCTGCGCAGCGGCCTGCTGGAGCGGCACCCGGGTGACCCGAGCAAGACCGACTGGTCGAACTTCGCCATCCTGTACCGAGCCAACCACCAGTCTCGCCCCTTCGAGCAGGCGCTGCGCAAGGCCAACATTCCTTACAAGGTCTCGGGCGGGCAGAGCTTTTTCGACAAGGCCGAGATCAAGGACCTGTGCTCTTGGCTGCGTCTGCTGCTCAACAACGACGACGACCCGGCGTTTTTGCGTGCCGTGACCACGCCCAAGCGCGGCATCGGCCACCAGACGCTGGGCGCCTTGGGCGAGTTCGCCGGCAAGTGGAAGGTCAGCCTGTTCGAAGCCTTGTTCTCGGACTCGCTGCACGCGGCGCTCAACAAGCGCGCGCTCGACGGCCTGCACGAGTTTGGCCGCTACGTGAACGACCTGGAGTACCGCGCCCGCCACGCCTACGGCAGCGAGGAGGCCAAGGTGCTGCTGCTGGAGTGGCTCAAGGACATCGGCTACGAGCAGCACCTCTATGACAACGAAGAGAACGAGAAGGTGGCCGCCGCGCGCTGGACCAATGTGCTCGACTTCATCGACTGGGTGGCCAAGCGCTGCGGCGGGCAGATCGAGAACGACGGCGGGATGTCGGTCGAGTCGGAGAAGAAGAGCGTGCTGGAGATCGCCCAGCTGATCTCGCTGATCACCAGCCTGGCCGAGCGCAATGCCGACCAGAACGTGGTGACGCTGTCGACCCTGCACGCCTCGAAGGGCCTGGAGTGGCCGCACGTGGTGCTGGCCGGGGTCAACGAGGGCTCCCTGCCCTTCTCTCGAGAGGAAGGCGACATCACGCCCCAGCAGGTGGAGGAAGAACGCCGCCTGATGTACGTGGGCATCACCCGCGCGCGCCTGACCCTGGGGGTGAGCGTGCTCAAACGCCGCAAGAAGGGACGCGAGTACGTGCAGGCCACGCCCAGCCGCTTCATTGCCGAGATGAAACTGGACGAAGGCGGCGGGCCGAAGGAAGACCCGCGCGAGAAACTCAAGCGGCTGCGCGAGGAAATGGCGGCCAAGGCCAAGGCCTCACAGGCGGCCGCACGCGCCGCTGACCAACAGTGAGCGCTCACTTGCATGCAGCAGGTCTGCGATGACAGAAAAGCCAGGCAAAAAAAAACCCGAGATCGCAATCTCGGGTTTGGAATCCGTTTGAACGGTAAAGTGGAGAGACAAAAGAAACAAGCAGTGGTGTGAGGCCTCTCGTATCGAAAAGTTCCACGCTGCTGTGACGAAGTGTATCAAGTGTGAAATAGTGACGCAACTGTATTCGGCGGCGCCCCTCGGGCACACCTCAAAGGACTGATTTCAATGGAATGCACGATCAACTGGCAACCGGCCTCCGGCATGGCCTTCATGGCGGAAACCGGCAGTGGCCACATCATCAACATGGACGGCGCCCCGGAAGGCGGCGGCCGCAACCTGGCCCCCCGCCCGATGGAAACCGTGCTCGCCGGCACGGGTGGCTGCACGGCCTATGACGTGGTGCTGATCCTCAAGCGCGGTCGCCACGATGTGCGCGGCTGCCAGGTCAAGCTCACCGCCGACCGTGCCGACACCGACCCCAAGGTGTTCACGAAGATCAACATGCACTTTGTGGTGACGGGCGTGAACCTGACGGACACCGCCGTGGCCCGCGCCATCCAGATGTCGCACGAAAAGTACTGCTCGGCCTCGATCATGATCGGCAAGACCGCCGAGATCACGACCAGTTTCGAGATCGTCGCAGCCTGAGCTGGCGGGCCCCGTCCGAGGTCAGATCCGGTGCGACACCGTGGTCATGACCTTGGCGGCCAGGCGCATCAAGCCTTGAACCGGCTTGGGCAAGGGCACGCCGCCGGCGCGTTCGGCCGCGTTGGCGTGCTGCACCTCGTCGTCACGCATCTGCGCCACGATGGCGCGAGAGGACTGGTCCCCTGCAGGCAGGCGGTCCATGTGACTGTTGAGGTGGTGCTCCACCTGACGCTCGGTTTCGACCACGAAACCCAGGCTGATCTTGTCACCGGCCTTGGCGGCCAGCAGGCCGATGCCAAAAGCACCCACGTACCACAGCGGGTTGAGCAAGCTGGTGCGGCTGCCCAGTTGCTTGAGGCGCTGCTCGGTCCAGGCGAGGTGATCGGTCTCTTCGCGAGCGGCTTCATCAAACTGGGCTTTGAGCACCGGGTCGTTGGTGCCCCAGGCCTGCGAGGCGTAGAGCGCCTGCGCGCACACCTCACCCACATGGTTCACCCGCATCAGGGCGGCCGACAGGCGCTTGTCTTCGGCGCTCAACTCACCATCGGGCTGCGCCGCCTGCGGACAGGGGCGCGCCGCCTGGTGCTCGGCAAACACCGTGCGCAAGGCCGTGTCAAACGACATGATCAGACGGTCCGTGCCGTCGTGGCGAATGGGCGAAGCAGACGTGGGCGTGTTCATAGCCGTGGATGTTAACGCCGCGCGCCCCGCCCCCGCTTGCGATGCATCAGCGAGGCGTCAGGACTGACTCAGCGTTGCATCAGGCCGCGGCTGCGTGAGATGGACAGCAGCAGGCCCAGCGCCAGCCCCAGCGTGACCATGGCCGTGCCGCCATAGCTGATGAAGGGCAAGGGCACGCCCACCACCGGCAAGATGCCGCTGACCATGCCCAGGTTGACGAAGGCGTAGGTGAAAAAGCTCAGCGCGAGGCTGCCCGCCAGCAGGCGCGAGAACAGCGTGGGCGCCTGGGAGGCGATGTAGAGCCCGCGGAAGATCAGCGCCAGGAAGCCCGCCATCAGCACCAGGGCACCGATCAGGCCATGTTCTTCGGCGTAGCCAGCAAAGGCGAAGTCGGTGGTGCGCTCGGGAATGAACTCCAGGTGGGTCTGCGTGCCCTGCATGAAGCCCTTGCCGGTGATGCCGCCCGAGCCAATGGCGATCATCCCCTGGATGATGTGAAAGCCCTTGCCCAGCGGGTCGGCCGTCGGGTTCAGCAGGGTGCACACCCGCTGCTTCTGATAGCCGTGCAGCACCACCCAGTCCTTGTCACCCTCGCACAGCGTATCCTGAAAACCCACGATCAGGCTGATGCCCACCACGCCGGCGATCAGCACCGGCAAAATCAGGCGCCAGCTCAGGCCCGCAAAGAAGATGACATACAAGCCGCCCGAGAGCACCAGCAAGGACGTCCCCAGGTCAGGCTGCTTGAGCACCAGGCCCACCGGGAGCAACAAGAGCCCGGCCGCCGCAGCGTAATCGAGTCCACGCAACTGCCCCTCGCGGCGCTGGAACCACCAGGCCAGCATCAAAGGGGTGGCGATCTTGAGCAACTCGGACGGCTGGATGACGATGCCGATGTTGAGCCAGCGTGTGGCGCCCTTCTTGGTGATGCCAAACAGCGCGGTGGCCACCAGCAGCACCACGCCCACGGTGTAGAGCGGCACGGCCAGGGCCATGAGGCGCTGGGGCGGCACCTGTGCCACCACGAACAGAATCACCGCGCCCAGCATCATGTTGCGGCCGTGCTCGATGAAGCGGGTGCCATGGTCGAAGCCCACCGAGTACATGTTGACCAGGCCCAGGGCGCACATGCCCAGGATGATCGCCAGGAACGGCAGGTCAAAGCCCTGAAAGATGGGCGCCAGGCGCTGCCACCACGACGGTTTGGCAAAGGCGACGTTCATGGTTGCTCCCGTGAAGCGGCGGGCGCGACGACCCCGGCCCCCGAAGGCGCAGGCGCCGAGGGCTTCGGCGGCTCGGGTTGAGAAGGCGCTGAAGGAGGCACCAGCGGCTGCGACGCGGGCACCGCCACCGACGCAGCCCCCGATGCAGACGCGGCGGGCGGCGGGGTGGCCGCCGCATCCTCGGCATCGAACGCATTGCGGCGCGGGGGCAGCGGCACCTCGGCCACCGGACGACGCTGCCCGATGGGCGCGGCAGCCCGCGCCTGCTGCACGGCCACGATGTCTTCCTCGCTGGGGTAAAGGCCCAGCAGCAAATAGTCGAGCACCCGACGGGCAATCGGTGCGGCCGCGGCGGCGCCGAAACCGGCATTCTCCACGATGATGGCCAGGGCCACGCGCGGGTTCTCGACCGGCGCGAACGCCTCGTAGAGAGAGTGGTCGCGACGGTACTCCTCCGTCCGCGAGGCCACGTACTTTTCGTTCTGCCGCAGGCCCACCGCCTGTGCCGTGCCGGTCTTGCCCCCGCTGGTGTAGGCTGCGCCGGCAAACACCCGGGTCGAAGTGCCTTCCTGGGTCACACCGTACATGGCTTCGCGGATCAGAGCTGTGTGCTCGGGCTGAAAGTCCAGGGGTGTCTGGGGCACCCGCTCCGGTAGGCGACGCTCTCGGGTCACGACGTTCTCGATCTGGCGCACCAGTCGCGGCTCATAGCGCTTGCCGTCACTCACCACGGTAGACAGCGCCGTTGCCACCTGCAGCATGGTGAAGGTGTTGTAGCCCTGGCCGATGCCCAGAGAGATCGTCTCGCCGGCATACCAACGCTTTTGTTCCGGACGACGGTAGGCCTTGCGTTTCCATTCGGTCGAGGGCAGGATGCCGGCGACCTCACCCTGCAGGTCGATGCCGGTGAACCGGCCAAAACCCAAGGCCGACATCTCCTGGTGGATCAGGTCGACGCCCATTTCGTTGGCCAGCGAGTAGAAATAGACGTTGCTGGACTCGACGATGGCGCGGCGCATGTTCATGGCCCCGCCGCGCTCGCCGGCCGGGCTGCGGAAGCGGTTGCCGCCGAAGACGAACACGCCGTTGTCCATGATCACTGTGTTGGCCGCGCGCTTGCCGCTGTGCAGCGCGGCCAGCGCCATGAAGGGCTTGTAGGTCGACCCCGGCGGATAGGTGCCGCGCAGAGCCCGGTTCAGCAAGGGCTTGTCGGGCGACTCGTTGAGCGCCTTCCAGCTTTCCGTGTCGATGCCGTCCACGAACAGATTGGGGTCGAAGGTGGGCTTGGAGACGAAGGCCAGCACCTCGCCATTGCGCGGATCAATGGCCACCAGGGCCCCACGGCGGGAGCCGAACAGGCGCTCGATCAGGCCTTGCAGCTTGATGTCGATGGCCAGGTGCACGGTGTTGCCCGGCGTGGCGGGGTGCGAGCGCAACAGCCGCACGGCCCGGCCGCCCGCACTGGTTTCCACCTCTTCAAAGCCGGTGATGCCATGCAGCTCACGTTCGTAACTTTGCTCGATGCCCAGCTTGCCGATGCGCTCGGTGCCGCGGTAGTTGGCCTGCTCTTCATCGGGCCAATCGAGCATGGCCTCGGCTTCACGCTGGTTGATGCGCCCGATGTAGCCCAGCGCATGGCTGGCCAGCTCGCCGTAAGGGTAGTGGCGAAACAGGCGCGCCTGGATGTCGACACCGGGGAAGCGGAAGCGCTGGGCGGTGAAGCGGGCCACCTCTTCGTCGCTCAGACGGGTGCGGATCGGGATGGACTCGAAGCGCTTGGACTCCTCGCGCAGGCGCTTGAAGCGGCGTCGATCGCGCGGCTGGATCTCCACGATCTCGGCCAAGGCATTGATGGTGGCCTCGACATCGTCCACCTGGGATGGGGTGATTTCGAGCGTGTAGGCGGAGTAGTTGTTGGCCAGCACCACCCCGTTGCGATCCACGATCAGACCCCGGTTGGGGACCACGGGTACCACGGCGATGCGGTTGTTCTCCGCGCGGCTGGCCAAGTCATCGTGGCGGTCGATCTGCAACACCGTGAGGCGATAGACCAGGATGGAGAAACAGCACAGCACGAACACCGCCGCCGCCCACAGACGGCCACGGAACAGACTCAGCTCGGCATCGATGTTCTTGAGTTCGGTCATGCGGGCTCAGGTCGGGCCAGACCGGTCACAGCGGACGGTTTTTGTCACGGTCGGGCGCCCGCCGTTGGGGCGCCAGCAGCACGATGGACGCCAGTGGCCACAAGGCCGACTCCAGCACCGGCGCAATGAACAGGGTCCAGCCTGGGAAGGCCGCCCCGGCCATCAGGCGCACCAGCAGGGCCACGGCATGTGCAGCCGCAAACAGCGGCAGGATTTGCGCAGCCTGCGAGGGCACCGTGAACCACAGCAGTCGGCGATGCACCGTGATCGCAAAAAAGCTCAACAGGGTGTAGGCCAGCGCGTGTTGACCGAGCAAAGCGCCCTGATGCACGTCCATGAACAAACCGAACACGAAGGCCACGCCCACGCCCACGCGACGGGGTTGGTGCACGTTCCAGAACACCAAGGCCACGGCCAGCAGGTCGGGCATGCCCGCCCAACGCCCCCAGGGCAAGAGGTTGAGCAGGAAGGCCACCAGCAGGGAGAACCAGATGAAGACCGGATTGACCGGGAGCAGCAAGGTGCTGCCGCGCGGCATCATGGCTGGCTCCTGGAAACGCTGACCGCCTCGGCGGCGGCATCGGCGGCGGTGGCCTCGGGACGCGGCGGCAGGCGTGCCGACATGGGCTGCAAGAGCAACACATGGCGGGAACTGTCGGGTTGGGCCAGCGGACGCAAGACGATGCGGGCAAAAGCCGAATCAGCCCGGCGGTCCACGCTCACCACCTTGGCCACGGGAACACCCGCCGGGTAGATGCCATCGAGCCCGGAGGTCTGGAGCTCATCGCCGGCTTGCACATCGGCATTGCCCGCCATGAAGCGTAGCTCCATGCCGGTGGTCTGGGGCAGGCCGTAGGCCACGCCGCGATGCTGAGTGCGCACATTGACCACGGGCACGGCCGCGTCCTTGTCCGTGACCAGGGTCACCTCGGCGGTGACCGGATAGACCCGCGTGACCTGACCCACCACGCCGCGCTCGTCGATCACCGGAGAGCCCAGGGTCACGCCCTGGCGGCGCCCCTGGTCGATCACGACCTTGCGGGTGTAGGGGTCGGGTGCGTCGTAGAGCACCTCGGCGGCCAGCGTGCTCACCTCGATGCGGGGGCGCAGCGCCAGCAACTCACGCAGACGCTCGTTCTCGCGCTCCAACTGGCCCATGCGGGTCACCCGTTCGGACTGCGCCGCCAGTTGCTGCTGGGTGCGGGACTGCAGTGCGCGCGCCTCTTCGACACCCGCTACATAGTGCCCCGCCATGTCCCAGGCTCGCACCGGCGCCAGCAGCACGCTTTGCACGGGTTGCAGCAGCGTGGCGGCCACGACCCGCAGCGGCTGCGTCATCTTCCAGCGGGCATCGGCCACCATCAGAAGGATGGCCAGAGCCGAGAAAAACATCAGGCGTGTGAAGGCCGAAGGACCTTGCTTGAAAAAGGCAGGTGGTGTGCGATCCAGCGTGGCCAGCGGCATGAAGGCAAACGGACCCGAAGGTCCGTACAACAGTGGAAGGGGTTACTCGGAGGTGAAGATGCTGCCCAGGCGGTCCATGCGCTCCAGGGCCATGCCGCAACCGCGCACCACACAGGTCAGCGGGTCTTCGGCCACGTGCACCGGCAGGCCGGTCTCTTCGGCCAGCAGGCGATCGAGGTCGCGCAGCAGCGCGCCGCCGCCGGTCAGCATCATGCCGCGCTCGGCGATGTCGGCACCCAGCTCGGGCGGGGTCTGCTCCAGCGCGTTCTTGACGGCCGAGACGATCTGGTTGAGCGGGTCGGTCAGGGCTTCGAGGATCTCGTTGGACGAAATCGTGAAGCTGCGCGGCACGCCTTCGGAGAGGTTGCGGCCCTTGACTTCCATCTCCTTGACTTCGGAGCCGGGGAAGGCGCTGCCGATCTGCTTCTTGATGGCTTCGGCGGTGGGCTCACCGATCAGCATGCCGTAGTTGCGGCGGATGTAGCTGATGATGTGCTCGTCGAAACGGTCGCCACCGACGCGCACACTGCCCTTGTAGACCATGCCGCCCAGCGAGATCACGCCCACCTCGGTGGTGCCGCCGCCGATGTCGACGACCATGGAGCCGGAGGCTTCGGAGACCGGCAAGCCGGCACCGATGGCGGCGGCCATGGGTTCTTCGATCAGGTAGACCTCGGAGGCGCCGGCGCCCAGGGCCGACTCGCGGATGGCGCGGCGCTCGACCTGGGTGGAGCCACAAGGTACGCAGATGATGATGCGGGGGCTGGGCTTGAGGACCGAGCGCGGGTGCACCATCTTGATGAACTGCTTGAGCATCTGCTCGGTGACGGTGAAGTCGGCGATCACGCCGTCCTTCATCGGGCGGATGGCCTCGATGTTGCCGGGCACCTTGCCCAGCATGGCCTTGGCCTCGGCGCCGACGGCCTGGATGGTCTTCTTGCCGTTGGGGCCACCTTCGTGGCGGATGGACACGACCGACGGTTCGTCGAGGACGATGCCTTTGTCACGCACGTAGATCAGCGTGTTGGCGGTGCCCAGGTCAATGGCCAGGTCGGTGGAAAAATACTTGCGAAACATACCGTACATGCGGTGAACTCCGGTAGGGCCCCGCGCAAACAGGCCGACTCTCATGCGGTTGACTCACGCACGAGGCTGCACGACCTGTTTGCGGTGGCCCGCTGATGGATGAGACGGGCGGCCCGGTGGCGACCTCTGCAAGGTTCGCGACACACCCGATCGCCTGTCCGAAAATCTGGCAAACATCCTTTCAAACCGCCTTAACCAACCCTGGACAAATGTGGTTTGTGGATAACCTAAGATAATACCCCATGGCCTGCCCTCTAACGGGCAGTGCAACCGTCTGTTACCCCTGGAAAAACCATGGCCCTGACCCCTCAAGACGTCAGTCGCATTGCCCAACTCGCCCGCCTTGAACTGCGCGACGACGAACAGGCTGCGATGCTGACCCAGCTCAACGAGTTTTTTGACATCGTCGAGAAAATGCGTGCCGTCGACACCTCGGGCGTCGAGCCGCTCTACACCCCGCTGTCGGCCATCGAAGACGTGACGCTGCGCCTGCGCGCGGACGCCGTCACCGAGCCCAACAACCGTGAGGCCAACATGGCCAACGCCCCCGCCCAGGATGGCGGCCTGTTCCTGGTGCCCAAGGTGATCGAATGAGCGCGTTGCATGATCTGACCCTGGCCCAGCAGAGCCAGGCACTGGCCACCGGCCAGACGACCTCCGTCGCCCTGACCCAGCATGCGCTGGACCGCATTGCGGCCCACGCCGACCTGGGCGCTTTCCTGCATGTGGACGCCGCCGGCGCGCTGGCCGCGGCCGCCGCCTCGGATGCCCGCCGTGCCGCAGGCCAGGCACTGGGACCGCTTGATGGCGTGCCCGTGGCCCACAAGGACATCTTCGTCACGCAAGGCCAGCCGACCACGGCAGCCTCGAAGATGCTCAAGGGCTACCAAAGCCCATTCGATGCCACCGTGGTGGCCAAGCTGAAAGCTGCCGGCACCGTGTCGGTGGGCAAGCTCAACTGCGACGAGTTCGCCATGGGCGGCGCCACCGAGAACTCGGCCTATGGCGTGGCCCGCAACCCCTGGATGCGCGCGCAGATCGCGGGCGGCTCCTCGGGCGGCTCGGCCGTGGCCATCTCGGGCCGACTGGTCAGCGGCGCCACCGGCTCCGACACCGGCGGCTCGATCCGCCAACCGGCCGCCCTCACCGGCATCACCGGCATCAAGCCCACCTATGGCCGTTGCTCGCGCTTTGGCATGATCGCGTTTGCTTCGTCGCTGGACCAGGCTGGCCCGATGGCCCGCACCGCCGAAGACTGCGCCCTGCTGCTGCAGGCCATGAGCGGTTTCGACGAGCGCGATGCCACCAGCGCCCAGCAGCCCGTACCCGACTTCGTGGCCGCGCTGACCGCGCCGCGTGCCGGCGCCACCGCCGATGCGCCCCTGCAAGGCCTGCGCGTGGGCGTGCCCAAGGAATTCTTCGGCGACGGCGTGAGCGCCGATGTGCTGGCCGCCAACCGCGCAGCACTGGCTCAGCTGGAGAGCCTGGGCGCCACGCTGGTGGACATCAGCCTGCCGCGCACCGAGCTGTCAATTCCGGTGTACTACATCATCGCGCCGGCTGAGGCCTCGTCCAACCTGAGCCGCTTTGATGGCGTCAAGTTCGGCCATCGCGCCGCCAAGTACAGCGATCTCAACGACATGTACCGCAAGACGCGCGCCGAAGGCTTTGGTGCCGAGGTCAAGCGCCGGATCATGATCGGCACCTATGTGCTGTCGCACGGCTATTACGACGCCTACTATCTGCAGGCGCAAAAGCTGCGCCGCATGATCGCCGACGACTTCCAGGCGGCCTTCCAGGTCTGCGACGTGATCGCCGGCCCGGTCTCGCCCACGGTGGCGCGCCCCATTGGTTCCTCGACCGATCCGGTGCAGGAGTACCTCGCCGACATCTTCACCCTGCCCGCCTCGCTGGCCGGTCTGCCTGGCATGAGCGTGCCCTGCGGCTTTGGTGAACACCAGTTGCCCGTGGGCCTGCAGCTCATCGGTAACTACTGGCAGGAAGCGCAGCTGCTGCACACGGCACATGCCTTCCAGCAGGCCACCGACTGGCACCAGCGCGCCCCCGCCACCCTGGGCTGATTCACCGAGACGAGAGACACACCATGAGCTCCACCCTGATCCGTGGCTACGAGGTCGTCATCGGCCTGGAAACCCACGTGCAACTGTCGACCCAGTCGAAGATTTTCTCGGGCGCGTCCACCCAGTTCGGCGCCGCGCCCAACACCCAGTCCTGCCCGGTGGACCTGGCCTTGCCGGGCACGCTGCCGGTGATGAACGAAGGCGCGGTCGATCGCGCCATCGAGTTCGGCCTGGCCGTGGGCGCCCATGTGGCCCCGCGCTCCATCTTCGCGCGCAAAAACTACTTCTATCCCGACCTGCCCAAGGGCTACCAGATCAGCCAGTACGAGATCCCTGTCGTGCAGGGCGGCACGGTGAGCTTCTTCGTGGACGACCAGCCGTTCACGGTGCGCCTGGTGCGCGCCCACCTGGAAGAAGATGCCGGCAAATCGCTGCACGATGACTTCGAGGGCTTCAACGGCGAGAAGTCGTCGGGCATCGATCTGAACCGCGCGGGCACCCCGCTGCTGGAGATCGTGACCGAGCCGGACATCCGCTCCAGCAAGGAGGCGGCCGAGTACGCGCGGGCGCTGCACACCCTGGTGGTGTGGCTGGGCATCTGCGACGGCAACATGCAGGAAGGCTCGTTCCGCTGCGACGTGAACGTGTCGGTGCGCCGCCCCGGTGCGCCGCTGGGCACGCGCCGCGAGATCAAGAACCTCAACAGCTTCAAGCACATCGTGCAGGCGGCCGACTACGAGATCAACTGGCAGATCGACGAGCTGGAAGACGGCCGCGCGATCGAGCAAGCCACCATCTTGTTCAACCCGGACACGGGTGAAACGCGGGCGATGCGCACCAAGGAAGATGCGCACGACTACCGCTACTTCCCCGACCCCGATCTGCCCCCGCTGGTGATCGCGCCCGAGTGGATCGAGCGCGTGAAGGGTCGCATGCCCGAGCTGCCACGCGTGATGGCCGAGCGTTTCGTGAGCGGCTACGGCCTGCCCGAATACGACGCGACGATGATGACGCAGTCGAAGGCGTTTGCCGCCTTCTTCGAAACGGCCGCGCAGGCGTGTCAGCAACCGAAGCTGGTGTCGAACTGGCTGATGGGCGAGGTCTCACGCCGCCTGAATGCGGCCGAGCAGACCATCGACGCCTCGCCGATCAGCGCCACCTTGCTGGCGGCCATGATCGCGCGCATCGCCGACGGCACCATCTCGAACAACGGCGCCAAGCAGGTCTTCGAGGCCCTGTGGAGCGGTGAAGGCCGCGGCGAGGATCAGGCTCGCGTGGACGCCGTCATCGAAGCCAAGGGCCTCAAGCAGATGAGCGACACCGGTGAGCTGGAAAAGATCCTCGACGACATCCTGGCGGCCAACGCCAAGTCGGTGGAGGAGTTCCGTGCCGGCAAGGAGAAGGCCTTCAACGCCCTCGTGGGTCAGGCCATGAAGGCCACCAAGGGCAAGGCCAACCCGGCGACGGTCAACGAGCTGCTGAAGAAGAAACTGGTCGGATGACGCCCGCCGGGGCACTCGGTACGGAAGCCACCGGCACCGTACCGGGCGCGACCCCGGTCCACATCTTGCGTAAACGCGCCAGTTCGGCGTCGTACAGGGCGTTGAGGCGCACCATCTCGGTCCGCTGTTGCTGGATGATGTCGCGCTGGGCCTGCTGCTGCGCGTCGCTGGCCTCGATCTGGGTGCGCAGCTTGCCCGGCAGACGCTTGCCCTTGTAGAACTCGGTTTCGGCATCGAGCGGCTTGCGCTCGGCACGCAACTCTTCGAGGCGCTTGTCGGACAGGGCGATGCCCTTGTGCAGGTCGTCCATGGCCGCCTGACGGGCCTTGTTGTGGGCCGCCTCGTCCGGATAGCGCATCAGCAGGTTGCGGTCGCGGCGGATGGCATCTTTCTGCGCCGCCTCGGCCAAGGCGCGCTCGCGCTTGCGCGCTTCGACCGCGGCCCGCTCTTCAGGACTCATGCGCGGAGGAATCACCATGCGCTGCGAGCCGTCTTTGTTGAGCACGCGCTGCTCGCGGTCGAGGCACTCGGCGATCAGGCGATCGGAGGTCACTCGTTTACCGCTGCCGTCCGTGCAGGTGTAGATGGCCCCGGTGGTCGACTTCGTTTGGGCCGACACGCTGCCGATGCCACCGGCCCAGACCACCAGACCGGCCAGCGCCAGCGTCGACCAGGCGAAGGAGCGACGGGGGGGGCAAGCGGCAATCAGGGGGCACTTCAGCATGGCAACTCCGGCAAAGATGGCGAACGCCGCGCCATCGGTTTCATCATAGAACGCGTCAAACCCCGTAACGTTGACGGTAGGCGAGCACCGCAGGGTGGAAAGCCGTCAAGGCCGGGTCGGATTGGGTCTCCAGATAGCGCAACAGGTCGCCCAAGGTGGCAATGGCCACCACGGGCAGCCCGTAGTGCTGCTCGACCTGCTGCACGGCGCTTTCGGCCGCGTCCTGGCCGTTGGCGGTGGCTTTTTCCTGGCGGTCAAGGGCGATGGTGACGCCGCAAGGGGTGGCTCCTGCCGCCTTGATCAGCTCGATGGACTCGCGCACGGAGGTGCCGGCCGAAATCACGTCATCGATGATGAGCACGCGGCCCTGCACCGGCGCGCCCACCAGGGTGCCGCCTTCGCCGTGGTCTTTGGCCTCTTTGCGGTTGTAGGCAAAGGGCTTGTTGTGACCCAGGCGGGCCAATTCGATGGAGACAGCGGCCGCCAGCGTGATGCCTTTGTAGGCCGGGCCGAAGAGCATGTCGAACTGCAGACCGGACTCGATCAGGCGACGTGCATAGAATTCAGCCAGGCGGCCCAGCTTGGCGCCGTCGTCGAACAAGCCGGCATTGAAGAAATAGGGCGACAGGCGCCCGGCCTTGGTCTTGAACTCTCCAAACCGCAGCACCTTGGATTGCACCGCAAAGGCCACGAAGTCCTGCGCGAGTGTGTCGTTGGAAAGGGTGTTGCTCATGATGAATGGTGTCTTGTGTTTCGTCTGGTCTCTCTCAACCTCAACGGCATCCGCTCGGCGGCAACCAAAGGGCTCGTGCCCTGGGCTGAAAGTGTGTCAGCCGATTGTATGGGCGTGCAGGAGTTGAAGGTGCATGTCAACGACATGCCGGCCCCGCTGAAGGCCTTTGCCGGTATGAATGGACATTTTCATCACGCCGAGAAGAAGGGCTATTCCGGGGTCGGGCTGTACACCAAGCATGAACCCTCGGATGTGATCATTGGCCTGGGGGAAGCAGATGCGGGTGGCGAGTTTGACGCAGAGGGGCGTTATGTGGAACTGCGTTTCGACAAGCCAGGGCGCAAGCTGTCGCTGATCAGTTGCTACTTTCCCAGTGGCTCCAGCAGCGAGGAGCGCCAGCAGGCCAAGTTCCGCTTTCTGGACATGATCGAGCCGCATCTGGCCGCCTTGCGTGGGGAGCGCGAGTTCATCTTGCTGGGTGACGTCAACATCGCCCACAAGGAAATCGACCTGAAAAACTGGAAGGGCAACCTGAAGAACAGCGGTTTCTTGCCGGAGGAGCGGGCCTGGATGACGCGGCTGCTGGACCCGGCCGGCAGCACCCGTCTGGTGGACGTGTACCGACACCTGCACCCCGACACCACCGAGGAATGCTACACATGGTGGAGCAACCGGGGACAGGCCCGCGCCAAGAACGTGGGCTGGCGGATTGACTATCACCTGGCAACGCCTGGGTTGGCCGAGACGGCCCGGCAGGCGGCGGTGTTCAAGGACCAGTGGTTCAGCGACCATGCGCCGTTGACCATTGATTACGACTTCAGTTTGTAAGCCGGTGGGGCGGGCATGTTGGCGGGGGCGCAGGGCGCATGCGGTGCGACCCTTTTAAAACCAACAATAATATTAATTGACCGCCACATTCTGATGGTGATATAAAGCCTTCTTGCGCAGTGACAGCAACGGCAACGCCTTCTTCAAGGTGTCAAACCGCCCGATGCTGACCGCATTCAGCGACCTTTGGTCGCCCTTTTGGTCTGCCGAGCTGCAGCCAACCGAGCCACTCGATGCTCACGCAGGTCGATTCAAGCCTGCGGTCCTGATTGATCAAGATTTCAAATACCACCATCTCCATGGGCAAGTACGTCGTTTCGCCCGCGACACACCCGACCGATTGCGGCCGCTTCCGCGCCTCCTTCTCGGTCCAACGCTCACACGGCAACGGCAGCTACGCCCGCGTGTTCCGTTTTGACAAAACCTTTGCCTCACGCGACGCCGCCCGGCTCTTTGCCGTCACCCAGGGCTGGCTGGAAACGTGCATGCCGCAACCTTCCACGTGCTGATGGTCTGCGCACAGCAGATCCCATCCCCACCTCCCCGTCGCTGCGGACTCCACTTCGCACACCCGCACCCTGGCGGTGCACCCTCATTCAGAAAGGCTCTTCCATGAGCAGCAAAATCTACGTGGGCAACCTGCCCTACTCCGTGACCGACGCAAGCCTGAAAAGCAACTTTGCCGAATTTGGCAGCGTCTCCTCTGCCAAGGTCATGATGGACCGTGAAACCGGCAACTCCAAGGGCTTCGGCTTCGTGGAAATGGCTTCGCTCGAAATGGCCCAGGCCGCCATCACCGCGCTGCACGGCATGTCCGTCGATGGCCGCTCGATTGTCGTGAGCCTGGCTCGTCCCCGCGAAGAAAATGGCGGCTCGGGTGGCTACAGCGCGGCTGGTTACAGTTCAGCCAAACGTTCGGACATCGGCTATGGCACGGGTGGCTACGGTGGTGGTCGCTACTGAACCCCGTCGCGTTCTGTGAAAAACCGGCTCAGCAGAGCCGGTTTTTTTTCGTCCTGACCAGGTCGGCTGCTCGTTCAACCCGCCACCGGCCCGGCCTCAATGCGGTTCTTGCCGGTCTTCTTGGCGACATACAGCCGCTGATCGACGACCTCCAGGAAGTGGGAGGGCTTGATGTGGTCGTCGGGAATGATGGTGCCGACGCCGATGCTGACCGTGATCCGTTGGTCATGCGGTGATTGCGCGTGGACGATCGCCTGTTTCTGAATCAGGCGCCGGCAGCGTTCGGCCACTTTCAGTGCCACCGAGGCATCGGCTTCGGGCAGCAGGACGATGAACTCTTCTCCGCCAAAGCGCGCGGCCAGGTCGCGTGGGCCGTCGAGTGCCAGGCTCAGCGTCTGCGCGATGTCCACCAGACACCGGTCGCCCTGGACATGGCCGTACAGATCGTTGTACTGCTTGAAGCAGTCGACGTCGAACAGCAAGATGGACAAGGGCTGGCGTTGGCGGACGGCGCTGTCCCACTCCAGTTCGAGGCTGGCATCAAAGCGGCGCCGGTTGGCGATGTTGGTCAAACCGTCCTTGAACGACAGGGCTTCCAGCTCCTTTTGCAGGGCAAGCAGCTTCTCTTCGGTCTTCTTGCGTTCGCTGATGTCGAACATGAAGCCGATCAGCGCGTCAACCTCGCCTTGCTCATTGCGCACCACATGCACCACATCGCGGATCCACACGTAGCCGTTGTCCTTGGTCAGGGCCCGGTAGTCGGCTTCGTGATCGACCCCGGCCTGGGATTGCGCAACGCAAAAGTTCACCACGTACTCGCGGTCGTCCGGGTGCATGCGCATGGCCCAGTCTTCGACGCTCATCCAGCTTTCCGGGGCCCAGCCCAGCAGTGCTTCAATTTGGGGCCCGATGTAGGCAAACTTCTTGGTGGCCCAATCGATTTTCCACGGAATGGCCTGGGTCGACTCCAGGAGGGTTCGGTACACCGCGTTGTCGTTGCTGAGGTCACTCACGTCGGACATGGTCGATTTCTCGCTGCTCTAGGTAGAGACGCTCATCATGACCGCTCCGCGTCGTGTCTGCATGCACACTGCATCACACAAGGCCCGAAAAGTGGTGACTCAGACGCTGCCGATCAACTCAGCGAGCCGTTCGTCGGAAATCCACACCGGCATCGCCTGGGGCGACAGCAGGGCCACCACGGCATGGTCGTCGCGGGCGCTGTCACGCAGCACCGATGTCGGCGTCGGCTCGCTGGCGGCGTTCGTCAGCGTGGCCACCAAGGGACGGTGCGCCTTCTCGCCGTTGCGGACCACCACACCCAACTCACCCGAGGCCAGGCGAACCATGCTGCCCGGCGGATAGACGCCAAAAGCCTTGATGAGCGCCAAGGTCAGGGGACTGGAGGCGGACATCTGATGGAGACGGCGTCCGGCCTGGTGTGGACTCATTGCTGGTCGGTTCGCGCGGCGGCTCAGCTGCGCCGTGTACACATCGGCAAAACGCAGCAACTCTGCCAACTCACCCACGTCCGTCATGCGACAAGGGTAGCCGGAACCATCGGGCACCTCGTGGTGGGTGCGCACGGCTTCCAGCCAGGCCATGTCGGCGATGCCGACCGCGCTCAACATTTCAGCGCCACGAATCGGGTGCGCATGAATCACCTCGCGCTGCTTGGCGGTCAGGGGTGAGACCTGATCGGACAGGCGCGCCTGCAGGTCGAGGATGGCCAGGTTCATCGTCAAGGCCGCCTGGAAGGCCTGACGTTGTTCGTGAGGCTGCCAGCCGAGCTGACGCGCGGCAGCGTGACACGCCGTGGCGGCATGGATCGAGTGGTTCACCCCGTAATGCCCGGAACCGGTCACGGGCTGGCGCACCACCTGTGAGAGCGCCAGCTCCGGCGACAGGTCGATGAGCACCAGCAACTGGTCGGTGACGCTGGCGAGCGCACCGACCATCTGCGATGGGGGCCCGCACAGGGCCTGCTTGACCTCCCCCGTCACGCGGCTCCACTCGGCAGGCAGGCGGGGCAATCTCAGGGCCGGCGACTCGCGCTGCGCCAGCTGCAGGGTGTCTGCCACTTCGTCAAACTCGACCATGGCGCCCAACTGGAGCAAGGCTTGCAACTGCGCCTCATTGGCGATGACCTCACCCCGTGTCAGCAGCAGGCGCTGGGCGTCGCGCACGCTGAAGGGCAGGGGTTCACCGAGCGTGATCTGGTTCTGGACAGAAGCGAGGGAGCAGACGGGCATGAGAAGCAGACAAGGAAAACGTCCGGAACACGGCGGTGGTCAGGTCAGGCCACGCTGTGCAGGTGCGAGGTCAGGGTCGCCGCCTCGACGCGGTTGCGGCCCAGACGCTTGGCGTGCAGCAGGGCCCGGTCGGCCGCTTCGGTGAGGTCGGCGGCCGCGTCGAACATGGGGAACGACGCCACGCCGGCGCTGAAGGTGGCGTGCAGAGCGCCGCCTGGATGCGCATGGGGCAAGGCCCCAAAGTCGCTGCGGATGCGGTCGATGACGGCCACAGCCTGATCCAGATTCACCCCCGGCAGCGCGATGAGGAATTCTTCGCCACCGTAGCGCCCGATGAGGTCGCTGGAGCGCAGGCGTCCCTTGAGCAGCCAAGCCAGGGCTCGGATCACCTGGTCTCCCACCGGGTGGCCGTAGGTGTCGTTGATGGCCTTGAAGTGATCGATGTCGATCATGGCGACGGTCAAAGCGCCCTGCCCTGTCGGCTGGCTCTGTTCGTCGTGTCGGTTGGGTGCGCCCAGTTGCTGCACGAGGCTGGCCAGGCGGGACTTGGCGGCCGTGTGGTTGAGCAGGCCCGTCAGGCCATCGAGCCGGGTCGAGCGCTGGGTCTCGCGGAAACGTTCGATCTTGGTCTTGACCACGGCGGCGAGCAGCACCGGGTTGAACGGCTTGGTGAGGAACTGATCTCCGCCCAGACGCAGGGCTTCGACCTGCATGCCGACATCGGTGGCGCCAGACAGGTAGACGATGGGCAGGGTGCTGTAGGCCGACATCTGGCGCAGCACGCGGGTGGCCTCGACGCCGTTGAAGCGCGGCATGAACATGTCCATCAGCACGAGGTCGGGCCGGTACGATTCGAGCACGTCGAACAGGGTGCCGGGGTCGCGGATGGCGTGGCTGTCGATGCCGTGTTCGGCCAGGGTGCGTTGAATCAGGGCCACGGCCACGCGCGAGTCTTCCACCACGAGGACACGGTATTTTTCCTGCTCGATGTTCTGCACCAGGTCCAGGATACGGTCGAGCACGCGAGCGGATTGCTCTTCGGCCGGGATGGCGACATCGATGCCGGCGCGCATCAGCTCGACGATGGGCTCGATGGCCGACGCCACGCCCAGGTAGAACAGCTGGCTGGCCGGGCAGGTGCCACGGATGGCGGTGATGCACGCCAGGTCATCGGTCTGCATGCCGCCTGAGGCCGGGATGAACAGCACGGCCAGCGGCCGATCGCCGACGGGTGGCTCGGCCCCCCAGGGCAGCTCGACCGTCTGGAAGCCGAAGTAGCGCAGCTGGTGTCCCAGGGCCTCGACCAGGTCGGCTTGCCCGGGCGCACTGATGAGCCAGACGGCACGCGGCTTGATCCAGTCGGCCTCAGGCGCCGCCGCACTGCCCACGGGGGCATCAATGCGGCGCTCGCGGTCGGGCACATGCGGCTTGGCGCTGGCCACGGCGCCCATCAGGGTGTCGAGCTGACGCTGCAGGGCCGAGATGTCCTGCTCGCTCAGAGGGTGGGTGTCTTCCTGCCCGAGTCGCGCCAGCGCTGCGTTTTCGAGGCCCTCGCACACACGCACCAGGCCCGGCAGGCGCATGCGGTTGAGGTGCTCGGCCAGGCTGTTGACCGCCACCGCAAACTCGATGAACTGCTCGAAACGCCCTTCGGCAACGTAGAACTCCCAGCGTGTCCGCAGCACGTAGAGGCGGTCATCGATGGAGCTCGGTGGGGAATCGGTCATGACGTGGCGGAAACAGCAAAGGGTCGTGGTCAGTGTCAGGCAAGGCTCGGGGTGAGCAACTTGGGAATCAAGTTGGGGGCACCTCGATCACCAGTTCACGGTGAACCAGCACAGCAGAGTTGCGCGGCACCACCAAGCGACCGCGTGCGAGCAAGTGGGTTTTGGTGAAGGCTGCACCGAAGAGCAGGATCAGCGAAGAATAGTAAACCCACAGAAGGATCAGCACCACCGATCCGGCGGCACCGTAGGTGGAAGCCGTGGCCGTTTGCGCCAGATACAGGGCGATGGCGTCGCGACCGATGGCAAAGAGAACGGCGGTGACCACCGCGCCCACCACCACATCGCGCGACTTCAACACCACGTCAGGCAGCACCTTGAAGATGGTGCCGAACAGCAGGGCCGCCACCAGCAGGGACACCAGCATCTCGGCGCTGGTCAACAAGGCCGCCACGGCCGGCACGAACTGATCGGCGAAGTGCAGCACGGCGCGCAACACGACGCCCATCAGCAAAGACACCAGCAGCACGAAGCCAATCGCCAGGACCACGGTCAAAGACAGCATGCGGCTCTTGATGAACATGAAGAGGCTGTTGCGATCGGGGCGGGCGGCCACCCCCCAGATGTCGTTGAGCGACACCTGCATCTGGCCGAACACCGTGGTGGCCCCGGCCAGCAAGGCGGCGACCCCCAGCACGGAGGGGAGCCAGCCGGCCTCGGACAGGCGAGAGCGGGCCACCGCCTGCTCAATGGCCTGCGCGGCCTCCAGCCCCATGATCCCGCGCAGCTGGCCGACGATCTGGCCCTGCGCCGCCTGCTCACCCAGCACCAGACCGATCACGGCCACGGCAATGATGACCACGGGGGCCAGCGAAAACAGGGTGTAGAACGCCAGCGCCGCGGCGTGGCTGAAGGCATTGCTGCCCAGCCACAGGTTCACCGCATCCCGGGTGATGCCCCACCAGAACAGGACGCGCTGACGCCACATGGCCCGGCCCTCAGGCGGCCGCCGCAGGGGCACCCACCAGGCTGGCGAGGGTGGAGAGAACCAGCGGCTCGTCCCAGGGTTTGCCAAAGCAGCCCTTGACGTTGGCATGGGGGGCGAGGCGTTCGGCGAGGTCCTCAAAACTGGAGACGGCAAAGACCGGGATGGTGCGCAAGGAGGGATCGGCCTCAAGCCGTGCGATCAGCTCGTAGCCGTCCATCTCGGGCATTTCGATGTCGGTGACGACGATGTGGGGTTGGAGTTGGGGAATCAGCTCCAGCGCCTGCACGCCATTCTTGGCGATCTCGACGCGATAGGGGACGGACTTGAGCAGCTTGACCATCTTGGCGCGGACCACGGCGGAGTCGTCGACCACGAGGATGAGCGGTGGCTCGCCAGTGATGGCGGGGCTGACGGGGGGCGGCGGCACCACCGGCGCTGGCGGCGCAGCGACAGGGGACACCGCGACGGGCGGCGTCAAACGCTCGGCCGCAGGCGCTGTGACCGGCGCGATGACCGGCTCTGTCACCGGCTCGATCACGGGGGGAGCCGGCTCTGGTTCTGGCTCTGGCTCTGGCTCTGGCTCTGGCTCTGGCAGCGGAGCGAGCTCCTCCAGCGCGAAGCCAGGCTCGATCACAGGCTCGGGCGCGATCTCCAGCTCGATCACCGGCAACACGGGCTCGGGTTCAGGCACGGGCTCAACGGTAGGCTCGGGCAGGATCGCCGGTTCGATCACTGGCAACTCGGGCTCGGGCTCGATGACTGGCTCGGGCTCAATCACGGGCAGCTCAGGCTCGATGATCGGCTCAGGCTCAATCGCCGGCAGCTCAGGCTCAGGCTCAGGCTCAGGCTCTGGCTCTGGCTCTGGCTCTGGCTCCGGCTCCGGCTCTGGCCGCGGCGCGATGTCATCCAGCTCGAAGTCGATCACGGGGATCAGCTCCGCCTCGATTGGCGCGGGCAGGGGCGCCACCTCCAGCTCGACGTCCACGTCGGCGACCGGCTCGATAGCCGGCACTTCTTGTGGCGCGGTGCTCAGGGCCGACGGGGGCAGCTCGTCCAGCGGCAGGGGTTCGGTGGCGCGATCGACGAAATCAGGCAGGGGCGCTGGCTGAGTGACCTCCCCCTCGGGCTCGGGTGGCGGGACGGGCTGCGGCCGCCCCTGGGGCGCAGCGAGCGGCACCTCCACGGGCGCCTCGGGTGGCGCCTCGGGCGGTCGACCCGGGCGGCGGAACGCACCGAGCCACCAGAACAGGAGGACCAGAACCAGCACACCTATCAGAACATAAACCAGCACGGAGCTCTCCCATTGCCACGCCCACCTGCGGCACTGCGTGCCAGTCTAACCCGCCGAAACAGGGGGGCAGGGTCCGCTCATTCCCGCAGGCGACGAAGATGCGACAGGGTGAAAAGACGACATGAGTCAGCTCACGCTACCATCGACGCACAAGGAGTTGCCTGCCATGACCGTTTCCCCGCACGCCCTGGATGTCGCTGTGGCCCTCACCCCCGTGGGCGAGCACCAGTTCACCGGACACACGCACCCCGCCTACGGCAACATGGTGGGGCCCTTTGGTGGCACCATCGCCGCCACCTTGCTCAACGGCGTGCTGAGTCACCCCGAGCGGCTGGGCGATCCGGTCTCGCTCACCGTGCATTACGCGGCCCCCATCACCGATGGCGCCTTCGAGGTGCATGCCCGCCCGATGCGCACCAACCGGTCCACCCAGCACTGGCTGGTCGAGTTGCGCCAGAGCGGTGGGGTGGCCGCGTTCGCCACGTCGCTCACGGCACTGCGCCGCGACACCTGGAGCGCCACCGATGCGGTCTTCCCGCAGGTGACCCCGGCCGACCAGTTGCCGCGCACCACGAGCCTGTTTCGCACGGCCTGGCCCATGGCGTACGACATGCGCTTTGCCGATGGCGAGCAACCCTTGGGCAGCGTGGAGCGCGACGACGCGCTGACGCGCGTGTGGATCCGCGATGAGCCGCCCCGCCCGCTCGACTTCTTGTCGCTGAGCGCGATCTGCGACGCCTTTTTCCCGCGCATTTTTGTGCGCCGCCCGCGCATCGTACCGGCAGGCACCGTCACGCTGACCATCTACTTTCACGCAGATGCCGCCTTGCTGTCGGCCCAAGGCAGCGCCCATGTGCTGGGTTGCGCGCGCGGGCTGCGTTACAGCCAGGGCTTCCATGATCAGACGGCCGAGGTCTGGAGCCCCCGAGGGGAGTTGCTGGCGGTGGGTCACCAGGTCGTGTACTTCAAGGAGTGAGGTAGCGGGCCTCGAAATCGGCAATCGGCATCGGCCGCCCCAACAGGTAGCCCTGGAATGCCTCGCATCCCAGGCGCGCCAGCATCTGGCGTTGCGCCTCGGTCTCGACGCCCTCGGCGATCACGGTCAGCCCCAGGCTCTGACCCAGGGCGATGATGGTTTGAACGATGACCGCGCTGCTGTGGTCGTCGAGCAAGCCCGCCACGAAGGACTGGTCGATCTTGAGCTGGTTCAGAGGCAGGCGCTGCAAGTAGGACAGCGAGGAGTAACCGGTCCCGAAGTCGTCGAGCGAGAAACCGACACCCAGCTTCTGGAGAGCGCTCATCTTGGCGATGACGTCGTCAACGCCACTGACCAGCATGCTCTCGGTCAACTCCAGCTTGAGCCGACGCGGGTCCGCCCCTGTGTCTGCGAGCACCACCCTAACCTGCTCGACAAAATCAGGCTGAGCGAACTGCAGGGCGCTGACATTGACCGCCAGCGTGAAATCGGACTGCGCAAAGCGGGCGGACCAGTCCACCAGTTGCCGACACGCCTCGGCCAGCACCCAGATGCCCAGCGGCAGGATGAGTCCGGACGATTCGGCCACCGGGATGAACTCGGCCGGGGACACCATGCCTTTGTCAGGATGCAGCCAGCGCACCAGCGCCTCGGCGCCGATCAAGTGCCCGGTGTGCGACACCTGAGGCTGGCAGAACAGACGCAGCTGCGCCTGCTTCAGGCCGTCGCGCAAGCTGTTGACCAGGGCCACGCGGTGAGAGACCTCGGCCTGCATCTGCACGTCGAAAAAGCGCACTTTGTTGCGCCCGGCCGCCTTGGCGGCATACATGGCCATCTCGGCCTGACGGATGAGTTCGTCCACCGAGGCATGGGGGCCATGAAAGAGGGTGATGCCAATGCTGACCGCGCTGCGGTAACTCTGCTCGCGCAGCGCGTAGGGTTCGGCCAACACACTCAGCAGCTTGCGCGCTGTCCGCTCCGCATCGGCGGCAGCCACCGTCAGATCGTCCGTGAGGTCGTCCAGCATGACGGTGAACTTGTCGCCGCCAAAACGGGCCGCGGTGTCGCTGTCGCGCACATGGTTCTGCAGGCGCTCGGCGAGTTGCTGCAGCAGCAGGTCCCCCATTTCGTGGCCCAACGTGTCGTTGAGCCCCTTGAAATCATCGACGTCAATGAACAGCAAGGCAGCACAGTGCCGGTGACGCTGGCGGGCCGTGATGGCCTGGTGGACGCGGTCCTGCAGCAGGCGGCGGTTGGGCAGGTGGGTCAGGGCATCGTAGAAAGCCAGGCGCGTGATCTGCGCCTCGGCCTGTTTGCGCTGGGTGATGTCCGTGAGGGTGTGGACGTAGTGGGTCACCTCGCCCTGCGGGTTGTGCACAGCATTGATGGTGGCCCAGTCGGTGTAGACCTCGCCGTTCTTGCGCCGGTGCCAGATCTCGCCTTGCCAGGTGCCCTGCGCCTGCAGGGTGCGCCACATGTCGGCAAAAAAATCGGCCTCGTGATGGCCGGAATGCAAGACCTCGGGCGACTGGCCCACCAGCTCTTCGGCGGTGTAGCCGGTGGACTGGGTGAAGGCGCGGTTGACGCGCAAGATGCGATCCTGCGCGTCGGTGATCAACATGCCTTGCTGAGACTCGAAGGCCGTGGCCGCGATGCGCAGCTCGGTTTCGGCCTGCGCGAGCTCGCTCATGTCGGCGTCCATGCAGAACATCACCTTGGGATGCCCGGGCAGGGAGACGACCGTGTGGCTGGAGTAGACCGACACGAGGTGCCCGTCCTTGTGCTGGAGCGTCAGCCGTCCGGCGGGCACCCCCTGGCCCGTTTCGAACATCTGGCGGACCGAGGCCCTCACTTCAGGCCACGCAGCCTGCGGAATGATCAGATCGAGCAGGTTGCGGCCGACCGCCTCCTGCGCGCTGTAGCCGTAGATTTTTTCCGAAGCGCAATTCCAGTAGACCACCGTGCCGTCATGCAGATAGCCCTGGATCGACATCGCGTCGGCTTCGTCGCACAGCTTGTGAAAGCGCGCCTCGGCGGTGTGCTGCGCCTCACGCAAGAACGCCACGGCATCCGAAACCCCGTTCGGGTCGAGCATCAAGCCACTCCCAGCATGTTTGCATCATTTTTAACATGATCGGCGCTTTCGGACACCCATCCGGCACAGAAAACTGTGGCGTTCTCCGCCCTGGCCTGCGCACACGGCGGCGCAGGCCTCAGGTCGTGTACTGACCCGCCGCTTCAGGCTGAAAGTGCAAGGCCAGGATGCGGGCGGTGCGCGGCGTGCCGGTGGGCGTGAGCCACACGGCCTCGCCGCCCACGCGGTGCCCCAGCAGGCTGGCGCCCATGGGCGAGAGCAGGGACACCAGGCCGGCTTCGGCGCTGGCATCGGCCGGGTAACACAGGGTGACGTCGCGCGGTTCGGCATCGCCTTCGCCCTGCAAGCGCAGACGCGAGTTCATGGTGACGACGTCGGGGGCCACTTCGCGTGCAGGCACGACATCAGCGGCATCGAGCAAGGCGTCGAGGGCGTGTTTCTGGGCGTCACTCAAGGCCGTGCGGCGCATGAGGCCCAGGATGCGGGCGTGATCGAGTTCGGTGAGGATGCGCTCGTCCACAGGACGGGTGACAGCAGGCATGGGATCTCCAGGCAAAACGGGGTGCGCGGCAGGGCAGGCCCGGAGATCTCGAAATGCGCGAAGGACGGAAGCGGGAGATCGCCGGGCTCAGGAAAGTGCGGCCAGCGATCGACGCACGCGCTGGCAGGCCCCACGACCCTGAGGGGCGCGGGGTGGGCGTGCGAGGCATCCTGCGGAGAACATGTGAAGAGTCTAGCCCGGACGGCCACGTTCGGCAAACCCTGGCTCACAAAGCCCGAGACCCGCCCAGACTGTTCCGCAAAGCAAAACTTGGTTCTATTCAAGAACCGACCCTGAGGGCAAAAACGGCTGACATCAGGATATCCCTGTTAGAGATTACCCTTGTTTGTTCTGCTGTGCAGCAATGAATACCGAAATTGACTTGACCCCTCAAACCGGTGGTGGGCACACTGCTCCTCATACATCGGCCATGCCCATTGGGGGCGCGCCGAGCACCGTTTGAGGAGCGCATCTTGGATTTGTTCTTTCAGCAACTGCTGAATGGTCTGACGATCGGCGGGGTGTACAGCCTGGTCGCGTTGGGCCTGACGCTGGTTTACGGGATCTTGCACGTCCCGAACTTTGCCCACGGCGCGCTCTACATGGCGGGCGCCTTCGTGGCCTTCTACTTCATGGAGTCGCTGGGCCTGAACTACTGGCTGGCGATGTTGGGCTCGGCCCTGGTCGTGGCGGTGTTGTCGATGCTGGCCGAGCGGCTGGTGTTCCACAAGCTGCGCAATGCCCCGCCGCTGCACGACATGATCGCGGCCATCGGCATCCTGCTGTTCCTGGAGGCTGGTGCACAGGCCATCTGGGGCGCCGACTTCCACCGCATGCAGTCGCCCTACGGTCAACTGGTCGAGATCTTCGGCCTGACCACCGTGGCCCAGCGCCTGCTGATCATTGCCGGCGCCGTGGTGCTGGTGACCGTGCTGCACCTGTTCCTGACCCGCACCACCACCGGTCTGACCATCATCGCGATGGCGCAGAACCGTGACGGCGCGGCCCTGGTCGGCATCGACGCCACCCGCGTCACGATGCTGGTGTTCGCCATCTCGGGCGCCCTGGCGGCCGTGGCAGCGGTGCTGTACAGCCCGATCAACCTGGTCTACCCGGCCATGGGCCACCTGGTCATCACCAAGGCCTTCGTGATCATCATCCTGGGCGGCATGGGCAGCTTCCCCGGCGCCATCGTGGGCGGTCTGATCATCGGTCTGGCCGAAGCCTTCGGCGGCTTCTACTTCTCGACGGACTACAAGGACCTGATCGCCTTCGTGCTGCTGGTGGTCATCTTGTCGGTTCGCCCCCAAGGTCTGTTTTCGAAAGGCGCGCACTGACATGAAGCTCCTTCAAGGTAAGACGGGCTGGGCCCTGCTCATCGCCCTGGCCCTCGTGTTCCCCTACATGGTCTCCAACACCTACTTCCTGTCGGTGATGACGCAGTCGTACATCTTTGCGATTGCGGCCCTGGGCCTGAACCTGATCACCGGCTACACCGGGCAGTTCAACCTGGCGCACGGTGGCTTCATGGCCATCGGCGCCTACGCGGTTGGCTTGCTGACCACGGACTATCAGTGGGGCTTTTGGACCTCGTTCGTGGCCGCGGGCGCCATCTGTGGGGTCGTGGGCTACCTGGTCGGTGCGCTGTCGCTGCGCATGACGGGCCACGTGTTCTCGATCTTCACGCTGTGCGTGGGCTACATCATCTACCTGCTGATCGAGAAGTGGGAAGACGTGACCCACGGCGCCGTGGGCGTGATGGGCATCCCCGCCCCCACGGGCTTTGGCGGTCTGGAGTTCGAGTCGGCCAAGGGTCAGTACTACCTGGTGCTGGTCTTCCTGATCCTGGGCGCCTACATCATGCACCGCATCGTGCATTCGCTGCTGGGCCGCAGTTTCGTGGCCGTGCGCAACAGCGAGGCCCTGGCTGAAGCACTGGGCATTCCGCTGGCACGCACCAAGCGTCTGGCCTTCGTGCTGTCGGTGATCTATGCCGGTCTGGCCGGTGGCCTGTACGCCGGCGTGGTGCGCTTCCTGGGCCCTGACCTGGCGGCCACCCACCACACCTTCGAGCTGGTGATGTTCATGCTGGTAGGCGGCATCGGCACCATCCTGGGCCCAATCCTGGGTTCGATCCTGGTGCCTTGGCTGACCCAGTCGCTGCAGTTCCTGCAGGACTACCGCATGGTCGTCTTCGGTCCGGTGCTGATCCTGCTGCTGATCTTCGTGCCCAACGGCATCGTCGGCACCATCCTGCATCGCCGTGCCCGCCGCGCAGCGGCCCTGCGCGAGCAGGCCCAGGCAGCAAACGCCCCGGCTGCCGCCTCGTCCACCCCTACCGGAGCCCGCCATGCTTGAGATTCGCGGACTGACCAAACGCTTCGGCGGTCTGACGGCCGTCAACAATGTGACGGCCCACTTTGAGGCCGGTCGCATCAACGCCATCATCGGCCCCAACGGCGCCGGCAAGACGACGTTCTTCAACCTGATCGCGGGCACCCACGCCCCGTCGTCCGGCCAGATCATCGTCAAGGGCGAGGACGTCACCGGGATGCGCGCCGACCAGATCGCCCGTCTGGGCGTGGCACGCACCTTCCAGGCCACCAACCTGTTCGACCAGGCCTCGGTGCTGGACAACCTGATCGTGGGTCACCGCCTGCGCACGCGCTCGGGTCTGTGGGACGTGATCATGCACACACCCTTGCTCAAGCGCGAAGAAAAGCTGTGCCGCGAGAAGGCCGAAGCTGCGCTGGAGTTCGTGGGCCTGAACCACGTGGCGCACCGCCTGGCCGGTGACATCACGCAGGAAGAGCGCAAGCGCGTGGCCTTCGCCCTGGCGCTTGCCACCGAACCCGACCTCCTGCTGCTGGACGAGCCCGCCGGCGGCGTGAACCCCGAAGAAACCGTGGGCCTGGCCGATCTGATCCGCAAGCTCGTGGACCACGGCAAGACCGTGTGCCTGATCGAGCACAAGATGGACATGATCATGAGCCTGGCCGACAAGATCATCGTGCTGAACTACGGCGAGAAGATCGCCGAGGGCACACCTGCCGAGATCCGCAGCAACCCGCTGGTGATCGACGCTTACCTGGGAGCCGAACATGCTGAAGCTTGAAGGCGTTTCGCTGTCGTACGGCAGCTTCCGCGCCCTGGACAATGTGAGCCTGCACGCCGGCAAGGGCGAGCTGGTGGTGCTGCTGGGCGCCAATGGCGCGGGCAAGAGCTCGATTTTCATGGCCATCTCGGGCATCAACAAGACGAGCAGTGGCTCGATCTCGTTCGAGGGCCAGGAGATGGTCGGCATGAAGCCCTCAAGCATCGTCGAGCACGGCGTGGTGCATTGCCCGGAAGGCCGCAAGCTGTTCCCTCAGATGTCGGTGGAGCAGAACCTGCTGCTGGGCGCATACGTGCACCGCAAGGCGCAGGACACCAAGGCCACCTCCAAGCAGATCCTCGATCACATCTACGAGCTCTTCCCCATCCTGCAGCAAAAGCGCCATGACCCGGCCGGCTCGCTGTCGGGCGGTCAGCAGCAGATGGTGGCCATCGGCCGCGCGCTGATGGGCCGCCCCAAGGCCTTGCTGCTGGACGAACCCTCGCTCGGGTTGGCCCCCTTGGTGGTCAAGCAGATGTTCGAGATCATTCAAAAGATCAACCAGACCGGCGTGACCGTGTTGCTGGCTGAACAGAACGCCTACTCGGCATTGCGCATTGCACACCGGGCCTATGTGCTCGAACGCGGCCGCATTGTCATGGAAGGCAAGCCCGAAGAGATGCTGCACGACGAAGGCATCCGCAAGGCTTACATCGGCGCCTGATGGCGTCTTGCTGTCCCCCTTTTGCTCCCTTTTCACCCCCTTCACAAGGAGACCTCACCATGCGATTCATCCCCAAAGCGCTCAAGCTCGCCCCTCTGGCCGCCACCGTGGCCCTGGCCTTCAGCGCCAGCGGTGCCTGGGCTCAGGAAGTGCTCAAGATCGGCCTGACCGCCCCGCTGAGCGGCGGCGCCGCCCTGTACGGCAAGAATGTGCTCAACGGCCTGAACCTGGCTGCCAAGGAGATCAACGCCCAGGGTCTGACCGTGGCTGGCAAGAAGTACAAGGTCGAGATCGTGGCGCTGGACGACAAGTACTCGCCCGCCGAGGCCAGCATCAACGCCCGCCGTTTGAAGCAACAGCATGAGACGGCCGTGATTTACGTGCCGCACTCGGGCGGTGCCTTTGCCTTGCAGACCTTCAACCAGCAAGAGAACTTTCTGCTGATGGCCTACACCAGCGTGCCCACGATCACGGAAAAGGGCAACAAGCTGACGATGCGCATTCCGCCCAACTTCATGACCTACATCGAGCCCTTCATCCGCTACGAGATGAAGAAGGGCAAGAAGCTGGGCATGGCGCCGGCTGACCACGACTACGCCAAGGCCTGGGTGGCCGCGTTCGAGCCGGCCTGGACCAAGGCCGGTGGCACCGTGGTGTCCAAGAACCCGATGTCGTACAACAAGTCGGCCGACTTTTACACCGGCGTGAGCCGCGTGCTGGAGAACAAGCCGGACGTGATGTTCATCGGCGGCCCCTCCGAGCCGACCGGTCTGGTGGCCAAGCAGGCGCGCGAGCTGGGCTTCAAGGGCTCCTTCATCGTGATGGACCAGGCCAAGATGGATGAAATGGCCAAGGTGATCGGCGGTCTGCAAATGCTCGAAGGCTCGATCGGCACCCTGCCGCTGACGGCTGACGAGCGCCCCGGCGCCAAGGCCTTCGTGAACGCCTTCCGTGCCGAGTACGGCGCGGGCGCGAACCCGTCGTCGGAGTCGTCGCTGAACTACTCGTCGCTGCACATCGTGGTCAACGCGATGAAGATGGCCGGCACGGTGAGCGACCCCGCCGCCATCCGCGCCAAGCTGGACGCTGCGGCCAAGGCCCTGCCTGACGCCATCAATCCCAACGACTTCAATGGCGTGGACGCCAACGGCGGCTCGGTGCTCAACACCGTGATCGGCGTGGTCGAGGGTGGCAAGCTCAAGGGTGTGCGCCTGAAGGACCTGTGATCCCGGACCGTCCACCGTCTGCGGTGGACGGCACCGCAGGCGGGCCCCCACACGGGGTGACCCGCCTTTTTTGCGCGCAGACCGCTGTTCTGCACATCAATATCCGATTTCACCATGCAAGCCTCTTCTGGCTTGCCCGGAAAGGCGTCATTGTCCACACAAAGTCCAAGCGGGGCAGCAACGAGACATGCCAAGATTCCGGAAACCAACCGCCATGCCACCATGCAGACCCTAGAAGCCACCGCCCTCGAAGATGGCAAGGAAGACCGACACTTCGTGACCGCCCTGGCGCGCGGCCTGGAGGTCTTGTCGTGCTTTCGAACGGGGGACAAAGCCCTGGGCAACCAAGAGATCGCCAAGCGCTGCAAGCTGCCCAAATCCACGGTGTCCCGCCTGACGTACACGCTGACCAAGCTGGGCTACCTGATCCAGCTGGAGGAAAACGGCAAGTACCGACTGGGCACCTCGACGCTGGCCCTGGGCAGCTACATGATGGCGCGCCTGGACGTCAAGCAATTGGCCAAGCCGATGATGCAGGAGCTGGCCGAGTTCGCCAAGGCCACGGTGTCGCTGGGCACACGCGACCGGCTGGCCATGCTCTACGTCGAGAACTGCCGCAGCTCGGCGGCCCTGACCTTGAGCGTGGACGTGGGCTCGCGCATTCCGCTGCTCAACTCGGCCTTGGGGCGCGCCTACCTGGCTGAGATCAGTGTGAACGAGCGCCACGAACTGCTGGAGCGGTTCCGCGAGTACGACGAGCAGGCTTGGCCGGGCATCCAGGCCGCCATCAACGGTGCGCTGGATGACTACCGCGCGCTGGGTTGCACCCGCTCTTTCGGTGACCTGCAGCCGCACGTCAACGGGATCGCGGTGGCCTTCAACCCGGGCGGCGGACTGCCCATCATGGCCATCAGCTGTGCCGGCCCGGCGTTCAGTCTCTCGCAGGAGTTCCTGCTCAATGAGGTGCGCCCCCGTCTGATCGAGATGGCGCGCAAGTTGCAAGCCTCGGCCGGTCGCACCTGACGCCCTGTATGAGCGTACGGACGTCACCGCAGGGTGCGCCTCTGTTAAGCTGAAAAGCTTTACCGGATGCCCTTGCTCATGATGCCTACCCGCTCTGTCCTTCCCTGCCTGATGGCCTTGTGCACTGCGGGGATCGGGCTGTCAGCGGCGCAGGCTCAGGCGGTTGCCATTGCGCCCCGCCCAGCCACGGCTGACGAGGTCCACCAGCGCTGTGTGAAGCAGGTGGATCCCGCCTTGCGGCTGGCCTGCTATGACCAGCTGTTCGCCCCTCGCTCGGCCGACCCGCTGACGGCGCCGGCGACGCCGTCCGCAGGGGTCACCGAGGCCGCAGCCCCCATCGTGGCGCCCCCACCCGCCGTCAGCCTGCCCCCCGCCAGCGCCCTGTCGTCCTTCTGGGAGCTGCGCCGCAGCGACAAGCGCAAGGCCTTTGTGGTGCGCACCTTCCAGCCCAACTACCTGCTGCCGCTGCACGTGACCAGCGACATCAACCGCCAGCCGACGAGCCCGACGCGCGGTGCCGCGCCCCTGCGCCCCAACTACAAAGGGGTGGAGGCGAAGATGCAGATTTCGCTGCGCGTGAAAGTGGCCGAAGACCTGCTGTTGCCCGGCGCCGACCTGTGGGCGAGCTACACGCAACGCTCGATGTGGCAGGTGTGGAACCAGGCCGACTCGGCCCCCTTCCGCAGCTCCGACTATCAGCCCGAACTGAAGTATGTGGTGCCGGTGCCCGATGGGATGAGCACGCTGCCTTGGGGTTGGTCGTGGCGGATGGTGGACGTGGGATTTGCCCACCAGTCCAACGGCCAGAGCGTGCCGCTGTCGCGCAGCTGGAACCGTCTGTATGCCGGCACGGCCTTCGAGCGTGGCGATCTGAGCCTGCTGGTGCGCGTCAACCGCCGCCCGCGTGAAGGCTCGCAAGACGACAACCCGGACCTGACCCGCTACGTGGGCAACACCGAGCTCACAGCGGCTTGGGTGCCCGGGCTCTCCACGGCCAGCCTGACCTGGCGCCTGCACCCCAAGAACCTGCAAAACGGCTCGCTGCAACTGGACTGGACCTACCCGGTGGTCCGCAGTGAGCCGCAGGGCCTGCGCTGGTACCTGCAGCTGTTCACCGGCTATGGCGAATCGCTGCTGGACTACAACCACCGCCAGACGAGCCTGGGACTGGGCCTGAGCCTGTTCCAGTTCTGACGGGCGTTCAGATGGTGGCGACGGGGCGCAGCACCCCGCCCACCAGTTGTGGCACCACGCTGCACACGCTTTTGCGCGCGGCATAGTCCAGCTCGTCGGGCAGGCCTTTGTCGAGCATGCGCTGGCCCACACGGGCCGCGTTGAAGCAGGCACGGGCATCGGTGGCGGCGTGCATCCATTCGGCGGCACGCGCGGCATCGGTCAGGTCGCGCACTCCAGCCTGGCGGAACAGCGACACCAGGTAGCCAGCGCCATAAAAATCTTCGAGGTTGAAGCGGTCGGCCGAGCCCGAGCACACCACCAGGATGGTGTCGTTGGGGTGGTGGCGCGCCACATGAGCCACCACCGCCTGGGCATTGAGCAGCGCCGCCGCGTACACCTGCGCGGCGCCTTGCGAGCGGGTGAGTGCCACGGTGCCATTGGTGGTGGCGTAGATCAGCCGCCCTTGCGCGGGCAGGCGCGCCAGGACGGCCAGAGGCGTGGCCGGCGCGAAGCCGCTCAGCGTTTCGGCGTACAGCTCACCGGCCAGCAGGTGGGGGTGATCGCCTTGCTGCTGCGCGAGCGCGCGGGCCGCATCCCCATCGAGCGCGGGCCACACTTCGCTGGCCCCTTCGGACAAGGCCGCCACGATGGTGGTGGTGGCAAACAGGATGTCGAGCACGATGACGACCTTGCCGTCCAGGCGCTGGCCATCGAGCTCTTCCTTCTTCATCAACACATGGAGTTTGCGCATGCGGCCTCACTCGGTGGGGGTGGTGGGCGCATCGGCCTCAGGGGGTGGCTCATGCAGACGCCCATGCACATGTCCGCCCGAGGGCGGCTCCACCGGCTTGACGATGGCGAACACGCCACTGGCGCGCAGGATCTTGCGCTCGCCCACCTTGAGGTGACAGCTGGCAAAGGCCATGCGTGCGCCGATGCGGTCAATGTCGACATGGCACTCGATCCAGTCGCCCAGGTGCGCGATGCCGATGAAATCGGTGCTCAGGCTGGCCGTGACCACCGCCAGCGGGCCGCCCCGCACATGGTTGACGGCGTAACCCAACCCAGAATCGGCCAATGTCACCAGCAGCCCCCCGTGCGGATGCCCGCGCAGGTTCATGTGCGGTGACTGCAGACGCATGCCCAGGATGGGGGTGCCACCCGGCACGTCCTTCCAGTAGATCGGGCCGCACAGGCCGATGAAGGTGTCGGAATCGGCGTGAAACGGCACGAAGCCTGCGGGCACATCCTGCACAGCTGCAGGGGACGGAGCGTGAGAAGGGGCGGCAGGCGTGCTCATGCGGGTCAGAACCAGTCGGGCGAAGCGGTCAAGGTGGTGTCATCCAGGCTGCGCAGCAACTCGTGCTGGGCCCGGGTGCGCGGCAACTCCCAGCGGTAGAACCACTGGCAGGTGTGCAGTGTGCCTTGGTAGAACGCCACATCGCTGCCTTGCGCCGTGGGCAAGGCACGCGCGGCCACCAGCGCCTGCTCCAGCCAGACCCAGGCCAGCACGGTGTGACCGCAGGCTTCGAGGAAGACGCTGGCGTTGGCCAGCGCCCAGGTGGGCTGGGTCGCCAGCACCGGGCGCAAGACCTGCAGGGTCTCTTCCACCTCAGTCCAGGCGGCTTGCAAGGCCTGGGCGTGCGGCTGCAAGGCCAAGATGGTCTGGGCCTGCGCGATGGTTTCGCCGATCTTGCGCGCCAGCAGCGCCATGCCCGCGCCGCCCCGCATCACGGCCTTGCGGCCCAGCAGGTCCATGGCCTGGATGCCGTGGGTGCCTTCGTGGATGGGGTTGAGGCGGTTGTCGCGGTAGAACTGCTCGACCGGGTACTCACGCGTGAAACCATATCCGCCGTGGATCTGGATGGCCAGGTTGTTGGCCTCCAGGCACCACTGCGAGGGCCAGGACTTGACGATGGGGGTGAGCGTGTCCAGCAGCAGCGCGGCTTCCTCGCGCGCGGTGGCGTCGGGATGGGTCTTGTGCTCGTCGACCAGGCGGGCTGCGTACATCACCAGGCCGTAGGCGCCTTCCACATAGGCCTTCTGGGCCAGCAGCATGCGGCGCACGTCGGCGTGCTCGATCAGCTTGCGCTGCGGCTCGGTCGGACTCTTTGAGTCGGGCAGACGGCCTTGCGGGCGGTCTTGCGCATAAGCCAGCGAAGCCAGGTAGCCGCGCCAACCCAGCATCACCGCGCCCATGCCCACGCCGATGCGGGCCTCGTTCATCATCTGGAACATGTAGGACAGGCCCTGGTGCGGCTCGCCCACGATTTCACCGATGCACTCGCCCTGCTCCCCGAAGGACAGCATGGTCGAGGTGGTGCCGCGCCAGCCCATCTTGTGGATCAGGCCGGCCAGGTTGACGTCGTTGCGCGCGCCCAGGCTGCCGTCGTCGTTGACCCGGAATTTGGGGACGATGAAGAGCGAAATACCCTTGACGCCAGCAGGGGCACCCTGGATGCGCGCCAGCACCAGGTGCACGATGTTCTCGCTGAGCTCGTGGTCGCCACCGGAGATGAAGATCTTGTTGCCGGTGAGGCGGTAGGTGCCGTCGGGCTGCGGCACGGCCGTGGTGGTGATGTCGGCCAGGCTGGAGCCGGCCTGCGGCTCGGTCAGGGCCATGGTGCCGAAGAAGCGCCCGGTCAGCAGGTGGGTGAGGTACTTGTGCTGCTGTGCGGGCGTGCCGAAGCGGCGGATGACGTTGGCGTTGCCCTGGGTGAGGCCCACGTACGAGGTGGTGGCGATGTTGGCGCTCTTGAACAGCGAGCCACAGGCCTGCGAAATCAAGGAAGGCAACTGCATGCCGCCGACCTCGGCGTCGTGGCTGGCGGCCAGCAGGCCCGCATCGCAGTAGGCCTGCAGGGCGGTCTTGACCTCGGGGATCATGGACACACGCTGGCCGTCGAACTGCGGCTCGTTTTCGTCGGCTTTGCGATTGTGGGGGGCGAACAGATCGGTGGCGATGGCCTGGGCTGTGTCGAGCGTGGCCGTGAAGGTGTCGACGCTGTGTTCGCTGTAGCGCGGGCGATCGACCAGGTTGGCGGCTTGCAGCCACTCGAACACCAGGAAATCAAGATGGCGGCGGTTGATGATGCTGTCGCTCATGCGGAGTCGTCCTTCAGGGTATCGCACACCAGAATTCTGCATTGCAGAACATCTGATCGTAATTCAGAATTTGCCGATGCATGATCGCCCGCCCACCCCTTGGCCGTCAACCAATGGGAAACCCCTAATTACAGGGCGAACGACGCGCAGTAACCTGATTCTGATTTTCAATACGATGTTCTGCTGTGCGGAACACCCCATTGACCCCAGAAGCAGGAGTTCAGCGAGCATGAGCAGCGCGTCCTATTCACTGCATGGCCCCGTGGCCGTGATCACCCTCGACAACCCGCCGGTCAACGGCCTCGGTCTGGCCCTGCGCCAGGCCATCGTGGCGGGCATTGATGCCGCCGCGAGCGACCCGGCCGTGCAGGCCGTGGTGCTGATCGGCAATGAGCGCTTCTTCTCGGGCGGCGCCGATGTGCGCGAGTTCGGCACGCCCAAGGCCATGCAGGAGCCCACGCTGCTGACCGTCATCCGCACGATCGAGCGCAGCCCCAAGCCGGTGATCGCTGCCGTCAGTGGCGTGTGCATGGGCGGTGGCCTGGAGCTGGCCCTGGGCTGCCACTTCCGCATTGCCCACACCGAAGCCACCGTGGCCCTGCCCGAGGTCAAGCTGGGCCTGCTGCCCGGTGCCGGCGGCACGCAGCGCCTGCCCCGCGTGGTCGGCCTGGAAACCGCGCTGAACATGATCGTTTCGGGGGCGCAGGTGCCGGTGACGCAGTTGAAGGACACGGCCTTGTTTGACGAGGTCGTCACCAGCGAACTGCTGCCCGCCGCCCTGGCGCTGGCCCACAAGGTGGTCAGCGAAGGCCGCGGCCTGCCGCGCGTGCGTGACCGCCAGGTGAACGAGCCCAACGCCGAGGCCTTCCTGCAATTCGCCCGCAACACCGTGGGCGCGATGTCCAAGCAGTTCCCCGCGCCGCTCAAGTGCCTGGAAGCCGTGGCTGCCTCGGTCAGCAAGCCGTTTGACGAAGGCCAGAAGGTCGAGCGTGAAGGCTTCCTGGCCCTGATGCAGACGCCCGAGTCGCGCGCGCTGCGTCATGTGTTTGCCGCCGAGCGCGCCGCCAGCAAGATCAGCGACGTGCCGGCCGACACGCCCACGCGTGCCATCGCCAAGGTGGGCGTGATCGGCGCCGGCACCATGGGCGGCGGCATTGCGATGAACTTCCTCAACGCCGGCATCCCCGTCGTCATGCTGGAAACCCAGGCCGCAGCGCTGGAGCGCGGCGTGGGCACCATCCGCAAGAACTACGAGAACTCGCTCAAAAAGGGCAAGCTCACGCAAGACAAGCTCGATGCCCGCATGGCCTTGTTGCAGCCCACGCTGGACTACGCCGACCTGTCGGACGTGGCCCTGGTGATCGAGGCCGTGTTCGAGGAGATGGGCGTCAAGCAGCAGGTGTTTGAAAAGCTCGACAGCGTCTGCAAACCCGGCGCCATCCTCGCGTCCAACACCTCCACGCTCGATCTCAATCAGATCGCCGCCTTCACCAAGCGCCCGCAAGACGTCGTCGGCCTGCACTTCTTCAGCCCGGCCAACGTGATGCGCCTGCTGGAAGTGGTGCGCGGCGAGGCCACCGCCAAGGACGTGCTGGCCACGTCCATGAAGCTGGCCAAGACCATCAAGAAGCAGGCCGTCGTCTCGGGGGTGTGCGATGGTTTCATCGGCAACCGCATGGTGGCGCGCTATGGCCAGGCGGCCCACGATCTGGTCGTGGCCGGCGCCCTGCCCCAGCAGGTGGACAAGGCGCTGGAGAAGTTCGGCTTCGCCATGGGCCCCTTCCGCATGGGCGACCTGGCCGGCCTGGACATTGGCTGGGCGATCCGCAAGCGCCGCAATGCCGAGGCTCCCTCTGAGGCCAAGCCCAATGTGGCCGACGCGCTGTGCGAGGCCGGGCGCTTTGGCCAGAAGACCGGCGCTGGCTGGTACCGCTACATCCCCGGCAACCGCGTGGCCCAGCCCGACCCCGTGGTGGCAGAGACGATCACGCAGTTCCGCGCCGCCCACGGCGTCACGCCGCGCGCCATCAGCGACGAAGAGATCATCGAGCGCTGCGTCTATGCCCTGGTCAATGAGGGTGCACGCATTGTCGAAGAAGGCATCGCCGAACGCGCCTCCGATGTGGACATCGTCTACCTGAACGGCTATGGCTTCCCGCTGCACCGCGGTGGCCCGATGCTCTACGCCGACCAGGTGGGCATCGTCAATGTCGAGCGCGCGCTCCAGCGCATCGCGGCCGAGCCGGGCGCCGATGTCGCCTTCTGGACGCCCGCCGCCCTCCTGTCCCGTCTGGCTGCGGCCAACGAGACCTTCAACTGATGCACTGACAAGGAAGACCACGTGACTGAAGCCGTCATTGTTTCCACCGCCCGCACGGGCCTGGCCAAGTCCTGGAAGGGCGCCCTCAACATGACCTACGGCCCCACGCTGGGCGGCCATGCCGTGCAGCACGCCGTGGCGCGCGCCGGCATCGACCCGGCCGAGGTTGAAGACGTCATCATGGGCGGCACCTTCGGCGAAGGCACCACCGGCGGCAACGTCGCCCGCCAGATCGCGCTGCGTGCCGGCCTGCCCGTCACCACCGCCGGCATGACCGTCAACCGTTTCTGCTCCTCGGGCCTGCAGACCATTGCCCTGGCCGCGCAGCGCATCATCGCCAGCGAAGGCCAGGTGTATGTGGCCGGTGGCGTCGAGAGCATCTCGTGCGTGCAAAACGAGGCGAACACCCACATGCGCCGCGACCCCTGGCTGGTCGAGCACAAGCCCGAGATCTACTGGAGCATGCTGCAGACCGCCGAGCAGGTGGCCAAGCGCTACAACATCAGCAAGGAAGCGCAAGACGAGTACGGCGTGCGCAGCCAGCTGCGTGCCGCCGCCGCCCAGGCCGCCGGCCTGTTCAAGGACGAGATCGCCCCGATGACGACCACCATGGGCGTGGTCGACAAGGCCACCGGCCGCCTCACCACGCGTGAAGTGGTGCTGGACCGCGACGAAGGCATCCGCCCAGACACCACGCTGGAAGCCGTGTCCAAGATCCGCGCCGCCCTGCCCGGTGGCGTGGTCACGGCCGGCAACGCCAGCCAGTTCTCCGACGGCGCCTCGGCCTGCGTGCTGATGGACCGCCAGCTCGCCGAGGTGCGCGGCCTGCAGCCCCTGGGCATCTTCCGCGGCTTTGCCGTGGCCGGTTGTGAGCCCGATGAAATGGGCATCGGCCCGGTGTTCGCCATCCCCAAGCTGCTCAAAAAAGCCGGCCTGAAGGTCGAGGACATCGGCCTGTGGGAGCTGAACGAAGCCTTTGCCGTGCAGGTGCTGTACTGCCGCGACAAGCTGGGCATTCCCGACGAGCGCCTGAACGTCAACGGCGGCGCCATCGCGGTGGGCCACCCCTATGGCGTCTCGGGCTCGCGCCTGACGGGCCACGCCCTGATCGAGGGCAAGCGCCGTGGCGTCAAGTACGTGGTGGTGACCATGTGCATCGGCGGTGGCCAAGGTGCCGCCGGCCTGTTTGAAGTCTGCTGAATCAAAGGATCACACCATGAGCGTGAAAGCATTGTTTGACCTGACGGGCCAGGTGGCCCTGATCACCGGCGGCTCGCGCGGCCTGGGCCTGCAGATGGCCGAAGCCTTGGGCGAACTGGGCGCCAAGCTGGCCATCACCGCCCGCAAGGCCGATGAACTGGCCGAAGCCAAGACCCACCTCGAAGGCCTGGGCTACGAGGTGCTGACCGTCGTCAACGACCTGCAGAAACTCGACCAGATCCCGGCCATGGTGGACCAGGTGGTGAGCCACTACGGCACCATCGACATCCTGGTCAACAACGCCGGCGCCACCTGGGGTGCCAAGGCCGAGGAGTACCCGGACGAGGCCTGGCACAAGGTCATGGGCCTGAACGTCGATGCGCCCTTCTTCCTCTCGCGCGAGGTGGGCCGCCGCTGCATGATCCCCCAGGGCCACGGCAACATCATCGTCACCGCCTCGGTCGCGGGCCTCAAGGGCACGCCCCCGGGCATGAACACGATCGCCTACAACACCTCCAAGGCGGCAGCCATCCACTTCGCCAAGACGCTGGCATCCGAGTGGGGCCACTACGGCATCCGGGTCAACGCCATCTGCCCGGGCTTCTTCCCCACCAAGCTGGCCAGCGGACTGATCGACAAGCTGGGCGACACCCTGGTGGCGCGCACGCCGCTGCGCCGCCTCGGTGGCGACGAAGACCTCAAGGGCACGGTGGCCTTCCTGGCCTCCAACGCCTCGCGTCACATCACGGGCCAGGCCATCGTGGTGGACGGCGGCGCCAGCGTCATCTGAGGACGGGATCACGCGATGAGCTCGACGGCAGACAGCACCTACGTGGGCACCCGCCCCGTCTCGCCCCAGCATGCCTTTGACGAAGGCAAGCTGGCCGCCTTCATCCGCGACCAGGTGACGAACTTTCAAGGCGCGTTGACGGTGTCGCAGTTCAAGGGCGGGCAGTCCAACCCGACCTTCCTGGTGCAGGCCGGCACGCAGCAGTATGTGCTGCGGCGCAAGCCGCCCGGGGTGCTGCTGCCCTCGGCCCATGCCGTGGACCGCGAGTTCAAGGTCATCAGCGCGCTGGCCGGCACCGATGTGCCGGTGGCCAAGGCCCATGCACTGTGCCAGGACCCCGAGGTCATCGGCACCGACTTCTACCTGATGGACTATGTGCCGGGCCGCATCTTCTGGGACCCGAAGCTGCCGGACGTGCCCGCGCACGAGCGCCCGGCCCTGTACGACGAACTCAACCGCGTGATCGCGGCGCTGCACCGCGTGGACGTCCAGGCTGTGGGCCTGGGCGACTACGGCAAGCCCGGCGAGTACCTGGCCCGCCAGGTGGCGCGCTGGACCAAGCAGTACCGCGCAGCCGAGACCGAACGCATTGAGGCCGTCGACAACTTGATCGAGTGGTTGCCCGCCAACCTGCCGGTAGGGGACGAAACGTCCATCGTGCACGGTGACTACCGCTTCGACAACGTCATCTTCCACCCCACCGAGCCGCGCATCCTGGCCGTGCTGGACTGGGAGCTGTCCACCCTGGGTCACCCCCTGGTGGACTTTGCCTACCACTGCATGACCTGGCGCATGGACGGCTCGACCGGCCGTGGCCTGGGTGATCTGACGCCTGAGCAGATGGCTCAGATGATGATCCCCTCGGAATCTGACTACGTGCAGCGCTACTGCGCACGCACCGGCCGCGACGGCATCCCCGAGCGCGACTGGTCGTACTACATGGTCTTCAACATGTTCCGCCTCACCGGCATCTTGCAAGGCGTGATGAAGCGCGCCCTGCAAGGCAATGCGGCCAGCGCCGAGGCCCTGGCCACCGGCAAGCGCGCCCGTCCGCTGGCCGAGCAGGCCTGGCGCATGGTCGAGCAGATGCGCGCGGCCTGATCTTCTCTCCCCCGACACCCCCACCTCATACCGGAGACCCCTGATGGACTTTTCCTACTCCCCCAAAGTCATCGACCTGCAACAGCGCCTGACGGCCTTCATGGACGAGCACATCTACCCGGCCGAAAGCGTGTACCACGCTGAGGTGGATGCCAACCGCGCCGCCGGCAACGCCTGGTTGCCCACGAAGGTGATGGAAGAGCTCAAGGCCAAGGCCCGTGCCGCCGGCCTGTGGAACCTGTTCCTGCCCGAGTCCAAGTACGGCGCCGGCCTGACCAACCTGGAGTACGCCCCCCTGTGCGAAATCATGGGCCGCTCCCACGTCGCCCCCGAGGCCTTCAACTGCTCGGCGCCCGACACCGGCAACATGGAGACCCTGGTGCGCTACGCCACCGAGGCCCAGCAGCAGGAATGGCTGCTGCCCCTGCTGGACGGCAAGATCCGCTCGGCCTTTGCGATGACCGAGCCCGATGTGGCCTCGTCGGACGCCACCAACATCGAAGCGAGCATCGTGCGTGACGGCGACGAGTACGTGATCAACGGCCGCAAGTGGTGGACCTCGGGCGCACCCGACCCGCGCTGCGAGATCCTGATCTTCATGGGCCAGACCGACCCGAGCAACCCTGACGCCCACAAGCGCCAGTCCATGATCCTGGTGCCGATGAAAACACCGGGCGTCAAGATGGAACGCCCCCTGACCGTGTTCGGCTACGACCACGCCCCGCATGGCCACGGTGAAGTCAGCTTCGACAACGTGCGTGTCCCCGTGAGCAATGTGCTGCTGGGCGAGGGCCGGGGCTTCGAGATCGCCCAAGGCCGCCTTGGCCCCGGCCGCATCCACCACTGCATGCGCCTGATCGGCGTGGCCGAGCGTGCGCTGGAGCTGATGTGCAAACGCGCCCTGGAGCGCGTGGCCTTCCACCGCCCCATCGCCGACCAGGGTGTGACCCGCGAGCGCATCGCCAATGCCCGCATCATGATCGACCAGGCCCGATTCCTGACGCTCAACGCCGCCTACATGATGGACACCGTGGGCAACAAGGTCGCCAAGAAGGAAATCGCCATGATCAAGGTGGCCGCGCCCACCATGGCCTGCCAGGTGATCGACTGGGCCATGCAGGTGTACGGCGGTGCCGGCGTGTCCGACGACTTCCCGCTGGCGGCGGCGTATGCCAACTCGCGCACCCTGCGCTACGCGGACGGCCCGGACGAGGTCCACCGCAACCAGATCGGCAAGATGGAACTGGCCCGTTATCAGAACAAGGGCTGAACACGATGTCGGACCGCCACTTCGCCCACTGGCCGCGCAACCTGCCGCGCCACCTCACGATCCCGGCCACCAACCTGTATCGCAACGTCGAGTTTTCGGCCATTCGCTACCCGGACAAGGCCGCCCTGGTCTTCTACGACGGCATCACGACCTACCGTGAGTTCGACGAGCAGATCCAGCGCCTGGCCGGCTATCTGCAGCAGGACTGCGGCGTGGCGCGCGGCGACCGCGTGCTGCTCTACATGCAGAACAGCCCGCAGTTCGTCATCGCCTACTACGCCATCTTGCGGGCCGATGCCGTGGTGGTGCCGGTCAACCCGATGAACATGACCGAGGAGCTGCGCCACTATGTGAGCGATGCCGATGCCCGCGTCATCATCGCCCCGCAAGACCTGTACAAGCAGGTGCAGCCGCTGCTGGCGGAAGGACAGGCTCAGGCCACGAGCCAGAGCGATGCACCCGGTCTGCGTCATGCCATCGTGGCCGCCTACAGCGACTACCTGCCCGCCGAGACCGACCTGCGCGTGCCCGCTTTCGTGAGCGAGCCGCGCCAGGCGATCGACGACGCCGGTGTGACGCTGTGGACGGATGCGCTGGCCGCCGCCTGCCAGCCCGGCCCTTTGAGCACCGGCCCCGACGACCTGGCCGTGATGCCCTACACCTCGGGCACCACCGGCCACCCCAAGGGCTGCATGCACACGCACCGCAGCGTCATGTACAACACCGTGGCGGGCACACAGTGGATCGGCACACCGCTGGATGGCGTGTCGCTGGCGGTGCTGCCGTTGTTCCACGTCACCGGCATGCAAAACGGCATGAACGGCACGCTGTTCGTGGGCGCCACCGTGGTGCTGCTGCCGCGCTGGGACCGTGATGCCGCCGCGCAGTTGATCCAGCGCTACAAGGTCACGGGCACGCAGATGATCGTGACCATGGTGGTGGACCTGCTGTCCAACCCGCGCCTGGGCGAGTACGACCTCTCCAGCATCCAGCGCCTGAGTGGCGGCGGGGCGGCCATGCCCGAAGCGATTGCCACCAAGCTCAAGGAAGTCTGCAACCTGGACTACCTGGAAGGCTACGGCATGTCGGAGACCATTGCCCCCACGCACATCAACCCGCTGGAGCGGCCGATGAAGCAGTGCCTGGGCATTCCCATCTTCGACACGGACGCCCGCGTGATCGACCCGATCACCTTGGCGGAGCTGCCTCCCGGTGAGGTGGGCGAGATCATCGTGCACGGCCCGCAGGTCATGCAGGGCTACTGGAAGAACCCCGCGGCCACCGAGTCCAGCTTTCTGACGATCGACGGCAAGCGCTTCCTGCGCACGGGCGACCTGGCCCGCACAGACGAACACGGCTACTTCTTCATGGTCGACCGCCTCAAGCGCATGATCAATGCGTCGGGTTTCAAGGTGTGGCCGGCTGAAGTGGAAGCGCTGATGTACGCCCACCCGGCCATCCAGGAGGTGTGCGTGATCGCGGCCAAGGACGAGCGGCGCGGCGAAACGGTGAAGGCCGTGGTGGTACTCAAGCCGGCGTTCCGCGGTCAGGTCAGCGAGCAGGAGATCGTGGACTGGGCGCACGACCACATGGCCGCCTACAAGAGCCCGCGCATCGTCAGCTTTGCCGAGTCCCTGCCCAAGTCAGGAGCGGGCAAGGTGATGTGGCGGGAGCTGCAGGCGCAGGAGGCCTGAGGCCAGGGAGGCGGGATCGGCTGGAGGGCGGATCGCCCTCACCATGACCTGGAACATTGGCAAGGCTTGCATGTTGCAGTAAGGTGAACAGTCAACCGCTCTGGAGCGTCATGCCCATGAAACCGCACCTCCTCATTGCCCTGACCGTGTTGGGGCTGGCCGCTGCTGGCCCCTCTCTGGCCGCGCGCAACGCGCACGACCATGGCCATGATGCGGCAATGGTCACGCTGCAACTCAATGCCGGCCAAAAGTGGGAAACCGATGCCCCGCTGCGCGCGGGCATGGGCGAAATCCGTCAGTCGATGGCGGCCTCACTGCCGGCGATCCACGCCAACAACATGTCGACCAAGGCCTACGATGGGCTGGCGAAGAAAGTGCAAAGCGCGGTCGGCCAGATCGTGGCCAACTGCAAACTGCCGCCCGCCGCCGACGCCCAGTTGCACATCGTCATCGCCGACCTGCTGGTGGGCGCCGATCAAATGGCTGGCAAGGTGAAGGGGGCCCCACGCGTGAACGGGGCCGTCAAGGTGATCGGCGCACTCAAGGCCTACGGCGAGCATTTCGCCGATGCGGGCTTCCAGCCCATCGAACACTGAGCCCCCGCGACAGCTTGCTCCCCCTCACAGGCTGCAGGCGCTACTCGGATGTCTTGCCATCAAAGTGCTCGGTGTCGGCCTCGGCCTCTGCCCGCGTGCGGTGGACCACGCCGTCGCGGTGGTTCGGAGGCGCATAAAGCGTGTACAGCTTGAGAGACTCCGTGCCCGTGTTGATGATGTTGTGCGTCGCACCTGCGGGAACGACCACCGCGTAGCCGGCCTGCACCGGCGTGCGAATGCCATCCAGCACCACCTCGCCGCTGCCTTGCTCAACCCGGAAGAACTGGTCGAGCTTGTGAACTTCTGCGCCGATCTCTTCATTGGGCTTCAATGCCATGACGACGAGTTGGCAGTGCTTGGCGGTGTAGAGCACCTGACGGAAGTTGTCGTTCCGAATGGCGATGGCTTCGATGTCCTGTACGTAACCCTTCATGGCCCCTCCCGTTTGATGTTTGCCGCTGCAACACTGCAGCCTGGGCAGTTGTTTGGTGCGGCAAAGTGCCCGCCAGTTCACAACAATGCAATTGGATGATGGGCGTGTCGATCACGCTCGTATGTGCGTCAGCGAACGTAGGCCGTTGGCGACGGCGGGTTGGTTGAGATCCGGCGAGCTCGCATGCTTGCAAACTTGTGACCGTGATCGGCAAGTACGACCGACGGCCATCTCCAATTCTCAGCGGCTCGATGGCCGCGGCGAACGTCAAGTTCTGGCGGTAGCGATGACGGGACGGGTCTGCCGAGGCTGGAGACGGCTGCCAGCCTGGAGCCGTCCTTGCATGACGTGACGGTCGGCAGTTATGCAGCGGTTGCGGACCTCGTGCGCGGAGAAACGATGGGCCGCTTGCGTCAGCAACAGCGGTCACTCGACGGTTTTGCGTGAAAAGCTCCTCCACGCAATCACGGTTGACGCATGAAGCTACAGCCCTCTGGGCATACATAGTCAAGAGAGTTCCCTTGAGTCGCTTTAACCAGCAATCAACTAAATCACCAGGAGCACCACAATGTTTTTGTCTACCTTCATCTTTGCCAAGAACCAGTTTGATGATGAGTTTCATCGGCTGGACCAAGCTATCGCTGAAGCAGCGCGCGACATCCCCGGCTACTTAGGCGAGGAGACTTGGGAGAACAACTCCACGGGTCTTGTGTCCAACGTCTACTATTGGGAATCCCTTGAAGCCTTAAAGGCCCTCATGAAGCATCCAACGCATTTGGAAGCCAAGGCAAAGCAGGGACAGTGGCTGAATGGCTATCAAGTGGTAATAGCAGAGGTCCTTAGGGTATACGGGGATTCAAAATTGAAGGGCCTCCTGCCGGTGTCAAACCCATACAGCTCGGATCGATGGGAAGCTGGGTCCTAAACCTTGCCCCACCTTGGCATTTTGACCGACTTGCAAATTTGCAGCCACAGGAGGGAACAATCAAGCGCCCTTCCATGCCAGCAAACCTGGCTACCCGGTGAACATCTCAGCGACCTGAAGCAAACGCATGTCGTCGGCACGGCGGCCCACAAACATGATGCCCGATGGCAGACCATCAGGCCGGAAGCCGTTCGGAACGGAGACGGCGGGGATGCTCAGGAACGGCGCGAAATTTGTGTAGGCACCGAGACTGCTCGAGCCATAGGCCGGGTCTTTCCTGACCACCTCCCGGGTATGTATCGTGGGTGCTGTTGGAAGACACAGTACGTCCACCCTCGACCACACATCAAGTTCGATTGTTCTTTCAAGTTCCTTGATGCGATGCATCATCTCAAAAGCATCGATTGCCGAAAACTTGACGGCATTGGCAATTGCGTCTCTCACGACGGGTGTGTAGCTGGCCTCAGGATGGCTAGCGATGAAGTCACCAAGCACGGCAGTCCGCTCTGCCATGGACGGCCCGAAGTACGTCATATCCGAGATTTCCTTGAACGGCGCGTAGTCGATAAGTTCGACTCGGTAGCCAAGCGCCCTCAGTCGCGCTACGCCCCGCTCATAGGCCGAGCGGGCGTGAGCGTCACCAAGGAAAAACTCGTCTCGGGATTCGATAACGCCAAAGGAAGGTGCCGTGAATGCATCTGAGCGGCTTGGCAGTTCAACCGAGAAAGGGTCCTCAACATCAAAACCAACGGCCACCTCCAGAACGCGTCGGACGTCGTCAGCACAGTTCCCAAACACCGAAATCGTGTCAAGTGATTTGGCGCAAGGAACAACACCTGATGCACTGAGAAGGCCTCCCGATGGGCGAAAGCCCAAGATGTTGTTGAAACCTGCAGGAATGCGCCCCGAACCCGCAGTGTCCGTCCCAAGGGAAAACTGGACAATGCCGCAAGACACCGCCACAGCCGAGCCGGAGCTTGAACCACCAGAAATGTGGTCAGGGCTGTAGGGATTGATAGGACTGCCATAAACCGAACGCATGCCTGTCAACCCCGTTGCGAACTGGTCCAAATTGCATTTTCCGACCAGCATGCCGCCGGCGGCGAGTAGGCGCTCAACCACAAAAGCATTTTTCTCGGGGGTGTAGGCGTACTGGGGGCAACCGGCAGTCGTGGGCATGCCTGCCACGTCAATATTGTCTTTCACGGCAAACGGCACACCATAAAGCGGCAAGCGCGCTCGCTCTACTTCCGTCAGGGCGGCAAGCTCATTGGCTCGCTGGCGCAGGGCTTGCGGGGTTACCGTGAATATGAAGATGGGATTCTCGCGCTGGCTCTCCAGCCGATGAAGCACCTCGTCGACGATGGTCAAGGGGTGCAACTCGCCGGTCACCGTCTTTTGAATCAGCCCGCGAATGTGTGGCTCTATGCTGATGTGCATGTGTACTCTCTGTGGTTAAAGACGAGTTGACTCGCACCGGGTGTTTCACCGGTGTGAACTGAATTGATGAAAACCGCTGCGCTATGCGTATGGCGGTATGCGGGCTTGTAGAAATCCGACCGCCGCGCCTAACGACAGCCAAAGCACTGCCGTCATGGCAAATGAGGCGAGCACAAACGGTGTGGTCAGGTAAGCCAGCTCGGGCAGGGGCCCCGTGCCAGGAAGCCAAAACCGCAGGATGTGAGGCAGAGCTATCAGGGCAAGCGATGTCGTCAAGAGCGCCACTTTGCGACGTCTGACGCCTTGGATGGCCGAGAAGGAGGCCCCCAATGTGCCGAATGCTGTCAGAAGCCACCACAACTGCCTCATGTGCACGTCATAGGATGGCATCCCAGGCGGTTGTGGAGGTATTCCTAGCCCAGGGGCCAATTGAAAAGAAAGGAATCCAATCGCGCCAAGGGTCAAGCCAGCCCGCCACCCCTGTTTGCGGCACAGTGCAAGTACGCCACTGAGCATCAGTCCATAGCCCATGGCGGTGCAGATCACGGCTACAGCGGTCGATATCTTTCGCACGATGGGGTCGCCGGGCGGCTCTTCGTCTGATCCGTGCGTGTGTTCATGTTCCCCGTGGTCATGGTCAGAGACGGCCTCGCGCTCCGGCTGTGCAGCTTCTGCGGCCTCTGCCAACACAATCATGGGTTGAAGGACTGTGCCTTGCACCAACGATGCCGCTGAGCCGGCCATCGCGCCACCGAGGATTCCAATGAGGAGAATTCGAGTCAGCATGGCCGCCTCAATGACAGATGAGGCCAACTGAATGTCGGGCGTCGTGTGCACTGCCATGCAGGGTGCCGGGCGCAAAGCCGACGCCATACACAATCAACATCCCCAGAAGCACTGAGATGGCAGCGCTTACCCATCGAGAACGGACACTGCTGGCTTCGCCAGGTACCCCAGCTTCCGTGAACTCAACATGGTTGTTCATCACTCCCCTCCTTTGGCTTCGAAATGACTGGAGAGCACATCCATCAATGCATGGCTGTCGGCCACGGCGGCGATGTAGCCACCCTCCACTTGGAGAAGCTCCAATGCGATGTCATGCATGCGCTGCTCCGGTTCTGCACAGCAGTCGGCCAGGACCAGCACATGGAAGCCGCGGTCTGAGGCCTCACGTGCCGTTGTCGAGACGCACACGCCCGTGGTGACACCTACCAGAATCACCTGGTCGATGCCCTGCACGCGAAGACGGTGCTCAAGCTCGGTTGCGTAGAAGGCGCCCGTGCCAACTTTGTCAATCACCGTCTCACCCGGCCCTGGTGCTAGCTCAGCAATGATGTCCCAGCCCACCTCTCCTCGAATGAGCAGTCGTCCCAAGGCGCCCTTCGAGCCAATCTCCGCTCCCGCTCTTCGCGTCTTGGCACGCTTGCTTGCTGGTAGGTCACCAAGGTCGGGGTGGTGACCTTCCCGCGTGTAGATGACACGCATGCCTGCAGCCCGCGCCGCAGTTCGCAATGAGGCAATCCGAGGGACCAGCGCTTGGGCCGCACTGACATCCGAGCCGCGGCGTCCCATGTAGCCTTGGGGGTCACAAAAATCCCTCTGCATGTCAATCACCACGAGGACAGCAGTCTTCGGGTCAAAGTGCCTCTCTACCGGAAACATGTACGGCTGGGCGCTTACCTGTCTCATCGTGCTTGCTCCACAAAAATGGGTCGAGGCGTATCGCCAGGATGCTCGTCATGCCTGTGATGGTCATGACCGTGGTGGTCATGGTGGGTGTGGTGGTCATGCTGATGTTGCCGAGAAGCAAAGCGCTCTCTGATGGCGGCTTCTGCCTCCGCAAGCTTTGTGGGTGAGACGCCCCTGTCTCGCACAAGGTTGGTCAGCGACTCAATCCAACAGTCGTAGTAGGCCGCCTCGTCGCCAATACAGCCTCCCTCAGCCTCTTTGGCGCGGATCGAGGTAATCAGGGCCTGCTGAAATTCCCGCAGGTCGAACAGGCCAGATTGCGCTGCGGCATTGACCAGCGCAAATGCCCGGGCAGCCCATGGCGTGGGAAAGGTTGCTGGTGCCGTTTCGAGAGCAGCATTCATAGTGCCACCTTGGCCACGCCAATCATCGCGTCACGGCTCACCAACGAAGCTAGTTGTTCTTCCGTAAACGATTCAGTGCCAGCAGGTCTTTCGGGCAACACCAGGTAGCGAATCTCCGAGACGCTGTCCCAGACACGAACCTCGACTGCAGGGTCAAGCACGAGCCCCATCTCCGCAAGCAAGCGACGTGGCTCTCGCACCATGCGTGACCGGTACGCGCTGGACTTGTACCAGGCCGGGGGGACGCCGAGAATGGGCCACGGATAGCATGAGCACAAGGTGCAGACCACCGCGTTGTGAACTGTCGCCGAGTTCTCAACCACATGGAGCTTCTCGGTCTCAGGCCCGCCCAGGCCCAACTCGGCGCAGGCCGCCAGACCATCCGCCATGAGGCGCGCCTTGAAGTCAGGGTCCATCCAGGCCCGGGCCACAACCCGAGCGCCACCTTTTGGCCCGACCTTCTCCTCATAGTGGCGGACAAACTCATCGACTCGCGCCGAGTCAATCACGCCGAGCTCGACGAGCAGGCTTTCGACCGCCTCGGTCCTAACCGCTTGCCAAGGTTTTTCAGTGTTTGAGTGATTGTCCATGTCAGTTCAGGCTGGTTCAAGGTGGTCTTCGCTCAAGTCGATGAAGACGTTGGTGTTGGCTTCGGCTTGTGGCCCCCACAGCTCCGTTGCCGGAATGCGCACGCCGTAAACAGGCTGCGGGTGCTCGCCCCGGTAGTGGGCTCTGGTGTCCGGGAATATCCAGGCTTCGGCGTTGACCCGGTCGACCACGCCGACCTTTCCGCGCGCATAAGCTGTCACCCGGGTATGGCCCTCCGGATGGAGGTTGCGAACCCGGACGATTTGCCCAACGGAAAAGCGAGGTGTCACGGTCTCTTCATGGCGCCACGCGCCCCATCGAACCTTCCTGTCGTTCGACAAGGGCCAGGCTCTGGCTCCAGCCGCCGGTGGGGTGAGTCGCTCGGCCCCTTCACTGAGTTCGTCGACTCGCTGCTGGACCTCTTGCACACCCAAAATGTCCTTGCGGGCCAGCAAACGCTCCATCGCGAAAAGCCAGCGGCCGTAGTACCCAGCCGTCAGGTAGTCGGCGGTCGGCATGAGTTCGATTTCGTGGCGGTGCTCGTCCAGATTCCAGATTTGTTTTGTATCAAGAACCTGGGTCATGCAAAAGACCCTGCTTTCCCAACGAGAGTGAAACACCGGCTCATCTTTCTCGCGAGCCACCAAGCCAAAGCCGTGCAGGCCACCCATGTCGTGAATGCCGTTCATGATTGCTTTCAGTAGATGACTGATTCAATCCGCTGCTGCAACGCCAGAAACTCTGGCGAATAGCGGTCCTTCAAGGCTTCGGAACGAGTGTCTGCGTCAATCAAAACACGCGCTGGCCGGTCACCCAGCACGACGACCCGGTGGCCGACCTGCAGCGCCTCTTCGATGTTGTGAGTGACCATCACCATCGTCATACCGGTCTTTTCCCAGAGTTCCAGCATCAAAGCATGCATGCGTCGCCTCAAGCTGATGTCAAGTGCGCTAAAAGGTTCGTCGAGCAACAGGACATGAGGGTCCGACACGAGTGCCCTGGCGATGGCCGTGCGCTGACGCATTCCGCCCGAAAGCTCGTTTGGGTACCGACCGGCCGCCTCGTCCAAACCCACGGTCTTCAGCATCTCGTTGACCGCCTCCTCGCGAGCCTTGGTCTTTGGTTTGAACTTGAGACCAAACTCAACATTTCCGCGCACGGTCAGCCAAGGGAACAGGTTGTTCTCCTGAAAGATCATCACGATGTCAGGCGTCGGGCCATTGATGTAACGGCCCTCGAACAGCACGCCACCTGTGTCGCGCCCCACCACGAAGCCCCCCAAGGATTTCAGCAAAGTCGTCTTGCCGCAACCCGAGCGACCCAGAAGACAGGTGATTTCACCTTGGCGAATCGCGAGCGAAAAATCCTGGAGTGGTCCACCATCATTGCCGCCGAAGTCCACCGTTAGTTGCTCGACACGGAATGCATCTGTGGGTTCAGTTTTCTTAAGCATGCTCATACTCTCCACCACAGGATGCGCTGCCCAATGAACTGCAGCAGGCGGTCAACAATGAAGCCGGTCAGTCCGATGACCACCATGCCAAACATCACCAACTCGTTGTTAAAGAGATTGCGGCCCATCATGATGATGGCGCCAAGCCCGTCTCGTAGGCCCACCATCTCGGCAACCAGCACGGCCATCCAGGCAGCGATGAAGTTGGTGCGAAGCAGTACAAACACGCCTGGCAGGATTGCCGGAAGCGTCACCCATAGCCAGCGTTGAGCGGGCGATGCTCCTAGATTCCCCGCCACGATGCTGAATTCAGGCGGGATTCGTCGAATCTCGGCCAGAGTGGCCAGGGTCAAGATGAAATAGACCCCCATGAAGACGATGAATATCGCGGTCACGTCATTGATGCCGAAGACCACGATGGCTGTCGGAATCCACGCAATGGGGGCAATGGGGGCGAGCAGTTGCAGGATGGGCGACAGTGCCCAGGTCGCGATGCGCGACAAGCTCAGCAACGCGCCCGTCAGGATGGCCGCGACAAACGCGATGCCCATGCCGACGAAGACCCGTAGGAACGTTGCCATCAGCGATTGAGTTACGGTGGCAGCCTGTGAACCTAGACCAATTCGGAAGTCACTCGCAGCGATGCTGTGAAGGAACTGCGACGGTGGCGGCAACACGCTGGCAAGCGCCCCTCCTTTGAGACCGGCCAGCTCCCAAGCACCGAGCAATGCCCCGACTGACAAAGCACCAACGAGTGGCGGCGCGGCTGACTTGAAAGAGCGCTTGCCCATCACGCTACCTCTGCGCTCTGTGCTGGTTCATCCCACACCAGATAGCGGACCGGGGTTGGGTTGTAGCCGTTGGCGGGGTTATTCAACTGCGGGCAATTGGAAATGAGAATCAGAATGTCCATCTCCGCCCGCATCTCGACATACTTGCCAGGACCTGAGATGCCATCCTCAAACGTCAAGCGTCCTTCCGGCGTCATCGGGACGTTCATGAAGAAATTGATGTTCGACACGACATCACGCTTGTCAAGCCCCGATGGATGCTCCGCAATACCCAGCATGTAGTTATCTCGACAGCTGTGCATGAAGCGCTTCTCAAGCGCATACCTCACTGTGTTGCTTTCAGACGAGCAGGCACCACCACCCACCGTGTCATGTCTTCCACACGTGTCGGCCACGATGGTGAGCATCGGCCGGTTCTCACTGGACATGATTTGTGTGCCGACGCCGAGATAGAGGTTCTGCTGCGCCAGAATCGTGTGGACCAAGCTGTATCGCTCAGAAGTATCTCGGGCATTGTAGAAAAGCGTGTCGACGGCTTGGTTCCCCTCGAGGTCGACAATGCGGTAAATCTGGCCCTTCTTGATTTCATGCATCCACGACGTTCCCGCCGGATGGTCAACTTGGAAGACGGCGTGCGCCGGGTCAAGCTTGCTTTCAACAATGCGTATGTTCATGACAGACCTTTGCCTTATAGGTAGTAGCGTTCGGTGTTGATGAAGCCACGCCCGTTTTCCGGCATGGATAAGCGGCAAGCATCGTCTTTGCCAGCCGTGCCGGAGCGCCAACAAACCAGTTCGACGGCCGTAGGCTCGTAGATTGGGTTCGGGTCCAGCCGGTGCTGGCAGGTGGAAAGCACGACGATGGTGTTCATCTCAAAACGCAGGTCAACAAAGTCACCCTCTACACAGTGGTCTGGGGCAAACAGCATGTTGCCGCCGTCGTCTACTTCCACCTTGCTGAAGAAGTTCGCGTTTGGCACGAGGTCTCGCTTGCCAAGGCCCCATTTCCCAAGTTGCGTCAGGAAGCCGTCGCGTGCGTTGCGGTGCATCGCATTACGATGCTCCTGGTAGGTTTTGACGCCATACCTTTCTGCCGCGATTGATGCGTCAGTCATTCCACCGATGGTGTCGTGCCAGTCAATGCTGGAGTCGGCGACGGAGCAAAGCACTCTCCCCATGTCCGAGTAGCAGACCAGCCCCTTGCGCAGGCAGGCGGTGCTTTGCGATTTCAACGTGTCAGGCATGTTGTAGCGCTCACCACGGTCTTCGAAGTTGTAGAAGAGCGCCGCAACATTGGCACGTGGACCCAGGGTCTTGATGCGAAGGCTGTTCCCACGGCGCACAAGCCCTGACCAGTGAAAGCCCCCTGGCATGCGCTCTCGCCAAAGCGTCAAGTCGGATGAGTAGACCGTTGAGTGATCTGGTACCGCAGCACGGGCCAGCGGGGGAAGGTCATCGAATGCGAGGACGCTGCTAGCGCCGGTGTCTCGGCTGCTCATTGCTTCTCCAGTGCTTTGATGGTGTCTAAGCGGAAAATGTCTTTCGTGCCGGTAGTGCCTTTGACATACCCCATCTGCGTCAGCTCATCAACAACGGTTTGAATGGTGTTGACGTCAGGGACGAAGCTGACCGGGGCCGGCGCAGCCTTGAACGAGGCCAAGAGCACTTTGGGTGGGACGCGGAAGTAATTGCCCTTGGTCAGGTACTCCACAGCCTTCTCCGGTTGCTTGTTGATGATGGCTGCAGCGCAAATCAGGCCTTTTAAATAGGCTGAGATGACCTGGGGGCGTTCCTTCAGAGTCTTGTCAAGGACGCTGACCACCGTGTTAGGCGTGGTGGTCGAATAGGTCTTGGCTGACGTTGTCAGAACAGCAGCCCCTCTGCTGACGACCATGTCGGTCGTGTAGGGCTTGATGTGGCTCAACAGGTCAACCTGGCCGGCGCGGAAAGATTCGACCATGGCAAGGAGGTCGTTGAAGTACACCAACTCAACGTCCTTCTCGGAGATGGACAGGCGGCTGAAATCGCGCTTGAGAATCAACTCCAAGGTGTCACCTTGCAGAGTCGCGATTTTGAGTTTGGGCTTGCCCGCTTTGATGTAGCCCTTGAGGTCGTCCATCGACTTGAAGCCAAACTTGCCTTGCGAGACCACCTCCATAACGCCCCAGCCGCCTGCCGCTGCAATCACGCGAATGGGCACGCCACTGTTGGCGGCGAAGAATGGCAGCGTGAAGGGGTTCGTGCTGAAGTCGATGGCGCCGCCAGCAAGTGCAGCGTTGTTGTCACCGGGGTTCGCGAAGAACACAGTCTCGACATCAAGCCCCTGTTGGGTGAAGCATCCACTTTCTTTGGCGATGAACAATGGGGCCATGTCGATGGCAACCAGGTGACCGGCCTTGATTTTGGTGAGGGTCTTGTCGGCGGCGAAAACGTTGCCACCAGTGCTCAATGCGGCTGAGCATGCCAGCGCCAACACGAATCGTTTCATGGGGAGTCCTTCTACGAGACGCTCGACACGATTGCATCGAGACACGTCATGGAGGTAACTCTATCTACTGAGACTGACCAGATAAATATCGGCCAATCGAAGTAACTCACATGCCCATCGAACTTCTCTGGAAGTGCACCGACTCGGTGCTGACATCCTGCACCTTCGCGGCGCGCAAGCATCCCAGAAATGCATGAAGTGCTGGCGGAGGACGCATCTGGTCTTCGCGTATTGCTATCGAAAATTGCGTGTCGCGGAATAGCTGATGGGGCAGCAACTCGACAAGTTCACCACTATCTATCCATGTCTTTGCATAGTGCCTGGGCAGGAACCCGATGCAGTCTCCAGTGAGGATCATCAGGGCCGCTGCCTCAATATGACTGATGCTGGAAATCATGGTCTCTCCACCAGGACTGGCAAATGGAAACTCGTGCGTTCCCAGGAATGAGCGCAGCACTTTGTGACTCAACGGGAGTGCTGCGGCAAGGTCTCCTTCGTCTGAGATCCTAGCCAGCGAGTGGTCACGGTGGCAGACCAGCACATCACGCTGGAGGTACAGAGCCTCGTAGTTAAGGCGTGGCAGTCGGCTGTAGAAGATGCCAACAGCCACGTCAATGCGATGCTCTTGTAAGCCGCGTTCGAGCTCCTGAGGCGACAGCACCTCGAGCAGTAGCCGAGCCTGGTTGTGAGGCTGCCGTCGGAACCGCTCTACCGCTGTTCGAAACGGGGAGTTGGGGTCGCTGACGATATTGTCAATGAAGCCAATGCGAAGTTGGCCAGTCATGCCCCCTCGCAACTCCCCAGCCTGCATCTCGAAGTTGTGCACGGATTGAAAAAACTCAATCACTAGGCGGTATAGAGATTCGCCCTTGTCAGTGAGCTTGAAACCGCCCCTGCCACGATGACAGACGACGTAGCCAAGCCGGGTTTCCAACTGGGACATTTGAGCACTGATAGTGGAGGAACCAACATTGAGGATGGACTGGGCATTGGCAAAGCCGCCTGCTTCCACCACCGCTCGAAAGACTCTCAACAAGCGAACGTCTATGTCACTGATTACCACTGCAAACTCCAGATGCCATCTGCACAGAGATAGCAAGCGTGGTGCCATTCATCGGCACCAAATTAGTGCGGCGCCATGAATCCGTGCATTCTTCTGATGACTTCTGGTCCGACTTCCTAAAGAGGCTGAACATCCCACTGCGACGGCGAGGGCGCGAGAACTAAAAGCAGATACGGGATGCTGTCAGCGTTCAACCGGGGTCGCGCTGTGTCTGTGGCTGCTCGAAGAAGGGCGCCGCGCGCCCGCAGTGACAAGTTCTGGGACGCGGTCGTCGGTTACGGCCAGTGCCTTGCAAGGACCGGTGTTCGTAGGTGCAGTCGTTCAGGCGATGGTCCGCGAATGACTCTGACCAGCCTTGACCAGACCTTCGTCGTGGATGGGCCATTAGCTGCTCATGGCTGAAACAAGCCATGCCTGCGGCGCACAACGCACGAATTCAGTGCGGCATTGAAGGCCCGCACTCGCCTGCCGCCTACAATTTTCGGTCTACCGAAAGAACCGTCATGGCCGCGGCCATGAAGGGCTTTCATTCTTGCAACCAAATGTGGTGAAGATGAACAAGCCTTTCATTTCGCTGTGCCCCGAGATCACTCGGGCCAACGCGCTGACTCTGATGGACTGGTTGGCAGATGAGGAGGTCACTCACTACCTGAGTGATTCGCGCCACGTCTCCCGGTTCATCGAGCAGGTCATCGGTCGGGTCCAGTTGCCGATCCTGACCCATCTGTTCAACCAGGGCGGCCGCTTCTTCATGGCCTACGATCGGGACGACGTGCCCGTGGGCTTCGTCCGTCTCGTCAAGACGGGCCGGGACTGTGAGATGGTCCTGGTCATTGGCAACCGCGACAACTGGGGCCGCAAGCTCGGCGCCAGCGCCATCCGCGAAGGCATGAAGCTCGCTTTCTTTGACATGCGGGCCGACAAGCTCATTGCCAAGATCCACGCCGACAACGTGCGCTCGCTAAAGGCCTTTCTGCGCAGCGGCTTTTTGCTGGACAGCGAAACGCCTGTGATGAAGTCGTTTGCCATGAGCTCGGCGCGCTATCTTCGGCTCTTGCGCGAACGCCCTACGGCGCACACCTCCGACATCTACATCACTGAGATTGACCAAGCCCGGCTCAGGAGCCTTGTCGAGCTCGAACAGGGCTCGGAGATTTATGAGCTGGCGCATGAGCTTGAGCGCGCCATCGTCGTCGATCCACGGCAAGTGGCCGACGATGTCATCACGATGAACTCCAAGGCCTTGCTGCAGGTGGACGACGAGGAGGTGGAGGTGGCGCTGGTGTACCCAGAGGATGCGGACGAACGTGCCGGGAAGCTGTCAGTGTGCTCCGGCATTGGCACCGCGATCCTGGGCTACAAAGCGGGCGATGCCTTCAACTGGCGGACGCCGAACCGGACCCGCCATATCCGGATTGACAAAGTGCTGTACCAGCCAGAGGCTGCTGGCGATTTTCACCTGTAGGTCCGCGCGGAGGCCGGGGTGCTCACAGAACGCTGCTTCATTGCTATGCTCTCCGCGCCATGATCCAACACTCTGCCGTCGCCTCACGCCTGATCCGTTTCAACAAGCCTTACGGTGTCCTCAGCCAGTTCACGGCGGAAGGGGCGTGGCGCGGCCTGAAGGAGTTCATTGACGTCCCCGATGTGTACGTCGCCGGACGGCTGGATGCCGACAGCGAGGGCCTGTTGCTGCTCACGAACGACGGCAAGCTCCAGGCGCGCATCGCCGACCCACGCTTCAAGATGGACAAGACCTATTGGGTCCAAGTGGAAGGCATCCCGGACGAGACCGCCTTGGCCGCGTTACGCCAAGGCGTCATGCTCAAGGATGGCATGACACGTCCTGCGCGTGCCAGATTGATCGAGCCACCGACCCACATCTGGGAACGCGATCCGCCCGTTCGAACGCGCAAAACCATTCCAACGTCGTGGATCGAACTGGTGATCAAAGAAGGACGTAACCGACAGGTGCGGCGCATGACCGCCGCCGTGGGCTTTCCGACCTTGCGCTTGATCCGCTCGGCCATCGGGCCCTACACCTTGGATGGTTTGTCTTCGGGCATGTGGATGGACGCAGGCACGGCGCGCTGATCCATGCGGTCGCTGGCGCCCCGCCTCATGGCGTCCCAATTTCTGTTAAAAACTGGGAGTTGAGAGGAACGATTGCGGCGAGATCCGACCAATCGTCATGGTTTCAGATGCCGTCCCACCCATCCATCACTGGCACTTCACCCCGCATGGGTTGGCATCGGCTTTGGGCCGCCGTGCTGATGCTGGCCGCAAGCCTGGTGTGGGGCGCGCTCCCCACTCAGACACGCGCGGCCATCCCACCGGTCACCGCCCCCTCCCAGCCGCCGCAAGAGCCTGGCGTGCTGATTGTGGCGGGCAACCAGCATGGCTTGCCGGTGCCGGAGGCCTTGATCTCTGGCGCCGTGTCCGTCCTCAAGGCCAAAGGGGTCTCACCCAGTCACATTTACGTCGAGCACATGGACCTCGACCGCTTCAACCAAGCTGACACGGTGGCGGCCTGGTCCGCCTTGATGCACCAGAAGTACGCCGGCAAGCACATCGGCCTGGTGGTCGCTCAAGACCAGGCCTCACTGGAGTTCCTGGCCCAGGCGGGCTACGATCTCCTGCCCCCAGGTCAGCCGGTGGTGGCCACCCTCATCGTGGCGCCGGAGGTTGCCTGGCGCGGTGCGCCCCATCGCATCTTGAATGTGAGCAACCTGCACGACCTTGCCGGCACGCTGCGCCACGGGCTCGACCTGTTCCCCCAAGCCCGCCGACTGGTGCTGGTGGCCGGGGTGGAGCGCACACAGACCCCCTTGCCTGCGCAGCTTGCCCAGGTCTTGACCACGCAGCAACGCCACTTGGACGTCGAGGACACCTCCGCGCTGCCTTACGAGGCCATGTTGCGGCGGATTGCCACGCTGCCGCCCGACACCCTCATCCTCCTGTCGACTTATTTCCAGGACAGCACCGGGCGCCATTTCGTTCCGGCGGAGGTGGCCGCCGCCGTCGCCAAGCGAGCCAACGCGCCGACGCTGGGGCTGTATGACGCGCACATCGAGGCGGGCCTGACTGGCGGCTCGGTCGTCAGGGCGGCGGCGGTGGGCCGACGTGCGGGAGAAATCGGCTTCAACCTGCTGCGCGGCGCACCCCCACCCGCTGCCGGTGACGCCAGCCTCACGGTGGCGCCACAGCCGATGTTCGACTGGGCGCAACTGCAACGCTGGGGGGCGGACCCCACCCGCCTGCCAGCCGACACAGTCTTCCTTCATCGTCCGCGCACGCTCTGGAGCGAGTACCGCGACTTCGTCATCGCATCGGCGGCGACCATCGTGGTGCTGTCGGCCCTGCTGCTGGCGCTCACCTACCAAAACCGCCGGCGCAAACAGGCCGAGCAGGCGCTGCGCCAACACCAGCAGCAACTCGAAACCTTGGTGGCAGAACGCACCGCCGAGTTGGCCCGGGCCACGCACATCGCCGAGGCGGCGAACACGGCCAAGAGCTCGTTCCTGGCCAACATGAGCCACGAGATCCGCACGCCGATGAACGCCATCATCGGCATGTCCTACCTGGTGCTCAAGACCGACCTGGGCCAGCATCAGCGCAACTACATCCAGAAGATTCAGGCAGCGAGCCAGCACCTGCTGGGCATCATCAACGACATCCTGGACTACTCCAAGATCGAGGCCGGCAAGCTCAGCATCGAACACATCGAGTTCAGTTTCCAGCAGCTTCTGGACAACGTCACCACCCTGATCGCCGACAAGGCGGCGGACAAGGGGCTGGAGTTGATCGTCCACGTCGACCCGCGCATTCCCGAGCGACTCGTGGGTGACCCATTGCGGTTGGAGCAGATGCTGGTGAACTACGCCAACAACGCCGTCAAGTTCACCCACAGCGGAGAAATCGAAATCCAGGTGCAACTGCAAGAAGACACCGACCAGGACGTGCTGCTGCATTTCACGGTGCGGGACACCGGCATCGGGCTGACACCGGCGCAAGCGGCCAAGCTGTTCGAGAGCTTCCAGCAGGCCGACAGCTCCACCACGCGCCAGTACGGTGGCACCGGCCTGGGCTTGGCCATCACCAAGCAGCTGGCCAGCCGGATGGGGGGCACGGTCGGGGTGCAGAGCACCCCGGGCCAGGGCAGCACCTTCTGGTTCACCGTTCGCCTGGCAAAGGGCACGACCGCCGCAGCCGCCCCGGCCCGGGTGCTGCGTGCAGACCTGCACGGCAAACGTGTCCTGGTGGTGGACGACAACGACACGGCACGCCAGGTGCTGACGGCGTTGCTGAGCGGCATGGGGCTGGACGCCGTGGCCGTGGCCGGCGGGGCCGCCGCGTTGACAGCCCTGATGCCGCACGAGGGAGGCAAGCCGCCCTACGACCTGTTGTTGCTGGACTGGCAGATGCCGGAGATGGATGGGATCGCGCTGGCCAAACGCATCCGAGTCGATCACCCGTCGCATCCGATCCCCATCCTGATGGTGACCGCGTATGGCCGGGAAGAATTGCTCAAGAGCGCCGAGGGGATCGGGATCCACGACGTGCTGATCAAGCCGGTGAGTCCCTCCACGCTGTTCGAGTGTGTGTCACAGGCGCTGGGTGTGACACGCGACGCCCCCCATGAGCGCACCGAGTCCCCTGCGGAGGTCGAGGCTGTTTTGGCCCATGTCACGGGCGCGCACCTGCTGCTGGTGGAAGACAACGACCTCAACCAGGAGGTGGCAAAGGCTTTGCTGGAAGGCGCGGGGCTGCGCGTCGACATCGCCTGCGACGGTCAACAAGCCGTGGACATGGTCCAGGCCCATGACTACGACCTGGTGCTGATGGACATGCAGATGCCCGGGATGGATGGTCTGGAGGCGACGCGCCTCATCCGCGCAGGCCAACACTTGGCGGACGTGCCGATCATCGCCATGACGGCCAACGCGATGGCCAGCGACCGAGACGCCTGCTTGCGCGCCGGCATGAACGACCATGTGGCCAAACCGATCAATCCGGCCAGGTTGTTTGACACGCTCCGGCAGTGGATCCGCCCGCGCCCCGGGCTCGGAAGCGTCATGGGTGCCCCTGCCAGCGCCCCCGGTCAGGCAGGGGCAGAAGTGCCCTTGCCGGCCTTACCCGGCATCGACATCGCAGAAGGGCTGAGCCGCATGATGGGTCGCCAGGACGCTTACCTCGGCCTGTTGCGCAAGTTTGCCGCCAACCACCGCCACGACGCCGAGCACACCCGCACCGCCCTCGCGCAGGGTGACAGCGGCACCGCCCTGCGCCTGGCCCACACCGTCAAGGGCTTGGCCGGCCAGATCGGGGCCACCGACCTTCAAGAGGCGGCCAGCCAACTCGAAGCGGCCCTCCAGCCCTCCGGCGCATCACCGACGTGGCAAGGCCCGCTTGATGGGTTCGACGTGGCCCTGAAAGCCGTCATACAGACGCTGGACACTCACCTGCCCGCGGCCCCTGAGCGGCCCGCAATGGCGCCAGTTGCGCTGAACCCTCAGCAATTGGCAGCGGTTTGCCAGCGCATCGCGCAGCTGCTGGCCGCAAGCGACTTCGAGGCCAGCACCGAATGGCTGGACCACGAACCCTTGCTGCGCCAGGGGCTGGGCAAGGACTTCAGCCTCATCTCAAACGCCATCGAAAATTTTGACTTCGAGGCCGCCTTGCAAGGCCTGCGCACAGCCGTCTCGGCCCAAGGCATTCAGTTGGAAGAAGGCAGCGGGCGCGGCACATGACTGCCGGCGTGGGGTGGTTCGCCTAGCCCAATGCGCGGGCGCTCTCAGTTCGACAGCGCACACAAGAGGTCATCTTTTTTCTGTGTCGACTGCGCAGGCACGTGCCGCGTTAAGCTTTGACGCGCGCCCGTTTGCTGGCACGCTGAAAGCCCATCATGAACCTGCCTTCACGACAACTGTCCGTGCTCCTCCTTGCGCTGGCGTCGGCCTTGCCGCTGACCGTGGGCACATCTGCTCACGCACAGACGGCCGCGACCGTCACCGCCAACAGCTTCGGCGTCGAGCAGGTGCGCGCGCTGACACCCGGCACCGAACTGGCCTTCCGGCTCTCGGCCACGCCGGGTTCCGATGTCACGCTGAAGATCAGCGGTGCGACCGCTGGCGTTCGCCTGAACGAGGTCCGGCCCGGTGTCTACGAAGGTGACTACACCATCCGCACGCGTGACCGACTGACGGCGACCAGCCTGGTGACGGCTCGCATCGCGCGCGATGGCCGTGAGATGAATGCCACGCTGGATCAGTCGCTGGTCCGCGGCGCGCCCAGCCCTGTGCAGACGGCACGCATCGGGGCCTTCACGGTCAATGCGCCGGACCGCATCCGTGCGGGCGACGAGCTGAAGTTCTCCTTGTCGGGTGTGCCCGGCGGCACAGCCCGGGTGACCGTCGAAGGCATCACCAAGAGCATCCCCTTGACCGAGGTCAGCCGCGGCTTGTACGAAGGCAGCTACACCGTGGCCCGCAGGGAGCGCCTGCGTGGCAACCTGGTCGCCACCGGCTTCCTGAAGGTCGGTCAGAGGGAGACGAGCCAGCGCTTCGTGCGTGAGCAAGTGGCCGTCACCGACACCTACGGCTGTGACCGCCGCGATGGTCGCAATGAGCGCCGCGCCGACATGGTCGGTGCCACGTGTGGCGTGGTGACGGCCGTCGGCAAGACCGAGATCGATGAAGGGGACTCGCGCAATGTGCTGGGCACCGTCGCTGGCGGTGTGATCGGCGCCGTGCTCGGCAACCAGGTGGGCAACGGTTCGGGCCAGGACATCGCCCGCATCGTCGGCGCCGTCGGTGGGGCCTACGCAGGCAACCGCATCCAGAACGCCAGGGACAAGACCACGGTCTACCGCGTCAGCGTTCAGATGGACGACGGCAGCACCAAGAACTTCGACCACGCTGTGGACCCGGTCCTGCTGGTGGGTGCGCGCGTGAAGATCGTCGATGGGGCCATCGTGCGCCGCGCAACAGGAGTCTCCAAATGAATCTGCAACTCGGCCTGACGCCGTTGATTTCGCTCATCGCCGGCATCCTCATCCTGGCGGTGCCGCGCCTGCTCAACTACATCGTCGCGATCTACCTGATCGCCATCGGCCTGATCGGACTGCTGGGGGCTGGCGGCCTGCGGCTCGGCTGATTTCGGCTGATGGGGGCGCCTGGCTCAGTCAATGAGCTTGGGCGCCACAGGTCAGACTCAAGTGGCGATGCGATCGGGCAAGAGCCGGTCGTATTCGCCCTTGACCACGGCGTAGCACTCACAGGCGCGCTCCTCCAAGCCCGTACGGTCGAGCACCGTGATGTGGCCGCGCGCGTAGCGGATCAGACCTTGCTTCTGCAGCTTGAGCGCCGCTTCGGTCACGCCCTCACGGCGCACGCCCAGCATGTTGGCGATCAGCTCCTGGGTCATCACCAGCTCGGGTCCCGGCAGGCGGTCGAGGCTGATCAACAGCCAGCGGCACAGCTGGGCATCGAGAACATGGTGGCGGTTGCAGACGGCCGTTTGCGCCATCTGCGTGATCAGGGCCTGGGTGTAGCGCAACAGCAAGCGCATCACCGGCCCGCCCTGATTGAACTCGGCCATGAGCACGTCTGAGCGCAACTTCAAACCATGACCGGCACTTTGCACCACCGCCCGACTGGGGGTGGACGCGCCGCCCATGAACAGCGAAATGCCCACGACGCCGTCACAGCCGACCACGGCGATTTCGGCGGAAGACCCGTTTTCAGTCACCCCCAGCAAGGACACGATGGAGGTGACCGGGAAGTAGGCGTGGCTGAGCCCGCTGCCCGATTCACACACCACCTGACCCAAGGGCATGTCTGTCCATTCCAGGTGCGGCTGCCAGCGGTGCCACACCTCCGCTGGCAACGACGCCAGCAGCCGGTTGCCCAGCCTGTCGAGCTCTACCACCATGAGGGTCCTTTCATCAGGACTGCAATGTATGTACGGCAGACAACGGAGTATGTGCGATATCGCACACACGTCAAGGGGGTCCCCCTAATTTGCGATGCCCACCCCCATCAGCGGCATACTGAGGCATGGCCTCATCCCCAGACTCCCCACCCCACCCTGCGCCTGCGATCGACGCCCAGCCGCGCATCGTCGGCCTGGGCGCCTCGGCCGGCGGCCTGGCCAGCCTGGAGTTGTTTTTCTCCAGCGTGCCGGCCGACAGCGACCTCGCCTACATCGTGGTGCAGCACCTGGACCCGACACGCAAAACCCTGCTGTGCAGCCTGCTGCAGCGTGTGACGGCCCTGCCCGTGCAGGAGGCCACCCACGGCATGGTCATTGAGCGCAATGCGGTCTATGTGATCCCGCCCAACAGCGAGCTCACCGTCGTCAAGGGGCACCTGCATCTGTCCCACTCGCCGCACCCCCGCGGCCTGCGTTTGCCCATTGATGCACTGTTGAGCTCGCTGGCGCGGGAGCAGGGTGAGCGCGCGGTGGGGGTGGTGCTGTCGGGTATGGGCGCGGACGGCACGCTGGGGCTGCAGTCCCTGCACACCCAGGGGGGGCTGACCCTGGCACAGCAGCCCGAGTCGGCCCAGTTTGACGCCATGCCACGCAGCGCCATCGCCACGGGCTGTGTGGACATCGTGGTGCCACCCGACGAGATGCCCCGGCGCATCCTGCAGTGGGTCCGCTCGCAACAGGCCGCGCCGGCCACCGGCATCCACCCACCCGAGCGCGAGGATGTGGCAGCGGTGCTGGACACCATCCTGGGCCTGTTGCGCGCGCACTGCCGTCACGACCTGTCGCTGTACAAGACCAGCACCCTGCTGCGGCGCATCGAGCGCCGGGTGGCGGTGCACAACCTCCCTTCGATGTCGGCATATGCCGAGCTGCTGGCAGGCAGCCCCCAGGAGTGCGATCTGCTGTTTGCCGAGATGCTGATCGGTGTGACCCGTTTTTTCCGCGACCCGGAGGTGTGGCGTGACCTGGCCAAGCAGATCCTGCCCGAGATGCTGGCCCGGCCCCCGCAGCCGGAGCCCTTGCGCGCCTGGATTGCCGGCTGCTCGACCGGGGAAGAGGCCTACTCGCTGGCCATGCTGTTCAAGGAGGTGCAGGCGGCCACCCCGAGCGCGGGCGCCCACCGGCTGCAGATCTTTGCCACCGACCTGAACGCCGAAGCCGTGGACGTGGGTCGCCGCGGCCGATTCCCGGCCAGCATCGCCACCGACCTGAGCCCGGAGCGTCTGGCCCGCTTCTTCACACCGCTGGCGGATGGCTTTGCGATCCGCAAGGAGATCCGGGACATGGTGCTGTTTGCGCAGCACGATGTGATCCTGGATCCGCCGTTCACCCGGCTGGACCTGCTGTCGTGCCGCAACGTGTTGATTTACTTCAACGCCGTGTTGCAACATCGGCTGATGCCGCTGTTTCATTACAGCCTGCGCCCCGGTGGGGTGCTGCTGCTGGGGGGGGCCGAAACCGTCGGCCGCTCGCAAAAGCTGTTCAAGTCCTTGAGCAGCAAGACCCGGCTGTACCGGCGCAACGAACACGCGGCCAACCCCGTCTACGTCGATTTCCCC
>MESA01000011.1:115511-120985 GCA_001770775.1 Burkholderiales bacterium RIFCSPHIGHO2_12_FULL_63_20
GGCCGCACGGGCCGCTATCTGGAGCCTGCCGCGGGCAAGGCGAACTGGAACATCCATGCGATGACCCGACCAGGCCTGCGCACACAAGTGGCCGTCGCCCTGCGCCAGGCGATTCAGATGAATACCACGGTGGAGCTGACGGGCCTGAGGGTGGAGGAGGATGACCAGCGCACCCTGCGCGTGACCGTGCAGCCCGTGCAGGCCCCCCGCGCCCTGGAGGGCATGGTGATGGTCGTGTTCAAGGAAGGCCCGCCCCTGCCGCGCTCGCGCGCGCGCAAAGGTTCGGCCCTCAGCCAAGCCGAGAGCAACCTGCTTGACGAGCGCAACCGCGCCCACGAAGAGATCATGGCCCTGCGCGAGGAAATGCAGGCTTCGCAGGATGCTTTGCAGGCAGCCAACGAGGCCTTGCAGTCGACCAATGAGGAGCTGCAATCGGCCAACGAGGAGCTGACCACGTCCAAGGAAGAGGCGCAGTCCATGAACGAGGAGCTGCAGACCATCAATGGCGAGCTGCAAACCAAGCTCGACGACCTGGCCATGGCGCAAAGCGACATGCAGAACCTGCTCAACAGCACCAACATCGCCACGCTGTTTCTGGACAATGAGCTCAATGTGCGCCGCTTCACCGAGCAGACCACCAGCATCTTTCACCTGCGCGAAGCCGACATCGGCCGACCGCTGAGCGACCTGGCCAGCACGCTGAACTACCCGACGCTGCACGCCGACGCCCAGGACACCCTGCGCACGCTGGCGACCAGCGAGAAGCAGATCTCGACCCAGGATGGGCGCTGGCTGTCGGTGCGCATCATGCCCTACCGCACCTTGACCAACATGATCCAGGGAGCGGTCATCACCTTCGTGGACATCACGGCTGCGAAAGAGCTGGAGTCCCGGCTGCGCAAGGGGTAGAGTGGTGATTGGGCAGCGTCGCTGCACGGCAAAGGTTTGACCCCATGTCCCACACCATCCCAGGCTACCTCACCAGTGCAGAGCTGCGCACCAAGGCCCGCGCCAAACTGGGCCAGACGCCGCAGCCCGATGCGCGCGATGCCCATGCCACCGAGGCCATGGGGGTCCTGTACGAATTGGCCGCGGCGCCAGACACGGCGGCCGACGCGCTGGCGCTCTTGCACGAGTTGCAGGTGCATCAGGTGGAGCTGGAGCTGCTGGCGGAAGCGCAAGTGGCCATCCGCGCGCAACTGGAAGCCGACCTGGCCCGCCAGCAGCAGCTTTACGACTGCGCACCGGTGGGGTATTTCACGCTGGATGCGCAAGGCCACCTGATGGAGCTGAACCTGACGGGGGCCCAACAACTGGGCGTTGACCGCGAGGCCGTGCTGGGGCAGCGGCTGGACGATCAGTTGAGCCCGATGGACGGCGCCAGCTTGCGGGCGCTGTTGGCGCGCATCGCACAGGGCGACGCCACCCAGGCCGCCACGCACCTCACGCTGGCGGGCGGCGCCCACGGCTCGCGCAGGGTGTGCGCTTCGGCGCAGGTGGATCCCCAGGCGGGTCAGATCCTGCTGACTTTCACCGACTGGCCAACGCCTTGATTCAGGCGCGTCAGGCGATTTCGCGCCCGCTGAGCAAGGGCGTGAGCTCGGGGTCGTAGAAGGCCACTCGTGACTGGGCGCGTTTGGCCGCATACATCGCGGCATCGGCCCGGCGCAAGAGCATTTCGGGGGTGATGTCTTGCGCATCCGACATCGCAATGCCGATGCTGGGCTGTACCCGCACCAGCAGCTCGCCCATGCGCACCGGATCGGACACCGCCGCAAACACCTTGTCGGCCAGCCGGGTCAGTTGGTCGCAACCGGGCACGTCGCGCAACAGGCAGGCGAACTCGTCGCCGCCCAGGCGGCCGACCATGTCCTGCGCGCGGATGGTGCGCATCAGGCGCACGGCCACGATGCTGAGCAACTGGTCGCCGGCCGCATGGCCGTGGGTGTCGTTGATGGCCTTGAAGCCGTCCAGATCGAGAAACAGCACGGCCACCGAGGGCACCGTCGTGGTGGAGGGCTGGGACAGCACTTCGTGCAGGCGCTGCAAGAAGTAGCCGCGATTGGGCAGCGCGGTCAGGCTGTCATGCAGGGCCAGATGCCGTGAGCGCCGCTCGACGTCCTGGCTGTCGGACAACTCGGCGCGCAAGGCCGCCATTTGCCGCTGGGCTTCGGCGACCTCGCCCTCCAGCTGCGCACGCCGCGCCTGTTCCTGCTGGAGCATTTCGCGCAATTGCAGGAGCATGTGCTCGTCCTCACCCCCTTCCCCAGGGCCAGGGACGGGGCGCCAGGGGGAAGCCATCTCGGCGCCAGCCTTGACCTGTCGAGAAATCACGCGGGGCGCTTTGCGCATGGTGAGAGTGCCTCCAGGTCCTTCTCGCATCGCCCGGCGGTTGCCTAGCGCCCGGTCAGTCTGTCCGAAACACACAAGACCTGACTGTCTGTTGCCGCACAGACGCTGGCAGAAAGGGGGACTACAACCGATTCACCGACCTCTCGACGTGAAGGTGGTCGGATTCACAACTGGAGTACCCCATGACAAACCGTTTCCTCGCTGGCGGTAGCCTGCTGATCCTGGCCGTATCCCTGAGCGCCTGCAGTGGCATGTCCGGCCGAGACCGGAACACGGCGGCCGGTGCGGCCATCGGCGGTGCCGCCGGCGCCATCCTCTCGGGTGGCAGTGCGGCCGGCACCGTGGGTGGCGCTGCAGTCGGCGGCGTGATCGGCAACCAGATCGATCCCAACAAGAAGTAAACCGTTCTGGTTCGCAATTCAAATCAAACCCAAGGAGCACCCCTCATGATCTTTCGTCCCTCTTCCACCACGCGCCTGCTCGGCCTGAGCGCGCTGACCTTGCTGAGCACCTCTGTGCTGGCACAAACGCCTTTGCCGTCCTACTACTACGGCGGGGTGTCGGTCGGCCAGTCCCAGACACGTCTGGACGAAGGTGCGCTCACCCGACACCAGCTCGGCGCCAGCACCGGCATCACGGGCACCAACAGCGATGAACGCGACACGGCTTACAAGGTCTTCCTCGGCTATCAGTTCAACCGCTACCTGGCCCTGGAAGGCGGGTACTTCGATCTGGGCGAAGGCAGCTTCACCACCGACACGACCACGCCCCTGGGCAGCCTGAGCGGCAAGCTCAAGACGCGCGGCTGGAGCCTGGACCTGGTCGGCTCGCTGCCCGTGACACCGAAGTTCTCGGTGCTGGGGCGCATCGGCGCGCAACACGGCCGCACGAAGGCCGAGTACAGCGGCACCGGCTTGGCCGTCCCCGCCTTCCCCAGCGACAGCAAGACCCAGACCAACTACAAGTACGGCGCCGGCCTGCAATACGAGCTCACACCGTCCGTGCTGGTGCGTGGCGAGTGGGAGCGTTACCGCGTCAGCAATGTGGCCGACGGTCGTCATGCCGTGAACGTGGCCTCGGTGAGCCTGGTGTTCCCGTTTGGTCGGGCCATGCAGCCCGCGCCACGCCAGGAGGTCGCTGCGGCGCCTTACGTGGCTCCGCCGCCCGCACCGATGCCGGCCCCGGTCGTCGTGCCTGCCGAACCGGTGCCCCAACGCGTGAGCTTCTCGGCCGAGTCGCTGTTCGGCTTTGACAAGGAACAGATCCGCCCCGAAGGCCAGCGAGATCTGGACACCTTCACGCAGAGCCTGCAGGGCGCGCAGTACGACACGATCCAGATCACCGGTCACACCGACCGGCTGGGCTCGAGCGAGTACAACCAGCGCCTGTCGGAGCGTCGTGCCATGGCGGTGAAGAATTACCTGGTCACCGTGCGCGGCCTGGAAGCCAGCCGGATCACGGCCACCGGCCTGGGTGAAACCCAACCGGTGACACGTGCCGAAGACTGCGTCGGTGAGCGCCGCACAGCAGCCCTCGTGGCCTGCCTGCAGCCCGACCGCCGTGTTGATGTGGACGTCAAGGGCACACGCTGAAGCCCGCGGAGGCCATCATGCTGAGCCACGATCATCATCCTGTCTGGAGTACCTCGTCACTGGGCCAGGAGGCTGACACCTCGCCAATGGAGTTGGCTGCACTCAGCCAGCACCTGGGGCGCTGCCAGCGCAACCAGGGGCGGCTGTTTGCCCTGAAGTGCCATGGCGAAACCGTGGGCCGCTTCGTGGCCTCTCGCGTGGTCACCACCGTGGTGGTGACCTCGGCCCTGGTGGGCGCCGCCGCGCTGCTGCTGTGAAATCAGGTCCGACCGGCCTGCGGGCGTTGCTGCCATCAGCAACGCCCGCGCTGTGCGCCATCCTTGACCCCCACCGCGGCCCGCTGGAGCCGCCCATCCGCTCGGAGATCTTCGGCCCCCAGCGCTTTGCGCAACATGGCCGCAGCCTGGGTGAGACGCACGCCACAGACCGGGCACGACGTGGCACCCCCAATTTTTTCCCGCGCCTGCAGGACAACATTCGCACGCTGCGCGAGGCTCAGCACTACATCGGTGAGCAGGCCGCATCGGGCTACGACATCAGCCCGGCGGCCGAATGGCTGATCGACAACTTTCACCTCATCGAGGCCCAGCTCAAGGCCATCCATGAGGGCCTTCCCCACCGTTACTATCGCACCCTGCCGATGCTGGTGGCGCCCCCGCTGGCGGGATTGCCGCGGGTCTACGGGGTGGCCTGGGCCTTTGTGGCCCACACGGACGGCGCCTTCGACACGGCACTGCTGACACACTTCCTGTCGGCCTACCAGGAAACGCGCCCCCTCAACCTCAACGAGATGTGGGCGCTGCCCACGACCTTGCGCGTGCTGCTGGTGGAAAACCTGCGGCGCCTGGCCGAACGCGTGGCCACACACAAGGCCGCCCGCGAGGCGGCCAACCTGGTGTGCGATGCCATCGAAACCTACAGCCTGCATGCGCTCGACGCGCTGCGCGTGCTGATGGACCAGCGCGGCGCCGGGGTGGTCTTCCTGACCCAGATGGCCCAGCGCCTGCAGGCCCCGGTGGGCACCACCTCTGCCGGCCACCTCTTACGCTACCAGGCCTGGCTGCACCAGGCCCTGCCCGATCTGGCCACGACGCTGACCCAGCACGATGCCGACGAGGCCGCCGACAACCTGAGTGTCAGCAACGCGGTGACGTCCTTGCGCGCCATCGGCGATGCCGACTGGTCGGAGCTCATCGCCGCCTGCAGCCCGCTGATGCAGCACTTGCTGACGTCCCCGACCTTTCGGGCCGAGCACCCGCGCACCCGCGACCAGACGCTGTACGGCATCGAGGCCCTGGCCCGTCGCAGCGGGCGCAGCGAGCGCGAGGTGGCCCAGACGCTGCTGGACCTGATGGCGCACGCCTCGCCAGACCAGCCGGCCCATGCCGTGGCCCGCCATTGGCTGCGGGGGGGCGGCCGCCCTGACTTGATGCGCGCACTGGGCCAGTCCGATCGCCTCAGCCGCATCGGGCTGGTGCTCACGAGACAGCTGACCCTGCCCCTGTACCTGATGGCCCTGCTGGTGGGCAC
>MESA01000011.1:121000-212493 GCA_001770775.1 Burkholderiales bacterium RIFCSPHIGHO2_12_FULL_63_20
CCTGCTGGTGGCCATCCCGGTCTCGGAAGCGGTGGTGGCCGTCATCAACCGCCTCATCAGCGAATCGCTGCGCCCGACGCACCTGGCCCGGCTGGCCCTGGCACACGGCATCCCGCCCGAGCACCGGGTGCTGGTCGTCATCCCGGCCATGCTGACCTCCCCGGCATCGGTGCACGAACTGGTCCACCAGTTGCACCTGCATGCCCTGGCCAACCCGGAGCCGGAGGCGCAATTTGCCTTGCTGACCGACTGGGTCGATGCCGACACCGCCACGCTGAGCAGCGATGCGCCCTTGCTGGCCGCACTCCAGCAGGCCATCGACGCACTCAATGCACGCCCCGACACCCCAACCACGCCCTACGGCGCCCCGCGCTTTGTCGTGCTGCACCGCCCGCGTCTGTTCAGCCAGAGCGAACAACGCTGGATTGGCTGGGAGCGCAAGCGCGGCAAGCTCGAGCAGCTGATCGCGGCGCTGGCCCACCACAACCTCGACGGCTTCATCGACCTGGGAGAGACCTCGCGCCTGGCCACGGGTATCCAGTACCTCGTCACGCTCGACAGCGACACGCAATTGCCACCGGGCACGTTGCGCGAGTTGGTCGGCGTGGCGGCCCACCCGCACAACCAGCCGCGCCTGGACCCCAGCGGTCGCCGGGTCATCGCGGGCTACGCCATCTTGCAGCCGCACATGGCCACCCCGCTGCCCTCCCAGCAGGAGTTCACCCTGTTTCACTGGCTGTTTGCCGGCCAGTGCGGCGTGGATGCCTACAGCGCCAGCAGCTCCGAGATCTATCAGGACGTGTTCGCCGAAGGCTCCTTCAGTGGCAAGGGCCTGCTGCACGTGCAGGCGATGCACGCTGTGCTCAACGGACGCCTGCCACCCGACCGCGTGCTGAGCCACGACCTGCTGGAAGGCGCCCTGGCCCGCTGTGCGGTGGTCACCGACATCACCCTGATCGAGGACGCGCCCTTTCATGCCGATGTGGCCGCCTCGCGGGTTCACCGCTGGATGCGTGGCGACTGGCAGTTGCTGCCCTTCATGCTGCAGCCCTGGCGCCACCACCTCAATGGCATCAACTTATGGAAGATGAGCGACAACCTGCGCCGCACGCTGGTGGCCCCCAGTTGCCTGCTGCTGTTGTGCCTGGCCCTGGCCGGTCAGTTGCTGAGCCCCTGGGCCGCGCTGGGCGTGGTGCTCGCCGCCTACGGGGGCGGGCCGCTGATGGGCGCATTGGCCGGACTGTGGCCCAGCCACTATGACGTGGCCTGGCGCCACTTCTATCGCCATGCCCTGACCGACCTGGGGCGTGTCGTGGCCGGGGCGCTGTGGCAACTGGTGCAGCTCATTCCCCATGCGGTGCAGGCGGTTGACGCCATCGTACGGGCGCTGTTTCGGCTCACCATCAGCCACCGCCACCTGCTGCAATGGACCACGGCGGCCGCGGCCCGCGCCAGCAGCCGGGTGCGCCTGCGCACGGTGCTGAGGCAACACGCCTGGGAGCCCTGGGTCGCGCTGGCCTTGGGGGCCGGGCTGTGGGCATGGCAGGCCGGCGGGCCTGTCCCCTGGCTGACGCTGAGCCTGTGCCTGGCCTGGGCGCTCTCGCCCCTGTGGACCTGGTGGGTGAGCCACCCGCGCGGCGCCCATCCGGATGTGCTCCTGCCGCCCGGCGACCGGTCCTACCTCACCGGCATCGCACGCGACACCTGGCGCTTTTTCGAGCACTGCGTGGGCCCATCCGACCGCCATCTGCCACCCGACAACCTGCAGATCCTGCCCCACGAGATCCTGGCCCACCGGACCTCGCCCACCAACATCGGCCTGTACCTGCTGAGCGTGGCCTGCGCGCGCCAGTTCGGCTGGATCGGCACCGAAGACCTGCTCACCCGATTGGAGGCCACGCTGGGCAGCCTTCAAACGCTGGAGCGCCATCACGGCCACTTCCTGAACTGGTACGACACGCAAACCGGCCTGCCCTTGATGCCTCGCTATGTGTCCAGTGTGGACAGCGGCAACCTGTGCGGCCACCTGCTGGCCGTGGGCGAAGCCTGTCGCGAGCTCGCGGTGCACCCCTATGACCCGGCCGCCCTGCAAGCGGCCGTGCAGGCCTCGACCGAGCGGCTGGCGCCCTTGCTGTTGCGCCGCTCGCAGCTCTCGCAGGTTGAGCGCGATGCGCTGATCTGGCTGATGGCCGATCACCGCGCCACGCTGCGCTCGGCCGCACGCGATGAGCTAGCCCGGGCCAGCGAACCCGTCGAACAAGCGGCCGCGCACGCGGCAGCACGGCTGCGGGCTGTGGCGCGCACCTGTGCGCAACTGGCCCAGGAGGCCGATTTCGCCATGCTGTACCACCCGCGCCGGCACCTGTTTCACCTGGGCTTGCGGGTCGACGAACAACAGCTCGATGCCGGCTTTTATGACCTGCTCGCCTCGGAGTCCCGCCTCACCGGACTGTGGGCCATTGCCAAGGGCGACGTGCCCGTGAGCCACTGGGCCAGCCTGGGGCGGCCCCTTTACGCCTTGGGCGCCGAGGTCGGCGTGCGCTCGTGGTCCGGCTCGATGTTCGAGTACCTGATGCCCATGCTGGTGCTCAACGCGCCCCAGGACAGCGTGCTGCGCAGCGCCTGTGACGTGGCGCTGCAGGAGCAGATGGCCTTTGCCCGCGAGAAGGGGGTGCCCTGGGGCATCTCCGAGTCGGCCCATGCCGAGCAGGACCACACCCTGGCCTACCAGTACGCCCCCCAGGGCGTCCCCCGCCTGGCGCTGCGCCGCACGCCCCCTGGCGAGTTGGTCATCGCCCCCTACGCCACGGCCCTGGCCGCCCAACTGGCCCCCCATCTGGCCGCGCTCAACTTTCAGTCCCTGGAACACCTGGGGGCCCGTGGCCGCTATGGTTTCATCGAGGCGCTGGACTACACGCCGGCACAACAACCCACCGGGGTCACGATGACCCCCGTGGCCACCTTCATGGCCCACCACCAGGGCATGAGCATCGTCGCGCTGGCCAATGTCCTGCTGGGGCAAGTGGCCCAGCGCTGGGGCATGGCCCCGGTGCACCTTGAGGCTGTGAGCTCGCTCCTGCACGAGCGCACGCCCCGCGAGGTGTCCCGACTGTACGCGCCGCTCTCGGGCCCTTCCCTCCAGACGGTGCAGTCGCCCTCGGCCCATCTGCAAAGCCAGCTCATCCCGGGCATGGCGGCGATCGAGCCCACGCACCTGCTCTCCAACGGGCGCTACCAGGTCACGCTGCGGGCCAATGGCGCCGGGTGGAGCCGCTGGGGCCACACCGACCTCAGTCGCTGGCGCGACGACGTGCTGCGCGATGCGCATGGCAGCTTCCTGTACCTGCGCTGGGCCCCCACGCAGGCGCCCGTCTCGCTCACCTTGCACCCGGCCCCCGACCCGCGCGCCCATTACCAGAGCACCTTCCACACCGACCGGGTGCGCTTCGAGGCCCATTGGCCGCAGTGGCAAGCACACACCACGGTGTGGGTCAGCCCCGAGGACGACATCGAGTTCCGCCAGGTCGAGCTCTACAACCAGAGCGACACGGCCATCGAGGTCGAACTGATGTCCGCATGGGAGGTGGCGCTGAGCCCCGCCCGTGCCGACGAGGCCCACCCAGCCTTTGCCAACCTCTTTGTGCGCGCCGAATGGCAGCCCGAGCATCAGGCCCTGCGCTTCGAGCGCCAGCCCCGCCTGCCCGATGAACCCACCCTGCTGGCCGCCCACTTCCTGGTCGAGACCGATGCGGAGGTGCTCTCCGTGCAGCACCAGTGCGATCGCCTGCACTGGGCTGGGCGCAACCAGCATGGCAGCCAGCCCCGGGCGAGCTTTCCGCCCCCCGCCGAGCCGGTCGCCGGTGACCCGGCGGCGTCCAGCGACACCGGCCTGGACCCGGTTGCCGCCCTGAGCGTGCGCCTGCGCATCGCGCCGCACGCCAAGGCACGGGTGACCTTTGCCACAACGGCCGCCAACGATCCGGTCACGCTGCACGCGATCATCGACAAGTACCGCCAGCCCAGCCATGTGGAGCGCGCCTCGCTGATGTCGGCCACGCTCAGCCGCATCCGCTTGCAGACCCTGTCCCTGAGCCCCGCCCAGTTTGCCGCGATCCAGACGCTGAGCACCGCCTTGCTGCTGACCTTGAGCCGCGCGCCCATCCAGTCCGAGGGCCCCAACCACGCCGGGATGGCGGCCTGCGACCGCCGTTTGCTGTGGCGACTGGGCATCCCAGGCGATCGCCCCCTCATCCTGGTCACAGTGAGCCTGGCGCACGGGCTGCCCCTGCTGCGCACCCTGTCTCAAGCCCTGCGCTGGTGGTCCTGGGGCGGTGTGGCCTGCGATCTGGTCGTGCTCGACACCGAAGCGAGCTCGTACCACATGGCCCTGCACCATGCCTTGCTCGACCTGCGCGACCGCCATCGTCAGGACATGGGCGAGGCCGCCGACGGTCCCCGCCCAGGGCAGAGTGCCTACCATGTGCTGCGCCGTCAGGACATCTCCGACGCCGAGCTGCACACCCTGCACCAGCTGGCCCGACTGGACCTGCACGCCGATGGGCGGCCGCTGCTGCGCCATGTGGCGGAATGGACGGCCTGGCACGAAGCGGCCTTCAACACCCGCTCGGACACCTCGGTGAGCGCCGTGCCGGCCCTGCCCGCCCCCGCCAAGCCCCCCGCCCCCACCCAAGGTCACTTCACGGCCGGCGAGGGCGCCTTCACCTTCGATACCGGGCGCCACCAGCGCCCCCCGCGGCCGTGGATCAATGTGCTGGCCAATCCGATGCTGGGCACCCATGTCTCGGAAGCCGGCGGCGGCCACACCTGGGCCCTCAACAGCCAGGCGCTGCAGTTGACCCCCTGGTCCAACGACCCCGTGGCCGATCCGCCCGGCGAGCTCTTCCTGCTGCAAGACCTGCAGACCCACACCACCTGGAGCCTGACGCCGTCCGCCTGGGGCCTGGCCGGCGCCACCTACCGCGTCACGCACGGGCAGGGTTACAGCACCATCGTGCACCGCCGGGGTGACCTGGTGGTGCGGCTCACCTGGTGCGTGGATGCGCACACGGCCATCAAGCAGCTGCAGATTCACCTGCACAACCATGGCACGGCCCCCCAGTCCTTGCGCCTGACGGGCCTGGTGGAGTGGCTGATGGGCTCACGTCGCAGCGACCGCGGCACCGTGTTCACGGCCCGCCACCGCCCGCTGCTGGAGCTCACCCCGCCCTTCACGGCCTTGCTGAGCACCCAGACCTCGCCCGTGGACGGCTTCGGTCTGGCCACCGCCTTCTTGCTGCTGGCCACCGATGCAGACGACCGGGCCGACTGGACCTGTGACCGCCGCGAGTGCTTTGACAGCCGTGGCCATCTGGTCTTGCCGGATCATTTCGGACGCCGCAGCGGGGCGAACCTGGACCCTTGCGCCGCCCTGTCGGTGCCGCTGACCGTGCCGGCGTCGGGCAGCGTCGAGCGGGTGTTCCTGCTGGGCTTTGCCGACACACCGAGGGCGGCCCGCGCCTTGGCGGCCGAGGCTGTGGCGGTCGACTCGGCGCACCGCCTGGCCACAGCCCGCGCGCAATGGGCCCCGCTGCTGGACGCCACCACCATCGAAACCCCGGACCCCTTGCTGGACGTGCTGGCCAACCGATGGCTGCTCTACCAGACGGTCTCGTGCCGCCTGTGGGCCAAGGCGGGCTTTTACCAAGCGGGTGGTGCCACCGGCTTTCGGGACCAGTTGCAGGACACGCTGGCCCTGGCCTGGGCCGCGCCCGAGCGCCTGTACGCACAGATCGTCTTGTGCGCCTCACGCCAGTTCCGCGAAGGCGATGTGCAGCACTGGTGGCACAGCCCCAGCGGCGCCGGCGTGCGCACGCACTTCTCGGACGACCTGCTGTGGCTGCCGTATGCCTGTGCGCACCACCAGCGCAGCACCGGCGACGCCCGCTTGCTGGACGAGCTCGTGCCGTTTCTGGAAAGTCCGACCATCCCGGAGGGCGCCGAAGACCTCTTCAACATCCCGAGCGTGAGCGCCGAGACGGCCAGCGTCTACGAACACGCCGCCCGCGCCATCGACCACAGCCTGCGCGTGGGCGTGCACGGCCTGCCCCTGATGGGCACCGGCGACTGGAACGACGGCATGAACCGGGTTGGCCACCAAGGGCGCGGGGAATCGGTGTGGCTGGGCTGGTTCCTGTGCCGCATCGTGGCCGACTTTGCCCCGCTGGCTCAGGCCCGTGGCGACGGTGCGCGCGCCCAACGCTGGCTGGACAGCGCCAAGGGCTGGCAAGCCGCCCTGCGTCAAGCCGCGTGGGATGGACTGTGGTTCAAACGTGCCTTCTTCGACAATGGCGAGGCGCTGGGCTCGCAACGCAACCCCGAGGCCCGCATTGACCTGATCGCCCAGGCCTGGGCCGTGCTGGCCGACGTGGCCTCACCGGAAGCGCAGCACCTGGCCATGACCTCGGTCGAGAAGCACCTGGTCGACCCGCAGGCGGGCCTGATTCAGCTGCTGACCCCACCCTTGATGCACGCGCGCCCCAGCGCGGGCTACATCCAGGCCTATCCGCCGGGCGTGCGCGAAAACGGGGGCCAGTACAACCATGCGGGGGTCTGGGCCGCGATGGCCTGGGGCCGGCTGGCCCACACCGTGCCCCACGTCGGGGGAGCGGCAGAACACGTGTACCGCTACCTCACCTACCTGAGCCCGGCCCACCGCGCCGCCCACCCGAGCCGGGGCGCAGCCTACGGGCTCGAGCCCTATGTGATGGCGGGGGATGTCTACACGCAGCCGCCCTATGTCGGACGCGGGGGCTGGAGCTGGTACACGGGCTCGGCCTCGTGGATGCACCGCGCGATCATCGAGTCCCTGATGGGCTTGCAGGTGTGCGCACGCACCCTGACATTCACGCCTTGCCTGCCTCGCCATTGGCCGCAGGCCTCGGTGACCTTGCGTCGGGCGGGGCGCACGATGCGCTTCGTGCTGATCCGGGCCAGCAGCTTGGCGGCGCTGCAATCGCACGATGATGCGGAGCGGATGGCGGACCGCGCGGCTGACTGGGTGGCGGACTGGGTCAGCGCCGGCTCACCGATGCTGGCCGTCGGGCAGGTGCTGGACTGGACCACCCTGCCTGAGACCGGGACCGTGGTGATCTCCTTACCGGACTGACCCCACGACCCCGGACCACAGCAACAAGGCGCTGACCGCGCGTTTCACCGCCCGGTCAGCGCCTCGCGCTCATAAACGTCCCATCAGCCACAGGATGAGCAGCACCACGACTACCGTCCCCAGCAGACCACTGGGCCCGTAGCCCCAGCTGCGACTGTGTGGCCAGGCCGGGACGACCCCCACCAGCATCAGGATCAGGACGATCAACAAAATGGTACCCAGACTCATGAGGTTCTCCTTGATGGCCGTGAAAGCACGGCTTCGACCTACAGCGTAGGCGCCTGCCCCCCGACATTCCGTGCGATACCGCACGGACGACAGAGGGCGAGGCCCCTACATTGAGGGCTCTTCAGTCCAGGCGCTGCAGGCTACCTCAGCCGGGACCACATCAACACTTCAGGAGTCACCATGAACATCAAATCCCCCCTCATCGCCGCCATGATGGCCTTGACCCTGCTTGGCACCACCGGCTGCGCAGTGCAGCGTGGCCAGGAAACCGTGGGCAGCTATGTGGATGACTCGGCCATCACGCTGGCCGTCAAGAGCCGCTTCGTGGAAAGCAAGGAAGTGGACGCGGCCGCCATCAGCGTGGAAACGCTCAATGGCACCGTGATGCTGTCGGGCTTTGCCAAGAACGCTGCGGAAAAAGCAGCCGCATCGCAACTGACCTGGCAGGTCAAGGGCGTCAAGTCAGTCAAGAACGAGATCGCCATCCGTCCTTGACCTCACCATTCAACACAGGAGATTGACATGAACTGGGACCGTATCCAAGGGAACTGGAAGCAAGTCGTTGGCAAGGCCAAGACCCAATGGGGTGAGCTGACCGACGACGACTTCGATGTCATCGCAGGGCAACGCGACCAACTGGCCGGCAAGATCCAGGAACGCTACGGCGTGGCCAAGGAAGTGGCTGAATCGCAGATCGCGGAGTGGTCGGACAAAGCCGACGACTCCTGGTTCGATTCGCTGCGCTCGAACCGTCACTGACATCTCGCACTGAATCCGCGCATCACGGATAGGGAACACTGGCACAGGGAGGACATGCTTCGGCATGCTGGCCATTCCCGCGCTCTCCGCCGACGCTGCCATCTGGCCGCGTCGGCTTTTTTTCGTCTCAGCCCCGCGCCACAGTGCCCACCCGTGAACGGCCCCACTTGAGGGCCTCCAACAGCACCAGAGCCCCCAACGCGACGATGCCTGCCTGCGCCGCCAGCGGCCCACTCAGCGGCTCAAACTGGAACAGCGCTCGCAAGGCCGGCCAGCCCAGCACCAGGGTGAGCAAGGTCGTGGTGACGCCCAGCATCACCCACAGCGCGCGATTGGGCCGCCTCAGGCTGGCCAGCAACTGGTTGCCCATGGAGCGGTTGCTCACGATCAGCGCCACATTGGCGCCCACCAGGGCCACGAAGGCCGCAGCGCGCGCGGCCGCGTCCGCCGTGCCCGCGTTCAGCAGCCACACATAAAAACCGCCGATCAGGCCCATCACCAGCAGGCCCTGCACGAGGCTGCCCAGCAGCAGCCCCCGACTCAACAGGGGCGAGCCCGGGGAACGCGGGGGACGGTGCATGACGTCATCCTCCTCGGGCTCGGCCTCGAAGACCACGGAGCACACCGGGTCGATGATCAGCTCCAGGAAGGCGATGTGCACCGGCATGAACAGCAAGGGCAGGCCAAACAGCAAAGGCAGCAGCGACAAACCGGCGATCGGCACATGCACCGCCAGCACGAAGGCCATGCCCTTGCGCAGGTTGTCGTCGATGCGCCGTCCCAGGCGCACCGCCTGAGGAATGGCGCCAAAGTCATCGTCCAGCAGCACCAGCGACGACGCCTCACGGGCCACATCCGTCCCCCGCGCACCCATCGCCACGCCGATGTCGGCGGCTTTGAGCGAGGGCGCATCGTTGACGCCGTCCCCGGTCATGGCCACCACCTCACCGTGGGCCTGCAGCGCCCGCACGATGCGCCACTTCTGCTCGGGCGTGACGCGCGCGAACACCTGGGTCTGGCGCACCCGCTCGCTCAGGTCCGCCTCCGACAGGGCCGCGATCTCCTCGCCCCGCAAGGCCCCCCCGCGGGTGTCGATGCCTGCCTGCGCGGCAATCGCCAGCCCCGTGGCCGGGTAGTCCCCCGTGATCATGGCGACGCGGATGCCGGCCTGCCGACACAGTTGCACCGCTTCGACCACCGTGGGACGCAAGGGGTCCATCAAGCCCACCAGACCGAGGAACTCGAAGTCCAGGTCGTGCTGGATGGCGGGCCAGTCCGCCCCCGGCTGGTGGCCGTCGAGCAGCCCCCGCGCCACGCCCAGCACCCGCAGCCCCTGGGCCGCCAGGGCCTCGGTCTGGCGACGGATCTCGTCCCCCCGTTCGGGCGGCAGATGGCACAGGTCGGCCACCGCCTCGGGTGAGCCCTTGGCCGCCACCACCGGGCTGCGCTGCGCCGGGCTCTGCCACACGTGCGACATGGCCAGCAGATCGGGGCTGAGCGCGTAGGCGTGCGCCAGGGTCCAGTCGGGGTGCAGGTGCTCGCGGTCCTGCTCGGTCAGGTGGCTGCGGGCCAGGTCCCAGAACGCCTGCTCCATCGGATCGAAGGGGTCGCGTTCACTGGCCAGGATCGCGTACTCCAGCACCGCGTGGAAGGCTTCGGGCAGCGGCGCGCTCCCGGCAGCGTCAGCCGTCCAGCTTGCATCGCCCGCCTGCAGGGCGGCCACCGTCATGTGGTTCTGGGTGAGGGTGCCGGTCTTGTCGGTGCACAGCACGGTGGCCGTGCCCAGGGTTTCGATGGCACTGGCGCGGCGCACCAGCACGCGCTGGCTGGCAATGCGCCAAGCGCCCATCGCCATGAACACCGTCAGGATCAGCGGAAACTCCTGCGGCAGCATGGACATGGCCAGGGTGATGCCCGCCAGCACCCCACCCAACACGTCGCCGCGCACCTGGGCGTACAGCAGCGCCACCGCCACACTCAAGGCCACGCCCACCACGGCGAAACTGCGCACCCACTGCCGGGTCTGGCGCTGCAAGGCCGAGGGGGTCGCGTCGATCTGGCTCAAGGCCTGGCCGATGCGGCCAATCTGCGTGGCCGCGCCGGTGTGGCGCACCTCGGCCAGCCCCGTCCCGCGCACCACCAGCGCACCCGAAAACACCCAGGGCAGGTCATCGCCACCGGGCGGCTGATCGGCCACCGCCCCGCTGGAGGCAGCCTGCTTGCGTACCGGCACCGATTCCCCCGTCAACAGCGACTCGTCGGTCTGCAGCGTATGGGCCTGGCGCAGCACGGCGTCGGCCGGGATGCGGTCACCCTCGGCCAGCACGATGAGGTCACCGGGCACCACCTCGCGTCCGGCCACGCGGCGCCGACGCCCATCGCGGATCACCAACGCGCGCGGGCTGCTGAGGTCGCGCAGTGCCTCCATGACGCGCTCGGTGCGGGTCTCCTGCACCAGGCTGATGGACAAGGACAGCACCACGAAGGCCAGCAGCGCCAGCGCCTCGGCCACATCGCCCAGCACCAGGTAGATCAGCCCGGCGGCCATCAACAGTTGCAGCATGGGCTCGCGCACCACCTCGACCGCGATGCGCCACACGGAGCGACGTCGCGCCTGGGGCAACTCGTTGGGGCCATGCGTGCGCAGCAATTCGCTGGCGACCTGCTCGCTCAAACCCGTGTCTTCGAACGAAGGCAATGACGCCATGAATCCGCCTGCTCAGTTATGCCCCGCATCCTATCCGACCCACAAACGCGGTCAATGCGGCACTTGTGGACACAAAAGTGCCCGTTGTGACAAGCTCTTCGCTCAAATGTGGCCCAATGGAATTGAGGCAAATCAACTTCACACCTCACATCAAGGACGCCAATCCTGGCGCCAACCCTCCCGACATGCGACAGAACCTGCCCATCACCCAACGCGAGTACCCGTTTCCACCGAACCGCACGCTGGTATCCGTGACCGACCTGAAAGGTCGCATCACCTACTGCAACCCTGCGTTCATCGAGGTGAGCGGGTACAGCCGCGACGAGCTGCTGGGCCAGCCCCACAACATCCTGCGTCACCCCGACATGCCGGCCGAGGCCTTTCGGGACATGTGGGCCACCATCGAGTCGGGCCAGCCTTGGAGCGGCGTCGTCAAGAATCGCCGCAAGAACGGCGACCACTACTGGGTGATGGCCAACGCCACCCCGATGATGGATGGGGGGCGCATCACCGGCTACCTGTCGGTGCGCCATGAACCCAGCCGCGACACCATCCAGGGCGCCGAGGCCCTGTACGCCACGATGCAGGCGGAAGCCGCGCAAGGCCGACTGCGACATGTGCTGAAGGCCGGCCAGGTGCTGCGCACCGGATGGATGGGGTCGGTGCTGCACCTGACCCGCACCAGCACCCGCCTGCGGCTGCTGGCTGTGCAAGGCTTGGGCGTGGCTGTCACCGGTGGCGCCGCCTTGTGGGATGCGCCCGCCCCGGTCACGGCGGTGCTGGCCCTGCTGTCGGGCGTGGCCAGCTACCTGGCCACCCGCGCCCTGACCATTCAGCCTGTGCAACGTCTGGTGGCCGATGCCAACCATCTGGCGGCGGGCGACCTCTCTCACCCGATCAGCACCGGGGCACGCGGCGCGGCCGGCCAGTTGCAACAAGCCCTGCAGCAGATGTCGCTGAGCCTGCGCACCGTCGTGCAGGATGTGCGCAACGAGGTGGACCAACTCAGCACGGCCGTGTCCCAGATCGCGTCGGGCAACCAGGACCTGGCCTCGCGCACCGAGTCCCAGGCCAGCAGCCTGGAGCAGACCGCCGCCTCCGTGGAAGAGATCAATGGCACGGTGCAACACAGCGCCGACGCCGCACAACGCGGTGCCCAACTGGCCCAGGAGACCTCGCAGATCACGCAGCGCAGCAACGATGCGGTGCAGGCCGTCACGCAGACCATGTCCGGCATTGCCGAGTCGTCACGTCGCATTGGCGAGATCATTCACCTGATCGAAGGCGTGGCCTTCCAGACCAACATCCTGGCGCTCAATGCCGCCGTGGAAGCCGCCCGCGCGGGCGAGGCCGGGCGCGGCTTCGCCGTGGTCGCCACCGAGGTGCGTTCACTGGCCCACCGCACCAGCGACGCCGCCCGCGAGATCAAGCAGCTCATTCAGGAGTCGGCCGACCGCGTGCAGCAAGGGGGCGAACGCACCGACGAGGCCGGCGCCCGCATGCGCGAAGCCATTGAGGCCGTGCAGAAGGTCAGCGATGTGCTCGACGCCATCAGCGGGGCCGCGCGCGAACAGCAGCTCGGCATGGGTCAGATCAACGAGGCCGTGGCCCACATGGATGCAATCACCCAGCAAAACGCCTCCATGGTGGAAGAGCTCGCCTCTGCGGCCAAGTCGCTGACCGAGCAGGCTCAAGGGGTGAGCCACTCCATGCGCCTGTTCCGTCTCCAACGTGGCGAACAGACGCTGACCGACCTGGACGCCGTGGCGTTGCGCCGTCAGGCCAAGGGCGACTGAGCGCCGGCCGCGTCAGGCAGACTGCCGACGCTCGGCCAACCAGGCCAGCAGCTCCGCCTCGTCCAGCGCGCGGGCAAACAGCCAGCCCTGCCCTTCCTCACAGCCCAGGGCACACAGGGCCTGGCGCTGCGCCTCGGTCTCGACCCCTTCGGCGGTGATGCGCATGCCCAGGCTTTGCCCCAGGCTGATCACCATGCGGGCGATGCTGTCGTCGTCCTCCAGCTCGTTGATGAAGCTGCGGTCGATCTTGAGGCGCTGCGCCGGCAGATGGCGCAGCACGCTCAGGGACGAGAAACCCGTCCCGAAGTCATCAATGGCCACGCTCACCCCCAGCGCGCACACGGCCATCAGCAAGGGGCGGATCACCGCCAGGTCATCGGCCGCCATGGACTCGGTGATTTCCAGCTCGACGCTGGACGGTGGCACCCCGCTGTCCGCCATCGCCTTCTGCACGGTGGCCACAAAATCGGGCTCACGCAGCTGCGCGTGTGACACGTTGATGGCCATGACCAGCTCACGCTCACCTGCGGCCCGCAAACGCGCCAGTTGCTGGCAGGCACTGCGCAGCACAAACGTGCCCAAGGCCCCCATCAGGCCCGATTGCTCGGCCAGGGGAATGAAGCGGTCGGGCGGCACCATCTGACCATCGGCCATGCGCCAGCGCAGCAAGGCCTCCACCCCCTGTGGCTGGCCATCAACCAGGGACACCTTGGGTTGGTACAACAGGAACATGTGCTGGGCTTCGAAGGCCTGGCGCAGCCCGGACAGCAACCGCATGCGTTCGCGCGCATCCTGCCCCATCGAGGCAGAGAAGGTCACCGCACTGCCGCGCTGGTGCAGCTTGGCCTGCTTGAGCGCCACATGGGCATCCTTGAGCACCGCCGCCCCCGCATCCAGCCGTTCGGCCAGGGGCACCAAGCCCAGGGTGGCCGACACCCGCACCCGCTCGCCTTGCGCCTGCACCGGCTCATGCAGGACGCTCTGCAGGTGCCCCGCCGACACCTCGTCGCACGGCCCCAGCACGCCGAAGATGTCGGGGCCCAGACGGGCAATGTGGCTGCGCGGCAGCGCCTGCGCCAAGCGCTGAGACACCGCCTGCAGCACCGTGTCGCCAAACTCATGCCCCAGCGCGTCATTGAGGGCCGCGAAGTCATCGATGTCCAGCAAGGCCAAGGCGTTGTCGGCACGCTCGACCAGGCCCGCATCCAGCATCTCCAGCAGGCGGTTGAGATTGGGAATGCGCAGCAGCGGGTCCACATAGGCCTGGTCGACCAGGCGGTCGTACAGCAGCACGTTCTCGAAGCCCACCGCCATGCTCGCGCAAAAGACCTGCAGCAGCTGCCGGTCGATGTCATGGAGTGACCGCTGCACATCGACATAGGCCGCCAGACCACGCCCGTTCTCCATCGAGAAGTACAAGAGCATGTGGGGCTCGAAGCTGCTGCGGCGCTGGCTCAGGCAGGTCGCCAGGGCCTCCTGCACCGTGGGCAACTCCAGCTCACCCAGGGTCCGATGGATGAGGTGGCTGAAACGCCCTGCCGCCGCGATGACGCGGGCAGGCTCGTTCACGCCATGCAGACCATCTTGCGCACAGATGAGCCCGGCCGGCTCGACGTTCAGCAAGGCACACAGCTGGCTGACCACCCCCTGCGCGAACATCTGCATGCCGTGCATCTTGGTCAGCTCGGTGCTGGCCTGGATGACCATCTCGAAGCCACGGCGGATCTCTTCGTGCGCCCGCATCTGCCGGTAAGACCGCACCGCCGTGGTCAGGCTGGTGAACAGGCGCACCCGCGTGAGCTCCGACTTGGTCTTGTAGTCGTTGATGTCGTAGTGGCGGATGGTGTCCAGCTCGGGGGCATAGCCAGGCTGGCCCGTGCGCAGGATGATGCGCACGGCCTCGCGTTGCAGGTCCTGGCGCACATGGCGCACCAGCTGCAGCCCGGCATCGTCGGTTTCCATGACCACATCGAGCAGGATGACGGCCAGATCGGGCAACATCGCCACCGCGGCGCGCGCCTCGGCCGCCGAATAGGCATGCGCCAGCGACAGGGAACGACCTTCGACCAGCAGGCCGCGCAGGGCCAGTTCGGTGGCACGGTGCACATCCTGATCGTCATCGACCACCAACACACGCCAAGCTTGCGCCGCATCGACCACCTCGGGGGCTGCGGGGGCGTCGTCCTCGTCAATGAGGATCAGGTCATCGTCAACCATGTTGCACCATGTTGTGAGAAGGGGCTGCGGCGTGAGGGGCCTCGCAGGGCAGGTCCAGGGTGACGGTGCACCCCTGACCGGGCTGGCTGCTCACCTGTACCGTGCCGCCGAGCAGACCGGTCACCAGGGTGTAGACGATGTGCAGCCCCAGGCCGGAGCCGCCGCGCCCCAGCTTGGTCGTGAAGAAGGGATCGAACAGGCGCGACAGGTGAGCGGGATCGACCCCGCAGCCGTTGTCGGCGACCGTCAGGCGCACCCGCTGGTCGGGCAGCGCCTCGGCCGTGATGCGCACCTCACGCAAACGCTCGCGCTGCTCGAAGGCATGCACCACGGCGTTGTTGACCAGGTTCATCAGCACCTGGGTGAGCGGGCCGGGGTAGCTGTCCATGCGCAAGCCAGCCGGAGCCAGGTCGATGAGCTCGACCTGGCTGCGGCGCAAGGTGGGGCTGAGCGTGAGGTGCAGCTCATGCAACACCTCGCGCAGCTCGAACGGGCGGCGCTGGTAGCTGGACTGGTCCACCGCCACCTGCTTGAAGCTGGCGATCAGCTCGGCCGCGCGCCGCAGGTTGCGCTCGATGACCTCGGTGGCCTCGCGCCAGTGGGACTGGAACTGCTGCAGCGCCGAACGCTTGAGACCCTGCGCCACGCTCTCTTCGAACTGCTGCTGCAGGTCGCGCAAGGTGCTCGACACCATCACGGCATTGCCGATGGGGGTGTTGAGCTCATGCGCCACGCCCGCCACCAGCGAGCCCAGGCCAGCCAGCTTCTCGGAACGCACCAGCTCCTCCTGCGTGCGCTGCAGGTGGTCAACGGCGGACTGCAGCGCCTGGGTGCGCTCCTGCACGCGGCTCTCCAGCGTGGCATTGAGCGCCTCCAGCTCGGCCTGCGCCCGGCGCTGCGGGGTCACATCCACAAAGCTGCTCATCAACTCCTTGCCCACCATGGCCCCGCCCACCAGCACGCTGCGGGTCTGCCCGTCCTTGCTGCGAACCTGCACCTCGGTGGGCTGCATCTCTCGCCCCTCCTCCATCACCGCCGTCAAGGCCTGATCCCACAGGGCCAGGGCCATGTTGCGGTAGGCCAGATCTGGGTAGGCCAGCGCCACCCAGGTCGGGATGTCGGGCACCTCGTCGAGGGTGTAGCCCAGCAACTGGGTCCATTGCCGGTTCACGGCCAGCACCCGACCGCGCGGCTCCAGCAGCGCCAAGGGCACCGGCGCCAGCTCGAACAGGCGCTGGAAGCGCTCGGCACTGTCTTTGAGGGCCTGTTCGGCTTGCAGGCGGTCCGTGACATCGCGCATGATCGACACGAAGCGCCCCTGGCGGGGCAAGCCATTGTCATCCAGCAGGCTGTGGGCGGGGTTGAGCATCACCTCGGCCGTGAACTCGCTGCCATCGGGGCGCAGATGGCGCCACAGAAAACGGCGACGCACCCCGGACAGCGCATCCGCAATGCGCTGCTGGGCCAGCTCCATGGACGCAATCCCCCCCTCTTGAAAGGGCGGGGACAGATCGCCGGGGTGCTGGCCGATCAGCTCAGCCCGTGAGCGGCCGAACAACTGCTCGGCGGCCGGATTGCATTCGATGATGCGGTTGTGCTCGACCAGCAAGATGCCGTCATTGGCGCTTTCGACCATCTCGCGGTATTCCCCGATGGAGGCCATCACGGCGGCGCGCTGCTTGGTGATGTCGAGGTAGCCCGCCAGCAGCATCGTCTGCCCGTTCACCGGCAACAGGTGCGCTTTCACCAACATCTGAAGCTCGCGCCCCTGTCGGTCGGTCAGCGCCATCTCCCGCCTCAGGGGCTCAACGCCCTCGGCACCCTGCCCGCTCCGGGCGATCAGACGGTGCACGAACTCAGCGTGAACGGCTGGATCGACCCAGGGTGCGGCCCCCTCAAAAAGACGATGCCACGCGACATTGCCCCGCCACTGCGACAGCGCGCCGTCCGGGGTCACCACCGCGCAGGTCTGCGGCAGCGGCGCGTGCTCGAAAAGCCAGTCACCCGGCACCCCCTGGTCGGGCGCCGACACAGGGTGCGGGTCGGTGGTTGGCGTCGGCATCGCGGCGGCCCAGTTCGTTGTCCGGAAATCTGACAGAGATGGCCAAGATATCCTATCTTCGCCGCCCCGCTCGGGCATCACACGGAAACCCACCCCCGTACCGCATCCCCGCGTGACGGATGCACACCCCCGGCGCGCCGGCGGCGATTCAGGGGCGATTCAAGGCCAGGTCAGCGGCGCGTCAGGGTCAGCGCCAGTTCGTGCTGCAGCGTGGGGTGCGCCACCTGGGCGTAGGGTGGCTTGGGCCAGTCCCACTTTGACGCGGGCAACAGCGCGCGCATGGCATTGATGTCGCAGTGGTAGGGCGGGCCTTGCACCTGCCCCTCCTGGCTGGCGGCCGGACGCAGCATCTGCATGAACAGCACCCACAGTTGGCCGCCAGGCTTCAACCAGCGGTGCAGTTGCGCGGTGTAGGTCTGCCAGTGGTCCGGGTGGATGGCGCACAGGCAGGTCTGTTCGTAGATGGCGTCAAACGGGGCGCTGGCCTCATACGTCAGGGCATCGGCGCGCACCACATCGGCGCTCACGCCCTGCTTGCCACACAGGGCCTGGGTCAGGGCGACGGCGGCCTCGGTGTAGTCCAGGCCCACCACCTCGAAGCCACGGCGGGCCAGCTCGGCCACTTCCCAGCCGCTGCCACAGCCTGGCACCAGGATGCGGCAGGGCTGCAGGGCACCACCGTCGAGCCAGGCCAGCAGTTGCGGGCTGGCTGCGCCGCGATCCCATGCGGTCTCGTTCTTGTCAAACTTCTCTTGCCAGAAATCGGCAGTGGGGCCGGCCATGCGGTGCTCGTTTCAAATCAGATGAAGGGAAAGGGCCGGCATCACCGCCAGGCCCCTCGTGGTTCAGGTTCAAGCTCAAGCTGCGTTGCGCATGGGCACCGCGCCGGCGCGGTTGAGGCTGCTGACCAAGGCCTTGAGCGAGGCGGTCACGATGTGGCCGTCGATGCCCACGCCGAAGTGCTCCTTGCCGTTGACCGCCGCCTCGATGATGGCGCAGGCCTGGGCACTGCCATCGACCCGGTTGCCCGTCATCGAACGCTCTTCGTAGCTGCGCACCTCGATGGCGATGCCCGCGCTCTCGAACGCATGCACCGCAGCGTGGATCGGGCCATTGCCTTCGCCGGTGAGGATGTGGGTCTGGCCGTTGATGTCCACCGTGAGGCGGATGCCCTGGGCGTCACCGTTCTCATAGAGGTGGTGTTCGCGGTAGCGCACGGGCGTTGCCGGCTCGATGTAGGTCTGGGCGAACAAGCCCCAGATGGCGTCAGCCGTGACCTCGCCGCCATGCGTGTCGGTGTGCTGCTGCACCACGCCCGAGAACTCGACCTGCAAGCGACGCGGCATGACCACGCCGTGCTCGGTCTCCATCAAATAGGCGATGCCGCCCTTGCCCGACTGGCTGTTGACGCGGATGACCGAGTCGTAGGTGCGGCCCACGTCGGCCGGGTCGATCGGGAGGTAAGGCACAGCCCAACGCTCATCCGCCTTGTGAGCGGCAAACCCCTTCTTGATGGCATCCTGGTGGGAGCCGGAGAAGGCCGTGAACACGAGATCCCCCACATAGGGTTGGCGTGGGTGGATCGGGAGCTGGGTGCAGTACTCGTAGGTGCGGGCCACCGCATTGATGTCGCCAAAGTCCAAACCGGGCTCGACGCCTTGCGTGTGCATGTTGAGTGCCAAGGTCACGAGGTCGACGTTGCCGGTGCGCTCGCCGTTGCCAAACAAGCAGCCTTCGACGCGGTCGGCGCCGGCCATCAAGCCGAGCTCGGCGGCGGCCACGGCGGTGCCGCGGTCGTTGTGCGGGTGCAAGCTGATGATCACGCTGTCGCGGCGGGCCACGTGGCGGTGCATCCACTCGATCTGGTCGGCGTAGACATTGGGCGAGGCGACTTCGACGGTGGCGGGCAAGTTGAGGATGACCTTGCGTTCGGGGGTGGCGCCCCAGGCGGCGGTCACGGCATCGCACACCTCGCGGGCAAAGTCGAGGTCGGTGGACGAGAAGTGCTCGGGGCTGAACTCGAGCATCACGCGGGTCTCGGGCATCTCGGCGGCGAGCGACTTGATCAAGTTCACGGCTTCCACCGTCATCTTCAAGACCTCGGCGCGGTCCATGTTGAACACGGTCTCGCGGAAGCTGTCGTCGGTGGCGGCGTAGAAGTGCACGATGGCCTGCTTGGCGCCTTGGATGGACTCAAACGTGCGACGGATGAGGGGCTCGCGGGCCTGGGTGAGCACCTCGATGCTCACACCGTCGGGGATGCGGTCTTCTTCGATGAGGCTGCGCACGAAGTCGAACTCGGTCTGCGAGGCCGAGGGGAAGCCCACTTCGATTTCCTGGAAGCCGATGTCGCAGAGCATCTGGAACATGCGCATCTTCTTGTCGACGTTCATCGGCTCGAACAAGGCCTGGTTGCCGTCACGCAGGTCGGTGCTCATCCAGATCGGCGCGCGGTCGATCACGCGGTTGGGCCACTGGCGATCGGTGAGGGCGATCGGGGCGAAAGCGCGGTACTTGACGTTGGAGGAGGCGGACATGGCAGACATCTCGTTGTGAATCTCAATGCCTGTATCTTATGAAAGAAGGGCTGGCAGGTGCTTGCGTTGTGTGCCATGATTTGGCACCCGTTTGGCAGGAAATTGCGCGAAATGACCAACCTGAGCAACCACATCCAGCTGGATCGCTACGATCGGCACATTCTGGCCGTCTTGCAGGAAGACGGTCGCATCAGCAACCAGGACCTGGCCGACCGCATCGGCCTGTCGCCCTCGCCCTGCCTGCGCCGCGTGCGCGCGCTGGAAGACGCCGGCCTGATCCGCGCCTACCGCGCCCTGCTCGATGCCAAGAAACTGGGCCTGTCGCTGATGGCGCTCATTGGCATCTCGATGGACCAGCACACCCCGGAGCGCTTTGCCAGCCTGGAGCAGGCCATCACCGCCCTGCCCGAGGTGCTCGAATGCCTGCTGATCACCGGCCAGCAGTCCGACTACCAGCTCAAGGTGGTGGTGCGCGACATGGACGACTATCAGGATCTGCTGCTCAACAAGCTCACCACCATCCCCGGCGTGACCGGCGTGCACACCAGCTTCGTGCTGCGCCGCGTGGTCGATCGCACGGCGCTGCCGGTGGGTTCGCTTTAGGCCCCATCCTCGGCCCCATCACATTGGTACAAATTTGATGGCGATTAAACTCGACCGGGTATGACGACCCTGCCCCTCCTCTCTCTGGTCGCCCTGCCCTTCATCGGCAGCCTGCTGGCGGCGTTCTTGCCCGCGAACGCGCGCAACGCCGAGTCGACCCTGGCCGGCCTGATCGCCCTGTTCTGCGCGGTGCAGGCCGCGCTGTACTTCCCCGAGGTGGCCGCCGGCGGCGTGATCCGCCAGGAGTTCAACTGGCTGCCCAGCATGGGCCTGAACTTCGTGCTGCGCATGGACGGCTATGCGTGGATGTTCTCCATGCTGGTCCTGGGCATCGGCGCGCTGGTGATGCTGTACGCGCGCTACTACATGTCGCCCGCCGACCCGGTGCCGCGCTTCTTCTCTTTCCTGCTGGCCTTCATGGGCGCGATGAGCGGGGTGGTGCTGTCGGGCAACCTGATCCAGATCGTGCTGTTTTGGGAGCTGACCAGCCTGTTCTCCTTCCTGCTGATCGGCTACTGGCACCACCGCCGCGATGCGCGCCGTGGCGCCCGCATGGCCTTGACGGTGACCGGTGCCGGCGGCCTGTGCCTGCTGGCGGGCATGCTGGTGCTGGGCCACATCGTGGGCAGCTACGACCTGGACGTGGTGTTGGCCTCGGGCGTGCAGGTGCGCACCCACCCGCTCTACATGGTGGTGCTGGTGCTGGTGCTGCTGGGGGCGCTAACCAAGAGCGCGCAGTTCCCCTTCCACTTCTGGCTGCCCCATGCGATGGCGGCGCCCACCCCGGTGTCGGCCTACCTGCACTCGGCCACCATGGTCAAGGCCGGCGTGTTCCTGCTGGCGCGACTGTGGCCGGTGCTGGCCGGCACCGACGAGTGGTTCTGGCTGGTCACCTCATCGGGCTTGATCACGCTGCTGATCGGGGGCTTTGCGGCCATCTTCCAGCACGACCTCAAAAGCCTGCTGGCCTACTCCACCTTGTCGCACCTGGGCCTGATCACCACGCTGCTGGGCCTCAACAGCCCGCTGGCCGCCGTGGCCGCGGTGTTCCACATCCTCAACCACGCCACCTTCAAGGCCTCGCTGTTCATGGCCGTGGGCATCATCGACCACGAAACCGGCACGCGCGACATCCGGCGCCTGAGCGGGCTGTGGCGGGCCATGCCCATCACCGGCACCCTGGCCTGCGTGGCCAGCGCGGCCATGGCGGGGGTGCCGCTGCTCAACGGCTTCATCTCCAAGGAGATGTTCTTCACCGAGGCCGTGTTCGTCACCGCCACCCCGATGTTCGAGCGCCTGCTGCCCATCGTGGCCACGGTGGCGGGCATGTTCAGCGTGGTCTATTCGCTGCGCTTCACGGCCGATGTCTTCTTCGGGCGCAACACCAGCCACACCCTGCCCAAGCCGCCGCACGAGCCCCCGCACTGGATGCGGGTGCCGATCGAGGTGCTGGTGCTGGCCTGTCTGCTGGTGGGCGTGGCGCCGCAATGGGCCGTACAGGACATCCTCAGCGCCGCCGCCACGCCGGTGGTCGGCGGGCACCTGCCGGCGTTCGACCTGGCGGTGTGGCACGGCTTCAACCTGCCCCTGATGATGAGTTTCGTGGCCCTGGTCGGCGGCATCGTGCTCTACCTCTTGCTGCACCGCCCGATGGAGCACGGGCACCTGCAACGCACGCCGCTGCTCAGCCAGATCCGCAGCAAGCAGATCTTCCAGGGTGTGCTGGCATGGCTGACCGCGCTGAGCCGCCGTGCCCTGCGCCTGCTGGGCACCCAGCGCCTGCAACCCCAGTTGCTGCTGCTGATGGGGGTGACCGTGGGCAGCGCCGCCGCCACCCTGTGGCTGCGCGGCCTGGGCCCGGTGGTGAGCACCGGCACCCGCCCGTTGCTGGCCTTCTCGCCCATGTTTGCGCTGCTGTGGGCCGTGGGCATCGGGGCGGCGCTGGGCGCGGTCTGGCAGGCCAAGTATCACCGTCTCACCGCTCTGGCGCTGATGAGCGTGGCCGGGCTGGTCACGGTGGTGACCTTTGCGTGGTTCTCGGCCCCCGACCTGGCGCTCACGCAGCTCTCGGTCGAGGCCGTCACCACCGTGCTGATCCTGCTGGGCTTGCGCTGGCTGCCCAAGCGACTGGAGGAACAGGTGCCGCGTCGCAACTGGTGGGGGCGCACCAAAGTGCGCGTCCGCCGCGCCCGCGACCTGGTGCTGGCCGGGCTGGCCGGCACCGGCATGGCCGCCCTGTCCTTTGCCCTGATGACCCGCCCCTTCGAGCAGACCATCTCGCCCTTCTTCCTGGAGCGCGCCCTGCCCGAAGGCGGTGGCCGCAACGTCGTCAACGTGATGCTGGTGGACTTCCGCGGCTTTGACACCCTGGGCGAGATCACCGTGCTGGGCGCGGTGGCGCTGACGGTGTACGCGCTGCTGCGGCGCTTCCGCCCCGCGCCGGAAAGCACCGTGCTGCCCACCCAGCAACAGGCGCTGCCGGCCGACATGGCCAGCGACCTGATCAACCCCCGCATGGTCACCGACACCGCGCAGGGCTACCTGATGGTGCCCGCCGTGCTGGTGCGCCTGGTTCTGCCGCTGGCCGCCGTGGTGGCCGTGTACCTGTTCATGCGCGGGCACAACGCCCCCGGCGGGGGCTTCGTGGCCGGCCTGGTGCTGTCCACGGCCTTCATCTTGCAGTACATCGTCTCGGGCACGCAGTGGGTGGAGCTGCACATGCACCTGCGCCCGCGACGCTGGATCGCCACCGGCCTGCTGATCGCCACGGCCACCGGGCTCGGGGCGTTCGCCTGGGGCTACCCCTTCCTCACCCCCCACACGGCCCACGTGCACCTGCCGCTGATCGGCGACTTCCACGTGGCCAGCGCGCTGTTTTACGACATTGGCGTGTTCGCCCTGGTGGTGGGCGCCACGCTGCTGATCCTCACCGCGCTGGGCCACCAGTCGGTGCGCGGCCACCGTCGCCCGCGCAGCACACCCGCGCCCACAGCCACGGCGCCCGCCCCGGCCGCGCAAGGAGAACACTGATGGAAATCGTCCTGGCCATCGCCATCGGGGTGCTGACCGCCTGCGGCGTCTGGCTGCTGCTGCGCCCGCGAACCTACCAGGTCATCATGGGCCTGTGCCTGCTGAGCTACGGGGTCAACCTGTTCATCTTCAGCACCGGTCGCCTGGCCCTGGACAGCGAGCCCGTGCTCATCCCCGGCGTGCTCGAAACCCTGCAGAACTACACCGACCCGATGCCCCAGGCCCTGGTGCTGACCGCCATCGTGATCGGCTTTGCCATGACCGCGCTCTTCCTGGTCGTGCTGCTGGCGCAGCGGGGTTTCTGGGGCAATGACCACGTCGACGGCCAGGGAGACGCCGAATGACGTGGTCGCCCTATGCGCTCATTGAGGCCGTGATGCCTCACCTGAGCATCGCCCCCATCTTGCTGCCCCTGCTGACGGCCTGCGTGCTGCTGTTCCTCAGCGAACACCGGCTGCGCACCAAGACCGCGGTCAGCCTGGCCGCCGCCCTGCTCAACCTGATCCTGGCGGTGCTGCTGTTCCAGTGGACCGCGCGCGGCGATGCGCAGGGCACCTACAGCGTCTACCTGCCCTCGAACTGGGATGTGCCCTTCGGCATCGTGCTGGTGCTCGACCGCCTGTCGGCCCTGATGCTGCTGCTGGTCGGCGTGATCGGGCTGATGGCCCTGCTGTTTGCCGTGGCGCGCTGGCACAAGGCCGGGGCGCACTTTCATCCGCTGTTCCAGATCCAGCTGATGGGCCTCAACGGTGCCTTCCTCACGGGCGACCTGTTCAACCTCTTCGTGTTCTTCGAGGTGATGCTGGCGGCGTCCTACGGCCTGCTGCTGCACGGCTCCGGCCCGGCACGGGTCAAGGCCGGCCTGCATTACCTGAGTGTCAACCTGGTGGCCTCGTCGCTCTTCCTGGTCGGCGCGGCCATGATCTACGGCGTGGTCGGCACGCTCAACATGGCCGACCTGGCTGCCAAGATCCCGCAGGTCTCCGCCATCGATCGGCCGCTGCTGCACGCGGGTTGCGCCATCCTGGGCGTGGCCTTTCTGACCAAGGCGGCGATGTGGCCGCTCAACTTCTGGCTGGTGCCGGCCTACTCCAGCGCCAGCGCGCCCTCGGGCGCCATCTTTGCACTGCTCACCAAGGTGGGCGTTTACGTGCTGCTGCGCCTGTCCACCCTGTGGTTCTCGCCGCAGGCGGGTGAATCGGCCGGCTTTGGCAGTGCCTGGCTGGTGTGGGGCGGCATGGCCACGCTGGCCTTTGGCGCCCTGGGCATGCTGGCCTCGCAGCGGCCCGCGCGCCTGGCCGGCTACGCGGTCATCGTGTCCTCGGGCACCCTGATGGCGATGATCGGCCTGGGTCGCCCCGAGGTCACGGCCGCGGCGCTGTACTACCTGCCCACGTCCACCTTTGCCATTGCCGCCTTCTTCTTGCTCACCGAGTTGATGGACCGCTCGCGCAGCGCCGACCCCGGTGTGCAGCGGCGCCCCGAGGACGAGGAAGACCATCTGCCCTTTGCCCTGGCCGACCTGGACCTGCAACCGGGCAGCAACCTTGATGACGACGAGGAACTGCTCATTGGCCAGCCCATCCCGGCGTCGATCGCGTTGCTGGGTCTGGCCTTCATTTGCTGCACCTTGCTGGTGGCCGGGCTGCCGCCGCTGTCGGGCTTTGTTGGCAAGTTCGCCATGCTCTCGGCCCTGCTGAGCACGCCCGAAACCGGCGGTACGCTGACCGCCGTGACCTGGACGCTGCTGGGCCTGGTCGTGCTGTCGGGCCTGTTTGCGATGATCGCCCTGTCGCGCACCGGCATCCGCTTCTTCTGGGCCCCGGTGGGTCGCAAGGCCCCGGTGCTCAACAGTGTGGAGTACCTGCCGGTGGCCGTGCTGGTGGGGCTGTGCGTGTTCTTCACCGTGCGGGCCGAACCTTTGATGCGTTACGCACGCGACACGGCCCAGGTCCTCTACCAACCTCAGGGCTACATCGACGCCGTGCTGAAAACCCAGCCCCGCGCCACCCCCACCAACGCCGAGCGCATGGGCGCGCCGGCCCCGCAGGTACTGCCATGATCCGCCGTCTGTTTCCTGCCCCCCTGCTGTCCCTGGCCCTGCTCGCCATCTGGCTGGTGCTCACCCGCGACGTCAGTCTGGGCCAGGTGCTGCTGGGCGCACTGGTGGCCACCATCGTGCCGCGGATGACGCAGTCGCTGCGCCCCACCCCCGTGCGCATCCGCCACCTGGGCGTGGCGTTTCGCTTGTTCATGCAGGTGGGCTGGGATGTCATCGTGTGGAACGTGCGCGTGCTGCTGGGCACCTTGGCCTCGCGTGACAAGCTGCCGCGGGGCGGCTTCGTGACCGTGCCGCTGGACCTGCGCGACCCCAGCGGCCTGGCCGTGCTGGCGGCCATCATGTGCGTGATCCCCGGCACCATCTGGTCCGAGATCGCACTCGACCGCAGCGCCCTGCTCGTGCACATCTTTGACCTGGGCGACCCGCAGGACGAGATCGATCTGATCAAGACGCGCTACGAGCGCCCCCTGATGGAGATTTTCGAATGAGCCCCATCCTGTTTGGCGCCATTGTGTTCACGCTGGGCTGCTACGTACTGGCCATGGCGCTGGCCCTGCTGCGCCTGTACCGCGGCCCCTCGGCGCAAGACCGCGTGCTGGCGATGGACCTGATCTACACCATCGGCATGCTGGTGCTGATGGTGCTGGCCATTCGCTACCGCAGCGCCATGTACTTCGAGGCCGCCTTGCTGATCGCGCTGTTCGGCTTCGTCAGCTCCATGGCCATGGCCAAGTTCCTGCTGCGCGGCGAGGTGATCGAATGAACCCCGAACTGTTTGGATGGGTGGAGGCGGCCGTGGCGCTGCTGCTGGTGCTCAGCGGCATCTTCACACTGGCGGCGGCCGTGGGCGTGGTGCGCTTTGAAACCTTCTTTCAGCGCATGCACCCACCCGCGCTGGCCTTCAGTTTGTCGGCCTGGTGCGTCACGCTGGCAAGCATCCTCTATTTCTCGGCGCGGCGCGAACAGCTGGCCCTGCACGCCTGGCTGATCATCATCTTCCTGTCCATCACGGTCCCGGTCACCACCATCTTGCTGGCGCGCACCGAACTGTTCCGCCGCCGCACACACGACGCGCCCAGCGCCGACATCCCGCCAGCCCTCAGCTACGATCTACCCCTGCCTTCAGCACGCACCGACAGCGCGGGCCCCAGCGCCGAACCTGCCGCACGCGCCGACCGCTGAGCTCACGCCATGCCCGACACGGGTGGCACCCAGATCTCGACCCGGTTGCGCCCCGCCCCTTTGGCCCGGTACATGGCCCGGTCGGCACGCCCCAGCGCGGCCTCGGGGGCCTCATCCGGCACACACAGCGTCACGCCAATGCTCACCGACAGGGAGACCGGTCCGCGGGCCGTCTGACAAGGCTGCGCCTCGACCCGGGCACGCAGACGCTCGGCCACCCGACTGGCCACCGACTCACTCGCCAGCGGCAAAAAGACCGCGAACTCCTCGCCTCCCAGGCGACCCAGCACGTCGCCGTTGCGAAGGCAGGCTTGGGTCACCGTCACAAAATGGCGCAGCACCTCATCGCCCACCTGATGCCCCCAGCGGTCGTTGACCTGCTTGAAGTGATCAAGGTCCACCAACAACACCGGCAGACGCCGGTCCACACGCGCCTCCACACTCATGGCCTTGCCCAGCAAGGTCAGGAAGGCCCGGTGATTGAAGACGCCCGTGAGCGAATCGCTCTCGGCCAGACGACGCAAGGCCGCATTGACGTGCTCGTTGACCAGCATGAGGATGCAAAAGCCCAGGATGTTGAGCACCACAATGGACTCGATCATCACCACGCTGGACACCATCTCGATGTGAGTCGACCCCGCGTGAAACAGCAAAGGACGCAGCAGCAGAAAAACCCCATGGCCGCCGCAGACCCAGGCCGTCAGCCGACGTGCCGGATAAGCTCGGACGTCGTGTGGCCACATGGCGCGCGCGCTCAGCAAAAAGAACACCCCCGGCCCCACACTGGCCAGCACCATGCGGACGCGCAAGTCCGGCTGCACCACGGTGAAATACAGCGCCAGCAGCAGCCACGCAGCCATGAGCAGCCAGACACCGTGCAGCCTCGCCAAAGGACGACCGGCGTAGGCACGACACCCTTGCATGCACTGGTAGGCCATCAACAGGATGCCTCCTTGGGCCAGCAACACCGACACCGGTCCGGGCGCCTGCGGCCTCAGCAGAAAACCCACGCAGCCCAGGAAGCCGAAGGCGTAGGCCAGCGTCCACGCTTTGAGGCCCGGAATGTCGCGGTTGAAGCGCCACACCGCCTGAAAGACGGCCGCCATGATCCCCATGAGGAGCGCCGCGAGAACAAACAGGGTGGGAACGTGCATGGTCAATTCATGGTATGTGAAATTCGGACGGGCTATTGAAAATGAACGCTGCATGCTATGTTAGCGCCTCGCACATGGCGAAATATCTCGCGACACCCTCCTCATGAAACCCCGCTCCTTCGCGCGCCAGATCGCCTACACCCTGGTCATGCTGGGCGTGATGATCGTGGCCTTCATGGTCTACACGCTCGCCGAGAAGGCCATCGATGCCGCCAACGAGGCGCGCCTGCGCGCATTCATGCTGGCCGACGAGCTGCACCAGTCCTCCGACGACCTCACCCGCATGGCGCGCCTTTATGTGGTCGGCGGGCATGCGGAGGCGCGCCGTCATTACCAGCGCATCCTCGACATCCGCGATGGCCTGCACCCTCGGCCCACCGGCTACAGCGGCATCTACTGGGATCTGGTCCTGGTCAGTGGCCAAGCCCCCCGAGCGGACAGCACGCAACGTATCCCGCTGATCGAGTTGATGCGCCAGGCGGGGTTCCCCGCCAACGAGCTGGACATCCTGATCCAGGCCAAGGCCCATTCCGACCGGCTCACGCAAATCGAACGCGACGCCATGGCGGCGAGCGACGACCGGGGGCCCGATGCCGAAGCAAGCCAGGCGCGTGCTCGGCTGATGCTGCACGACACCAACTATCTTGTCGCCAAAGCCGCCATCCTGGCGCCCATCGACCGGGTCAACACCCTGATGCGCGAGCGCACGAACGGCGCGGTGGCTCAGGCCGAGCGCCAGGCGCTGTACGCGCGCAGCGTGCTGATCGCCAGTGGCGTGATCCTGATGCTCATGCTGTTTCGGGCGGCCCAGGTGCTGCGTGCCCTGCTGGGCGGGTCGGTCGATGCCGTGCATGTCCAGATCAGCCGCATCGGCCAGGGTGATTTCACCCCCTCGAGCCTGGCGCTGGACGCCCCGGAGGGCTCCATGCTGGCCCGACTCATCGACACCCAGCGCAGGCTGCAGCAGATGAGCGAGGAGCGCGCGCGCACCCAGGACGAACTGCACCGCAGCGAAACCCGCTTGATCGAAGCCCAGCGCTTGGCCCAGCTGGGCCACTGGGAGCTCGACTTCGACACCTATGCCATGCAGTGGTCCCACGAGGTCTACCGCATCTTCGAGCGGGACCCAGCACGCTTCACACCCAGTTGCGAGAGCATTCTCGCGCTCATCCACCCCGACGACCGCGACCGCGTGGACCGCGACTTCAAGGCGGCCATGGTCAGCCACACGCCGTGCGAGATCGCCTACCGCCTGCAGTGGTCCGATGGTCGCGTGAAGTTCATTTGCCAGCGCTGTGAAACCTTGTTCGATCCGCAAGGACAGGCCGTGCGGATCATCGGCACGATGCAGGATGTCAGCCACAGCAAGCAGACCGAGCGGGCGCTGCAACGCCTCAACCGCGACCTGCGGCTGCTGAGCGACTGCAACACCGCCCTGGTCCATGCCCAGGACGAAGCCACCTTGTTGCAGGAAATTTGCCGCCTCGGCGTCGAGAGCGGTGGCTACAGCCTGGCCTGGGTCGGCTTTGCTCAGCAGGACGAGGAGCGCAGCGTGACGGTGGTCGCCGAACGCGGCGACCGCAACAACTACCTGGCGCAGGTGCGCATCACCTGGGCGGACAGCGCGCGGGGCCGTGGCGTGGTGGGCACCGCCATCCGCACCGGCCAGCCCAGCCTGGTGACCGACATCCCCAACGATCCGCGCATGGCACCGTGGGCGCCCACGGCCAGCGAACTGGGCCTGCAGTCCTGCGTCGCCCTGCCCCTGATCTGCGATGCGCGCGTACTGGGCGCCCTGACCCTGTACTCGAGCGAACGCGATGCCTTCGACGCGACCGAGCTGAACCTGCTGATGGAGCTGGCCAACGACCTGGCCTACGGCATCACCACGCTGCGCGCCCGGGCCGAGCATGCCGAGGCCAAGGCGCGGCTGGACTTCCTCTCGCACTACGACCCGCTGACGCACCTGCCCAACCGCCTGCTGCTGGGTGATCGCTTTGCGCACGCCGCCGAGGTGGCCCGCAGTGAGCACCGCACGCTGACGCTGTTCTATCTTGACCTGGACCACTTCAAGCACATCAACGACAGCCTGGGTTATGCCGTGGGCGACCAGGTCCTGGTGCAGTGTGTCGAGCGCCTGCGCCAGTGCCTGCCGCCCAGCGCCACGATCAGCCGCATGAGCGGCGACGAGTTCGTGGTGCTGCTGACAGGCCCGGACGACCTGGCCCGCATCGCAGGCCTGGCCGATGCCGTCAGCAAGGCGTTTGCCGAGCCCTTCCAGGTGGGCGAACACGCGCTCAACGCGTCCTGCTCCATCGGCATCGCGCTGTTCCCGAACGACGGCGACGATTTCGACACGCTGTTCCGCCACGCCCACACTGCGGTCAACAGCGCCAAGGACGCGGGCCGCAACGCCTACCGCTTCTTCTCGCACGAGATGAACGCCGGCCTGGTCGACCAGATCCGCCTGACTGGCGCGCTGGCCCAGGCGGTGCGCCGCCACGAGTTCTGCCTGCACTACCAGCCGCAGCTCGACCTGCGCAGCGGCCACATCGTCGGCATGGAGGCCCTGGTGCGCTGGCAACACCCCGAGGCCGGCCTGCTGCCGCCGGGGCAGTTCATCGCGCTGGCCGAACGCAGCGGGCACATCATTCCCATCGGCGAATGGGTGCTGCGCGAAGCCTGCCGCCAGGCGCGCCTGTGGGCCGACACCCTCGCCCACCCCCCGGTGATGGCCGTCAACCTCTCGGCCCTGCAGTTCAAGCGCGGCGACGTGCTGGCCCTGGTGCGCGACGCCCTGGCCACATCCGGCCTGCCGGCCCAGTTGCTGGAGCTGGAGCTGACCGAATCCATCTTGCTGCAAGACGTGGACAGCACCATCGCCACCCTGCAGGGGCTCAAGGCCATGGGGGTCAAGCTCTCCATCGATGATTTCGGCACGGGCTACTCCAGCCTGTCCTACCTGAAACGGCTGGCGGTGGACAAGCTGAAAATCGACCAGTCCTTCGTGCGCGACATGCTCATTGATGCGGATGGCGCCTCCATCGTCAAGGCCATCGTGCAGCTCGGGCACAACCTGCAGCTGACGGTGATCGCCGAGGGCGTGGAAACCCAGGCGCAGCGCCAGGCCCTGACCGACATGGGCTGCGACGAGGCGCAGGGCTACCTGATCAGCCGCCCCGCACCAGCCGAGGCCTGCCAGGCCCTGCTTGAGCAGGCCTGAACACCGGCCTCGTCAGCGCGCAGACACCACCCGGTTGCGCCCCTGCGACTTGGCCATGTAGAGGGCCTGGTCGGCGCGGTGCTGCAGGCTGTCAGGCCGCTCTTCGGCCAGCAAGGTGGCCACGCCAATGCTCACGGTGACCCCGGCCACAGGCATCGCCTCGGCCTGGGCAATCTGGCTGCGGATGCGCTCGGCCACCCCAGCAGCTGACGTGGCATCGGTGTCGGCCAGGAGCACAGCAAACTCCTCGCCGCCCACGCGCGCCGCGACATCGATCTCACGGGCGCTCTCCTGCAGCACACCGGCCAGCACCCGCAACACATGATCGCCCACCGCATGGCCATGCTGATCGTTGACAGCCTTGAAATGGTCGGCATCGACCAGCAGCACGCTCAGGGGCGCGCCGTTGCGCTGCACGCGCCGCCACTCGCGGGCCAGTTGCTGGTCGTAAGCCCGCCGGTTATTCAAGCCCGTGAGCGCATCGGTGTGCGCCAGCTCCGACAGGCGCTCGTTGAGCACGCCGACCTTGTGCATCTCCTCGGCCAGCAGCCGGTTGGTCTCGGCCAACTGGGTCAGGGCCTGGCGCAAAGTGATCTCGCGCAAGGTGGCGTGCGCCAGCTCGGTCAGCACCTCCACATCGCGCGCGGTCCAGTGCCGGGGCTGCATGTCCACCGCGCAAAAACTGCCCAGCACCAGCCCCTCCGGGGTCACCAGCGGCACCCCGGCATAGGCCCGCACGCCCAAGGTCTGCACCGTGGGCACGTCGGCAAAGCCGGGCAGTGCGCAGACATCGTCCAGCAACAATGGACCCTGCGAGAGCAAGGCGTAATGGCAGAAGGTGCGCCCCTGGAGCTGACGCGCGCTGGCCAAAGGCTCGCCAAAGCCGATGGTGCTCTTGTAGAAGTCCCGCCCGGCATCCACCAGGGAGACGAAGGTGGCCGGCACCTCCAGCAAGCGGGTGGCCAACCGGGTGAGGCGGTCAAAGCTCTCTTCGGCAGGGGTGTCCAGCAAGCCGGTGTCGCACACCGCCTGCAGCCGCGCCGGGTCGAGGCGGGCGGCGTTCACTTCGTCATCCGACGGCGCGGGAGCGGAAAAACTCATGGCGTGCGTGAAGCGGACAAAAACACAGTGTGCCGCAAGATGGCCCAACACCGCCCCCGGTTTGCCCCCACAACGGTTGAGGTCACAGGTCGACTTATTGCCATGAAACAAGCAATTTGCCCCAAGTAGCGATATCGTTACGCCTTTGCCAAAACCATGGCCCTGTGATGCCCGCCGTTGCTGCGATCCAGCCGGCGGCATTTTCGTCATCCTTATCCGGAAAGCAAGTTATGAGTACCCAGCAGCCCACCATCATCTACACCCTGACTGACGAGGCGCCGCTGCTGGCGACCAGCTCCTTCCTTCCGATCGTGCGCACCTTTGCCGCCCCGGCCGGCATCAACGTCACCACCAGCGACATCTCGGTGGCCGCCCGCATCCTGGGCGAGTTCCCCGAGTGCCTGAGCGAAGCGCAGCGCGTGCCCGACAACCTGGCCGAACTGGGCCGCCTGACCCTGCAGCCCGACACCAACATCATCAAGCTGCCCAACATCAGCGCCTCGGTGCACCAACTGGTCAGCGCCATCAAGGAACTGCAAGGCAAGGGCTACGCCGTCCCCGACTTTCCGGAAGACCCCAAGAGCGACGAAGAGAAGGCCATCCGTCTGCGCTATGCCAAGTGCCTGGGCAGCGCCGTGAACCCCGTCCTGCGTGAAGGCAATTCCGACCGCCGCGCCCCTGCCGCCGTCAAGAACTACGCCCGCAAGAACCCGCACAGCATGGGCGAGTGGAGCCAGGCCTCGCGCACGCACGTGGCCACCATGAAGCACGGCGACTTCTACCACGGTGAAAAGTCCCTGACCCTGGACAAGGCCCGTGACGTGAAGATGGAGCTGGTCACCGCCAGCGGCAAGACCATCGTCCTCAAGCCGAAAGTGGCGCTGCTCGAAGGCGAGATCATCGACAGCATGTTCATGAGCAAGAAGGCGCTGTGCGACTTCTACGAAACGCAGTTCGAAGACGCCCGCAAGACCGGCGTGATGCTGTCGCTGCACGTCAAGGCCACGATGATGAAGGTCTCGCACCCCATCGTGTTCGGCCACGCCGTGCGCATCTTCTACAAGGAAGCCTTCGAGAAGCATGGCAAGCTGTTCGATGAGCTGGGTGTCAACGTCAACAACGGCCTGGTCAACCTGTTCGACAAGCTGGAGACCCTGCCCAGCTCGCAACGCGAAGAAATCATCCAGGACCTGCACGCCTGCCACGAGCACCGTCCCGAGCTGGCCATGGTGGACTCGGCCAAGGGCATCTCCAACCTGCACGCCCCCAACGACGTGATCGTGGACGCCTCGATGCCCGCCATGATCCGCATCGGCGGCAAGATGTGGGGCGCCGATGGCCGTCCGAAAGACACCAAGGCCGTGATCCCCGAGTCGACCTTTGCCCGCATCTACCAGGAGATGATCAACTTCTGCAAGACCAACGGCAACTTCGACCCGCGCACCATGGGCACCGTGCCCAACGTGGGCCTGATGGCCCAGCAAGCTGAAGAGTACGGCTCGCACGACAAGACCTTCGAGATCGCCGAAGCGGGCGTGGCCAACATCGTCGACATCGCCACCGGCGAGATCCTGCTGTCGCAGAACGTGGAAGAGGGCGACATCTGGCGCATGTGCCAGGTCAAGGACGCCCCGATCCGCGACTGGGTCAAGCTGGCCGTCAACCGCGCTCGCAACTCCGGCATGACCGCCGTGTTCTGGCTCGACGAGTTTCGCCCGCACGAGGCCGAGCTGCGCAAGAAGGTCGTCCAGTACCTCAAGGACCACGATACGACCGGCCTGGACATCCAGATCATGTCGCAGGTGCGCGCGATGCGTTACACGCTGGAGCGCGTGATCCGCGGCAAGGACACCATCTCGGTGACCGGCAACATCCTGCGCGACTACCTGACCGACCTGTTCCCCATCATGGAACTGGGCACCAGCGCCAAGATGCTGTCCATCGTCCCGCTGATGGCCGGTGGCGGCATGTACGAAACCGGCGCGGGCGGCTCGGCCCCCAAGCACGTCAAGCAGCTGGTGGAAGAAAACCACCTGCGCTGGGACTCGCTGGGTGAGTTCCTCGCCCTGGCCGTGTCGCTGGAAGACCTGGGCCTCAAGACCGGCAACACGCAAGCCAAGATCCTGGCCAAGACGCTGGACGCGGCCACGGGCACCTTGCTGGAAAACAACAAGAACCCCTCGCCCAAGACCGGTCAGCTGGACAACCGCGGCAGCCAGTTCTATCTGGCGCTGTACTGGGCCCAGGCGCTGGCCGCCCAGACCGACGACGCGGCCCTGGCCGCCAAGTTCGCCCCCCTGGCCCAGTCCCTGAGTGCCCAGGAAGCCACCATCGTGGCCGAGCTGGCCGCGGTGCAAGGCAAGCCGGCCGACATCGGTGGCTACTACATGCCCGACGCGGCCAAGCTGGAAGCGGTCATGCGCCCCAGCGCCACGCTGAACGCCACGCTGGCGAGCGTGGTCGCCGCCTGATCCGCGCGTGATCCCTGAGTGACCCGACGGCCTCGCAAGAGGCCGTTTTTCATGGGGGCCCCGAACGGCTCACCAGGCGGCCGGGTCCACCTTGTAAAAGCCCGCCAGCTCGGCATACAAGGCCGGCTGGTTCTGCAGCAGATCCTGGCCGCGCTCGAAAAACGCCTCGGTGGCGACCGCGAAGAACTCCACGGGCTCGCTCGCGCCGTACGGGTCCAGCACCGTCTCCTCGCCACGCGCCACCTGCGCTTGCAGCTGCGCAAACGCTGCCCGCATCACCTCGGCCCAGCGCGCATGGCGCTGCGCACTGCCCAGCTCCGGCGCGCCGTTGCTCAGACCGTTCTCGGCGTCGAGCTGGTGCGCAAACTCGTGCAGCACCACGTTGAAAGCATCGTCCGGGATGCGGGCGCTGTCGCGCGTCTCGTCCCACGCCAAGATGACCTGCCCCTCATCCCACGACTCACCTGCCCGCAGTTCGTCATGGGCGTGCACCAGGCCGTGCTCGTCGGGCTGCGTGTGCTGCACCCAGAAGGCCCGGGGGTAGACCAGGATCTGGCGCAGACGGGGGTAATAGTCCGTGGGCCGATTGAGCAGCAGCAGGCAAGCCTGTGCCGCCACCGTGATGCGCACTTCGTCGGTGATGGCCTGCCCTTCGCAGCCGATGAAGGCCTTTTCTGCCAGGAAGACCTGAATGTGCCGTTTGAGCTGCGCCTGCAGATCAGCCGGCATGCTGCGCGTCAGCGGCACCCGTCGACGCAGGATGCGCTCCCACGCCTCGGGAAAGGGCGCCGACTGCAGCCGTCGCCGGCGATGCGCCAGACGCCGGGGCTGCGTCCACAGCCAGACGATCCAGGCCAAGGCCAGGGCGACCAGCAACAACAAGGGCAAGGGATTGGGGGCAGACAAGGAAGCAACCATACAACATCCTGGCCAGCCGATGGGCGTGACAAATTCACGTGATCACCTCGGCGCCACTGGGTCATTTTGCGACATCGTCAAGTTGTCATCCGGGCTCGCAATAGTCGCCTGCGTCGCGCAGGAGACTTTCCATGGACTTGACCCTTCCCTATGCCAAGACCGACCTCGCGTGGTCGGCCATCCGCACCCGCAGCATCGAGCTCAGTGGGGCGGCGCGCGCCGTGCTGATCATGATCGACGGCAAGCGCCCCCTGGCTGACCTGCTGCCAGCCATCGAAGCCCTGTCGCTGACGCTGGACGATGTGCGAGAGCTTCTGACACGTGGTTTGGTGGCGCCCTGCCCGAAAAAACAGGTGACGGCCCCGTTGGCACACTCATCGGTACCCGCGCCCGCGCCGGCCCCAGCGGCCACGCGCTCGCTCGCCGCGGCCAAGTTCTATGCGCTGGAGCAGATCGCGCGCCTGCTGGGCCGCCGCGATGAAGCGCTGCGCCTGGCCGCCCGCGATGTGGTGGACCACCCCAGCCTGCTGACCTGGCTGGAGACCTGCCGGCACGCGATTGCCGAGATTGCCGGAGAAGAGCGCGCCAACATGCTGATGGCGCGCACCCACGCGTTGATCCCAGAGTTGCAACCGGCCTGAAGACGCAAGGGCCTGTGCGGCCACGTGTGCACGGCCGCCGCTGTCAGTGCCCCGTCAGCAGCAGGTCAACGCGCGGTCACAGCGACATGGACGGCCGCTCGGCCATCGCCGCGCGCCAACGCATCAGGTGCGGGTGCGCCTCGGTGACGCGTACCTTGACCACGCGCGCAAAGTCCACGGCCACCACCGCCGTGATGTCAGCGATGCTGAACCGGTCGGTGGCGATGAACTCCCGACCGGCCAGGCGCTCGTTGAGCATGTCGAAGAACTGCTGCGTACGCACCAGGCCGCGCTCGGCCAGCGCCGGGATCTGCGGGTGGTCCTGCGGGCCCGGCAAGGCGCGGTTGGCCATCGCCGGGCTGCCGTTGCGAAAGGCCTCGGCCACGGCCATCAGACCTTCAAACTCCATGCGCCAGTTCCAGCTGGCCACCTCGGCCTTCTCGGCGGGCGAGACACCCAGCAAGCGATGCTGGGGGTACTGCGCCTCGATGTAGGCCGCGATCGCAGCGTTGTCGGTCAGCAGCAGACCGTTCTCGGTGCGCAAAACGGGCACCGTGCACAGCGGATTCACCGCGCGGAAGGCGTCACTGAGTTGCTCGCTGGTGCGCAGGTCCACCTGCACGGTCTCATAGGTCAGGCCTTTTTCGGCCAGCAAGATGCGGGCGCGGCGGGGGCTGGGGGCCGTGGCGCAGTCGTAAAGGGTCAGGGGCATGCCAACTTGTCCTGGGTGTTCGTCTCGAAATCGCTGGCGTCATGGCGTTCGTGCAACTGGCTGGCCGGGTCGCCCACCACGCGGTTGACCATGCGCCCGCGCCGGGCTCCCGGACGCTGCGCGATCTCTTCTGCCCAGCGTACGACATGGGTGTAGTCCTGGACCTGCAGGAATTCCCCAGCTTCGTACAACTGCCCCTTCGACAAGGCGCCGTACCAGGGCCAGATGGCCATGTCGGCGATCGTGTACGTGTCGCCCACCATGTAGCGGTGCTCGGCCAGATGGCGGTTGAGCACGTCCATCTGGCGCTTGACCTCCATGGCATAGCGGTCGATGGCGTATTCGAGCTTGACCGGCGCATAGGCATAGAAGTGCCCGAAACCCCCACCCAGGAACGGCGCGCTGCCCACCTGCCAGAACAGCCACGACAGGCACTCGGCGCGCTGGGCTGGCTCGGTGGGCAGGAAGGCGCCGAACTTCTCGGCCAGGTAGACCAGGATGGCGCCGGACTCGAACACGCGAATGGGCTCAGGGCCGCTGCGGTCCATCAGCGCCGGGATTTTGGAGTTGGGGTTGACCTCGACAAAGCCCGAGCCGAACTGCGCGCCCTCGTTGATGCGGATCAGCCAGGCGTCGTACTCGGCGCCGGTGTGGCCGGCTTGCAGCAGCTCTTCGAGCATCACCGTCACCTTCACGCCATTGGGCGTGCCCAGCGAGTACAGCTGCAGCGGGTGCTTGCCCACGGGCAGGGCCTGCTCGTGGGTCGGCCCGGCAATGGGGCGGTTGATGTTGGCAAAGCGGCCGCCATGGCCTGGGGTCCAGGTCCAGACGGCCGGGGGCGTGTAGCCAGAGGCGTCGTCGTGGGTGTCGCTCATGTCGGGCACTCCTGAGTCAAGGTGAAAGGCACGCGGGGTGTGCAATCGGTCCAAGGCCGCAGATTAGCAAACCCGCTGAGGCCGAGCTTGCGCAAGGACATGCGGACCCTCGGCCGCTGCGCCCATCGCCGACAATGCACACCTGCTTCATCCCGCCCCTGCTGACCCGTGACCCCACAAGCCCTGCTCGACGCCATCGCCACGATGACGCTGCCCCCGGACGCCCAGCGCCTCTTCCACGGCCGTGGCGGCATGTTCCCTGGTTACGAACAATGGGCGCTGGACTGGTATCCGCCGGTCCTGCTGCTGACCAGCTACCAACCGGTGAGCGAGGAGGAGCTGGCGCCCATCCAGGCTGCGCTGGCGGCCCGCTGGGCGGAACTGATGCCCGATCAGCCTGTGAACCTGGTGTTCCAGCACCGCAACGAGGTGCGCGCCGACACCCGTGTGCTCAGCGGCGCGGTGCCTGACCCGCATGTGGTCAGCGAGCAAGGCGCGCAGTTCAAGGTGCACCTGCTGCGCGGCTTCAACCACGGGCTGTTTCTGGACATGGGCGAGGGCCGCCGCTGGGTGCGCGAGCACGTGGCCCAGGCCTGCACCACGAGCCACCGCTACAAGGTGCTCAACCTGTTTGCCTACACCTGCGCCTTCTCGGTGGTGGCGATGCAGGCCGGTGCCCGCCAGGGCATCAATGTGGACATGGCCGCCGGCGCCCTGTCCATCGGCAAACAGAACCACCACCTCAATGGCATCACGTCGGATGTGAGTTTCCTGCCGCACGACATCTTCAGCTCCTGGGGCAAGATCACCCGCAGCGGCCCGTACGACCTCATCATCCTCGACCCGCCGACCTACCAGAAGGGCAGCTTCGTGGCCGAGAAGGACTACGCCCGCCTCATGCGCCGTCTGCCGGATTTGCTGATGCCGGGGGGCCATGCGCTGCTGTGCCTGAACTCGCCCAAACTGGGACCGGGCTTTTTGCAGGATCTGATGGCGGTGGAGGCGCCGGAGCTGCGCTTTGTGGAGCGCGTGGCCAACCCGGCGGCGTTTGCGGATGTGGCCGAAGACCGCGCGTTGAAGGTGTTGGTGTACCGCGCGCCGGACCTGAGCTGAGCTGCCCCTCAGTTCACCACGTCACGCGCTGCCCCGCCCAGCTTGAGCATCCGGTAATTGAACTGCCGCAAGGTCAGCCCCAGCGCCTGAGCGGCACGGGAGCGGTTGCCACCGTGCTGGCGCAAGGCCTCCGTCAAATCGGCCAGCGCATGGGAGGCGGCGGGCAGGTAAGGCCGCACCAGGGTCACGTCCATTGCCGCGGGACGCGGGACGCGGTCGTCCGCCGTGAAGCGCGCGCGCAGCGCGTCCGCCGGCGAGGTGCGCGGCAGAAAGCGCTCGATGTCGGCCGCCTCCAGCACGCTCTTGTCACCCAGCAACACCATGCGCTCGATCAGGTTGGCCAGCTCGCGGATGTTGCCGGGCCAGGCGTGCGCCTGCAGGCGCTGCAGGGCGCCCGGGCTGAGGTTGACGTTGCGCTGGTTGGCCTGGTTGAAGCGGTTGAGAAAGTGGATCGCCAGCTCATGCACATCGGCGCTGCGCTCGCGCAAGGCAGGCAGGCGGATCGGGATCACATTGAGCCGGTAGAACAGGTCTTCGCGGAAGGCGCCCAGGGTCACTTCGTGAGCCAGATCGCGGTTGGTGGCGGCCACCAGCCTGGCATCGATGTGCACCTCACGCTTGCCGCCCAGGCGCACGATGGTGCCCTCCTGCAGGGTGCGCAAGAGCTTGGTCTGCATGGACAGCGGCAGCTCGCCAATCTCGTCCAGAAAAATGGTGCCGCCATGCGCCTGTTCGAACAGGCCGGCGCGCGAACCCACGGCCCCGGTGAAGGCGCCCTTCTCGTAGCCGAACAGCTCCGACTCGAACAGGGTTTCGGGAATGGCCGCGCAGTTGACCTTGATGAAGGGGTGATCCCGGCGCGGGCTGGCCAGGTGCAGCGCGCGCGCGAACATCTCCTTGCCGGTGCCCGACTCGCCCAGCAGCAGCACACTGGCCTTGGTGGCGGCCACCTGCTCCAGTTCGGCGATCGAGCGCAGCAACACCGGTGAGGTGCCCACGATGCCGTAGCGCGCGGGCGAGGCCTCCAGCGCCTGCGTGAGCGCCATGTTGTGCGCCTCCAGCGTGCGGGTGCGCTGCTCCACCGTGAAGCGCAGCTCCAGCAACTGCCCGATCAGCGTGGCGAGGATGCCCAGGATGGTCAGGTCATCGGCCAGCGAGCGATAGCGATGGCGGATGCGATGGCAGGCCAGCACCCCGACGGTGGACAGCCCCACCCGCACCGGCATGGCGATGAAGGACACCGGCCCGGGCGGCAGGTCGTCGCGCTGCACGGTGCGGCACAGGAAGGTCGGCTCGCGGTCGATGTCCTGCACGATGATGAGCTGCCCCGTGGCCAGCACCCGACCCGTGATGCCCTCGCCACGCCGAAAGTGCCCCCGTTCGCGCTCCTCCCGCGTCAGCCCGTAGGCATAGCGGATGCTGGCCGAAGCCACCTTCAGGCTGCTGCCGGGCGGCAGGTCCATGAGGGCTTCGAGGTTGTCGGCCAGCACGATCCGCCCGCGGTTCAGGCCCAGCAGCTCGGAGCACAGGTGCAGCATCTCGCGCAGCACCACGTCCGGCGCCAGGCTCTTGCCGATGTGCTTCATCACCTCCCGCATCAGGAGCATTTCCTGCGCGTGCCAGTTGCCGGCGCCCGGGGCGGCGTCGGCCCCGGGCGCACCCGGCAGATCAGGGGTCGCGGGAGGGGTGTGCATGTGCGTCGGGGCCGATCAGTACTGCTTGTAGGGCAGGAACTTGCCGGACAGCACGACGTTGACGCGATCTCCCTTGGGATCGCCCTGGCGCTGGATGTCCATGCTGAAGTCGATCGCACTCATGATGCCGTCGCCGAACTCTTCGTGGATCAACTCCTTGATCGTGCTGCCGTAGACGCTGACGATTTCATACCAGCGGTAGATCAGTGGGTCGGTGGGCACCGGTGTGGGCAGCGAGCCCTTGTAAGGCACCACCTGCAGCCATTTGCGCTCCTCGTCGGTGAGGTCGAAGATGTCGCCCACGATGGCGGCCTGGGCGGCGTCGAAGGTCATCTGGCCCAGGCACCCGGCCGTCGTCCACTCCTTGGAGAGGCCGACCTTCTGGGCGACCTCTTCCCACTTGATGCCCTTGGACACCTTGGTGCTGATGATTTTTTCGGTGACGTCCATGCGGTTCATGAGAACTCCAGTCTTGATGTGAGAAAAAAGGGGGTTGGAAAAATGGCAGGATCGCTCAGTGAGCCTTGGCGCGCGACACCAGAAAGTCAACGATGTGGTTGCGCAGGTCGTAGTAGCCATCGAGGTGATGCAAGGTGGCGCGGGTGCGCTCGCGGGGCAGTGGGTTGACCACCACCTCGGCGATGCCGCCCGGCTTGTAGCCTTGGTCGGTCTCGGCGCCGTTGCTCATCAGCAGGATGCGATCGGCCAGCAAGATGGCCTCGTCCACGTCGTGAGTGATCATGAACACCGTCTGATGGGTCTCGCGCACAATGCCCATCAGCTCGTCCTGGATGGTGCCGCGCGTCAGCGCATCCAAGGCGCCAAAGGGCTCGTCCAGCAAGAGCATCTTGGGCTGGATGGAGAAGGCCCGGGCGATGCCCACCCGCTGCTTCATGCCGCCGGACAACTGGCTGGGCTTCTTGTCGATCGCCGGCGTCAGGCCCACCAGCTGCACGAACTTCTCGACATGCGCGTTGGTTTGCGCCGCCGACCAATCCGGCCAGCGAGACTTGACGGCAAAGGCAATGTTCTGGCGCACCGTCAGCCACGGCATCAGGGCGTGGCCCTGGAACACCACCCCGCGCTCCAGACTGGGCCCGACCATCTCACGCGACTCCATGAACACATGGCCCGCAGTGGCGGTGTCCAGCCCGGCCAGCACGTTCAAGATGGTGGTCTTGCCGCAGCCCGAGTGGCCGATGACGCAGACGAACTCGCCGCGGTCCAGCGTGAAGGAAACATCGGCAAACACGGGCTTGTCGGCCACATAGGCCTTGCCGAGGCGTTCGATCTGAAGCAGAGGGGTCTTCACGGGAGCCTTTCCTGCGGATGCTGTGAGGTCGGGCGCGGGCGCCGGCGGTGCGGTCTTGAGGCCACCGAGGGCCGAGGTGTCAATCCACATAGGTCACCGCCTTTTGCAGTCGGCCAAAGGCCAGGTCCAGCAACATGCCCACCACGCCGATGACCAGCACGGCAAAGATCACATTGCTCAGGGAGAGGTTGTTCCACTCGTTCCAGACGAAGTAGCCGATGCCCGTGCCGCCCACCAACATCTCCGCCGCCACGATCACCAGCCAGGCAATGCCCATGCTGATGCGCATGCCGGTGAGGATGGTGGGGGCCGCGGCGGGCAGGATCACCTGCAGCGCTTTGCGCAAGGGGCTGACCTCCAGGGTGGCCGCCACGTTGAGCCATTCCTTCTTGACCGCCGCCACACCAAAGGCGGTGTTCACCAGCATCGGCCAGATCGAGCAGATGAAGATCACGAAGATCCCGCTCAGGGTCGAGTCCTTGATGGTGTATAGCGCCAGCGGCATCCAGGCCAGGGGGCTGATCGGCTTGAGGACCTGGATGAACGGATCCAGCGCCCGATTCAGCAGGGGGGACATCCCGATCACGAAGCCCAGCGGGATCGCGACCAGGCAGGCCAGGCCAAAGCCCAGCGCCACACGCCCCAGCGAGTGCGCCAGCTGGATGCCCACGCCCTTGTCGTTGGGGCCGTTGTCATAGAACGGCCGGGACAGATGCGACCACACCGTCTCGCCCATCTGGCCCAGCGTGGGGAAGCCATCGGCCTTCTTGGCCGAGGGGTCCTGCCCCATCATCTGCGCGTACTCGATCTGTTCGGGCGTCAGGCCGGCACCGGAGGCGGCGCCGCCCGCGCTCGCGGTGGCGACGTACCAGATGCCGAGGATGGCCACCAGGATCAGGCCCGACAGCAGCCCGGCGCGCACTTTCAGGTTCTTGGCGACACTCATGTCACACCGCCTTTCGGATGGCAAAGCTCTTCAGGTAGGCATCGGCCTTGGCCGCATCGAACTCCTTGCCCATCACCTTGAACTTGGGCGAAGCGGCCGCCGGTGCCGGCTGGCCCAGTGCCTTCATGTGCTTGCGGGCATCGGTCATCAGGAACACCTTTTCGGCAATCTGACGGTAGTTCACATCGCCCTTGAGGTAACCCCAGCGCTGCATCTGCGTGAGCATCCACACGGCCATGCTGTCCCAGGGCATCGGGTCAAAGTCCGCACGCGAGGGCACGTTCTGCACATTGCCCAGGCCATCGGCAAAGCGGCCAGTGAGCACCTGCTTGACCACCACCTCGGGCTGGTTCAGGTACTGCGGCTTGGAGATGACGCCCGCGATCAGCTCGCGGTTCTTGGGGCCGCGGGCCATGGCGGCAGCGGTCAACACGGCGCGGTAGAGCGCGGCAAAGGTGTTGGGGTTCTTCTGCACGAACTCGGCGCTGGTGCCAAAGGCGCAGCAAGGGTGACCGTCCCAGATGTCCTTGGTGAGCAGGTGGATGAAGCCCACCTCCTCGTAGACCGCGCGCTGGTTGAAGGGATCGGGGCCGAGGAAGCCGTCGATGTTGCCGGCACGCAGGTTGGCCACCATTTCGGCCGGTGGCACCACGCGCAGTTGCACATCGGTGTCGGGGTTCAGGCCCGCCTCAGCCAGGTAGTAGCGCAACAGGAAGTTGTGCATGCTGAACTCGAAGGGAATGGCGAACTTGAAGCCCTTCCAGTTCTTCGGGTCGCGGTTGTTCTTGTGCTTGAGCGCCAGGGTGATGGCCTGGCCGTTGACGTTCTGGATCGTCGCCACCTGCATGGCCTTGGCGCTCGATCCCAGGCCCAGCGTGATGGCCAGCGGCATCGGGCTCAAGAAGTGCGAGGCGTCATACTCGTTGTTGAGCATCTTGTCGCGCACCAGGGCCCAGCCCGCCGTTTTGCTGAGCTCCACATTCAGCCCTTGCTGTTTGTAAAAGCCCAAGGGGTGCGCCATGATCAACGGCGTGGCACAGGTGATGGGGATGAAGCCGATCTTCAGATCGGTCTTCTCCAGCGCGCCTTTGTCCTGCGCCATGGCCTGCAGACTGGCCAGGGGCAGCACGCTGGCGATGGCCGCCATGGCCGTGCGCTGTCCGACGGCATTGAGGAAGGCGCGGCGGGTGGCTTCCACCGGGAAGAGCGCTTTCACCGCGGCCGCTTCGATGAAATCGCGCGACAGGGTGTCGACATCGGTGGCGCGGGCCTCGGTCGCAGCCAGCGTGGCGGCGTCATGCTCGGCACTGCTGGCGTGTTGTCCGCAGGTGCAACCGCCCAGTCGGGCAAGCGGCGAATACGGGCGATAGATGTTGTCGTCAGAGTTCGTCATGGCGTGGCCTCGGTCAGAAGTGATGAAAGGGGGCGCTGCGCCCTGCTCAGTGCAGGGTCAGCGGCATCGACGTGGTCTTGACCCGCACCACCATGGGGCGGACCTGATAGGGCTCCGGCTCACCCGCGCAGATTTGCGCGGCGATGGTTCTGGCCTGGCGCGCAATCGGCTCGATGTAGCGGCTGGCCTGGCCATCCACCGTGATGCAGTCGCCCAGTGCGTAGATGCCTGCCTGACTGGTACGCAAGGTTCGTGCCTCCACGGCGACGCCCTGGTCCCAGCGCAAGCCCGCCGTGCGGGCCAGGCGTGAGGGGGTGTGCAAGCCCGCGGCGGCGATCAGCTGATCGGCCTCGAACACCTGACCACAACGGGTGCGCACGCGGATGCGGCCCTGCACTCGCTCGGCCGAGGCCACCTGCACACCGCCCACAAAGCGGATGGGCAGGTCTTGCCAGGCTTGCAGCACCTGCTGCCCCGCTTGCTCGGCCTGCCAGCGCGCCAGCGGCTCGCTCTGGGTGTCCAGCAAGGTGATGCGGTGCCCGCCCAAGGCCAGGTCATTGGCCAGTTCACTGCCAATCAGGCCAGCCCCGACGATCACAAGCTCACATGATGAGCCTTCCATCGCAGCGCGCAGTCTCTGATACGCCGCCAGGTGGTTGATGCGCCAGCACAAGGTGGCCGGCAGCGTGTCGGGCAACACCGGCTGCGCGCCGTGGGCCAGGATGAGATGGGTATACGGAATCGGCCCCCGTGTGGTGCGCAATTGGTGCGTGGCCTCGCACACGCGCACCGCATGGGTGTGTGCCATCAGGGTCACACCCAGGCGACGTGCCGCCTGCACGCCAGACTCTTTGACCAGCTGCTCGGGCGCCAGGCCTCGGGCCATGGCCACGGACAGCAGCGGCTTGTCATACACATCGCCGGCGCACGCGCTCACCAGGGTGATGGGCAGATCGGCATCACGGGCCCGCAAGGCCTCGGCCATCTGCCAGCCTGCGCGCCCTGCGCCCACGATGACCACACCGGCTTCGCCCGCACGGCGAGTGCACACCACCGATGCGCGGCCGGCCTGCGCACGCAGCGTGTCCAGACAGGGTGCGGTGTAAGGCACGAAGTCCTGCTTGCTGACCCCGCACAGGGGGCAGGCCCAGTCATCGGGGATGTCAGCCAGGCGGGTGCCAGGAGGCAGCCCTCCGTCGGGATCGCCCTGGGCCTCGTCGTAGACGTAGCCGCAGGCCTCGCAGATGTACTGCTGGAAAGGCAAGATGGCACTCATGCGGGCATCTCCTCGGTGCTCAAGCGCGCGATCTCCTTGCGCAGGTGCTTGATGGCGGGGGTGACGATGGCGACGAAGTGCGACTCTCGCACGCGGCGCTGCACATCGGAGCTGAGCAGATAGCCGCGTGCGCCCTGGTGCATCAAGGCCGACTGCGCGGCCCGCAGACACAGCTCGGCGCCATGCGCCCGCGCATCCAGCACGTCGATGAAGAACTCCTTGCTGCTGTCAAACGGGGTCTCGGCCAGCTTCATGACCCGTGCCGACAACTCGTCCAGCTCGGCCTGCAAGGCATCGGGCCGGTCTTCCAGGAACTGGTTCACATGGCCGAGCTGCCCTTCCACGGCCCACATCGAGTCGATGGCGCCCTGGGTCACGCCCACCGCCATGCCGCACTGCAACATCACAAAGGCCGCCCGGATGCTGGCAATGAAGGGGCGCGTCGGATCGGCAATCAGTTGATCGGCACCCACAAAGTGATCGCTCAAGCGCAGGGCATAGGTGCCCGTCCCCTCCATGCCAGAGAAACTGGGGCACTCGCGCATTTCCACGCCCGGTGCATCACAGTGCAGCAGGAACATGATTTCATGTGGCTCACTCGTTGAGCCTGATTCCACGCTGGCGATGGCGCCGCAGTATTGAGATGGCCCCAGGTTGCTCACCCAGGGCAGCGTGCCGCTCACCCGATAGCCGCCCTCCACCACGCGAGCACGCAAAAGCATGCCTTCAATCTGGGCGTAGCTCTTCATGGGGTTGGACAGCGCGGTGCCGCCCAGCCCCTCCCCGCTGAGGTGCGCCTGCAGCACGCGGCCGGTCAAGGCGGGGTTGCCGCTGTGCTGCAGGTACAGCCCGCACACGGCCTGGCACCACATCATGAAGCCGGTGGCCCCGCACACGCGGGACACCTCGGCCATCGCCTGGATGGCTAGGCCATAGTCGCCGGCCTGCGTGTCGGTATCGAGGTGGGCACTCATGGCGCCCACCCTGGCCAGATCGCGCAGGATCGCTTGCGGATACAGGCCGCGGTCGATGGCTTCGACCTGCTGCTTCAAGGGGCCGTGGGCAATGGCCTGCACGGCAGCCATCAAGGCGGAGGAGACCTCTGCAGGAGGCGAGGCGAGGTCCTGAGGCATGTCAGCGTGGTTCATGTGGAGACTCCTTGAGGCAGCCAGCGCTCGGCTTCAGTCAGCCAGGCTGATCGTGAAGGGGATGGGGTTGCGCATCGTGTTGGCCACCGGCGAGTAGTAGTTGGCGTGCTGCACGATCTCGTCGAGCACCTCACGCGGCGCATCGCCTTCCACCAGCACCTTCACGCGAATGGCCTGAAAGCCCATCTCAGGCGGGGTCTTCTGCAAGGCCCCATCGGCGCCCCAGGCGGCGGGGTTGCCGATGTCGCCCTCCATGAAGATCTCCAGGCGCGTCAGCTTGACCTGCTTCCATGTGGCGACCGCGGTGATGCCCACGGCAAGGCAGCCGCCCAGGCCCGACAGCACGATCTCCCCGGGGGCGGGGGCGGTGTCCTGCCCGAACAGATGCAGCGGCTCATCGACCACCACTGGCGTGTGGTTGCCCACATAGCTGAGCGAGCGGTATTGCCCCTCCATCACGGTGTGCACTTTGTTGGTGCCGCGAGAGGATGGGTTGTTGCGCCCCTTGTCCGCAAAGGCCATGAGCCCATCGCGATCGATGGGGCGCAGATAGGCCTTCACCGTGGTGGGGGCAGCGGCAGTCGAGGGGGCAGTGGCTGGGGCGATGACGGTGGACATGAAAGCTCCTGAACAAGGGAAAGAAAGAATGTCTGCTTGGCAATGTCTACATTGCAAGGGGTGTGCCAGATGCGCGATCGCCCCTCAAACTTTTCTCAAACCATTGATTCAGAAGTGCTTTTTCAGTACCCACCCACGGATTGAGCGATCACCCCCGCCCGATGGCCAAGCCACGAGCGCAGACAAACGTGAACACTTTGTTCACAAAGTGTGCTGAGCCCCGCGCCTCATTGCCAACACCTCCTCACCCGCGCAGAATGACCCGCTCGGGCTGAGCAGTGCGCCCTCGCCACATCCTTGTCACCCACCAGGAGCTCCCATGTCCAAAGTCCTCGTCCTGTACTACTCGAGCTACGGCCACATTGAAACCATGGCCCAGGCCGTGGCGGAGGGCGCACGCAGCGCCGGCGCCACCGTCGACGTGAAGCGGGTCCCGGAAACCGTCCCGCAGGAGATCGCCCAGTCGGCACACTTCAAGCTTGATCAGGCCGCCCCCATCGCCACGGTGGCGGAGTTGGTCAACTACGACGCCATCATCGTGGGCGCGCCGACGCGCTACGGGCGCATGCCAGGGCAGATGGCCGCCTTCCTCGACCAGACGGGCGGGCTGTGGGCGCGCGGCGCCCTCAACGGCAAGGTGGGCGCGGCCTTCACCTCCACCGCCACGCAGCACGGTGGCCAGGAGGTGACGCTGTTTTCCATCATCACCAACCTGATGCACTTTGGCATGGTCATCGTGGGGCTGCCCTACAGCTTTGCAGGCCAGATGACGCTGGACGAAATCGTCGGCGGCAGCCCCTATGGCGCGACCACGATTGCCGGTGGCAAGGGCGAGCGCCAGCCCAGCGCGATCGAGTTGGATGGTGCCCGCTTCCAGGGCAAGCTGGTGGCCGAAACCGCCAACAAGCTGTTCGGCTGAGGCCGCAGGGGCACCTCGGTGGCGCGTGTCGGCGCGGTGTGAGGGGGCACGAGCGGGGTGTTCGCGGGGGTGCGGTATGCTCCCCGCTGAGTCGCTTGCGACACCGCGAAGCCCCCTTCATGACACGCCTGCTCGCCCACCTGCTCTGCCTCGGTCTGCTGCTTGCCGGCGCCAGCGCCCATGCCGAGAAAATCATGGTGGCGGCCGCAGCTGACCTCAAGTTCGCCCTCGACGAGATCGTGACCGCCTTCAAGGCCCGCGAGCCCGGTCATGAGGTCGAGGTCGTCTACGGCTCGTCGGGCAAGTTCCACACCCAGATCCAGCAAGGCGCCCCCTACGATCTGTACTTCTCGGCCGACATCGCCTACCCGCGTGCGCTGGCCCAGGCGGGTTTTGCGGCCTCGTCAGTCCAGCCTTATGCGGTGGGCCGCCTCGTGCTGTGGAGCGCCTCGCGCGATGCCCGCCAGCTGCGCCTGAGCAGCCTCACCGATCCGAAGATCACCCGCATTGCGATTGCCAACCCCAAGCACGCGCCCTATGGCCAGCGCGCGGTGGAGGCCTTGCGGGCCGCCGGGGTCTGGTCCCAGGTCGAGCCCAAGCTCGTCTACGGTGACAACATCGCGCAAACCGCCCAGTTCGTGCAGACCGGCAATGCCCAGGTCGGCATCATCGCGCTGGCCCTGGCCGTGAACCCGACGCTATCGCGCCAGGGTGGGTACGCCTTGATTCCCGACCAGCTCCACACGCCGCTGGAGCAGGGCTTCATCATCACGAAGCGGGCACAAGGCAAGGCGCTCGCCCAGCGCTTTGCGGACCACATGCGCAGCCCCCAGGCCCGCGCCGTGATGAGCCGCTACGGCTTCGTCCTGCCCGGTGAAGCGGCAGCCCCATGACACCCGTGCCCAGAAAGATGCCCCATGCTCTCAGCCAGTGACTGGCAGGCCCTGTGGCTGACCGCCCGCCTGGCCGGGGTGGTGACGCTGATCTTGCTGGTGCTGGGCACGCCCATCGCCTGGTGGCTGGCGCGCAGCCGCTCGCGCTGGAAGGCCCCCATCGGCGCCGTGGTGGCACTGCCCCTGGTGTTGCCCCCGTCGGTGCTGGGCTTTTACCTGCTGCTGGCCATGGGGCCGGACGGCCCCCTTGGGCAACTGACCCAGGCGCTGGGCCTGCCCCCCCTGCCTTTCACCTTCACGGGGCTGGTGGTGGCCTCGGTGTTTTACTCCCTGCCCTTCATGGTGCAGCCCCAGCAAAGCGCTTTTGAGGCCATGGGCGAGCGCCCCATGGAAGTGGCCGCCACCTTGCGCGCCTCACCGCTGGACGCCTTCTTCACCGTGGCCGTGCCGCTGGCCGCGCCTGGCTTCCTGAGCGCGTCCATCCTGACCTTCGCGCACACGGTGGGCGAGTTCGGCGTGGTGCTGATGATCGGGGGCAACCTGCCGGGCATCAGCCGCGTCGCCTCGGTGCAGATCTACGACCATGTCGAATCGCTGGACTACGGCCAGGCCCATCGCCTTGCTGCGGTGATGCTGGTGTTCTCGTTCGTGGTCCTGCTGAGCCTGTATGCCTGGCGCGCCCAACCCGGGCGGAGGCGCTGAGATGAGCGACATCGAAGCACGGTTTCAGCTCGACTGGCCCGGGTTCACGCTCGACGTCGATCTGCGCCTGCCGGGGCGGGGCGTCACGGCGCTGTTCGGCCCCTCGGGCTCGGGCAAGACGACCCTGCTGCGCTGCATCGCAGGGTTGGAGCGCGCGCCGCAAGGACGCTTGCGCGTGCAAAATCAGATCTGGCAAGACAGCCGTGAATGGCTGCCCACCCATCGCCGTCCCATCGGCTATGTGTTCCAGGAGGCCAGCCTCTTCCCGCACCTCAGCGTGCTGGGCAACCTGCGCTATGGCCTGCGCCGCAGTGCCGAAGCGCCCCAGGTGCAGCTGGACCACGTCATCGACCTGCTGGGCATCCGCCCCCTGCTCGACCGTCAGCCCGATCACCTGTCCGGGGGCGAGCGTCAGCGCGTCGGCATCGCCCGCGCCCTGGCGGTGGCCCCGCGCGTGCTGCTGATGGACGAGCCCTTGGCTGCGCTGGATCTGCGTCGCAAGCAGGAAATCCTGCCCTACCTGGAGCGTCTGCGCGATGAGCTCGACATCCCCATGCTCTACGTCAGCCACGCGCCCGACGAGGTGACCCGCCTGGCCGACCACCTCGTGATGCTGGACCAGGGTCGCGTGACCGCCAGTGGCGCCTTGGGCGAGATCCTGAGCCGGGTGGACGCGCCCATCCGCCTGGGCGAAGACGCCGGGGTCATCCTGGCCGCCACGGTCAGCGAGCTGGATTCCGCCTGGCACCTGGCCCGCGTGGACTTTGGTGGCGGCCAGCTGTGGATCCGCGACCATGCCCTGCAAGTGGGCCAGCGCGTGCGCGTGCGCATCCTGGCTCGCGATGTGAGTCTGGCGGTGCAGCCCGGCCACACCAGCATCCAGAACGTGATGCGCGGCCGCGTGGACGCCATCGGCGACGACACCCACCCCGGCCTGATGCTGGTGCGGTTGCACATCGGTCAGACGAGCGTGCTGGCCCAGGTCACCCGACGGGCCGCCGCCGACCTGGGTGTGGCGCTGGGGCAGGACATCTGGGTGCAAATGAAGTCGGTCGCCTTGATGGAGTGAGCAACGCCTTGTCATCGCGAGGTCACGCGATGCGCGCGCGAACGCATGCATGACAAACTGCGTTACGCTGTGCACTCGAAAAGATGGGTTCCTGACAGCCCTTCACCTCGACGCACATCCTCTTGTCATGTGGTCATGCTCACGATGAAACCCCCTTCATTCACGATGTGGCGCACCCCTGCGTTCGCGCTGGCAGCCAGCTTGCTGTTGTGTACCAATGTGCAGGCCGCCCTGGGGCGCGCGCCCCAAGCCCGCCCCGCCGACGCGGCTGACGCAGCCCCGGCCGCCAGACAGTTGCGCGCCGCGCCGGTGAATGAGGCCTACACGGTGTCAACCCTCGTCGAGCCAACCGGCACGGTCGTCCGCGAATTCGTCAATGCCCAGCAGCAGGTGTTTGCCGTGGTGTGGGCGGGGCCGGTGCTGCCCGATCTGGCCGTCTTCTTCGGAGACCACTTCACCGCATACCAGCAAGCCGTTCAGCAAAAGCGCGCGGCAGGTCAAAGAGGGGGGGTGGTGCATGCACGCAAGCCTGAGCTGGTGATGCTGTCACGCGGGCGCATGGGTAACTTCGAGGGGTATGCCTACATTCCCACCCTGGTGCCCCACGGGGTTGACATCAAAACGCTGCTGCCATGAAGCCTCAGGTCACCTTCCGCTGGTTCGGACGCGCCATGGTGGCGAGCTTCGTGTGGCTGCTCGCCAGCTGTGGCGGTGGCGGCGGCAAATCCGATGGCTCGCCCCCGCCAGCGGTGTCGACACCGCCGGTCACCGGCGCCAATGTGCAGACGCTGCGCGTCGGGCCAGGCCCCGCAGGCTTGTCCGTGCGCGTGGTCAACCTGCTCTACACCAGCGTGCGCCTGTGCATGCCCGGCACCGACACCTGCCAGACGATCGACCACGTGTTGGTTGACACCGGCTCCACCGGCTTGCGACTGCTGAGCACCGCCGTCACCTTGCCCCTGCCCGTCGCAACGGCCGAGGGGAAGTCGCTGTACAACTGCGTGCAGTTCATTGACCAGAGCTATATGTGGGGCCCGGTGGCCAGCGCCGACGTGTACCTGGGCGGCCCTGCGCTGGATGGCGAAAAGGCCGCCAACCTGCGGATTCAACTGGCAGGCTCCGCAGGCGCACCTGCCGCACCCTCGGTTTGCGCCAGCGGCGGCTTCACCCCCAACGACTCACCCAGCGCCCTGGGGGCCAATGGCATCCTCGGCGTGGGCACCGCCCCCCAAGATTGCGGCATCGGCTGCGAGCTCAACCCCGCCAACGGTGTCTACCATGTCGCCACCGGTGGTGGCGCACTCACGGGCGTCGCCGTCAGCCAAGCCGAACAACTGCAGCATCCTGTGAGTCGGTTCGCCGTCAACCACAACGGCGTCCTCATCCACATGCCCGCTGTGGCGGCAACCGGTGCGGCCAGCGCCACCGGCGCCATGATCTTCGGCATTGGCACCCAGCCGAACAATGCCCCGGGCACGGTCCGCGTGATGGCGCCCAACGTCAACGGCTACTTCACGACCACCTTCAATGGTCGCACGCTGAGCCGCGGGTTCGTGGACTCCGGCTCCAATGGCTGGTTCTTTGGCACCGACACCGAGCCGACCTATCCCCCTTGCAGCAATGCGCCGCAGTGGTATTGCCCATCCAGCGCCTTGAACCTGCAGGCGGTCAACAGCAGTGTCAATGGCCAAACCAGCACGGTGGACTTCGCCATTGCCAACGCTAATACGCTGTTCAGCAACGCGGCCACCTATGCCTTGAGCAACCTGGCCGGCCCCGTCGGCGATGACACCGCGTTCGACTTCGGCCTGCCCTTCTTTTACGGACGCCAGGTGTACACGGCCATCAGCGGTGCGAGCACCCCGTTGGGAACGGGCCCCTACGTCGCGTACTGATGCGGAAAATGCCATGGGCATGACCCGTGCTCACTGGCCAGCCATCGTCGGCGCGACATGGGCCCTCCTGGCTGCACTGCTCTTTGGCGTCAGCACGCCCCTGGTGCAACGCGCCGGACTGGGTGTGGGTGCGTTCACCACCGCCGCGCTGCTGTACGCCGGGGCGGCGGTGGTTGGCCTGCTGACGCGCCGCCCCCCTCAGCAAGAAGCACGGCTGCGGCGGGCCGACCTGCCGCGCTTGTCAGCCATGGCGCTGTTCGGCGCTGGCGTCGGGCCCGTCGCCTTGGCATGGGGGCTGCAGCACACCAGTGGCGCCAGTGCCTCGCTGCTGCTGACGCTGGAAGCCGTCTTCACGGCGCTGATGGCGCGCGCCCTCTATGGCGAGAGCATGGACCGCCGCGTCTGGAGCGCCATGCTGTTGCTGCTCGCCGGCGGTGTGGCGCTGATGCTGGATCAGCGACAGACGGGCCACGTCCAACTTTGGGGTTTGCTCGCCGTGATGGCGGCCACTGTCGCATGGGGGCTGGACAACGCCCTGTCCCGGGGGCTGGCCGACCGGGACCCTGGCCAAGTGGTGTTGGGCAAAGCCGTACTGGGCGCCAGTCTCACCGGACTCATCGCCTGGCTGGCGGGCGAGGCCGCACCGAGCCGGCTGGCGGCCTTGTCCCTGCTGCTCATCGGTGCGTCAGGCTATGGCCTGAGCCTGCGCTTTTATCTGCTCGCACAGCGCACCTTCGGGAGCGCACGCACGGGCTCCGTGTTCGCGTTCGCCCCCTTCATCGGAGCGGCGGTGGCGGTGGCCCTGGGGGACAAGGCCTGGAGCGTCTGGATGTTGGTCGGCGGCCTGCTCATGCTGGCCGGTGTCGCGCTGCACCTGATGGAGTCACACGCGCACGCGCACACCCACGAAGCGGCGGAGCATGAACACGCCCATCGACATGACGATGGACACCACGATCACCCTCATGATCCGATGCCGCAGGGGCCGCACAGCCACCGCCATCGACACGCACCGATGCAGCATTCACACCCGCATGTGCCGGACTTGCATCACACCCACCGGCACTGAGCAGCTGGGCGGGCCCTTGCCGCGTCGGCCCACACACCCGGAGATGCGCGAAAATAGGGGGCATGACCACCTCGCCCTCGCCTGCCCCCAATCCGGACCCTGACCCGAAGCCGCAAGCTCCCGAGCCGCCCGACCTGGACGCCTGCTGCGGCAATGGCTGCGACCCCTGCATCTTCGATCTTCACGACCTGGCGATGGACGAGTACCGTCAGGCGCTGCGGGCCTGGCAGGCGCGTCAATCCGCGTAAGGCAGCAAGACCCGGCAGGTCACCGCGAAGGGGACGCGGTGCGACTCGAACATCTGGGCGGCATCTCGCCAGGACAGCTCACCTTGGGCCAGCCGACTCAAGGCCCGGTCGATCAACTGTCGCATGTGGTGCCTGTATCTCAGTTCCGCCATCTCGACCTCACCCATTTGTAATTGATTGAAATACACCGAGGAATATGTCACGACATTTATGACAAATCAAGTGACGCTCAGGGCTTAAGCCGCAGCAGGACAGGTTCGATGGGCCGGACTCTTCCCGGCAGCACGGATGCCATTTGCGCTGGACGCCAAAGCACCGCATGATCGCCATCACTCTGCAGGGGTTGTGGTTGCATCCCGTTGATCACGTCGCCCCACTCCCCCGAAGGACACCATGCAAATCTTGCCCACATTGAAAGTGCAACTGTTGGGCGCCCTGCTCGGCCTGTGCGCCCTGAGCGCCCTTGCAAGCGACGCCGCACCCGGAACCCCTGAACAGCCCCGCCACGGCGGTCTGAGCACGATTGCGGCCCTGGATGTGCCGCGCTACATGGGCACCTGGTTTGAAATTGCCAAGTACCCCAACTGGTTCCAGAAGAAATGCAAGGGGGGCACGAAAGCCGAATACCGTCTGCAGCAAGATGGCACGGTGCAGGTCATCAACCGCTGCTGGCTGGAGAGCGGGGTCATGAGCGAAGCCATCGGCACGGCCAAGCAAGTGGGCTCGGCCACCTCCCCCAGACTGAAGGTGCGCTTCGCGCCAGCGTGGCTGTCATTTTTGCCCTTCGTGTGGGGCGATTACTGGGTGATCGACCTCGATGACCAGTACCAACTGGTGGCGGTGAGCGAGCCCAGCCAGGAGTACCTGTGGATTCTGTCCCGCACCCCGCAGGTGGACCCGAAGGCCTACAACGCCCTGCTGGCCAGACTGGCCCAACAGGGGTTTGATCTGAGCAAGCTGGTACTCACGCGACACGAGGATGATTGACAGGCCGCACGCCGATCGGGGCGCAGCGTGCCTGTCAGGAACCGCGCTGCAAGATCCACACCCCTGCAGGCGGTGCATTGCGCCACACCCAGTCGGTACGCTGCCACCGAAACTCCGCTGAGGCCTCGAACGGTACGCGCGGCAAGTAGGTGAACTGGACCAGCTTCGAGTCGGGTACCCGGCGCAAAAACCGCTCGATGCTGGCCACCGTCACCTCGCGCAGCTCCTGCGGCAATGAGCGAAACGGCAGACTGGACACCAGCGCCGCCGGGCCGGGAAAGACGAGGTCGTCCAGCACCTCGTGAGCGGAGCTTTGCCGCACGTCCAGCCCACCAAAATCCGTCCTCAACCGCTGCGCCAGACGGGGTTGAATCTCGACCACCACCAACGAAGCCTTGGGCAGGCGACCGCGCAAGGCTTTCGTGACGGGACCGGTGCCGGCCCCCAGCTCCACGACATGACTCACCTCGCCCGCCGCGCGAACCATGGCCGAGGCCAGGTAGCGAGACGAGGGTGCGAACGCACCGGTCAGCCCTGGCGTCCTCAGCAAGTGCAGCAAGAGTGTCGTCATGGGCGGAGTATGCGCGGCGCCCTGTCCGCCGAGCAAGCCGGCGCGGCGGGGGCTTTGACCTTGAAGCCCGGCTCCAGCCGTCGGCCACCGTCCTGGGACACCCCGCTCAATGTCACGGATGCGCGAGCAGATCCGCCTTGGGCGAGGGCGCAGTTTTCGTCGTGGTCATGAGATGTCCTTTGGCTGGTGGAGGTGTGACGTCAATTGACGAACAGCGCGATCAAAATGATGATCGGGATGGGAATGCCCAGGAAGAGCAAGAGCAGTGAGCGCATGACGGTCTCCAGATGTGCAGTGAAATGAGGTGCCTCGCAACGTGCTGGCGGGGTTGGTCTCAGGCGTCCCTTTGTCGACCGCCCACCGTGGCAGCCAGGCTGGCCACGAAGGCCCCGATCAGCAAGGCGATGAAGAGCCACAAGGCCGCATAGGCCGAGGTTTTGCGCGCTGCATCAGCGGCCTGACCCATCGCTTCCTGCGCCTCGCGCACACTGACTTGTGCGCGGGCATAGGTCTCGCTCACGCGCTGCTCCGCGTCTTGCTGAGACAGCCCGGTGTGTTGCGCAACCAACTGGCCCACATGGCGAACATCTTGCGCAGGCAGTGCCCCCTTGTGCAGGTGGGTCATGAAGATGCGGCCTGCTTCCGCCAGGGGCGCTGGCAAGGCGGGCGTGGCTGGCATGCGGCCTGGCATCTCGCGCCCATCAGGGGACTCGATGATCTCGGCGGTCGTGCCTTCCGTCGCGCCCTGTCGAAACAGCGCATCGATGAAGTACCCCATGGGTGCCGTGCTGGTGTCGGACTGCGCCGCCTCGGCCGCCGCTGCGGTGGAGGCGATGCCCCCGGCCACCGCAGCCCCGGCTTGCAAGCCGCTGTGGGTGATCGAGCCGATGACCGAAGTCAGTAGCGCCGCCGTTACCAACGATGACACTGCCCATGACAGAAAGCCGTGGGCAGTGTCGCGAAAGTAGACCTCGTCACGTTGCGCGTCCAGCCATTTGGTTCGGAGCCGGCCCGCCAGATAGCCCCCCAAGCCGGATGCAACGATCTGGGTGAACGTGACCCACGCGATGGTCGTCACGCCAAAGGCTGTCTTGCTGATGCCCTCATGTGCCCAGGGCGAGACGGACGACAAGCCCAGCCCGGTCCCCAGCATCAGCAGGATCAAGGACAGTGCGGCCGCGCCGACCGCCCCCGCGAAAACCGCCCCCCACGACACCGCGCTCGCGCAAGCCGAGGCCGTGTCCATGTCATCCCCCATGCCGTAAGCATCCGCCTGTGCGCGCTCGCGCCTGGGGTTGCCCACCACTGAAGTATTGGGAATGGCCATGATGACTCCTGAAGTTATTTTCAGCATCTTGTTCTGATGCGGGTTTTCGCTCGGTGCGCTGACGCACCGAGCGTGGAAAACAATCTGAGGGGCGCTTGCTCAGTGCGCGGTCTGCGCGGTCTGCGCCGCCTCGCGCTCGGGATGCCGGTGCTTGCCGAGCGCCGAGACGAAAGCCGCCGTCACGCTGGTGGCCTTGGCTTTGGCTTTGGCATCCATGAGCACGCCCGGGTCAGGCTTGCCGGTCGTGAGCACCGCCCCGATGCCGGCCCGCTCCAGCAGCACCGCCGACGCCCCCAAGGCCAAGATGGTCTTGCCGTGCCGATACTGGTTCGAGATGAAATCCATCACCTCGACCTGCTGGCCCAGCAGGGTCACGCCGGCCTCGCCTTCGGGCAGGACCAGGCCGTCGAACAGCACCGGCGAGGTGTTCTCGAAGGTCGCCGTGGCCTCCAGTGAGGTGCCGCTGACCGACGTGACCGGGCCCAGCCTGGCCGCGATCAGCTGCACCGTTGCGCCCGCCGCCTGCAGCGCCGCTTGCACCGCCGAGATCGACTCTCCGGCCACCCCGTCGGCCATGAGGATGGCCACACGGCGCGAGCGGATGCCGCCATCACCCGGCAAGGCCATCAGGGACAGCGCGGGCGAGCGGGTGACCTCGGGCATCGCCGGTTGAGGCTGCACCCTGGGCATCGCCGCAGGCAACGCGATGCCCAGGCCAGCGGCAACCGCGCCCGCCAGTTCTTTCGAGACATTGACCAGTGAGGACACCATGCGTTCGCGGATCGCCGGCACCGTCACCTTGCTCAGCTCGAAGCGAAAGCCCCCCGCAATGTGGGCCTTCTCGACCGCCGTCTGGCTGTTGTAGAACAACGTGGCCTGCGTGTAGTGATCGGCAAACTTCTCCGGCTTGCCGCGCACCTTGTCACCTTCGACCGCTTGGGGGAAGGACACGAACCCGGCCGCACCGGCCTCGAACGGGCACCCGCCCCCTAGGGAATTGGGCTCGTAGGCCACGCGGCCGCGCGCAACCGTCTGGCGGTGCAGCCCGTCACGCTGGTTGTTGCGCACGGGGGCCAGCGGCGCGTTGACCGGAATCTCGTGGAAGTTGGCCCCGCCCAGACGGGAGATCTGGGTGTCGATGTACGAGTGGATGCGGCCGGCCAGCAGCGGGTCGTTGCTGAAGTCGATGCCGGGCACGACGTGGGCCGCGCAGAAGGCCACCTGCTCGGTCTCGGCAAAGAAGTTGTCCGGATTGCGGTTCAGCACCATGCGGCCCACAGGCGTCACCGGCACCAGTTCCTCGGGGATCAGTTTCGTGGCGTCGAGCACGTCGAAGCTGAAGCCTTCGGCCTGTGCCTCGGTGAAGATCTGCAGGCCCAGCTCCCATTCCGGGAACTCACCCGCTTCAATCGCGTCCCACAGATCACGGCGGTGAAAGTCGGAGTCGACGCCGGAGATTTTCACGGCCTCGTCCCACACCAGCGAATGGGTGCCGAGCTTGGGTTTCCAGTGGAACTTGACGAAGTGCGACGCCCCCTGGGCATTGACCAGCCGGAACGTGTGCACGCCAAAACCCTGCATCATGCGCAGGCTGCGTGGAATGCCGCGATCGGACATCACCCACATCAGCACGTGCGAGGTCTCTGGCATCAAGGAGGCGAAGTCCCAGAACGTGTCGTGCGCTGATGCCGCCTGGGGCATGCCGTTGTGGGGCTCGGGTTTGACGGCGTGGACGAGGTCGGGGAACTTCATCGCGTCCTGGATGAAAAAGACCGGGATGTTGTTGCCCACCAGGTCCCAGTTGCCTTCGTCCGTGTAGAACTTGACCGCGAACCCGCGCACGTCACGTGCTGTGTCGGTCGAGCCGCGCTCGCCGGCCACGGTCGAGAAGCGCGCAAACACCGGGGTGATCTTGCCGGCGGCCTGGAACGGCGCGGCCCGCGTGAACGCCGTCATGGGCTTGTAAGCTTCGAAGAAGCCATGGGCCGCCGAGCCCCGGGCATGCACGATGCGTTCAGGAATGCGCTCGTGGTCAAAGTGGGTGATCTTCTCGCGCAGGATGAAGTCTTCCAGCACGGTGGGCCCTCGCAGGCCCGCCTTCAGCGAGTGCTGGTTGTCGCCGACCGGCACGCCCTGATTCGTGGTCAGCGTCTGGGCCGCAGCCTGCCCCTCACCCACGTCCTGTGTGCCTTTGGCGGCGCGCGCGTCAGCCTGCTTGCGGATGGGCTTCATCACACGTCTCCCGAGTTGGATGCCGAGGATGACAAGCCGGTGTGAACCCCCTGCTCGCCCATCCCCACCGGCTTGCCGGCAATGACGGATGCGATCGCGCCAAACGCTCGCACCATCTTGCTGTGCGGCGCCTCCCAATAGGCGGCAGCGCTCGGCACGAACTTCAGCAAGGCCAGATCGGGCGAGTCAGGCCCATCCGGAAACCACGGCTTGGCGGGCGCCGACCACAGACGTTGGATGTGCGCCCGGTCGGTTTCAATCTCGCCTCGGCCCGACAAGGACACATAGGTGCCATGGTCGGTGTCCGTGAAGCTGAGGTTCGCCACGCGCAAATGCTCGACCTTCGGGGAGTGCACGTCGGTGAAAAACCAGAGGGCGCCGTGCGCATCCATTTCCAGCACGGCCATCGGCCGGCTGATCAAGGTGTGGTCGTCCTCGATCGTGGTGAGCATGGCGATCGGAATGTCGTCGATCAACTTCGCCACATGGGCGAACTCGGCGCTGTCCTGTGCTGCAATCTTCATGGGGAGCCTCCTGATTGGGAATTCGCCCTGCGCGCTGACAACGCTGCAAAACGGCACACCGCCGCAGCGCAAGGACATCGTGGAACCAGGAGACACCGTAAGAGAGAGGCGCGGCAGCGGTCTGTGCGCTCACGAACACACGCCGATCGGTCTCGATGACCCGCACCAGTTGGTGGCGGTGAGCGAGCCGCCGCTAGCCCATCCACCCTGATGCGTTGAGCATCAGCTTGACGGACACCCCAAACAGCCCGATCTGCACCAAGAGGTAAAACCACTTGTCGGAGAGCCGCTTGGTCAGGTACGCCCCCAGCACCGTCCCGATCAGCGCCGAGGGAATCAGGAACGCCGCCTCGCGCAGGCCCGCAAGCGTATAGGGCTGCAGAAACTGGTAGGGCACGATCTTGGTGGCATTGATGATGGCAAAGAACAGCGTGGCCGTGCCGGCGAACTGCGCTTTGGCGAGCTGCTGGGGCAGCATGTAGATCTGAAACGGTGGCGCCCCCGCATGTGATATGAAGCTCGTGAAGCCTGACACCACGCCCCACAGCGAACCCCAACCCCGATGCGCCGGCTTGGCCACCTGGGCGGAGCCCCGTCGCAGCCAGACCTGCAGGCAAAAGAGCACACCCATCAGGCCGATCAGGAAAGTGATGGCGCGCTCGGACACCAGCGAGACCGTGCCCCACCCGATCAGCACCCCGACGATGCCCGCAGGCACCAGGATGCGCAAATTGACGGCGCTGAAGTGCCGTCGGTAGAGCCAGATGCCCGCCATGTCGGAGATCACGAAGATGGGCAGCAAGAGCACCGCAGCCTTCATCGGCGGCATCACCAGAGAAAGGATGGGCACGGACAGCATGCCGATGGCGGGCAAGCCCCCCTTGGAAAGCCCCACCAACAAGGCCCCCAAACTGGCCAGCCAAAAATAATGGTCAGGATTCAAGACTCTGGGAACCTCCACCTGCGTCAAACCGCAGTATCGGGCATGTCACGGCGAGCAGCACATGGATCCGCTTGTCCGTTCACCCCCGAAACTGCTTGGCCGCAAACGCCCACACCATGCGTGAGGCATCCGGCCCCTTGGCATCGCTGAACGGCTGTCCGGCCGCACCGCCACTCCACGCATGGCCCAGTGAGCCGATCTCGACCAGGGTGGCGACCAGATTGCCCTTGCGCTTGAAGTCCGTCACCGTCATGGGGTAACGCTTGCCGCGCTGCACAGTGCGCGACGGGCCGGCCTGCGCGTCGGCCGCATCGGCCCACACCTGCACCGCCGCCCGCCCGTTGCTGGCCGACACCATGGTGTCGGTGCCGCCATGGATCACCATCAAGGGTGGCCATGTCGTCGCCATCGACAGCGGCGTCGCGGCCAAGGGCAAGGTGGCACGCCGACCGCGCATGGCCCCGAGCGCTGACATGCCCGAATGCGCCGTGCCCGGCGGAATGCCCGAATGCATCACCACCGCCTTGAAGCGTTCAGGGTGACGCGTGACCAGCAGCGCCGCCATGCTCGCACCCGCGGACAAGCCCGCGATGGCGATGCGTGCCGGATCGACGGGATACAGCAAACAGGCCTGGTCGACCGCGTTCATGATCAACGCCGCTTCGCCATAGGCTCGCCCGCCATCGGTGTCGAACCAGTTCCAGCAACCTTGGGCATTGGCCAGACGGTCCTGCTCCGGGTAGAGCACCAGAAATCGCTCGCGTGCCGCCACCCGGTTCATGCGCGTGCTGACGGCAAAACTGCGGGCGTCCTGCCCGCAGCCATGCAGCATCACCAGCAGTGGCAAGCGTTCGCCGGCCTTCACGCCCGGCGGGCGATAGAGCCGGAAACGCCGCGCCCCTTTGAGCCCCAGGGCCATGCCAGCGAGCCAGTCGCCCTCACCGGCAGGGGGCTGGCTCCGCTCGACCACATCCTGGATGGCACGCTTGACCACCTGCTTGCCCACCGCCACGCTGCTGCGGGTGGCGGCGCTCATGCTGCGCTTGAACGCCTTGGTCCACAGGGCGGTGTAACTGCGCCGGCTCATCCGATCAATGGCCGGAGGACGGCTTTACTTGCCAAAGCGCGCCTTGGCCTGTGCCTGGCACTGGTCCTTGGCCGCACCCGAGAACTGATCGCATTTTTCCTTGGCCACCTGGTAGCCGGCATCGCTCTTGTCCTCTGCGGCGTCCTTGCGGGCTTCGCTGGCCTGCTCGCTCGCCTTGCTGCGCGCATCGGACGTTGTCTCGCGGGCAGCCGCGTTCGCGTCCTTGGTCTTCATCTGAACCTTGGCGTTCGCCTTGGCCGTGGTCTGTGCCGCTTTCGCTTCCTTCACGCAGACGTCCTTGGCGTTGCCGGCCAGGTCATCGCAGCGTTCCTTGGCCACCGCATAGTCCGCCTCGGCCTTGGCGACGCGCGCGTTGTAGTGCGCCTTCACCGTGGGTTTGTAGCTGGCTTCCAGGTCGGCTTTTGCCACCTTCTCCTTGCCCTTGGCTTCGGCCATGCAGATGTCCTCGGCGTTGCCGGACAGCGCGTCGCAGGCCACCTTGGCCGCCTTGTACTCGGCAGCGATCTTGTCCTTGCCGACCTGATAGTTGGCCTTCGTCATGTTCTGCGCCATGGCGCCGGCGCTGAAGGCCAAGCTGACCGCGAGGACGATGGTATTGAGGTGATGTTGATTCATGGTGACTCCCTGAGATGTTGTAAGAAATGTGAGCGCGCGACACGACCCCAGCAGAACGCTGGAGTCGTATGCGGTTTAGCGCTCTGGTGTCGACGCCGCCGGCGTCACGATCACCGTGGTGCCCTGGCCCGGCTCGCCGGTGGCGCCCGTCGCACCGGTACTGCCGGTGTCACCGGTGGAACCTGTGTAGCCCGTGGCGCCCGTCGAGCCGGTAGAGCCCGTGGCACCTGTGTAGCCCGTAGCGCCGGTAGAGCCCGTGGCGCCGGTACTGCCCGTCTGACCCGAGGCACCTTGCGGGCCGGCAGGCCCAGGCACGACGACGACTTCAGGAGCAGTCGCAGGCGGAGGGACATTCACGACAGTGCGGTCCTTGCAGGCGACCAAGCCAAGTGCGGCGAAAAGCGCCGCGATCAGCATCGAACGGTTCATGGTGAATCCTTTGAAAATAAAAAACGTCGCCGGGGCGGCTGCGAAACATCCGCGCGCCAACCGCAACGATCTCTTGTGTCGTACTCGTCACTTGGTCAGTCTGTCCCTTCGCCACGAACAGTTCCGTGCGTTACCAAACACAAGCGACAAACGCGCAGGGCATCCCTGGCGACATCCCTAGACATAGGGGTGGCGGCGCCCAGTCGCCCGGCACACCATCGCGGCACATCATTCAAATCGGCAGCACCCTGCCAGGGAGGCCACATGCGCATCGCACCACGCCACACCAACGCTCTGGTGGTCGTCGCTCTCGCGCTGACGCTCACCGCTTGCGCGACGCACAAGGAGGCGCCGGTGGAAGACTCACCCCGCGCGACGCGCGCGCGCCCCTCTGCGAAGGTCACCACGGCCATCAACGAGTTCAAAGCACGTGACCCGGATGCCTCGTTCACCTTTGCCGGTGCGCATGTCGACAGCTTTGCCACGAGCGCAAAGGCGCAGGTCCCGGACTACGCGCTGTCGGTGCTGGCCGGGGTCGGTCTGCCCACGGCCGCACGTCCGGTGCGCAAGCTGCTCTCGCCGGCCACCGGGGCACTGCCCGCAATCGATCACGACGCCAGCGATCGGGCCCTGCCGTTCATCACCGAGCCGACCTCCGAGTCGGTCGGATCCATCGGCGAAGTCGACGCGAGCGATGCGCGCACCGACAGCAAGCCACCACAGGTCGAGACGCGCACGCAGCCCTCGCCGTTTCCCGCACAGATGGTCGAATGGGAACGACCCGACCCTCGCACGCTGGCGCTCGAACAGCGCGTGGTCCTGCCAATTGCCTCGGCCTTCCTGGCCCGCCATGCGCAACTCTTCGATGTCGATCCGGCGGCGCTGGCACGCACGTGGCGCGTCACGCACTACCAATCGTCGGCTCATTTCCGCAAGCTGACGCTCGACCAGTACGTCGGCGAGGAGAAGGTGCTCTACGGCCGGACGCTGGTGCACTTCGACGGCAACTGGAACGTCATCGGCATCAGTCGCATGATCATGACACCGGACAAGCTGACGCTGCAGCCCGGCAGTGCCACCGTGCGCAGCGCCATCGACGCCGAGGTCGCCACGCGTGCCGCAATGGGCACGCCCGCGATGAAGGACTGCCAGGCCAAGCCGGCGCGCGTCATCCGTGCGGAGCGCGCGATCGACATCGTGCGCGGGCTGCGGGTCTACGACATCGAGTTGGCCTCGACCGATGGCGACTGCCACTGGCGCAGCATCGTCGATGCCGCCAGCGGAACGGTGCTCAACGTCACCGACCTGATTGACCGCGCCTTCAACGATGCGCAGGTCAACCGGTGGCGTTACCCCGGTGGCGACCTCTTCGCGCCGCAGCAGATGGTGTCCACAGGTCAGTACACCCGCAACGACCGGCGACTGGAGCACGACTTCTTCTACATGATGAACGATCACCGTTGCGAGGGCGCTGCCGAGACCACCTGCGGCGAAACCAGCTTCACCACCAACTGGTGTTCGAAAGCCTACGGCACCACCAGTGGCGACTCGTTCATCCGCGCGACCCGCCGCAGCGACCGCAACTTCTCCAGCTACTTCCCCGGCGGCAGCAGTGAGACCTTCGCCGAAACCAACGCCTATTACTGGGCGCGACAGTTCGCCCAATGGCTCAAGCCCTCGCTCGATGCGATGGGCGTGCTGCCCTCCTCGGCAAGCAACTTCCCGCGCGTGCTGATGATCTCGGATGCCTGCCGTTCGGGCTCGGTGCACAACTCGTCGTTCAGCGTGAACACCGATGACAACAAGGGGGAAGGCACGAACGTGATCCGCATTGCGCACCGCAACCCGAGCGGCTCATCGAACCACAACGCGGCCTGCGAGGGCGGGGGCTGCTTCGACAACCCGAGCAACCTGCACCACGAGATGAACCACTTTTTCCTCAAGCGCTACTACGACGTCGGGTCGGACCTGGACTGCGGCGGGGCCAACCAGCTCAAGTTCATCCACGAGGGGGCGCTGGGCACGGCGGTGCCGCAAGCCTTCTGGCACCGCTACTACGGGGTCGGCTACAGCCCGTCGAGCACCAACCAGCTCTACTTCTCACACGCCAACACCGGGCGTGTTCACACCAGCGATGCCAACCGCATGACGGTCGGCGGCTTCCTGTGCGTGAACAACACGGGCGATCCGTATGCCGCCGGCCGCGTGGTGGGCCAGGCCTTGTGGGAGTTCTATCACGGCATCAAGGTGTCGGGCTCCAGCCAGACGGGCACCTGGCACCCCTCCACTGACACCGATTTCAACTGGATCGCCTACTGGGCCGCTGACCTGATGGCCGCCTCCACCTACAAGGATCGCTACGAGTATGCCAACCGCCTGATGGAGATCCTGGACAAGCACACCAACTGGTCCAGCGGCGGCAAGCGCGACTACTGCGAGATCTTCGAGCACCACGGCTTGCGCAACTACATCAACGCAGATTATTGCCAATGAGGTGAGGGGCCCGCGTCCATCCGACCGCATTTCGGATGACAGGCCCCTGCTGACGACGCAGAATGGACCGGGTAACCGCGAGGATCCAGCGATGCCCACCTTGTCCAATCAACGCGCCACCCTGACGACCATTGCCTCCCTGGCGATGTTCAGCCGTGGGCTGGATCCCGAGTTCCCCGAAGCGGTTCACCGGCAGCTCTCGACCTTGCGACACCCTGCGCGCGAGGAAGGCCCACACATCCGCGACCTGACGGCCCTCCCCTGGTGCTCCATCGACAACGATGATTCGCGCGACCTGGACCAACTCACCGCCATCGAGCCCCTGCCCAAGGGTGCGGTCCGCGTCTTGGTGGCCGTCGCAGACGTGGACGCCCTCGTCAAACCGGGCACCCCCATTGATGCGCATGCACGGCACAACACAACCTCGGTCTACACCTCGGCGCGCGTCTTTCACATGCTGCCCGAGCGCCTGTGCACCGACCTGACCTCCCTGAACCTCGATGAAGACCGGCTGGCCCTGGTCACCGAGATGTCCTTCAGCGATGACGGCATCCTCACCGGCTCGTCGATCTACCGTGCCCGCGTGCGCAACAAGGCCCAACTGGCCTACGACGCCGTCTCCGCCTGGTACGAAGGGGAAGCCGACTTGCCCGAAGCCGCCCAAGGCATTGCCGGCATGGCCACGCAGTTGCGCATGCAGGATGAACTGGCCCAGAAGCTGCGGGTACTGCGCCATGCCCAGGGCTCGCTGGAGTTCGAGTCCTTCCAACCCAAAGCCCTGTTCGAGGGGGACCACATCACCGACATCCAGCAGCAGGCACACAACCGGGGCCGTCAGCTGATCGAAGAGCTCATGATCGCCACGAACGGCTGCACGGCGCGCTTCCTGTCTGCCCAGGGGCGCGGGGCCTTGCGACGGGTGGTCCGCTCGCCCGAGCGGTGGCAGCGCATCATCGAGGTGGCGCAAGGCTATGGTGTGACGCTGCCCCGCCAGCCCGATGGCAAGGCGCTGGAAGCGTTTCTGGCGCATCAGCACCAGGTGGATCCGTTGCGCTTTCCTGACCTGTCACTGGTGATCGTCAAGTTGATGGGATCGGGCGAGTATCTGGTCGAACAAGCGCAGGCCACCCCGGTCGGCCACTTCGGCTTGGCGGTGCAGGACTACATGCACTCCACCGCACCGAACCGCCGCTTCCCGGACCTGATCACGCTGCGCCTGATCAAGGCAGCGCTGGCAGGCACCGAGCCCCCTTACTCCCACGAAGAACTGCACGAGCTGGCCAACCACTGCACAGCGCAGGAAGACGCGGCGCGCAAGGTGGAGCGGCAACTGCGCAAGTCAGAAGCGGCCCTGCTGCTGCACGCTCGCGTCGGTCAGCTCTTTGATGCGCTGGTCACCGGCAGCACCGACCATGGCGCCTGGGTGCGCACCTTCGATCCGCCCGTGGAGGGCCGACTGACGGGGGACCTGCCCGACCTGGACGTGGGACAGGCGGTGCGCGTGCGCCTGGTCTCCACCTCGGTCGAGCGGGGCTTCATCGACTTTGAGTTGGCGCACTGAGGCGCCTCGCACCAGCTTGGACGCTCAGGCTGCAGCCCGACCGGTCCCTTTGACCCGGAGACGACGACATGGCGCTCTATTTTTCTGGCCGGAAGCTGTTGAAGACTTTCTCGACGTATGCGCCGGATGAGCGCAATCGAATTGACTGGCGCGTCTACGAGGAATGGCGTGACATCGATGAAGGCACCACCTCCCGCTGCGGTATCGAAGGAACCTGCACCGTCGAGGTCGCCAAGGGCATCAGCGAGAAGTCGATGTCCATCCTCAAGGAGGTCGCCGGCGTGACGCTGGGCCTCAAGGACGTGTGGGCCCTCAAGTACGACGTCGAACAGAGCATTGGTCGCGAAATCAACTGGGAGGTCACCGAGAAGTCCACCAAGTCGTTTCGCATCCAACCGCCAAAATGCGGACGCTCCGCGCTGACCGTCTATCAGCTCTTCAGAGTCTATGAGTTCACGTTCCTGAGAAAGAAGTGGCTCACCTTCAGCGAAGACAAGTGGGTTCGTCTGCCGACGCGGCGCATCGAAGAGCGCACCAACAATCACGATGCGATGCCGGACACCATCGAGTCAGACCCCGCATGCAAATGCCCGCAGCCCCAGCCAGAGCCCACCTTCGATGGGTTCATGCACCTGAGCTTTGGCACCATCGGGATGCGGGTGCCCTACCGAGAGACACAGGCGGGATTCGAGCTGCAGATTGACCGCCACGTCATTCACTTTGGGTCGGACGATTTGCCAACCCTGATGCGCAGCCTGGAAGACGGCATCGACATCGCCGTGGATGCGGCTTTGGTGCCTGAGCCCCTGCGATTTCTGGGGCAAGTGGAGGAAGCCACTCAGTTGCTGGGACGCATGGTGAAGTGGGTCGATGAGGTTGAAGCGGCTGTGCCTGAGTTTGCGGACCCGGTCGTGTCCATCGCCATCTCAACAGAGACATGGGTGGCTGAAGACCCAACGCCCGGACAAGCGCTGACGCCTGACGCGTGACCTGCCCTTCGGAATCGACGCCTGCCGCGGGTGCCAGAACCGGTGGGGTGTTTCCTGGCAGATCACCCCGCGCGTGCTGACCGACGCGGTTGACATCGGTGACGTGCTACGTCCGCGCTCTCACACCACCGGTCAGAAGCTGTAGCCCAGCGCCAGCACGGCAGATGTGCTGCCCTTTTGGCGCACGATGGGACTGCGCCTCGCGTCGCCCAGGAGCTCGGTATAGGTCACTGACCCGGCCACGCTCCAGGCCGGGAGGATGCGATAGACCATCGATGCGCCCAGGCGGACGTCTCTGAAACCGCTGCTGGGCGCGAACTGGGCGTAACCGCTGCGCAAAGCCTGGTCAGCGCCGATGCCAAAGTAGTCCTGCATGTAGTCCGAGTTGACCCAAGAGGTTGCCAGCGTGCTGCCGACCCGAACGCTCGGGCTGAGGGGGGTGCTCCATCCGGCCCCCAAGTCCACGACCAGACCCTTGCGATCATTGCCGCTGCCGTAGCGCAGCGAGGAGCTCAGCGTGATGCCGCTCGCCGGGCTGACGTTGAAGAACGCCCCCAGTTCCGGGCGAGCGTCAATGTCACCCAGCCCTCGGAGAGCATCGCTGCGACGCTCCTTGCGGCCAAAGTCGGCGGTGACACGCACCCCATAGGCCCTGTCAGGCTGGGTCGAGGCGTTGTAGCCGACGCCGTTCAGGGCGCCTGCAAAGAAGCCGTTGCCCCACTGATAGTCGATGCTCGGGAGCACCCGCACGCGCGACTCATCGGAGCCCTGGTACTTGCTGCCCACCAGCACAGCCGCCCCCACCGTTCCGCCCTCGGACACATTGGGCGGGATGGCTCGACGGTAGAAGTCGGCCTGCGCATGGGCGAGGCCGCACACACTGGTCAGGGAGGCGGTCGCCAGGAGAGCGAAGCTTCGTTTCATGGTGGGCACCTTCGGTGAAGTGTGGTGAGGGCCGGGGCAAAAGCTCGAAGAACTTTCAACACCGAAAAACTGATTGGTCTATTTTTAGACTTTTCAGTATAGCCACAGGCAAGCGATTCCGTTGCGCTGTTTTCGAAGCCCACTTGCCCTTCGCCAGCGTCATCGGCGAAGAAACTTCAACTGGTGCGCCAAGACCTCGGGAAACAGCGGGTCGAAGTAGGGGTCAAAGTGATTTGCGTCGATTTCGATCACCTGCACCTGGGGGTTGCACACGCGCCGAACCTTGTCCGACACAAAAGGCGCCACCGTGTCCCCCGTGGCACCGATCATGAGCATCGGGATCTTCACGTCCTTCAGGCGCAGCCACGGACGATAGAAAGGCATGGTGAGCACGGACTTTGCGGCCACGCGGTTGTCGTAGCCACGGCCCGTCAAGGCATCGAGTGCGATCTCCATGGCGTTCCAGGCGCCGTCGCGGTCCATGGTGCCGAACTCGCCTTCGCGGGCCAAGGTCGGCACGTAGATGGATGCCCCGGGTTTGATCTGATCCAGCGTGCCGAGACATGTCATCTTCAAGAGCCGTGCCGGCGGCGTGGCCAAGGTGGCGGCCAGGCCATCGAGCATCGGCACCTGGATGATCGCGCCCTTCAGTTCAGGATGCTGGGTCGCCAGATCGACCACATGCCCGCCGCCAAAAGAGGTGCCCCACAGCGTGATCTGATGCGCGGCCACCATGGGCTGAGACTTCAGGTGAGCGAGCGCCGTGTCGGCCACGCGCGTGCGGCGCCACGGGTTGATGCCCTGCCTGGGAAAGCCGCCGCTGTCGCCCCAGCCCGGGTAATCGAACTCCATCACGGCGAAGCCCGCTTCGACGAAGCTGTGGGTGAACGACGAGGTCATGGCCCGCTGGATGCTGCCCCAGCCGCCCAGCATGAGGATGGCAGGCAGTTCCTGATCAGGCCTGGCATCTTGCGGCACATAGAGCGTGGCAGCGCAGAGCGCCCCCTCCGCCGTGAACGTGGACTTGAGGGTGCGCAGGCGCACATGCGAGGTGTCGGGATAGCGGCGAGACGTCACTTTGGGTTTCCTGAAGCAATGGGATTCGACATGAAGTGGTAGGCCTTGAGCGAGGCATGCCGCGTGAGCCAACGGTAGCCGAACGTGAAGCCGGGCCAGTTGGTGCTGTTGTGCCCGTTCGCATCCACGTACCAGCTCTTGCAGCCTTGCCACACCGTGGCCGTCAGGCGTTTTTGCACGGTGCCATTGAAGCGGGCGTAGCGCGCCTCATCCACTTCCATCGCGCTGGCGCCCGCCTGGTGAGCGGCCTTCATGCACCTCAGCACATGCGCGATCTGGCTTTCGAGCATGTAGATGATCGAGTTGTGGCCCAGGTTGGTGTTGGGGCCATAAAGCATGAAAAAGTTGGGGAAGCCCGGCACCGTCATGCCCAGATAGGCTTGCGCGCCCTGGCGCCACACATCATTGAGCTCCCGCCCCTCCCGGCCCGTGATCGTCATCGGCGCCAGGAACTCCGTGGCCGCAAAGCCGGTGCCGTAGATGATCGCGTCCACGGCATGGTGCTGCCCATCGGTCGTCTCGATGCCATCGGCCGTGATGCGGCGGATGCCCTGGGTGACCAGGTTCACGTTGGGCTTGACCATGGTGGCCAGGTACTCATTGGACAGCAAGATGCGCTTGCAGCCGATGGGGTAGTCCGGCGTCAACCGGGCACGCAGACCCGCGTCGGGCACCTGCCGATGCAGCAGCTTCTTGAAGGGCAGGCCACCGGCCAGCGCCATCAACGCCTTGATGCGAATGAAGGCCAGCGCCCGACCTTCGTATTGGGCATAGATGCGGGCCCTGTGCAGGGCCATGGTCCAAGGCAAGTGCTTGAACATGGCCTTGCGCCAGCCCGCATACGGGCCATCTGGACGAGGCAGGATGTAGGCAGCCGAGCGTTGAAACACCGACAACTGGCTCACCTGACCTGCAATGGCGGGCACGAACTGGATGGCCGAAGCCCCCGTGCCAATCACCGCGACGCGCTTGCCTGTCAGGTCATAGCGGTGGTCCCAGTCGGCGGAGTGGTGCACATGCCCCTTGAAGTGGGCCATGCCCTCCAGCTTGGGATAAACCGGCCGGCTGAGCTGCCCCGTGGCGGTGACGAGAAAACGGGCTTGCAGGACCTGCCCGCTGCGCAAGGTCACGGTCCACAGCGCGAGGTCCGCGTGGTAGTGGGCGTCCGCCACCTCGCAGCCAAAACGGATGGAGGGCAACAGGCCGTACTTCTCGGCGCAGTGTTTCAGGTACTGGTAGATCTCGGCCTGGGGTGCAAAGACCCGGGACCAGTTCGGATTGGGCTCGAACGAGAACGAATACAAGTGCGACGGCACGTCACACGCGGCACCGGGATAGGTGTTGTCTCGCCAGACTCCGCCGACATCGCTTTGCTTCTCCAGAATGAGGAAGTCGCCAAGGCCCGCCTTCTTCAATGCCACCGCCATCCCGATGCCCGCAAAGCCGGATCCGATGATGATGGTGTGAAGCGTGGCCTTGGCGTCCGAGCCGGTGCGTTGCATGTGTTGAAACCCCCAAGTGCAAACAAAGGTCTGCGATGTCAGGGCGAATCATGCGCAAAACCACCGCCCTTGCGAATGTTGACTCAGGACAAAGGCTTTATGATTTAGGCCACACACATAGGTGTTCACCCCTCCATGAGCTTTTGGGATTTCAAGCGCAGTTCAGCGAGCGTTCGCCTGTTGGTCGAGTTCGGCCAAGAGCAGGGGCTGGACATCGCCAAACTCCTGGCGCGCTCCCGCCTGAAAGAAGCCGACCTGGCTGATCCGGCCCTGGAGCTCGATGCCAGCCAGGAGTTGTGTGTGGTGGGCAACCTGATCCGCGCGTGCCGGCAGCCGGGACTGGGGCTGGAAGTCGGCATGCGCTACAACTTCGCGTCCTACGGGCTGTGGGGTCTGGGCCTGGTCAGCAGTGCAACGGCGGGCGACGCCTTGGCGCTGGCCCTGCGCTTCATCCCCCTGACGTTTGCCTTCTGCCGCATTTCTGGCGACCTGGACGGCGAGCTGTGCACGGTCACGTTCGAGGCCCCGGACGTGGAGCCTGCGCTCCAGCGCTTCCTGGTGGAGCGCGATGTGGCGGCGGCCTCCCGCTTGATGAGGGAGACGCTGGGGCCGACGTTCACCTTGTCGCGCTTCACCCTTCAGCACACCATCCCGCTCGGGGCCAGCTGGCTCGACGCTCACTTGAACATGCGTGGGGGCCGTCCCGAATTTGGCGCCCACAGCAACAGCTTGTCGTTTGACCGCAAGCTGTTGGACCTGCGACTGCCTCAAGCCAATCCGGTCACGGTGGCCATGTGCGAGCGTGCCTGCGAGGAGCTGATCGAACGCCGCCGCGCGCGCCTGGGCACGAGTGAATGCGTGCGCCAGTACCTGGACGCGGCACCGCTCAACATGGCGCCGGATCTGCCGCAGGCTGCGCGCATGTTGGGGCTCAGTGAGCGGACTCTGAAGCGGCGTCTTCAGGATGAGGGCACCTCATTCAGGGTGCTGCTGGCCGAGGTGCGCGGACATCAGGCCAACGGGCTGTTGGCCGATGCCAGCTTGTCCCTCACCGACATTGCCGAGCGCATGGGCTTCAGCGACCTGTCCAGCTTCTCCCAGGCGTACAAGCGGTGGTTTGGTGTGGCGCCGAGCGCGGGGCGAAGTGGCGTTCAGGACGGCGCCCCGTGAGGGGTGAAGTGCGCCGTCCTGAATTCAGTCACCTGCTTTCCGTGGCACCGGATCCTGGTTGGTTCATGACCTCGTCCAGGATGTTCAAGCCCGTCTGAACCTCCTGCGCCGTACTGTTGAGCCGAGGCATGAAGCGCAAGCAATGCGGCCGTGCGGCGTTCACCAGCAGCCCTTGTTCACGGCAAGCCCGCACCACTTCGGCCGCGTTGTCGCTGCCCAGCTCCAGCGCCCACAACAAGCCGGCGCCACGCACCTCGCCCAAACCGTGCCGCTGCGACAGTTGCAGCAGCCCCTCTTGCAACTGCTGGCCCCGCTCACGCACCTGCGCAAGGAAATCCGGCTGACTCAGCTCCTGCAGCACGGCCAGGCTGACCGCGCACATCAACGGGTTGCCGGCGTAGGTGCCGCCTTGGTCACCATGCTCGAACACGCTGCAATGCTGCTGTGCCAGCACCGCAGACATGGGCACCCCACCGCCCAGCCCCTTGCCCAGGGTCAGGATGTCGGGCTTGACGCCGTAGTGCTGAAAGCCAAACAGCTCCCCCAGGCGGCCGCAGCCGGTCTGCACCTCGTCAAAGATCAGCAGCAGACCGCGCTCGTCGCACAACTCGCGCAGCGCTTGCAGGAAGGCACGCGTGGCCGGGCGCACGCCAGCTTCGCCCTGCACCGGCTCCAGCATGATGGCGACCGTGCGTTCGCTCAGCACCCGATGGACGGAGTCCAGGTCGTTCAGCGTGGCCTTGGCAAAGCCCGGCATATTCGGCGGAAACAAGGCGTCCCACCCTGCTTTGCCGCTGGCCGCCATGGTCGCCAGATTCCGCCCGTGGAAGGCGTTGTCGAAGGTGATGATCTCGAACGCCCCCGCGCCCGCCTCTCGTCTGGCCGCACGCTCCCCATTGCGTCCCCCTGTACGACCCCATTTGCGCGCCAGCTTGATCGCCCCTTCGTTGGCCTCCGCCCCCGTGCTGCCAAAGAAGACCTGATCGAACCCGCTGAGCGCGCACAGGCGCTGCGCCAACTCCAGCGACGGCAGGTTGTACAGCGCCGGACTGGGCGTGAGCAGTTGGGTGGACTGCGCCTGCAACGCCTGGGTGATGATCGCCGGACAATGTCCCAGCGCGTTGACCGCCCAGCCTTGCAACCAATCCAGGTAGCGCCGCCCCGCCTGGTCCCACAGCCACGCGCCTTCGCCGCGCACGAAAACGTCGGCGGGGCGGGCGGTCACAGACATCAGATGCTGGCACTGCTGTGGGTGGTGGGGCTGGAGCGTGTTCATGGTCAAGGGCCTTTCATGCGGCGGGACAAAGAAAAAGGCCACGGGGGTGAGCCGTGGCCTTTGGGGAGGAAAGTGGTGGTTCGTCTACATCTTCACCATCTCAACCTCGCGCGCAGGACACGGCAACGAGCGACGGGCTCGTGCGGCTCGGGCTGCGGCGATGGGGCGGGAGAGGTGATGCATATCGAAAATCGTACAAGAAAGGCTGCTGCGATGCAGCATTTTTGATCACCGGCCCGCCGCCGTCCGTTGCGCCCCCGTTTTGCCTGCGCTGTGCAGCAGCAACACGGTCTCCCCAGCCCCACGCTCGCGGACCAAGTTGACACAAGCGTCACAGGCTGGTGGCGCCCTTCATAATCAAGACCTGCCCCCCCGCGTGTTCGAGATGCCTACCTTTCACCATGGATAAATTCTTGCTGCAGCAGCAGGTGCTGGAACGGCTGGCTGAAGACCTGCTGCAAGCCGAACAGGCCGTGCGGGTGGCCCATGAAACGGCGACTCACGAAGAAAACATCGCCGAAAACAAATACGACACCTTGGGGCTCGAAGCCGCCTACCTGGCCACCGGCCAAGCTCGGCGCGCCGAAGCCATCCGCCAGGCCATGGCCAATTGGCGCCAATTCCGCCCGCACCCCTACGACGCCAGCAAAGGCATACAGCTCGGCGCGCTGGTCTGCCTGGTCGATTCCGACAACAAGCAGCAACAGCTCTTTCTCGGCCCGGATGGGGGCAGCATGAAGTTGGTCATCGGCGCACAACTCGTTCAGGTCATCAGCAGCGAAGCCCCTTTGGGCAGGGCCATGCTGGGCAAATGCGAGGGCGATGAGGTGTCGATACAGGTCGCCCCAATCCGACAGCAGTTTGAGGTGCTGTGGGTTCATTGAGCCGCAAGCAAGCTCACGCCGAATTGGCCCAGGTCAGCAGCACTTTGAAGTCGGCGACTGGGTCAGAGATGTCACAGGCGCATGAATGACCGCTGTGTGTCCCAGACCGTGAACTCATGGGGAGCGACATCACCGGCAACAACCGCTGCAGAACTGCCACTCGGCTAGCAAGGTCAGCTTCAGGCTGGGAGCAGTCGGTTGCCACTCGTCGACCTCATGGCGATACGAGCACTGGGTCGGATGCCCATCAGCGGTCATTCACCAGGGTTGGCAATCGACCCGCTGCGGACCTTCGACTTGCCGGTCTAATCGCCGAAATGCAGTCGCACATGCCTTATAAACAGCAGAAGCCGCAAGCAAACTGTCTATTGAATCGCCTACCGGATGACCATAAGAGATGCCTAATTACACCGCTGCAGAAGTCACGCATATCGCCAATCAAGTGTGTATCGCCTACGCGGGGGCGGATGCGCTAGCCAACTGGTACGCAGCCTATCAGTGGCAAGGTGAGGCGGTTGGGCCTGCATGGCGGAGAAGGCAGGAGTTGCAAGCCAATCTTCTTGCGACTGGATTCGCCCTCCCAGAATTACAGGCCATCCGCCAGTGGGGTTTCAACAATGCCACCTGTCCCGAATTGAACAATCCCGCCCTCCTTGCATCGCTTCAAGCCTGCCTTCACTCATTTCAGATGGGTGTGCGCCCTCAACAGGAGGCATCTCTCGCATACTTCCTTGACCTGCAACGAACAGTCAATGCAAACATCGGGCTTGCGCGTGTGTCCAAATGGATCTGCTTCGTGGACCAAACTCGTTTCGCGATCTTAGATTCCAGAGTTTCCAGGGGCCTGTATCCGGTCAGCGTTGACAGGAATCACCGAGCGTTTCCCGTGTTAGGCGGTAGAGTTGCTGGAGCGTCCGACCCAATGGCGCATTGGAAGCCAGAGCGTCTGGCGCGCATGTATATCGACTACCTTGACGTGATGCAGCTTGTGGGACTTCAGTGTGAGATGCAACCCGCTCAAGTCGAAATGGCCCTTTTCATGATTGGGCAGCCCGCACTCCCCGGACCGTTGAATCCTACACTCCGCCGAGCGATGTGGTGCTAATAGCAAAGCTTTATGGGAACGCGCTACAGGCAAGTAGAGTAAGTCGCTTTGACGTTCTGCCCCAGTCATTGAGCGCTATCGAACAGGTCCGAAACTCGCTGCGAAGCCTCAGGCCCCAGAGACGAAGAGGCCGCGCCGCTATGCTGTGAACTGGTCACCTGCAAGAATCAGAATATGGTGGGCGCATCCTCAGCCAACCAAGATGCCTTCCGCCAGTCGATCAAAAAGCGCCTCGCACAAGGAAGCCGGCCCCATGGCTCTGCGCGGATCCCTGCTCAGGGTGCCAATCAAGCGAAACTCATCCGCATGCAACTCCAGGGTGTTCAGCAATATCCTTTGATCGACCTCGGACAAGGCATCTAGGTCACGCAGAACCAACGTACCGCCAAACGCCTGAGCGATCGCGCCTGAGACGGAGCGCCCATCTTCGGCGCTCGTCCCGAAGAGCAGCGCTCGGAGGTTTCCACGCGGCACGGATCGGCAATCAAAGCTCACCAGAGGGCCTCTGGCAAAGGCACTGCGTGAATGCACCACCTGGGCAAAGGATTGCACCTGCTCGCGGCCATCGGGATCGACGATCAGAAGCAGGTGAACATTCACGCCCGTGGGGCGCACACCGCGCTTTTTGCGCTCATGCAAGAAGTTGTTCATCGGCAGTGTCTCCGGTGCCAAGATCGACTCCTCCGGCAACCGCCATGGCGTTGTCGCGTGTCGCTGAACCGCGCCCGGTCGCCACCACGGAGGCAGGCACTCATTGAGCAACTGCACCCTGCAGGTCACTGCTTCCAAACCGCCTTCGTCGGTCGTGCGGACCAACCGTTCTCCATAACCAAGAACGGCACGCGCCGTCCAGATCGCTGCCATGGATGGCGAACACGACGACAGCAAGCAAGTGACCACCGATCGATATGGCAGTTTCCTGCCGCCCATCCGCGCCGCAACCTGCCTGTCCAACTCTCCAATATCGTCTGGGTCAGTGAGCGACAACGGCCAAATTTCAACCTTGTCTGCGGGGTAGGTGGTCTGTGCCAACAACCATTCACGGTATTGCTCTGCCTTGCGGACATCCCCACCACACAAGAGCGAAACCTGCGCATAGTGGCCATGCGTTTTCAAAGTCTCGGCAATCGGTCCCAACCATCCATTTGACGGGGCCAGAGCGGCCTCATGATCCGCCTCGCCCACCCACGCGACAAAATACTGCTTCTGCCATGACTCCGGCTCTTCGAGCATATTCATCATCGCTCTCCTCAACCATCAGCGGTAGGTTAGATCACTGCGCATGGCCATCGCCGCAGTGTCGCCGGCTTGGATGACGACCACGCCAGGAATGGCCGTGCTCTCCACCATGATTCGGGTGGGTGCTGCCGCTTGCATGACTACGCACTCGTCCGGGTAGACCGCATAAGGATTGTTGGCTCGCGCGATCGCCAAAGCATGGTTCATCGAGAGCATGTCCCCGCAGATCATGGCCCCCGCGTTGATGTAGAGCTTCTTTGCTGATGCCTGAGGCACCCGCGCTGCTGCTGGGGACTGCGCCGCCTGGACAGGTCGGCCGGCGTTTTTGTCTGATGCCTGCACAGGTGACGTCGGCGAATGAGGTGAGGTCGGTACCAGCGCCCCGAAGGTCAAGGCAGACGCAAGGAAAGCCCCCCCAAGGGTTAACACCCGAGACGGCGATCGCTGCCGAACGAACCGATACAGCAGTGCGCCAACCGCAATCGACAAGGCGAGAATGATCAGAAAGTGCATATGGTTGCTTCCTTGCAGGCCATGAAAGAATGGTCGATGACGGTGACCCACAGACCGGAACCGTGACCATAGCGATGCACGCGACAACTTGCGCCGCGAGCGTGGACGACAGGCACCCACAAACGCGACACAAGATGTCGCAATGACGGAGAGAATCAGGACGTCGCCACATGGGTGACGTCATTGCTGAGGAGGCAATATGAGCGCATTTTCTGAACCACTGACCCAGGCTCAAGCTCGGTGGGATGAACTGTTCAGCCGCATCGACCAGGTCTTCTTGACCGGCTCAGTGAGCCAGTGGAGTCAACTAGAGCGAGAACGCTTTCTGGCAGACATCAAGGAGCCTTGTAATCAGCAAATCTGGGATCTCGGACTGACCACCTACAAGCCCATCTCGGCGATGACAGCAGACGATTTGATCGATTGCAACTGATCCGCATTTGCGCGCCGATACCACCAACCGCCAAGGCATGAATGTCTGCACGATCACCACATCACACGCTGGAACGTCTATGGGATCTGCTCGAACTGCTGCCCAACGCACCGCCTGGACGCACAGCGGAAGAGCTGGCCCAAGAGCTCCGGGACAGCGGGAGTCAGATCAGCAAACGAACCATTGAACGAGACTTGGCAAACATGTCAGGACGGTTGGGCGTCGATCATGACGGCGGGCGGCCTCAGCGTTGGTACAAGTGCAACCCGAACACGCTCCAGACTCTGGGCATGACCACCAGCACGGCATTGACGCTGCGTGTGATAGACCGGTATGTGAGTCATCTCCTGCCGGAAGCCCTCACGGATGAGTTCAAAGCGTTGTTTGAGAAGGCCTCCAACAAGCTAGAGAGCATCAGAGAGCAAAACCGACTCAGCCATTGGGTTGACAAAGTGGCTGTCGAGTCGCCAACCTTGCCCACACTTCCCGCCAAAGTCGCTCCTGAAGTTGTCAAGGTGATTCAAGAATCCTTGTTATCCGAAGAGCAGGTCGAGATCGCCTACAGAAAGACCCCTGAAGATTCTCCCAAAGAATATATCTTGAATCCCCTGGGCCTGGTACAGGTCGGCCCCATCACTTACTTGGTGGCCACGCATTCAGGAGCGGACAAGCCACTGACCTTTGTCATGCACCGGATCGTTCACGCAATGCGACCCTACACCCCGCGGACCAAACCGTCTGGTTTTTCGTTGGACGCCTTTGTGGCAGAGGGAGGCGTTCAGTTTGGCAGCAAGGAGGTCATCTCCCTAAAAATGAGGGTTTCAGATGTTTTAGGTAGATCTTTGGGCGAAACGCCCTTAAGCAAAGATCAAAAATTGAAACCCGAGAATGACGGCTTCCTTCTGACAGCGACACTGCCTCACACATGGAGACTGAGTTGGTGGATTCTCTCTAAGTCTGACGATGTTGAGGTTATAGAGCCGGATCACTTGAGGGTGGAAATAGCAGACCGACTCACGCGCGCTGCAGCGCTTTATAAAAACTGAACACCAGCCTGTCAAGGCGATGGAACTATCCATAGCCAAATGTTCCTTGAAATTGTCACCACATGAACAAGAATCAGTTTTTAATACAGCCAGACGTCCGAGACTTCGTCAAGTGGCTCGGGGGCAACCTTCCTACGATGCCGGTTCACCTGAAGATTAAGCGTAGCAACTTTGTCCCCCAGGAAATTGACTGCACAGTTCAAGGCATTGAGGAGGTACAGGCGAAATATCAATGGGGAGGAGACTGGGAGGCAGCCAAAGCAGAGTTGCGCCGACTACGCATTCAGCTGCGCTTGGCTATTCGCGCTCGCGACGAACTCGCCACCTATGCCGCCTGTGAAGCCATATTGGCCTGGGGGAATGTCGATGGTGCGGTCGACTTCCTCAAGGAGCAATTGCGCAACAAGAGCTTGGTGAATTACTTGAAGCAGATCCGCCCACTTCTTGCGTTAGACGGCCATCAATGTCTTAGCCATCTCACCAAGCAGAACATTTTACGGTTCGACTCGGGGATGACCAAGATTCATTCCTTGCTCGACACCACGGGTTCTCCCATCTATGACGGTCGGGTCGGTGCAGCTATTGCGCTGCTGTACCACATGTATCGACAAGCCAGTTGTGCCAACACCCCGGTGGCGCTGGACTGGGCCTGGGGCCCCGGAAAAGGCGCCCAAATCCGTGACCCGAAGCACTTGAAGCTTGGCTACGAGGGCACCCCGCAACTGTCCACGGGAAGCCGTCATCTTTGGGCACGACGCCAACTCCAACTGGGTTGGATCATTCGCGAGGTGCTGCGAGAAACCGAATTGTTTGCCGAGCTACCTCGGCTGGTAGATCGCTGCCATGCCTTCGAAGCCGGGCTATTCATGCTGGGTTACGACTTGCGTTGCCTAGTCCCCAACGGTTACGCCATATCGGTTCCGTCTAAGCCTGCATATCGGGTAGGTGGGAAGACTTCGACAACCAAGAGCGGCAAGTTGCGGGCCAACGGAATGCCCACAGGGTTGTAGGAATATTTGGAGGACATATCGAGATGCCGATGTCCAGCCTGATAGGAATGAGTCGTGAATTCCCGCTCACAGCCTTGACGCTCCGGACAGCAGGATTCGTCAATGTGACGGGACTAGATTCGACCATGAAGATGATGTGCCGTAGAGTCGGGCACCACTGTTTGGAAATGGCCGCCGGCGGGCGCCTCCTCGGCTAACTTCATCGCCCGAGAGCAGTCGTTCAGGGGGCACGTCCTGACAGGCCGGTTTAGGGCGCGCAATTCCGAAAGCTGGCGGGCTCGACTCGGCCAAGAACGGAATATCGCGAACGTCCGCTTCAGCGTCAGTGGATTGAAGGAGTGCAGTTGACTTCGCACGGTACCGCGACCCGGAGCCAAGTTCCTGCTCGACCAGCGCAGATGCCACACAGTTAACTGAAGGTAGTGGGGCGGCTATGTGTTTGGTCATTGAACACATCCCGATGACTCCCCCTTCAAGACCGAGCTGCTGACCAGCCTCATACACTGCCTTGATCGAACAAGGAGAGAAGATGATTTGCTCAGGATGTGTCACGCCACAGCTGCTCAAGGAAGTCGTTTGGAACAGGGGGCATTTGGGCCAATGCAGCTATTGCAGGCAAGTTGACCTCGTCGTTGGTCGGAACATCCTCTTTGACCACATCCTTGAGCTAGTGGACAAGAACGTTGCCACCGAAGAAGACCTGACCCACTACGAGCTCGGCCTGATCTACGAATGCGGTTCAGACCTCATTGCAGTAGACGGCATTGACATAGTTTTGTCAGAATGGTTTGAGCTTGGCGATGAGGTGTACTTTGACGATCTCATGGCCTATCTGCCCGAGCCCTACCAGAAAACCGATGACGGGCGGGACAGGCACTACTACTCCGATGATGGCGACCTTGAGTTGAACATTTACGAGGACAAGTGGGAAAAGTTCGTTGACAGCATCAGGCACACCCACCGGTTCTTCAACCCCAATGCAGCGGGCTTTCTCGATTCCGTCTTCAGCATGTTGACTGGAGCCGACCTGAAGCTGAAGCCTGATGTGGTTCGCGGCATCACCCAGGGGGAGCTGCTGTTCAGGGCCAGGACCGCACAGACATTTGATGCGGCCGAGAAGATTACGGGGAGCCCTCACTTCGAACTTGGCCCGACACCCAAGGACAAGGCCAGCAGCCAACGGATGACGCCGAACGGCATTTCAGCCCTCTACTGTGCTTTGGAGAGGGCGACATGCTTGAGCGAAATCCGCTCCATCACGGGTGATAACGTGATCAGCGGTGCGCTGACACCGACAACCCAATTGAAGCTCTTGGACTTGACCAAGCTGGAGCTGGTTGAGCCACCCGAGCTCACCATCTTCAACGACGGCTACCGAGACTCCTTGCACCTGAAGACGTTCATCAAGTCGCTGGTGAAGAAGATGTCCAAGCCCAAGGGCCGCAACGAGGACCTCAGCTACTTGTCTACTCAAGTCGTGTTTGAGTACCTACGGCTGAAGTTCTGCAAGGAGGTCGACGGCTTGGTTTTCCCCTCTGTGCAGACGGGGGAAGTAGGCACCAATGTGGTCCTTTTTCCTGAAGCCAGTGTCATCAGCAAAGAGCACTACAGCCCCGATGAAAGGAATGCATTCCATGAGGACGACAAGCTTGCCTTCGTTGACAAGTCGCTTCGCTTCCATCAGGTCACGGCCATCAAGACCGATGCCGTCGAGCATGAAGACATCCACGACATTTTCATGAGCGATCTGGTTCGTCGCCGACTTGGGATGCCTGCTCGATGAGTCGCATCCACACCCTCAACGCTCGGGGCAACTTGCTCTTCGCGGCGATAAGGGAGCACTACAAATGGACAGACGACAGGACCTTCCGCGAGATCCAACGGACACACTCTGAGTTTCTTGAAATCCTGAGCGCAAAGGGCATCAGCTACGACGAGCTGCGGAATGCCCTGACCCCTCAGACCAACAAGCACGAGGCGGCATTCCTGTTCGATGAGCACCGATGCAGTCCCGGCCGGATTCCGGGTGTTGATGCCGCTGATGCTGTCTTCAAGCTTCTTCCCTCCAAGACGATTCACAGCATCCTTGGAGGCGAGCTGATTGGCGACGACCGCGACCAGTTTGCTCGCAGGCTGCTCAGGGAGAAGGCCGTCATCGTCAAAGACTTGGCCTTCAAGCATCCGACCTTCTGCTTCGTGGTCTATGCCAACAACCTCTCCAGTGAAACTCTCTCGTACATCCACGAGGGTTTGAAGTCCCATTCAGGCTACCTGGGCTATGTGCCATGCACCTATGCCAGCCTGACGAAGACCTTTGTGACGATGCACTTGATGAACTTCGGCATCAGACACAAAAACATCATGATCCTTGGGCACGAAGACGACCGGCCCAACACGGAGAATCACAATCTGCACATGCATGACTACACGGCCTTGGGCCTGAAGATTCTGAGCGTGCAGCTCATGTACTTTGGCATCTTCCTCTCGTACAAGCCTGAGCAGATGCTGTTGAAGGACTCAGATGACGATCTAGAGATCGCAGTTCGTGCGATGTCCAAGGAGGTCGCTCAGTTCAGCGATTTCACAGTCTTCATCGAAGACAATAAGTTCGAGTACCTGACCACGGAGAAGGATGGGAAGCTGGCTCTCGCCGGCTTGGCCCATCTGACCAAGGCTGAGCTTGAAGAGGCCGTCCGAGCCAAGATGAGGTCAAGCTATCTCTACAGCTTGGATTGGCGGGATGTCCCTGCCAACGGCACATCCGCAGGCTATAAGGGAAGCTTCTTCAACATCATGTTGGAGTTCCCTCGTGAAGTCGGTGAGCCTGAGCGGATGACAGTGGCCCTTGAGTACCAGCCGACAAGAAAAGTGCTTCGCGTTGTGACGATGACCTAGCCCTTGCTGGCCTGCCACCGCTTGAACCAGATGTCAGCGGTCTTCAGTGAAGTCCTCATCAGGTGGGCCGCTCCTTGCCGTGCCGGCCTTGACAGTGTCGAACCAGAAGATGCGTTCCGGCGATATGCCCACTGCGTTCCTTCGCTGATCTAGTACGCTGAATGACTGCTTTCATTGGGTATACCTACCCTACGCCAACTTCCGCTCCGGGTCGATCGCCGGCGCTCTCGAATGACAGCTGAGCGGCTTCCAACGCCGCGGCCATGCAGCGGTGCGACCGTTCAGGATTGACCGGCCGCTCACGCTGCATAGCCATCATTCAGTCCGGTTGTGTGACCCGCCATTGCAGGCGTGGGTGAGGCTAATCGTCCTGCATGAGGGGAGGTCCACATCCAGCTCTACTGGGGGTCGTCTCAGAAAACGGAAAATAAAGCACGCTAAGGCATAGCCGAACCTGCCAAGCTTGCTCCACCCTGTAGTGACGCGATCAGCGGGCAGGAAACGTTCCCCCTTCGCGCATGGCAGGCGCACACCAACTCAGACAGCACGGCCTCCATGCGCGCCAGGTCAGCCATTTTCTCGCGCACGTCCTTGAGCTTGTGCTCGGCCAGACTGCTGGCTTCCTCGCAATGGGTGCCATCCTCCAGCCGCAGCAGCTCGGCGATCTCATCCAGGCTGAAGCCCAGCCGCTGGGCTGATTTCACGAAGCGCACCCGCGTTACATCCGCCTCGCCATAGCGGCGGATGCTGCCATAGGGCTTGTCAGGCTCCAGCAACAAGCCCTTGCGCTGATAGAAACGGATGGTCTCCACATTGACCCCGGCCGCCTTGGCGAAAACGCCAATGGTCAGGTTGTCCAAATTGTTTTCCATATCGCTTGACTCCGTACATGAGTACGGAAGTAAGGTTACGCTATCCAATTTCAATTCGAAAGGACAAGCGCATGTCTGAACCAAAAACCGGGCGCGGCGCGCTCTTCACTGGAGGGCTTGCCGCCATCCTCGCCTCGGCTTGCTGCCTCGGGCCGTTGGTTCTGATCGCCTTGGGGTTCAGCGGCGCTTGGATCGGCAACTTGGCGGTGTTGGAACCCTATCGCCCCATCTTTATCGGCGTGGCGCTGGTGGCGTTGTTCTTCGCCTGGCGGCGCATCTACCGGCAGGCAGCGGCCTGCAAACCGGGTGAGGTCTGCGCGATTCCCCAAGTGCGAGCTACTTACAAGCTCATTTTCTGGATCGTGGCCGCGCTGGTTCTGGTCGCGCTCGGATTTCCCTACGTCATGCCATTTTTCTACTGATCGGAGTTCACCATGAAGAAACTGTTTGCCTCCCTCGCCCTCGCCGCCGTTGTTGCCCCCGTCTGGGCCGCCACCCAGACCGTCACGCTGTCCGTACCGGGCATGACCTGCTCCGCCTGCCCGATCACTGTCAAGAAGGCGATTTCCAAGGTCGAAGGCGTCAGCAAAGTTGACGTGACTTTCGAGACACGCCAAGCGGTCGTCACCTTCGACGATGCCAAGACCAGCGTGCAGAAGCTGACCAAGGCAACCGCAGACGCGGGCTATCCGTCCAGCGTCAAGCAGTGAGTCACTGAAAACGGCACCGCAGCACAACGGACGTCATTGTCTGGCGCCACAAACGATAAAGGATCTGTTGCATGACCCATCTAAAAATCACCGGCATGACTTGCGACTCGTGCGCGGCGCACGTCAAGGAAGCGCTGGAAAAAGTGCCAGGCGTGCAGTCGGCGCTGGTGTCCTATCCGAAGGGCACAGCGCAACTCGCCATCGTGCCGGGCACATCGCCGGACGCGCTGACTGCCGCCGTGGCCGGACTGGGCTACAAGGCAACGCTAGCCGATGCGCCACTGGCGGACAACCGCGTCGGACTGCTCGACAAGGTGCGGGGATGGATGGCCGCCGCCGAAAAGCACAGTGGCAACGAGCCCCCGGTGCAGGTAGCGGTCATTGGCAGCGGTGGAGCCGCGATGGCGGCGGCGCTGAAGGCCGTCGAGCAAGGCGCGCAGGTCACGCTGATCGAGCGCGGCACCATCGGCGGCACCTGCGTCAATGTCGGCTGTGTGCCGTCCAAGATCATGATCCGCGCCGCCCACATCGCCCATCTGCGCCGGGAAAGCCCGTTCGATGGCGGTATTGCGGCAACTGTGCCTACGATTGACCGCAGTAAGCTGCTGGCCCAGCAGCAGGCCCGCGTCGACGAACTGCGGCACGCCAAGTACGAAGGCATCCTGGGCGGTAATCCGGCCATCACCGTTGTGCACGGTGAGGCGCGCTTCAAGGACGACCAGAGCCTTACCGTCCGTTTGAACGAGGGTGGCGAGCGCGTCGTGATGTTCGACCGCTGCCTGGTCGCCACGGGTGCCAGCCCGGCGGTCCCGCCGATTCCGGGCTTGAAAGAGTCACCCTACTGGACTTCCACCGAGGCCCTGGCGAGCGACACCATTCCCGAACGCCTTGCCGTAATCGGCTCGTCGGTGGTGGCGCTGGAGCTGGCGCAAGCCTTTGCCCGGCTGGGCAGCAAGGTCACGGTCCTGGCGCGCAATACCTTGTTCTTCCGTGAAGACCCGGCCATCGGCGAGGCGGTGACAGCCGCTTTCCGTGCCGAGGGCATCGAGGTGCTGGAGCACACGCAAGCCAGCCAGGTCGCCCATATGGACGGTGAATTCGTGCTGACCACCACGCACGGTGAATTGCGCGCCGACAAACTGCTGGTTGCCACCGGTCGGACACCGAACACGCGCAGCCTCGCGCTGGACGCAGCGGGGGTCACTGTCAATGCGCAAGGTGCCATCGTCATCGACCAAGGCATGCGCACGAGCAACCCGAACATCTACGCGGCCGGCGACTGCACCGACCAGCCGCAGTTCGTCTATGTGGCGGCAGCGGCCGGCACCCGTGCCGCGATCAACATGACCGGCGGCGATGCGGCGCTCGACCTGACCGCAATGCCGGCCGTGGTGTTCACCGATCCGCAAGTGGCGACCGTGGGCTACAGCGAGGCGGAAGCCCACCACGACGGGATCGAGACCGACAGCCGCACCTTGACCTTGGACAACGTGCCGCGTGCGCTCGCCAACTTCGACACACGCGGCTTCATCAAGTTGGTTATCGAGGAAGGCAGCCATCGGCTGATCGGCGTACAGGCGGTCGCGCCGGAAGCGGGTGAACTGATCCAGACGGCGGCTCTGGCCATTCGCAACCGCATGACGGTGCAGGAACTGGCCGACCAGTTGTTCCCCTACCTGACGATGGTCGAGGGGTTGAAGCTCGCGGCGCAGACCTTCAACAAGGATGTGAAGCAGCTTTCCTGCTGCGCCGGGTGAGAAAAAGGAGGTGTTCAATGAACGCCTACACGGTGTCCCGGCTGGCTCTTGATGCCGGGGTGAGCGTGCATATCGTGCGCGACTACCTGCTGCGCGGATTGCTGCGCCCGGTGGCGTGCACACCAGGCGGCTACGGCTTGTTCGATGACGCCGCCTTGCAACGGCTGTGCTTCGTGCGGGCGGCCTTCGAGGCGGGCATCGGCCTCGACGCGCTGGCGCGGCTGTGCCGGGCGCTGGATGCGGCGGACGGCGACGAAGCGGCCGCGCAGCTTGCCCTGCTGCGTCAGTTCGTCGAGCGTCGGCGCGAAGCGTTGGCCGATCTGGAAGTGCAGTTGGCCACCCTGCCGACCGAGCCGGCACAGCACGCGGAGAGTCTGCCATGAACAACCCCGAGCGCTTGCCGTCCGAGACGCACAAACCGATCACCGGCTACCTGTGGGGCGGACTGGCTGTGCTGACTTGCCCCTGCCACCTGCCCATCCTCGCTGTCGTGCTGGCCGGCACAACCGCCGGTGCTTTCCTCGGCGAGCATTGGGTCATCGCGGCGCTCGGTTTGACCGGCCTGTTCCTTCTGTCCCTGTCGCGGGCGTTGCGGGCATTCAGGGAAAGAGAATGAGCGCTTTCCGGCCGGATGGATGGACGACGCCGGAACTGGCCCAAGCGGTCGAGCGCGGGCAGCTTGAACTGCACTACCAGCCCGTCGTCGATCTGCGCAGTGGTGGGATTGTCGGCGCGGAAGCCCTGTTGCGCTGGCGTCATCCGACGCTTGGACTATTGCCACCGGGCCAGTTCCTGCCCGTGGTCGAATCGTCCGGCCTGATGCCTGAAATCGGCGCTTGGGTGCTGGGCGAAGCCTGCCGCCAGATGCGTGACTGGCGAATGCTGGCATGGCGACCGTTCCGGCTGGCCGTCAATGTTTCGGCGAGCCAAGTGGGACCGGACTTCGACGGGTGGGTAAAGGGCGTGCTGGCTGATGCCGAGTTGCCCGCCGAGTATCTCGAAATCGAGCTGACCGAATCGGTCGCGTTTGGTGATCCGGCGATCTTCCCCGCCCTGGACGCCTTGCGGCAGATCGGTGTGCGCTTCGCCGCCGATGACTTCGGGACGGGGTATTCCTGTCTGCAACATCTGAAGTGCTGCCCAATCAGCACGCTCAAGATCGACCAATCGTTTGTCGCCGGGCTCGCCAACGACCGCCGCGACCAAACCATCGTGCACACCGTGATTCAGCTTGCGCACGGGCTGGGCATGGATGTGGTGGCTGAAGGCGTGGAAACATCGGCGAGTCTTGATCTATTGCGACAAGCGGACTGCGACACAGGACAAGGCTTCCTGTTCGCGAAGCCAATGCCGGCGGCGGCATTCGCCGTCTTCGTCAGTCAATGGAGGGGTGCCACCATGAATGCAAGTGACTCGACCACCACCAGTTGCTGCGTGTGCTGCAAGGAAATCCCGCTCGATGCCGCCTTCACCCCGGAAGGCGCGGAATACGTCGAGCACTTCTGCGGGTTGGAGTGTTATCAACGCTTCGAAGCGCGTGCCAAGACAGGGAACGAAACCGATGCCGATCCGAACGCCTGCGACTCGCTACCGTCAGATTGAGGCATACCCTAACTTGGCGTCAGACCATCCGGCGCTAAATCGTCAGAATAGAGTTGCCTTCCGAATTGATTGACATACGCCGTCAAGGGTCATAGATTTCTTCCTGACACATTTCCCTCAGGAGGATACCTTGCACGGTCAGCGCATCGGTTACGTCCGCGTCAGCAGCTTCGACCAGAACCCAGAACGGCAGCTCGAACAGATCCAGGTGGATAAAGTGTTCACCGACAAGGCGTCGGGCAAGGACACACGGCGGCCCGAACTGGAACGGCTGCTCGCCTTCGTGCGCGAAGGCGACACGGTCGTGGTGCACAGCATGGATCGTCTGGCGCGCAACCTCGACGACCTGCGCCGCCTGGTGCAGGGCCTCACCCAGCGCGGCGTACGCATCGAGTTCCTTAAGGAGCATTTGACCTTCACCGGCGAGGACTCGCCGATGGCGAACCTGATGCTGTCGGTAATGGGCGCGTTCGCCGAGTTCGAACGCGCCTTGATCCGCGAGCGGCAGCGCGAGGGCATCGCGCTCGCCAAGCAGCGCGGGGCCTACCGTGGCAGGAAGAAATCCCTGTCGTCTGAGCGTATTGCCGAACTGCGCCAACGTGTCGAGGCTGGCGAGCAAAAGACCAAGCTGGCTCGTGAATTCGGAATCAGTCGCGAAACCCTGTATCAATACTTGAGAACGGATCAGTAAATATGCCACGTCGTTCAATCCTGTCCGCCGCCGAGCGCGAAAGCCTGCTGGCGTTGCCGGACACCAAGGATGAGTTGATCCGTCACTACACGTTCAGCGAAACCGACCTCTCCATCATCCGGCAGCGGCGCGGCCCGGCCAACCGGCTGGGCTTCGCCGTGCAGCTCTGTTACCTGCGCTTTCCTGGTGTCATCCTGGGCGTCGATGAGCCGCCGTTTCCGCCCTTGTTGAAACTGGTCGCCGACCAGCTCAAGGTCAGCGTCGAAAGCTGGGACGAATACGGGCAGCGGGAGCAGACCCGGCGCGAGCACCTGGTCGAACTGCAAACGGTGTTCGGCTTCCAGCCCTTTACCATGGGCCACTACCGGCAGGCCGTCCAGTTGCTGACCGAGATGGCCTTGCAGACCGACAAGGGCATCGTGCTGGCCAGCACCTTGATCGAGCACCTGCGGCAGCAGTCGGTCATTCTGCCTGCCCTCAACGCCGTCGAGCGGGCGAGCGCCGAAGCAATCACCCGCGCCAACCGGCGCATCTACGATGCCTTGGCCGAACCGCTGTCGGACGCGCATCGCCGCCGCCTCGACGATCTGCTCAAGCGTCGGGACAACGGCAAAACGACCTGGCTGGCCTGGCTGCGCCAATCGCCCGTCAAACCGAATTCGCGGCACATGCTGGAACACATCGAACGCCTCAAAGCGTGGCAGGCGCTCGACCTGCCTTCTGGCATCGAGCGGTCGGTGCACCAGAACCGCCTGCTCAAGATCGCCCGTGAGGGTGGCCAGATGACGCCCGCCGACCTGGCCAAGTTCGAGGCGCAGCGACGCTATGCCACCCTGGTGGCGCTTGCCATCGAGGGCATGGCCACCGTCACCGACGAAATCATCGACCTGCACGACCGCATCCTGGGCAAGCTGTTCAACGCCGCCAAGAACAAGCATCAGCAGCAATTCCAGGCGTCCGGCAAGGCGATCAACGCCAAGGTGCGGCTGTTCGGCCGCATCGGCCAGGCGCTGATCGAGGCCAAGCAGGCGGGCCGCGATCCGTTCGCCGCCATCGAGGCCGTCATGTCCTGGGATGCCTTCGCCGAGAGCGTCACCGAAGCGCAGAAGCTTGCGCAGCCCGAGGACTTCGATTTCCTGCACCGCATCGGCGAAAGCTACGCCACGCTGCGCCGCTACGCGCCGGAATTCCTTGCCGTGCTCAAGCTGCGGGCCGCTCCCGCCGCGAAGGACGTGCTCGACGCCATCGAGGTGCTGCGCGGCATGAACAGCGACAACGCCCGCAAGGTGCCCGCCGACGCGCCGACCGAGTTCATCAAGCCGCGCTGGCAGAAGCTGGTCATGACCGACACCGGCATCGACCGGCGCTACTACGAACTGTGCGCGCTGTCGGAGATGAAGAACGCGTTGCGTTCCGGCGACATCTGGGTGCAGGGGTCGCGCCAGTTCAAGGACTTCGAGGACTACCTGGTGCCGCCCGCGAAATTCGCCAGCCTCAAGCAGGCCAGCGAATTGCCGCTGGCCGTGGCCACCGACTGCAACCGGTACCTGAACGACCGGCTGACGCTGCTGGAAACACAGCTTGCCACCGTCAACCGTATGGCGACGGCCAACGAGCTGCCGGACGCCATCATCACCGAGTCAGGCTTGAAGATCACGCCGCTCGACGCGGCGGTACCCGACACCGCCCAAGCGCTGATCGACCAGACGGCAATGATCCTGCCGCACGTCAAGATCACCGAACTGCTGCTGGAGGTGGACGAATGGACGGGCTTCACTCGGCATTTCGCGCATCTGAAATCGGGCGACCCGGCCAAAGACAAGAACCTGTTGCTGACCACGATCCTCGCCGACGCGATCAACCTGGGCCTGACCAAGATGGCGGAGTCTTGCCCCGGCACGACCTACGCCAAGCTGGCTTGGCTGCAAGCCTGGCACATCCGCGACGAAACCTACGGGGCGGCGCTGGCCGATCTGGTCAACGCACAGTTCCGCCATCCCTTCGCCGAGCACTGGGGCGACGGCACCACCTCATCGTCGGACGGCCAGAACTTCCGCACCGGCAGCAAGGCCGAGAGCACCGGCCACATCAACCCGAAATACGGGAGCAGCCCAGGGCGGACGTTCTACACCCACATTTCTGACCAGTACGCGCCATTTCACACCAAGGTCGTGAACGTCGGCGTGCGCGATTCGACCTACGTGCTCGACGGCCTGCTGTACCACGAGTCCGACTTGCGGATCGAGGAGCATTACACCGACACGGCGGGCTTCACCGATCACGTCTTCGCCCTGATGCACCTCCTGGGCTTCCGCTTCGCGCCGCGCATCCGCGACCTGGGCGACACCAAGCTCTACATCCCGAAGGGCGACGCCGCCTATGACGCGCTGAAACCCATGATCGGCGGCACGCTCAACATCAAGCACGTCCGCGCCCATTGGGACGAAATCCTGCGGCTGGCCACCTCGATCAAGCAGGGCACGGTGACGGCCTCCCTGATGCTCCGAAAGCTCGGCAGCTACCCACGCCAGAACGGCCTGGCCGTGGCGCTCCGCGAGCTGGGCCGCATCGAGCGCACGCTGTTCATCCTGGACTGGCTGCAAAGCGTGGAACTGCGCCGCCGCGTGCATGCCGGCCTGAACAAGGGCGAGGCGCGCAATGCGCTGGCCAGGGCAGTGTTTTTCAACCGCCTGGGTGAAATCCGCGACCGCAGTTTCGAGCAGCAGCGCTACCGGGCTAGCGGCCTCAATCTGGTAACGGCTGCCGTCGTGTTGTGGAACACGGTCTATCTGGAACGGGCTGCGCACGCGCTGCGTGGCAACGGCCATGCCGTTGATGACGCGCTGTTGCAGTACCTGTCGCCGCTCGGTTGGGAGCACATCAACCTCACCGGCGATTACCTCTGGCGCAGCAGCGCCAAGATCGGCGCGGGCAAGTTCAGGCCGCTACGACCGCTGCAACCGGCTTAGCGTGCTTTATTTTCCGTTTTCTGAGGCGACCCCTACTGGCCTTGCTCGCCCCCGTAACAGCCCTCTCCAGGCCGAGCCGTGCCTGATTCAAGTCTCTGACGATGGAGCGCCGTTGACAGGCGCGTACATGAACACCGCCCCCGATGATGGCGCTACGCTCCCGATGATGGTGCTACGCTCCCAAAATTCGTTTCAGATCAACGCGTTTTGAGACTATGTTTTGCTTCTTGGCCAAGGGGGGTGCGGACGATTTCTTGGACTACCTGGAGGTAGTTCATGTTTTCATACGAGGATCGGCTGC
>MESA01000012.1:0-7677 GCA_001770775.1 Burkholderiales bacterium RIFCSPHIGHO2_12_FULL_63_20
CGGCCCCGGCTCAGAAGTCGTCGACGGGTTTTGACGACATGGATGACGACATCCCGTTTTGATCCACCGGTTGCAACGTGCGCCCTCAGCGGCGCACCACCGACACCCGCCCGACGGCCCCGGCCCTCGGGCTTTTTTGTGTCGGCACCGTCAGAAACGCAACTTGCCGGTCAGCGTCTGCCAGAACATCACCCAGTCGCCCATCAGGCTGTAGAGCGGGTAGGTGAAGGTGGCCGGGCGGTTGCGCTCGAAAAAGAAGTGCCCGATCCAGGCAAAGCCGTAGCCCAGCACGGGCACCGCCCACAGCCATGCCCAGTTTTCGGTGGTGATGGCCGTGAACAGCACCATCAGCACCAGCCACGAGCCCACGAAGTGCAGGCGGCGACAGGTGCGATTGGCGTGCTGAGACAAGTAGAAGGGGTAGAACGTACGGAACGAGGTGTAGCGGCTCATGACGGCTCCGGCGCCAACTGCGGTGCGCACAGCATGCCGCACACTGCCGGCCACCGCCATGCGTCAAGACCCGCGGTCCGCCTGCAACAAGGCTTCGACCATGGCCAGCGCGTAGCGGCAGGCCACGGCCTGAACGAAGCGCGGGAAGTCGATGTGGGCCGACTCATCGGCCCGGTCGGAGATGGTGCGCAGGACGACGTAGGGCACGCCGAAATCGTGGCAGACCTGGGCCACGGCCGCCCCCTCCATCTCGACGGCCAGTACGCCAGGCAGGTGATGGCGCAGCGTGTCGCAGTCGGCCGCGGCGTTGACAAACTGGTCCCCGCTGGCAATCAGGCCCTGATGGACGCGCGGCTGGCTCAGGCCCAGGGTGGCGAGGTGCACATCCCGCAAGGGGCCGTTCACGCTGAGCGCATGCGGGCTGAGGGCCTCGCGCACGGTGCCCACCACACGGGCGGTCAAGTCCGCGGGCGGGTGCAGGCGGCTGACGCCCAGCCCTGGCAGCTCGTAGCGCGGGAACAGGGGCGAGGCGTCCATGTCGTGCTGCAAGAGCGCATCAGCCACGACCACATCGCCCACCCGCACGTCGGCACCCAGGCCACCGGCCACGCCGGTGAAGATGATCTGCTGGCAGGCCATCTCGGTGAGCAGCACCGTGGTGGTGGTGGCCGCAGCCACCTTGCCGATGCGCGAGAGCACCGCGACGATGTCGCGCCCTTGCAGGTGGCCCACCCAGAAGGTTCGGCCGGCACGCTGGACGGGCTCGGCGTCAGGCATGGCGTCCAGCAAGGACTGGAGTTCTTCAGGGAGGGCGGCGATCACGCCAATGCGGCCAGGGGTCGACAACATGGGAAGATGAATCAAACAGGAAGGCGCTCATCATCGCCGCATTCACGGCCCAGGTGACAATCCACGCCATCGCTCCCCTTCACTTTTGCCAGACAGGAATCGCCCCATGTCCAACGCTCTCCAGTCCGTATCTTTGGGAACCCCGCTGTCGCCATCGGCCGCCCGCGTCATGCTGCTGGGGTCCGGAGAGCTGGGCAAGGAAGTGCTGATCGCGCTGCAACGCCTGGGGGTGGAGACCATCGCGGTGGACCGCTACGACCATGCCCCCGGTCAGCAGGTCGCGCACCACGCCCGCACGATCACGATGAGCGACCCGGCGCAGCTGCGCGCCTTGATCGAAGCCGAGCGTCCGCATCTGGTCGTGCCGGAGATCGAAGCGATCGCCACGCCGGTGCTCGAAGAGCTGGAGGCCGCTGGCGTGGTGCGCGTGATCCCCACGGCCCGGGCCGCGCGCCTGACCATGGACCGCGAAGGCATCCGCCGCCTGGCCGCGGAGACCTTGAGCTTGCCCACCAGCCCCTATCGCTTCTGCGACTCTCTGGCCGAGTTGCAGGCAGCCATCGATGGCCACGACGGGCAGCCCGGCATTGGCTACCCCTGCATCGTCAAGCCGGTGATGAGCTCATCGGGCAAGGGGCAGAGCAAGATCGATGGTCCCGTCGATGTGACCCAGGCCTGGGACTACGCGATGGCCGGCGGACGCGTCAGCCATGGCCGGGTCATCGTGGAAGGCTTCATCGACTTTGATTACGAGATCACCCTGTTGACCGTGCGCGCCGCCGGACGGGGTGCCGAGGCAGGCCAGATCACGACGCACTTCTGCGAACCGATTGGCCACCTGCAGGTCAGCGGGGACTATGTGGAGAGCTGGCAGCCGCACCCGATGAGCCCGACCGCCTTGCAGCGGGCCCGCGACATCGCCCAGGCCGTGACCGACAACCTCGGCGGCCAGGGGCTGTTCGGGGTGGAGCTGTTCGTCAAGGGCGACAGGGTGTGGTTCAGCGAGGTCAGCCCGCGACCGCATGACACCGGTCTGGTCACGCTGAGCACCCAGGTGCAAAGCGAGTTCGAGCTGCACGCGCGCGCCATCCTCGGCCTTCCGGTGGACACGTCCTTGAGGGCCCCGGGAGCCTCGGCGGTGATCTACGGTGGCGTCGATGCGCAGGACGTGGTGTTCGAGGGCGTGGCCGAGGCGCTGGCCGAGCCCGGCACCGATGTGCGCCTGTTTGGCAAGCCGGAGAGCTTCGTCAAGCGTCGCATGGGCGTGGCGCTGGCCACCGCTGATGACACCGACACGGCCCGCTCGAAGGCACGCACGGCGGCCAGCCGCGTCAAGGTCAAAGCCACTCAGCGCGGCTGATCGGACTCGGTCCAGGTGGGGGTCGCGCCTGCGGGCGCCATGACATCGATCGCCTGCATCAGGGCCGGGTCGATGGCGCCGGCCAGGGCCACAAGGGCCGCCATGTCGACGATCTCGATCTCGGCGTAGCGCAGCACCAGCACGCGCTCTCGCTCCATGGCGCGCAGCTGCTTGTTGATGGTCTGGCGGGAAACGCCCAGCATGCGCGCCAGATAGGCCTGGGGCAGCCGCACATGCCGGCGTGCCGCCCCCTGGGTCGCCTGACCAAAGTTGGTGACCGAAAACAGCAAGCGGCGCGCAAGCTGCTGCTCCAGCGAGAGGCTGGCGTTGTCTTCGAGCGCCGTGAGCATGAGGCGCAGCTTGCCGCAGGCCAGGCGCGCCAGATCGCGCCAGTGCTGAGGATGCAGGTCCAGCCACGCCTCGATCAGCGGGCGCGAGACCACCAGCACCGTGGAGGCGATGTCGGCCACGGCGTCCTGGCTGCGCGGCAACTGGTCGATCAGGGCGATTTCGCCGAACCAGTGGTAGGGCTCGACGTAGAGCGTGAGGCGCTGGCTGCCATCGGCCGGATTGACCGAACCCAGTTTGAGCGCGCCGGCGACCACGCAACACAGGGCCTCGGGCGCCCCCCCACGGCTGAAGAGGCTTTCGCCTGCCTGCAGGTAAACCAGACGCGAACGCGCGATCAGGGCCTCCTGAAAAGGCGTGGGGCAACTGGCAAACCAGCGGTGGGTCTGGAGGGCCGGCAGGAGATTGGTGGGGGTGGGCTCCGAACGCGGCTTCATGTCGGGATGATCGTCGAAAACGATAGATTTTCGGACACTTCGGCACCTGAGTTAGATGGGGTGCGTCAAATTGTCTCTCAAACGACAATTGTTCAAGGGAAAACCCCATACGATCAAACTCGTATCGACGCATCACCCAGAGTCCTCATGACGACCACCCCAGCAGTACACCCCGGCGCCATCCTGCGCGCCCAGTTCATGGAACCCCACGGCCTGTCGGCCAGCGGTTTGGCCATCCGCCTGCATGTGCCCGCCCCCCGCGTCAACGACATCGTGCGCGAACGCCGTGGGATCAGCCCGGATTCGGCCCTGCGCCTGGCGCGCTACTTCGGCACCGCTCCGCAGTACTGGATGGACCTGCAAACCGCGTACGACCTGCGCGTGGCGGCCGAGCTGGCCGGTGAGCAGATCCGACGCGAGGTCGCGCCCGCCAACGACTTGCAGGGCGAGCTGAAGGCGGCTTGAACGGGGCCCTCAGGCCCTGCCCTTACTGGAACGCCACCTCGGCAAAGCTGCGCAGCTTGCGGCTGTGCAGTTGTTCGGCGCGGTTGGCGCGCAGACGCTCGATGGCGCGCAGTCCGATACGCAAATGCTGATCGACCCGCTCGCGGTAGAACTGGTTGGCCATGCCCGGCAGCTTTAGCTCGCCGTGCAGCGGCTTGTCGCTCACGCACAGCAAGGTGCCGTAGGGCACCCGAAAGCGAAAACCATTGGCCGCGATCGTGGCGCTTTCCATGTCCAGCGCCACCGCCCGGCTCTGGCTGAAGCGGCGCTCGGGCTCGCGCTGCGGCAGCAGTTCCCAGTTGCGGTTGTCGGTGGACGCCACCGTGCCCGTGCGCATGATGCGCTTGAGCTCATAGCCGTGTAATTTGGTCACATCGGCCACCGCGCCTTCCAGCGCCAGCTGGATTTCCGCCAGGGGCGGGATCGGCACCCACAAGGGCAAATCTTCGTCGAGGACATGGTCTTCACGGACGTAGCCGTGCGCCAGCACATAGTCGCCCAGTTGCTGTGAGTTGCGCAGGCCCGCGCAGTGTCCCAGCATGATCCAGGCGTGCGGGCGCAGCACCGCAATGTGGTCGGTGATGGTTTTGGCATTGGCCGGCCCCACCCCGATGTTGACCATGGTGATGCCGGTGCGGTCCTTGCGCACCAGGTGGTAGGCCGGCATCTGCGGCAGGCGCGGTGGCACGGACCCCAGGGCATCGATGGCCTCCACGGCCTGCCCGACGCGGCGGGTGATCACATTGCCGGGCTCGACGAAGGCGATGCAGTCGTCGTCTTCGCGCGGGTGGGCTGGGTCGGGGGCATGGCGCATCAGCTCATGGCCCATGCGCACAAACTCGTCGATGTAGAACTGGTAGTTCGTGAACAGCACGAAGTTCTGGAAGTGCTCAGGCGAGGTGCCGGTGTAGTGGCGCAGGCGGTGCAGCGAGTAGTCCACGCGCGGCGCGGTGAACAGTGCCAGCGGCCGGGGGGCGCCACCCCGACGGTCGTAGGTGCCGTTGGCGATACCGTCGTCCATCGAGGCCAGATCAGGCAGATCAAACTGGTCGCTCAGCAGCAGGCGGCGATCGGGTGAGAGGCTGCCTTCCAGATGCTGGTGCTCACCCAGGCTGAAGTGAATGGGGATGGGGTCGCTGCCCAGCCCCACTTCCAGCGAGACGCCATGGTTGCCCAGCAGCAGGCCGAACTGTTCGCGGTAGTAATTGGCAAACAGATCGGGCCGGGTCAGCGTGGTCTCGTAGGTGCCGGGACCGGCCACAAAGCCGTAGGACAGGCGCGAGTCGGCACGGGCCACAGTGTCGGTGTGGATGCGCACGAAGGGATACTTGGCGCGCACGGGATGGCGGAAAGACTCACCGGCCACAAAACGCTGCAGGGCGCCCCGCAGATGCGCGATCTGCGCGTCGTAGAGCTGGGTCACGTAAGCCAGGGCCGCATCGGCCTGGTCGAATCGCTGGGTGGGGAACTTCGGGGATGCCATCTCAGGTCCTGACCAACAGTCAACGTGAAACCATTGTGCGCTGCATCACTGGGGCTGTGTCAGCCAGTGGTCCAGGTGGCGCCGCGCTGTCGTGTCGAGCCGACACCGCCCGTTCCACGGCGGCGCCACAAGAAGACCCCTGCGAGGATCAGGGCGCCGGTGCGGCGTCAGGCTTGGCCTCGGTGACGAAGGCCACGCGTTGCAGGCCGGCCTGCTGAATCACGCCGATGAGCTCGGCCACGCGGCCGTAGGGCACGCTCTGGTCGGCGCGCAGCTGCACCTCGGTGTCGGGCTGCTGGCGCGCCACGGTGGCGGCCCGGCTGGCAAGCGCGGCCAGCGTGCTCGCCTGATCGTCGAGGTAGACGCGCCCGTCAGCGCGCAGGGCCACCTGGAGTGATGAGGGCGGTGTGGCGAGGGCCGGTGCATCGGCCTTGGGCAGATCGAGAGGCAAACGGGCGCTCAGCAAGGGCGCCGTGACCATGAAGATGATCAGCAGCACCAGCATGACGTCGATCAGCGGCGTCATGTTGATGTCGCTGAAGGGGCGTTGGCCCTGGGGGCGTGTCAGGCGGCCGAAAGCCATGGTGTCCGGGCCTCAGTCAGGCCGGGCCAGCAAGGTGTCGCGCAGGTCCAGCGCAAAGCCTTCGAGGTCGGCTTCACAGGCCGCGATGAGCTTGCCAAAGAGGTTGTAGGCCAACACGGCCGGGATGGCCACCGCCAGGCCCGCCGCCGTCATGATGAGGGCCTCACCCACCGGACCGGCGACCTGGTCGAGCGCGGCCGAGCCCGACTGGCTGATGGCCTGCATGGCGTGGAACACACCCCAGACCGTGCCGAACAGGCCCACGAAAGGCGAAACGGCGCCCACCGAAGCCAGCAAGACCTGCCCGGCCTGCAAGCGCGCAAGCACGCCATGCAGGCTGTCTCGCAAGCGGCGGGTGAGCTGGGCTTCGGGCAAGGCGCGGGTGGCCAGGGTGCCCGGGGCTTCCGTCGCCTGCACGGTCTCGACCAAGGGCAACAGCACGCCATCGCGATCGAAGTTGCGCAAGGCCGAGTGGGCGGAGGCCAGATCGGCGGCACGCCAGAAGGCCGCCGAGCCCACCGCCAGGTCGCGGCGCGCCCGGGTCAGCATCCAGGCTTTCCAGAAGATGACCGCCCAAGTGCCGATGGACATCAGCAAGAGCATCAGGGCCACGGCACGGCCCACGGCGTCGGCTTGTTGCCAGTACGTTGCCAGTCCCTGCATGGTGCGGTGCGCGCGCCGGGTGGTTTACTTCAGGCCCAGCACGTCGTCCATGCCGAACAGGCCATGGGGCTGGTTGGCCAGGAAGCGCACGGCGCGCAGGCTGCCTTGGGCGTAGGTGGCGCGGCTGGAAGACTTGTGCGTGATCTCGATGCGCTCGCCAATGCCGGCAAACAGCACGGTGTGGTCGCCCACCACGTCGCCGCCACGGATGGTGGCAAAACCGATGGTGGAAGGGTCACGCTCGCCGGTCACGCCTTCACGGCCATACACCGCGCAGTCCTTGAGATCGCGCCCGACGGCTTCGGCCACCACTTCGCCCATCTTGAGAGCGGTGCCACTGGGCGCGTCAACCTTGTAGCGGTGATGGGCCTCGATGATCTCGATGTCGTAGCCTTCCTTGAGGGCCTTGGCGGCCTGCGCCAGCAGCTTGAAGACCACGTTGACGCCCACGGCCATGTTGGGCGCCATGACGATGGCGATGTCGCGACCCGCATCTTCGATCTCGGCCTTTTGCTCGTCGGTGAAGCCGGTGGTGCCGATCACCATGTTGACGCCCAGTTCACGGCAGACCCGCAGGTGGGCCAGGGTGCCTTCGGGGCGAGTGAAGTCGATGAGGTACTTGGCGTTCTTGAGCCCCTCATGGAGATCCGGGGTGATGAGGATGCCACTGTTCACACCCAGGTAGGCGGTGGCGTCAGCGCCCAGGGCCGGACTGCCCGGGATGTCGAGCGCACCGGCCAGACGGGCATCCGGGGCATTCTGGATGGCTTCGATCAGCATGCGCCCCATGCGGCCCGATGCGCCCGCGATCGCGATGGCGTGGAGGGAGTGGCTGGCAGGGGTGGAAGCGACGGTGCTCATGCGGATACTCAGTAGACGGTCAGAGAGACCCCGTCAGGCGGGGACTGGATGGCAAACAACGGGAGATGTGCTCAGGCCGAGCCTCAGCGGGTGCCACTTTCCAGCGGCGGGTAGCTGCGCACCGCCCCCTGGGGGG
>MESA01000012.1:7688-39073 GCA_001770775.1 Burkholderiales bacterium RIFCSPHIGHO2_12_FULL_63_20
GTCCTTGCGGTCCAGCGGCTTGGCGATCGAGGCGACAAACTCATTTTCAGAAGGCAGCTCGGCGGTGTCGAAGCGAGCCACCACGTCGTTCTCGAAGAAGACGGTGATGTTGCGCTTTTGGTCGGGCACGCCCTGACGACGAATGGTGAAGACGTAGTCCCAGCGGTTCGCATGGAAGGGGTCGGCCAGCAGCGGCGTGCCCAGGATCTCGCGCACCTGCGCGCGGCCCAGGCCGGGCTGGATCAGGGCCATCACCTCCTGGGTCACCACGTTGCCCTGCACCACATCGACACGATAGGGCTGCAGCAGCCCGAACAGGGTCTCGGGCTTGCTCCAGGACACGTTGCCGGTGCTGCCACAGGCGGTCAACAGCACGACGGGGGCCAAGGCAAGGAGGACTCGGCGAAACGGGGTCTGCGTCATGGGAGAGGCTCGGTTCATACGGAAGGACACAAAAGGCGCACCGAGATGGCCCGACGATCTCAAAGGTCGGAGCCATGTCGATATCATTGGGCATTCTAGCGGGGCCGATCAGGAACTGCCCGCACGATGGAGCCCACGATGAATCACGCAGAAGAACTCAAGAGCAGCGGGCTCAAAGCCACTTTGCCCCGCATCAAGATCCTCGAGGTCTTTCAACAGGCCGCGCAGCGCCACATGACGGCCGAAGAGGTCTACAAGATTCTCCTCAACGAAGGCTCGGACATTGGCCTGGCCACGGTCTACCGCGTGCTGATGCAGTTCGAGCAGGCGGGCCTGCTGTCGCGCAACCACTTCGAGGCCGGCAAGGCCGTGTTCGAGCTCAACGAAGGCCAGCACCACGACCATCTGGTGTGCGTGCACTGCGGTCGCGTGGAAGAGTTTTACGATGCCGAAATCGAACGGCGTCAGCAGCAGATCGCGGAAGAACGCGGCTACAAGCTGCAAGACCATGCCCTGTCGCTGTACGTGGTCTGCAACCGCCCTGAATGCCAGGGCAAGGCCGGCACCGGCGGGCACTCACACTCACACCATCACGGCTGAGCCCAACGCTCAGTGGCCGCCGCCGCGCTCCATGGCGCGTTGGTGGCGTTCGGTGAATTCCTTGTAGGTATCGATGCCACGCAGTTGCAACACCGTGTTGCGCACGGCGGCCTCCACCAGCACGGCGAGGTTGCGCCCCGCGTCCACCGCGATGACGGCCTTGCGCACCGGCACCTCCATCACGTCCTCAAAAAGCGGCTCGTAAGGCAGGCGCTCGAATTCGCGCTCCATGGTTTCCTTGCGGACCAGGTGCACGATGAGCTTGAGGCGCATCTTGCGGCGCACCGCCGTCTCGCCAAAGATGGCCTTGATGTCGAGCAGGCCGATGCCGCGCACTTCCAGCAGGTTTTGCAGCAGCTCCGGGCAGCGGCCCTCGATGGCGGTGCGGGAGACCCGGTACAGGTCAACCGCATCGTCAGCCACCAAGCCATGACCGCGTGAGATGAGCTCCAGCCCCAGTTCGCTCTTGCCCAGACCGGATTCACCGGTGAGCATCACCCCCAGGCCCAGGATGTCCATGAAGACCCCGTGGCGGGTGCTGCGCTCGGCAAAGTGGTGGGTGAGGTATCCGCGCAGCACGTCGATGACGTGGCCGGCTGGCTCTTGCGTCACGAAAAGAGGGATGCCGGCGCGCCCACACATGGCCATCAGCTTCTCGGACGGAACCTCGCCGTCGGCCACGACCACGACCGGCGGCTCCAGGGTCACGATGCGCTGGATGCGACGCTCCTGATCCTCGGGCGCGGCATTGGCGAAGTAAGCCGTTTCGCGGTGGCCCACGATCTGAACGCGATAGGGGTGGATGTAGTTGAGGTAACCCACCAGATCGGCAGCCGACTGGGCAAACTGCACGGCCGCTTCGTCAAACCGACGCTCGGGGTGGGCGTGTCCGGCTACCCACTCCCAGTGGAGGGCCGATCGGTTGGCTTCGAACAGCGCCTCGGCGCTGATGATGGCAAGGTCTTTGAGGCTCACGGGCATAAGGTGGGGGGCGTCCTACTCAGAACCTCATGATGCCGCAAGCGCAAGCCGGCGAGGGGATCAGGCTACCGATTTGAGGGGTTGCCAGCGCTCGATGAGGCCATGCACCTCGATGGCGTCGGCCTCGGTGCGCAGGCGCTCGCGCAGTTCGCGGTTGGAGAGCATCTCGGCAATCTCGGAGAGGATCTCGAGGTGGCTTTGTGTGGCGGCCTCGGGCACGAGCAAAAAGATCAGCAGGTTGACCGGCTCGTCGTCTGGTGCATCGAACGGAATCGGGTGGCTCAGGCGGATGACGGCCGCCAGCGGATGTTTCAAGCCCTTGATACGGCCGTGCGGAATGGCCACACCATGACCCAGACCGGTGGAGCCCAGACGTTCGCGCGCAAACAGGTTGTCCGTCACGGTGGCGCGCGCGATGGCGTGCTGGTTCTCAAACAGCAAACCTGCCGCTTCAAAGACGCGCTTCTTGCTCGTGGCGTCCACATCCACCAGCACCTGGCTGGCGGGAAGGATGGCGGAAAGACGGTTCATCTGATTACACGCAGGCTGGGCGGCAGAGGCCATGCCCCGGCGACGGGGAGGGTGAGCGGCGGATTATAGGAAAAAGATACGGGTTTTACAGGATTCTGCGCTTAATGCTGCGCCGCAGCAAGCGACACGGGCCGTACCGGCCGTTTGCCCATGAAAAACGGCCCCTGAGGGCCGTCAACTTGGTGCTCACCTGCGCTGGCGACCCGCAATCAGGCCGCACCAAGCACACTGCTCACAACGCGGTTAACCGCGTGCTTATTGCATGGCATCCATCCCGAGGTCATGGTGCTTGATGGATTCGTGGTGATGATCCTGGGTGCGCTCCTTGTGACGGCAGACCTGACGGTCCAGCTTGTCCATCAACTGGTCAACGGCGGCATAGAGGTCTTCGTGAGCGGTTTCCACGAAGATGTCCCTGCCCTTGACGTGCAAAGTCACTTCCGCTTTCTGGCGACGTTCCTTTTCCTTTTGTTTTTCAACCGACAACAGCACCGCGATGTCCACGACCTGGTCGAAATGACGGGTCACTCTCTCCAGCTTGGTCATCACGTACTCGCGCAGTGCGGGAGTCACTTCAAGATGGTGGCCACTGATCGTCAAATTCATACTGCCTCCTTTCGAGAGCAGGGGTGTTGAAAACAACCGGCTGACTGGGCACCTGAGAGATGCTTTGAGCGCCACCCGGAAACCCAGTGTGCCCATGTCCAAGCCTGATGACAAGAGCATGACATGGGGGTTTGTCTGGATCATCGACCCCCCGCATGGAAAAGATTTCGTCTCTTGAGACAGGTCAATCTGCAGGCACGACTGGCCTGACAATAGCGGCCCATGAGCACACCTGATGTTGGCACCTCGCACCCGGGAAACGCCGCTTTGGCCCTGTCACCCGCCGGGTGGGCCTGGGCACTGTTGGCCATCGTGGCCCCGACCCTGATTGCGGCCCACGACCCGCCGTCCGTGACGTTTTACAACCAGGCCCTGGCTGTGCTGGGCTGGGGGCTGTGGCTGGCCTGGATGGGGCAAGCGCACGGTGGTGGGCTGGATCTGGCGTCCAAACCACGGACTCAGGCAGCCCGCTGGGCCATGACTGGCTTGCTGGGGGTGCTGGCCGCGTGCGCTTTCGGCTCAGGGCTGTTCGGCGCACTGCCGGGCGGGCTGAGCCTGATGGGCGGCGGCATGAGCCTGGCGGCCTTGCTGGCGTTTCACAGCGGCTGGCGACAGGGACGCGCCGTCACGCGCGACGGCGTCGCCGAGTTGTTCTTTGGCGCGCTGGCCGTGGCGGGGGGCGTGGGCCTGCTGCTCGCAGCGGTGCAGGTGTTCATGCCCAGCTGGGCCGATGGCAACTTCATCGCCACCCCGAACATGGCTGGCCGTGCGGTGGGGAACCTGCGCCAGCCCAACCATTTCAGCACCCTGCTGGTGTTTGCGGCAGCGGGGATGGCCTGGCTGGGGGCGCGCCAACGCTTGCGACCGGATGTGGCGGCGCTGGGCGTGGCCCTGTGCATCGGCGGCATCGTGCTGACGGCGTCCCGCACGGGCATGGTGGCCATGGTCTTTTTAACAGCCTGGGGAGTGTTGGACCGTCGGCTGCCCCGCACGCTGCGCGTGACGCTGGTGGCAGCACCCCTGCTGTATGGCGCTTGGTGGGGCGGCATGTGGCTGCTGGCACACGCGGATCGGGCCGTGGCGTTCGCGGGGGAGACCCGCTTGCATGACAGCAGCGACATCTCCTCGTCGCGCTTCAAGATCTGGGCCAATGTGCTGAGCCTGATCCAGCAGCACCCCTGGTGGGGCGTGGGTTACGGCGAGTTCAACCTCGCCTGGACTTTGACACCCTTCCCCCAGCGGCCCGTCGCCTTTTTCGATCACACGCACAACGTGGTGTTGCAATGGGCGGTGGAGCTGGGCTTGCCTGCGGCCATCGTGCTGAGCCTGCTGGCCTTGTGGGGCTGGTGGGCCCTGGTGCGCCCTGGTTCGGAGCTGGAGCGCCAGACAGGTGAGCCAGCCACCGTGGGCGCAGCGGCCGTGATCGTGACCACCGCCGGTCTGCACAGCCTGCTGGAGTACCCGCTGTGGTACAGCTACTTTTTACTGCCCACCGCCTTTGCGTGGGGGCTGGGCCTGGCGGCACGCCAAGGCACGGCCCGAGAGGCGCAAGCAGGTCGACCACGCTGGCGTCTGGCAGGTGGCGTGGTGATGGCGGTGATGGCCGTCTGGTGCGCGCTGGACTACCAGGCCGCCGCCAACATCTATGCCCCGCGTCCCGGCGCTTCGACATTGGAGCGCCGTATCGCCTTTGCCAAACAGATGCCCTGGTGGGGATATCAGGCTGACTACGCCGATGTCACCGTGGCGGACAAGAGCGAGCCCAGTCCGCCCCCGCAAGCGTTCCGCCGCACCTTGCACAACCTCCTGGATGCACGCCTGATGATGGCCTATGCCCGCTCGCTGGCGGAACACGGCGAGGTCGACAAGGCCCGTTTTGTCGTGGCGCGGCTGAAGGAGTTTCACAATGCGTCCGCCAGGCCATTCCTGGCGGCCTGCGATGCCCTTGCTTCAGGCCAGGAGCCGCCCTTCCAGTGCGCGCCGCCGCAGCGTCATTACGCATGGCGGGAGTTGTTACCCTGAGGCACAACGATGCCTGTGGCGTCAGGCCGCCTGCCAGTGCCCTGACTTGCCACCCTGTTTTTCCAGCAGGCGCACGTCGGTGATGACCATGCCTTTCTCAGCGGCCTTGCACATGTCGTAAATGGTGAGCAGGCCCACCTGAACGGCCGTGAGGGCTTCCATCTCGACGCCTGTGGGGCCGACGGTTTGCACCGTGGCGCGGCAGGTGACGGCGCTGGCCGCTTCGTCGAGTTCAAACTCGACGGCCACTTTCGACAGCGCCAGCGGATGGCACAGCGGAATGAGGTCAGCGGTGCGCTTGGCGCCCTGGATGGCGGCGATGCGCGCCACCCCCAGCACGTCGCCCTTGCCGGCACGGCCTTGGGCAATCAGAGCCAGGGTGCTGGGCAGCATCACGATGCGGCCCTGGGCCACCGCCACCCGCACGGTGGCGGCCTTGGCGGACACGTCCACCATGTGGGCCTGGCCCTGGGGATCGAAATGGGTCAACTCGGTCATGGCGCTGCGTGCAGACAAGCTGCGTAAAGAAATTCAAGAGTCCGAACTTTGAGACACCCGCAGGCTCTCAAGGGAATGGCTTCGCAGCATACTGCAGCGTCCCTCTCGAATCATGTGCTCATGGCTTCGCCCCCTCCTTCTGCCCACCATGCCCCTCGCCCACCCATGACACCCACACCGCGTCTGCGCTTGCGTCGCTGGCCCTGCTTGCTGGCGATGGCCTTGTGCGCCGCGCCGGTGAGCACCGGCGTGCTGGCGCAGGAGGCACGCACGCCCTCTGCCCCCTTGAGTCTGCCGGCCCTGGGTGACTCGGTGGGGCAGGATCTGTCGCCACGGGCCGAGCGGCGCCTGGGTGACCGTGTCATGCGCGCCATCCGCAGTGACCCGGCCGTCATCGATGACCCGCTGGTGCTGGAGTATGTGCAGGCGCTGTGGGGCGATCTGCTGAACGCGGCGCGCCAGCGCGGGGAGATCGGGCCGGACCTGGACGACAGTCACGCCTGGGAGCCCTTCCTGGTGCGAGACAAATCGGTGAACGCTTTTGCCCTGCCCGGGGGCTACATCGGGGTTCACCTGGGCCTGATGGCCATGACCACGACCACTGACGAGCTGGCCTCGGTGCTGGCGCACGAGTTGTCACACGTCACACAGCGCCACATCGCCCGCATGATGGGCCAGCAATCACGCACGTCGTGGATGAGCATGGCCTCGATGGTGCTGGGCATTTTGGCGGCCAGCCGCAACCCGGCGGCAGCCCAGGCCCTGATCTACGGCGGGCAGGCCGCGTCGATCCAGGGGCAGCTGAACTTCTCGCGCGACATGGAGCGGGAGGCCGATCGGGTGGGCTTCACGGTGATGTCGGAGGCAGGCTTTGAGCCCGGCGGCATGGCGCGCATGTTCGAGCACCTGCAGCAGGCCTCGCGCCTCAATGACGACGGCAGCTTCCCCTATCTGCGCACCCACCCCTTGACCAGCGAACGCATCGGTGAAGCCCGCGCGCGCATGGGCCCTGACGGCTGGACACAGGCCCTGCAGGCGCGCCCATCCGAACGCCAGCGTACGGCTTGGCATGCGCTGATGTCGGCCCGCGCCCAGGTGCTGATGGACCCGCGCAGCGATGCCTTGCACCGCCTGGCGACCCTGAGCCTGCCCGAGGGCGCCAGCCCGCTGCAGCAGGTGCGCGTGCATTACACCGTGTCCCTGGCGAAGCAGCGCACCGGCCAGGCCGCCGGAGCCGCTGCCGCCATGGGTCAGGCACGACAAGCCGCTTTGGGCCTGCCGGCCACGCAGCAAGCGCTGGTGTGGCGCCTTCTGACGCTGAGCGAGGTCGACGGCCTGCTGGAGGCGCAGCGTTCGCAGGAGGCGGCGACCGCCCTGGACCGCCCGGCCCTGGCCTCGCCGATGGTGCCCCCCCAAGCCGGTCGCCCAGAGCTGCTGTTGCGCGCGCGCCTGGCGCTGGCGCAACCTGCCTTGGGCACCCAAACCAGCCAGTGGCGCGAGGCGGCCAACCAACTGCAGCCCCATGTCAGCCAGCACCCGCACGATGCCGCAGCCTGGGCCTTGTTGTCGGAGCTGTGGCGGCGCCTGGATCAACCGCTGCGCGCCATCCGGGCCGATGCCGAAGCCACCGCCGCGCTGGGCGACCTGCCCGGCGCCATCGACCGGATTCAGGGCGCCCACCAACGCTTCCGGCGCCCCAACGCCGCCGATGTGATCGAACTCAGCGTGATGGATGCCCGTCTCAAGGTCTGGCAGCGCCAGCAGCGAGATGACCTGCGAGACGACAACTGACCTTTTCCCTCTTCAGCACAGGGTGATTTGTCACTTGCGAATGATTCGCATTAACATGCAAGCAGGCAGCGACAAGGTCTCCTTGTGTTGCCAGCGACACCAGCCATGGTGTAGGTGGGGTGTGGGGCTCCACCTTCTTTTCATTCGCCGCCAAGGGGTCAGCCTCTTGGCGGCCTTTTTTTGCCTATCGCCCTGCCCGTGCAGCAGGGATTGTTGTCTTCGGTATCATCGGGGCTGACCGAAGGGGGAGTAGCACCACGCTCATGCGCGGGTGACGCCTCGTCAGCACGTTGGGTGCCCGCCCGGGCCGCCCATCCGGGGCACACGGCAGACGCCTGTCTGCCTTGCAAGACCTTTCGGCGCTTCATGCTGCGCAGCCCATGGTGGGCTGCCCATGTTCGTGCCGACAGGAGATTTGCATGCACACCCTCGCCCCACTGTGGTTGTGGTCCGTTTTCATCGTCTTTGTGTTGCTGGCCTTGTTCGTGGACTTCGTCGTCCTCAAGAAACAAGGGGCCCACGAGGTCACTGTGCCGGAGGCGATCCGCTGGTCGGCCATCTGGGTAGCCTTGAGCTTTGCGTTCAACGGGCTGCTGTGGTGGGCTTTTGCGCAAGACCAGGGCACCGCCGTCGCCAACACCAAAGCGCTGGAGTTCCTCACCGGCTACCTCATCGAGAAGTCGCTGGCGGTGGACAACATCTTCGTCTTTTTGATGATCTTCACCTACTTCTCGGTGCCTCCGGCCTACCAGAAGCGGGTGCTGATGATCGGCATCATCTTGGCCATCGTGCTGCGCACGGTGATGATCCTCATCGGCGGCTGGCTGATCGCGGAGTTCCACTGGATCCTGTATGTGTTCGGCGCCTTCCTGCTGCTCACTGGCATCAAGATGTGGCGCGGTGCCGATGAAGAAGCCAATCTGGAAGACAACCCGGCGCTGAAGATCCTGCGCAAGGTCATGCCCGTGAGCAAGCACTTTGATGGCGAGCACTTTTGGACCATGCAAAACGGGGTCCGCATTGCCACCCCCCTGCTGCTGGTGGTGGCCCTGGTCGGCTTCACTGACGTGATCTTCGCGGTGGACTCGATTCCGGCCATTTACGCGATCACGGCCGACCCCTTCATCGTGCTGACATCCAACATCTTCGCCATCCTGGGGCTGCGCGCAATGTTCTTCCTGCTGGCCGCGATGGCGGCCAAGTTCCACCTGCTGAACTATGGCCTGGCGGTGATTCTGGTGTTCATCGGCACCAAGATGCTGCTGATCGACCTCTACAAGATCCCGGTGCTGGTGTCGTTGGGGGTGGTCATCGGCATTTTGGCCCTCACCATGATCTGGAGCGTGAAGACCGCGCCCAAGATTGGCCCGAGCAAGACCGTGAGCCGTTGACGGACCTGACGGTCCCCGAAAGGGTCAGATGCAACGCCGGCCGGTGTGCCGGCGTTGTCACGTGGTGCGTGTGTGCAACACCTTCCTTTACAACGTGATTGCGAATCATTATCATTTGCTCTACTTTATCAGTGGGGCCGATGGTCATGCCCCACGGAACGATTCGCCCTGTGTGAGGGCCTTCTTTTTTGGAGCGCTTGGTTCATGTCCCGTTCTGTGTTGTCCCCCTTGCCCACCCAGGGCGCCCCCCGCTCTACAGTCCTGCCCCTGGGCGCCTTGGCTGCCGGTGTGGGTCTGAGCCTGATCAGCACGGCCGCGCTGGCCCAAAGCGTCGCGCCCCCTGAAGTCGCGGCTTCCAGCGCACAGGTGAGCCCGGCCGAAGACGCCAGTGTGCAGACCTTACCGTCGGTGACGGTCAAGGCACAGGCCGACCGCAAGCCGCAAGCCAAGACGAGCTACCAAGCTGTCTCCACCAGCATTGGCAAGGGCAAACAGGCCCTGCGCGATGTGCCCCAATCCATCACCGTGGTGACGGAGAGGCTGATGGACGACCGCGGTCTTGATGACCTGAAAGACGTGTTGCGCACGACCGCCGGCATCACGTTCCAGGCCGGCGAGACGGGCGAAGAGGACGTGCGTCTGCGTGGCTTTTCGCTGAGCCAGGCCGGCGACCTCTACATCGACGGGATGCGAGACCCCTCGCTGTACGAGCGCGACACCTTCAACAACGACCGCGTCGAAGTGCTCAAGGGCTCGGCCTCGATGCTGTTTGGGCGCGGCTCGACCGGCGGTGTGGTCAACCAGGTCAGCAAGCAACCCTTCCTGATGACCCAGCATGAGGTGGAGGCCTCCGTGGGCACGGGCAGCGAGGTACGCCTGACGGGTGACTTCAACATCAAGACCGGCGATGCGGCCGCGCTGCGCATGAACATCATGACGCACGAGGCAGACAACGACGGCGCCACCGTGTCCAAGAAGGGCTTCGCCCCGACCTACCGCTGGGGCATCGGCAGCAGCGATGAATTCACCGTCGGGTTCATGCACCTGGAGTACGACAACAACCCGATTTACAACCACCCCTGGTTCACCGTCGATGGCAAGATCGTGCCCAAGCTCGATGCCCAGAATTTTTATGGTCTGGACAGCGACTACAACCGCGGTAACGCCACCTACGGCACGCTCAGCCACCTGCATCGCTTTGGTGACGGGGGCGAGCTGAAGACCACCCTGCGCCACGGTCGTTACCAGCGAGAGTTGTGGGCCAGCGTCGCACGCTTTGCCACCGGCACCACCCTCGCCAACCTGAACGACAACACGGTCATCACCCGTGCCTCCAAGGGCCGCATTGCCATCACCGATGGCACCGTGCTGCAAAGCGATTACAACAACAAGTTCCAGCTGGCGGGAATGCGCCACAACGTGATCACGGGCCTGGACTGGTCTCAAGACGAAGCCCGACGCGCCAACAGCTACGCAGACCCGGCCGGCGTCACCCGCCCCACCACCACCGTGGGCCAGCCCGATGCAGGACAATCGATTGTGGATTCGCGCGCACCGGTCGCTTTCAATGAGTTCACCTCACGCAACCTGGGCTTGTATGTGCAGGACATGGTGGAAATCAGCCCCACCTTCAAGGTGCTCGCCGGCCTGCGCCATGACCGCTTCAAGGCCAGCTATGACACCGCAGCCGGCGTGCACTTCGATCGCTCGGACAATCTGACCAGCCAGCGTCTGGGCGCGCTGTTCCAACCCAGTGACTGGGCCTCCTTCCACGCGTCCTACGGTACGTCGTTCAACACCTCGGGGGACACCTACCAGTTTGCCGTGCAAGGCCCCAGCACGAAGGATGCGAACACGCCGGCAGAAAAGAGCCGCAACTTCGAGATCGGCACCAAGCTGGACCTCTTCGATCAACGCCTGTCGGTCAACGCCTCGGCGTTCTACACAGAGAAGTACAACGAACGCAACACCGACCCGGACACGGCCGCCGACCAGCAACTGTTGTCGGGCAAGCGTCACGCCAAGGGCCTGGACATCGACATTGCGGGCCAGATCACGCCCAAGTGGGACGCGTTCTTCTCGTACACCTGGATCCCGGTGGCCCGCATCGACAAGAGCAACGTCACCACCGGCAACGCCCAGCGCCAAGGTGACCGTCCCGGCCTGACCCCCAAGCACAGCGCCAGCCTGTGGACCACCTACCAGTTGGCGCCCAAGTGGCGTGTGGGCGGCGGCCTGAACCACCGCGGCGAGCAAAATCCGGAAGGCAACCGCACCTTGATGGCAGACGCCTTCACAACGCTGGATCTGATGGCCGAGTACAAGATCGATGCAAGCATGAGCGTCAAGGTCAACGTGACCAACGTGACCGGCGAGCTGTATGCTGATTCGCTCTACCGCGGCTTCTACGCGCCCGGTGCGGCCCGCAGCGTGCAGGTTGCGCTGAAAGCCTCGTTCTAAGTCCACCCGCTGCCCTCATCGCCATGCTGCTTCACATCCCTGATGTCCTGACCTCCGACGAACTGCGCACCTTACGCAGCCTCCTGAACGAAGCTGCATGGCGCGATGGGCGCGCCACGGCCGGCACCCAGGCGGTGCAGGCCAAGAACAACGAACAGATCGCCACCGGCACGGACACGGCCCAGGCCGCGCAGCAACTGGTGTTGCAGGCCCTCCACCGCAACCCGCTGTTCTTCTCGGTGGCCCTGCCCCGCAAGATCTTTCCGCCGCAGTTCAATCGCTACGGCGGGGAGACCAATTTCTACGGTGACCACGTGGACGGTGGCGTGATGCACGTCGCGGCCACCGGGGAGAAGGTGCGCACCGATGTGAGCTGCACCCTCTTCATCGCCGACCCAGCCGACTACGACGGCGGCGAGCTGGTCATCAACGACACCTACGGCCAGCAGCGCGTCAAGCTGCCAGCTGGCGACATGGTGATCTACCCCAGCACCAGCGTGCACCGTGTGGAGCCGGTCACCCGCGGCCACCGGGTCGCCAGCTTTTTCTGGGTTCAAAGCCTGGTGCGCAGCGACGAGCAACGTCGCCTGCTGTTCGACCTGGACATGAACCTGATGCGCCTGCGTGACGCACACGGCGAAAGCGGCCCCATGGTGGGCCTGACCGGCACGTATCACAACCTGCTGCGCCTGTGGGCCGACGCCTGATGACCGCGCAGCCGCCCACGCGCCACATTCCCGCAGACGTCGTCAACCTGGAAGACTACGCGCGGCACGCCCAAGCCTGCCTGCCTGAGGCCACCTGGGCCTACCTCAGCGGCGGTGCGGCAGACGAGCTCACGCTGCGCGCCAACCGGCAGGCCTGGTCGGACTGGCAACTGCATCCTCGGGTGTTGAAACCGCTGCAAGGCGCGCACCTGCGCACCACGCTGCTGGGTCGCCCAGTGGCCCACCCCATTTTGCTGGCCCCGGTGGCCGCACACCAACTGGCGCATCCCGATGGCGAGATCGGTGTGGCCTATGCCGCCGCCGCCCAGGCCGCGGGTCTGATCCTGAGCACGCAGGCCAGCACCCGGCTGGAAGCGGTGTCACACGCCTACCTGGCCGAGCCCGACCACGGCCCGCTGTGGATGCAGCTCTACCTGCAAGCCGACCGCGGCGCCACGCTGGCCCTGGTGCAGCGCGCGGAGACGGCGGGCTATGAAGCCCTGGTGGTGACCGTGGATGCGCCCACCCACGGCGCCCGTGACCGTGAGCGGCGCGCCCAGTTTCAGATGCCCGCCGGGATGCAGGTGAACCTCGACACGCCCCCCTTGCGCGCCAACGCCGACGTCGATGCCGGCTGGCAGAGCGTGCTGGCCCAGGCGCCCACCTGGTCGGACATCGCGTGGCTGCAGACCCAGACCCGGCTGCCCATCCTGCTCAAAGGGGTGCTGCACGAGGACGATGCCCGCCAGGCGCAACAGCTGGGCATCCAGGGCCTGATCGTGTCGAACCATGGCGGCCGCACCCTGGACACGGCCGTGAGCACCGCCTGGGCCTTGCCGCGCATCGCCGATGCGGTGGGGGGCGATGTGTGCCTGCTGGTCGACGGCGGCATCCGCCGGGGCACCGATGTGCTCAAGGCGCTGACCCTGGGCGCACAGGCGGTGCTCATTGGGCGTCCTTATGTCTACGCCCTGGCCACCGCCGGCGCCCTCGGGGTGGCTCATGTGCTGCGCCTGCTGCAAGATGAGCTGGCCATCGCCATGGCCTTGTGCGGTTGCGCCACCGTGCAAGACCTCCACCGAGGTCTGCTGGTGCGCCCCTGAGGCCGACCTCCGCGTCAGCCGCGTCCACCGTTCAGGTCGCTCGCAAGCGCGTCGGCCGCTTCTTGCGCCCCCACCCCATCTGCTTGAACACGGTCTTCAGAAAGACCCACAAGGCGCTCTCATTCGGCCGGGGCGCCTCGCCACGCCCGATGCGCTTGAGCTGCCCGGTGTACCAGCTCACCTCCATCAGCCCCATGCGGTCGATGGGCGGGATGCCCGTCTTGATCGGGCGCACCTGCTCACGCGGTGCCTGACCGGCCAACAGGCGGTTGACCACATCGGGCTCGATCGCCACGGCCCGCGCCAGGCCCACCAGGTCCACCGCCCCCGAGCTGATGGCCGCAGCCATGCCCTCGAGCGAGCGAAAACCGCCGGTCACCACCAGCGGCACCTGCACGGCCTGACGCGCCTTCTCGGCAAACGCCAGAAAGTAAGCCTCGCGCTGACGGGTGCTGTCCTTGGCGGGCGCCGCCTGCGTCTTCACGCCGGTCATGGCGGGTGCCTCATACGTGCCCCCGGAAATTTCGATCAGGTCGATGCCCGCTGCGGCCAGCGCCCGGATGGTGTCGAGTGACTCGTCTTCCGTGAAGCCGCCGCGCTGGAAGTCGGCCGAGTTCAACTTGATGCCGATGGGGAAGTCCGCCCCCACCTCGGCGCGCATCGCTGCCAGCACGGCCAGCACGAAGCGACGACGCTTCTCGGGGGAGCCACCCCACTCATCGGTGCGCTGGTTGTGATGCGGAGACAGAAACTGGCTCACGAGGTACCCGTGCGCACCATGGATCTGCACGCCGGTGAACCCGGCGCGCTTGACGATGCCCGCCGCACGACCATAGCGCGCGATCAGCTCACGCACCTCGGCATCGGTGAGTTCGCGCGGCGTAGGGAAGAAGGCCTGCATGTCCTTGCGAAACGGCACGGCCGAAGGCGCCACGTTTTCCTTGTTGAGGCCTTTGGGAGCCTGCTTGCCGGGGTGGTTGAGCTGCACCCAGCAGTGCGTACCGTGGCGGGTGGCGGCCTGCGCCCAGGCCTGCAGCTCGGCCATCTGGCCATCGTCCTCGATGACGACATTGCCTGGCTCGCCCAGCGCCCGACGGTCGATCATCACATTGCCGGTGATGCACAATCCCACGCCGCCCTCGGCCCAGGCGCCGTACAGGCGTGCGAGCTCGGGCGTGGCACGGCCTTGACGTGTGCCCAAGGCCTCACTCATGGCCGACTTGCACACACGGTTCTTCACCACCCCGCCCCGCGGCAGGTGGAAAGACTGGGCCAACACGGCTTGAGGCAACATTCAGGACTCCGGGAAAATAGGACAACTCGCGGAAAACGCGCCCCCCGATTGAACACCAAAGCCCGCAACCGTGTGATTTTCAGGGGCGACGACACGGTACAAAGGGTGCCACAGGGCGGTTTTGCCCAGGAAAAGCATTACCATCGCCGAGGCAAGTCCCAGAGGGCCGCGCACTGATGCGGCCAGCGGCTGGGCTCGAATCAGATCTGACTCACCAAAATTGGAGTGATACACATGGCAACTGCAAAGAAAGCCCCGGCCAAGGCCGAAGGCACCAAGGCTCCGGCAGCCAAGCGCGCCCCCAATGCGGCTTTCCTCAAGCCCCTGACCCCCAGCCCGCTGCTGGCCGCCGTGATCGGCGCTACCCCGCTGCCCCGCACCGAAGTCACCAAGAAGATCTGGGAATACATCAAGGCCCACAACCTGCAAGACGCGGCCAACAAGCGCAACATCAATGCCGATGCCAAGCTCAAGCCCATCTTCGGCAAAGACCAGGTCACGATGTTCGAGTTGACCAAGCTGGTCAGCCAACAACTGAGCTGATCCGCCGTTTGCCACAGGCCGCACTGACGAGTCCGGCCCGTTGCACGCACCAAGCCCGGCTTTGCCGGGCTTTTTTCATGCCTCCCCCGGGAAGCTACCGAGAGCGTTCACCCGTGGGTGTGACGCAAAATGTTCGCGCTGCCCGAAGCCGGGTGGCGCCCGATGCCCAACAGGCATCCGTCCTTGTGAACCACTTTCAGGAGAACCCCCCATGTGGAAGATTTTCGTGGCCTTTCTGGCCTTCGCGGCCCTGGCCATTTTCGTGCTGATGAAGAGCGGTGGTGACATCGACATGGGCGGTGAGAAGCACGGCATCGAGGTGGAGCACAGCGACAGCACCGCCAGTGGCGCTGCGTCGGTCGTCGAAGCCGCATCCTCCGTGGTCAGCGAAGCGGCGTCGGTGGCTTCGGCTGCGGCCAGCGCAGCCAGCAACTGATCGCCAGCGCCTCCACTGAGGCGCTGCGCTCAAACCGGCTGCCCCGCCTCGTGGTGCGTCAAGCCGGTGTGGCCCCGCTCTGCGGCCAGCCACTGCAACACCGGGATGGTGCCCGGCAAGACCGGCACCACCTCCACCGGCAGCGTCTGCCACGCCATGTGTTGCGACTCCTTCATGTCGAACTCACCCTGCCAGTCGTAGACCTTGCAGAAATGCAGGCGCACCCGCGCATGGGGATAGTCCATGACCTCCACCTGCCACGGATGGGCCTCACCGATGGTGATGCCGATCTCCTCGTGCAGCTCGCGGCGCAAGGCCTGCTCGACCGTTTCACCGGCCTCCAGCTTGCCGCCCGGAAACTCCCAGTAGCCTGCATAGACCTTGCCCTGCGGCCGTGAGGTCAGGACAAAACGGCTTTCGCGTCCCTGGGCATCGCGCTCGATGAGCACGCCCACGGCCACTTCGACCGGCGTGCGGTCGGTCGCGTCCATCACGTGATAGGACTTACGCTCTGTGGTGGGCTCAGACATGGTCGGCTCCAGTGTGGTCACGTCCCGCGTAATCACGCGCAAACTGGTAGGCCACCCGGCCAGAGCGGGAGCCACGCTCCAGGGCCCACAACAAAGCCTGCGGACGAGCGACGTCCATCACCCCGTCGGGCAGGCCGAAATGGGCCAGCCACTGCGCCACGATGGCCAGGTACTCGTCCTGCGTGAAGGGGTAGAAGCTGATCCACAGCCCGAAGCGCTCGGACAGGGAGATCTTCTCCTCCACCCCCTCGCCGGGATGCAGTTCGCCATCGCTGGTGTGCTTGTAGGTGGCGTTGTCGGAGTGGTATTCGGGCAGCAGGTGGCGTCGGTTCGATGTGGCCATCAGCAGCACGTTGTCGCCCCCGGCCGAGACGGTGCCATCCAGAATGGACTTGAGCGCCTTGTAGCCGGGCTCGCCTTCGTCAAAGCTGAGGTCGTCGCAAAAGATGATGAAGCGCTCAGCGCGGGTGCTCACCAGCTCGATCAGATCGGGCAGATCGATCAGGTCGGCCTTGTCGACCTCGATGAGGCGCAGGCCCTGGCTGGCGTGGGCGTGCAGGCCGGCCTTGACCAACGAAGACTTGCCCGTGCCGCGCGCGCCCGACAGCAGCACGTTGTTGGCAGGCTGGCCCGCCACGAACTGCGCCAGGTTGCGGGCAAAGCGACCCTTCTGGGTGTCCACCTCCTGCAGGTCGGCGTAGGTGATGTGGGCCACGTGGCGCACCGGCTCCAGTCGGCCCGCCGCCCAGGCCTGGCCACTGCGCTTGCGGTAGCGAAAGGCCACCGAGGCCGACCAGTCGGGCTCGGCCACGGCGTGTTGAGGGGATGGCAGCAGGGTCTCGAGTCGCGTCACCAGCGACTCGGCACGTTGCAACAGAGAGATCAGGGCAGGGTCAAGCGTCGTCATGCGGGCAGTGTAGCGACAGCCGCGCCCGCGGGCTCAACGTAGCAGCTGCTGCAAGCTGGCGTCGAGGTGCTCGGTGGGCAGGCGCTGAAAGTCCGTGCGCACGAAGCGCTGCAAACGCCCCAGCAGGACGCTCACCGCCAGCGAGGCCCCGGCCTGCGCATCGACCGTGGGCGTGAGCGAGCCGCGTGCCTCGGCCACCGCCTTGTGACTCTGACGCAGCAGCGACTCCAGGCGATCCCACAGCTGGTTGATGCGCGCAGACAGGCGCTCGTGCTCCAGGATGAGGGCGTCGCCCACCATCACGCGACACATGCCGGGGTTCTTTTGTGCAAACTGCAGCACCAGCGCCAGCAAGCGCGCGATCTGCTGCGCGGGGTCGGTTTCGCGTGCCTGGATCTGGTTGGCCAGGGTGAAGAGGCTGTCTTCGATGAAGGCGATCAGCCCCTCGAACATCTGCGCCTTGCTGGCGAAGTGGCGGTACAAGGCCGCCTCGCTGACCTGCAGGTGCTTGGCCAGCACCGCCGTGGTGATGCGCTCGGCACCCGGCTGCTCCAACAGCGTCGCCAGGGCCCGCAGGATCTGCTCGCGACGCTCGCCCGGCAGCGGGCGCTTGCGCGCAGCGGGTGGCGACGCCAGGGCGTCAGGCTGAAGGGAAGAGGTCGCCGGGATCGGGGGCGTGAGCGCAGCCGCTGCGGCCTGTGCCGCCTGGGGTGTGTACGCGTCCGACATCCAGCCTCCCTGTGTGGTGATCACCGTCTTGCCGTGCGAGCCCAGCTGTGCAGGGCCCGAAGCCGTTTGATTCTGACACACACCCAGGGGGGCTTCCCATGCAGGTGCAGCCCCACTTCCGGCCCGTGCGGATTGTTCTGGAGGTAGTGCTGCATCCACACCGTGCGCAAGCCCAGACGGCGGGCGCTCTTGAGGTTGGCCACCGTGTCTTCGACCAAGACACAGCGGTGCGCCGGTAGCCGGTGGCGGGCCAGGACGACGCGCAGCATGCGGGCATCGGGCTTGGGGCGCAGGTCGCCAAACACCCGCATCCCTTCGATGGTGATCACGCCCTCGAAGCACGAGGCGAGGTCCAGCGCGGTGAGCACCCGTTTGGCATAGTCGGCCGGCGCATTGGTCAGCAGGAACTTGCGCCCTGGCAGGCGCTGCAAGGCGGCACGGTCCACCTTGGGGATGTGGAGCTGCGCCTCCAGGCCCGGCAAGGTGTGGGTTTGGGCCAGAAAGTGCGCCGCGCGGATGCCGTGGTGCTTTTCCAGCCCCAGCAAGGTGGCGCCGTAACGCCGCCAGTAGTGCATGCGCAGGCGATCGGCTTCGTCGTGCGGCAGGCTCAGGTGCTGCACGATGTAGTCGGTCATCGAGCGGTTGAGGCGACCGAACACGGCCTGGCTGGCATCGTGCAGGGTGTTGTCGAGGTCGAACAACCAGATGGGGTCCTGCGGGGCTGAGCGTTCGGACATGCTCATGTGTGCTTTCCATCAGGCAGGCGCTTCACCCGCGCCCAATGCAACACGTAAGGCGGCGATTGCGGCCGGTGCAACACGGGAGCCTGGACGGCCTGCCAGTGCAAGTCTCCCGGAGCCCGGTTGGTCTGTGCGCGCAGCCAGGTCGCAAAGGCGGGATCGCGCAGATCCTGATCGGTGGCCACCACCATCACCTCGTCCGGCAAGGCCACTGGCCATGTCATTCTGGGCGACTGGATCAAGGGGGCGCGGCCCCAGGCCAGGCGCAGGTTGCCACCCACGTGATGATGCGACACCAGCACCACGGGTGACACCGCCCCCCAGGTCTGCTGAAGTTGCACGCCCAAGCCGACCAGCGGCAGGTTCTGGCGCGTCTGGACTTCGCCCGCCACCGGCCAGACGATGCGCAGGGGCAACAGGACGCCGCACAGCACGGCCAGGGCTACGCCGCCTCGCACCATGATCTGGGTGGCCCGCGAGGCTTCCACATCGACCGAGGCAGCCAGCCACAGCGGCACGAAGAACAACAGCGGAAACAGCCAGCGGCCCTTGAACGACTCCGCCCCGATTGCCAGCACGAACACCAGCAACACGGCCATCACCACCCACAGCAGCCGGGTCATCAAGCGCTGAGCTGCGCTTTGGCGACGCGCACCCCACCACAGCGGCACGGCCACCAGCAACCAGGGCATCAGGAAGGCCAACAAGCCTTTGAGCAAGGCGACGAGCAACTCGCCTGCCGCCACCCAACCCGCATCGTCATGCGCCCCGATCAGCTTGTGTGTGGTCTGGGCCAACACCTCTGGATGCTGCAGCAGCCACAGGCCGTGCGGGGCACACAGCCCTGCCAGCAGCGCGATCGCGAGAAACACCCCACCGAGATGCAAACGCTGGCGCCAGTCTGGCAAGGACAACAAGGTCACCAGCACCGCCACCACAAAGATCACCGCATTGTGTTTGGACAGCAAGGCGCCCGCCGCCGCCAGCCCCGGCCAGGCGTATGCCCACACCGAGCGACGTCGCACGGCCCACAAACTGCCCCACAGCATGAGCGACGCCATGGTCGCGGCCATCATCGAGTGGGTCAGGTCGCGCTGCGCCTCCCAGACAAAGGCCGGCAACCAGGCCAGACCGGCCAGCGACAGCACACGTTGGCGCTGGGACAGTCGCAACTCATGGCCGATCCCGACGAAGCTGACAGCCAAGGCCAGCAACAAGCCGACCTTGAACAGGAGCAACACGGTCAGACTGGGCCCGGTCCATTGCTCGAGGCCCCACAACAGCCAGGTGTAGAGCGGCGGCTGGTTGGTATAGCCCCACTGCAGCCGCTGCGACAGGATCAGCTGCTCGGCCTGATCCAGCTCGGCCGTGGGCGAGGCCCCCATTTGCAAGAAGGCCACGGTGCAGGCGTACACCAGCAGCCCCAGCAGCCAGCGGGCATCCAGCCGCGACCAGCGCGACACGCCCGAGGGATCAACCTGCATAGACGATTCAGCGCGAGCTGATCATCGTGCCGTAAGCCGCCTCGGTGAGGATCTCCAGCAGCATCGCGTGGGGCACGCGGCCGTCCACGATGTGCACGGCATTCACTCCGCTCTTGGCCGCGTCCAGCGCACCGGCGATCTTGGGCAACATGCCACCGCTGATGGTGCCATCGGCGATGAGCTCGTCGATGCGGCGGGCCGTCAGGTCGGTCAGCAGGTTGCCTTCCTTGTCGAGCACGCCCTTGATGTTGGTCAGCAGCATGAGCTTCTCGGCCTTGAGGATCTCGGCCAGCTTCGCGGCCACCAGGTCGGCGTTGATGTTGTAGCTCTCGTTGTGTTCACCGAAGCCGATGGGGCTGATGACGGGGATGAACTGGTCGTCCTGCAGGGCCTTGACCACGCTGGGATCGATGGCCTCGATCTCGCCGACCGAGCCCACGTCGTGCTCCTTGGCCGGGTCTTCCAGGTCCACCAGCTTGAGCTTGCGGGCGCGGATCATGCCGCCATCGCGGCCGGTCAGGCCCACGGCCTTGCCGCCGGCGGCGTTGATCAAGCCCACGATGTCTTGCTGCACCTCACCGGCCAGCACCCACTCCACCACTTCCATGGTTTCTTCGTCGGTGACGCGCATGCCCTGGATGAACTGGCCCTTCTTGCCGATCTTGTTCAGTGCGGCGTCAATCTGCGGGCCGCCACCGTGCACGACCACGGGGTTGAGGCCCACCAGCTTGAGCAGCACCACGTCTTCGGCGAAGTCGGCCTGCAGCGCCGGGTCGGTCATGGCATTGCCGCCGTACTTGATGACGATGGTCTTGCCGTGAAACTTGCGGATGTAAGGCAACGCCTGCGCCAGGATCTCCGCCTTGTCACGGGGAGCGATGTGGGCAACGAGGTCGGGCTGGGCAGAGTTGGGCATGGCGTGCGTGCAAAAGGGTGGGAGGGAATGACAAAGTGGCATTTTAGAAGGCCGCAGCCCTCCTTGTACGCCAAACCTGTCAACCTAGAGCCGTCACGCACGTTTCATACATACTGTCATTCTTGTTTTTTGACAGAGGAGCACTCCGTGAAGCACACCCTGACCCGCACCCTCGGCGGTCTGATCCTGGGCCTGAGCGTGGCCCTGAGTGTTCAGGCGCAACCCGTGGACGGCGAAGTCAAGAAGATCGATGTGGACGCCGGCAAGGTGACAATCAAGCACGGCCCGATCCAGAATCTGGACATTCCGGCCATGCAGATGGCTTTTCGGGTGGTCAATCCGGCCTGGCTGCAAAAGCTGCAGGTGGGCGACAAAGTCACCTTTGAAGCCGACAAGGTGGGTGGACAGTTCACCGTCACGGCCATCGACGTGCGCAAGTGAGTCGGGCGCCGCTGCGGCGGCGGGCGGTGACTCAGAAGGCGGACATCAGAATGCCCACACGAGGGCCCCGGTCATCGTGATGTAGCGGGCCAGCTTGCCCGCGGCCATGTACGCCACGCAGGGCCAAAAGGGCAAGCGCATCCAGCCGGCCAGGGCACACAGGGGGTCGCCCACGACAGGCAGCCACGACAGCAGGCAGGCCTTGGGGCCGAAACGCGCCAACCAGGCCAGCGCCTTGCCATGGCCGCGCCCCTGAGGACGATGTCCGACCGGATGGGCCTCCTGCCAGTGCTCGACAGTGCGGTGCGCCCCCGCCCCCATCCACCAGGAGATGGCGCCGCCGACCGTGTTGCCCACAGCGGCCACCAGCACAGCGGGCCAGAACAGCTCGGGCTGGGTCTGAACCAAGGCAAAGACCGCCGGCTCCGATCCCATGGGCAGCAAGGTGGCCGACATCAAGGCCACGAGGAACACCGCCGGCAAGCCCACTGAAGGCAGGGCCAGCCACGCCAGCGTGCTCGCAATGAAGGGGGGCATCCAGCTTTCCATGCGCGCGATTGTGAGGCTGGAATGACGAAAGCCCCTGAAGACAGGGGCTTTGCGGTGCGAAGATCCGTGCGGAATCGGGCGACAGATCAGTAGCTGTACGCCACCACCGCAGCGAACACCGAGGGATGGAAGCGGTAGGTCGCCTTCTGCACGCTGTGCTCGGTGTAGGTACTGAGGTTGTGCTTGACCGCTGCGGTCATCCAGCTGGCTTGCACGGACCAGTGCGGGTCGATCTGGTAGGTCAAGCCAGTCTGGAAGGCCAGGCCCGTGGAGTCGGACAGCTTCACGCGCACGGCACCGTCGTGGTACAGCTCGTTCCCGATCGCATTGGTCGAGGACTTGAAGGTCGTGTGGTTGATACCCACCCCCACCCAAGGGCGCAGGGCATGGGTCTTGTCGCCGAATTTGTAGTTGACGAAGGCGGTAGGTGCCCATTGGCGAACGCCGGCCACGACCAGCCCGTTGTTGGCCGCGAGCTTGGCACCCACGCGGTCCACCTTGGTCGGCCCCAAGGCATCGCCCGGCTGATAGCTCAGTTGCGGATTGTTCACCCGCAGCTTCACGTCATGCTTGGGCGGGTAGCCCAGACGCAGCTCGACCGACCAGTGCTCATCCAGCGCACGCTCAATGCTGAACATGAGGGTGTCCTGGCGCTGAACCTCCAGGCTCACGCCGCCGTTCACGTTCACCGTGCCGTAGTACGTGCCGCTGACCACCGCCGGGAGCGTGCCCTTCAAATCAGAGCTGGTCGCACGCGGATCGATGGTGCCCATGCCCAGCTTGATGGTGTAGCCCGACTGGGCGAAAGCAGAGCCAGCCACCAACGTGGCGGCCAAGGAAAGAGTCAAGGGAAGGAACTTCATGAGAGAGAGGCGATGAACGTCAGGGAGGCCACGATGAACGTTGCATTTTATCTGCAACGATTACACAAACAATGTAATCATTGATACACAAAGATACGTGTTTACCCTTGATTGGTGCCGCCGTCGGTCATGAAAATGCCCGCACGCGGCGGGCATCGAAGTCACGCGCAGGGCTGCGCTCAGAACTTGCGACCCACCGTGAACATCCAGATCGACGGGTTGAATTTGTAGCTGGCCGTGTGAACGCTGTCAGCGTTGTCGGTGTTGATGCGGATCTTGTTTTCCACTTGCGCGGTGGCGTAGCTGGCACTGATCAGCCACTTGTCATCAATGTGATAACTCACCCCGGCTTGCAGCGCCAAACCCCAGGAATCTGACACCTTGGTCCGGACCTTGCCGTCGTTGTAGAACGCTTCGCCTGCGGTGGTGGGTTCAGGCTTGACATGCGTGAAGTTGACACCCACGCCCACATATGGGCGCCACGTACTTTGCGATGTACCGAACCTGTAGTTGATGAATGCGGTCGGCGCGAACTGCTTGAGCTTGGCCACCACTTTGCCGTCGTACGAAGCAATGTGCTTGGCGGCCACCACCGTGCCAGCCGTCACACCCGGAGGAAAGGGCCCCGCCGGGTTGAGTGTGGCCAATTGCTGGATGCGCACATTGTTCATGCGCATCTTCACGTCGTGCGTGGGAGGAAAGCCCAACAACAACTCACCTTCCCAGTTGTCTCCGAAGGAGCGCGCAATGCTGAAGATGAACGCCGTCTGAGGCTGCACCTCCAACTGGATACCCGAGTCGACGTCTTTGGTCAATGCGGCAGGAAAACCGGGGGGTTTGATGGCCATCCTCCCCGTGATGTCACTGCTCGTGGCGTTCGGGTTGATGTAGGCCGCACCCAATTTGAATGTGTACTCCTGGGCGCTGGCCGCACCGGCCAGCAAGGTGGCCGCCAAGGCCAGGGACAGATGCATCGTCTTCATAAGGTCTCTCCACGTACAGGAAAAGTTGGGAAAGCGACATGGCACGCCATGGCAAGCCCACCCATCCTACGTAATGCTTGACGCTAGATGTCAGGTGTTTACGCTTACGTCACCCACCAAATCCGCCCCCTCTCCGCCCCCCCTCTCCGCCCTGTCAGAGCGCCAGTGCCTGTGCGTGCGCCGACGTCGAAAAATCGTGCACACGGGCGCTGCGGCGGGCTATAATCTGCCTCTTTTTTAAGCAGCCCTGATCGCCCGCCGGTCGGGGCTTTGCCTCTTTCTGGCCCTCATGAAACCCACCTCCCCTCACCTCGGCGCCTTGGCTGTCGGCAACATCGTGTTGCCGAACCGCCTGTTCGTGGCGCCGATGGCGGGGGTGACGGACCGCCCGTTTCGTCAGCTGTGCAAGAACCTGGGGGCGGGCTATGCGGTCAGCGAGATGGTGACCGCGCGCAAGGACCTGTGGCACACACTCAAGACCTCGCGGCGCGCCAACCACGACGGTGAAACCACGCCGATTGCCGTGCAGATTGCCGGCACCGACGCCGCCATGATGGCCGAGGCCGCCGCCTACAACATCGACCGCGGCGCCCAGATCATCGACATCAACATGGGCTGCCCGGCCAAGAAGGTGTGCAACAAGTGGGCCGGCTCCGCCTTGATGCAGGACGAGCCGCTGGCCTTGCAGATTGTGGAAGCCGTGGTCGCCGCCTGCCTGCCCCACAAGGTGCCCGTGACGCTGAAGATGCGCACCGGCTGGAGCCTGCAGCACAAGAACGCCGAGCGCATCGCCCGCGCCGCCGAGCAGGCCGGCGTCGCCATGCTGACCGTGCACGGCCGCACCCGTGAGCAGGGCTACAAGGGCCAGGCCGAGTACGACACGATTGCCGCCGTCAAGGCAGCGGTGCGCGTGCCGGTGGTGGCCAATGGCGACATCACCACGCCCGAGAAGGCGCTGGCCGTGCTGCGGCACACCGGGGCCGACGCGATCATGATCGGCCGTGCCGCCCAGGGGCGCCCCTGGATTTTTGGCGACATCGCCCACTTTCTGGCCACCGGCACGCACCGCGCTGCGCCGCTGACGCAGCAGGTCAAACAGTGGCTGCTGGACCACCTGGGCGAGCACTACGGCCTGTATGGCGAATTCGCCGGCGTGCGCACCGCGCGCAAGCACATTGGCTGGGCCGTGCGCACCCTGCCCGGCGGCGAGGCCTTCCGCACCCGCATGAACGCGCTCGACAGCTGCGAAGCGCAGGTGCAGGCCGTGGCCGACTACTTTGACGAACTCAGCCTTGACCACGATCGCCTGCCGGCTGCAGCCGTCGATGTGGCCGAGGACGACGACGCGCAGGAGGCCAGGGAGGCCGCCTGCACAGCGAACTGACCCGATATGAGCAAGAAGAACATCCAAGAATGCATCAAGGACAACCTGGAAGGCTACTTCCAGGACCTGCGTGGCGCCGAGCCGCACGCCGTGTACGACATGGTCGTCAACGCGGTGGAGCGGCCCATGCTGGAGGTGGTGATGTTGCGTGCCGAGGGCAACCAGTCCAAGGCGGCCGACTGGCTGGGCATCAACCGCAACACCCTGCGCCGCAAGCTGCTCGAACACAAATTGATCAAGTAAACCCCGCTTTGAACTGAAGGAAGAACCATGGCCTTGACCGCCCTGCTGTCCGTGTCCGACAAGACCGGCATCGTTGAATTTGCCCAGGCGCTGAACGCCCAGGGCGTGCGCCTGCTGTCCACCGGCGGCACCGCCAAACTGCTGGCCGAAAAAGGCCTGCCCGTGACCGAGGTGTCGGAAATCACCGGCTTCCCCGAAATGCTGGACGGCCGCGTCAAGACCCTGCACCCGCGCGTGCATGGTGGCATCCTGGCCCGCCGTGACCTGCCCGAGCACATGGCCGCGCTGAAGGAACACGGCATCGAGACCATCGACATGCTGGTGGTCAACCTCTACCCCTTCGCCCAGGCCACCGCCAAGGCCGACTGCACGCTGGAAAACGCCATCGAGAACATCGACATCGGCGGACCCACCATGCTGCGCGCTGCCGCCAAGAACTGGCAGGACGTGGCCGTGATCATCGACCCGGTCGACTACGAACAGGTGCTGTCGGAGATGAAGGCCGAGGGCATCACCCGCTCGACCAAGTTCATGCTGGCCAAGAAGGTGTTCGCCCACACCGCCGCCTACGACGGCATGATCACCAACTACCTGACTTCGCTGGAAGCCGGATCGGAACTCAAGACCGAAGCCGTGCCGGCCAAGGCCGAGTACCCCGCTGTCTACAACCTGCAGCTGCACAAGGTGCAAGGCATGCGTTACGGCGAGAACCCGCATCAGTCGGCTGCCTTCTACCGTGAAGCTGCGCCCGTGGTGTCCACCTTGGCCAACTGGACCCAGATCCAGGGCAAGGAGCTGTCCTTCAACAACATCGCCGATGCCGATGCCGCCTGGGAATGCGTCAAGGCCTTTGATGTGCCGGCCTGCGTGATCATCAAGCACGCCAACCCCTGTGGCGTGGCCATCGGTGCCGGCCCGCTGGAGGCTTACACCAAGGCCCTCAAGACCGACCCGACCTCGGCCTTCGGCGGCATCATGGCCTTCAACCGCGTGGTGGACGTGGACGTGATCGACGCCATCAACGCCAACAAGCAGTTCGTGGAAGTGGTGATCGCGCCCAAGTTCACCGACGCGGCGCGTGCGGCCTATGCCGCCAAGCAGAACGTGCGCCTGCTGGAAGTGCCCCTGGACGATGCCACCCGCAGCCTGTCCAACGCCCTGGACTTCAAGCGCGTGGGCGGCGGCATGCTGCTTCAGTCAAGCGACAACATCGACCTGGTCGGTGACATCAAGGTGGTCTCCAAGCTGCAGCCCACCGCGCAACAGCTGAAGGACATGCTGTTTGCGTGGACCGTGGCCCGCTTCGTCAAGAGCAACGCCATCGTGTTCTGCAAGGACGGCATGACCATGGGCGTGGGCGCCGGCCAGATGAGCCGCCTGGACTCGGCCCGCATTGCCTCGATCAAGGCCCAGCACGCTGGCCTGAGCCTGCAAGGCACGGCCGTGGCGTCGGACGCCTTCTTCCCGTTCCGCGACGGCCTGGACGTGGTGGTCGATGCGGGTGCGACCTGCGTGATCCACCCGGGTGGCTCGATGCGCGACGACGAGGTGATCGCCGCCGCCGACGAGCGTGGCATCGCGATGGTGTTCACCGGCACGCGTCACTTCCGTCACTGATCGGCGCCGGCCTGAAGCCGGCCACCGCTTGACGAGAAAGGCCTTGCGGGGCCTTTTTTCATTTCTGCGTCAGTTGTTTACTTCGCACGCGAAATACATATACTTCGCATGCGAAACGAATACCTGCCATGACTGCCCAACGCCCCCGCCTCATCTTCTTGCTCAACAGCGCGCAGCGCCGGCTGCAGCAATGGATGGGGGCGAAACAGGCACAGGTCACCACAGGCGGCAGCGCCTCGCCCACGGCGGCACAGGGGGGCGCCTTGTTTGTGCTGGCCCGGCAAGACGGCGCCACCATGGGGCAGCTGGCCGACGCGCTGGACCTGGCGCCGTCGGCGGTCTCTGGCCTGGTGCAGCGCCTGGAAGCCTTGGACTGGGTCACCCGCCAGCCTTGCCCCCAGGATGCCCGCACCCAGCGTGTCTGGCTGCGCCCATCGGGCCGTGCGCAACTGCCCCCCCTGCGGGAGGCCATCGCCCGCGTCAACGCCCAACTCACCGCCGGCTTCTCCGAGGCCGAACTGCAGACCGTGGCCCGCTGGCTGACCCACGTCCAGCAACTCCGCCCAGATCCCTCTTCCGAAGCCCCCCATGACTGATCCAGCCCCCTCTGCCGCCAGCGAACGCATCGAGATCACCTGTGCCGACGGTGTGCGCCTGCACGGCCATTTCCTGCCGGCCAGCGGCGGCACCCCTGGTCTGCCTGTGCTGCTGAGCCCCGCCACCGGCGTGCGCCAGCACTTCTACCTGCGCTTTGCCACCTGGCTGGCGGCGCAGGGACACGACGTGCTGGTGTTCGACTACCGTGGCGTCGGGCTGTCTCTGCATGGGCCGCTGAAAGACTGCCGGGCGACACTGGCCGAGTGGGGCCAGCAGGACCAGGTGGCCGCGCTCGAATGGCTGGCGCAGCGCACCGGCAGCGAGCAGGTGCTGCTGCTGGGACACAGCGCGGGCGGTCAAATGATCGGACTGCTGCCCAACCACCGGCGCGTCGCGCGCGTGGTGGGCGTCTCGGCCTCCACCGGTTGGTTCCGCGGCATGCGCTTGGGTTTTCGCCTCAAGGCCCGCCTGGGGCTGCGCTGCCTGGTTCCGCTGGGGGCGTGGGTGAAAGGCTATGCCCCGACCTCGGCGGTGGGCCTGGGTGAGAACCTGCCCGCTGGGGTGGCCCGCCAATGGGGCCAGTGGTGCGCGGCCGGTGGCTACGCCACCAACGCCATCCGCCACCAGCCCGAACTCGACTTCCACGCCGACGTCCGCACGCCCATCACCGTGCTGCACGCCACCGATGACGACATCGCCACGCCCACCACCGTGGCCGACCTGTTGCGCACCTTCCCGGCAGCGCCCAAACAAACCGTGGCCATCCACCCTGCGGCCCATGGTCTCAAGCAGATCGGCCACATCGACTGGTTTCGCGCGTCGCACCAGGCGCTGTGGCCCACGATCGCAGCCGCCCTGCGAGGCCAGGCCTGAGCGTCAAATTGGCGTAAGCTCCTGCCGCATTGACCCTTTCAGGAGCTGACCTCATGTCGAGGCGTCTGTCGGCGCTGTACAGCAGTGCCTTGCTCGCCGTCTGCGCGATGTTGCCGCCCGCGGCCAACGCTGAGCCGCCGGTCATCACGAACAGTCTCGGCATGAAGCTGGTGCGCGTGCCGGCGGGCGAGTTCATGATGGGCAGCGCCGAGTCGCCGGCCGCGTTGGCGCAAGCCTTTCCGGGCTATGAGCCCGAACGCTTCACCCAGTTGCACGACGAGGCGCCCGTGCACCGGGTGCGCATCTCCCGCGCGTTCTACATGGGCCAGCATGAGGTCACCGTGGGCCAGTTCCGGCGCTTCCTGGCGGCATCGGGCTACGTCCCGCAATCGATTGCCGACAAAACGGGCGGGTTTGGCTACAGCGCCACGCATGTGGCGGCCCGCCAGCCGAATCAAGACGCCTTCGCGGGGCGCGACCCTGCCTACTCGTGGCAAAACCCCGGCTTTCCCCAGGGCGACAACGAGCCCGTGGTCAACGTCAGTTGGCACGACGCGCAAGCGCTGGCCACGTGGTTGAGCCAGACCGAAAAGCGCACCTACCGCCTGCCCACAGAAGCCGAGTGGGAATACGCCTGCCGCGCTGGCACCACGACCCGCTACAGCAGTGGCGATGACCCCACCACGCTCGCGCGCGTGGCCAATGTCTTCGATGCCGCCGCCCGGCCCCATTGGCCCCTGTGGGCCCGCCGTGCCCTGATGGCGAACGATGGCTTTGCGTTCACCGCACCGGTGGGCAGCTTCGCCCCCAATGCCTTCGGCCTGCACGACATGCAGGGCAATGTCTGGGAATGGACCGCCGACTGGCATGAAGACGACTACTATGCGCACTCGCCCACCGTTGACCCTCAAGGCCCGCAAGACGGCACGGTGCGCGTGCGCCGCGGCGGCTCATGGCACACCTGGGCGTTTTACGCCCGCTGCAGCTACCGCAACTGGAACGCCGCCAGCACCCGCTACACCCTGGTGGGCATCCGCCTGGTCATGCAAGCCCCCTCTGCGCCCTGAGCCCCCCAACAGCCGCCACAGACACCCACCCGCCTCATGAGAATCCTCGGCATCGACCCCGGCTTGCAGACCACTGGCTTTGGCATCATCGAATCCGAAGGCCCACGCCTGCACTACATCGCCAGTGGCACCATCAAGACCAAGGAGGCCGCGCAGGGCGACCTGCCCTCACGGCTGAAGCTGATCTTTGAAGGCGTGCGCGAGGTGGTGGCCCGTTACGAGCCCGAGCAGGCCTCGGTCGAGATCGTGTTCGTCAACGTCAACCCGCAGTCCACCTTGCTGCTGGGCCAAGCTCGCGGCGCCGCCATTGCCGGACTCCTGTCCGCCCCCGGTCACCCCAGCGTGGCCGAATACACCGCGCTGCAAATGAAAAAGGCCGTGGTCGGCCATGGCCATGCGGCCAAGGCCCAGATCCGCCACATGGTGATGCGCCTGCTGCAGCTGCCGCGCGAACCGAACAACGACGCCTCCGACGCGCTGGGGCTGGCGATCTGCCACGCACACGCCGGCCACGCCATGGCGCAGATGGCCAAGGCCACCGACCTGACACGGCGCACCCACGCCCAGATCAAGGGCGGTCGGGTTTATTGAGTGAGCCTCTGAGCCCACCCGTGCCGCTCAGAGTCCGTCTTTGATCATGCGCCCCGCGGTGGGCTGCACCGGCCGGGCGTTCATCGGATAGAGGCGGTGGAACAGGTCGATCTGCTCGATCGACACCGTGACGGGCTGCTTCATCACCATCCACAGCACGTTCTCGGTGCATGGGGGGCTGGTGAGCGAGCCCATGTAGGTGTAGTACTGGTGACGCTGTGCGGGCAGCGGCAGGATCTGGCTCGGGTCCATCGGCAACTGGGCCGCTTGCTCCTGGTGTTTTTCCAGCGGCAGGTTGTTCCACACTTGCTGGATCAGGGCATGGGGCTCGCCCTGGTCGAGCAGCACGGCCACCACGGCGATCTGCCCCGCGGGGCTCTTGTGCAGCAGTTGGGCTGACATCGGGTAGGCGCGGCCATTGACCCGCTCCTCACTGGGGCGGTGGAACTGCATTTGCACCAGCTCGTAACGCTGCCCCATCACCGTGATGCTGTTGCCCAGGTCCAGCTTGACCTGCACGGTGCGACCGGTGTCGATCACGCGAAAGCGCGTGGGGCGGTAGTCGAACTGAATGGGATCGAGGTGAACCGGCAGGCCATCACGGATGTCGATGGGACTTTGACGCTTGCCCAGCATGCATTGCCGGTAGGCGGGCTTGAGCTGACCCCAGGCGTCAGGCCCCGTCGCACCGCTGTAGGCCCAGTCCACTTCGGTGCCCAGAAGCAAACGCTGCTGAAGGGGGTCCTGCACGGCCACCGAGCTGGCCAAGGCCGCACCCGACACGACAGCCACACGCTTGGCGCGCGGCGCCGCGGTCTTGACCTTCACCACCGGAGCGGCCGCACGCTTGGCCGCGACTTCGGCGATCTTCTGATCAATGAGATCGGCCAACTCGCTCATCGACACGCCCTGTGCCTCGGGTTTGGGCTTGGCCGTGGACTTGGGAGTCTCCTTGACGGCTTCCTTGCGTTTGAAAAACGTGGGCTTGTCCAAGGTCGGCCGGATGCTGGCCGAAGCACCCGACTCGCTCGATGCTGGCGGATCGGCCGCCACGACCCCCTCCGATGTCAGGGACAGAGCCAAGCCAGCCAGCAGGGCCAAGGCCGTCAATCGAGGAAACGCAAGGGTGGGCAACATGGTCGAAGTCTCCGGCATACGCCTTGTTTTCGGCACATGAGACGCCCAACTTGACCCTGACCTTGGCAAAAAATAAGTGTGAAGTCAGCCGATAGGCCGGATTCTGTGCAGTTCCGTGTCTCGCGACGCTGAACCGTGACCGCCATTCCTCTGGGCCGCCTGTCGCCAGAGCGGCTCGATGCCACCTACCCGCACACTCCCCGGGCCAGGTCAACGTGTGCCTATTTGGTGTTGCTGCGCGTAGAGATTGCCCGTTTCACCCGAACTGAATCGGCTCGTCTCTGTTGCTCTGATCCTCACCTCGCGGTGGAGAGGTGTTACCTCCTACGCTGCCCTGTGCAGTCCGGA
>MESA01000013.1 GCA_001770775.1 Burkholderiales bacterium RIFCSPHIGHO2_12_FULL_63_20
CGCAACCGTTATCTGGGCGATTGATCGGGCGCCCGATCAGGAGACTGGGCCCGCGACTGCATCAGCACCTCGCGCGCCAGGCACAGGTCGTCCCAGGCCAAGGCCTTGTCGGCGGGTGAGCGCAAGAGGTAAGCCGGGTGGTAGGTGACGATGACCGGCACGCCCTGCACCTGGTGCACGCGCCCACGCAGCTTGCCCAAGGGCTCGCTGGACTTGAGCAGCGACTGCACGGCGAAGCGCCCCATGGCCAGCACCACGCGAGGCTGCACCAGCGCCATCTGGCGCAAGAGATAGGGCTCGCACTGCGCCACCTCGGGCGGCAGCGGATTGCGGTTGGCCGGCGGGCGGCACTTGAGCACGTTGGCGATGAACACCTGCTGTGCGGCCGGGGCTTCGGCCCGCGTGAGGCCCACCGCTTCAAGCATGCGGTCGAGCAGCTCCCCCGCGCGGCCCACGAAGGGCTCACCGACCTTGTCCTCCTGCTCGCCCGGTGCCTCGCCCACGATCATCCAGTCGGCCTCGATGTGCCCGGCACCAAACACGGTCTGGGTGCGGCTCTGGCTGAGCGAGCAGGCCTGACAGCCGGCCACCGCGGCGCGCAACGCAGGCCAGTCCATCGTCTCGATGCCCGCAGGGCGTGGCCCCAGCACCACCTCGGCGGGTGGCGCCGCACGCCCGGCCGGCGAGGCGACTGGGGCAGGCCCAGGGCGGGTGGCACGCGGGGCCGGACGGACAGGTGCCGGTTCGGCCACGCTCACCACCGGTGTCGGGGCCTCGGTGGCGCGAGCCGGCGGGGTGATGGGGCGGGTGGATTCGGCGCGAGGCGCGGCGTCCGCCACGACGTTGGCCGGGCCAGGCGCGGATGCCTCGCCCGCATCAGGCTCGACCGGCCAGAAGGCCGGAACGCCCATTTCGCGCAGCATGGCGCGCTGACGCTCAGTCCATCGCACGGGCCGTCCCTCCCAGATCGATGTTGCGGCGCATCACCAGGGCATCTTCGCGACCGTCCGGCGCGGGGTAGTAGCCTTTACGCCGCCCCACTTCGACAAAGCCCTCGCGGGTGTAGAGCGCGCAGGCGCGCTCGTTGCTGGGACGCACCTCCAGCCACAGCAGGCTGGCCTGACGGGCCAGGCATCGCTCGTACAACAGGCCCAGCAGCGCCCGCGCGATGCCCTGCCCCTGCTGCGCACGGGCCACCGCGATGTTGAGCAGATGGATCTCATCGACTCCGTCCATCGCCACGCACACGGCCACGATGCGCCCGCCGTCGACCTCGCAGCGCACCCGCATCCAATAGCCCGAGCGCAGCGAGGAGCGGTAGTTGTCCTCGGTCCACGCATGCACGGGGTGCACGCACGCGGCCTGCTCCATCTCCAGCACGGCGGGGATGTCGGCCTCCGTCATCAGACGGTCGATGTGGCGCGGTGCTTGGGCGATGGCCCGGCGCTCGGCGGTGGTTTGCGCCACCTTGTCGCGCACATAACGCGGCAAGGCCAGGGCCACGTCCACCGTGTCGCCGCGCGCCCAGGCCCGCTGCGCCAACGCCAACAAGGCGCCGCCGCGTGGGGCGGCCGTCTCGCCCATGACCGTGACGCCCAGCGGCCACAGGGTGGCAAAGCGGTCCGGATAAGCCTGCAGGGCGTTGCCACACAGATGCAGGTCTTTTGCGGTGTCCTGACTGACCTGCGCCCAGCGGGCTATCGGTTCGGTCAAAGGCCACAGTTGGGCCGCCTGCGCGACCTGCCAATCGGCGCCATCCCAGGTGAAGGCCCCGACGTACAACTCCTCCATGCGCGCGTCCTGCAGCACCCACACGGTATCGCCCGGGGCGCAGTCCTGCGGCGCCTGCTGGCGCGCGTCTTCGGCCACGGCCATGAGGGTGTCGAGCACGATCACCGGGCAGTCGGCGCCCAGCGCCAGCCCCTGCGTGACCGAGCAGGCGGTGCGCAAACCGGTGAAGGCCCCCGGACCACTGCCGAAGGCGATCGCGTCCAGGTCGGACCAAGTCAAACCAGCGTCGCGCAGCAGCCCCTGCAAGGCAGGCAGCAACTGCGCCGACGCCTGTGCGCCCCCGGGCAGGTCCAGCGCCTGAACGGCGGCGCCCACGGCCAGTGCGGCATGGACACGGTCGGTGGCGGTATCGAGGGCAAGCAGAACGGGCGCGGCAACAGACATGGCTGGGAGTGTAGCGAGTGCGCCGCCTTCTATGATGTGGGCATGCGCAGTCTGCGATTGTCCCCTGCTTCCCGAATCCCCCCCGCCGCACGGCCCACGCTGCGGCGCTTGGCCTGGGGCCTGCTGTTGCTTTGGCCGTTCACGTCCTGGGCGCAAAGCCCCACCCATGGCGGGCCATCGTCCTTGCCCGCGCCGGTGACGGCCGCCTTGCAAGCCCAGGGCATTCCCGCTGAAGCCGTGTCGCTGTGGGTGGCCCCCGTGGACGGCGGTCCGCCCCGCCTGCAGCACCTCAGCGAGACGCTGCGGCCCGCCGCCTCGGTGATGAAGCTCTTCACCACCGGCGCCGCGCTGCGCACCCTCGGGCCGGCCTGGACCTGGCAGACGGATGTCACGCTGACCGGCACCTTGCGACCGGACGGTACGCTGACTGGCTCAGTTCATGTGCGAGGCAGCGGTGACCCGAGCTTGCGCATGGAGCAGGTGTCCCTGATGCTGTCACGCTGGCGGGGGGCAGGTCTGCGCCACATCCAGGGCGACATCGTGCTGGACCGCACCGCCTTCCAGCTGCCCGCGCACGACCCCTGGGCGTTCGATGGCAAGGGACTGCGACCCTACAACGCTGGCCCGGACGCCCTGCTGCTCAATCACCAGGCCGTCACTCTGCACCTGATGCCTGATGCGGCCCGCCCCGGGCAGGTTCGCGTGGCGATGGAGCCGCCACTGGCGGGCGTGACGCTGGATGTCGAAGTCGCCCCTGACACCCGCGCTGGCTGTGGCGACTGGCGCGCCGCGTTGGATCTGCAACTGAGTCCGGCGCCCGGCTGGCCTCAGCACCACCTGTCGCCCTGGCGAGTGCACGTGCGCGGCCCCTATCCGCTGAGTTGCGGCGCCCAGACCTGGCCCGTGCTGTGGCCAGGTGCCAACGGCGAAGACTTCGCCGCCCGCTTGCTGACGCAGACCTGGCGGCAACTGGGCGGCGAGCTGGACGGCCAGGTTCGCTCAGGCGTCTGGCCCGCTGGCGCCGGCATCTGGCAAAGCTGGACCTCCGAGCCGCTGGCCGAGGTGGTGCGCGACATCAACAAGTTCAGCAACAACGTGATGGCACGGCAACTGTTTCTCACCTTGGGGGGCGCGGAGGCCACCGCCCGCACCGTGCGCGAAGCGACCTCCACCCACGCACCCTCCCCCTGCGGCTCGGCGCAGTTGGTGCTTGACAACGGTTCGGGGCTGTCGCGCACGGAGGGCAGCACGGCCTTGTGCCTGGGGCAGTGGCTGCAAGCGCTGTGGGCCAGCCCCGCCATGCCCGACCTGGTCGCCTCGCTGCCCCTGACCGGGGTGGACGGCACCACACGACGCTGGCAAGGTGCGGCGGGCTACGCCCGCGTCAAGACCGGCTCACTGTCTGGCGTGGCAGCGGTGGCAGGCTATGTGGACGGCGAAAGTGGCCGACGCCATGTGGTCGTCGGCCTCGTCCAGCATCCCGGCGCTGCGGCCGCTCGGCCCGTGCTGGACGCCCTGCTGAACTGGACGCGGCAAGATCGATGAGTGAAAGCAGTCCTTTTGTGAACCACCTTCAAGCCCTGCTGCCCCTGACACCCGCAACCATTGAGTGGCTCGGCGCGTGCGCCGCCATCTTGACCACCGGCTCATTCATCCCTCAGGCCTGGCTGATTTTCCGCACCCGGCAGGTCGAGGGGATTTCGGTGGGCATGTACAGCGCCTTCACCGCTGGCGTGGCGCTGTGGCTGCTCTATGGCGTGGCCATGGGATCGTGGCCCATCACCATCGCCAATGCCATCACCTTGACGCTGGCATCGGCCATTCTGGTGATGCGCGTACGCTATCGCTGAAGCCGCACGCTGACTGCGCGCGGCCACGCATCATCAGAACTGCTCAGTGGCGCGGGTCAAAGCGGTCGAGGCGATGACGCTGTGCAGGGTCCAGGACACGCGCAGGTCATCGACCCACAGATAGTTGGCCACATTGCCGTCACTCACCAAGGTGGCCGTATTGCAATACGCCAAGGAGCTGCTGTCCAGCACGCCATCGGGCCGAACCATCTTGGCGGCATCACACTGGCGCTTGTTCTCGTAGCTGGTGCTGCGCGCATAGGTGTTGGTGAGTTGCGCGGCATCCACGTAACCCAGTTGGCGACCGTTCAAGGCGTACTCCGCGCCCAAACTGGTGATCAATTGCTTGTTGAACGCCACCACCAGGGCGTCCATCTCAGGATTGCACGGACGGCTGCTCACATCGGCACAGCTCACCGCGCTTCTCGCCAGCGCGTACGGCGAATACGCCAGATTGGGGGCATTCACCAACACCACCTTGGCGCCGGTGGCCAGGATCTGCTTGACACCGTCAATCAGCGTGGCGGCACGCACCTTGGCTTCGGCTTCCTTCTGCGCCAATGTCAGACCGCTGTTGTCGAAAATCTCCACCAGATCGTTCTGCCCCAACCACACGGTGGCCAGCACACCCGACGTCAACTGCCCCGCCGATTTGGCCGTGGCAATCTGAGCCGCCAGACCAGCGACCTTGGCCGTCGCAACGGCATGACTCACCGCCCCCGCCTGGGCCAGCTGGCAGTCTGACTTGTAGCCCTTGCCAAAGGCCCGCGCCACATACTGCGTCCAGACGGTGATGGTGGAGCAGTCGTAAATCTGATCGGTCGTGCGCTTGAGATCAGCCGCAGTCAAGGCGGCGTAGTCACCTTTGCCCAGGTCAATGCGGGTGACCACGTTGAACGTATCACCGGTGTTGACGCTACCGAAGTAACCAAAGGTGGGCGCCACCACCCCTTGCACAAAATTGCTCACCGGGTTTTGAACGGCTGCAGGGTCGCACAAACCGGTCGATGCCGTGTAGGTGCAGAAGGTGGTTGTGCCGTTGACCACACTGTTGACCGCATAGGTCAGCCCTTTGACCGTACCCACAACGTCTGCAATGACGGTCCCGTCATTGTTCCTCGAGGGCAGGTCCACGCTGGCAAATGCACTGCTCTCATCCCCAAACGACACGATGCTCGCGGGCTGATATTCCGAAGCCCGGTCGCCCCCGCCACAGGCCGACAGGACCAGGGCCGAACATGCCAAGGTCACCAGGCCGACTCGGCGCAGGGTCACAGGCAGGAAAGATGAAGGGGTGGCAAACATGAGATCTCCGGAAATTCGTTCGAGGCAGCAGCCTGACAGCATAAAACGCGTCACGCCTGAATGTCAGTCTGCCATGTAAAGAAGCGTGTGGTCGACCTGGCGGCGGTGCAGGCCCCGCCTTTCAAGCTGCCGCGCGGTCCAGGCGATCACGCACCCCATCCCAGGCAGGGTCACCCGGAGGCGACTCCACCCAGATCAACTCCACACCGGCGGCGTCCATCTCACGCAGGTCGGCAAACAGGTCGTGCGCGGCCGTCGCCGCATCCCCCGGCATGGAACGGTGCACGATCCCCGGGTGAGGCGGCCGATGCGCCCAGAGGCTGCGCGAGTACACCGCAATGCGGGGCGCCTTGAGTCCTCCGGCGATGACGGCTGCGCTCAACTCGGGCTCGATCACATCAAGCGCGGTGGCCAGTTGCGCATCACTCATCAGGCGCACACGGGCACGCGGCGCGTAGTGCGACAGCAAGGTGCCAGCGGCCTTGGGCGCTGCTGGATCGGGCGCCTCGGGACGCGACCATTGCACCGGCTCGCCTGCCACCGCTTCGATCTCCGCGAGGGTGAGCTTGCCAGGACGCAGCAACACCGGATGCCCGCGCGAACAGTCGATGATGGTGGACTCGATACCCACTTCGCAGGCACCGCCATCCAGCACCCAGACCTCGTCCAGTCCGGTGCCGCGCCCCTCGAACTCTTCGCGCACATGCTGCGCGGTGGTGGGGCTGATGCGGCCAAAGCGGTTGGCGCTCGGCGCCGCCACGCCCAGGATGCCGTGCTGCGCGCAGGCATCGAGCAACTGCCGCGCCACAGGATGCGACGGGCAGCGCAAGCCGATGGTGTCGTGCCCCCCAGCTGCGGCCGTGGCCACGCGCGGGTCACGCGGCACGATCACGGTCAAGGGGCCGGGCCAGAAGGCCTGCGTCAGGCGCTGCGCCACCGGCGGAAAGGCCGAGACAAAGTGCAATGCCGCCTGCGGGTTGGGCACATGCACGATCAAGGGATGATCGGCTGGACGGCCCTTGGCCGCAAAGATGCGCGCCACCGCGGTGTCATCGTCCGCGCGCGCGCCCAACCCATAAACAGTCTCGGTGGGCAGCGCCAGCAGGCCGCCCTCGGCCAAGCGCTGGGCAGCCCGCCCGATCGCATCAGGCTGGGTGGCGGGGTCGAGCATGGGCATGGGCGCGTCCTGTGAGAGGCTGATGAATCAGAAGGGCGCGATGCCCAAGATGGCGGCCACCTGCAAGGCCGTGGCCCGCGCGGCTTGCGGCGTCGTGCCGGTCACCGTCAGATGCCCCATCTTGCGTGCCTTGCGGGCTTCGGTCTTGCCGTACAGGTGCAAATGAGTGCCGCTCAGCGCCAGCACGGCGGCCCAGTCCGGTTCCACCTGTTCGCTCGCGCCACCAGGGAACCACAAGTCGCCCAACAGGTTGAGCATCAGGCAGGGGCTATGCAACACCGGCGCCACCAAAGGCAGGCCTGTCATGGCACGCACCTGCAGCTCGAACTGCGACACGTCGCAGGCATCAATCGTGTGGTGCCCGGAGTTGTGAGGCCGTGGCGCCATCTCGTTGGCCACAATGCGGCCATCTTGCAGCACGAAGAACTCGATGCACAGCACGCCCACGTAGTCCATGGACGCGGCGATCTGGTGCGCGGCGGCATAGGCCTGCTGTGACACAGCTTCGGTCACATGAGGCGCCGGCACCGTCGTCACCGCCAGGATGCCATCGCGGTGCAGGTTCTCTTGCAGCGGGAAATGCACCACCTGACCATCGCGACCGCGCGCCACCAGCACGCTGACCTCGTAAGCCAGCGGCAGCATCTTTTCCAGCACACAGCCCACGCGCTGCAACTCGTCCCAGCCGGCCACCAGCTCGGCGCGCGTCTGGACGCGGACCTGGCCCTTGCCGTCGTAGCCCAGGCGGGTGGTTTTCAGGATGCCGGGCAGCAGGTCATCGCTGACGGCAGCCAGTTGCTCAGGCGTGTCGATCATGGCATACGGTGCGCAGTCGACCCCGCAGGCTACGAAGTGGGCTTTCTCGCGGGCACGGTCCTGGCAAATGGCCACGGCGCGCCCCGCCGGCGCCACCGGACGCGATTCGGCCAACTTGTCGAGCGCCTGGGCCGGCACGTTTTCGAACTCGGTGGTGATGGCGGCCGACACCCGAGCCAGCTCGGCCAGACCCGTTTCGTCCAGGTAGCCTGCGCGGATGTGTTCATGAGACACCAGGCCGGCCGGGCTGCTCGCATCGGCGTCCAGCACGGCAGTGCGGTAGCCCATGGCCTGGGCCGCGTGCACGAACATGCGGCCCAATTGGCCGCCCCCCATCACGCCCAGCGTCGCGCCAGGCAAGATCACATCGGTGCGAGCGGTCATGCCTTGGCGTCCAGGGTCAGGTCATTCGTCATGGCGCGCGCCACCTCGGTCTGGCGGGCGCGGAAGGCGTCCAGCTTGGCACGCAGGGCCGCATCGCCGTTTGCCAGCATCGCCACGGCAAACAGCGCGGCATTGCCGGCACCGGCGGTGCCGATGGCAAACGTCGCCACCGGGATGCCCTTGGGCATCTGCACAATGGAGTGCAAGGAGTCGACGCCCTGCAGGTGGCGCGACGGCACCGGCACCCCCAACACCGGCACCGTGGTCTTGGCCGCCAGCATGCCCGGCAGGTGCGCAGCACCACCGGCGCCGGCGATGATGGCCACCAGGCCACGATCGGCCGCGGCCTCGGCGTAACGGAACATGTCGTCGGGCATGCGGTGTGCCGAGACGACCTGAGCCTCGAAAGGCACGCCGAACTCGGTCAGAATGTCAGCGGCATGGCGCATGACATCCCAGTCGCTGCTGGATCCCATCACCACGCCCACCTTGATGGCGCCTGTCAAACCTGTCGTGCTGGTCACGGCTCGTCCTCGTCACTCAAAACCCTGAATTTTAGGCGCTGCCGCCCTGGCGGCGCCGCACAATCTGAATTCCCCCCCAAAGATCCGCCCACCATGATCGACATCACGCTTGCCAACTTTGAATCCGACCTGATCCAGGCCTCCCTGCAACAGCCCGTGCTGCTGGACATCTGGGCCGAGTGGTGCGGCCCCTGCAAGGCACTGGGCCCGGTGCTGGAACAGCTCGAAACCGAGTATGCCGGCCGATTCTTGCTGGCCAAGGTCAACGCCGACGAGCAGCAAGAGATCACCAGCCAGCTCTCGCAGATGTTTGGCGTGCGCTCCATCCCGTTTTGTGTGATGTTCGTGGGCGGCCAGCCGGTGGACGGCTTCGTGGGGGCCCTGCCCGCCGAGAAGATCCGCGAGTTCCTGGACAAGCACGTGCCCGGCGAAGGCGAAATCGTCTCGGAGTTGGAAACCCTGGAGGCCGAACAGCTGGCCGAGTCTGGCGACACGGAAACGGCGCTGGCCAAGTTGGAAGACGCACTGGCCAAGGACCCGGGCAACGACGAAGCCCGCTACGACCTGATCAAGCTGCTGCTGGCCGAAGGCGCGCTGGAAGGCGCCCAGGCCATCTTTGCGCCCATTGCCGACCGCGCCACGGGCTTGCTGGCCGAGCAACGCGTCAACGCCTTTGCCCGCTACATCGACGCGCTGGCGGCCGCCCGCCAAGGGCGCTCGCCCGCCGAGCTGTCGGCGGCCATCGATGCCAATAAGCGCGACTTTGGCGCCCGCTTCGAGCTGGCGCAGGTCTTTTTTGCCAGCGGCCACTTCACCGAAGCCATGGACGAACTGCTGGAGATCATCATGCGTGACAAGGGCTGGAGTGACGAGTTGGCCCGCAAGACCTATGTGGCCATCCTGGAAGTGATGAGCAAGCCGCAACCCAAGCCGATCCCAGCGAAGGCTGCCGCAGCGGTTGCGGGCGCGGAAGGCAAACCGCAGCTGGAAATCGCCGGCAAGGTGGCGGTGACGGCCAATGACCCGGTGGTGGACAAATACCGCCGCAAGCTGAGCTCGGCGTTGTTCTGAGCGGTGAGCCAAGCAGAGGCCAAACACCGCCGGACGGTCAACCGCGCAGGATGAACGGTGCGCTCCTCTCCCCCACACGATGGAAGAGGCACCGCCCCACTGTATGCCGGTGACTTTTTCAACCTTCTTGACCCAGATCGGGCTTTCGCGCCTTCCCAAGTAACGTGCCCTGCCTGATCATCAAATCAACCACAAAGGGTTTTTGGCATGACCGCTTGCAACACAACTCCCCCCCCCCTGCGTCACACCCATCGGGGCTTTACGCTCATTGAAGTGATGATCACGGTAGCGATCATTGGGATTTTGGCTGCGGTGGCGCTCCCTTCCTACACTGACTACATTCGCCGAGGCAAGCTGCAAGAAGGGTTTGCAGATATGGCCACGGCGCGGGTCAAGATGGAACAGTACTACCAGGACTTCCGCAATTACGGTACGGCTGGCGACGACTGTCCGCCGCAATCGGGCCTTTCTCCCGCCGGCAAGTACTTCACGTACACCTGCAAGGTGGGGGCCACCGATCAGACCTATCTCATCACGGCCTCCGGCAAAGATGACATTACAGGTTATGAGTTCACAGTGAACCAAAGCAATGCCCAGGCCACAACCAAGTTCAAGAACGTGGCAGTGGCCAAAGCCTGCTGGATCACCAAGGCCTCGGAGACTTGCAACTGATGTGCACCGCCACACCCCGCACCTCTCAGGGCTTCACCTTGCTGGAGCTCATGGTTGTTGTCGCATTGATTGGCGTGCTCACCATGCTGGCGGCCCCCAGCATTTCGCTGTGGTTGCAGAACATCCGCATTCGGAACGCCTCTGAAGCCATGCTCAACGGGATGCAGACTGCGCGCATGGAAGCCATGCGCCGAAACACACGGGTCACCCTCTGGATGGTGTCATCCACAGACGCAGGCTGTGCGCTGAGTTCAACCGGCCCGTCCTGGATCATCACCCTTGGAGCAGCCCCCCCCACCTCCTTGAGCAATGGATGCGCCAACGCCGTCTTTCAAGACGGCGGATCGACCGTGCAGCGATACACAGCCAGCGCCGCCATGCTGGGCATTGACCTTACGGCGCAGGACGCTGCTGCTGCTGCCACCAACTGCATCACGTTCGATGGCCTGGGACAAGTACCGACCCAAGGCAACATCGCGTGCGCCAGTCCAATCGAACAGATTGATATGACCTCCGCACTGCCTGACACCGTTGCGCTTCGTGTCACCGTCACAACAGGCGGTCAAGCACGGATGTGTTACCCGGACCCCGCCAACCAACTCAAAGCAACGGACCCACGCAAATGCTGAAGCCTGCCGTCGCACTCCGCCACTGTCCTTCAGCGCTCGCTCAAAGGAGCAAGCAAGGCGGCATCGCCCTCATTGAGGCGCTGGTCGCCACATTGCTGCTGATGCTGGGCATCCTGGCGCTCATTGGACTGCAAGGGCGCTTGGTGGGGGCCAGCACCGACGCCCAACTGCGCGGCGAGGCGACCTTTCTCGCCGATCAGATCATCAGCCAGATGTGGATAGAAGATCCAGACAATCTCAACGGCTACGCAACCTCCAATGGCGCCTGCTCCAATGCCCATTGCAACGACTGGATGACCTTGGTCAACCAAACCTTGCCAGCAGGCACGGCCAACATCACCGTCAATAACGCCAATGTGCAGGTGTCCGTGCTGTGGATGACCCCCGACAACCTGCAGAGACAGGTCCAAGTCTCCTCTGTCATTCAGAACAACTACCCCCCAACACCGTGAGCCAGATCATGATCGCGCCCTCCCGAAAGCATTTGCGTCGGCTTGCAAGCCCCATCGCATCACGTGGGTTCACGCTGGTTGAACTGATGGTCGGCATGCTGCTGGGACTGATCACCGTGCTGGTCGCCTCCCAGGTGCTGTTGCAGACAGAGAGCCGCAAACGCACCTCGACAGCGGGCTCTGACGCCACCACCACGGGGGCCATGGCGCTCTACACCATCGAAAGAGACGCCCGCAACGCCGGGTACGGCATGACTGCGCATCTGGGGGCGCTGGGCTGCGAAATCCGCATGCAGTTCAGCGGACAAGCCATGCAAACCTTCACCTTGGCCCCTGTGGAGATCACACAAGGCGCCAACGGGGCGCCCGACACGCTGCGCTTCATGGCCAGCAACAAAGAAGGCGTGCCCTTGCCGATTCGCGTTGCGGTAGATCATCCTCGCACCGCTGCCAACTTTTTCGTGCAGTCTGATCTGGGCGTCTCAGAGGGCGACATCATGCTGGCGGTGCCGACCACGCCGGACCCCAACAACTGGTGCTCCCTGTTCCAGGTGACCAACAACACCAACCCAGGTGGTGGTGGCGGCAACCAAGGGGGCGGCCAAGGTCAGAACCAGGTCCTGCACAACTCCGGGCAAAGCGCCTGGAATCAGGCCGGCGGACAAACCATCTTCCCCGTGGACGGCTATCCACAAGGTTCGACGATTTTGAACCTGGGCACCTTCAGCTTGCGCACCTACGCCATCGTGAACAACAGCTTGCAGTTGGACTGGTTGGAAACGGCCACAGGCCTCAACCAATCTCGTGAACTGTACCCACAGGTCATTCAATTGCAAGCGCAATACGGTCTCGACTTGACGAACGACAACGTCACCAATGTTCAGAATGCAGACTGGGTGGACACCGCCACCGCAGCCCAGATGGGATCGGTGGTGGCCATCCGCTTGGCAGTGGTGACGAGAAGCAACGTTCAGGAGAAACCAGAGTTGGACGCAGGTGGCAACGAAATCCCATTGACCGTCGCCGGCACGAACGCCAATTGCCAGAATCTCGCAGCCCGGAACCCGCGCGCCGTGTGTTGGGCCGGCGGCGCCATCAACGCGCTGAACACCAACAACCCTGGCGCCACAGATTGGCAACGATACCGCTATCGCGTTTTTGAAACCGTGATCCCTCTCCGCAACATGATCTGGCCGCAGCAAGAATGAGCCGCAATCAGGACCATCCCATGCGCACATCCATTCCCCTCTCCCCTCGTCGGCACCAGAGCGGCCTGTCCCTCATCGTGGTGTTGCTGGCACTGGTCACATTGAGTTTTGCCGCAGTAGGGCTGATTCGCTCTATTGACACCGGCACCTTGGTGATCGGCAACCTCGGTTTCAAGAAAGCGGCCACAGCCTCCAGCGATCAGGCTGTCGATGTGGCCGTGCCATGGATGACAGCTCAGACCCAGCTCGGTGCCGCATCGCTTTACAACAGCCTGCCTGGCAATGGCTATTACGCCAGCAGCCTCACCAACCTTGATCCGGCCGGCAACAGCGCCATGCCCAGTCGTGCCCGCGTCGATTGGGACAACAATGCTTGCGACAACTGCGTGAGCGCGGGCACCTGCTCTGCCTGCATCACCCCCTCCCCCGTCACGAACACTGCCGACGGATACAGCCACCGCTATGTGATTGCACGGATGTGCCGTTGCGAGGGTGACCCCAACAGCAACTGCGCAGGCACCACCGTCCCCAACAGTTGTCCCACCGGGCAGCGCGCCGGAGGCAGTCCCAAAAAAGGTGAGTTGAAGTATGGCGACGACGCTCGATTCGAGGCCAGCGGACTGGGCACGCACTTTCGCATCATCGTTCGGACCACAGGGCCGAAGGACACCAGCACCATCACTGAAACCTACGTCCAGTTCTGACGCACCCTAAATCAGGAGATCACGATGTCTCAATCCAAGACCCTGCATCATCCCCTGCGCAGCACCGCGCGGGCCGCTCAATTCCTGCTGGCTTGCCCGCTGGTGCTCCCGATCGGATGGGCTAATGCGGTGACATTGTCCGACGAGCCTCTGGGGTCTGCGGGCATCACCTCTGTGACAGTCAAGCCCAACATCGCCATGGTCTTGGACGATTCCGGGTCCATGGAGTGGGACTACATGCCCAACGGCGGCAACAGCAACACCCTGTGCTACGGCAACAAACTGTACAACACGATTGCCTACGACCCCACCTATACCTATAAACCTCCCTACAAACCCAATGGCAGCGTCCCCGCTGGTGACCCCTACCAGGACAACCTGCCGCGCTACCCAATGGCAAGTTTCACCAACGCCAAAACCGACGGTTTTGGTGTTGTTTCGGGCACCGTTAACCTGTCCACTTCACCGCCGTTCAGTTACACCTACACCAGCAACAACAAGCAGTACACCCAAAAGTACTACTACAGCAACTACACCGCCACCAGTGGATCGGGCATCTCATGCCCCAGCAAAAATCCCAACAACAGTTACGCAGCGATCATCAGCGATGCCAACATCGTCGCCCCCGTCTTTGTAGGTCTGACGGCGAAACAAAATTACGCCAACTGGTATTCCTATTACCGCACCCGCATCAACATGATGAAGTCCTCCACGGGTGAGGCGTTCAGCACGTTGAGCGACAACTACCGTGTCGGCTTGTTCTATCTGCACACCGCCAACAATCCCGTCAAAATCGCCGACTTCGACCCCACCCAGCGTGACCTCTGGTTCACCCGCTTATACGGCTCAACCGTCAATGGTGGCACCCCTTTGCGCGAGGCCCTCTCCAAAGTCGGCCGCATGTACGCAGGCAAAGGCCCCACCAACTATGGTGACCCCGTTCAATACTCCTGCCAGCGTAATTACACCATTCTGTCCACCGACGGCTACTGGAACGGCAACGGCTCCCAAGACCTCAACGGCAACGCCATCAAAGATCAGGACGGCAACGCCCCCCGCCCCTTTCTGGATACCCACAAGCAAGCCGACACCCTCGCCGACACCGCCTACTACTATTACGCCACTGACCTGCGAACCTCCGCACTCAACAACTGCCAAAACACCATCAACGGCATCACCTACGCCGATTTGTGTACCAACAACGTCAAAGCCGGCAGTGCCAAAGACAAGAACGACCAGCAGCACATGACCACCTTCACCCTGGGACTGGGGGTGAATGGCACTATCGTCTACAACTCAAAATACGAGGGAGAGACAGACGACAAGTCGCTCACCCAGTACATTGACATCCTCAACGGCACCGCGAACTGGGCCGCCATCACCGACTGGAACTGCAACAACAACTGCCCCGCGCAAGTGGACGATCTGTGGCACGCGGCCGTCAATGGTCGAGGCACCTACTTCTCGGCCTCTAGCCCTGCTGCGGTGGAGGCAGGCTTGACCAGTGCATTGAAGGATGCTGATGCAGATCCGGGCGCTGCCGCTGCGGTAGCCACATCCAATCTGGAATTGGTGTCCGGCGGCAACAACATGGTCTATCTGGCGAGGTACCGTACGGTCAAGTGGGATGGCGACATCCTCGCCCTGCCCATCGACAGCATGTCTGGCGCAGTCAGCGGCACACATACCTGGAGCGCGCAAAGCGCCCTTGACAAACAGGTGGCCAACGCCGCCCCCGGTGATGGCCGCAACATATATTTCTACAACTCTGCGACCAAGCAACTTGCGTCGTTCACCTATACCAACCTGGACGCCGATGGCAAGGGCGCGCTGTTCACCAATGCCTGCCCGAGCAGCGGCGCACCGCTCACCCAATGCGCTACCTTGAGCGCAACCCAGAAAACCGCCGCCAACAACGGTGACAACCTGGTCAACTACTTGCGCGGCCAGAGCACCTACGAAGCAGACACCAACACAATCAACCCGCTCTACCGCGAGAGGGAGCACATCCTCGGCGACATTGCCAACGCCATGCCCGTGTATGTCCAAAAGGCGCCTTTCTCCTACGAGAAGTTCGACCTCAGCTACGCAGGCTTCAAGTCGGACAAGAGTACCCGCTCGGGCACGGTGTACGCTGCGGCCAATGACGGGATGCTGCACGCCATCGACGCCTCAGACGGAACAGAGCGCTGGGCTTACGTACCCAGCGCTGTCATGCCCAATATGCGGCTTCTATCAGACACGGACTATCAGCACCGTTATTTTGTGGATGGCTCACCGACCGTGGCAGACGTATGCAGTTCACCAAGCAGCGGTGGCGGCAGCCCCAGCGTATGCGATAGCAAGTCGGCATGGCACACCGTTTTGATCGGCGGGCTCGATAAGGGTGGCTGCGGCTACTACGCCCTTGACATCACCAGCCCGACAGCGCCCAAGGCGCTCTGGGAGTTCAAGCATGAGAAGCTGGGCTACTCCTTCAGCGACCCAATTGTCACCCGCCGCAAAGATGGCAAGTGGGTCGCCATTTTCTCTTCTGGCTACAACAATGTGCCCAGCAACCCCGCGTGCGGCAACGCCAATGCAGACGGTCGCGGCTATGTGTTCGTGGTCGATGCCATGACGGGCGCACTGCTCGACACCATTGCCACCAACGAAGGAACAACCGCCCAACCCAGCAACCTGGGTCGCCTGAACGCATGGGTCGATGATGCGGCACTGAACACCGCAGACGCCATCTATGGCGCAGACATGCTCGGCAATGTCTGGCGCTTTGACTTTGACGACAACTTTGGAGCATCGGGCAAAGAGGCCTTCAAACTGGCCACCTTGTCCAACGCGTCGGGCACCCGGCAACCCGTGACCAACAAGGTGGAACTGGCAGTGGTCGGCAAGCATCGCGTGGTGTTTGTCGGCACGGGCAGCTTGCTCAATACCAACGACCTGAGCAACACGGAGATTCAATCCATCTACGCACTCAAGGATGACCTCAAGGCATCCACCGGTCTGGGCAATCCGCGCAGCAATACAACGATCAAGCCACGCACACTGGCGAATGCGACCTCAGGAACTGTCAGCATCCGCACTGTCAGCGGCGCAAGCATGGACTGGTCCATTGACAACGGCTGGTACATCGACCTGTCAGCCGGAGAGCGCATCAACGTTGACATGCAACTTCAGTACAACATGCTGAACGTGGCAAGCAACGTGCCCGAGGCAAATGCCTGCAACTCCGGAGGCTACAGCTGGCTCTACTTCATTAACTTTGAAACAGGCAAGAATTTCACCACGGCGACAGACGACATGCTGGGGATGCGCTTGACCAACAACGCGCTGACAGCCGGTATCAAGATGGTGAAAACCGAGAGTGAAAAAACGGTCACGATTGTGAGCGACACCCGGGGCGAGGTGGAGGGCATGGGAACCCCATCTGCAGGGGGTGGGGGTGGCCTGACCAGCACCCGTCGCACCATGTGGCGCGAAATTCAGGACTGACGCCCCTGGCGCTTCTCTCACGCACTGTGACCCTTGCCGCGCTGGGCTCGGCAGGGCTGCATGTCGGGCTCATGCTTTGCCTCTCTGGAGGCGGGCATGAGCCTTCTTTGCCAAGGCGTGCTCAGAGCACCCCGTTGGTGGTGCGTACCTTGCCCGCCAGTCCGATCCGGGAATCGGCCGTCATCGCCTTGGCACCCGCAACAACTGTGCCCCCTCTCGCCGCTGAAACAGACCCGCAGCAGCAGACACCACAAACATCCGAGTCCAGTGAGCACCAACCCGCCCAGGAGAGCGCACCGCCACCGGACACACAACCAGACTATTGGCCACGCAAATGGCTGACAGCGTCGCCCACGCCACTTGAACCGCCACTGGTTCTGTACCCTGAATCGGAAACTCAAGGCCAGACCGAAGGCTGGGTCATCCTCGAGCTGTTCATCAGCGCCAGCGGGCATGTTGACAAAATCGACGTGCTGACTTCTGAGGCCCCTGAAGAGTTCATCGAATCAGCGCGCAGAACCTTCCTGCAAGCCCCCTTCACGCCGGGACTGAAGGACAATGTGGCCGTCCCCAGTCGCATCAAGATCGAAGTGCGCTTCGAGCAACGCTGAGCCACGGGTGAGTCATTCCATGAAATCCGCCGCCATCCAGATGATCTCCACCCCCCGTGTGGACGACAACTTCACCCAGGCCCGCGCCCTCATCGCGCAGGCGGCCCAGGCCGGCGCCGAGCTCGTCGCCCTGCCTGAGTACTTCTGCCTGATCGGCCAGCGCGACGCCGACAAGCTCGCCATCGCTGAGCCACTCGCCGATGCAGACCAACCCGCCACGGCCAGCACGCCCATGCAGCACATTCTGGCCGAAACAGCCAAGGCGCACGGCATCTGGCTGATCGGCGGCACCCTGCCCATCCGCGCACCTGACAGCGACAAGGTCTACAACAGCACCCTGGTGTACGACCCACAAGGCCGTCGTGTGGCCCGCTACGACAAGATCCACCTGTTCTGCTTCGATGACGGAGAGCGCCGCTACGACGAGGCCACCACGCTGCGCCCCGGCCAAGAGCCCGTGGCCTTCACGCTCACTGACCGCAGCGGCATCGACTGGCGCGTCGCCCTGAGCATCTGCTACGACCTGCGTTTCCCGGAGCTGTTCCGGCAACTCGGGAAAACGCAGCCGTTGGACCTCATCGTCCTGCCCGCCGCCTTCACCGACACCACGGGCAAAGCGCACTGGGAATTGCTGCTGCGCGCCCGCGCCGTCGAGAACCTCTGCCACGTGCTCGCCCCTGCGCAGGGCGGGCGCCACGAAAACGGCCGCACCACCTTCGGTCACAGCATGGTCATCGGCCCTTGGGGCGAGGTGCTGGCCGTACAGGCAGAAGGCCCCGGTGTGATCCTGGCCGATCTCAGCCAAACCAGACAACGGCAGGTGCGCGCCCAACTGCCCGCCTTGGAACACCGCGTGCTGGGCTCAAGCTGAGCCACCGCGCGGCCTCACACCTCAGTCAACCCGTGGTCAACGCCAACGCCCTTCAGGGCATCAGATCGGCCCAGTCGGTCCCGGCCGCATCCCCACCCTCGGGCGTCACCACCTGACCGGAAGAAGACAAGCCAGCCTGTCCGCCCCCATACAAGGACAGCGCATGCGCCTGCATGCCCTCCCGGACATGCTTGCGGTCAAACAGCTTCGCCTGCGCTTCCAGCGGCAAGTCGGTGATGCGCAGCACGTTGCGGCGAATCAGCGCATCGATCAGGTCTTCCAGCACGCGAACCAGGTTCGCGTCCATCTGGGCAAAAGAGCGCTCGCCATCGCTTCCCAGAAATGCCTGCACCTCCGGGTGTTGAACCGGCATTGGCTCCGCCCCTGGCACCGGCTCACGGTGCAGGCTCACGATGGTGCCCTGAGGGTCACGGATGGCGTAGCGCATGCAGACAGATTCCGACACAAGATGGCCGCAGTGTATCGGGCCGCGTCAGAGCGTGCCGTAAGAATGCAGCCCTGACAGGAACATGTTCACGCCCAGGAAGGCAAACGAGGTCACCAGCAAGCCCGCCAGCGCCCACCAAGCCGAGAAGGTGCCACGCAGCCCCTTCATGAGGCGCATGTGCAACCAGGCCGCGTAGTTCAGCCACACGATCAGGGCCCAGGTCTCTTTCGGGTCCCAGCTCCAATAACCGCCCCAGGCCTCCGCCGCCCAGAACGCGCCCAAAATGGTCGCGATCGTGAAGAATGCGAAGCCAACGGCAATGGCCTTGTACATCACGTCGTCCAGCACCTCAAACGAGGGCAGCTGCGCCGCGATGCGGCGACGCGCGCCCACGATGGCCGCCACGATCAAGGCCGCAATCCCGAAGTACACCGCCCAGAAACTGCTGAGCCACTGCTCGCTGCCCGGCTTGGCGCGAAACACCACCGGCTCGAAGCACAGCACCACGCCCACCAGCCACAGCGGCGCCAGCTTCCACCAGCGCGTCTCGGTGGCCTGGTGCTTCACAAGGTAGGCAAAAGCCACCATCGCGGCCAGCGCAAAGGTGCCGTAGCCGATGAAATTGGCCGGCACGTGCAGCTTCATCCACCAGCTTTGCAAAGCGGGCACCAAGGGTTGGATCTCGTGGGCGCCACGCTCCAGTGCGTACCACAGCAAAAAGCCCACCGCCGCACTGACCACCAGCATCACAAAGGCGCCCAAGGAGCCCAGATCGCGCCCCATGCGGGCGAAGCGATCCTCGTAGTACAGCCAGTACGCTGCCGTCAGCCAGGCAAACAGCACAAACACCTCATAGAGGTTGCTCACCGGGATGTGACCGATGTCCGGGGCGATTTGATGGCTCTCGAACCAGCGCACCAGCGTGCCCACCAGCGCCATGAAGATCCCTGCCCAAGTCAGGCGCGAGCCAAGCTTGGTGGCCGTGGCGCTGCGTGCCACCAAGCCAATCCAGTAAAACACCGTGCTCATGAAGAACAGCACGCTCATCCACAAGATGGCACTCTGGCTGGACAGAAAGTACTTGAGCCAGAACACCTGATCGGCATAAGCCAGGTCTGCGCCGTGGGCATCGGTGTGCCGCAGATACAAGGCCATGGCGCCCCAGGTGGCCAACCCCACCAGCAGCAGCAGCAGGCGCAAAGGCCGCCAGAACCAGCCCATGGCAATCACGCTGGGCACGGCCGCCGCCAAAATGGCCTTTTCATAGCCATCCATGGCCGCGCCATAGGCCGCAAAGCCCCAGGCGCCCAGCGCCAGCGTCAGCAACGCAAACAACCAGTCGGTGATGGGGCGACGCAGGCCGCCCGCCGGAGCCAGCACCGCGCTGGCAGAACTCGAAGTGGTCATGGAGATCAGCTTTCCTTGGGAGTCGGCGCCGTCAGGTCATTCGGCGCCTCGCCCAGCACCGTCTGGCGCAGGCGGTCAAATTCTCGATCGGTGTCCAGCGTCTGCCGGGTGGACGACAGGGCCATCTGCACCCGGGTGCCGCCCCCAGCATCTTGCTGGAGCCACACCCACAAGCGTCGGTCGCGGATGTAAAGCATCGCAAAGACACCGATGATCAGCAGCACGCACCCCAGATACACCACATTGCGACCGGGGGTACGGGTCACCTGGAACACACTGGCCTGGCGCTGCTCGAAGCTGTCGAGCATGAACACCACCGGCACCGGATACAGCATGGCATCCGACAGCGACAGCACCGCGCGGCTCATGAAAGCCTGCACCGCTGGATCGTCGATGGACTGCGCAGGCAAGCCCGCCTTCGTGCGGCTCAGGTTGTACAGCTCGAACAACGCCCCGTTGAGGATGCGGATCAGCGTGCCCGAGGTCTGCTCGCGCTGCGCGGGCGGCACCACCTGCTCGATGAAGCGCGACAGCGCCATCAGCCCGCCATTCGGCACATCGCTCGCGGGCTGCCCCGCCGCCGTCTCCAGCGCCACGGCCCCGGCAAACAGGTCCAGCGAACGCTGGGCCGACACGGTCAACTGCTCGCGCACCTCGGGTCGATCTGCCGGACCCGAAGCCGCGCCAAAACGACGTGCCGCCTCGTCCCGCAGCACCTTGTCGTTGAGCGCCTGGCGCAAGCGCAACCAGCCTTGCAGGCTCATCGCATCATCGGCCGGCACCCGCAGGTAGCGGAAGCTCTCCGCTGGCGTATCTCGCACCCCCAGCAGGAACATGCGGTGCCCGTCCAGCTCCACCGGCACCATGAAGTTCTGATACTCCCGGGCCTGCCCGGCCGCATCGCGCAGCTTGTAGGTCACCGAAGGGCCAATGTTGACCAACTGTTTGTTGCCCGCTGGCCGGGCGCCCGAGCCCAGGTGCTTGCTCAGGTCTGCCAGATTCACCCCACGCACATCGGTGGCCGACGACGCAGGCGCCGCGCTCTGCGCGTCGGCCAGGTTCTCGACGTTGATCACGCGCAGGCTGGTCACCTCCAACTGCAGAGGCGTCGCCCCCTGGGCCAGCCAGTCGACGGGCAAGGCTGCCACCGAGCCGCCCACGGTGGCGTCCAGCACCTCCGGCCCACTGCGTCCGCCCGACCGGTCCAGATACAGCGGACGCAACTTCACGAGCGAGCCGCCGTCTTCAAAGCTGGACTGGAAGATCGTCACGCCGTCGTACACCACCGGGTGGTTCACCTCGACCGTGTAGGGCTTCGCAGCCTTTTCACGCGGATCATGGATCACGATGTCGCTGGCAAAGCGCTTAGGCATGCCCGTCTCGTAGTACTCCACCACAAACTTCTTGAGCTCGATCTCGAACGGCAGCGGCTGCACCAGCATGCCCTGCTCCAGGTGAATCACCGAAGCATTCGTACGCTGACCTTCCGAGACAAACAACTGCGCCCGATAAGCCGGATTGCGCTCGCTCAGCCGGCTGTTGGCCAGCTCCGTGCCACCCCGAAACGGTTGCAGGTCCTGTGCCCAGGCCTGCACCTTGACCACCAGGTCGCCGTCGAACAAGCCCCCCAGGCACACCAGCACGATGGCAGTGTGCGCAGCGATGTAGCCCACCTTGTTGGCCTTGCCCAGCCGGGCCGCGATCATCACCCCCGCCTCGCCCTGAGCCGACGCGTCGCGCTGTTGCGTCTTGATCGACCAGCCCTGCGCTTGCAGCGTCTGCAACACCTGCCCCTCGATCACGGTCACCGGCTCGCCCAGTTGCCCCGACGCCTTGTGATGGAAGGCCTGCAAGGCCCGTTCGCGGATGCCTTCCTTGTGCGTGCGCCAGTCCGCCAGAATCTTGGGGGTGTTGCGCGCGATGCACAGGCTGGTCGAAATCACCAAAAAGGCCAGGATCACCAGAAACCAAACCGAGCTGTAGATGCGATACAAACCGAGGGCACCGAAGGCCTCGGCCCAGAACGGCCCGAACTGGTCCACGTAATTGACCATCGGCTCGCCCTGCTTGACCACCGTGCCGATGGCCGAGGCAATGCAGATCACCGTCAGCAGCGCAATCGCAAAGCGCATCGACGCCAGCAGATCAAGCAGTTCACGGCGTCGCGAATGGCGCGCTGGCACAGGGGAAGGAAGGGCTTGAGCAGTCATAAAGTCAGACAGAACCGTGGCGGACTATAGCGACAAGGTCCGTCACCACGTTGTCGTGGGGGCATGCGCAACAACCCTGGTCGCACAAAACAAAAGGCGGGCACCCCACATTCGGGATCCCGCCTCGGCATGGTGAGCACATCTCATCACGTCACGACCGGCGCCCCGGCTTTGCCCGAGCGCGCCGTCACGATGGATCAACGCAGACCGGCGATGTAGTCGGACAGCGCCTCGATTTCCTTGTCGCTCAGGTTGGCGGCAATGGCCGTCATCTGAACGCTGTTGGCACGCTCACCCTGGCGGAACGCGGTCAGCTGCGCTTTGGTGTAATCGCTGTGCTGGCCGCCCAGACGCGGGTACTGCACGGGCATGCCGGCCCCGTTGGGGCTGTGGCAGCTGGCGCACGCGGCAATGCCCTTCTTGGCGATGCCACCGCGGTAGATCTTTTCACCGATGGCAACCAGATCCTTGTTTTTGGCGGTACCCACCGGCGCCTTTTTGCTGGCGTAGAAAGCCGACACATCGCGCATTTCTTCGGCCGTCAGGGGCGCCGCCATGCCCGCCATGATGGCGTTCTTGCGCTTGCCTTCCTTGAACTCGGTCAGTTGCTTGACCAGGTACTCGGGGTGCTGACCCTGCAGGATCGGGTAGGCAGGCAGACCGCGCGAACCGTCCACCGAGTGGCAGGCTGCGCACACGGCTGTGGCCTTGGCTTCGCCCGCCGCCAGGTTGGGCTTGGCGGCTTTGGGGTCGGCGCCATGGGCCAGGCCGGACAAGGACAGGGCCACCGAGGCAAGGGCAATCAGGTTCGAGAAGCGCTTCATGGCGTAGGGGCGGTGAGTTGGCTGTGGGGTGGAACCGGCGGCTGACGGCGCTTTCCCATGTATTTCCACGGGGTCGGCAATCAGCTTTTGGCAGATCAATCCGGAGATTTTACAATGCCCTATGACCCGTCACACACCCAATCGCCCCGGCTCGGCCAAACAGGCCCCCACCAAGACGGCCAATGGCCCACAAAATGCCGCCACCCCGGCTCGTGTGCCCACCCACGATCTGGCTCGCCACCCCGCCAAAGAAGCCCTGGCCTGGGCCCACACGGCCCGCTTCTACATCACGGCCGCACAACTGCACCAGGTGCCTGTGAGTGAGTTGCCAGAGGTCGCATTTGTCGGACGCTCCAACGCCGGCAAGTCCACCGCCATCAACACCCTGGCCCAACAACGACAGCTCGCCTACGCCTCCAAGACCCCCGGGCGCACGCAGCACATCAACCTGTTCCACCTGGGCCCCAAGGCCGCGCCCAACCAGCTCTGGACCGACTTGCCCGGCTATGGCTATGCCGCCGTCGAGCGCTCGGCCAAGTTGCGCTGGCAGGAGGTCATGGCCAGCTACCTCGAAGTGCGCCGCAACCTGAGCGCCGTCGTCCAGATGGTGGATTCACGCCACGGCCTCACCGAGCTCGACCGGCAGCTGCTGGAGTTCGTCACCCCGCGCGTGCGCAGCGGCGAGGTCAAGCTGCTGGTCCTGCTGACCAAGGCCGACAAGCTCAACCGCAAGGAACAGGCCGAGTCTCTGCGCAAGGCGCAAGAGGTGCTCGCCGACCTGGTCACCGAAGAATCCGACGTCAACATCACGCTGTTCTCGTCACTCAACAAGAGTGGCGTGGGCGATGTGGCCGAAGTGCTGCACGGCTGGGCCGCCTCACCCGAAGTGGCCGAGGCGCTCGCGGCAGCCCAAGCCGCCCCCGACGTCCTCCCGGACACTTGGGACGCCCCCCCCCTGCCCGAAGACGATCAGGCCTGACCGGTCAGGCGCACCAGGGCTTCCTGGTACTTGGCGGCGGTCTTCTCGATCACATTCTGGGGCAAGGCCGGCGAAGGCGCGGTCTTGTTCCAGGGCTGGCCGTTGACCGTGGCCTGCTCCAGCCAGTCACGCACGAACTGCTTGTCGTAGCTCGGCGGGTTGGCGCCAGCCTGGAAGGCCTGCTCATAGCCTTCCACCGGCCAGAAACGCGACGAATCGGGCGTCAGCACCTCGTCCATCACGGTCAGCGTACCCTGCTCATCCAAACCGAACTCGAACTTGGTGTCGGCAATGATGATGCCCTTGGTCAGCGCGTAGTCGGCCGCCGTCTTGTACAGCTTGATGGCCAGATCGCGCACCTGCGCCGCCAGGTCTGCGCCGATGATCTCCACCATCTTGTCGTAGCTGATGTTCTCATCGTGGTCACCCATTTCGGCCTTCGTGGCCGGCGTGAAAATGGGCTCGGGCAGCTTGCTGGCGTTCTTCAAACCCGCCGGCAGCTTCACGCCACACACCTCGCCGTTGTCCTGGTACTCCTTCCAGCCGCTGCCGGCCAGATAGCCGCGCACCACGGCCTCCACGGGCAGAGGCTTGAGCTTCTTGACCAGCATCGAGCGGCCTTCCACCTGACGGCGCTCTTCAGGCTGAACCACGCTGCAGGGGTCTTCACCGGTCAGATGGTTGGGCGCCACATCCTTGAGTAACTCGAACCAGAACAGCGCCATCTTGGTCAGCAGCGCACCCTTGCCCGGAATCGGCTCGCCCATGATGACGTCGAAGGCACTGATGCGGTCCGACGCCACCATCAGGATGCGGTCATCGCCCACGGCATAGTTGTCGCGCACCTTGCCACGGGCAAGCAGGGGCAGAGAAGTCAGGGCAGAGGTATGCAGGGCGGAGGTCATGAGGCGGTCACCTGGTCAAGCGTGACACCGGCGACGGCGTCACTGAAATCGGCAAAGCGATATTGTGCCGCCTCCCGCCCCTCTCGCACAGTGCGGCACAGCGCCGCACCGCACCGCCGCGCGCTCAACCCATCCGCGCCAGTTGATCGGCTTTGCGATCGGCGGCCACCTTCTGAGCCGTCGGCCGCTGCTCGACCAGCTTCACATAGCTCTTCCAGTCGATGCCAGCCGCTGCCACCAGATCCTCGCCACACACCAGCTTGCTGGCCAAGGCAGCCAGCGGCAAGCTCGTGTACACCGCACAGTCCGCCATCGTGAACGTCTCTCCCGCTGCGTACGGCGCAAACTTCGCCAGCTCACGGAAAGCCACCAGATTGCGGGCCAGGTCCTTCTTGACCCGCGCCACGAACTTCTCCGACAAGGTGCCGCCGAAGAAGGCCTGCGCATACAACTGGCGCGCGCACAACTCCACGTGCAGATCGCAGTACGTGATCAACTCGCGCACCTTGGCCGCCTGCCACGGATCCGTCGGAATCAAGGCCGGACTGGGCCAGCGCGACTCGATGTAATCCACGATGACCTGGCTTTCACACAGAAAACCCTGCTCGGTCTCGATGTAAGGCACCTTGCCAAGGGGCGATTTGTCGGCATGCGCCTCAGGATCGCTGCCAGGCCCCACCGGCGCATGCACTTCCTCGAACGGAACGCCTTTCTCCAACAAGACCAGCTTGACCTTGTTGTAGTAGTTGGACAGCGGGAATCCGTACAGCTTGAGCATGGCAACACTCCGAAGAGCCTGTGAGACAAGCTCTCAGCTTAAAGCCTGCACCACGACGCGCGGACCGCCACAAACCCGCATCCCGCGCGGCGCCGGCCCTGAAAGACAAAACCGGCGAAGGCTCACGCCCGCGCCGGTTGTTCTCACCCCCGACCGTTCGGTCGGCTGTCAGGGCTCAGTCCGTATCGATCAGGACACGACCTGAGCCAGCTTGCCGCTGGCGTACGCCGCAGCGATGTCCACCAGGCTCACCGGCTTGATCTTGCCGCCCTGGCCTTCGCACCCGAACTCCAGATAACGCTGCTTGCAGACCTGCTTGGCAGCTTCGCGCGCGGGCTTGAGCCACTCGCGGGCGTCAAACTTGTCCGGATTCTCGAACATGAACTTGCGCACGGCGCCCGTCATCGCCAGACGGATGTCGGTGTCGATGTTGATCTTGCGCACACCGTACTTGATGGCTTCCTGGATTTCTTCGACCGGCACGCCGTAGGTTTCCTTCATCTTGCCGCCGTACTGGTTGATGATGGCCAGCAACTCTTGCGGCACCGACGACGAGCCGTGCATCACCAGGTGGGTGTTGGGAATGCGGGCGTGAATTTCCTTCACACGCGAGATCGCCAGGATGTCGCCCGTGGGCTTGCGCGAGAACTTGTAGGCGCCATGGCTGGTCCCGATGGCAATCGCCAACGCGTCCAGCTGAGTGGCCTTCACGAACACGGCGGCTTCTTCCGGGTCGGTCAGCATCTGGCTGTGGTCCAGCTTGCCTTCGGCGCCAATGCCGTCTTCCTCGCCGGCTTCACCGGTTTCCAGATTGCCCAGGCAGCCCAACTCGCCTTCCACGGTCACACCCACCTTGTGGGCCATCTCGACCACCTTGCGGGTCACCTCGACGTTGTAGTCAAACGAGGCCGGGGTCTTGCCGTCTTCCATCAGCGAGCCGTCCATCATCACCGAGCCAAAGCCCAAGTCAATGGCGCCTTGGCAAATCTTGGGCGACGTCCCGTGGTCCTGGTGCATGACCAGCGGAATGTGCGGATACGCTTCCACCGCCGCCTGAATCAGGTGCTTGATGAAGGACTCACCGGCGTACTTGCGCGCACCGGCCGACGCCTGCAGGATCACCGGGGCACCGACCTCATCCGCCGCCGCCATCACGGCCTGAACCTGCTCCAGGTTGTTGACGTTGAAAGCCGGAATGCCGTAGTTGTTTTCAGCAGCATGATCCAGCAGCTGACGCATCGAGACGAGTGCCATGAGTTCCCCAATAGCGGTGTGAGCAAAACAGAAGACGCGCGCACGCGCGTCTCAAACTGTGCGAGATTCTACCGAGAGCCGCGCTCCACCCCAAGCCCCCGAAGCGAACGCCGACGCATTTGCCGGGCTTCTCAGTGCACGGCGCAGACTTTGAGCATGTTGGTGCCCCCTGGCGTGCCCATCGGCTCCCCGCAGGTGATGGCGTAGGTATCGCCCGGGCGCAGCAGCCCGCGCTCCACCAAAAAAGTCTCGGCCTGGCGCAAGGCCTCGTCCCGATCCGCATAACTGGGCACCAACAGCGGGTGCACATTGCGGAACAAGGCCATCTTGCGCTGCGCAATGTCCCGCGCCGTCAGCGCAAAAATCGGCACATGGATGCGATGGCGGCTCATCCACAAGGCGGTCGAGCCTGACTCGGTCAACGCGATGATGGCCTTGCAGCCCAGGTGATAGGCCGTGAACAGCGCACCCATCGCGATCGACTGATCGATGCGACCAAAGGTCTTGTTCGTGAAATCCGCGTCCAGCGACACTTCCTCGGCGTGCTCGGCCTCCTGCACGATGTTGGCCATCTGCGCCACCGTCTCGACGGGATACTTGCCCGCAGCCGTCTCGGCGCTCAGCATCACGGCATCGGTCCCGTCCAGCACCGCATTGGCCACATCCGACACCTCCGCGCGCGTCGGCACCGGGTTGACGATCATCGACTCCATCATCTGCGTCGCGGTGATCACCACCTTGTCCATCTCCCGCGCCATCTTGATCATGCGCTTTTGCAGCGCCGGCACCGTCGCATTGCCCACCTCGACGGCCAGGTCGCCACGCGCCACCATGATCCCGTCCGACGCCTTCAGAATGCTCTCCAGGTTCGGAATGGCCTCGCTGCGCTCGATCTTCGCAATCAGCGCCGGGCGGTGCTTCCAGGGCTCCCCCGCCACATTGCACAACTGGCGCGCCATCTCCATGTCCGTCGCACTCTTTGGAAACGACACGGCGATGTAATCGCACTGAAAGCTCGCCGCCGTCTTGATGTCGTCCATGTCCTTGGCCGTCAAGGCCGGCGCAGTCAACCCGCCCCCCTGCTTGTTGATGCCCTTGTTGTTGGACAGCTCACCACCGAGCTTCACCACCGTGTGCACGGCCTCACCCTTGACCGCCTCGACGGTCAGCACGATCAGGCCGTCGTTGAGCAACAACGTGTCGCCAGGCTTCACATCTCGCGGCAACTCCTTGTAATCGAGCCCAACCCCTTGCAGGTCACCCAACGCGGTGCGACTGGCATCCAGAATGAAAGGCTGCCCCGGCTCCAGCATCACCTTGCCGTCGGCAAACTTCCCCACGCGAATCTTGGGCCCCTGCAAGTCCGCCATGATGGCAACCACCTTGCCCACACGCTGCGCCGCCTCCCGCACCAGTTGTGCGCGATCAATGTGATCCTGCGCCTTGCCATGCGAAAAGTTCAGCCGGACCACATCGACACCGGCGCGCAGCATTTGCTCCAGCACCTCCGGCGTCGACGAAGCAGGACCCAGGGTAGCGACGATCTTGGTGGCACGAGGCATTTTCAAAGCTCAACAGTAGTTGGTTCTCCCTCAGTGTCACACCAAACGCTTGGCCTGAAAATATCGCTTGCCCCCGCACGGCATCACGTCCCCGTCGTGACGCCCGAACGCAACAACACCATGGCCCCGCCCGTCCTCCATCGCACCATCGTCTTTTCGCACGCCAACAGCTTCCCGGCGCGCACCTACCAGGAGCTCTTCGAGCGTTGGCAAGAGCAGGGCTACATCGTCCATGCCATCGAGCAATACGGGCACGACCCTCGCTACCCCGTCACGCCCAACTGGCCACACCTCGTCACCCAATTGCGCGACTTCATGGCCCAGGAAGTCGGCCACCCTGCCTACCTCGTCGGACACTCACTGGGGGGCTACCTCAGCCTCATGCTCGCCAGTCAACACCCTCAATGGGCGCAAGGCGTGGTAGTGCTGGACTCGCCCATCTTGCAAGGCTGGCGCAGCGCAGCCGTGGGTCTGGCCAAACGCATCCACCTCATTGACCGCGTCATGCCGACGCGCGTGGCCGCCCAGCGCACCCACGAGTGGCCCAGTTTGCACGCAGCCCAGCAACACTTCGGCGTCAAAGCCAAGTTTGCGGCCTTCCATCCCCGGGTCCTTCAGGACTACCTCTCACATGGGCTGAAGTTCTCGCCGGTGCATCCGACCTGCCGCCTAAGCTACCAACGTGACGTGGAAGCCGCCATCTACAGCACGATGCCGCACCGCCTGCTGGCCGCCTTTCAGCAGCACCCGCACCAGTGCCCTCTGGCCTTCATCGCAGGCACCCATTCTCGCGAACTGCGCCGCGGCGGCCTGCACGGGGCTCGCCAGTTGGTCGGCGAGCACCTCAGTTGGGTCACAGGCAGCCACCTCTACCCCTTCGAGCGCCCCGACAACACCAGCGAAGAAGTCCTGCGCTGGCTCGCACATTTCGAAGCGCTGCGTGCACCCTGATCGCCCACGCGCCTTTGCACCAAGCCCGCACGCAACTGCGCTTCGCTTCATCCGCAGTGCCCCACTAAAGGCGGGACTGGCTCCCGAGTTCGCCGATGCTGGGCACATAAACAAACAGCCCCGACCTGTTGGGATCGGGGCTGTCTCATTCAGCACATGGCGCGCTTGCTGAAAATCAGCCCGCAGCGCGCTTGCTCAGAATCTCGAACGCCGGCAAGGTCTTGCCTTCCAGGATTTCCAGGAACGCACCGCCACCCGTCGAGATGTAATTCACGTCCTTCTCGATGCCGTACTTCGCGATGGCCGCCAGCGTATCCCCACCGCCAGCAATGCTGAAAGCGGGGGACGCGGCAATGGCACGCGCGATCGTCTCGGTGCCATGCGAGAAGGCTTCAAACTCAAACACCCCTACTGGGCCGTTCCAGACGATGGTCCCGGCGGACATCAACTGCTCAGCCAACTTGGCCGCCGTCTTCGGTCCGATGTCCAGAATCATGTCATCGTCCGCGACCTCGTTGGCCGCCTTCACTGTGGCCGGCGCATCCGCCGCAAAGGTCTTGGCCACAACGACATCCTCAGGGATGGGCACCGCGGCACCGCGCGCCTTCATCGCCTCGATCACCGCCGTCGCCTCGCCCAGCAGATCCGGCTCAGCCAGCGATTTGCCAATCTTCAAACCGGCCGCTAACATGAAGGTGTTGGCAATCCCGCCCCCCACAATCAGACCGTCCACATTCTTGGCCAACGCCTGCAAGATGGTCAGCTTGGTCGATACCTTTGAGCCGGCGACAATCGCCACCAGAGGACGCTTGGGCGCCTCCAGAGCCGTGTTGATCGCGTCGATCTCAGCGGCCAACAAAGGCCCCGCGCAAGCCACCTTGGCATACTGCGCGATCCCATAGGTGGTCCCCTCCGCGCGGTGGGCCGTGCCAAACGCATCGTGCACAAAAATGTCGCACAAGGCCGCCAGCTTGCGAGCCAACTCTTCGCTGTTCTTCTTTTCACCCTTGTTCAGGCGGCAATTCTCCAGCAACACCACCTCACCAGGATGGACGGACACACCATCCACCCAGTTGCTGATCAACTTGACCTCGCGCCCCAGCAACTCGCCCAAACGCAGGGCCACCGGTGCCAGTGAATCCTCAGGCTTGAACTCACCCTCCGTCGGGCGCCCAAGGTGCGAAGTGACCATCACTGCGGCACCAGCCTTCAGAGCCAGTTCGATCGCCGGGACAGATGCTCGAATACGGGTGTCCTCGGTGATGTTGCCCGCGTCATCTTGCGGAACGTTCAGATCAGCGCGGATGAACACGCGCTGGCCAGCCACACGCCCTTCGGCCACAAGGTCTTCAAATCGGAGAATATTCATGGTGGCAGCGCCTCAATGTCGAAAAGGTGAAAACCGACATTGTAAAAAGGTCTGTGCTCTTTTGAGGGCAACTGCGCCTCCACGGCACAATCCGACATCCCGCTTCTGGCATCAGCCGTCGGGCTATACCAGCCTACTCGCCGCCACCCGGCTTGGGTCCAGACGCCGCACCGACATCGTCCTCAGATAAAGCATCAGGCGTAGCCGCCTTGGCAGTGGGTTTCAACGGCACGCCTGTACGCGGAACGACCGGCGCAACACCTTCAATCTTGTTCTCGCGCATGTACTCATCCATCTCGCGCCACCCCTCGAACACTGCGGACTTTTCTGCCTTGGGATTGAGCAAATAGCAGTCCTCAATGGCACGCATCGCATGTCGACACGCCGCCCCAACTGCCTTCGCTTCCGCCCCCTTCCGCTGGGCGACCTTCTCTGGGGTGTCAATGCCCAGTTGGTCACACCCACCAAGCAAGCCCGCCACAATGACGATGACCGTCAAAGATTGGAATTTACGCATATCAGCCACCATCAGAGTCATGGTCCCTCTTTCATGCAACGGCGCATGGCCGTTTAGAAGATCTCACTCGGCGCGAAGCCTGTAAAAAAGGCTGAACGCTCAACACTGGAAAAATCAGTGCATCACACGGTCACAGTCGTCCACGAACAACTCATCCAGAATCAGCGCATCCGGCTCCTCGCCTAGACTCCAGAACACCAGCAAAACCAACACCTTGAAGTCGTCCAGCGCCACGGGTCCCTTGGGTACCGCTGACACACGATCCAGTACCACCTCGCGCAAGCGGGGCGTCAACACACCCGCAGACACAAGGAACTGTAGGAAGCCCAATGCCTCGGAGCCCAAACGATCCAACTCTGTATCGCAGTACACCCGTGTGCTGGCAACGTCGGGTGATACAACGATCCCCTGAGTCAACGCCTGTAGGCCATCCAGCCAAAGAAGGGCATCAGAGATCTCCTCTGGCTCAAACCCAAGTGCAGTAAGCTTACGCGCCAACAAACCAGATTCTGGGAAAGCGTCAGGACGCCAGTAGTGCTCGTAAAGATACACAAGTACGTCAAACATAGGCTCACTATACTCCCGTCGATCACATCACCCACTCCACTCCGCGCCGGGCTCGTCTCACTTGGGCAGCCCTCCGGGGAAGTCAGTGATGCCGGCACTTTATGCACCATACGCACGCGACATCCCAACCGCGAATGTTTTGGGCTCTATGCCGTTTTGTGTGGAACGCCCCTGCCTCATTTCGCTGATGCCGGGTTGAAGGGGTGATCAGGCAGATGGGCCAGCTTGGACAT
>MESA01000014.1 GCA_001770775.1 Burkholderiales bacterium RIFCSPHIGHO2_12_FULL_63_20
GGCGGGCGTGTCCAGCAGGCGGCGCAAGGCGGGCAGGTCGCCTCGCTCGGTGCGCCCTTGGGCGTCGCGTTTGAGGGCGCCGCGCAGGTCGTCGGCATCCAGAATGGTCAGGTGCAGGCCGATGGGCTCGTTCAGGGCAGCGCAGTTCACGGTCAGGCTCAGGCGGTCGACCGGCTGGCCACGCGGGCCCGGGGCGCTGCTGACGTCGTAGTCCATGCCCTGGTTGAGCAGCATGATCTCGGTGGATTTGGTGTCGTCGCAGTAGAGCTGCAGGTGGATGTCGTTGAGCCGGGTGGCGGTGCCGCGCCAGACGGCGCCGGTGAGGTGAGGGCGGAATTCGGCCAGCCGTTCCATCCACAGGGCGGCCAGCTCGCGCAGGGCGTGCAGCTCGCCCGGCTGCGTGTCAGCACAAAACAGGGTCAGGTACTCGACGACAGCGGCCTCCACCTCATCGTTGTTGGGCAAGTCGCCGCGGCCGGTCAGGCCCAGCTGCTTGGCCGCGCGGCGCTTGGCCGGACCGTATTCCATGCCTTCTTCCACGACGATGCGGGCCGCCGTGAGGGCGATTTCGTTGCTGGCGCTGCTCATGGCTGGCATTGTGACCTGTCTGGCCGTGGGCGGGCGAGGGGCGCAAAAAAGCCCGGTCTGCACGCGGCAGCCGGGCTCAGGACGCAGCAGGCCGCTCAGCGGCCCGGCGATCAGCTCTCGCGGCGCAGGGCCGGGAACAGGATCACGTCGCGGATGTTGGGCGCGTCGGTCAGCAGCATCATCAGGCGGTCGATGCCGATGCCGCAGCCGCCTGTCGGGGGCAGGCCGTATTCCAGGGCGCGGATGTAGTCGGCGTCGAAGTACATGGCTTCTTCGTCGCCGGCATCCTTGGCGCTGGCTTGCGCGGCAAAGCGGGCAGCCTGTTCTTCAGGATCGTTCAACTCCGAGAAGCCGTTGCCGTATTCGCGGCCGGTGATGAAGAGCTCGAAGCGCTCGGTGATGCTGGGGTTGGTGTCGGAAGCGCGGGCCAGGGGCGAGACCTCGACCGGGTAGTCGATGATGAAGGTGGGCTGCCAGAGCTTTTCTTCGACCACGGCTTCGAACATGCCGAATTGCAGCTCGGCCAGGTTCCAGCGGGCGGGCGGCTCTTCGCCCAGGCTCTTGAGCTTGTCGTGCAGGAAGGCGGCGTTGTCGGCCTGCTCCGGCGTCAGCCCGGCGATCTGGATCAGCGAGTCACGCACGGTCAGGCGGGCAAAGGGCGACTCCAGGTCGACTTCCTTGCCGCCGTAGGTGATCTTGGCGGTGCCGACGGCCGAGTGGGCCGCGTGGCGCAGGATGGACTCGGTGAAGTCCATCAGGTCGTGGTGGTTCCACCAGGCCGCGTAGAACTCCATCATCGTGAACTCGGGGTTGTGTCGCACGGACACCCCTTCGTTGCGGAAGTTGCGGTTGATTTCGAACACGCGCTCGAAGCCACCCACCACCAGGCGCTTCAGATACAGCTCGGGCGCGATGCGCAGGAACATCTCCTGGTCGAGCGCGTTGTGGTGCGTGGTGAAGGGCTTGGCATTGGCGCCGCCGGGGATGGGGTGCATCATCGGCGTTTCGACTTCCAGGAACTGGTGGTCGACCATGAAGGCGCGGATCGAGGCGATGGCCTTGGAGCGGGCAATGAAGCGGGCGCGCGACTCTTCGTCGACGATCAGGTCGACGTAGCGCTGACGGTACTTCTGCTCCTGGTCGGTCATGCCGTGGAACTTGTCGGGCAGCGGACGCAGGGCCTTGGTCAGCAGGCGGATGTTCGTGACCTTGATCGACAGCTCGCCGGTCTTGGTCTTGAAGAGGGTGCCTTCGGCGCCCAGGATGTCGCCCAGGTCCCAGTGCTTGAAGGCCTGCAGGGCGTCGGGGCCGATGGCGTCCAGCGTCACGTAGACCTGGATGCGGCCAGTGGCGTCTTGCAGGGTGCCGAAGCAGGCCTTGCCCATGACGCGCTTGAGCATCAGGCGGCCGCCCACGCTGGCGGTGATGCCCTGGGCTTCCAGCTCCGGCGCTTCGGTGCCGTCGTGGGCCGCGTGCAGCAGGGCCGCGCGGTCAGCCGGCTTGAAATCGTTGGGGAAAGCCACGCCCTGGGCACGGATGGCAGCCAGTTTCTCGCGGCGCTCGGCCACCAGTTTGTTGGTGTCGATCGTGGGTTCCGGAGCCGTTTCGTGCGGGAGATGGGTGTGCGACGTGGTCATGGGGGCGGCAAAAGTGGAGTCGGCCAAACCTTCGATTGTATGAAACCGTGGGCACAATGACAGCCATGTCTGTGCAAGATTCCGATTCCCATGCTTCTGCGACCGGTTGGCGGCGGCTCTGGCAGGCCTTGCCGAAGGCAGCGCTGGGCAATCTGGTGGCCAAGTTGCTGATCGTGAGCCTGGGGCTGGCCATCACGGTGATGGTGGCGCGCCAGGGGCCGCGGGTGCAGGGCGCTTTTGCGTTGTTTGTGGCCGTCGAGGCGGGGCTGCTGACGCTGTTTTCAGGGCTGGGCCTGTGGCTGGCGCGACAGATGTCGCAGCAGGTCGACGCCCGCTCGGCGCGCACGCTGCCGATGTTGCGCGGGGTGTTGCGGGCGGCGGTGGGCCTGGGTGCGCTGGCCTCGCTGGGCTTGCTGGCCCTGTCCTGGGGCGCCAAGACCTTGCCCTACTCTCAATTGTGGCTGCTGGCGCTGGCTGCCCCTTTTTTGTTGCTGGTGCCCACGGCCACGGGCTTGTGGTTGGGTGAGAGCCGCATGTGGCCCATCAACCTGGCCCAGGTGGCGGCGCCGGCCCTGGTGCTGGCGGGCCTGGCGGGCGTCGCCTGGATCGGTGAGGGCACGACGCGCAGCACCTCCATGATCGTGCTGGTGCTGACGGCATGGGTGAGCGGCAAGTCGCTGGTGGCGGTGATCACGGCCATCTATGCGCTGCGCAACGCCAGCCAGCGCGACGAAGACCTGGCCGAGCACCTGCGCCTGTCCGATGCCCCCGCTTTGCAGGAGGCCCACCCAGTCTGGTGGCACCAGTGGCCCTTCGTGGCCACCATTGGCATCACCAATGTCATCAGCCTGCTCAATTACCGTGCGTCGCTCTTTCTGGTCGAGCATTTCCAGGGGCTGAGCACGGTGGGCACCTACTCGGTGGCGGTGACCGTGGCCGAGTTGCTGTGGCTGCTGTCCTCGTCGGTGACGGTGTCGCTTTACGCCCGCATCGGGCATCCGGATGTGAAGGTGGCCGCGAGCATGACGGTGCAGGCGGTGCGCATCAATGTGCTGGCGACCTTGGCGGCGGCGCCGGTGTTGCTCGGCCTGGCCTGGTGGGGCCTGCCCTGGGTGATGGGCGAGGTGTACGCCGCGTCCTTGTGGCCGCTGGCGGCCTTGCTGCCGGGGGTGGCGGCTTATGCAGCGGCGTCCAGCCTGTCGGCGTTCTATACCAATCACCTGGGGCGCCCCCAGTTGTCGGGGGCGATTGCCGGTTTGTCCTTGCTGGTGAGCTTCGGCCTGGGGTGGCTGGTGGTGCCGCGCTGGGGCGCTTTGGGGGCGGCGGTGGCGTCCAGTCTGGGCTACATCGCGGCCATTGCGGTGGCGTATGGGGTGTTCCTGCGCCACGCGGGGCTGCCGGTGCGGGCCTTGTGGCGTCCGGCTTTGACGCGTCTGCCTTGAGAGGGATTTGGCGAGGACGCGGATCGGGGACAATATGCTCCCAGCCCTCCTCACCCTTCACCATGTCGGCCCTGATCCAGCGACTCAAACATCCTGTCGTGCGCCTGCTGTCGGTCTTCACCGGTCCGCGCATCGTCTACGGCTGGCGCAATGCGGATGGGACCTGGTGTGAGCACACGCGGGTGAGCACGCACAGCTGCATCGAGGGGCGCGAGAAGCTGGTGCTGCAGGATCACGTTTTCATCGGCCACTTCAACCGCATCGACGGCTCCAACGGGCTGCTGATCGAAGAGGGCGTGCAGGTCACCAACTACGCCTCCATCCTCAGTCATTCCAGCCACCAGGCGGTGCGGGTGATGGGACGCCGCTATGCGAACGACCCCAACCCGCTGGGCTATGTGCGCAAGGCCACCCGCATCGGGGCCTACAGCTTCATCGGTCCGCACAGCGTGATCGCGCCGGGTGCCCAGGTGGGCAAGGGCGTGATCGTGCAGGGCTACAGCTTCGTGTCGGGCGCGGTGCCGGACTTCGCGATCGTGGCCTCGCGTGAGCATGGCCGGCGTGCCGAGGTGATCGGGGACACGCGTGAGCTCGACCGGGCCTTGCTGCAACGCCATCCCGAGCTGCACGCCCTGTATGCACACTGGGCTGGCAAGGATCACCTGCGCCGTGCGCTGAATGGCGGCGCTGAGGCGAGCGCCACACAGAAGGGGCACGCATGAGGGGCGAGATGGGCCACGTGGGCAAGGTGAGCCAGGCGCTGGAAGCGGACCCGGTGAGCGAAGGCATGCGCATCTTGTTTTTTGCCGATGCGTCCAGTGTCCACACGCGCCGCTGGGTGGCGGCCGTGGTCGAACGCGGCGCACGCGCGGTGGTCATCACGCGCCAGCCAGCCGAGGTGCCGGGGGCCGAAGAGGTGATCGCGGTGGCGCCTGGCGCGGGAAAGCTGGGCTGGTTCACGGCCTTGCCGCAGGTGCGCCGGGTGGCACGCGAGGTGGCGGCGCGCTTCCAGCCTGATTTGGTCCATGGTCACTATGTGACCTCGTACGGCCTGTGGGCCACGGCTTGCGGGCTGCCCGTGCCCAAGGTGCTGACGGCCTGGGGCAGTGACATCCTGGTCACGCCGCGCCAGAGCCGTTTGATGCGCATGGTGGTGGCCTGGTCCATGCACCACGCCGATCTGGTCACGGCCGATTCGATGGACATGATCGACGAGATCGCCCGCTATCACCCGGCGGGCCCCTGCCATCAGATCTTGTGGGGCGCGGACACGGACAAGTTCGTGCCCGCGACGCCGGCTCAAGGGTTCGAGGTGGTCAGCCTGCGCACCTGGGAGCCGAACTACAACATCGACGTGATCATTGAGGCGTTTGCCCGCGTGGTGGCCGAGCGCCCGGACACCCCGGCGCAGCTGCACCTGCTGGGCGGGGGGCTGCAACGGGCCGAGCTGGAGCAGAAGGTCAAGCACCTGGGCGTGCAGGACCATGTGCAGTTCCACGGCCGCGTGGGCGATGCCGAGATGGTGGCCGCCATCCAGCGCAGCCGCGTGTCGGTGTCGGTGCCTACCAGCGATGCCACCTCGGTGTCGGTGCTCGAATCGATGGCCTGCGGCCTGCCCATCATCGCCTCCGATCTGCCGGCCAACCACCAGTGGATCGATGCGCAAGGCGGCTGGATCGTGCCCGTGCGCGATGTGGACGCCCTGAGTCAGGCTTTGCTGCAGGCGCATGACCACCCGCAGCAGGCCCTCCAGATGGGGCAGCACAACCACACCCGCATCGAACGCGAGGCCTCGCGCCGCGGCCAGATGGATGCGATGTGGCGCCTCTACCAGCGTGTGCTGCATCCGCTGACCCCTCGCCTGGCGCGTCGTCGCCCGGTCGAGCGAACCTGATTTTGTGACGCCCTTCCCGCCCACCATGCCTGACACCCGCATCGTTTCCGTCATCGTGCCGTGCCGCAACGAGCGCGACCACATCGAGGCTTTCTGTCGCAGCGTGGCCGCGCAGCAGGTGCCCGAGGGCTGGACGCTGGAGGTGTGGGTGGCCGACGGGATGAGCGACGACGACACGCGCGAGCGCCTGAGCGCCTGGTGCGCGCAGGACGCGCGCTTTCACATGATCGACAACCCGGGGCGCATCGTGTCGTGCGGTCTGAACCGCTGCATCGAGGCCAGCGGCGGTGAGTTCATCGTGCGCCTGGACGTGCACACGGTGTATGCCGACGACTACATCGCCCAGTGTCTGGCGGTATGGCAGGCAACTGGCGCAGACAACGTGGGCGGCCCATGGCGAGCGCAAGGCGAGAGCGGCCCGGCCGCCGTGGTGCAGCGTGCGGTGGCAGCCGCTTTTCAATCACGTCTGGTGGCGGGCGGCGCCTTGTCGCGCGACCTGGCCTACAACGGCGAAGTGGACACGGTGTACCTGGGCGCCTGGCCGCGCTGCACCTTCGAGCGTTTCGATGGGTTTGACGAGAATCTGGTGCGCAACCAGGACGACGAGCACAATCTGCGCATCCACAAGGGTGGCGGGCGCATCTGGCAGTCTGCGTCCATCCGCTCGACCTATTTCCCGCGCGCCAGCAAGCTGGACGTGTTCCGCCAGTACCGTCAGTACGGTTACTGGAAGCCCTTTGTCATGATGAAGCACGGACAAGCGGCCGCGCTGCGTCATCTGATTCCCGGCCTGTTCGTGGCCGTCTTGCTGGGCCTGTTGCTGCTGACCCTGATCGGGGTGCCCACGATCCTGTATGCCCCGCTGCCAGCGGGGTTGCGCGAGGTGCTGGTCGTGGTGGTCACGGCCTGCGCCAGTCTGGCTTTGCTGCAGGGGTGGTTGTACGGCACCGCTGTGTTGCTCATCAGCTGGCGTATCGCCCGTGAGCAGGGGCGCGATCTGCTCTGGCACCTGCCCGATGTCATCGCCGCCTATCATTTTGGTTACGGTATCGGCTCCATCCGTGGCTGGTGGGATGCCGTGGTGCGCCGTCGCCCCGACCCCGCCTTCGGCCGCCTGACGCGTTGACCGGCTTTCAGTGAGATTCCCATGAGTTCAGCTTCTGCCTCGCAGCCCTTCCTGCCTTTTGCCTTGCCCGAAATCGGCGAGGAGGAAATCGCGGAGGTGGTCGACACCCTGCGCTCCGGCTGGGTCACCACCGGTCCCAAGGCCCGCCTGTTCGAACAGGCCTTTGTCGATTACCTGGGCGACCCCAGCTTGCAGGCGATTGCAGTCAATTCGGCCACCGCCGGGCTGCATCTGGCCCTCGAAGCCCTGGGCATCGGCCCGGGGGACGAGGTCATCACCACCACACACACCTTCACCGCGACCGCCGAAGTGGTGCGCTACCTGGGTGCCGACGTGAAGCTGGTGGACATCGACCCGGCCACGCTCAACATCGACCCGGCTGCCATCGAAGCAGCGATCACACCGCGCACCAAGGCGCTGATGCCGGTGCATTACGCTGGCCTGTCGGTGGACATGGATGCCATCCATGCGATTGCGCACAGGCACGGCCTGAAGGTGGTGGAAGACGCCGCCCACGCGCTGCCCACCACCTGGAAGGGGCAACGCATTGGCACGCTGCAAAGCGATGCCGTGGTGTTCAGCTTCTATGCCAACAAGACCATGACCACGGGCGAGGGCGGCATGCTGGTGACGCGTGATGCGGCGCTGGCGGCCCGCGCCAAGGTCATGCGCCTGCATGGCATCAACCGGGATGCCTTTGACCGCTTCACCGCCAAGGTGCCGAGCTGGTACTACGAGATCGTGGCGCCCGGCTTCAAGTACAACCTGACCGACATTGCCGCGGCCATGGGCCTGCACCAGCTCAAGCGTCTGCCTGGTTTCCAGACGCGCCGCGAGCAAATTGCCGCCCGCTATGACGAGGCGCTGGCCGATCTGCCGCTGATCGTGCCTCCGCGCCCGGTGCATGCCGGCGATTTGCACTCGTGGCACCTGTATGTGGTGCGCCTGTCCGATGCAGCGACGCTCAACCGCGATCAGCTGATCGAGAGCCTGTTTGCCGATGGCATTGGCGTGAGCGTGCACTACATCCCGCTGCACCTGCACCCGTACTGGAAAGAGCGCTACGACCTCAAGCCCGAGCAGTTCCCGCACAGCCAGAAAGCGTACGAGCGCATGCTGACCTTGCCGCTGTACACGCGCATGACGGACGACGATGTCGAGCGCGTCATCACGGCGGTGCGCAAGGCCTGTGGCCGCTGACGGTCAGGTGCCTGTGATCAACCCTGCACGATGAGCAAGCGGCTGTTTGACCTGTTGATGTCGTCCCTGGGCCTGCTGGCGCTGGGGCCGCTGCTGATCTTGATCGCGTTGGCGGTCAAGCTCGATTCGCCGGGGCCGGTGTTCTTTCGGCAGGAGCGGGTGGGGCGGTTCGGGGTGCCCTTTCGCATCCACAAGTTCCGCACCATGCGGCACGACCCGGCGGGCAGCGGCTTGCAGATCACCGTGGGTGCCGATCGCCGCATCACGCGGGTGGGGCAGTTTTTGCGCGCCAGCAAGCTCGATGAGCTGCCGCAGCTGATCGACGTGTGGCAAGGCACCATGAGCCTGGTGGGGCCACGCCCCGAGGTGCCGCGATATGTGGCGCATTACCCCGCGGCGCTGCGTGACAAGGTGCTGTCTGTGCGCCCAGGCATCACCGACATTGCGTCGATCGAGTACCGCGACGAAAGCACCGTGTTGGCACGTGCCGCCGACCCAGAGCGGGCTTACATCGACGAGGTGTTGCCCCACAAGCTGGCGCTGGCGGCCAGCTATGTGGACCAGGCCTCGGTGTGGCTGGACGTGCGTTTGATTCTTCGAACCCTGTGGGCCATCGTGCGTTCTTAATGAACCGAGGGCCCAGGGGCCTGGTGTTTCAAGAACTTGCGCAGCTCTTTGTCATCGCGACGGATGTGGAGTGACAGCCAGTCTCTCAGCACGGTGGAGAGTTGTGACGCGACCGTCATGCTGCCTGACTCATATTTGGCTCGCAGGATGTCCAGGCGCTCGATGAACTTCTGGTGGCCCACTTTGTGTCCTGCCAGATTGGGGAAGTTGACGGAGGCCATGAGGCTTTCCTCGCGTCGCAAGTGCTCGATCGTGTACTTCAGCACTTCTTGCAGCACGTGGTCGACGATCTCCTGGCCTTGCCCTTCGCTGGTCGCTGTGTGCAATTGATTGACCAAGGTGACCAGTTGCCGGTGGTCTGCATCGATCACGCCGTTGTCGATGACCATGTCATCGGCCCATTCAAAATAAGCCATGAGGTGCCTCCAACGGGGGTCAAGCACCTGCCAGTGCAGAGTGGTAATTCAAGCGATGGCCGGCTTCCAGTTTGAAGGTGCTGACCGTTTCCAGCAGTTGCCCGGCTTGATGCTCGATGGATTTGGCTGCTGCTGCGCTCTCTTCGACCAAGGCGGCGTTTTGCTGCGTGACGATGTCCATCTGCGAGACGGCTTCGCTCACCTGTTCAATGCCCAACCCTTGTTCCTGACCGACGGTGGCGATTTCTCGCATCAGGTCCGCGACACGTCGGACGTGGACGACGATTTCGTCCATCGTGCTGCCGGCTTGTTCAACCAGTTGGCAGCCGTCTTTCACATTGCCCACAGATTCGCCGATCAGCCCCTTGATTTCTTTGGCGGCCAGGGCCGAGCGACCGGCCAGGTTGCGAACTTCGCTGGCCACCACAGCAAACCCGCGACCTTGTTCGCCGGCGCGGGCCGCCTCGACGGCGGCATTCAAGGCGAGGATGTTGGTCTGGAAGGCAATGCCATCAATGACGCCAATGATGTCAGCAATCTTGGTGGAGGACTTGTGAATGGACTCCATGGTGTGCACCACTTGTGAGACCACGTTTCCGCCTTTGGCCGCCACCTCTGAGGCGGTCTCCGCCAGGCGGTTGGCATGCGAGCTGCTGTCAAAATTCTGCTTGATGGTCGCGGTCAGCTGTTCCATCGAGGCCGCGGTCTCTTCCAGTGCGCTGGCTTGTTCCTCGGTGCGAGACGACAAGTCCATGTTGCCCGCTGCGATCTGACTGGTGGCGGTGGCCAGGGAGGTCGCCCCTTGCCGGACTCGGCTGACGATGCCGATCAAGCTCGCATTCATGTCTTGCAAAGCGCTGAGCAATTGGCCGCACTCGTCCGCACCACAATCTGTTTTGGGACTGCTCAGATCGCCGGACGCCACCGTTTGGGCCAGCGTCACTGCTTGGCCGATGGGCCGAGTGATCGAGCGTGTCACCCACCATGCAAAGCCAATGCCGCACAAGGCACTCAGCACACCGATGCCCAAGATCAACATGGCAGCGGCACGCAGCTGACCCTGTAAATCTTGGCTGCTGCGCTCCACCACGGTCTTTTGCAGCGCCGTCAACTGATTGATGGGGTCTTGTAAGGCGTCGAGTCGTGGCAGCGTTTCGGTCACCATCAAGGCGCTCGCTTGTGCGCGCTCACCTTGCTCCACGAGCCGGGCGACTTGCGTGAAGGACGCGACATAAGCCTCGCGTGCTGGCTTGAGTTGTGCCAGAAGTGCGCGCCCCTCAGGCAAATAGACCAACTCGTTCAGCGTGTTCAGCGCGTCTGAAATGGCTTTCTTGTTGGATTCGATGTCGGCTTTGATCTGTGTGATCTTCGACGTGTCGTCGTTGATCAACAGCTCCATCGACAGGCGGGCATTGGCACGCGTCGTGGCGTTGACGACGTTGGCTGCATCGGCCTTTACCCAATCTTTCTCGATGATGCGGCTGTTGATCGCATTGACATCGTTGAAGCGCAGCAAGGTGACTGCGATGATGGTCAGCATCAGCACGATCAGCAAGCCAAAGCCGAAACCCAGGCGCTGGCCGATTCGCATGTTGTTGAACTTCAGCATGAACTGATCCCTCTCGAGTGAGCGCTAAGTGCCTTGGCCGCAGTTGCTGCGGTCAATGTGAAATCTGACGGACGTCTCCTGAGCCGCGCTTGAGGCGGATGGCAGGGTGAACGTCAGCACGCGGATGATGAGCCTTTTGGCTTCGATCAGCCTTAGCACGGATCAATTTTGCTCGGGTAAACCCTGAAACTGTGGCAAATTAACGCGCGCCATTCTGGGGCGCGTTGTGGGGTTGTGCGTCAGGCCTCAGTGCGCCGCCTGGAACATCGCCTCTCCCGCAGCCATCGGGTTGCCGGTGCGCTCGTAGGTCTGGCACCACAGCGGGTAGCTGTGGATGACCTGATGCTGCCAGGGGTGGAAGCCAGGCTTGTAGTAGCTCAGCATGGCCCCGGTGTTGCGCGCAAACAGGCCTTTGTAGCCATACAGCCACCAGGCACCCTTCACGCACATCCACAGGCGTTGGCCACGTGAAAAGCCATCGCCGATGAGCAGGCGATTGGTCAGGCGCATGCTGTCAGTCACCACCTTGTAGAGGGCGTGGGTCATGGCCACGCAACGCATCACATAACCCACCTTGGCCACCTTCTGCATCACATCGAAGGCCACGGCCTTGTGTTCCATCTCTTCGATGGCATGCCAGGCCCACATGGCGCGCACCTTCGGGTCGGCAGGGCCCATGGCGTCGCGCGTGGCAAACAGCATCTGCGCCATCATGGCCGTGAAGTGCTCGAAGGCGGCGGTCAGGGCCAGGTTGTACTTGGCCGAGTAGCGCCGGGTGTAGCCATCAAACAGGGCCTTGGCTTCGGTCAGGATGGTGTCCACATCGCAGCCTTGCTGGCGCAGCAGGTCGTTGTAGTGCGTGTGCGCGATGCCATGCTGGCCTTCCTGGCGGATGAAGTTCTTCACGTCTTCGGCCAGCTTGGGGTCGGTGATCTGGTGCCGGAAGGCGCGCACGCTGGTGATGAAGTAGCGCTCGCCATCGGGAAACGCTGCCTGCATGCCATCGAACACGCGGGTCTGAAACGGCAGGTTGCCGTACCACCAGCGCGGCGTCTGGGCATCCAGCTCGAAGTCGAGCTTTTCGCGCGGCACGATGTGCTCGGGGCCTTGGTTCTTGATGTGACTCATGTCCGGTCTCCTTTTTTGGCTATGTGGGCAGTCTAGGAAGCAGGGGGGGCATTCCCTATCTGCGCGCGCGACAGCAAGGCATCGCCGGCGACAAGGGCGTGATTTCTCAACTGAATTCCAGTGTGCGGAATCCGGGTTTGCGCGAGGGCTGGGCTGAGAGATGATGTGGTCCTTGCGTTCGTTTCCAACCGTCACCCCAACGAGATTCCCCATGAGCACAATGTCTTCTTCCGCTTCGCAGGATGGCCTGCGTTTTGACGGCCGTGTGGCCATCGTGACCGGCGCTGGTGGCGGTCTGGGCCGCAGCCATGCGCTGCAACTGGCCGCGCGCGGCGCCAAGGTGCTGGTCAACGACCTGGGATCGGCCCGTGATGGCAGTGGCGGCAGCAGCGCGGCGGCCGAAGCCGTGGTGGCCGAGATCCGAGCGGCCGGGGGCGTGGCCATGGCCAATGGCGCGTCGGTCACCGATCCGGCGGGCGTGCAGGCCATGGTCGATCAGGTGATGGCCGAATGGGGCCGCATCGACATCCTGGTCAACAACGCCGGCATCCTGCGCGACAAGAGCTTCTCGAAGATGACGCTCGATGACTTCCGTCTCGTGGTCGATGTGCACCTGATGGGCAGCTTCTACACGACCAAGGCGGTGTGGGACATCATGAAGGCGCAGAACTACGGTCGCATCATCTTCACCACCTCGTCGTCGGGCCTGTTCGGCAACTTTGGGCAGGCCAACTACGGGGCCGCCAAGATGGCCGTGGTGGGCCTGATGCAGACCCTATCGCTGGAAGGCGAGAAGTACAACGTGCGCGTCAACTGCCTGGCGCCCACCGCGGCCACGCGCATGACCGAAGACCTGATGCCACCCGCCGTGCTGGCCCTGCTGACGCCCGAGAGCGTGTCGCCCGGGGTCGTGTTCCTGGCCAGCGAGGACGCGCCGTCCCGCACCATCCTGTGTGCGGGGGCGGGCGGGTTTGCCACCTCACACATCACCTTGACCGAAGGCACCGTGGTGCTGGAAGGCGCTGACGCGGCGGAGCAGGTGGCCGCCCGTTTTGCGCAGATCGATGACCGCGCGGGCGAGATCGTGCCCGCCAGCGGATCGGCCCAGTCCCAAAGCCAGTTGGCCAAGGTGATGGCCGCGCGCGCGCTGGGCTGACTCCGGGCGCCGACAGCGAGGCTCTGCCTCGCTGGATCAAGGGACGCATATGCAGGCGCGCAAAGTCGTTGCCTGCATATGGATGGGCGATTTGCTTCGTTCACGACAGATCGGTGTTTTTTTACAGTGACCTCACTGCTTCACAACACACCGCTGTCACCATGTCGAACCACATCAAACACCCCTCCACGCGCCGCCACCTGTTGAGCGTGGTCAGTTCTCTGGCCCTGACCGCCACGGTGGCCCTGGGCTCCCTGGCGCCTGTGGCCGCCCACGCCAAGGACATCGAGCTGCTCAACGTGTCGTACGACCCGACCCGCGAGCTCTATCAGGAGTACAACAAGGCCTTCTCGGCTTACTGGAAGACCAAGACCGGTGACAACGTCACCATCAAGACCTCGCACGGCGGTTCGGGCAAGCAAGCCCGCTCGGTCATCGATGGTCTGGATGCCGATGTGGTCACGCTGGCCCTGGCCTACGACATCGACGCCGTCGCCGAGAAGAACCTGATCGCCAAGGACTGGCAAAAGCGCCTCAAGCTCAACAGCTCGCCCTACACCTCCACCATCGTGTTCCTGGTGCGCAAGGGCAACCCCAAGGGCATCAAGACCTGGGACGACCTGACCAAGCCCGGCGTGGCCGTGATCACGCCCAACCCCAAGACCTCGGGCGGTGCGCGCTGGAACTACCTGGCCGCCTACGGCTATGAGCTGAAAAAGACCAAGTCCGAAGCCAAGGCCAAGGAGTTCCTGGGCAAGCTGTTCGCCAACGTGCCGGTGCTGGACTCCGGCGCCCGGGGCTCGACCACCACCTTCGTCGAGCGCGGCATCGGTGACGTGCTGCTGGCCTGGGAAAACGAAGCCCTGCTGGCCATCAAGGAGCTGGGTCCGGACAAGTTTGACATCATCGCTCCGCCGCTGAGCATCCTGGCCGAGCCGCCTGTGACCGTGGTGGACAAGGTCGTGGACAAGAAGGGCACCCGTGCCGTGGCCCAGGCTTACCTGGAATACCTGTACTCGCCGCAAGGTCAGGACATCGCCGCCCAGAACTACTACCGTCCGACCGATCCGAAGGTGGCCGCCAAGTACGCCGCACAGTACCCGAAGGTCAACCTGTTCAAGATCGACGAACTCGGTGGCTGGACCAAAGTTCAGAAAGAGCACTTCGGTGATGGCGGCGTCTTCGACCAGATCTACGTGAAGAAGTGAGGATCACGGACACACAACATCATTAAGTGGGGTGGTGCCGGCGCCGTGAGGAGATCACGCGCCGCTGCATCTTGGGGGCCGCTTCCTGGTGAAGCGGCCCTTTTTTCTTTTTCGCATAAGCAAGTAAGAAATCCGTTGTTTGTTGAATGAAGACATGTCCCTAACATGCCTTCATTGCATCTAGAAAGGCTTCCGTCATGCTGTTTTCTTTGAAGACCTCCTTGCTTCGTCTGACCGCGGTGGCGGTGATCGCCTCGGGTCTGAGCGCCGGTGCGCAGGCCGACACCAACCTGCTGAACGTCAGCTACGACGTCAGCCGCGAGTTCTACAAGGCCTACAACGTCGCCTTTGCCAAGCACTGGAAACAGAGCACGGGCGAAACGGTGAGCATCAACCAGTCGCACGGGGGCTCCAGCAAGCAGGCGGGCAGCGTCATTGCCGGCCTGGCGGCCGACGTCATCACCATGAACCAGGCCAGCGACATCGACATCCTGGCCGATCGTGGCGCCCTGGTGCCCGTGGACTGGGCCAAGCGCTTTCCCAACAACAGCGCCCCCACCACGTCCGTCACCGTGATCCTGGTGCGCAAGGGCAACCCCAAGGGCATCAAGGATTGGGCCGATCTGGCCAAGCCAGGCGTGTCCGTGGTCATCCCCAACCCCAAGACAGCGGGCAACGGCCGCTACACCTACCTGGCAGCCTGGGGTTCGGTGATCAAGACCGGTGGCAAGCCTGAACAGGCACGCGCTCTGGTGACCAAGATTTTCGCGAACGTGCCTGTGTTCGATGGCGGCGGCCGTGCAGCCACCACCACCTTCGCGCAGCGCAACATGGGCGACGCGCTGGTCACCTTCGAGAGCGAGGTGCCGTTGATCCAGAACGAGTTCAACGGGGACTACCAGGTGGTCTATCCCAAGATCACCATCCTGGCCGAGAACCCGGTCAGTGTGGTCGACAAGGTGGTCGACAAGAAAGGCTCGCGCAAGCAGGCCGAGGCTTATCTGAAATACCTGTGGTCCGACGAAGGCCAGCAGATTGCGGCCAAGTTCCACCTGCGTCCGCGCTCGGCCAAGGTGCTGGCGCAGTACAAGTCGGCCTTCCTGCCCGTGACCACCTTCACGGTGGACGAGGTGTTCGGCAGCTGGCGCAAGGCCCAGAGCGAGCACTTCAAGGACGGTGGCATCTATGACCAGATCACGGTCAGTGGCCGTCGCAACCAGTAAGACGCCCCGTCGTTCTCCAAGCGAGTTGTCATGATTTTGTCCAAAACCCTGCTGCGGCGGCACACCGTGCTGCCCGGCTTCGATCTGGCACTGGGGCTTACGCTCACGTACCTGTGCCTGATCGTGCTCATCCCCTTGAGCGCCACTTTCCTGCGCAGCACCGAGCTCACCTGGGACCAGTTCATCGAGGTGGTCACCTCACCGCGTGTGGTGGCCTCCTACAAGCTGACCTTCGGGGCGTCCTTGCTGGCGGCCATCATCAATGGCGTGTTCGGTCTGCTGGTGGCCTGGGTGCTGGTGCGTTATGACTTCTACGGTCGCCGCATCGTCGATGCGCTCGTGGACCTGCCTTTTGCGCTGCCCACGGCCGTGGCGGGCATCACCCTGACAGGTTTGTATTCGGCCAATGGCTGGATCGGTCAGTACCTGGAGCCCCTGGGCATCAAGGTGTCCTTCACGCCGATCGGTGTCTTTGTGGCGATGACCTTCATCGGCCTGCCTTTCGTGGTGCGCACGGTGCAGCCTGTGCTGGAGGACATGGCGTCCGAGCTGGAAGAGGCCGCCGCCACCCTGGGCGCCAGCCGCTGGCAGAGTTTCACCAAGGTGATCCTGCCCATCCTGATGCCAGCCTTGCTGACGGGTTTTGCGCTGGCCTTTGCGCGGGCGCTGGGCGAGTACGGCTCGATCATCTTCATCGCCGGCAACATGCCCATGGTGTCCGAGATCACGCCGCTGTTGATCATCACCAAGCTGGAGCAATACGACTACGCGGGGGCCACCTCGATCGCGGTGGTGATGCTGGTGATGTCGTTCATCATGCTGCTGGCCATCAACGGCTTGCAGGCCTGGACGCGCAAGCGTCAGGGCAAGTAAAGGGGGGCGTGGATCATGAGTGCTGTTTCTGTGGCCAACCCCCTGCCGGTGCAAAGCGTGGCCCCGCCGGACGTGGCCCGTGCCACCACCGAGCCGGTATGGGTACGTCGCGTGCTGATCGGCGTGGCGCTGGTGTTTTTGTCCCTGTTCCTGTTCGTGCCGCTGGTGTCGGTGTTCTTCGAGGCCTTCAAGAAGGGCTGGGAGGTCTACGTGGCCGCCATCACCGAAGCCGATGCGGTCTCCGCCATGTGGCTGACCCTGATCGCGGCGGCGATCTCGGTGCCGCTGAACCTGGTGTTCGGTGTGTCGGCGGCGTGGGCCATTGCCAAGTTCGACTTCCGCGGCAAGAGCGTGGTGCTGACCTTGATCGACCTGCCGTTCTCGGTCTCACCCGTGATCGCCGGCCTGATCTACGTGCTGGTGTTTGGCCTGCAAGGCTGGTTCGGCGAATGGCTGATGGACCACGACCTGAAGGTGATCTTCGCGGTGCCGGGCATCGTGCTGGCCACCATCTTCGTGACCTTCCCCTTCGTGGCGCGTGAGCTGATCCCGCTGATGCAGGCGCAAGGGCAGGAGCAGGAAGAGGCCGCCCGGGTGCTGGGTGCTTCGGGCTGGCAGACGTTCTGGAAGGTGACCCTGCCCAATGTGAAGTGGGGACTGCTGTATGGCGTGATCCTGTGCAACGCCCGCGCCATGGGCGAGTTCGGTGCCGTGTCGGTGGTGTCGGGGCACATCCGGGGCGAAACCAACACCATGCCTCTGCACATCGAGATCCTTTACAACGAGTACCAGTTCGCCGCGTCGTTCGCCGTCGCGTCCCTGCTGGCCAGCCTGGCGCTGGTCACCCTGGTCCTCAAATACATCGTTGAACGCCGGGTCCATCAGCAGATGGCCCAGGTCCAGCAAGCCGGAGCGGCAGCATGAGCATTGAAGTCAAAAACCTGGCCAAGCGTTTCGGCCAGACCGTGGTGTGCGACAACCTGAACCTGAACATCCCCTCGGGGGAGCTGGTGGCCTTGCTGGGGCCCTCAGGTTCGGGCAAGACCTCCTTGTTGCGCATCATTGCCGGTCTGGAAACGCCCGACAGTGGCACCGTGCTGTTCAACGGCGAAGACACCACCCATGTTGCCGTGCGTGAGCGCAATGTGGGCTTCGTGTTCCAGCATTACGCGCTGTTCGGCCACATGACGATCTTCGAAAACGTGGCCTTCGGTTTGCGGGTGCGCCCCAAGGCCACCCGCCCGCCTGAAGCCGAGATCAAGAAGAAGGTCACAGAGCTGCTCAAGCTGGTGCAACTGGACTGGATCGCCGACCGCTATCCCCACCAGTTGTCCGGTGGTCAGCGTCAGCGCATCGCACTGGCCCGTGCCCTGGCGGTGGAGCCCCAGGTGCTGCTGCTCGACGAGCCGTTTGGCGCCCTCGATGCCAAGGTGCGCAAGGAACTGCGTCGCTGGCTGCGTCGTCTGCACGACGAGATGCACATCACCAGCGTGTTCGTGACCCACGACCAGGAAGAAGCCATGGAAGTGGCCGACCGCATCGTGGTGATGAACCAGGGCCGCATCGAACAGGTGGGCGCGCCGGATGAGGTCTACGACCACCCGGCCACCCCCTTCGTGCTCAAGTTCCTGGGGGACGTCAACCTGTTCCACGGTCGCGATCATGCGCAAGGTGCTGTGGGTGGCGATGCCGCACAGGCTCAGTCGGTGAGCTATGTGCGTCCGCACGAAATCCAGGTGCTGGCCCAGCCTGCGGAAGGCAGCGTGGCCGCCAAGCTGATCGATGTGCTGACCGTGGGGCCCAACACCCGTCTGGCCTTCGAGCGCGGCGATGGCAAGGGGGAGATCGAGGTCGAGCTCACGCGTGACGAATATGCCGCCCTGCGTGATGCCGGCGTGCTCGTCGTCGGCCAGGGGGCGCACCTCAAGGCCCGGCGCGTGCGCCACTTTGAAGCGCCTGCGTCTGCGGGGGCCGCATGAATTTCCAGCAATTGCGCTCGGTCCGCGAGGCGGTGCGCCGGGGTTTCAACCTCACCGAGGTGGCCGCCGCTTTGCACACCTCACAGCCCGGCGTGAGCCGGCAGATTCGCGAACTCGAAGACGAGCTGGGTGTGGAGCTGTTTCTGCGTGTGGGCAAGCGTCTGACGGGCATGACCCCGCCCGGCCAGCAACTGCTGCCCACGGTAGAGCGCCTGCTGCGCGAGGCCGAGAACCTGCGTCAGGCGGCGCGCGACTGCGCCTCGCACGATGTCGGTCCGCTGTCGCTGGCGGCCACCCACTCGCAGGCCCGCTACGCGTTGCCCGGCGCGGTGAAAGATTTTCGGCAGCTCTATCCGCAGGTCACGCTGAGCCTTCACCAAGGCTCGCCGCGCCAGGTGGCTCAGATGCTGCTCAACGGCGAGGCCGACATCGGCATCGCCACCGAGGCGCTGGACCAGTATGACCAGCTGGTGACTTTGCCCTGCTACAGCTGGACCCACAGCGTGGTCGTGCCGCCCGATCACCCGCTGCTCGATGGCGAACCGCTGACCCTGGCCCGGCTGGCCCGCTTTCCGATGGTGACCTATGACGGGGGCTTCACCGGCCGCTCGCACATCGACGAGGCCTTCGCCAATGAGGGGCTCAAGCCCAGCATCGTGCTGTCGGCCATGGACGCCGACGTGATCAAGACCTATGTGGAACTGGGCATGGGTGTGGGCGTGGTGGCCTCGATCGCCTTCGATCCGGATCGCGACCGCAACCTGCGGGCGATCGATGCCGGACACCTGTTCGCGATCAACATGACGCGACTGGCGTTTCGCCGTGGTGCCTACCTGCGCGGCTACGCCTACGGTTTCATGGAAACCTTTGCGCCGCCCCTGACCCGTGAGGTGGTGGAGCAGGCCGTGCGGCAGTCCACCGAGGTCGCGGCCGCTTGAAGCCTGGCGTCAGGCGTGCCCGCGCTGGTAGCGCAGCATGCGGCCCTTGTAGGGGGTGCCCTGGGCGTCACGGCCGCTGAGATCGATCTCTTCCAGCGTGAAGCCGGCGTCGGCCATGCGTTTGTTGAAGGCCGAGCGGTTGCCCCGGTTGGGGTCCACGATCAACACCTCGGCGCAGGGCAGGGCATGCAGGGCAATGAAGCCCGACAGCTTGCCTGACTCGTCGCGCTCATACAGCACGTCGCTGCCGATGATCAGGTCGAAGCGTCCCGACACGGCAGGGTGGCCTGGGCGCTCCACGGTGTCGGCGTCGTCACCCCAGTTGCCGTGGCGGTACGGCAGGGGCGACAACTCGTTGAGGTCAATGTTGCGGTTCAGGAAGGTCTCGGTCAGTGGGTGGCAGTCGGAGGCGGTCACGTCGGCTCCCTGACGATGCGCCACCATGCTGGCCAGCGCCAGACCGCAACCCACTTCCAGAATACGTTCACCTGGCACCAGGGGGCGCTCTGCCATCCACGTGGCCAGCTGCAGCGATGAGGGCCACAGCAGTCCGAACAGCGGCCAGGCGGCGCTGGAGATGCCCAACGCTTCGGCTTCGCCCAAGGGATCGGCGTACTGCTGGCGATCCAGCAGGGATTGGATGTGGAGGTCGTGCGCGCCAGGGATGGCGACGCACTCTTGTTTGGTTTGATAGCCCGGCATGTGCTGGGTGCCCTTTGAGGGAGAGCCGCGCCCTGAGAAGAGGGCGCGCTCGGCGTGAATCGGCTCAATGCGGCGGGCTCATGGGCAGTCGATCGACAGCGCTGCGGCACACAGGGCACAACAGGCGGTCAGGCCGAAGGGGCATTCACGCGGGGCAAGACGAGGAGGCAGCGCAGTCCCTGAACGGGGGCGGTCTGCCGTGGAGGGCAGTGTAGCCCAGCGGCCACTTTCGTGCGTCGGGCAGGGGCAACTGCATGGGGTGACTCGGCGGCGGGTCATACATGGCTAAGTGCGTCACCACACAGACACGTGCATAGCGCGGTTCTATAACCCGCTCACTCACGAACTCGAGACGCGCCCCTGCCGTCGGAAAGACCCCATGATTGAATTTCCAAGCCTGCTCAAATCCAGAGGCGCCTTGTTCCCGATCGTGCTGGCGGCGTTTTTGACTGCCTGCGGTGGTGGTCAGGATCCCGTGTTGGGCAGCCCCGAGGTCGGCATCGCGCCAACGGTCACGACCACGCTGCCCTTGGCCAGCACGCCCGCCGTCACGGGTGTGGCCACCAACAGCCTCGTGTCGGCCACCTTCAGCAAGCCGATGCAGGCCAGCAGCCTCACGCCGACCAGCTTCACTGTAGACTGCCCCGCCGGCACGCCGGTGACCGCGACGGTGGCCTACAACGCCACGACCCAGGTGGCGACCTTGACGCCATCCCAGGCATTGCCAGCGAGCACGCTGTGCGTGGCCACGATCACCACAGCTGTCAAGGACAGCATGGGTCTGGGCCTGGCCAGCAATTTCGTGTGGAGCTTCACCACGGCGGCACTTGCCGATGCGACCCGACCGACCGTCGTGCTGACCGCTCCGGCAGCAGGCGAGGCCAGCGTGCCCATCAACCGCAAGGTCGTCGCGACGTTCAGCGAACCCATGAACGCGGCCACGATTTCCGGGACCAGCTTCACGGTCCGGAACACCACGCTGGGCGTGGCGGTGGCAGGCACGGTGACCTATTCGGCCTCGGCCAGAACGGCCACCTTCACGCCGTCGACCCCCGCCACGTTGGCGGCGAGCACGGCGTACACCGCCACCATCACGACGGCGGCAACCGATCTGGCCGGCAATGCGCTGGCCGGTAACGCCGCCGTCCTGCCGGGCTCGGGCAACCACGTCTGGTCCTTCACGACCGCTGCGGGGGGCGACACCACCGCCCCCACGGTGAGCGCGATCAGCCCGACCGACGGCGCGTCTGGCATTTGCACCACCAAGATCGTCAGCGCCACGTTCAGCGAGCCGATGGACGAGGCCACGATCGACGCGACGACCTTCCGGGTAACCGACAACGGCGTGCCCGTTGCCGGGACCGTGTCCTATGACGCGATGAGCCAGGTGGCCAGCTTCGTGCCGACCAGCGCTTCAGGCTTTGCCGCCAACAAGTCGTTCGTCGTCACGCTGGCCTCTGGCAGCATCGGGGTCAAGGACCTGGCTGGCAACGCACTGGCCAGTGACCGCGTGTGGGGCTTCACGACAGGCTCGCAGCCCTGCGCCGCCGGCGTGAATCTGCGCACCATCGCGTCGTTTGGCGCGTTCGGCGGCGCCGCCGGTGTCACCAATCAGGGCATCAACACGGTGGTCGGGGGTGACCTGGGCACCACAGCTGCTTGCACCTTGATCACCGGTTTCCACGATGCCGTCAACCCCTACGGTGAGACCCCGTTGAACATCGGTGCAGTGAACGGCAGTGTTTACTGCGCACCGCCCGCTCCGGGCACGGCCACCACCATGAGCATCGCGACACAAGCGCTTGCGGATGCTCAAACCGCCTACAACGATCTGGCTGCGCTGCCCCCGGGCCTGGACCCTGGCGCCGGTCAATTGGGCGGTCTGGTGTTGGCGCCTGCCGTGTACACCTCGGCTGGCGGCACCTTTGACATCACGACGGGCGACCTGACACTGGACGCACAAGGTGATGCCAATGCGGTGTGGGTCTTCCAAAGCGCCTCGGCACTGACCGTGGGCCTGAACGCCACACCGCGTCGCGTGCTGCTGATCAATGGTGCGCAGGCCAAGAACGTGTTCTGGCAAGTCGGCAGTGCGGCCCGCATCGAAGATGGCAGCGCCATGGTGGGCACCATCATTGCCCCGGCTGGGGTCACCATATCCACCGCCGGCCAAACCATCCAGACCACCTTGACCGGGAGGGCCATCGGTTTGACTGCCTCGGTGACCATGGTCAACACCACCGTGGTTGCGCCTTGATCCGATCGCCAGAAAGCACAACATGAAAACCATCCATGCATTGCGCCTCAGCGCGATCGGCCTCGCAGCCGCCGTGGCAACGGCGTCCTTCGCGCAGGACAGCGCTGACGACCCCTACTTCTATGGCGGGGTGTCCATCGGCCAGTCCCGCGCGAAAATCGACGAGGAGCGCATCACGGCCAGCTTGCTCGCTGCCGGCCTGACCACCACCATCATGGCGCGTGACGAACGCGACACCGCCTACAAGCTGTTCGGCGGCTATCAGTTCAACCGCAACTGGGCTGTGGAGGCGGGACTCTTCACCCTGGGTACGTTTGGCTTCACATCGACCACGGTGCCGCCGGGCACGCTCAAGGGCCAGATCAAGCTGCAGGGCGTGAACGTCGATCTGGTGGGCATGCTGCCACTGAGCGAGCGGCTCTCGCTCATCGGACGTGTGGGTGCCCAAGGTGCCCGAGCGCGCGACACCTTCACCGGCACGGGTGCGGTGGGCGTGGGTGAGCGCCATCCACGCAAGAGCGAGGTCAACTACAAGCTGGGTGCAGGACTCCAGTACGAGGTCAGTCGATCGTTCTTCGTGCGCGGTGAAGCCGAGCGCTATCGCGTCAATGATGCGGTGGGCAATCACGGCGACATCAACATGTTCTCGGTCAGCCTGGTCTTCCCATTCGGTCGGGCACCCGCTGCGACACCACGCCCGATGGCCGCTGCACCTGCTTACGTGGCGCCGGCCCCGGCCCCTGTTGCAGAGACTCCGGTGGTGGTGACGCCGCCGCCGCGTCGAAAGGTCAGCTTTTCGGCCGATTCGCTGTTCGCGTTCGATCAGTCAGAGGTCAGGCCAGAGGGCATGGCTGAGCTGGACCAACTGTCCAAAGAGCTCAGCGGCACCCAGTTCGACGTGATCACGGTCGAGGGTCACACAGACCGACTCGGCTCGCCGGAGTACAACCAGCGGCTGTCCGTTCAGCGCGCCGAAGCGGTCAAGGCTTACCTGGTTCGTTCGGGCGGGATCGACGCCAACAAGATTTCGGCCATCGGCAAAGGTGAATCGACACCGGCGACCCAGCCAGATGACTGTAAGGACATCAAAGCCCGCACAGCATTGATCGCCTGCCTGCATCCCGATCGTCGCGTCGACGTCGAAGTCACCGGTACGCGTTGACACCCAGTGCGCCACAACACAGTGTGGGCGCGCTCACGCTGTCTGCCGACATTCAACCGTGCAAGCCGCGGCAGAGGCGCCAGACTGACGTGGCCACACTGGCGAGCCTGTGAGCAACTGCTCATAGGCTCGCTGCACGACGCTGTAGCACTCGCAGCTGTGCTGCTCCAGTCCGTGCCGGTCCAGCACCCGCAGGTAGCCACGGCTGTAGTGGACCAAGCCCTTGCGCTGCAGTTGCTGCGCGGCCAGGGTCACGGCTTCGCGACGCACGCCCAGCATGCCCGCGATGCGCTCCTGCGTGATCTCCATGTCATTACCGACTTGTCGATCCAGATGTTGCCGCAACCAGCGACACAACTGCGGGACCACGGCATGGTGCCGGTGGCAGGCCGACGTCTGCGCCATGTGCGTGAACAGCGCCTGGGTGTAGCGCAGTAACTGACGCATCACGGGCTCCACGTTACGTGCAAAGTGGGCAATGTCGCGGGCACGCATGCGCAAGGCCGAGCCGGGGCGCTGCACCAAGGCACTGCTGAGTGCCGTGGTCCCGCCCATGAAAGCACACACCCCCGCCACGCCTTCACGGCCGACCACGGCCACCTCGGCGTATGCGCCATCTTGCAGTGGGGACACCAGTGAAATGACTGACGTCACCGGAAAGTAAACGTAGCGCAGGACAGAGCCTGCGTCGTAGAGCATGACCCCTGTGGTCAGGTCCACGACCTCGATCCAGGGCTGCAGGAGATCGGCGACTTCGGGCGGCAGCGAAGCCAGGAAATGGTTGTACGGCAGAGCCTGTCGAAGGGCACTCACGGCGGCATGTCTCTAGGATGACCCGGGGGCCGATGAGGCGCACTCTAGAGTTTGGCGAATCGATCTTCTATGTCGAAAGACACAGACCTGCGTTCGCCTGCCGCGCCATGCCGACGTCGATCAGACCAGCGGGCGTGCCGGTGGCCGCCCGTCGCCGTAGAGGTCTGCCAACCGGGCCATGGCCTTCACATCGCACAGGTAGAGCCGGCCGTCGGTAATGCGGTGCAGGCCGCGCCGCTCCAGCTTGCGCAACGTCTTGTTGGTGTGCACCAGCGACAGGCCCAGGCCGTCGGCGATGTGCTGCTGCGTCAGGGGAAAGGGAATACCGCCCGCACCCGCGTCAGCCTGAAGTGCGGCCGCGCGCTTGAACAGCAAGATGAGCATCGAGGCGATGCGTTCCTCGGCCGTGCGACGACCGACCGACAACAGCGTGTCGTCGACCATCGATTCCTCGTGCGCGGTGAGCCAGGTCACATTGAAGCCCATCATCGGGCTGCGCCGGTGCAACTCCCACAGCGAATCGCGCTGGAAGACGCAGAACAGGGCATCGGTGAGCGTCTCCACCCCGTGCGCTGCGGCGTCGCCCATCTTTTGCTGCACGCCGATGAAGTCACCGGGCAGCAAAAAGCTGAGGATCTGCCGGCGTCCGTCGCTGAGCGTCTTGTACCGGAAGGCCCAGCCCTGCAACAGCGTGTACAGCGGCGCGTCGGTCTGACCTTCGTGAATGAGCGCCTCACCGGCGTCCAGGCGTCGCTCGCGTCTCTTGAGTGACTGGACCAGTTCGAGCTCTTCGCCCGTCGGTTCATGAAACAGCTTGAGCGCCCGTAAGGGGCAGTCGCGGCAGGCGGTCTCTGGACTGGACGCGGGGAGGATCTCAGTGGACGGTGGTGCGGGTAATACCATCGTGCATTGTGACGCACGCCAGGGTCGGCATCAGGTCCATGCGATGACCACGAACACACGAAGCGCACAGGGCCTCTTGAAACTGAGCGCGTCGTCCCTATAATCTATTAGCACTCACCTCTGACGAGTGCTAACGGTTGAGCCGCTCCGGTGGTCAGACCCCACATTCGTACCGCTGATGTGAGCATTCACTCACGTCGCATCCATTGTCAAACCGATGTCTCAAGACATACAGGAGAAGTCATGAAACTGCGTCCTCTGCACGATCGCGTGATCGTCAAGCGCTTGGAACAAGAAACCAAGACCGCCCTGGGCATCATCATCCCCGACAACGCCGCCGAGAAGCCTGACCAAGGCGAAGTGCTGGCCGTCGGCCCTGGCAAGCGCAATGACAAGGGCGAATTCGTCGTCCTGAACGTGGCTGTGGGCGATCGCGTCCTGTTCGGCAAGTACTCGGGCCAGACCGTCAAGGTCGATGGCGAAGAGCTGCTGGTCATGCGCGAAGAAGACCTCTTCGCCGTCGTCACCAAGTAAAGCCCTGACGCTTTCCTCTGCGCCGACTGAGCGCAAGGCAAGCGCGGCTTTCCACCCCATTTACTGAATTCGGAGAAATACACATGGCAGCAAAAGACGTCATCTTTGGCGGCGAAGCACGTGCTCGCATGGTCGAAGGCGTGAACATCCTGGCCAACGCGGTCAAGGTCACCCTGGGCCCCAAGGGTCGCAACGTGGTGCTCGAGCGCTCGTTCGGCGCCCCCACCGTGACCAAGGACGGTGTGTCCGTGGCCAAGGAAATCGAACTCAAAGACAAACTCCAGAACATGGGCGCCCAGATGGTCAAGGAAGTCGCTTCCAAGACCTCTGACA
>MESA01000015.1:0-10865 GCA_001770775.1 Burkholderiales bacterium RIFCSPHIGHO2_12_FULL_63_20
GACTTGCGGCCATTGCGTCAGCACCATCACCAAGGCGGTGCGGGCCGTCGATAAAGAGGCCACCGTACGGATCGAGTTGCAGTCGCACCAAGTCCAGATCGAACCCACAGAGGCGGATGCAGATGAACTTCGCGACGCAATCCAGGAGGCTGGCTACACCCCTGTGGTGGTGACAAATGGGCCGCTCAAACCCGAGAAGGCCAGTCGAGGTGGCTGTTGTTGTGGGTGATGGCGTGACAGCCTTCAGGCATGTTTCATGTGAGGCGCTTGCGTGGCGCGCCTTGCCTTTTTGCTGCGGCGAATCAGCAGGTACGCAGCCGGAATCACGAACATCGACAGCAGTGGCGCCGTGATCATGCCCCCGACCATGGGTGCAGCAATGCGCTGCATGACCTCGGAGCCCGTGCCTGCACCCCACATGATCGGCAGCAAGCCCGCGAGGATCACTGCCACCGTCATGGCCTTGGGGCGCACGCGCAGCACGGCACCGTCACGGATGGCGTCCAGCAGGTCATCGACACTGACCTGGCCCTTGTCGATGCGCTCACCCCAAGCCTGCTTGAGGTAGAGCAGCATGATCACGCCGAACTCGGCGGACACGCCAGCCAATGCAATGAACCCGACTGCCCCGGCCACCGACAGGTTGTAACCCAACAGGTAGAGCAACCAGATGCCCCCCACCAGGGCAAAGGGCAGCGTGGCCATGATCAGCAAGGCTTCGTCAAACGCGCCGAATGTCAGGTACAGCAACACGAAGATGATCAGCAGCGTGAACGGCACCACCACCTTGAGCTTGGCCGTGGCCCGCTCCAGGAACTCGAACTGGCCTGACCAGGACACCGAGTAGCCAGGCGGCAGTTTGACCTTGGCCGCGACAGCCTTTTGCATGTCCTGCACCGCTGATCGCAGATCCCGCCCCCGGATGTCCACATACACCCAGCCTGACAGGCGGGCGTTCTCGCTGCGCAGCATGGGCGGGCCATCGGTCACGCGGATGTCGGCCACATCGGACAAGACCAGGCGCTGTCCACGCTCGTTCACGATGGGCAAGGTGCGCAGTTTTTCCAGCGAATCACGTGTTTCGCGTGGGTAGCGCAGGTTGATCGGAAAGCGCTGCAAGCCTTCCACCGTTTCGCCGATGTTCTCGCCGCCCACTGCCGAGCTGATGACCGACTGCACATCGGCGATGTTCATGCCAAAGCGCGCGGCGGCATCGCGGCGGATGTTGACGTCCACATACCGGCCACCTGTCAGGCGTTCGGCCAAGGCGCTGCTGACACCGGGCACATCCTTGAGCGCCCGCTCGATCTCACCCGTGAGTCGGTCGATGGTGGCCAGGTCGGTGCCCGCCACCTTGACGCCCACGGGGCTCTTGATGCCGGTGGCCAGCATGTCGATGCGGTTGCGGATGGGGGGCACCCAGATGTTGGCCAGGCCGGGCACTTTGACAATGCGGTCCAGTTCTTCAACCAGCCTGTCTTGCGTCATGCCCGGGCGCCATTGGTCTTTTGGTTTGAACTGGATGGTGGTCTCGAACATCTCCATGGGCGCCGGGTCGGTCGCGGTTTCGGCGCGGCCTGCCTTGCCATACACACTGGCCACTTCGGGCACAGTCTTGATCAAACGGTCGGTCTGCTGAAGCAGCTCGGCGGCCTTGCCTGCGGACAAGCCTGGCAGGGCCGTGGGCATGTAGAGCAGGTCGCCCTCGTCCAGCTTGGGCATGAACTCACCGCCAATGTGCTGCAAGGGCCACAAGCTGAGCAACAGCAACACGGTGGCCACCGCCAGCGTGCGCTTGGGGCCTTGCAAGACCGCATTGAGCAGCGGGCGGTAGATGGCAATCAGGAGTCGGTTGAGCGGGTTGCTCTGCTCGCTGGGGATGCGGCCACGGATCAGGTAGCCCATCAGCACGGGGATCAGCGTGACCGACAAGCCCGCTGCCGCCGCCATGGCGTAGGTTTTGGTGAAGGCCAGCGGCGAGAACAGCCGCCCCTCTTGCGCCTCCAGCGTGAACACCGGCACAAAGGACAGCGTGATGATCAACAGCGAGAAAAACAGCGCGGGCCCGACCTCGGCCGCCGAGTCGCCGATGACCTTCCAGCGCTCGGCACCTTCCAGCGTTTGATCGGGATGGGCCTGCTCCCAGTGTTCCAGGTGTTTGTGGGCGTTCTCGATCATCACCACGGCTGCGTCCACCATGGCGCCGATGGCAATGGCGATGCCACCCAGCGACATGATGTTGGCGTTCACGCCTTGGTGGTGCATGACGATGAAAGCTGCCAGGATGCCCAGGGGCAGCGAGATGATGGCCACCAGGGCCGAGCGCAGGTGAAACAGGAAGACAAAGCACACCACGGCCACCACGGCGAACTCTTCGAGCAGCTTGTGTGACAGGTTCTCCACCGCGCGCTCGATGAGGGTGGATCGGTCGTACACCGGCACGATCTCCACCCCCTTGGGTAAACTGGCTTGCAGGGTCTTGAGCTTGGCCTTTACCGCAGCAATCGTCTCCAATGCGTTCTTGCCTGAGCGCATCACGATCACGCCACCGGCGGCTTCCCCCTCACCGTCCAGCTCACCGATGCCCCGGCGCATTTCTGGCCCCATCTGGATGCGAGCCACATCCCCCAGTCGCACCGACACGCCTGCGTCGGTGGTCATCAAGGGCACTTGCCGGAAATCGTCCAGTGATTGCAGGTAGCCCGAGGCGCGCACCATGTACTCGGCCTCGCCCAGCTCCAGCACCGAGCCGCCCGCTTCCTGGTTGGCCTTCTGGATGGCCTCGACCACCTGGGTGTGCGCGATGCCGTAGGTGGCCAGTTTGTCGGGGTCCAGCACCACTTGGTACTGGCGCACCATGCCGCCCACCGAGGCCACTTCCGCCACATTGGGCACGGTCTTGAGTTCGTACTTCAAGAACCAGTCCTGCAAGGCACGCAACTGGCCCGCATCCTGTGTGCCCCCACGGTCCACCAGGGCGTATTGGTAGATCCAGCCCACGCCTGTGGCATCGGGCCCCAGCGACGCCTTGGCACTGGCAGGCAAACGCGACTGAACCTGGTTCAGGTACTCCAGCACACGTGAGCGGGCCCAGTACAGATCGGTGCCGTCCTCGAACAGCACGTAGACATATGAGTCGCCGAAGAAGGAGTACCCCCGCACCGTCTTGGCGCCAGGCACCGACAGCATGGTCGTGGTCAGCGGGTAGGTAACCTGGTTTTCGACGATGCGCGGCGCCTGGCCCGGGTAGGTGGTGCGGATGATGACTTGCACATCAGACAGGTCGGGCAAGGCGTCCAGCGGCGTTCTCGCAACCGAATACACCCCCCATGCACTGAGCATCAAGGTGGCCAGCAGCACCAGAAAGCGATTGGTGATGGACCAACGGATCAGGCGGGCGATCATGGCTTGCTCCCTTGCTTGGCTGGGCCATGGGCGTGATGGGGCACCTCGGGCGCAGGCTGGGGCTCGGGTGCCAGGTGCGACAGTCGAGTCAACTGCGGCATGCCATCGGCATCCATGTAGAACTCAAAGCTCACCGGGTCCCCCACCTCCAGATGCCGGGGCAGCCCGGCCTTGAGCGGCACCTTGAAATCCATCGTCATAGAGCCCCACTTGAGTGAGGCAATCGGCCCGTGCGACAAGGTGATGGCCTCGTCTGACAGGGCTTCCACCTTGCCCTGACCTTCGTGTCTGGGTGCGGTGTTGTCCATTGTCGGTTTCGGTGCGCCATTAAGTCGCGCCTCAACACCTTTGAGGCTGGCTTCGGAATCGATCAGGAACTGCGATGACACCACCACACGCTGACCCACATCCAGGCCGCGCTTGACCTCGGTTTGCCCATCGCTCTCGATGCCCGCCTCGATCTCGACCGGACGGAACCGCCCTTTGTCTTCGGCCAGCATCACCACGGTGCGCTTGCCCGTCTGGATGACCGCCTCCGTGGGGATCAGCAAGGCCTTCTCGGCACGCATGTCCATGAACTGCATGGTCACGCTCATGCCCGGCAGCAGGCGCATGCCTGGGTTGTTCAACTGCACCCTGGCCTTGAGGGTGCGGGTGCCAGGGTTGACCTCTGGCACCAGAGCCTGAACCGTGCCTTCAAAGGTGGTGCCAGGCACAGCCGGGCTGCGCGCCTGTACCTTGGTGCCTGGGCGCAGTTGCGCGACTTGACTCTCCGGCACTTCGGCGTTGGCCCAAACCGTGGACACGCCGTTGATGCGCAACAAGGTGGCCCCTGGCATGACGGACATGCCTTCACGCACCATCAACTCACTGAGCACGCCGTTGATGGGTGCCGCCAAAGTGATGCGCGGCTGGGTCTTGCCGGTTTGCTCGACGCGCTTGATCTGATCCTCGCTCATGCCGACCTGACGCATGCGCTGGCGAGCGCCATCGACCAAGCTGCCTAGGTCGTGGCCCTGCATGCGGCGAACAGACAAGAACTCTTCTTGTGCCGCCACCCAGTCCGGCACGTAGAGATCGGCCAGGGGTTGACCTTGTTTGACCGCATCCAACGTGGCGCGCACATGCAGCCTCTCGACAAACCCTGCCGCCCGCGCTTGCAGGACAACCTGGTCGCGTTCGTTGTAGGCGATGCTGCCCACGGCAGAAACTTGGGGTGACAGCACCCCCTCGGTGACCTCTGCGGTGCGCACGCCCAGGTTCTGCTGGATGCGTGGGCTCACAGTGACCTTGCCCTGGTCGCCATCGCTGTCTGCGTAGACGGGCACCAGCATCATGTCCATGAATGGCGACTTCGCGGGCTTGTCAAACTTGTTGCCCGGCACCATGGGGTCGTGGTAGTACAAGATCTTCTTGCCGGTGACTGGGTCCATGTCGCCAGCCTTGAGGCCATCGGCGATGTGGCGCCGGGTGGCGTCTTCACCCTCGGCCACGCTTTGCGGCAGGGCTTGGGAGGCGTTTGCTTCAGTGGCAGGCTGAGCGGGGCGCTGTTCAGCCCCGGCGCTCATGCCCATGCCTCTTTGCATGCCCAATGCGTACAAGCCATATGCAGCGGCACTCAGTGCTGTGGCGGCGATCAGGGCGATCACCAGTTTTTTGAGTTTCATGTGGGGCTCCGTGTCAGCGGTCAAGGACGGGCATGGCCACGTCGTGTGCCACCGGAATCAGGTAGTTGAGCTGCGCCCAGATGCGAGCTACTTCCATGTCGAGTCGAAGCCGGTCCATCTGGGTGTCCAAGGCCATGCGGCGAGCCTCCAGCACGGAGGCCAGCGTGCCGCTGCCGCCTCGGTAGGCTGTCAATGCAGCCTGTGTTCGCTCGACCGCCAGGGGGATCAAGACGCTGTCGTAGCGACGCAGTCGATCCCGGCTGCTCTGCCAAGTCTGGAGCATCGCCGTGACCTGGGAAAGGTGCTCCCGTGTGGCTTCTTCGCGCTGGGCGCGCATCTGCTCAACGGTGGCCAACTTGGCAGCCAGGTCGCGGTCTTGACGGCTCTTATGATCCCATTGCAAGGGAACGGAGACATTGACAGAGACCATCTTGGAATAGCCGGGCCCACGTTGACTGAGCATCAGCTCCACACCCCAGTCGGCTTGCTTGTTGGCTCGGGCCAGGTCCGCATCGGCCTGAGCCATCTCTTCCTGCCTGACCATGAAGGTGATGTCGGGGTGCGAGGTCAGCGTGCTTTCCAGATCGCTCAGGTGCAAGGGAACATGGCTGGTGTCGGGTGCATCACCCAGGGGCGTGTCGGCTGCACGACCTGTCCACCGGCGCAGCGCGGTCTGTGCTGTGCTCACTTCACGCGTGGCCTGGTCGATGCGGTCATCCACCTGAGCAAGCGCTGCGCGTGCAGCGAGTACATCGGTTTGCGATCCTCGGCCACCTCGGTAGGCGACCTCAGTCGCCTCAACTTGCAGGCGGATTTCATCGCGCTGTGCCTTGACCAGGGCCAGCATGCGTTCCTGGTAGTAGAGATCCAGCCAGGCGATGGCCGTGTCTCGTTGCAGTTGAGCCAGCGCTTGTGCGCGGCTGGCTTCGCTGGCCTGGGCTTCCCGCTCAAAGCGCATGGACCGTGCAAGACGTTTGTCTTCACGGGTGAACTCCTGCATGAGACCCACTGAGCGCATGGTCATGAAATCGCGGGTGACGCTGAAGCGATCAGGCCCGTTAATGGGCAGGTTGTTGATGCCCAGTTTGAGGACGGGATCAGGTTGCTGAGCGGCCGAAACCGCCATGTCGCGGGCAGCCGCCGTGGCGTGGTTCTGGGCCACCAGTTGTTGTGAGCGCGCCTGGGAAAGCCTGAGAGCCTGTTCAAACGTCAGGACATCCCCGGCATGGGCGTGGAAGGATGCGAGGCTGAGGGCCACCAGAACGGCGACACCTTGGAAGCACGTGCGAATGCGCATGAGCATGCTCATGCAGATGGGATGGCCGAGATCGACCAGTTGCATGCTCCTGCGTGACAGGAGCGAAAAAAGGGGAAACATGACACCTCCGAATGAAGCCAATGGCGTGGGCGTGTGCAGGACTTGGCAGAACGCCACGCGCCTGCATTGGCCAGCAACCTGCGCGACCAGGCGCTGAAGCGGCCGTCAGGCCTTTCAGCGCCGCGTCACTCGGCGTGTCAAATTCGGAAGCAGCAGTGCAGTATGGACAGCGGCGGTGGCGCCGCGTGAAGGCGGCTGTCCGCAGTCGGCGCTAGGCCATCCGGCCTTGACGCATCCACCGTCAGGGCGACGGTGTACAGCGCGATCAACAGCGCCGCAGGCACGGTAGGCGCCTGGGTGTGATCGCTTTGTTGGGTGGGGTGGCAATGCTCGGCGCACAGGCCAGGGTTGGCTTGGTCCAGGTGCCTTCCCATGCCTTCGCCCATCTGCTCGCAATCCACCATGGCGCCCATCGCGGTGATGGCGTCGGCTGTGGCATTGCCGGAGACCATGTTGCTGGGGCAAGCGTAGGCTGCCACGCTCATCTGCGCAAACAAGATCACGCCGACCATCAGTCGGCAAATCCAATGCTTGAGCGCGCGAGGCATGGTCATGCGGCCACCTGCTCTGCGGGTCGGGGGGCGTGATCGACCAGGGCCGCGATGATGGGGCAGTGATCTCCCTTGGCTGACTTCTGGCAACAAGTGACCAAGCCTTCAAGGGCAACGGCCATGGCTTCCAGTTGGGTGGCTCGCTGGCGGATGTCCAGCACACGTTGCTGGGTGATCTCGCGAACGCGCAGCTGATCGGTCTCAGTGCTCAGAGACACCAGCGAGGCCACATCGTCAAGGGAAAAGCCCAGCTCTTGCGCGCGCTTGATGAAACGCAGGCGCCGCACGTCACCCTCGTCGTACTGCCGAAAGCCATTGCCTTCACGGGCAGGCTCACGCAACAACCCGCGACGCTGGTAAAAGCGCACCGCTTCCACGCCGACCCCTGCGGTGTCAGCGAGCTTGCGAACGGTGAAGGCGTGCGTGGGCATGAGAGGCAGTTGCGCCGTAAGTCTGTACAAGTGAACGAAGTTTAGGCAGGCCTACCCCATGTGTCAAGTTTGCCTGGCGGGCGTTGCCTTGACCTGCGATATGGCTAAAGCCATATCCAGAGTGCTGTACAGACCCCAATCCAGATAAGCACGATCAGAACCGCACCAAAACGGCTGCTTGGTTTGGATCCCTGCACTTTCAGCCAGTTGTCAGCCTGTTCGCGGCAGATGACCAAAACCTCAGCGGGCAAGAGCCGAATGGTCAGCCAGATGAGACAAGGCAGCAGCAACACATCATCCACGTAACCGAGCACCGGGATGAAGTCCGGGATCAAATCGATAGGACTGAGTGCATAGGCCACGACGAAAAGACCGATGGCTTTCGCATACCACGGCGTTGCCGGGTGTTTGCCAGCGAACCAGAGCGTTACACCGTCTCGCTTGATCCGCCTTGCCCAGCCTCTGAGCTTGCCGCTGATGTTCATGCTATCGAGAATGCCACATACGCGCTCGGGCTTGACGTCGCATGAAGTCGCGAGAGCATGAACCATCGCATGTTCATGAAGGAGCGCCACCATGGTAAAAACCACTGTCACCGTCCAGGGCGGTTCGGCGGCCCTGCCGACCCTGCTCGGGCAAGGCCCCGCCCGCATCCCCACAGGCGGCAAGATCCGCGCAGGCATCAAGGTGCTCACCCGCAAGGCGGCGGAGCAACCCCAGGCTCAACGCCTCTACGACGAGGGCGTTGAAGCCGGCCAGTCCTTCGATCAGATCGAACGCGCCATCGTGGGTGCGATGCCGCAACTCAAGTCACCGCTGATCCCGCGCAACGTGCCCTGGTTTACCGTGCGGGCACAAGACTTCCCCAATCCCGAGACACCGAAGCAGATCCTGCAAGCCTATGGCGAGGACCGTGGTGAAGGCCTTCACCTCTATCGCTTCCCCATCGTCTTTCCGGCTGACCAGTGGCAGACCGTGATGCCGCATGAACTCGCGGCCTGGGGGGCGCAGGACAAGCGCTACTGGTCGCAGTATTCGGCTGATGGCCGTGTGCGCCACTGCATGTGCCATGCACCTGTGCCCATGGACAACACGGGCCGGCGCTCTATCCGCATCTTCGGTGGGCGCAAGACGGTTCTGCGCGAAGACAACGGCGGCATTTGCGAGCCCGAGTCCTGCGCTGACTACCAGCAGCGGCGCTGCAACCTGACCGGGCGGTTCCTGTTCTTCATCCCGGGTATCCGCTCCATCAGTGCGTTCGAGTTGCCTACAAACAGCTTCTACGCGATGAACGCGGCCATCCAGAAGTTCGAAACCATCGGCTTTCTGCGTGGCGGTCGTATCTCTGGCTTTCTGGATCGGCAACGCACCCCGTTTTACCTGACCAAGCGCTTGATGGAGGTTGCCCACATCGACGAGACGGGCCTGCCCACCCGTGTGCCGCAATGGATCATCGAATTGGAAGCGCCTGTGGATGTGACCGCCTTGTTGCGTGACAGGGAGGACGAAGACACGGCCATTGTTCAAGCGCAACTGGCCACTCAGGTCCTGGATGGGGCCCCAACGTGGGAGGGTGCTGGTGCCGATGTGGATGCCGATGTGGATGCCGTTGTGGCGTCGGTGATCGCTGAGGCACCCAAGGACGCCCCGGTGCATGACGGGGATCTCACCTTGGAACACCTCCTGGCGCGTGCCCAAGCCTATGGCATTGCTGCGGACCAATACCAGGCCTACGCCGACCGACGGTGGGGCCGAGGGTGGCGGCTTAACCCGCATGGTCGTCGCCGTGCTTGGGATGAACTGGATCGCTATCGCAACGACCCGCAGGGCTACCTCGACAAGATCGAGAGCGAACTGCACCGGGTGACATGAAGGAGATACGGCATGGTTCGCATTGCTCATTTTTCTGACCTTCACTACGGCCCCAAGAACCTGATCGAGGCCGACCGCTGTTTCGGGGCAGCCGTCGACATGGCCATGGCCTCAGGTGTGCAGGCTGCAGTGCTGTCTGGGGATTCAACCGATCACGCCCTGGACCTGCATTCGCCCGCTGCCGAACGCCTGGTGGCGCAGGTGCGTCGCCTGGCTGACCATTGTCCGGTGCTGATGCTGCAAGGCACGTTCTCTCATGAGCCACCGGGCACCCTGTCCATCTTCAAATCCTTGGGCGGGCGTTACCCTGTCCATGTGGTCGACCAGATTGGACAAGTGGCGCTCATGCCGAACGGCTGCTGGCAGGTTTCTTCAAGCTGGCGTTTCGATGTGCTGCCAGATGGGCTCATGGCCCTGTTCAGTTGCGTGCCCACGGTCAACAAGGCTGCTGTGGCGGCGACGGTGGGGGCGGGGGCTGCTGCCGAGGCAGTGGGCGAGCACCTGGCCGTCTTGCTGGCCGGGTTTGCCGAGAGCCACCGACGCGCACAGACCTTGGCGGTGCCGTCCATCGGCGTATCGCATGGCACCGTCTTTGGCTGCATGAGCGAGCACGGCGTTCCCATGGCCGGATTCGACCACGAGTTCACCACGGGCGCATTGTTTGCTGCCGAGGCCCAGGCTTTCATGCTGGGGCACATCCACCGACATCAGGCATGGGACTGTGAGGCGCGGCATGGGCAGCAGCGCATCGCCTATGCGGGCTCCATCGGGCGCTTCCACTATGGGGAGGATGGCGACAAGGGCTGGCTGCTGTGGGAGGTGGATACCTCGTCAGCGGTCTGCACGCTGCAGCCGACACCTGCTCGGCGAACGGTTGACATTGTGTTTGACGGCAAGCCAGACCTCGACACCTTGCGGGATGCGGTGGCGCAACAGGACGTTGCCGGGGCGTTCGTGCGTGTCCGGTGGACGGTGGCGGACGAAGATCGCCATGAGGTCAATCGCCAGGCCATTCAGGAGGCGTTGGGAGCGGCTGCCGAGGTCAAGCTGGAAGGGCGCATCGTGCCGGTGGTGCGCATCAGAGCGGCAGGCATTTCGCAGTTGGACAGCCTGGAACAGAAGGTTGTGGCTTGGGCTCAGGCAACGGGTGTGAAGACTGCGCCGATGTTGGCTTGCCTGGCGGACCTGGCAGGCCAACAGCCCAGCGTGATTGCGGATCGGGTGCTGAGCACCATGAGCAGTGAGCCATGCACGGACCAGTACAAAGACGCGGCATGTGTGGCAGGCTGATTGAATGCCTGGCTCATGCCGATGACGCTAGATGCCGGACCAAAGACAGGTGCTGATGTTTGGTCCATGCACACCAAATCTCGCCAGAAGCGCCGCTTTGGATGGCGCCTCGCTTTCATCGCGGCAGACCACCAACCATTGGGCCGCCGCGATGGTTGGCACGGCGACAAGTGCTTCGAAGTAAGGTGCGTCCACGGCTGACAGTGAGTGCCCAAGCACACACACCGTGTCAATATCAAGCTGCTCGGTCCAGAAGGATTGATGCTCTTGG
>MESA01000016.1 GCA_001770775.1 Burkholderiales bacterium RIFCSPHIGHO2_12_FULL_63_20
GCTCACCCATCTCGCGGAAGATGGACGGGTCGGTCTTTTCGTTGCGGAAGGCTTCCAGCACGCGGGGGGCCAGCTTGTCCTGGCAGTAGGCCCGCGCGGCGTCGCGCACGGCGCGCTCGTCGTCGGTCAGTTGCTGCTCCAGCAGCAGGGCGTCATCCCATTGGAACGTGGCTTTGGCGTGTGAAGACATGGTGTGATCCTTGTGGTGTGGGGGTCAGTGCTGGGGGGCAGAGGGTTGGACGCGTTCGCGGTCCTGCAACTCGCGCCATTGGATCTTGCCCGAGGCAGATTTGGGCAGGTGGTCCACGATGCTGACGATGCGAGGGCATTTGTAGGTCGCCATGTGGTCGTGGGACCACTCGGCAATGTCCTGCTCGGTGACGGTGCCAACGTGATCGGGCTTGAGCACGACAACGGCCTTGACGGTCTCGCCGCGGCGTGGGTCTTGCGCGGCGATCACGCAGGCTTCCTGGATGGCCGGGTGGTGGTAAAGCATGGCTTCCACCTCGGCTGGCCAGACCTTGAAGCCCGACGCATTGATCATGCGCTTGAGGCGGTCGACCATGAAGAAGTAGCCGTGCTCATCGGCATAGGCCAGATCGCCCGTGCGCAAAAAGCGCTTGCCGTCGAGCTCGATGAAGCTGTCGCGGTTGGCGTCGGGCGCGCGCCAGTATTCGCGCATGACCTGGGGGCCGTGCACGATGATCTCGCCGATCTCGCCGGCGGGCAGTTCGGCAAAGGTGCCGGGGTCGACCACGCGCGCGTCCACATCGAAGATGGGGATGCCCAGGCACTGGCGCATCGGGCGCTGGGTCGGGTTGATGTGGGTGGCCGCCATCGTCTCGGACATGCCATAGCCCTCGATGTAATCGGCGCCCACCAGGGTTTTGAGCTTGTTGCCGATGGCTTCGGGCATGGCCGCGCCTCCGCCGCCCACGCTCTCCAGGCTGGAGAGGTCAAACTGGTCGAGATTCGGGTGGGAGAGCATGTCCACCACCATGGTCGAGATCAGCTGTGCGGCGGTGACCTTGTAGCGGCCGATGCACTGCAGCGCCACATCGCGGTCCCAGCGTGGGATCAGGATGGCGGTGGCGCCCAGGCAGATCGCGCCATTGAGCGCGTTCTGCATGCCGGTGACATGGAAGAAGGGCAGGACGGCGAGCATCACCGTGTCAGGCGTGGACTTGAGCCACACATGGCGCGCGATGGTGTTGTACATCACGCTGCGGTGGGTGTGCACGCAGCCTTTGGGGTGGCCGGTGGTGCCCGAGGTGTAGGGCATCACGGCCATGTCGTCGGGGCCGGCCGTCATCGGGCCGGGTGACAGGTTGGTCGCCAGTGCGTCCATCCAGGCCACCGCGCCGGTGTCGGTGAAGGTGCGGCGTGCTTCGCTCACGAAGGCGGGCACGCGCAGGTCGGTCGGCTCGGTCAGGTAGTCGCTGTAGGTGGCGACGATGGCATGGCGCAGGCCTTCGCTGTCCGGCGCCTCGTGCAGGCCCTCGTTGAGCAGGGGCTGCACGTGGTGAAAGAGATCCTGCGGCACGAAGATGGTCGTGGCCTGGGCATCGCTGACGTAGTGACGGAGTTCGTCCGTCAGGTTCATCGGGTTGACCGGCACGACCACGGCGTCGGCGCGCAAGATGGCGTAGTAGGCCAGCGCGTACTGCGGGCTGTTCTGCATGTACAGCAGCACGCGATCGCCCTTGCCCACGCCGCAGACCTGTTGCAGGTAGCCGGCCAGCCGTTCGGTCTCCACATGAAACTGCCCGTAGCTCAGGGGCGTGTCGTAGAAGATGAAGTACGGCTTGTCGGGGTGGCGCTGTGCGGCGCGCTCGACGTTGGCGTACAGGTGGGTGGCAGGCACCTCCAGGTGCCGGGGCACCTGGGGCGGCCAGTGAGCAAGGTGGCGATCAGACATGTGCTGTGTCAGGCGAACTTACTGCTGGCCCAGCGCGATGAAACGCTGCAGGTGGTGGTCTTCGTCACCCAGCACGTGGTCGATCATGACCAGGCGCTTGGCGTAGTGCGGCATGGGCAGCTCCCACGTCACCCCGATGCCACCGTGCAACTGGATGGACTCTTCGGCCACCAGCGTGCCGGTCTTGCCAGCCGTGTACTTGGCGGCCGACAGGGCGCGCTCGCGGGCGATGCGGTCGTCGCCGTCCAGCGCGGAGGCGGCGTTGATGACGGCCGAGCGGGCCTGCTCGATTTCGAGCAGCACGGTGGCCATGCGGTGTTGCAGGGCCTGGAAGCTGCCGATGACCTTGCCGAACTGTTTGCGGGTCTGCAGGTACTCGATGGTGGCCTTCTTGCAGACTTCCATCGCGCCCAGGGACTCGGCGGCCAGGGCCAGCAGGCCACGGCCGACGGCGTGCTCCAGCGTGGCGTGGCCTTGGCCTTCGGCGCCCAGCAGGGCCGAGGCGGGTACGCGCACTTGCTTGAAGCTCACCTCGGCGGCACGGGTGCCGTCGACGTTGCCATAGGCGCGCAGGCTCAGGCCAGCCGTGCCGGCAGGCACGACGAACAGCGAGATGCCGGCTTCGTCGTCCACATTGCCGCTGGTGCGGGCCGAGACGATGATCTGCTGGGCCTGGTCGGCAAAAGGCACGACCGCCTTGGCGCCGTCGATCACGTAGTGGTCGCCGTCACGGGTGGCACGGGTGCTGACGCGGTTCAGGGCGTAATGGGCATCGGCCTCTTCATGGGCCAGCGTGGCGATCAGGCCGCCACCGATGATCTCTTCGATCAGGGCCTTTTGCGCGTCGTTGCCAGCGTGGGCCAGCGCGGAGCCGGCCAGCACGGCCGTGGCCAGCACGGGCTCGACCACCAGACCGCGGCCCAGGGATTCGAACACGGTGGCGATGTCAAAGCCGGTGCCGCCAAAGCCGCCTTGCTCTTCGGTGAACAGGGCGCCGATGAGGCCCAGCTCGGCGAACTTGGCCCACTGCTCGGGGCTGTAGCCGGTGGCCGACTTGCTGATGGCGTGACGGGTTTCGATGCTGTACTGCTCGGCCAGGTAGCGGTCGAGCGAGTCAGCCAGCATGCGACGGTCGTCGGATTGGTTGAAGTTCATGGTTGTGTTCCTCGCCAGTCGATGCTTACAGACCCAGGATCATCTTGGAGATGATGTTCTTCTGGATTTCGTTGGAGCCGCCGTAGATCGACAGCTTGCGGTAGTTGAAGTAGTGGGACGCGGCAAAGGCCGATTCCTGCGGGCCGATGGGCTCGCCCGTGTAGCTTTCGTCCAGCGCTTCGGCGATGTAGGGCAGGGCATGCACGCCCAGCGCGCGACGCGCCAGCGAGAACAGCTCCTGACGGATCTCGGTGCCCTTGATCTTGAGCATCGAGCTTTCCGCACCGGGCACACCGCCACCGGCCACCGCTGCGATCACACGCAGGTTGGTGGTCTTCATGTTTTCCAGGTCGATCTCGACCTTGGCCATGCGGGCGGCAAACAGCGGGTCTTGCGACAAGGGCTTGCCGTTCTTCGTCACGCGCGCGGCGAGGTGCTTGAGGCGGTCCATGCCGGCGATCGAGTAGCCGACGCCCGCGATGTTGGTGCGTTCGTGGGTGAGCAGGTACTTGGCGCAGTCCCAGCCCTTGTTCTCTTCGCCCACCAGGTTGGCCACGGGCACGCGCACATCGGTGAAGAACACTTCGTTGATCTCGTGCTCGCCGTCCAGCGTGATGATGGGGCGGATCTCGATGCCGGGGGTGGCCATGTCGACCAGCACGAAGCTGATGCCCTGCTGGGCCTTGGCTTCACGGTCGGTGCGCACCAGGCAGAAGATCATGTTGGCGTGCTGACCCAGGGTGGTCCAGGTCTTTTGGCCATTGATGACGTAGTGGTCACCATCGCGCACGGCGGTGGTCTTGACCGAGGCCAGGTCGGAGCCGGCGCCGGGTTCAGAGTAACCCTGGCACCACCAGTCCTGACCGTTGAGGATGCGCGGCAGCCAGTATTGCTTTTGCGCTTCGGTGCCGTACTTGATGATCACGGGGGCGACCATGGCCACGCCGAAAGGCTGGATGCGGGGTGTGTGAGCCAGTGCGCACTCGTTGTCGAAGATGAACTTTTCGACCACGCTCCAGCCGGTGCCACCGTACTGAACGGGCCAGCCGGAGGCCAGCCAGCCCTTCTTGTTCAGCAGGGCGTGCCACTCTTCAAAGTCGGCCTTGGTGAAGCGCTTGCCAGCGTCGCCCTTTTCTTTCAGGCGGGCGGGCACGTCGTCGTTCAGGAAGCGTTGCACCTCGGCGCGGAAGGCTTCTTCCTGAGGGGTGAAATTCAGGTCCATGTCTGTGCTCCTCGGGGCGTTTTAGAAAATTTCGAACAGACCGGCGGCACCCATGCCTCCGGAAATGCACATGGTCACGACGGCCCACTTCACGTTGGGGTTCTGCGCCTTGCGGCGACGACCTTCCAACAGGACGTGGCCGACCAGGCGGGCGCCCGTCATGCCAAAGGGGTGGCCGATGGCAATCGCGCCGCCGTTGACGTTCAGCCGGTCATCGGGGATGCCCAGCTTGTCCTGGCAGTAGATCGACTGCGAGGCGAAGGCTTCGTTGAGCTCCCACAGGTCGATGTCGGCCACGCTCAAGCCGTGGCGGGCCAGCAGCTTGGGCACCGCGAACACGGGGCCGATGCCCATTTCATCGGGCTCGCAGCCGGCCATGGCCATGCCACGGAAGGCGCCCAGCGGTTGCAGGCCCAGGCGCTCGGCTTCCTTGGCTTCCATCAGCACGCAGGCCGAGGCACCGTCGGACAGCTGCGAGGCGTTGCCCGCAGTGATGAACTGACCGGCACCGCGCACGGGCTCCAGCTTGGCCAGCGACTCGTAGGTCGTGCCCGGGCGGTTGCCGGTGTCGTGGTCAATCGTCACTTCCTTGTAGGAGACTGCCTTGGTCTCCTTGTCGGTGACGGCCATGGTGGTCGTCACGGCGATGATCTCTTCCTTGTAGCGACCCGCAGCCTGCGCTTCGGCGGTCTTGCGCTGCGACTCGACCGAGAAGCGGTCTTGCGCTTCGCGGCTGATGTTGTAGCGCTGGGCCACGATGTCGGCGGTCTCGATCATCGGCATGTAGACGGCCGGATGGTGCTCCACCATCCAGGGGTCGATGCCCGAGTCCACGCCCGCGCTCTCGCCGCGGCGGATGCCCGAGATGCTTTCCACGCCGGCGGCGATCATGGCCGGCGCGCCGTCCACGATGATGCGGCTGGCGGCGGTCGCCACGGCCATCAGGCCCGAGGCGCAGTAGCGGCTGACGACGGCGCCCGTCACGCCCAAGGGCAGGCCAGCGCGCAGTACGGCGGTGCGGCCGATGTTGCGGCCGGTGCGGCCTTCCGGATAACCGCAGCCGATGATGGCGTCTTCGATCAGGGCCGGGTCGATGCCGGCGCGCTCGACGGCGGCCTGGACGGCATGGCCGGCCAGCGTGGTGCCGGGGATGATGTTGAACTCGCCGCGGTGCGACTTGGTCAGGGGGGTCCGTGCTGTGGACACGATGACGGCTTGACGCATGGGGATGTCTCCTGTGTTCTGCTGTGGGGGGCGGCCGGATCAGGCCTTCGGGATCAGGCCTTCGGGATCAGGCTTGATTCAGGCTGTCGAAGTTCTTGCCTTCGGCCACGAGCTGGACCAGCAACGGGGCGGGTTGCCAGAACAGCGGATCTTCTTTGGCGAAGGCCTGGATGTCGGCCAGGATCTGGGGCAGGCCGACCAGGTCGGCGTACTTCATCGGGCCACCCTTGTAGCGGGGGAAGCCGTAGCCATGCACCAGGGTCACGTCCACGTCCAGCGGACGCAGGGCGATGCCCTCGGCCACGACCTTGGCGCCTTCGTTGACCATGGCGGCCACGTAGCGGCGCTCCAGCTCTTCACGGGTGAAGCTGCGCGGCGTCACGCCGGCCTTGGCGCGCTCTTCGGCCACGATGGCGTCGACCTCGGGGTTGGGCTTGCCGCTGCGGCTGCCGGCTTCGTACACATACCAGCCCTGGCCGGTCTTCTGGCCGAACCAGCCGCGCTCGCACAGCTTGTCGGCGATGTGCACATAGCGGGCCTTGGGGTCACGCGTGGCGGCACGACGCTTGCGCGTCGCCCAGCCGATGTCGCCACCGGCCAGGTCGCTCATCTCATACGGGCCCATCGGGTAGCCGAAGGCGCGCACCATGGCGTCGATCTCGAACGGCGAGGCGCCATCTTCCATCATGTAGTCGGCCGCCTGGCGGTACACGGCCAGGATGCGGTTGCCGATGAAGCCGTCGCACACGCCGGCGCGCACGGGCACCTTCTTGAGCTTCTTGGCCAGCGCAAAGCCGGTGGCGACCACGTCGGCGCTCACCTGGGCGGGCACCACGATCTCCAGCAG
>MESA01000017.1 GCA_001770775.1 Burkholderiales bacterium RIFCSPHIGHO2_12_FULL_63_20
GGGCCAGATCGTGGGCACAGTGCTCAAGCTGTCCGCCCCCATGCGACAGCACGAACTGGGCTGGCCCACCGCTCTGGCCCTGGCTGTTCTGGCGCTGGCCATGATGATCTGGCTGCGTTGGCCGCTGGTCTGGGTGCTGCTCGGCCTGGGTGGCGCCACCTGTGTGTTCACCTATGTGATCCTGCGCCGCCGTCGTCCCGCGCCGTCTCAGGAGGACGCATGAGCCAAGGTGGCGCGCCCCTGGTCATGTCGCCGCTGATGTGGGCACCGGAGGTGTGGTGGAGCCTGTTTGGCCACTTCATCGCCTTGTCGCTGATGTCGATCGGCGGCGCCATCACCCTGGTGTCCGACATGCATCGGCGCCTTGTGGTCGACGACCATTTGCTCAGCGACGGAGACTTCACCGCCGCCATCGCGCTGGCCCAGGCCGCGCCCGGCCCCAATGTGCTCTTTGTGGGCCTGTTTGGCTGGTATGCCGGTGGTATCGGTGGTGCCCTCATCAGCATGCTGGGCATCATGATCCCGTCCACCACGCTGGCCCTGGCGGTGGCACGCTGGGTGTCCACGCGGCGACACTGGCTGAGCGTGCAGGCGTTTCAGGCTGGCATGATGCCGGTAACGGTGGGCCTGCTGCTGGCCACCGGCTGGGTGCTGGCACCGCCGCTAGCCACCCAGCCACGTGCCCTGCTCTTGAGTGCCGTTGTGGCCGTGCTGGTGTGGCGCACCAAGATTCGGCTGATCTGGCTGATCGGCGCCGGCGCGCTGCTGGGGGCGGTGGGCTGGGTCTGAGCGCCTCGGCTGCGCCCCTCTCTCTTTCAGGAAGCGTTTCACCATGTCCACTTTGACACCCGTGACCATCGTCCACCACCCCGAACTCGGACGCTTCGAGGCCATCGTAGAAGGCCTGCGTTGTGAGGCCGACTACCAGCTGTCCAACGGCATCATGCACCTGACGCACACCGGCGTTCCCCCAGCGCTGGAAGGTCGCGGCATCGCGGCACAGTTGGTGGAAGCAGCCCTCACCTGGGCACGGTCCCAGGGGCTGCGCGTCAACCCGGTGTGCAGTTACGTGGCCGTCTACATGCGCCGCCATGCCGAATGGCAGGACCTGCTGCCGGGCACGCCGTGAAGGAGCGGCTCGCCTTGAGCGAGGCCTGAGCGTTGCTCTCAGTCTGAGCGGGCTGCGGCCCAGATGGCCTCAGCCATGGCCTGCGCAGCCCCACGGTGGGCCTGCGCAAAACCCAACGCGCGGGCCGACATCGGGCCTTGCACGGCCGGCTCGCACACGCGCAACGCCTGCGCCACGCCCTCAGCCCAATCGACCACCCGCAGCGCCGCACCGGCCTGCTCGCTCAGAGCCGCCGCCTCGGCAAAGTTGAAGGTCGAAGGCCCCATGACCACCGGACAGCCGCAGGCCGCCGCCTCGATGAGGTTCTGCCCCCCCAAGGGCTCAAAGCTCCCGCCCAGCAGGGCCACGCGGGCCGCTGCGTAGTAGGCAGGCATCTCGCCCATCGAATCCCCCAGCCAGACATCTGCTGACTGCGCGGCCGCATCCGGCTGTCCCTGCGGCCAGGCACTGCGTCGCGACAGGCTCAAGCCCGCCCCCCGCACCAGCGTCGCCACTTCGTCAAAGCGCTGCGGATGGCGGGGCACGATCCACAAGCGCGGGCGATGTTCATCGGCGGTCAGGCGGGCACAAGCCGCCTGCCACGCGGCCAGCAGACCAGGCTCTTCACCCTCGCGCGTGCTGGCCGCCAACACCAGCGGACGCGCACTGACCGCTTGCCAGGCACGGCCCAAGTTCAGCAAGGGCGCCGCCGGCGTCATGTCGAACTTCACATTGCCGGCCACGCGCACCTGCGGCGCGCCCATGCGCATCAGGCGCTCGGCATCCTCGGGCGTCTGCGCCAGGCACAGGCTCATGGCCTGAGCCGCCGGTCGCATCAGTGCGCCCACACGCAGTCCCTGGCGCAAGCTCTTCTCACTCAGGCGTGCATTGGCCAACACCATGGGCACACCGGCACGGCGTGCCTCGCGCTGCAAATTGGGCCAGACCTCGGTCTCCATCAGCACGCCCACCCGTGGACGGTGCAGCCACAGGAAACGCCGCACCGCGCCAGGCGTGTCATAGGGCAGCCAGGTCTGCAGGTCACCGTCTTGCAGCAATGCGCGGCCGGCCTCACGGCCCGTCGCCGTCGTGTGCGTCAGCAGCAGGCGCGTGTCAGGGCGTTGCGCCCGCAAGGCCTGAACCAAAGGCGCGGCCGCACGGGCCTCGCCCAGCGACACCGCGTGCAGCCACAGCACCGGACGCCCCTGGGTACGACGCACCGCCTCACGGTAGGCACGCCCATACCATCCCAGGCGCCATGGCCAGTCGGCACGGTAGGCCGGCTCCTCGCGCCCGCGTGCCCACACCCGCCACAGGTAGGCGGGCGTGCCCAGCCGCAACAGCAGGCTGTAGGCCTGCCGGGCCAGCCAGGGCTTCAGCGCAACATCATCCGGCTCGGAATCACTCAAACCACGTCGCCCGTCTCGCCCATCAGTGCGCCGAGGCGCCCAGGTGGGCATCGGGCTTGACGGCCAGCACAGCCGCCATGAAATGCGCCTGGATGCGTGCCAACGCCTCGGGCGTCTGCCCCTCGAAGCGCAGCACCAGCACCGGGGTCGTATTCGAAGCACGCACCAGTCCGAAACCATCCGGATAGTCAGCGCGCAAGCCGTCGATCGTCGTCATCTCAGCGCCGTCAAAGCGCGCGGTCTGGCGCAGCTTCTCGATCACCTCATGGTGCTCGCCCTCGGCACAGGCCACGTTCAGCTCGGGCGTGCTGTAGCTGGTGGGCAAGGCATTGAGCACCGCGCTCGGGTCGGCCACCTTGCTCAAAATCTCCAGCAAGCGACCAGCCGTGTAGGTTGCATCGTCAAAGCCATACCAGCGCTCGGCAAAGAAAATGTGGCCGCTCATCTCGCCGGCGAACGGTGCGCCGGTTTCCTTGAGCTTGGCCTTGACCAGCGAATGCCCGGTCTTGTACATCACCGGCACGCCCCCGGCCGCACGCACGGCCACGGCCAACTGCTGGCTGCACTTGACGTCATAAATGATCTGCCCGCCCGGCACACGCGTCAGCACGTCTCGCGCAAACAGCATGATCTGGCGATCGGGGAAGATGTTGTTGCCCTCACGGGTCACCACGCCAAGGCGGTCGCCGTCACCGTCAAACGCCAGGCCCAGCTCGGCACCATGCGCCTTCACGGCGGCGATCAGGTCGCGCAGGTTCTCGGGCTTGGACGGGTCCGGGTGGTGGTTGGGGAAATCGCCATCCACTTCCGAGAACAGCTCGATCACCTCGCAACCTAGCGCCCGCAGGATGCCGGGCGCCGATGCACCGGGAATGCCATTGCCCGAGTCCACCACGATCTTCATCGGGCGGGCCAGCTTGCAGTCACCGATGATGCGCTGCGTGTACTCTGCCAACACGTTCAGCTCACTCAAGGCGCCATGGCCTTGCGCATAGTCTTCGGCTTCGATGCGCTGGCGCAGGCCCTGGATGTCGTCACCGTAAATGGCACGACCGGCCAGCACCATCTTGAAGCCGTTGTAGTCCTTGGGGTTGTGGCTGCCGGTCACCTGGATGCCGCTGTGGCAGCCCAGTTCACCGCGCGTGGCGGCCACGTAGTACAGCATCGGCGTGGTCACCGCGCCCAGGTCGATCACGTTGATGCCGGTGCTGCGCAGGCCGGCGATCAGGGCGGCGCTGAGCGACGGTCCCGAGACGCGACCATCACGCCCGACGGCCACGGCCTTCTCGCCCAACTTCAGCGCCTCGGTCCCGAAGGCTCGGCCCAGGTGCTCGGCCATCGCCTCGCTCAAGGTCTGACCGACGATGCCCCGGATGTCGTAGGCCTTGAAAATGGAAGCGGCAACTTGCATGGCAGTCTTTCGTTCGTGATGCGTGATGACAGGCTGCGATTTTAAGGACTGGACCGTGAATTTTCCCTCCCGGACGCAGAACTTGCACAAACCCCGCGATTCAAGGTCGCCAGCATGACATCCGCCTTGCCGCTACGATGCAGGGCTATGACATTTCGCGACATGCTGGCCATGCTGGCCTTGGCCGCCGTCTGGGGCGGCTCGTTCCTGTTTCTGCATGTCGCCGCACCCGTGGTCGGTCCGGTCGGCTTGGCGGCTTTCCGCGTCAGCTCGGCCGCCCTGATGCTGCTGCCCATCGTGCTGCTTCGTCATGACGGCCCCAAACTGCTGGCCTACGCCCGCCCCTTGCTGGTCTGCGGCCTGCTGGCGTTCGGCATCCCCTTCCTCTGCCTGAGCCTGGCAGCACGCCATCTGCCCGTCGGACTCATGTCCATCCTCAACGCCACCACGCCCATGTGGGGCGCCTTTGTGGGCTGGATGTGGCTGCGCGAACGCATGCACTTCACGCGCAGCCTGGGTCTGATCCTGGGCCTGCTGGGCGTGGCACTGCTCACCGCCGACAAGGGCGCCATCCCACCCGGCAGTGGCAGCCACTGGGCTGTGGCGCTGATGTTGTGTGCGACCCTGTCCTATGCCTTGTCGGTGCATGTGGCCCGCCGCCATCTGCATGCCCTCAGCCCCCTGACCAACGCCGCCGGCACGCTGTGCATGACGGTGCTGGTGATGATCGGCCCGGCCCTGTGGCTTGGCCCCCAACCGGTGCCCCCGCACACGGCCCAATACTGGCACGAGGTCCCCGGGACAGTGTGGGCGGCGCTGCTGGCCCTGGGCATCGTCTGCACCGGGCTGGCGCAGATCGTGTTCTTCCGCCTGATCGGGCGCATCGGCCCCAACCAGGCACTCACGGTCACCTTCCTGATCCCGGTTTTTGGCATGCTGTGGGGCGCGCTGTTCTTGAATGAGCGCATCACCAGCTGGATGCTGCTCAGCACCGTCGTCATTGCCCTGGGAACCTGGCTGGCCAACCGGCCCGCGCCCCTGAGCAGCCCGCCGCCCGTCCACCCCTAGCCGCCACTGCCATGACAGCCGTTCGCAAGAAAAAGCTCACGCAACAGCCGCCGCTGGTCGTCCCTGGCCTCAAACCCCGCAACCCACTGGTGGCCCCCGCCTTGCAGCGCAAAGCCGGCGCACATCAGACGCCGCAGAGCGTCAAAGCGAAGGAGCGTGCCGAGGCCCGCCGCGCCATCGATCGCAGTCTGCGCGAAGACGTCAAACTCAAGCCCTCCCCCCAACGACACAAGGACAAGCCATGAGTCAGGCCGAAACCGGCACAAGCACCTCGTCACCCCGCTGGCACTGGGAGGACTTCACCCCCGGGCTGAGCATGACCTTCGGTCCCCGCGAAGTGGGCCGCGACGAGATCGTCCAGTTCGCCACCGATTTCGATCCCCAGCCCTTCCACCTCGACGAGGAAGCCGGCAAGGCTTCGCTGTTTGGCGGCCTGGCGGCCAGCGGCTGGCACACCGCCGGCATCGTCATGCGCATGATGTGCGACGGTTTCATCCTCGACTCCAGCAGCCTGGGCTCACCCGGACTGGATTCGCTGAAATGGCACAAGCCGGTGCTGGTGGGCGACGCGCTGCGCGCCCGCATGACCGTGCTCGACAGCCGTCCCATGAAGAGCAAGCCCCACGTCGGCCTGGTGCAGACGCGCTGGGAGGCCCTCAACCAGCGCGACGAGATCGTGATGACGATCGAGAGCTGGGCCATGTTTGGCCGACGCACGCCGGGCGCTGCGGTCACGGGCTGAGTGAGGCACAAAGCAAAAAGCCCTGACGCTTGCGCATCAGGGCTTTGCAATTTTTGGCGGAGTGGACGGGACTCGAACCCGCGACCCCCGGCGTGACAGGCCGGTATTCTAACCAACTGAACTACCACTCCGCAGTGGCTGACGTCTGCGACTGCTTTCGCAATCCAAGCGCCGTCAAAACTTGGCGTCCCCTAGGGGATTCGAACCCCTGTAGTCACCGTGAAAGGGTGGTGTCCTAGGCCTCTAGACGAAG